>CAWGKV010000024.1:0-171210 GCA_963823165.1 uncultured Alphaproteobacteria bacterium | reverse complement strand
AGGCGTCGGCCAACGGCTCCTGATCCGGTGGCGTCGTTGGCGCTGCCGAAGCTAAACTGCCCTGATCGCGGCGAAACAACTTTTGGTGATTCGGACTTGGGTCGCCCTTAGGCCCAGCGCGTCGCGCGCGTCCGTCGTTTCGGCCAGCGCGAGTGGCGACGCTGTGCGAGCCGGAACCGAGCGGCGGCGAGACGCGATGTCGTTCCCGTCGGGTGCGGCTGCTCGGCAGTTCCGGCGAGAATATCGGCTTCGGGCGGACTCAGCACCTTCGCCGGAAGCCCTTGTATGCCCGGTCGTCGCCCCTAGCCCACTTTCAAACAGAAACAAGACCGTGCGCTCCAGTCGAGGGCCTCCTGCCTGAGCCATGCGCCGAAGGCCCGCACATTCGCGGAGTCCCGCCGTCGCTTCGGGCAAACGAAGGCGTAGCAGCGGCCGGACGGCAGGGTGAGGTCGAAGGGCATGATGAGACGCCCGGTGCGCAGATCGTCGTAGGCGAGCGCATCGAGAGCGAGCAGCACGCCCGCGCCTTCGACCGTCGCGTCGAGCGCGTGATCGGCGCTGTTGAATCGAAGGCCGCGGCTGACGTCGGCGCCCCTCACGCCGGCCGCCGCAAACCAGTCTGCCCAAGTCGGCATTTCGGCGCGACCAGCCAGGCTGTCGTCATGGATCAGCGGCGCGCCCTTGAGCATGTCCGGCGAAGTGAAGGGCCCGTGCTTTTCGGCGAAGGCGGGGCTGCAGACCGTAACGAGGGTTTGATCGATCAGCTTTTCGACTTCGAGGGCTTCATCCGGCGCCGCATCGACGGGAAGGTTGCGGATCGCGGCGTCGACGCCGTCGGCAGTGAAATTGGCGTTGTTGATCGACGAGGAAACGCGCACGTCGATTTCGGGACAGGCGATCGAAAAGCGGTAGAGCCGCGGCGCCAGCCATTTCGAGGTGAAGCCGGGCGGCGTGCTGACCACCAGCACCCGCGCGTCGCTGAGCCGGTTGAGGCTCGCCAGCGCGTCCCGGATTTGAAGGAAGCCGGCCTGCAAGCCGGGATGGAGCGCCTTCCCGGCGGTCGTAAGCGCGATCGACCGCACGCCGCGGTCGAAGAGTTTCAGCCCCAAATGATCTTCGAGTCCGCGGATCTGGTGGCTGAGCGCGCCGGGCGTGACGTTCAGCTCCACCGCCGCTTTGGTCAGGCTGAGATGCCGGGCGGCGGCCTCGAAGGCGCGAAGCGCGTTCAGCGGGGGAGGCGCGTTATGCATGAGCATCCCTCATCCATAAGCTGAGACAAGATCCTTTGTCGGCTGCTGGATTTCTTGCCAGTCTCCGGGACGTTCGAGCATGGCGGATGAGCATATCTCAAACGAAGCCGTGATCAAACCGGAGGCTCATCCGATGGCCTGCGTGACGCGCAAGGAATATTTCGCCCCAGGTTCCGCTTCATCGAGTTTGAAACCGGATTGCTTTGGCGCTCCCGCCAACCCGGGCTTCCGCGAGGGCGGGCGCGGAGTCGAGAGCCGTCCGGCCCGGCGGATGGAACTCCGCTCTGGCGGGGATGACAGGGCGCCGACAGTCGATCGTAGGGCGGCAGTCGAAAGCGGGCCCTCATCCGGCGCCATTGTCCGTCGAAAGACGGGCGTCTTTGGCGCCCTGTGGCGAAGCCCCCGGGTCTTCGCCACAGGGCAGGCTCCTCTCCCGGGAGAAGAAGGGCTGGGCGGCAAACTCAAGAGGCTCGCTCGCCGTGTTGCCGACGCCCTCGCCCGGCGGCGCCATAGGCAGGTCGACCGGGAGATCGCCCGCCTGCTGGCGCAATCCGGCGGTCGCATCACGGACAGCATGGAGCGCGAAATCATGCGGAAGGTTTTCGGCTCCGACTGGAGCTTGCCGGACTAGCGGCCCTTCTCGCTCTGGCAGGCCCAAAGCGCCGGATGAGGGGCGTTCGAGGCGGCCCGGCCGCCTCTGGACTCAGGGTCGCGGACCCTCACCTGGCCGCTTCGCGGCCTGTCCTCTCCCGCTTCGCGGGCGAGGGGTCTGAGTTGCGAGAAACGCCGATGATCCCTGCGGCTGTCAGCGGCCGTTTCATCGAGCCTGCGCTCGGAGCGCGTGCTGACGAAAGGGCGTTCGACCCGAGTCCTCTCGCGTTCCGCGTGCTGCGGGCCGAAGCGGCGGCCGGACATTCGCTTAGGCCTGCGTCCACCCGCTCCGGCGAGGGCGACGGAACCCCTCGGCGCGGGCGATCACCGGCGCGCCAGCCTGTCGAGCAGGGTCTCGACGGGCTCCGCATGCGCGAGAACGAGTTCCGCGACCGCGGACACGTCGTCGAGCGACGCATGAGGCAGGTGGGCCGGCGGGGCGCCGTCGCTCGCCAGCGCGACGATATGCGGATCCTGGGGAAAAAGAGGCGGCTTGCCATTCGCCTCGCGAAACACTTCGATTTTGGCGATCGGATCGCGCTTGAAACCCTCGATCAGGACGAGATCGACCGGGGCGAGCATGCGCAGAAGCTGCCCGAGCGACGGCTCCGGCGCTGCCCGCAGCTCCCGCATCAGCGCAACCCGCATAGAAGAGGCGACCAGCACCTCGCTCGCGCCCGCGGCCCGATGCTCGTAGGAATCCTTGCCCGGGCGATCGACGTCGAACGCGTGATGGGCGTGCTTGATGGTCGACACGCCGAGGCCCCGCCGGTTGAGCTCCGGGATCAGGCGTGTGATCAGGGTCGTCTTGCCCGCGCCGCTCCACCCGGCGATCCCGATCGCCCGCATTGCCCGCTCCTTTCGCTCGCTTGTGTCCTCCTGTATCTAATGCGTCGGAGGACGACAGCGAAGCCGATGAGCGTCGAGGCGACCGATCCGCGGACGCGAAACCCGGGCGCCGAGCCCGTGAGCCGGCTCGCCGCAATCGTGTTCGAGCGCAACGACGCGCCCGATGAAGTTCTGGTCGCCTTCATCGACGGGGCGATCAGCCGCGGCGCGCGGGTCGCCGGCCTCGTGCAGGAGCGGGCCGATGACGGCCTTTCCGATCTACGCGACGTCAGGGTGCGCGATCTCGCGAGCGGCGAGAACTTGCCGATCATGCAAAACCTGGGCGCCGGATCCACCGGCTGCTCGGTCGATCCGGCCGCGATCGCGGAGGGCGCGCGCCTGCTCGGCCGCGCCCTCGCCACGAACCCGGATCTCCTCGTGGTCAACCGCTTCGGCCGCCTCGAATTTGAGGGCGCGGGCATGCTGAACGAGATCGGCCGCGCCTTCAGCGATGGGGTCGCGACGATCGTCTGCGTGCCGGGGCGTTATCGCGACGCCTGGAACGCCTTCGCCGCCGGGCTCGACGTCCAGCTGCCGGCGAAGCGGGAGGCGATCGAGGCCTGGTGGCGGGCAGTCGCGAGGGACGCGTCGTCTTAGCCGGCTGCCGCCCCTGACCGGCGGACGTTAACCCCTGATACACTTCAGTTACGCGATAACCCGAAAATCGGCGCCAATTGTCCAGAAACTGTCCGAACCCGCTTCCGTCCCCCGAAGTCCATCGCTTGGCCGGGATTGGACGGAACTGGCCGCGGCGTTCCTCACGGCTCGGGCACTGGCGACCCCTGAGGATTGGTCCAAGCCGCGGGACGTTCCGTCAAAGCTCAGGAGCACCGGAGCAAAGCCAGGGATAGCCGAATCCAAGCAAAAGTCTTCCAGGAATCGGCTGTTCTCAATGGGTTACGCCGGAATCCAAATTGTTTTCTCCACCGCTTCGCGCTGACGCCTCCGCTTGGTCCGCGGCCTGTCCGCCGATGCGCTCCGCCGGCGGCCAAGCGGGCGTGTCCCAGGCGGTCGAGCTGCAGGTTGCGGTGAGATCCGAAGGCGCCTCCATGCCAACCTCGCTTTCCATCCCGACGCCGGTGCGGTCCGATCCACCCCCTTTATGCCATGATGTTATGAAACATGTCAAGAACAAACAGGGGGTAATTTTCGGCACGGGCTACAGCGCGCCGCCCATCGCGGCGAGGAGCGCATCGGCGCGCGCGAGGTCGTCGGCCGTATTCACATTGAAGAACGGGTCGACCGGCTGGCAAGACCATTCGGCCAGGGCGAGCGGAAAACGCGCCGCGAAATCCTCGACCTTGCGTAAGCCCTCCTCAACCAGCGCGCGGCGCAGGTCGGCGGCGAGCACGACGGGCCAGAGCGCCGCGACGTGATGCTGACGTCCGCCCGAGGCGGCGACGGCGATCGTCGCCCCCGACGCGCGCCTCGCCTCGTGCAGTCTTGCGACGAAGTCCAGCGGAGCGAAGGGCGCGTCGGCCGGCAGGGTCGCGACATGGGTCAGGGCGGGCGCGGCGCGCGCGCAATGCTCGAGCGCCGCCAGCACGCCGGCGAGTGGCCCGGCGAAGTTTTGCGGGTCGTCGGCCAGGACCGGCAGGCCGAAGCCGGCGAACCGCGACGGATCGCCGTTGGCGCTGATCGCCAGCCCTGCGCATTGCGGCCGAAGCCGCTCGATCGCGCGGGCTATCATCGGCCGACTGGCGAGAAGCACGAGCCCCTTGTCGACGCCGCCGAGACGCCGCGCGAGGCCGCCGTTCAGGACGAGGCCGAGAGTGGCGTCCCGGTCGGTCACGGGCCGTTCGAACCGTCTTAGGCCTGTCGGCGTTGCAATGGGCGCTCAAGCGCGGCATTGCGGAAACGTTCGCCCTTGCGGAGCAGAACGCCGTGGCGGCCGGAGACGCCCAGTTCGAGACTTTCCGCTATGCGCCGGGCGCGCTCATTGAAATGCGCCGAGGCCGCGGGCGTGCAGACCTTGCGGGAGGTTTCCTCGAAAAGCGCCAGCCAGCGATCGAAGTGCGCCGCGTCAATGGGAAGCGGCAGGTGTTTGACCATCGGGTTCCCGTGAGACCGTCCTGACATCAGCATGACCGATGACCAGAACGCGCACATCTGCTGAAGATGCGGATCCCAATCCGTTATCCGAGCGTCAAATATGGGACCGAGAACCGGATCCCGGCGCACCTCCGCGTAAAACAGTCGCACGAGGCGCTCAATCGTCGCCTCGTCGATTTCGGTTTGCGAAATGATTTCGCCGGTGATCCGTTCTCGCCTTTCAGCCGCTGTCCCAGTTCCCGACATTCGTCGTCCCTAAATAGTATTTGGAATGCTTATTTACGCTGCTATAAGCAGCAATGCAAATGAGGATTGGAGCGGCTTTACGATCAATCCGAGGCCCGGCCGTCATTGCGAACGAAGCGAAGCAATCCAGAGCCGCTGCGCAGCGGCTGGATTGCTCGGACCCGGGGGGACTGTCCTCGCAATGACGATCCAGCATGATCGGAAAGCGCTCCAGCGGAAGGAACGATGCGCCTTACGGCTTTCACTGACTATGGACTGCGTACGCTGATGCGCCTCTCCGGAGCGCAGGACCGATTGTTCACCACCGACGAGTTCGCTGCGGAGCTGCAAATCTCGCGCAATCATCTGACCAAGGTGGTGCGGGATCTTTCCAGGGCCGGCTATGTGAGGACGCAGCGCGGCGCGGGCGGCGGATTTCGTCTGCTGAAGCCCCCGCAGTCCATCTCCCTCGGCGAGGTCGTCCGGTTTCTGGAACGGCGTCACGCCGTCGTGGAATGTTTTCGAACCGACGGGGGACGTTGCACCCTCACTCCGCAATGTCGCCTCAGGTCGAGGCTGGCGGCGGCGCACGAAGCCTTCCTCAAGGAACTCGATGCGACGTCGCTGGCGGAATGCGCCTATCCGGGAGCATAGCCGAATGTTGCGGTTCTCGATCGCTCTGAACCATCCGTTATCGGACCGGTCGTCATGATCGTCATCGTACCCGTGAGGTTCGAAGACGGCGGCATAAACGTCGACGCCGCGATCGTGGCCGAGGGTTTTTCGATTTCGCCCGCGCTTCTCATGGAACGCATGCGGGAAGGGAGGATTACCAGCCTCTGCGAAAAGGGCGTGGGCCAAGACAGCGGACGTTTTCGATTGTCCTTCTTCTCCGAGCACTGCCGGTTTTCGTTGATCGTCGATGAGAGCGGCAAAATCATCCGACGTTCCGCAATCGACTTCGGCGCGCGCCCGCTGCCCGCATCGGCCCGCAGGCCGAAGGGATAGCCGCCTGAAGCGCTACCGGCGCGCGAAAGAAGTTCGGGTAGCGTCTCAGCTAGGTTTCTGCCTCTCGACCCGCTGCTGCCCTTCAGGATCGGCCCAGCACGCCCGAAGAACGCCGGAATCCGGCCGTTCAGGTTCCATCCAGCGTAGTCGCCTACGCCGCGTAGGGTCGCTTGGAAGCGGGGCGCCGTATCACAGGGCAAAAGGAATTGCTCGCCGCCACGCAATCGGCTTAGACGAGTGGCGCACAAGCTGACTGCAGCATCGGCAATTTGTCCAAGGAAGCATTCGCTTATGAAGGCGTCATTTCAAACGGTCGATGTCTTCACCGATAGGCAGTTCGGCGGTAACCCTGTGGCGGTCATTCCCGATGCGCGCGGTCTTTCCGACGCTCAGATGCAGGCCATCGCCAACGAGTTCAATCTCGCCGAGACGACTTTCGTGTTGCCTCCGGCCGATTCTTCAAACACTGCTCGTGTCCGGATTTTTACGCCTCGCGCCGAGATGCCGTTTGCGGGTCATCCCAACGTCGGCACGGCGTTCGTCCTGGCGCATCAGGACAGGGTTTGCGGCGTCCCTTTCGATCGCGGGAACATGATCTTCGAGGAGAAAGCCGGACTCGTCCGAATGACGATCGACACTGTCGATGGTCTCGTCGCGGGAGCGTCTTTGGCCGCGCCCCAGCAATTCCGGATCATTCGCGATTTCGATGTCGCAATGGTCGCGCAAGCGTGCTCGCTCGAGCCGTCGGATATCGAGGTGCGCCGGCATCCGCCCTGCCTTGCCAGCTGCGGCGCGCCATTCGTTATAGCCGAAGTGCGTGATCGAGCCGCGTTGCGGCGAGCGCAACAGCGCATGGATGTCTTCCTGTCGCATTTGCCGCGAGACGAGGTGACCGGAATTCATCTGTATGTCGAGGAGGCAGAACAGGGCGCCGACTTTCAATCGCGAATGTTCGCGCCATTGCACGGGGTCTTCGAGGACCCTGCGACCGGAAGCGCAAATGTTGCCCTTATCGGCCTCCTTGCCCATTTGCGGCCCGAATCCTCCCTGCGATTGAAAGCCGCCATTGGACAGGGCATCGATCTGGGACGACCGAGCCTGCTGAGGGCTGTCGCGGAGAAGGTTGACGGCGCAGTCACCGGGACATTCATCGGCGGCGGCTGCAAGCCGGTGATGTCCGGCTGGATCGACCTCCAGTAGCACACCCTAACGCTTCCCGAACAACTTGCCGGCTGATCGGGCGTCCTGGCGTCGCAGCCACTTCATCCGCTATCCCGCCGGTTCCCGCCGTTCGGCCGAGGGCCGCTCTCCGCCCGAAACGGAAATTCAATCTGAGACTCTACCGA
The DNA here is from genome assembly GCA_963823165.1 of uncultured Alphaproteobacteria bacterium. Taxonomy (GTDB): domain Bacteria; phylum Pseudomonadota; class Alphaproteobacteria; order Rhizobiales; family Beijerinckiaceae; genus Roseiarcus. Next base: position 163,790 of record CAWGKV010000024.1, on the reverse strand, counting down.
AGCTCGACCTCCCGTCGCTTATGCCGCCGGCGAGCCGCGCCGCATCGCCGTTGGCGCCGATCGCGAGCGCGCCCGCATTGCGGCCGAAGCCGGCGCCGGCGAACATCGATCGTCGCCGCCCATCCGCTGGGCGAGGCCGCGTTCAGTCAACTCGGCGCCTTCTTCGGCTCGCTGCTCCGCGTTGACCAGGTCATCCATCAGCCTTAGCGTTGCGGGTCACAAAGAGAAGAAACGCAATTGTAACTCTCAAGCAGCCGCGGCTGCCGGCCCCTCCACCGCCCCATAGGGCGTCCGTTAGGACGCCCGTCTTTCGACGGGCTATGGGCGGTCCCCCTCCCCGCAGCACCCGCAAGCGGGGGAGGATATTGCGCTGGCGCCGGCCATATCCTCCCCCGTGAAGCGTTAGCGGAACGGGGGAGGGGGACCACGCGCAGCGTGGTGGAAGGGGCAGGCCGCGAAACTTGGAAGCCAACCAGCGCCTGCGGCGCGCCACGATCAACATCACGCGGGGAGGTTCAAGATGCCCAAGGTGAAAGTCAACGACATCACGATCAACTACGAACAGCAGGGGTCTGGCGAGCCGCTGGTCCTCATTCCCTATCTCGCCGCCGACAACGCCTGCTACGCCTTCCAGGTCGCCGATTACGCAAAACATTTCACCTGCATTTCGATCGACCCGCGCGGCGCGGGCGAGAGCGACAAGCCGGAGGGCGCCTATTCGACCGAGCTGTTCGCCGACGACGTCGCCGCCTTCATGGCCGCGGATCGGCGTCGAGCGGGCGCATGTCAGCGGCCTGTCGCTCGGCGCGGCGACCGGGCTCTGGCTCGCGAGCAAGCGTAACTCCCAAGCTGTCGCGTATCCCCTCGCCCGCGAAGCGGGAGAGGACAGGCGCGAAGCGCCAGGTGAGGGTTGAGAACGCCGAACGGCGGGCGTTGATGGCGGCCGCAAGGTTCGTCGGTTGCCCGTCCCCCTCACCTGGCGCGGCTTCGCCGCGCCGTCCTCTCCCGCTTCGCGGGCGAGGGGGTCGCCGAACTTCACAGCTTGGGAGTTCCGAGCAAGCATCCCCAGCGCGTCAAGTCCCTGTCGCTGCACAGCTGCTGGCCCAAGACCGACCCGTTCCTGAAGACCGCAGTGGAAGGGTGGCAGACGATCGCCAAGGGCCTGGGAAGCGTGACGGAAATGATCATTTTGGGGATCTTCCCCTGGTGCTTCACTCCAGAGCTCTATGCGGCGAAGCCGGACTATATCGACCAGCTCGCCGCCTTCGTGCGCAGCCGGCCGAAACAGCCGCTCGACGCCTTCATCCGCCAGTCGGACGCCGTCATCGCCCACGACGCGCTGAGCCAGTTCGGCCGGATTTCTGCGCCGACCAGATCACCTTCGGCCGGCATGACCTCGTCACCTCGACCCGCTTCGCCGAGCCGCTGAAGACCGACATCAAGGGCAGTGAAGTCGTCGTGTTCGAAACCTGCGCGCACGCGCCGATTTACGAGAGCGTCGCCGAGTTCAACGAGAAGACGCTCGGCTTCCTCAAAGCGCATGCCGGTTGAAACGAGATTCAACGGCGGCGCCGTTTGGGTGAGCCAGCCGGTGGTCGACCACAAGACCGGCATGCTGTACCCGGACACCGGCAACAGCTACTCCGTCCCGAACGGCTACCGCGTCAATCCCGGGCAGACGAACTGCACGTCGCTGCCGCCCGGCGCCCACATCGACCGCGTCGTCGCCCTCAGCCTGACGACCGGCAAGATTGTCTGGACCCACCACACCCTCAGCGCCGACACCTGGACGCTGGCCGACCGCCAGGGAGCGCCTTTTCGAAGGGACCGTTTCGTTAGCCAAGCTTTAGCTGTGTATCTTTGTAGCTTTGCAAGGCTTGCGTCTTTGTCCACCAGTCGGCAAAGCCATCGATATCGAAAAGAACCTCCTTGTCCGGCGTCAGCGAGACATAAAAGGCGATCGGCGCGAGATACAGGTCAGCAAGGCTTAACTCACCTGCGATGAAGGGGGAGGAGCCCTTCGTTTTCATGGCGAAATCGATCATCTTGCGGCCGTTCTCGAGGCCGCCCTTTCGCATCGCGTCGTTCTTTCCGCCGACGAAATCTGGAAAAAGATGATAGGCGACGACGCCGCCAATCAACGCGCCGTAGCCGTAAGAGTCGACCATGCTGATGATCATATCCATCCGCGCGCGATCCTTGGGACTCGTCGGTATCAGCGACTTGCCGGGGAGAACATCGTTGAGGTAGCGCGTGATTGCAGAGGTTTCCAGAATGCGCATCCCGTCATGGTCGAGGACCGGAACTTTGCCAAAAGGATGACGCTCCAGATGCTCGCGCGTTTTCGGCTCGCCCTTGAGCACGTTGACTTGCACTTGTTTGAACTGAGTCACGCCCTTTTCTGCGAGGACCATCTTGACCGTACGGACATAGGTGGACGCGTCAAAGCCCCAGAGGATGATGTCGGACATGATCAAGCCCCTTATCACTGCGCCGTTCACGCAAGCTCTCGAGCTTAGATCGTATTGTCCAGCCACGCCAGCGGTCCCAAACCGCGAGCTGACGACGCGGTTCGCCGATCGCTTTCGGTCTGTTTCCAGACTTCCCGTGGGTGCGACCTGCGTAAGACGTGGCTGCCGGAAGAGTGATTGCCGCGCCGCCGCTCAGCGGGCTTGACTGGACGTACCGAGGCTTTCCACGAATTCCCCTCTTAAACGCAGCTTCCCCCTTCGTTGCGGCCGACCTATGGTCGGCAGACCACCACCTTCGAGGTCTCCATGTCCGGCAAGCGCATCGTCTTCACCGGCGGCTCAGGCAAGGCCGGTCGCCACGCCGTCGCGCATCTCGTCGCGCTCGGCTATTCCGTGCTCAACGTCGACCTGAAGCCGCTCGAGGGGCATTTCGCCCCGACCCTGATCGCGGACCTCACCGACAGCGGACAGGCGTTCAACGCGCTGACCACGCACCCGACCTTCGCCGGCTTCGAGACCGGCGCGCCGCCGCGCCCGCCGGACGCGGTCGTTCATTTCGCCGCGGTGCCGCGCGTCCTGATCGAGCCGGACAACACGACGTTCTTCAAGAACGTGATCAGCACCTACAACGTCATCGAGGCGGCGACGAAGCTCGGGGTCAGGAAGATCGTGATCGCCTCGAGCGAGACGACCTACGGCGTCTGCTTCGCCGAGGGCGACAAGGACTTCCATTCCTTCCCGCTCGAGGAGGATTACGATGTCGATCCGATGGACTCGTACGGCCTCTCCAAGGTCTGCAACGAGAAGACCGCGCGCGCCTTCGCCATGCGCTACGGCGCCGACATCTATGCCTTGCGCATCGGCAACGTGATCGAGCCGCACGAATACGGCCAGTTCAGGCGCTTCGCCGCCAACCCGCCGATGCGCAAGCGCAACGCCTGGAGCTATATCGACGCCCGCGACCTCGGCGAGATCGTGCGGCTGTGTCTCGAGAAGGACGGCCTCGGCTTCCAGGTGTTCAACGCCACGAACGACACGATCACGCTCGACATGCCGACCCGCGAGGCATTGGCAAAACTCTGCCCGAACACGCCGATCACCCGCGAAATGGGCGAATTCGAAGCGCCGCTGTCGAACCGCAAGGCGCGCGAAGCGCTCGGCTTCAAGGAGGCGCACGACTGGCGGAAATACGCCCAAGCCGCTGACGAGGGCGGATGAGGCGAGACGGGCGTCCTTTCGGGTGCGGATAAGCCTTGATCAAGAATTAGGGCGACGCCCTGTCATCTATAATTGACAAGCTGTCGATTGTAGTCTATAAGTGACTCATGGCCGAAATCCGGCAAACCGATCTATTCAGGGAATGGTTTGCCGGGCTTCGCGACGCCCACGCCAAGCGGCGGATTGTGCAGAGAATTGTTCGCTTGCAATCGGGTTTGCTTGGCGACGTCAGACCAGTTGGCGAAGGGGTGAGCGAACTGCGCATCGACTACGGGCCGGGATACCGGCTCTATTTCGTCCGACGCGGAAGTGAACTCATCATTCTGATCTGCGGCGGCGACAAGCGCACACAGGATCGCGACATCATCCGCGCGAAATCGCTGGCTGCAGAGCTTTGGGAAGCGACCTTCGACTTCACGGTGACGCAGTTCGATTTCCGGCAGAGGGCAATGGAGCCCGAGTTGAGAAAGACGATGAAGATCAAGACAACACCCTTCGATCCAGCTGACTTTCTCGACACGAAAGAAGCTCAGATCGAACTGCTCGCGGACGCCGTCGAGACCGGCGACGCCAGATATATCGCAAATGCGCTCGGAACCATCGCGAGGGCCCGCGGAATGGCAAGGGTCGCTGAAGAGGCCGGCCTGACGCGGCAGGCGCTCTATCGCTCTTTGAGCAAGACGGGCGATCCGCGCCTGACGACTCTTCTCGGCGTCGCCAAATCGTTGGGCCTGAAACTGTCATTCAAGTCGGCGTGACTCGCTTCGCCCTCCGGGACGACCTCACCTCCCCCTCGGCTTCGCCCGCGCTGTCGGAGCGGCGCTCGCGGGATCCTCAGGCCAGAAGTGGCGCGGATAGCGGCCGCGGAGTTCTGAGCGGACGGCGGCCCAGGAGCCGAGCCAGAAACTCGGCAGGTCGCGGGTGATCTGGATCGGCCTTTGAGCCGGCGACAGGAGATGCAGGGTCAGCGGAATGCGGCCGCCCGCGACGGAGGGGTGCTCGCCGAGGCCGAACAGCTCCTGCACCCTGAGCGCGATCGCAGGCCCGCCCTCGGCCTCGTAGTCGATCGGCGCGGCTGTTCCCGTCGGGGCGAGGAAGTGGGTTGGGGCCTCGGCGTCGAGGCGGCGGGCAAGCTCCCACGGAAGCAGCGCGCGGAGCGCCGCGGAAAATTCGTCCTCGCCGATCTCGTCGAGGCGCGTCTTGCCGAGGAGAGAGGGCGCGAGCCAGTTCGGGTCGCGCGCCAAGCGCTCGTCCGACAGGTCGGGCCAGGGCTCGCCTTCGGCTCGGCGCAGGAACGCGACTCTGTCGCGCCATTGCCTGAGCGGCTTGCTCCAGGGCAGGCGCGCCACCCCGAGCGACAGCGCGCCGCGCGCCAGGGCGAGCGCGCTTGTCTCATCGGGCGGGACCGCGAGCGTCTGTTCGGCAAGGACGAGCGCGCCGAGCCTTCTGCGGCGGCGAGCTCTCAGCGAAGCGGAGGCGCGGTCGAACACGAGTTCCTCCGCCGTCTCGATCGCGCCGCCGGCGACCGCCTCGATGTCTTCCAGTGTCAGCGGCGCGGCGATGAGAATGCGCGTCGCGGCGGCGCGGCCGGCGACCTCGCCGACCGCGAGGAACGGCTCGCCGGAGAGCGCCTCGTGCGGCTCGAGCGACGCCGCCCGCCCGTTCGCCATCAGAAACGCGCCTCGCCTGCCATAGCCCGTCGTTAGACGGGCGTCTTTCGACGCCCTTTGCGCCATCGCGATGCGCTCGGGATAGGCGGAGGCGAGGAGGACGCCGGTTCTCCCCTCTCCCCTTGCGGGAGAGGGGCCGGGGGTGAGGGGTCGCACTGCCGCAAGAGGAGGCGCTTCGCGCCCACCCCTCATCCGGCCCTTCGGGCCACCTTCCCCCGCAAGGGGGGAAGGGAACGTGAGGGTTTCCGCCCTCTGCGCCAGCCCGCGCGCCAGCCGCCGCGCGTCCTCCGCCCGCGGCGAGCGGTCGCGGCGGAATGCTTCGAGCCTGCTCGCGAGATCGACGCCTTCGCCGCCGAGCCCGCGCTCGGTCAGGACGACGGCGACCTCGCAGGCCGTTCGCGCCTCGCCCGCGCGCGCCGCGTCGATCGCCATGCGCGCCAGCCGCGGCGGCAGCGCGAGGCGGGAGATCGCGCTTCCTTCGTCGGTGATGCGGCCGTCCGCGTCGATCGCGCCGATCGACGTCAAAAGCGATCGGGCTTCGGCCATCGCGCCGCGCGGCGGCGGGTCGAGGAAGGCGAGACGCGCCGGATCGGCCTCGCCCCAGGCGGCGCAGTCGAGCACGAGGCCGGAAAGGTCGGCCGACAGGATTTCGGGCTCGGCGTAGGGCCGAAGGCCGCCGTTCGCCGCCTCCTCCCAGAGGCGGAAGCAGATCCCGGGCTCGACGCGCCCCGCTCGGCCGCGCCGCTGGTCGGCGTTGGCGCGGGAAACGCGCACCGTCTCGAGCCGGGTCAGGCCGATGTCGGGCTCGTATCTCGGAACCCGCATGAGCCCGCTGTCGACGACGACCCGCACGCCCTCGATCGTCAGCGAGGTCTCGGCGATCGAGGTGGCGAGCACGATCTTGCGTCGCCCCGGCGGCGCGGGCGCGACGGCGAGATCCTGCGCCCGCGCATCCATCGCGCCATAGAGCGGCGCGACGTCGACGTCCGGCCGACTGATCCGCGCCTCGAGGATCTCCGCCACACGGCGGATCTCGCCCTGCCCCGGCAGGAAGACGAGCAGCGATCCCGTTTCGCTGGCGAGCGCCTCCAGCGTCACGCGCGCGACCTCGTCCTCGATGCGCGATCCCGCGTTGCGGCCGACATAGCGGGTTGCGACCGGCCAGGCGCGGCCGGCGCTCTCGATCAGCGGCGCGTCGCCGAGAAGCGCGCGCACCCGCGCGCCGTCGAGCGTCGCCGACATGACGAGAAGCCGCAGGTCCTCGCGCAGGGCCGCTTGCGCGTCGAGCGCCAGCGCGAGCCCGAGATCGGCGTCGAGCGAGCGCTCGTGAAATTCGTCGAACAGCACCGCTCCGACGCCCGCGAGCGCAGGATCGTCGAGGATCATGCGGGTGAACACGCCCTCGGTGACGACCTCGATCCGCGTGTGCGCCGAGACCAGACACTGCAGGCGGACGCGGAGGCCGATCGTCTCGCCGACCGTCTCGCCGAGCGTCGCGGCCATGCGCGCCGCGGCGGCCCGGGCGGCGAGGCGCCGCGGCTCGAGCAGCAGCAGACGCTTGCCGCAAGCCCAAGGCTCGTCCAGCAGCGCAAGCGGCGCGCGGGTCGTCTTGCCGGCGCCGGGAGGCGCGACGAGCACGGCGCGCGTATGGCTCGCGAGCGCGGCGCGAAGCGCGCCGAGCACATCGTCGATCGGCAGAGGCGCGGCCGGGCCCGTCATTCGCGCTTCCATCGCAGCCTCGGCCGAGAAGGGCAAGTCTGCGGTCAGGGCGATCGCCGGACCTCCCGACCGGCGCCAAAGCATCGGCGCCAAAGTAGGCGCGCCGCCATATGGCGCCTTTCGCGGTCGCGGCCTATTCTCTGTTGGCTTCCGGCGTGGAACCGGCGGGAGCTCTTATGCTCTCGCAGCTCGAATGCGGGGCGACATTGTTGCATTGGGAGGAAACGAATGGCGAAAATCAAGAACGCGCTTCTTGGCGGAGCTGGGGTCATCTGTTGCATCGCCGCGAGCCTTGGAACCGCCGGAGCGAACGACTCCGTCATCAAGGGCGGCCAGGACCCGAACGAATGGGCGGTCTACGGCAAGGACTACGCCAACACCCGATTCAGCCCGCTGAAGTCGATCAACACCGGCAACGTGTCGCATCTGACGCTGGCCTATTCGTTCCAGCTCGGTTCGCTGCGCTCCAACGAATCCACGCCGCTGGTCATCGGCGACACGATGTATGTCTCGACCTCGTGGGGTCCGAAATACGTCTACGCGCTCGACGCCGCGACCGGGGCCCGCAAGTGGACCTACGAGCCCGACATGCCGGACGACACGCTGCAGTTCGCCTGCTGCGACGTCAACAGCCGCGGCGTGACCTATGCCGACGGCAAGCTGTTCGTCGGCCGTCTCGACGGCAAGCTGGTGGCGCTCGACGCCAAGACGGGCAAGGAATTGTGGAAGGCCGACGTCGTCGACTACACGCAGGGCTCGGTCATCACCTCGCCGCCGCTGGTCGTCAAGGACAAGGTCATCACCGGCTTCGGAGGCGGCGAATACGGAGCCCGCGGCTCGCTGCAGGCCTATGACATCAACACCGGCAAGCAGGTGTGGAAGACCTACACCGTGCCGCTGAAGGACGAACCGAACGGCGACACCTGGAAGGGCGACACGGCCGCACACGGCGGCGGCGCCGCCTGGCTGGTCGGCTCTTACGATCCCAAGACCAACACCGTCTTTTGGGGCACCTCGAACCCCGGTCCGTGGAACACCGGCGTGCGCTCGACCGGCGACGGCAACCTCGGCAAGCTGACCAACCTCTACACCGCCTCGACCCTCGCGCTCGACGCCGACACCGGCAAGATCAAGTGGTGGGTGCAGGCCACGCCGGCCGATGCGTGGGACTATGACGGGGTCAACGAGCTCGTGCTCGCCGACCTCAAGATGGGCGGCGAGACCGTGCCGGCGATGATGAAGGCCGACCGCAACGGCTTCTTCTTCGTCACCAACCGCGAGACGGGCAAGGTGCTGTCGGCCGAGAAATTCGTGCCGACCAACTGGGCGGAAAAATGGGACATCCCAACGATGCGCCCGGTCGAAGTCGCCGACAAGCGGCCCGGCCCGAACCATCCGGCCAAGGGCATCTGCCCGAACCTCGTCGGCGGCAAGAACTGGCAGCCGATGTCCTACAACCCGGAGACCGGCCTCGTTTACATCCCCAGCAACAACATCTGCATGGACTGGTCGGTCGGCGACGTCAGCTACAAGCGCGGCGTCTTCTATCTCGGCGCCGAGTTCCCGACCCACGAGGGCGACGGATACAACGGCGAGCTGATCGCCTGGGATCCGGTCAAGCATGAGAAGGTCTGGGGCCTGAAGTCGGACCTGCCGTTCAACGGCGGCACGCTGACGACCGGCGGCGACCTGGTGTTCTGGGGCGACCTGCACGGCGACTTCCGCGCCCTGAACGCCACGACCGGCCAGGAGCTGTGGAAGAAGAATCTCGGCTCGGGCATCGGCGCCGGCCCGATCTCCTATGCGGTGAACGGCAAGCAATATGTCGCGGTGGTGGTCGGACGCACCGCCTCGATCCCGGCGTTCCTCGGCGACGTCGGCAAGAAGATGACGGCCGCCTCGCCCGAGGGCGGCGCGCTGTTCGTGTTCACGGTCGACTGAAGCAAAAGCGATAGGGAAGGAGACGGCGATGCGTTTCAATTTGTTGCAGAAGGCGTTCACTGTCTCCGCCCTGGCGCTGGCGGCCTGCGCGGGCGTTCCTCCCGCGCTCGCGCAGGACGCGCCCCCGAACGCGCTCCGCCTCTGCGCGGACCCGACCAACCTGCCGTTCTCGAGCGACGACCCGGCGAAGCCCGGGCTCTATCTCGAGATCGGCGACGCCCTCGGCAAGGCGCTCGGCCGACCGGTGACGCACGTGTGGTACCGCACCTATTTCGGCGGGCGCGCAGTGCGCGTGACCATGCTCGCCAAGCAATGCGACGCGACCATCGGCCTGCCCGACAGCGACGGTTTCATGGGGCCGAAGGTCATCTTCTCGAAGCCGCTGTTCAGCCTCGGCTACGCGCATCGTCGCGCCGAAGGGCGCTTCCGTCGCGAGCGTCGACGATCTCAAGGGCAAGCGCGTCGCGGTGCAGTTCGAGACCGAGCCGCAGAACATCGTCGGGCCGCGCGACGACATGACGGCCGTGACCGTGCTCTCCCCCGACGAGGGCATGAAGGCGCTGGCGGAGGGGCGCGCCGACGCCGCCTTCCTCTGGGCGCCGTCGGCGGGCTATCTCAACAAGACCGCCTATGACGGCCACTTCGCGATCGTCCCAGTCGACGGGCCGCGGCTGACCTATCCGGCGGCGATCGGCTACGCCAAGGCGTCGAAGGAGCTGCGCGATTCGATCGACGCGGCGCTGCCCGAGGTGTCGAAGCTCTTCCCCGCGCTGCTGGCGAAGTACGGGCTCGGCCCCGACGCGCCCGCGGCGACCGGCGCCGCCGACAGGCCCGCCTTGATCCAGAAGGCCGGGCTCGTCGTCGCGCAGGCGGAGGCCGCCCCGGCGCCGGTCCCGGCTTCGCCTCCCGCCCAGGCGGAGACCGCCCAGGCGACGACCGCCCCTGCGCCGGCGGCGCCCGCTCCGGCCGCCGCGCCGACCCAGACGGCGGCGCTCGAGACCGGCGCGCGCGATCCCGGCAAGCCGGCCGGCGACGGGACGGGCGAATTCGACGTCGCCCCGCTCGCCCCGCCCGCAACGCCCGCGCTGGTCGCCGCGGGCAAGGAGGTGTTCAACGGCACCTGCGCCCATTGCCATGGGCCTGATGGCGACCAGAGCGTGAAGAAGATCGACCTGCGCCGCCTGACGCTGCGCTATGGCGACGGCGCCCACAACATGTTCTGGAAGACCGTGCACGAGGGCCGCCCGGCCAAGGGCATGCCGACCTGGAAGGGCGTGTTCAGCGACGAGCAGTTCACCGAGATCTTCGCCTTCCTGTCGACGATCCAGGCGAAGGAATAGGCGAGGCGCCAGCCCCTCGCCCGCTCCTTGGGGCGAGGGGAATTGAGACGGAGCATCATTTTCGGCGCAAAACGCGTCTTTTCAATGCTTTGCGACGCGATTTGCCGCGCAATTGCTCGCCCTCCCGTTTCTTAAGAGCGCATGAGAGGGGCAAAGGGTGTTCGCCGGGCGGAGCGCCCGCGGGCTTTGGCGCCGTCCGCGAGCCGGCGGAACGTCCTGGAACGCAGCGGGAAGGCCGCCGGCCCCACGGGGAAGGAAAGCTCGCGCCCGGGGAAGCCAAAGGAACGCCGGGGGAAGCAAAAGGAACCCCAGGGGAAGCCACATCCGTTCGCGATTCTCGCCTTTTCAAGGACTTACACCAGAAGCGGAGAGTTTCCCGCCGACCCGGTTAGAGGGCGGCCTCGTTCCGGCGGGCTGTGGCAGCAGTCGAACGCGCACGACCTTGACGACGCGATCGACCGCCCGAAGGTTCTTGCCCGACATGGCGATGAAGGACACATTGAGCGCCTCGTTTGAAGCGGCTTCTGAACCGGACATGGACATTTGCCTCAAGAAGAACGAAAGTGGTACGGGGAGCCGGTCTTGTCAACGAGGGAGCGGAAGCTTTTTTGGCGGCGTGGTTAATGGCTTCACGCCCTGTCACGGCTGCGGACGCCGCTGGCCGCATCGATTCTTGTAGACGCGGCCGCTGGCCGCGTCAGCCGCGCTCGCCGCGCGCGGCTACAATGCCGGCCCCGGCGCCTGGAGGGGGCGCGGGACCAATGTACGCCAAGCCTAGAGCTTTGCGGTTGAGCTCCAGCTCCCCCTGTTTCCCGCCGCCGCAGTCCCGGCTAGATTGCCGCCGATGGCTCGCCTCATGCTCGCAGAAATCCGCCGCCGCTTCGTCGTCGAGGCCCGCCCGCTCGACGCCGAGACGGAAGCCGCGTTGAGGGCCGATCCGCGGCCTGGCGCACAGGCCATTCTGGAGGCCATCGCGCGGCGTCGGGCCGAAAATCGCTCGGAGGGGCAGCGGTTGCGCAAGCTCCTGCAATTCGAGAGCGCGCTTTGGGCCGGCGGCGTCCTGCATGTCGCCGGCGTCGATGAGGCCGGCATGAGCCCGCTCGCCGGGCCGGTGGCGGCTGCGGCGGTGATCTTCGCGCCAAAATCGCGGATTCCCGGCGTCGACGATTCGAAGAAGCTCGACGCCGAGACTCGGGACAGGCTGGCAGCCGAGATCAAGGGGCGCGCGGTCGCCTGGTCAGTCGCCTTCGCCGAAGTGGAAGAGATCGATCGGATCAACATCTACTGGGCGGGTCTTTTGGCCATGCGCCGCGCCGTCGAGGGACTTTTCCCTGCCCCGCAGCACATCCTCCTCGACGCGCGCCGCCTCAAAGACTTGCAGACGCCTCAGCAGGCGATCGTCAAGGGCGACTGCAAAAGCCTGACCATCGCCGCCGCCTCGATCCTGGCCAAGACCGCCCGCGACGCCCTGATGTGCAGGCTGGATGCGCAATATCCGGGATACGGCTTTTCGAAGCACAAGGGCTATCCCGTCCGCGAGCATTATGCTGCCCTCGCCCGGCTCGGCGCCTGCCCCGTTCATCGGCGGTCCTTCGCCCCCGTCCGCACCGTGCTTGGCCTGCCGCCGCTCCCGCCATGGCCGAATGCGGAGGCCGTTGCGGAAAGCGCCGAAGAGCTCGCGTAACGGGTCGTGTCTAGGGAGCCGAAAGATCATGGCCTGGAAGCCTTGCGCCTGAGCCCCCGCGACGCGATCATCTTCGATTGGTTCCTGATTGCGGGCGTCGCGAAAGCGTTTGTTGGCGAATTTGCCGAAGCCCTGACCTGGCTCAGAAAATCGATCGACGCCAACCGGAACCGGCCCGTGACGTTCTTCCTTCTCGCCGCCTGCCTTGCGCATCTGGGCTGGCTCGACGAGGCGCGTCGGGAGGTGAAAGCGGGACTCGCCGTTGACCCGAAGTTCACGCTTCGCCGATACGGCGCTGGCGCCCAAAGCGACAATGCGGTCTTTCTCGCCCAGCGCAAGCGAGTGATCGAGGGCATTCGGCTTGCGGGAGTGCCGGAGGGTGAGCGACTGCGCTGCCCCCTCCCTTGCGCTTACGCGCGGTACCCCGCCCCTCGCGGGTGAGGAGCGGCGCCGCTCAATCGCTCAGCACGCCGCCGATCGGCTCCCAGTTCGCGCCGTTGAATGTCGCCAGCTGCAACTGGCGAATTGGGCTGTAGTTCGTCGGCGAGGTGTTGATCGTGATGCCCGGAAGGAACAGCGGCGCGCGGAAGTCCTTGAGGTTGGCGGCTTGCCTCATTATGTTCTCGCGCGACAGATCGTTCCCGCATTGCCTGAGCACCTGCACGACCGTCGCCGCGTTGCCAAAGCCCGAAGCCGCGAGGCTGTCGACGAACTCGGTCGCCGACAGGTATTTGTCAGTGAAGGCCTTCCATGCCAGCATGTCGGGACTGTCCTTCAACTGCGGGTCGGTCACGTCGATGACGAAGGTTGCCGTGATGAGCCCCTTCGACTTATCGAGACCGGCGGGCTTCAGCACTGCGGCGACAGAGGCCGAGACGTAGCTGAGATAGCGCGTCGCGTCCCAACCGAGATCGAACGATTTGCGGATCGCCTGGGCGGCGAATTTCGGCGTAGCGGCGATCAGGAACACGTCGGCGCCTGAGGCTTGAAGCGTCACAACCTGCGAATTGACCGTCGGCTCGGATGTCTCATAGGACGCCTCCTTGACGATCATGCCCGCCCGGCCGGGGCCCAGCACGTCGCGAAGCCCATTCAGATAGCCCTTGCCGAAATCATCGTTTTGATAAAGCACGGCGATCTTCGCGTATGGCCTGGTCGACAGAATGTGCTTGGCGTAGATGCGCGCTTCCGTCTGGTAGCTTGGGTTCATGGGCATCGTCCAGGGAAAGCGCTGTGGATCGGCAAACATCGGGGCGCCGCTCAGGACGAAGAGTTGCGGCACCTTGTTGTCGTTGAGATATTGCCGGATCGCAGCGTTTGGCGGCGTGCCGAGGGTGTTGACCAGGAGCGCGACCTTCTCCAGCTCGACGAGCCGGCGAACTTGCTCGACCGTCCTCGGGGGGCTGTAGGCGTCGTCGAGGCTGATGAGAGTGATCTTGCGGCCGTTCACGCCACCCTGCTCGTTGATCATTTTGAAGTAGGCCGTTTCGGTGCGACCAATGACGCCATAGGCGGATGCGGGACCGCTGTAGGGCATGGTCTGCCCGATCTTGATTTCGGTGTCGGTGACGCCGGGCGCATTGGCCGCGCGGGCCGGCCAGGCGCTGGTCGCAAGCGCTGCGGCGGCCGCGGCGCCGGATCGCAAAAACGAACGACGCGTTGTCACGATTTTGGTCCTCCCTTTTTGAAGCGCGTGGAGTTGCCGCCACGATCATGTCGCCGGCGGCGCTTTTTCGCCCAGCGCTATCAATTTTTAGTCGAACTAACGCCTTCAAGATGGCTTTTTTGAGCCATGTTCCGCCCCGAAGGCCGTGTTCGCGACGGTGATAAAACGCGCGTGCTGAAGGCGGCTCAGGTCGTCACGGGCGCCGACCGCGCTTCTGCGAATCGCCAACGCTGGACTTGACGAACCGCTGACCTAATCTTTGGCCAGCCTCCTCGGAAGCGGGCGCGCCGACATGGTGTCGGGCTCGCGGGCGCAATTTGAATTGGAGGCGTTGATGCCAGACGCGGACGACTGGAGGATCGATCATACCGGCATCGGAGTGTCAGATATTGGCCGATCGGCGAAGTTCTACGACGCGGCCTTGAGCGCTCTTGGTCTTCGCGCGATTGTTCGCATTACGAAGACATTCGAGATCGCGGACAGAACGAACGATAGCGAGCTCGGCGGCGTGGGTTATGGCGCGACCTTTCCAATCTTCTGGATAGACGTCTTCCACGCTCACGGAGCGAAGCAGCACACCGCCTTCCGGGCGCGTAGCCGCGAGGAGGTCCAGGCTTTTCACAACGCCGCGCTATCTGCCGGCGGTCGAGACAATGGCGCCCCAGGGCTTCGCAGCGGCGGCTATCCGGCGGGCTATTATGCGGCATTCGTCCTCGATCCCGACAGCAACAACATCGAAGCGGTGTTTCGAGAGGGCTAGGCGCGGGCGCCGGCCGCGCCAGCCGCGCTCACCGCGCGCGGCTACAAAAGCGCCTGTAGGCGCGGGCGCCGACCGCGCCAGCCGCGCTCACCGCGCGCGGCTACAAAGGGCCTGTAGGCGCGGGCGCCGGCCGCGCCAGCCGCGCTCACCGCGCGCGGCTACAAAGGGCCTGTAGGCGCGGGCGCCGACCGCGCCAGCCGCGCTCACCGCGCGCGGCTACAAGGGCCTGTAGGCGCGGGCGCCGACCGCGCCAGCCGCGCTCACCGCGCGCGGCTACAAAGAGCCTGTAGGCGCGGGCGCCGACCGCGCCAGCCGCGCTCACTGCGCGCGGCTACAAAGGGCCTGTAGGCGCGGGCGCCAGCCGCGCTCGCCGCGCTCAGCGCGCGCGGCTACAAGGGGCCTGTAGGCGCCGCGTCGACCGCGCCAGCCGCGCTCACCGCGCGCGGCTACAAAGGGCCTGTAGGCGCGGGCGCCGGCCGCGCCAGCCGAGCTCACCGCGCGCGGCTACAAGGGCATGTAGGCGCCGGCGACGACCGCGCCAGCCGCGCTCACCGCGCGCGGCTACAAGGGCCTGTAGGCGCCGCGCCGGCCGCGCCGGCCGCGCCAGCCGCGCTCACCGCGCGCGGCTACAAGGCCTCTGACTGGTCCAGCCGGGCCCTATGTCCGCAAGAGGTTCCCCGGCTGCTTGGCCAGTCGGAATTCAAACTGGGGCGCGACCGGAGAATCTCCTGCGTCGACAGGGGTGAAAGACGGCAGTATGAGCGTCGGCCCGAAGGTCTGCATCGCGGAGGAAACCATGTCGGTCGAGGAGCTGCTCGCGAGCGATTTCGCCGCTCTGCCGGACCTGATCCGCGCCCATGCGGCCGAGCGTCCGCGCCATCTCGCGCTCATCGAGGGCGACGCGGAACTCGACTACGCCGGCCTGGCCCGGCTCATGGACCGCGTCGCCTTCGCGCTTGAGCGCGACGGCGTGAAGAGCGGCGACGCAGTCGCGATCTGCGCCCGCAACTCGATCGCCTACGCCGCCACCTTCTGCGGAATCCTGGCCGCCGGCGCCGCGGTCGCGCTGCTTGCGCCGTCCTCGACGCCGGCGAGCATCACGATGATGCTCGAGGACAGCGGCGCCAAAGCTCTTCCTGCTCGACGGCGAGACCGCGCGCGCGCTGAAGGAATCCGGGCATGAGCCGGAGGCCAAGCGCGTCGCGCTCGATGACGGCGACGCCGGCGAAGCGTTCTCGCAATGGATCGGCCCGGACGGCGCAACGCCGAGAGACGTTTCAATTCTCCCCGACCAGCCCTTCGACATCATCTATTCCTCGGGGACGACCGGCGCGCCGAAGGGGATCGTCCAGCCGCATCGGATGCGATGGGCGCAGTTCACCCGGGTTTCCTTCGGGGACGCGGTGACGATCGTCTCGACGCCGCTCTATTCGAACACGACGCTCGTCGTCTTCCTTCCGACGCTGGCGCACGGCGGCACGGCCGTGCTGATGGCGAAATTCGACGCCGGTGAATTCTTGCGCCTCTCCGAGGCGCGCCGCGCGACGCATGCGATGCTCGTTCCGGTGCAGTATCGGCGGATCATGGAGCGCCCGGATTTTGGCCGATACGATCTCTCGAGCTACGTCCTGAAACTCTCGACCAGCGCGCCCTTCCCGGCCGCGCTCAAGGCCGACGTGCTGGCGCGCTGGCCGGGCGGCCTGGTCGAATATTACGGCATGACCGAAGGCGGCGGGGCGACCATGCTCGTCGCCCACCAGTTTCCGCAGAAACTGCACACCGTCGGCCAGCCGATGCCGGGCCACGACATCCGCCTCGTCGACGAGGCGGGCCGGGAGGTCGAGCGGGGGAGGATCGGCGAGGTGGTCGGACGGTCGGCGGCGATGATGACCGGGTATCACAACCAGCCGGAGAGGACGTGTGCGGCCGAATGGCGCGACGCCGAGGGCCAGCGCTTCATCCGCACCGGCGACATCGGCCGCTTCGACGAGGACGGCTTTCTCATCCTGCTCGACCGCAGCAAGGACGTCATCATCTCCGGCGGCTTCAACATCTATCCCTCCGACATCGAGGCCGAGCTTCAGCGCCACGAGCAGGTCGCCGAGGCCGCGGTGGTCGGCGTCCCGTCGGAGCGCTGGGGCGAAACCCCGGTCGCCTTCGTGGTCCTCCGCGAGGGCGGGAAAGTCGACGGGCCGGCGCTGATGGACTGGGTCAACATGAGGCTCGGCAAGACCCAGCGCCTCTCGGCCCTGACGATCGTCGACAGCCTGCCGCGCAGCGCCATCGGCAAGGTGCTCAAGCGCGAATTGCGTGCGTCCCTTCTCCCCGCTCGCGGGGAGAAGGTGGCGCGAAGCGCCGGATGAGGGGCGACGCCGAGCTCCGCCGCATGGCCCCGCCCCCCCGACCCTCTCCCCGCAAGCGGGGCGAGGGGAAAGCTAAGCCGCCGCCCTCAGCGCCTGGTCGAGGTCGGCGAGGATGTCGTCGATGTGCTCGAGGCCGATCGACAGACGGACATAATTTTCCGACACCCCGGTCGCGAGCTGCTCTTCCGGCGAGAGCTGCGAATGGGTGGTCGTCGCCGGATGGATGGCGAGCGAGCGCGCATCGCCGATATTGGCCACGTGATAGAAGAGTTTCAGGGCGTCGATGAACTTGCGCCCCGCCTCCTTGCCGCCCTTGAGCTCGAAGCCGACGAGGCCCCCCTGCCCGCCCTTGAGATATTTCTCCGCACGCTGTTTTGCGACGCCCGTCTGACGCGAAGGATGGATCACGTTCGTCACCTCGGGCCGCTCGGCGAGCCAGCGCGCGACGGCGGCCGTGTTGGCGCAATGGCGCTCGATGCGCAGCGGCAAAGTCTCGATGCCCTGCAGGGTGAGGAAGGCGTTGAACGGCGACATCGCCGAGCCGAGGTCGCGCAAGAGCGTGACGCGCGCCTTGATGATGTAGGCGATCGGGCCCAAGGGCTTCACCGCCTCGCTCCACACCGCGCCGTGATAGCTCGGGTCCGGGGTGTTCAGCGCCGGCTGGCGATCCTTGTGCTCCTCCCAGGGGAAATTGCCGCCGTCGACCAGGAGGCCGCCGATCGAGGTGCCGTGCCCGCCGAGATATTTGGTCGAGGAATAGACGATCACAGCCGCGCCGTGGTCGAACGGCCGGGTGAGAAGCGGCGCCGCGGTGTTATCCATGACGAGCGGAATGCCGAGCGGGCGGCCGATCGCAGCCACTTCCGCGATCGGGAAAGCGATCAGCTTCGGGTTCGGCAGCGTCTCGGCGTAATAGGCGCGGGTGCGCGCGTCCGTCGCCTTGCGGAAATTGTCGGGGTCTTCGGGGTCGACGAAGCGCACCTCGATCCCCTGGTCCTTGAGGGTGTTGGCGAACAGGTTCCAGGTGCCGCCGTATAGGTCGGTCGAGGAAACGACGTTGTCGCCGGCTCTGGCGAGGTTCTGCAAGGCGAAGGCCGAGGCCGCCTGCCCGCTCGCCAGCGCCAGCGCCGCGACCCCGCCTTCGAGCGCGGCGATGCGCTTCTCGAGCACGTCGTTCGTCGGGTTCATGATGCGGGTGTAGATGTTGCCGAGCTCTTTCAGCGCGAACAGGTTCGCGGCGTGCTCGGCGCTCTGAAACTGATACGAGGTCGTCTGATAGATCGGCACGGCGACCGATCCGGTCGCCGGGTCGGCCCGCCAACCCGCATGTAGCGCCAGCGTTTCAGGCTTGTGAGGCATGGTTTCTTCCCTGGAGTTGAGGCTCGCGCCCGCCGGTTTCGGCGCCCTCGAACCGGCGCGAACAGCGAGGGCGCTTTCCTTTAAGGCAATGACATAACGGTGTTTACATCTTACCCTAAACACGCTCGGTAGAATGGTCTGACCATAGCGGCTCGCGGTCGCGCCCGCAAGACGGTCCCCTCTTTCGAGCCGCGGCCCGGCGCGTTCGCCCGCTTGTCATCCACGTGGTGCAAGACTATGCGCAGCCGGTCGAATTCGATTTCGACTGCTGTATTGTCAGCGCGACAGGGACGAGTCGCGAATTCCGCGCGGCTCTCGGCGAGGGAGGGATTTATGGGCATCGGGCGACCAGCGAGCGACCAGAACCACATCCGCAGATTCCACCTGCCGAACGCCCATCTCGACTCGCCGTTCGGCGGCGACTGGTTCGGCAAGAAGGCCGAGGATTTCGCCCGCTTCTTCGGCACGCCGACGTTTCTCGTCGCGCAGACGATCATCGTCGCGGTCTGGATCTGGGTCAACGCCATCGGCTGGACCCAGTTCGACGTCTATCCCTTCATCCTGCTCAATCTGGCGTTCTCACTGCAGGCAGCCTATGCCGCGCCGCTGATCCTGCTCGCCCAGACGCGCCAGGCCGACCGCGACAAGGCCAACAGCATCGCCGACGCTCAGCACCGGGAGGAGCTGCATCAGATCAACGACACCCGCCGGGCGCAATTGCAGCAGCAAGCCGCAATGATGATCGAAATGCTGAAGCAGAACACCACCCTCACCGAGCGCGTGGAGACCCTGCTGCATCAGAACACCGAACTGACCGAAACGGTGGCGAAGCTCGTCGAGAGGATCGACGCCATGACGACGGAGGTGCACAGCCGGGTCGGCTGCCAAGCCGCCCAATGACGCTTCGATCGACGTGACCTTCGCGCAGAGGCCGACGAACGGCGGCATGCGCGGAAACGCCACTTGATCGACGGGCGGATCGGCGTCAAACCGCGCCTCTGACATCACTGGGAGACATCCATGCCCGTCGTCGTCGCCTTCGGCGATTCCAACACCTGGGGATCGACGCCCGGAACCGGCGCGCGGATGGGGCGCGACGTCCGCTGGCCCGGGGTTATGTCGCGCTCGCTCGGACCGAGCTTCCAGGTGATCGAGGAGGGCCTCTGCGGCCGCACCACGATGTTCGACGATCCCGAGGAGGACGGACGCAACGGCCTCGCCTATTTCGCGCCCTGCCTCAGAAGCCACGCCCCGATCGACCTCGTGATCGTTTCGCTCGGCTGCAACGACGTGAAGGCGAGGTTCGCCGCGACGCCCGAAACCTCCGCCGCCGGCGCCGAGCGGCTGATCGACTTCGCGCTGTCGTCTGCGACCGGCCGCGACGACGGCGCGCCGGAAGTCATCCTGGTGGCGCCGCCGCCGATGGAAAAGCTCACCGAATACGCCGAGATGTTCGATGGAGGAAAAGAAAAGGCGCTCCGCCTGCCGGCCGCCTATCGGGCGCTCGCCGAACGGCGCAGCGTCGGCTTCGTCGACGCCGGACAGTTCATCCGCTGCTCGGCGCTCGACGGCATCCATTACGCGCCGGACCAGCACGCCGTCCTCGGGGCGGCGATGGCGGAAGCGGTGCGGATGATGCTGGCGTAAGGCCAGGCGGTTTATTGTAGCCGCGCGCGCTGAGCGCGGCGACGCGAGACGCCGGCGGTTATTGTAGCCGCGCGCGGTGAGCGCGGCGGACGCGGTCAGCGACCGCGTCTACAAGGCGGAGCCGGCGGACGCGGTCAGCGCCCGCGTCTACAGGGGGGCGGAGCCCTCACCTTACGCCCGCGAGCGTGCCGACGAAATCGTCGCCGCGGGCGTTGGAGACGGCCTGGTGGCAGGCCATGCAGCTCGATGGCTGGTCCTGCAGGTAGGTCTCCATCGTGGTGTTGATCAGGTTTTCTTCGGGCTTCGCGGTCGACCTGTAAGATTCGTCCTGCCGATCCGCAGCCGCCGTCCCCCCGGGAAAGGGCGCGCCGTCGTTGTCCGGCCCGGGCGGGTCGCCGCTCGTCGGCCATTGGACGGCGACCAGCATGTAATGCTCCCACACCGTTCCCTTGACGCCGGGTGAATTCCAATAGGCGCGGTTCGCGGCCATGATCGTCGGGTCGATCGGATGGCGGCGCACGACCTGCATCGGCTTAGGCTCGCGCTTCGGCGGGTTCGTCCAGTCGACCGGCAGCGCCTCCGCCGTGCCGAACGGCGGCCAGAGTTTTTTCGGCCTCGAGGGGTCGAAATAGGCGTAGGCGACGCCCGCATCGCGCGCGTCGGGTTCGCGGGCGTCCCCGTCGCCAGCCGGCGGCACGTTGTCGACATGCTCGAACGTGCTCCAGATCCATTGCGGCCGGCGCCTGGTCTTGATCGCGATGTGAAGCCCGACCAGCGCGACGTCGCTCTGCGAGCAGACCGCATGGCCGGCGGCGAGGGTTTTTGCGACGTCGACGATCTCGGCGCGCTCGACGTAATGGCGCGCCCGCGCCGCCGGCGGATCGGCAGCAGTCAGGGGGCGCCAGGCCGCCTTGACCGCGATCGACCCGACGGGAAAACGGCCCGGGCGGCTCGCGTCCGGCAGCTTTTGCCCAAGGCTCCAGCCGCTGGCGGCGAAGGTCGAGAATTCCGGCTCGTTGAAATGGGTCTCGTAGCGGGTATAGGCGCCGTTTTGCGCGACAAGCGGATTGGCGGGCGCGCCCGCCAGAAAGCTCGGCTGGTTGAAGTCGGCGAACGGCGCGAAGGAGGCGATCGTCTTTTGCCTGTTGTCGACGGCGGGCCCGCAAGGATTGCGTCCGGCGTAACTCGCCCAGGGTTGCGGCGAGACGGGGCGGCCGTCGTCGCCGATCTCGAACAGCTCATAGTCCGACTTGAACGTCTCCCACACCCGCTTGCCTGGATCGCCGAGCGACCTTTCGCGATCGGCGATTCCGCGGCCGGAGGCGTCAGAAAGCGAAGGCCAGGCGAGCGCGATGAAGGCGCGCCAGGCGAAATTGGCGACGACGTTGCGCTCGTTCGCCGGCGCGTCGTCGATGCGGTCCGGCGAGACGATCGGAGAAATGTCGGCCGAACCGGTCCGCGCAGCAGTCGCGAGGCCCGTGCACAGGACGAGCGCGGCGAGGGCGCCGGCTCGCCTTCGGAACCGCCTTTGGGCCCGCCGCGCTGGCATCCACGGACCCGCTAGCCGGCGCGTCCGCGCCGGCCGTCGATCGACCAGGCGCCGGGCCCGAATGTCGCCAGGACGAGGAATCCCCCGGCCATGGCGACGTTCTTCTGCAACTCGACCGTCTGATCCGCGGCGAGGTGGAAGAAGAGCGCCGTCAGCAGGCAGAAGCCGAAAAGCGCAATCGCCGCCCAGCGCGTCTTCAGGCCGGCGAGGACGAGAAGCCCGCCGCCGAGCTCCGTCAGGATGACGAGCGGCAGCAGGGCGGAAGAGACGCCGTGATCGCGCATATAGGCCGCGACGCCGGCGTAGCCGGCGATCTTGCCGTAGCCCTCGACGATGAAAATGTAGGCGAGCATCGCCCGCCCCAGAAGGACGAGCGGGCCGGCGAAGCGCCGCAGAAACACAAGGTCGGCGTCGAAGCCCAGCCCCGCCGGCCGATATTCGCGCTCGCCGACCGGGGATTGAGCGCGCGACATGGGCAGCCTCCTTCTTGCTTCCAAATCAAGGGAACCCCTCATCCGACGCTTCAGGCCAGCCCCGGTTGAAGCCGGGGCAGGCTCTTCTCCCACAAGCGGGAGACGGGTTCGGCGAGGCTCGGCCGATCCGGGCTACATGGCTTTGGCGTCCTCGAGCGCCTTCGCCAGCTCGGCATAATACGCGCAGTCCCTTGAGCCGCAGATCGTCTCGATCGTCGCCAGCTGATCCTTGGCGAGATCGTACTTGCCCTCGATGACATAGGCTTCGCCCAGGTACTCGCGCACTTGCGGATAGGCAGGGTCGAGCGCGACGGACTTCAGGTAATAGCCGATCCCCTCGTCGGTTCGGCCGAGCTTGCGCGTCGCGTAGCCGCGGTAATTGAGGGCACGCGGCGTGTCGGGATTGTCGAGCATGTCGAGCACGTCGATCGCCTCCTGGAAGCGGTCGGCCTTGGCGAGCGCATAGGCGTATTCGGTGAGCTCGGAGTCCGGCAACACGCCGCTGTGGCGCTGAAGGCATTTGTGACGCTTGCGGTCCCACACCTGGCCGGGCTGGCAGGTTGTGAGATCGTCCTGGTTCACCGAGCGTGTTTTCGGGTCCGGCTTGGCGCCGCTGTCTTCGCCGCCTCCCCCGCCTCCCCCTCCGGCGGCGATCGCCGCCGGCCCGGCGAGCGTCAGGCCGAGCATGAGAACGAGGGGCGGAACCGCAGCCTTGACTTTACCGCCCGACCCCAGAGACGACCCGAAGCAACTGCGCATGGTTGAACCCCTTTCCCATTCGACGACCTGTCGCCTATGAAACACGTAAGTCGGGGCTTTTCTTCGGCGATCCGCGCGGGGCGCGACGACTACGCTCTCGGCCCTTTCGTGGTCGCCGGCCCGAGCTGCGATTTAACCGCGCGTGCTCTACGAGATCACGACTCCATGGCGCTTCCGATTCGGCTGGGCCGGCTCACGACTTCGGCCGGAAAGCTTTGCAGAACTCCGGATTTGTCTCCAGCCGGCCGCCGCCGATGAGGTCGAGGCAGTAGGGAACGGCAGCGAAGACCGCGTCGAGGCAGGTGCGGATCGCCGCGGGCTTGCCCGGAAGATTGATGATGAGACTCGAGCCGCGCGTGCCGGCGATCTGGCGCGACAGGATGGCGGTGGGAACCTCGACGAGGCTCCTTGCGCGCATGAGTTCGCCGAAGCCGGGCAACAACCGGTCGCAGACCGCCTCGGTCGCCTCCGGCGTAACATCGCGCGGACTTGGTCCGGTGCCGCCTGTCGTCAGGACGAGTGAGCAGCGCTCAACGTCGGCGAGTTCGCGAAGCGCCGCCTCGATCTGCGGCCGTTCGTCGGGCGTCAACCGCCGGACCGGGCGCCAGGGCGAACTGAGAAGATCCCGCAAGGCCGCTTCGATGCCGGGCCCGCCCTTGTCCTCATAAAGTCCCTGTGAGGCCCTGTCGGAAATTGTGACTACGCCGATAGGTAGGTCGGTCAAATCAAACTCGCAATTTTGGGCGGCGAAGCGCGGGAGGATACCGATCTTAATCCCTTTCGACGATAATCGAGAAGGTCAAACCGTTGCAGACCAGGCTCAACGCGGGGCCCACGAAGCGCGGCCGGCGTCGTCTTTTAGTGCCGGACAATTATGTATGTATAGGCAATGCCTGCCGCGATCAGAACGACCGCAAGTGCGTTCAGATACAGGTTTCCCAGTGTCAGGGCGGTGTTACCCACCAGATTTGCTATCGCGAAGGCCGCCGCTGGAAGCATGAAATGCGCCAGCACCTTCATCCCGCCCTCGGTGAACATGAAGTATGTCAACACGACGCACCCGAAGCATGCGACCGTCACGAAGTCATAAACAGTATGCATCCCACCCCGCCCCGCCGACACTCTCGCCCGCAGCGCCGGTCTTTGGCTTGGCCGGCTGCTCTATTGTAATCCCTCGGCGTTCCGGGTCTAATCCGATTCCAATATCTCGGCGACCGATTGAACCTAGGCCTTCAAATAAACTCCTCCGGCCCCTTTCGCGTCAGACAGGCTTTCGCATCCTGTTCAAGGACGGAAACGACCAAGTGACGAGCCGCGCGACGCCGATCAGCACTCCATCGAGGAAAAAGAACAGCGCGAGCGCGAACACGAACAGAGCGATGCCGGTCACGTCGTGAAACAGCCCTTCGACCCGGTCCACACCGAGATAATAGGACGCAAGAACCAACGTCAGAACCCGGAAAAAATTGGCCAGAATCGTTATCGGAATAATCGAAGCAATCAGAATCAGCTTCCGCGCCCAGCTCTTCTTGTCCACGAACTCATGGACGTAGAAGATTCCAATTGCGGACAAGGCGAAGATTGAATTCATTCCCGAGCAGGCGTCCTTCACCATCAATTCATAGGACCCGATCATGATCATGACGCCGTTCTGCGCGACAGGGTATCCCAGCGCATACAGAAAGTTCGACACGATGTCCGATATCCATGCCTTCAGCGGCACTGTAAGCGCGTCCATCATCCACCCAGGCGGGGGCAGAGAGAAGACGAGGAACGCAAGCGGAAACGCGAACACGCGCACGAGCGCCCACCCTCCGACTAGCAGCATGCAGCCGATGAGAACTGGGATCTGGGTGAAAACCTCGACCATCAGAAGGTCCTGCGACCGCGTCACCGCCATCAGCAGCAGGGAGCCCGCCAGGATGATCCAACCGGCAATGGGGCTCGGACTCAATTTTGTCGAGCTCAGCCTCTCGCGCTGCTGCCAGGCGAGCCAGCCGGCGGCCAACATGATCAGCGGACCATGGCCTTCCTGTTCCGTTTGCCAGGGGCCGTTCGCCAGCTTCAGGTAAGTCGGCAGATACGCGACAAGGAACGAAGCCGCCATCGCCCCGATGTACACGAGGCTGACTCGGCCTGGTCGTGAGCGGACCGCCGTAGCGCCGCTCGCGAGCGGAGCGGACTCGAACGAATCAATCGACATCTCTTGCCTTGTCTGGTGACGAGCAACGTCTTCGAGGCGACAGGCGCGTTCCAAGCCGCATGGTCGCCGCCTCGAGATTCAATGTGCGTTTTTCCCGGCAAAAACAACGAATACCGTACGTACTATAATCGAAAAATCGAGCCAAATGTTCCAATTGTTGATGTACCACAAGTCGAGATCGACCCGGCGCTGCATCTTTTCGAGAGTGTCCGTCTCACCCCTGGCTCCGCACACCTGCGCCCAACCCGTGATGCCCGACTTAACGTGATGACGAAAAGCGTATTTCTCAATTGTGGTCGCGAAATAACGGTCATGTGCGGAAGCATGCGGGCGTGGACCGACGATCGACATGTCGCCTCGAACGACATTGAGCAGTTGGGGAAGTTCGTCGATGCTCAGTCTTCTGATCCAGTATCCGACCCGAGTGACGCGTTTGTCATGCTTCTGGGCCTGACGGACAACGTCGCCGTCCTCCATGACGGTCATCGAGCGGAACTTATAGATGCCGAACGGTCTTCCGTTAAACCCGTGCCTGGTCTGGCGGAAAAAAACCGGACCAGGCGAATCGAGCTTGATCGCGATCGCCACCACCACCATTAACGGCGACAAGAGCGCCAGCGCCGATACGGAAACGACAACGTCTACCGCTCGTTTCAGAACCTGTTCGGCGGGGGAAAGCGCGGCGCGCTGCAACTCGATCGCAACGGTGTCGCCGATGTCGCTGTGGGCCCTCTGAAACAGTTGCGAGAGCGCGCCAACAGGCACGAAAGTCACGGGCAACGGAAGCACTCGCAACCTTCTGGCGATCGCGCGCAGGTTGGACATGCGCTCCGGATTGACGAAGAGGACAACCTCCTCGATTTCGGCGGTCCGACACATCGAGATGATGTTGTCGACCACATCCTCAGCGAATGGTTCGCCTCCGGGGATATGGAAATGGGCCACAATGTGGTAGCCGTGACGAGTCAGGTTTTCAACGAAACGCTGTGGGATAGCGTCCTCGGAGGTCAGGCTCACGACGGTCCGGCCCCGCAAGGCCCCGCTTTCCAGCGCGCGCGGGAGCGCAACTCGCCAGAACGCTCGGTGCGCGAGCAGCATGAAAGCCCCGACCGCCCAGAAGATGAGAATGTCGCCCCGCGAAAGATCTTTGCTGACGCCCCACGTGAACACACCGGAAGCCAAAATCAGGAAAGCGCCGCACCACGCGCTGAGCACGCTGCGCAACTGGTCGTCCATGACAATCAGGCGGCTCGGATCATACAGCTTCTGGATCCTGATTGCCGCCACGAAGAGCACCGCGACGAACATCGCCGCGGCCATTGTGTGGGAAAGCTCCCCTTCGAATTCGGCAGGGACCCTGTGATAGAGCGCCTCGGCGCTTAACGCGCTCGCCGCAATCAGCGCGATATCTATCCCGAGGGCAACAGCGGGAATCGCCCGATAGGCGATCGGCAACCGCCAGTGCCGCGGGGAGGCCGGGGAGACGCGCGTGAACGATGCGGCTGACTCCGGCGCAACCTCGCTGTCGCTCCTCATCTGTATCGCTCACGATCCGTCGGGACGCCCGACATTGCCACCTTCGGCGTTAGCTTCCGCCACCAAGCACGATCTGTCTCTGAAGATTGATTAACGATCCCGCCCCGCGACGGCGAACGCCAGCCTCCTCGTACTTTACGCCAAGAGACGCCGAAAAAAAAGACGCTTGCTGGGCAGGATATGGGCAGGATGAAATCACTGCCTCTTCCCGTCTCGCCCTGGTTCTGGAGCACATTGTCAAACGTGCTCCATTGCGCGATCCTGTCGAACGAGATTAAACCTAGCCGAAGTAGGGGAAAGGGCTCCTCAGGAACGCCTCTTGTGCACGTCGAGAGGGGGCTATTCGAGCAAGCTGGTAAGCCAGAGGCCTGAATGCGAGGATGATGTTATGATGAGCGTGCTTACCTTCCTTGGCCGCGCAATTTCCGGGATGATTGCGCTGTTTGTGGTATGGTTCGTATTCGACAAGATTAATGATCGCAACACCGAAATAATCGTCTCGGCGATTGGACTGCTGTACGCATATATATTCCTGATTTCACGTCAGTCCCAGCACTTCGGTCTCACGGTATTCTCGTTATTTGGGCGAACAACCGCTTATATAAATAAAGTTCCGTACGACCAAATTCTACGCGATGAGGCAGGTTTTAAGTCTGCAGGACGACATTTGTACCTCAATGTGATATTCGCTGCGCTGATCGAACTTCTCTGCCTGTTCCGTCTCTTTTCCTCGCTTCTCGGTAGCGGTTGGGGTCTCTTGTCAGAACCTCTACACCAGCTTCTGCAAATGGCGCAATTTTGAAGCGCTGTTGGTTGCTCAGCCGCGGACCAAGGCTGCCTGAGTAGCCTTCCGAAAGCCAAAGCCGAGGGAGCCCGTCTTGCGCATACAAGCACTTTTTGATGAGATTGATCGGCGCCGGCGCAGTAGCTCAACCGCAACTCTTCCGCGGGCGCCAGGTCTGATCAATTCGATCAGGGGATAGTCCGGAACGCTCCCCCCTTGTTCAATCCCTTTTTGTCCAAGAGGCGAAAGCATTCCTGCCCGCGCAGTTTTTCCTTGGACGGTCAAGGCGCATTTTCCCGCTAATCGGACACACTTCCACTGGACGGTCCCAGGAAAGTCCCATTTGCCGGCGGAGCAGTCAAATTTGATTGAACTCAGCGCCTGCAGCACAGAATGGTGCTATTGCTCCGACAATGTGGAAGTCGAAGACAGTAGCAAGACCCCATTGGACCAGCGCCGAGACGGGCTGGAAGGGGACCTAACGGATGGGTTTTGGTCGATCGGTCGGTATAGCGGGGCTGGCGCTCGCTGCGGCGGCGGCTTGGGGAGTTTATTCACCAGATGCAACCGACCGCTGGGCGCCGCCCTTCAGTGGGATAGCCCACAACCTGCACACGCGGGTGTTTGCGCATAACCAAACGGCCACCACTTCATCTTCCGCTCCTTCGGGCCCGGGCGCAGGGCAGGCGCCGTCGGGAGGCCCGGCGCCGATCGCCGTTTCGGTGACGCCGGTCAAGCGGGCTGACTTCCCGATTGTCCTAGAAAGTCTCGGGCAGGTTCAGGCCTATAACACCGTGCTCGTTCGAGCGCGCGTCGACGGCGAGATCGTCAAGATCGCCTTCAAGGAAGGGCAAATGGTCAAGGCGGGCGATCTGTTGGCCCAGATCGACCCTAGACCGTTTAAGGCGGCCCTGGATCAGGCGACCGCGAAGAAGGCGCAAGACGAGGCCAACCTCGCCAACGCCAAGCTCGACCTTTCACGTTACGCGACGCTCGCCAAGCAGAACTTCGCCACGCAGCAGCAACTCGACACTCAGAACTCGCTCGTCAATCAGTTGACGGCATCCATCGCGGCGGACGCGGCGTCGATCGACGCGGCGAGGGTCCAGCTCGATTACACGACCATTCGCGCGCCCATATCCGGTCGGGTCGGGTTCAGGCTGGTCGATGAGGGCAATCTCGTCAACGCCGGCCAACAAACCGGCATTGTGACGATTGCGCAATTGCAGCCGATTTCCGTCGTCTTCACCGAGCCCCAGGAATATGTCGACCGCATCAACCGGGAGTTGGCTCGGGGCCCCCTGGAAGTGACCGTGAAGAACGCCGAGGGCGAACGGCTTGCCGCCGGCAAGCTCACCGTCAGCGACAATCTGGTGGACGTTGCGACCGGCACAATTCGACTGAAGGCGGAGTTCGCCAATCAGGACAACACGCTGTGGCCGGGGCTGGCGGTGACCACGGATCTCACGCTTGGCGTCGACCGCGACGTGCTCACCGTCCCCGAGGGCGCGATCCAGCATGGACAGAACGGGCTCTTCGTCTATGTGATCGACGAACATGATCGCGCAGCCGTGCGGCCAGTGAAGGTCTCCCGTCAAAACGTGACGACGGCGGTGATCTCGGAGGGAATCAGCGGCGGCGAGCAAGTGGTGACCACGGGACAGTTGCTGTTGCAGCCCGGCGCGCTCGTCGCCATCGACGCGGGCCGCGGGAGCTAGGGGATGTTCGGCGGCGTTTCGGCTCCCTTCATCCGTCGTCCTGTGGCGACGACGTTGATCATGGTCGCCATTCTGCTCGTCGGACTGGTCGCGTACCCCAACCTGGCGGTCGCGCCCCTGCCGCAGGTCGACTTTCCGACGATTTCGGTGTCCGCGTCTCTGCCGGGCGCTTCCCCGGAGACGATGGCCGCCTCTGTCGCGCAGCCGCTCGAGCGGCAGATCGCCCAGATTCCCGGCGTGTCGCAGATGACGTCGACGAGTGCGCTCGGGGTGACCGCGGTCACCGTCCAATTCGATCTCAACCGCAACATCGACGCCGCCGCCAACGACATTCAGGCGGCCATCAACGCCGCCGCCGGGCAATTGCCGAAGGACCTGCCAAGTCCGCCGACCTACCGCAAGGTCAACCCGTCCGACACGCCTATTATCATCCTCTCGGTGCAGTCAGACGTCGCGCCGATCATCGATGTCGATGACGTGGCCGAGAACATCCTCGCCCAGCGCATCAGCCAGATCTCGGGAGTGTCCCTGGTGCGCGTCGGCGGCCAGCAGACGCCGGCCATTCGCATTCAGGTCGATCCGGCCAAGCTCGTCGAAAAGGGGTTGCAGCTCGAGGACGTGCGCCAGCAAATCGGCATCGCGACCGTCGACAGCCCCAAGGGCGCGTTGATGGGCCCCCGGCAGACCTTCACGATCTACGACAACGATCAGCTGACGGCGGCGAAGCCTTGGAACGACGTGATCATCGCCTACCGCAATGGGGCGCCTGTTCGCGTGCGCGACATCGGCCGGGCGATCGCGGGCCCGGCGGATACGACTCAGGCGGCATGGTCGAACGGCAAGAGCGGCGTCTTTCTCGTGATATGGAAGCAGCCGGGCGCGAATGTCATCGACACGGTCGAGGCGGTCAAAAAGGCCCTGGGCCCTCTTCAGGCGGCCATCCCGTCAAACATTCATGTCAAGATCCTCTCCGACCGCACGCTCACCATCCGCGCCTCGGTGCACGACGTGCAGTTCACGTTGATGCTGACCATCGGGCTGGTGGTGATGGTGATCTTCATCTTCCTGCGCAGCGTGTGGACGACAGTCATACCCGCCGTGACGATCCCGCTCGCGCTCCTCGGCGCTTGCGCGCTGATGTGGGCGGTCGGCTACAGTCTCGACAATCTCTCGCTTATGGCTTTCACCATCGCCGTCGGCTTCGTCGTCGACGACGCAATCGTGATGCTGGAGAACATCGCGCGCCACGTCGAGGACGGCGAGACGCCTTTCGAGGCCGCGCTCAAGGGTTCGGGCGAGGTCGGCTTCACCATCGTTTCGATGTCGATCTCGTTGGTCGCCGTCCTCATCCCCCTTCTGCTGATGAGCGGCCTCATCGGCCGGCTGTTCCGCGAATTCTCGGTCACGATCGCGATGACGATCGCGGTGTCGGCGCTCGTGTCGCTGACGCTCTCGCCAATGATGGCCTCGCGTTTCTTGAAGAGTCGTGAGCAGGAACGACATGGGCGGCTCTACAACCTGAGCGAAAAGGGATTCCTCGCTCTCGCCTCGGGTTATGAGCGCGGGCTCGATTTCGTGCTGCGCCACCGCTTCATAACTCTCATGACGTTCTTCGCCACGGTCCTCTCGACCGTCTATCTGTTCGTCGTCATTCCCAAAGGCTTTTTCCCGCAGCAGGACACGGGCATTCTTTACGGGACGACCGAGGCGGCGCAGGACGTCTCGTTTCCCGAAATGTATCGGCTGCAAGAACAGGCCGGGAAGATTATTCAGGCCGATCCTGCGGTCGACGCGGTGGGGATGGGGCTCGGGGCCGGCGTCGGCAGCACGGGGCAAAACATGGGGCGCATGTTCATCTCCCTGAAGCCCGAGGACGAGCGCGATGTCAGCATCTTCCAGGTGATTGCGCGTCTTCGGCCCAAGCTCGCGCAGGTCAGGGGGTTGCGGACGTATCTGTTTGCCGCCCAGGACGTGACGGTCGGCGCCCGTTTCGCCAAGACGCAGTTCCAATACACGCTGCAGGATGTCAATCTCGACGAGCTCAACGCCTGGGCGCCCAAGATTCTGGACAAGCTCAAGTCGCTGCCTGAATTGCGGGACGTCGCGACCGATCAGCAGAACGCGGGCACGACGCTCACGCTGAAAATCGACCGCGACATGGCCTCGCGGTTCGGCATCCAACCGCAGCTTATCGACGACACGCTCTACGACGCGTTCGGCCAGCGCGAGGTGACGCAGTATTTCACCCAGGTGAACACCTACTGGGTGGTCGAGGAGGTGCTGCCTTCCCTGCAGGGCGATCCCGCCACGCTCGGCAAGCTCTATGTCCGTTCGCCGGCCACCGGGCAGATGGTGCCCTTGAGCGCTTTCGCCAAATGGACGACCAACCCGGTCGCGCCGCTGTCGATCAGCCACCAGGGCCAGTTCCCTGCGATCACCATCAGCTTCAATCTCGCGAACGGGGTCGCGCTGGGCCCGGCGACGACGGCGGTGCAGCAAGCGGTGCAGCAATTGCAGCTGCCGCCATCGCTCACCACGACCTTCCAGGGCAACGCTCAGGCGTTCCAAGAGTTGCTGACGACCGTGCCGTTGCTCATCCTGGCGGCGCTGGTCTGCGTCTACATCATTCTCGGCGTTCTCTATGAGAGCTTCATTCACCCGCTCACCATTCTCTCGACCTTGCCTTCGGCGGGGGTCGGCGCGCTGGCGACGCTGATGCTGTTCGGCTACGAGTTCAGCCTCGTCGCGCTGATCGGCCTCATCCTTCTGATTGGCATCGTGAAGAAGAACGGCATCATGATGGTCGATTTCGCCATCGCGGCCGAGCGAGAGGAGGGCAAGTCAACGGTCGAGGCCATTCGCGAGGCGGCGCTGTTGCGCTTCCGGCCGATCATGATGACGACCATGGCGGCGCTGCTCGGCGCCGTGCCGTTGATGTTGAGCCATGGATCGGGATCGGAAATGCGCCAGCCGCTAGGCTTCACGATGTTCGGCGGCCTTGTTTTCAGCCAGGCTCTGACGCTGTTCACGACGCCCGTCATCTACCTGTACCTCGACCGGCTGTCGCACTGGCTGTCGGGCGGATCGGGCAGGGCCAAGCCGCCGGGCGAGACAACGAAGCGACCGGCGGAGCCGGAGTTGCCGCTTGAGCCCGCTTGGGCGAGAGGGCGCGCCAAGGCAGCAGAGTGAACCCCATTTTCGGTCAGAGGCAAATGGCCGCCGGTCGCCGAAGGCGCGTATTCGCTCCCAGAGGTGCGGCGTAACGTCCCATTGGTCCGCGACGCCTTCGATTGCCTCCAACGACAATCGGGGATACGGGAAGGCAGGAGGCTCGAGCTGCGATGGCGCCCGATGGTCTGACGTTTGTTGGCGGTCTGCTGCTCGGCCTCGCCAGCAGCCTGCATTGCGTCGGGATGTGCGGAGCGATCGCCTCGAGTGTGATGTTTGCCTTTTCGCCCTCCGACGCCGCCGTGGATCGCGCGCGCGCCCTGCTGGCGACGCATGCGGGACGAGTGTTGGTCTATTGCGCGGCCGGAGCGGCGGTCGGCGCCGTCGGCTCAACTGTCTACGGCGGCTTTCAACATGCCGGCGCCAATCTGTTCACGCGATGGGCGGGGGCGGTCGCGCTGGGTTGGATCGGCCTCTCGGTGGCTGGCTTCGCTCCGTCGCCGGCGGGAATCGACCGGCTCGCGGCGCCGATCGCCGCCAGACTACGGCTTTCGCCGGCTCATCCTCTTGCCGGCGACGCAGGCGCGTTCGCCTCCGGCCTGATGTGGGGCTTCCTCCCCTGCGGCATGGTCTACGGGGCCCTGTTTTACGCCATGCTGTCGGGAAGCGCCCTCCAAGGCGGATCGGTGATGGCCGGCTTCGGATTGGGCACTTTGCCGTCAGTGACGGCGGCTGCCCTCGGGGTGTCGAGTTTCCGCAAGCTCGCGCGGACACCGAACGCCCGCATCGCGGTTGGCCTCGGCATCGTCGTGCTCGCCGCAGCGAGCGTCGCGGTCCCGGCCCTGGCGTCCGCGGGCTTTTGCTTCAGCTGACCCGCCGCGGCTTACCGTTGCAATCCATTTTGGGGTATAAGCCGAGAGGACGCGGCGAGATTCGCCTCTGCAGAGCATAATGAACAGACGTCGAACTGGAGTATGGGCGGGTATCCTGGCGCTCGCGACGGTCGCTGCCGGATTCACGCCTTGGCCGTTGTCGCCCGCCCCCGTCGCCGAACACCTCAACGCCGCCGGAGGCGGGGCGCGGCAGTTGATCTGGGAAGCGCCACAGGCGGTGACGTTCAGCGCTCTGCCATGGCCGAACCTGCGGATCATCGACGCGCGGATCGACGATCCCCTGAAAGTCAATCTGATTTCGGCCCCTGCGGCGCGGATCGACCTGTCGCTCCTCGACTTGCTGTTCGGGCGCCTCGCGCCGAACAAGGCGGCCCTCTCCGCGCCGACCATAACGCTCGACCTCGATCGGCCGCCGTTCGCCCTGAAAGGAAGCCTGACCAACGCCGCGACGCTCGCGTCCGCGCTGGCGCCGCTCGCGAGCCTCAGCCTTTCAGACGCGGTGTTGAGGATCGTGAGCCGGGACCGCGGCATCGACACGGTGATCGAAGACCTGCAGGGCGGCCTCGATGGACTTCTCCCGGGCCGACCGCTGAGCATCAACCTGTCGGCGACCTGGCGCGGCGCGCCAGTCAAGATTTTCCTGTCTCTCGCCGATCCGGTCCTGACAGCGAGCGGCTCGCCGAGCGCCTTCAGAGCGGCGCTCTCCTCTCCGGTCGCGGATTTCGCCTACGACGGCTCATTGGCCGGCGGCGCCCGGTTCAGCCTCGCCGGCGATTTTTCCGCATCGTCGCCTTCGCTCGAGGCGCTGGCGCGTCTTTTCGATAGGAAACCACCGTCCTTCCTCGCTGCCGATGACCTTCAAATCGCGGGAAAGGTGAAGGCGACTCCGACCGCAGTCACGTTCGACGAGGCGAAGGCCACCGCCGCCGGACAGACGCTGCGGGGCGCGTTGGAGATCGCCGGGCTCGGGCTGAGGCCCAACGTCTCGGCCACGCTGGACTCCGACAAGATCGTCGTCTCGGCGCTTCTCGGGTCGCCGCCTCCCTTGTTCGGCCCGGATGGCGACTGGAGTGGAAAACCGTTTTCGGCCGCCCCGCCCGCTGACTTCGACCTCGATCTGCGGCTTTCGGCGCGACGTCTTGACGTCTTCGGCCACGAACTCGCAGGCGCGGCGGCCTCTGCGATCCTGAAGGATGGCGTCCTCACTGCAAGTCTTGTCGACGGCGCCGCCTATGGCGGCCGGCTTAAAGGCGAGATCGGGCTGGCTTGCATGGAGAGGAACCTAGAGCTCCACGCCCACGCTGAACTGGTGGACGCGGATTTCGGCGCGGCCTTCGCGGATCTTGGGTGGCCGGCTACGAGAGGCAAGGGAAGCGCGGCGATCGCGATTCAAACTGCAGGAATCTCCCCAGCCGCCGCGGCGGCCAGTCTCACCGGTTCGGCGACGTTGAAACTGGAGCAGGGCGGAGTTGCGGGGATGAATCTCGAGCAGGCGCTCCGTCGCAGCTTGCGGCGATCGGTTGATGTCGAACGCGATCTGCGCGTCGGCGAGACCGCCTTCGACCGGCTGTCGCTCGAACTCGCGTTCGGCCAGGGCGTCGCCCATGTCGTCAACGGCGATCTCGTCGCGCAGGGAGTCGCCGCCGACCTGCAAGGCTCGATCGATCTTGCTGCGCAAAGCTGGAACCTGCGCGTCCACGCGGCGCAGACGGACGCGAATGGAGAAGAATCAAAGGAGGCGGCCCATCTCAGCCTCGACATCGCGGGGCCGTGGTCGCGCCCGACGATTGCCGCGGCCGACGCTTTCGACGCCTCCCCGGCCGCCATCGACCCGCCGCCTGCGCCGCCTCTGTGAAGGGGCGCGGGCGCCGGGGCGACTCGCCACTCAGGCCTTCGGGGCCGCGGCCGGCGGAGAGGACTGTGCGATTGGAAGCTGCGCCTGCAACGCCGCCCGCAGCGCCTCCTCCTTCGCGTGATCGAACGAGGTCCTGATCACCGTGCCGCCGGCGCCCTTCAGGTCCTCGAGCACCTTGTCGGTCGTCATTTTTCGGATGAGAAGGAAGAGCCCGGCTGTTCCGGGTTTGAGCGCTTCGTTCGCCTGAGTCCTCATGTCCTCATCGTTGATGCCGACGTCGACCAGTGAGCCGCCGAGAGCGCCTCCCGCCGCCCCGACCGCCGCGCCGGCGACGGGCATGAGAAAGATCCAGCCTATCAGCATCCCCCAGAATGCCCCCGAGAGCGCCCCGCTCGCCGCCGGATGCATGAGCTGGTTCAGTTTGACCCGCCCCTTGTCATCGCGGGTGGCGATCACCGCGTCCTCGACCTCGATCAGATATTCGCGCTGCAGTCCGAGCACCTTGTCCCGCACCTCCTCGGCCTGCTTTTCCGTGTCGAACGCGATGAAAACCAGATCGCTCATGATGTCCCCTTTCTGGAGTTGAGCTTCACACGACCGCGCCCGGATCGTCCGAGGCGGTCAGAGTCTCTTACCGCATGCGCCGTCACCTTTTTGTGTCGCCCGCAAGCGCCAGATACAGGCGATACCTCGCCAGCACCTGCGCCCGGTAAATCGGCCGCATCGCCTCGTGGCGCAGCCGCTCGACGAGGCCCACTCGCCGCCGCTGCACGGTCGTGCCTCCGGTGTCGCCCGAAACGTCGCGGACCGGGGTCGGCGTCGCGACCAGGAGCGTTATCCCGCTAATCCAGGCCATCTGCAGAAAGGTGTCGACCGGACGGTCGAAGGGGGCTGTGAGCTGAAGCAGCCGTTCGGCCGCCTCGCGCGAGACGATCTGACCGATCGCCCTCAGGGGCGGCGCATAAGGCCTCAGCAGGGAAAGCGCGCCTCGCCGCGCTATGACCGCGCCCGCCGGTTCGAGCCCCGACGCCGGCATGAGCACATAGCCCCATCGGGGGCGCTCCGCGGTCACGAAATCGAGAAGGGGGGCGAACGCCGCCGAATCGATTGCGGCGTCGTCCTCGAACACGTAAGCATGGTCCAGGCCGTCGGAGACGATCCTGCGCCAGGCGGCGCGATGGCTGAGGAAAGCGCCGATCTCGGGGAGTCCCAGCGCGAACGGGTAGCGCGGCGAAAACCGCGCCCGGACATAGGCCGCCTCGACGGCTTCCGGCGGCAGCAATCGGCCGTCGACCGCAGGCAGAATCTCGCTGTCGATCGGCAACCGCGCCCGCAGGGCCTCGACGCTGCCTTTGCGGGCAGCCGCCCGCTCCAGATGGATGATGAACGCCTTCGGCGCGCTCAAGACTGGCCGTCCCCGCAAAGACCTGATATTGGCCCGCGACGGGCTTGAGGCGGCTTCTACCGCGCGGGCCCGGCCCGAGTCATCCCGCGCCGGGAGGACCATTCCGCCCATCGACCTGGACGCATGAGCGCGTATCCGCCGAAATCAAAACCGACCGCTCTCGCGTCCGCCTTGCCGATTTCTGCGACCGTCATCTGCAAGGACGAGGAAGCCTGCATCGGCAAATGTCTTTCGAGCCTCGAGGGCCTCCGGGAGATCATCGTCGTCGATTCGGGCTCGACCGACGGCACGCTGGCGATCGTCCAGGATCACGAGCGACGCGGGCTTCCGATCCGACTCATCCATCAACCGTGGCTCGGCTACGCGGCGCAGAAGCAGTTCGCCCTCGATCAGGCTTCCCAAAGCTGGGTGCTCAGCATCGACGCCGACGAGTGGCTTGACGGAGATCTGAGGGCGGAACTGCCCCGGCTCGTCGCGGCGGACGC
Organism: uncultured Alphaproteobacteria bacterium; assembly: GCA_963823165.1. Taxonomy (GTDB): domain Bacteria; phylum Pseudomonadota; class Alphaproteobacteria; order Rhizobiales; family Beijerinckiaceae; genus Roseiarcus. Next base: position 127,124 of record CAWGKV010000024.1, on the reverse strand, counting down.
GTCGGTGGCGGGCTGGAAGCTGCGCCGGACGCTGACGCTTTACGGTCGTCGCGAACCCGTCAGCCTGTTGACGCGGCCGGAACTCATCCTCCGCCTCGTCCGCCGGGGGCGTGCCCGTTTCGACGACTCGCTCCTGGTTCACGAGGGCCTTGTCACCGACGGCGCGACGCGCGTCGCCCGCCAGGGCCTCCTGCGCCATGAGCGCGGCCTGCCGCTGGACGAGCAGATCAAGAAGGAGATCGTCTACGCCCGGCTGAAGGCGGAGCAGAGGCTCGAGCGGGGCCGAAAGCCGTCGCGGCTCAAGCTTCTGTTGAACCCGCCGATCTATTTCCTGCGCATCTTCTTCTGGAACCGCTTTTTCCTGTGCGGCTGGGCGGGCGTGATTCACGCCGCGACCGGCGCGACCTATTCGTTCATGACCGAAGCCATGCACCGCCAGTTCTATTACGCCCGGAAGCGCCAATGACAGGCGGCGAGGGCATCGCCGTCGACGAGGTCGAGGTCGTCATTCCGAACCTCAAACGGCGTTATTCCGGCGGCACTGCGGTCAACCGCACGATCGCGCCCCTCATCAGCAAGCGCTGCGGCGCGGTGTGGTTCGGTCCCGACCGGCCCGACGGAATCGACGGGCTCAGCCTTGGAAACCTGCTGCGGTTGCGGCTCGTTCCTCCGAAGCGGCGCCAGGCGCGCATCTGGCACGCCCGCCGCAACACCGAGATGCTGCTCGGGCTCATGTTGAAGGCGCTCGGCTGGCGGCTCAAGCTCATTTTCAACTCGGCCAGTCAGCGGCGCAAGTCCCGCTACACAGATTTTCTCATGGCGCGGATGGACGCGGTCATTGCGACCAGCGAGATCTCGGCTTCGTTCCTCCGCCGGCGCGCGACGGTCATCCATCACGGCATCGATCTCGAGACCTACCGGCCGCCCGCGGACCGGATGGCGGCCTTCGCCGCGACCGGCTTGCCTGGCAAATACGGCATAGGAACGTTCGGCCGCGTGCGCCGCCAGAAGGGCAGCGACCTTTTCGTCGAGGCGATGTGCCGGCTTCTGCCGAAATATCCGGATTTCACCGCCGTCCTCGTGGGGCATGTCTCTGTCGACAACCTGCCGTTGGTCGAAAAGCTGAAGCAGCGCATCGCCTCGGCGGGGCTCGCCGAGCGCATCCGCTTCCTCGGCGAGTTGCCGATCGAGGAGGTGCCGCTGTGGTACCAGCGGATCTCGATCTACGTCTTCGCCTCCCGCGTCGAGGGCTTCGGCCTCACGATGCTCGAGGCGATGGCTGCTAGCGACGCCGTCGTCGCGACGCGCGCGGGGGCGGCGGAGACCGTCATCGCCGACGGGGACACCGGCCATCTCGCGCCAATCGACGACGTGGAGGCGCTGGTCGCCGCGATCGAGCCCCTGATGCGCGATCCCGAGCGAATCGCGCCCATGGGCGCGCGCGCTCGCGCCAGAGTCGCCGAAGGCTTCAGCCGAGACCGGGAAGTCGACGAGATCGTCGCCGTCTATCGCAGGCTTTGGGAGAAAGCGCCGACGTAAGGACGGGCTCAGGCGGCAGGCCGGTCCGCCTTGCCGAACAGGCGCTTGAACGACGCCGAGACATGATGGCGCAGCATTGCTATGCGACGGTCGCCTTCGGATGTGACCCAGTTGAACTGGATGACGCGACGCTCGCCCGAAAACGGCTTGTGCCCGTGCCAGGAATTGTCGGAGCGCTTGAAGGCGAGCAGAGTTCCGGCGGCGGGCGGGACCTCCATGATCGGATCGTCGAGGTTCGAGGGCGATTTCAGGAGCCTGAGACGCCCGCCGGCATGCTCCCATTCCGGGTTCATGTAGAGCAGGATCGTGATGATCTTGCTCTTCGTGTCGGTATGGATGCGGCCGTCCCTGGAACTGCAGTGGCCGCGAACCGTGATCGTATGCGGCCTGCCTCCGAGGTCGAGGCCGAACTTGTGCTCGAAGGCTTCGCGAAACTCGTCGCTCGCCATCTCATCGAGCAGTTCGCGAAAGTTCGGCCCGTAAGACAGCTGGGCGACCGGAAAGCTGCCCGGCTCGGCGATCTTCGGATAGTCCCGGTTGATTTCGCCGCAGGCCCCGGGACGGACGAAGCCGGGCACGACGAGGTATTGGAACGGCGCCTTGGTCAGCGGCGCCGCCTTCAGCGCTTCCAGGTCGAGATAAGGCAAAGCCATCGAAACAACTCCCGCGCCGGCCTTCGTCGCGGCGGAACCTATTGGCTGCGTCGCAGCGTGTCAAAAACGGAGTCGACAACTCCTATTCCCGCACCCACCGTCCTCGGGGCCTCGGCGTCGGCTTCGCGCAACAGCGCGGCGAGGAGGCGGAAGGTTTCCCTGCGGCCGGAGGTCCGACGCCATGCGAGCGCGATGCGGCGATGAGGCGCGTCGCCGACCAGCGGCGCCGCATGCAGATCGAGCCCGCGGAGGACGCCTGCGGCCACCGCCATCTCGGGCACGAGGGTCACGCCCAGGCCATTGGCCACCATCATCACCACCGTATGCAGGCTCGTTCCCTGGAAGGCGAGGTTGCGCCGAGCGCCCTCGAGCGCGCAGGCCGCCAGCGCATGCTCGCGCAGGCAATGGCCGTCCTCGAGGAGGAGCAGATCCTCGTCCGCCATATCGAGCGGACGGACCGCAGGCAGCCGCGCCAGGCGATGCGCCGGCGAGCAGACGACGAAGAAGCGATCGAGCGCCAGGTCCTCGATCTCGACATTGATCAGCGCAACCGGCAGGGCGAGGATCGCGGCGTCGATCTGGCCTCCCTCGAGCCGTCCGAGCAGCGACGCCGTCTTGTCCTCGCGCAGATAAACCTTCAGGCGAGGCGCGGCCTCGCGCAGGCGCGGGAGAACCCGCGGCAGAAGGAAGGGGCCGACCGTCGGAATCACGCCGAGCCGGAGAGGCCCCGACAGCGGGTCCTGCGACGACAGCGCGACGTCGACCAGGTCCTCGGCGTCCTTCAGGATCGCCCTCGCGCGCTCGGCGATTTCGAGTCCGATCGCGGTCGGGGCGACGGACCGGCGGGTCCGCTCGAACAGCGTGACGCCGAGCGCCTCCTCGAGCTCCTGGATCGCTGCGCTCAGCGTCGACTGGCTGACCAGACAAGCCTCGGCCGCGTGGCCGAAATGACGGCGCTCGGCGAGCGCCACCAGGAATTTCAGCTGGCGCAAAGTCGGAATTGTTCTCATGGACGCCGGCTGGCCTTTGTCATATCCGCGTGGCATACCGCGTGCGTCGACAGACTTTTCGGAACAGCATCCGTTCGGGAGGCGCCATGAGCGGTTTGTGATCGGTATTGGCGATCACATCAATCGCTATTTTTCGCTTTAGTCGATCAGGCGAACGAATTATGGTTCTGCAAGTTTGCTGAACAGACTAGTAAAATTCTTAGATGGTCGTTTGCCCGGTGAAGGACGCGATCTGGGCAAAATCGTTGCATAAGAAACAGGAAACTGCGGAACTCGATCGGAGGGAATATGACAAGTGAAAGCAAGTGCCCGGTCACGGGCGGCGTCGGTCGCCGGACGAATCGTGAGTGGTGGCCCGACCAGCTGAACATCCAGGTTCTCAATCAGCACTCGCCGCAATCGAATCCGATGGGCGAGGAGTTCGACTACGCCAAGGAATTCAAGAGCCTCGACCTGAACGCGGTGATCGAGGACCTTCATGCCCTGATGACGCACTCGCAGGACTGGTGGCCGGCCGACTTCGGCCACTACGGCGGGCTGATGATCCGCATGGCCTGGCATGGCGCCGGCACGTACCGCATCGCCGACGGCCGCGGCGGCGCGGGAGGCGGCCAGCAGCGCTTCGCGCCGCTGAACAGCTGGCCCGACAACGCAAACCTCGACAAGGCCCGAAGGCTGCTGTGGCCGATCAAGCAAAAATATGGTCGCAAACTCTCCTGGGCCGACCTCATGATCCTCGCGGGCAACGTCGCCCTCGAGTCGATGGGCTTCAAGACCTTCGGTTTCGGCGGCGGGCGCGCCGATACCTGGGACCCCGAAGAGCTCTACTGGGGTCCCGAGGGGACCTGGCTCGGGGACGAACGCTACAGCGGCGAGCGGGAGCTTCAAAATCCGCTCGCGGCGGTGCAGATGGGCCTGATTTACGTGAATCCGGAAGGCCCGAACGGCAAACCGGATCCGGTCGCGGCGGCGAAGGACATTCGCGAAACGTTCTTCCGCATGGCGATGAACGACGAGGAGACGGTGGCGCTGATCGCCGGCGGCCACGCGTTCGGCAAAACCCACGGGGCGGGCGATCCGTCGTTCGTCGGTCCCGCGCCGGAAGCCGCCGCCATCGAGGATCAGGGCCTCGGCTGGAAGAGCAAGCATGGCACGGGCCTCGCGGCTGACGCGATCACCGGCGGCCCCGAGGTCACCTGGTCGGAGACGCCGACGAAGTGGAGCAATCACTTCTTCGACAACCTGTTCAAGTACGAATGGGAGCTGACCAAGAGCCCGGCAGGCGCCTGGCAGTGGCAGGCGAAAAACGCCCCGGCCGACATTCCGGACGCCCACGACCCGTCGAAGAAGCGTGTGCCGACGATGCTGACCACGGACCTCTCGCTGCGGCTCGATCCGGCCTATGAGAAGATCTCGCGGCGCTTCTACGAGCATCCCGACCAGCTCGCGGACGCATTCGCCCGCGCGTGGTTCAAGCTGACGCACCGCGACATGGGCCCGATTGCGCGCTATCTCGGTCCGCTGGTGCCGAAGGAACAGCTGATCTGGCAGGACCCGATCCCGGCGCTGGATCACCCCCTGATCAACGATTCCGACATCGCCGCGCTCAAATCGAAGATTCTTGCGTCCGGCCTGACGATTTCGGAACTCGTCTCGGCGGCCTGGGCGTCGGCGTCGACCTTCCGCGGCTCCGACAAGCGCGGCGGGGCGAACGGCGCCCGTATTCGCCTCGCGCCGCAAAAAGACTGGGAGGTCAACCGGCCGGCTCAGCTGTCGAAGGTGCTGCAGGCGCTCGAATCGATCCAGAAGGCGTTCAACGCTTCGCAGTCCGGCGGGAAGAAGGTCTCGCTCGCCGACCTGATCGTTCTCGGCGGTTCGGCGGCCGTCGAGAAGGCCGCGAAGGCCGCCGGGGTCGACGTAAGAGTCCCCTTCACGCCGGGGCGCATGGACGCCTCGCAGGAGCAGACCGACGCCGCCTCCTTCGCCCCGCTCGAACCAAAGGCCGACGGTTTCCGCAATTATTACCGCAGCCAGGACATCATGGCGCCCGAGGAGGCGCTGGTGGACAAGGCGCAATTGCTGACGCTGACGGCGCCCGAAATGACGGTCCTCCTCGGCGGCTTGCGGGTGCTCGGGGCGAACGCCGGGCAGTCCAGGCACGGCGTCTTCACCGAGCGGCCGGAGACGCTGACCAACGACTTCTTCGTCAACCTGCTCGACATGAGCACGCAATGGCAGCCGAAGGCCGGCGCCGAAGGCGTATACGAGGGGCGCGACCGGAAGACGAACGAGGTCAAGTGGACCGGAACGCGGGTCGACCTGATCTTCGGCTCGCACTCGCAGCTGCGCGCGCTGGCGGAAGTCTATGCCTGCGCGGACTCGAAGGCGAAGTTTGTCAGGGACTTCGCGGCGGCGTGGAGCAAGGTGATGGACCTCGACCGCTTCGACCTCGCCGATCGCGACGAACCTCTCGCGATGGCGGCGGAGTAAGCAAGTCGTCGTCCCCCGGTCGACAAGGCAGGGTTGGGCGCCGGTCAGAGTTTCGTGTTTTCCCCGTCGTGGCCGGGCTCGACCCGGCCATGACGGGAACACGCAGCTCTCCAGCTCTACGAAGAAGTTACTGAGACAAGGTGAATACTGAACTCAGGCGTCGCCGAGCGGCGCCTGCAATTCCTCCCACAAACCACCGAGATCGAACAGCGTCGGGCCGGGAAGCGGACTTACGGTGACAGCTTGCTCAACCCCGATTTACAGCAACATAGCCTTTCGCGGCGCTGGTCGTGCAGTCCCGACTTGCGTCGAAGCAGCGGGCCACAACCCTACGCGCCACCTTTCCCAGCAAGCTGGAAGGGGTCCGCGCTGCGATTTGAGAAAATGTCGTAGGCTTCCCTACCGCCCCCGCTCGCACCCGCCGGTCGCGACCTCCGCGGCTCGACCGTTCGCGACGGCGGCGGGGCGCAGCGGCTCGCGCTCAAGCGCCTAAGCCGATGGAAGGTCGAGCGAACGAGGCGCAATGGTAAATGCAAAGTCACCGTATCAGGTAATAGGTAATGCGCAATGTTGTTACAGTAATGCTATCTCTTGCCGTCAAATTTCTTAACGGTTTCGATGTTCTTCATGGCCACATGTAATTTTTGAATAACCTCTAGTGCTTCTGTTGACTGAGTCCTATCCATGGAAAAGACAGTGGTGCATCCAGGACAGGTTTGCGTCTTGTCGTATAGCAAAAACTCTATAGACATTTCTATAAAGAAGTTACAGTTCGGGCAGTTAAAACCTGGGGATCTCTCTGGTTTTTGTGGGGGTAGCATATCGTAAGGCCTTCTTATATAAAGCCAAAGTAGACTGCTTTATCATCTGCCATATGCGTCTTTATCACTATGTAGCCGTTATGATTGGTGGAAACCGACAAATCAGGCCATAGCGTGAACTCAACAAGCCCATCCTCATTTGTCAGCGCCGCAGCTCTAGAATAAGTGGGAGTTCCTACAACATGCCCAGCTCCGACTGATATCGGGTGAGTGAAAAGGTCGGCAAGGCGACCAGTATCACTTGATATATATATCTGTATTTCTTTGTTATGGACAATTTCCCCCGCTGTGGGTTTTGCTCCGTGTATTTGACCGTTCGGTGTAGTACCCGGCCTGAGAGGCTTTCTTATTTGCACCCTGAGTTTGTACGGCGGTTGAGACACCGGCAAGTCTTTATGGCCAAATAGCAGCTTATCCTGCTCAGTATGAATGACTAGTTTATCCTCCATTACGCCTCGTATAGCCTGCTGACCCAAATTTAGTAACTGAAGGATACCAGCAGGTAAGTCTGATTTCTCGACTTCGACGTGCACAGTCATATTGGCTTTCAGGCTCGACTTGCGCGCTAGCTTCCAGTGACGCTCCTGCGTCGTATCCAGGGGAGCGAGAACAGCCAGGAGTGAATTGTTCTCGACTATAGAGTTGTCGGGAGTCCGTACTGCTATCTGCGCCTTGTGTAGGATCTTGATGGCGTAATCAAAATGAGCTTTTGTGACTTCGAGCAGCGGCATGGGAATCAATGAAAGGACGGGGACACTTACTTTGGTTACTTGCGTTTGACCCCTGGCGTCTGTGTAGTCATAAGTAAACGTTACCGTCCGCGGGGTACCAATCAACTCATTGGTGTCGTGCAGATTAGCGACAGGACCGTCAAAACCGAATGTAAGTAGAAACTCAAGAGCTGTCTTTATGGCATAGGCGTTGGCATCGATTACTGCTTTCAGCGGTATGGAAAATAGCTCGTCCAGAGAATATACATTTGAAAAACTCTTTCGGTGATCCATTAGAGCCACGGTGTTAACGGTGCTTTCGACGTATTTTGCTTAAAACCGGCGAATGCTAGGTCTATGCGATCACAACAATTATATAGAACTTGTAGCGCGAAGTTAGCATCGGTAATAGCGGCTCGCTCGGCGTGGCCTCATTGTCCGACTGGCTGCTTGAGTTCAGGCAGCCTGCGACCGCGCAATGCGTCGATTACCGCTTGTACTTGACCACCCCATAGGTCCAAAGTGCAGTCCTTATCTGCGCCCTTCGCACATTCGCTCATCCGGATGGCGTCCGCAATGTCGTCCGCATTGGGTTCGTTGCGGCCTGGCTTCATCCAGAAGGCTTTCCCGTCATATGGGGGATGCGGCGTCAGGTGATCTGTCGGCCGCTCGCCGGTGGCCTTGAGTCCAAGTTTGTTGGAGGTCCCGTAATTAGGATCGATTGTGTTTGCGCCCATCGGATGACATGCAGTGCAGTTCTTGGGACTGGCGGTGTCTTTAATCTTGTACACCTTGCCGTTCCAGTCGGCTAACACTTTTCCCGGGAACCAATAGTTCTTTGTATGACGACGCCGCGGCAGGACCTGATCACCATCATTACTCTTGACTTGCGTAAGATATGGAGTGCGCAACAGGCCGGTGTCGTGACATGAGGCGCATTCCTGTTCTTTGACCTTATCAGGCTGCCACCAGAAGCTACCGGTATTTGTTTTTGGGGCCGGAACGTTACTGCCGTCGATTCCGCTTGGCTCCAACCGCTGGTAGAAGCACGTGGCGCCGGTTTCGAAGTTAGTCTGAATCACAGCCACATCGTCGAAGAGGGCGTTATTCGCGTTCTGCACTTCCTTTTTGCGGCACAACCACACGATTGCTATCTTGTCGCTGCCGGTGGCCTGGACGCCTAGCCGACTGCCTTTGCGGCAGGCGGCAGAGTCCAGGTAGGGCGGTTTCTTGCAATCGCCACCCGCAGTCCCTTCCATCGGAATCTCATACCCTTTCGTACAGTCGAACCCTTCGACCGAGGCTTGGACCTCATCGTCACAGGTTGTTGCGTACTCGCTGAGATCTTCGGCGACCGCGGCATCCATTGTGCGCGATCCGACAAAGATCATCAACACACACAAGGCTTTGACATACTCAATCATTGGTCTGTCGCTCCACGTTTTTGTACACTGTACAGGCTCGCGGCTCCATTTTTTACACGTTCTTTTTTTATCACTCCCGCGGGATGATATAGGTGTCAGCGCCAGCTTCACCAGCCTGTACGCGCTCTTTATAACCTAACTCGTAATTTCGCATCTCGACCACGAAGGTGATCGAGCTAAGAACTGATTCATTAAGCTCTTTAAGCACATCAAATTCACAATTGATCGCCAAGTTGCGGCCAGAGTCACTGGTCGTTGGCCCCTGTTTAGGTAGAGCGAACGCGAGGCGGACTTCGAATGACTTTATTATGCTGTTTGGGACCGGAAAATCTATTATATTATCATTTCTGTTGTGCTTCTCTGCGTTGCGGTACTTAGAAACCAAAGCAGAAGAGTACTGGTTGGCAAAATCTTGAGCCTTGGTAACGTCTACGAGTAAAGACGCTATAAGTTTTTCGAGAGTATCCAAAAGTGTCAGTCCCCTCCCAATTTTCTACTGCCCTACAGTAAGTTCAAAAATATGGTTTCTATTTTTGGGCAAATGGCTCCTCATTCATGGTTTATTGATTGTCAATGGTACATCGAGCACAAGGCTCTCATACTTAAAACTTATTGTTCCTTTGAAGGAGTCGCTAGCAGCCTGCGCAAGTTTGTAAGTGAAAGACACTGTGCCATCTGATCCTGTCTTGCCCGAGGCGGCGCGTTTATCTGGAGTACCCACCTCTTGCTTATTTTCGACAACTATAGGGGCAAAAACATCATTTACATTGCCGGAATTCAGCGTGACAACCGTTTCTATTACCAGATCACTCATAGGGTCGGACATATCGTCATACGCCGTGATAGTAATTGTATGCGTTTCACCGCTTGTCCCGGCGAAGGTAACTTTCGTTAGACTGGGTGTTAATGATAGCGTGGGGCCGAAAGGTATAATGAAGTAAGGTACTTCCTGCACTTCCGGTTGCATCCTGAATTTCCCGTCCCTACCCGGCATTGGAATTTCTGACTGGAAAAGCAATTTGCCCGACAGGCTTTCGTTGCCCTGAAAAACGTCCTCTTTCAATTCCAGCCGAAAGATGACCGTCCCGTTTTTATCTGTTATGCCGACTATCGTTTGTTTGGTGGGGTCATCACTTGCAAGCGTACTCCCGATTGCGGCCAGCAACTGTCTTTTTTCGTTATGTGCTCTGAGGCGGATATTGCTTCCGGGCAGACCATAGTAATGCGCGTATGATTTCTCCACTATGGTAAAGCCCGTTCCATTTCTGATATTGTGGAGCATCTGTTCGGGAGTCTTGCCCGCTGCGAGTGCAAGAGTTTTGAAAGGAGAAGGATCTTCCAGAACGGTCAAGACAACGCTCACCCCCGGCACAACCAGGCCCTGATTGTTGTGAATCGTGATTTGCATTGTGCCGCTACGCTGCTTATCTACATCGAGACTTCTAGCTGAGAATTTCATTAGATCATTGGGACTGGTGGATGTAATACTGCCCTGCAAAATGTTCAAAACAGTAGCAAGGCCGGCTGGCATATCGGTCGACCCTCCCTGTACTTTTACACCCATCGTGTACTCAACAGAATATTTAAAATCTTGTGATGCTTTGGAGTGTTGCTTACTGCTATAGTTGGCGTTTGCATTAATTTTGAGCGAAAATGGACCTACAGACAGGGCGGCCTCTGCGGTCACGTCCACACCCAGTTCTGAATCAGAGCTCGTTTCCGATACGTTTGATGAAGATGCTGAAATATTGGCAAGGAAGTCAATCTCAACCGTATTTATTCCCAAGTATGGGATTGGAACAATGGCGATGAGAGGAACGACAAGTGTAGCCAACTGACCTTGATTGTTGTACTGAAAGGTGACGTTGATAGCCTTCTTTTCACCGGTAATAGGGTCAACGGTCAGGCCCACCTGGTTGATGAATTCGTAACTCGTTCTTGCCGCCTGAGCCTGCGCCTGTACACAGGCGTCGAGCGGGCCGCCAATGAGCGACGAAAAGGGAATTGCCTGTAGCGCGTTGGTAGCTACGGTTGATGGCGTGGTATCTATTGCCATTTGTTGTGCACCTTTCGCAAGTTCATCAATTTATTTGAGTGACCTGCCGCAACACGAGTAAGATGATGTTGTCGTTGGCGCTTGCCGATGCCCGAATTAGGCGACCAGCCTTTTGAATATGGCATTATGAGCTAGCTTGCCAGCATGTCAACAGCTATTCTCAACATAGGAGTTGTCGCTTCGTCCAAGTGCTGTCCCGGCTTTTTACGAGGGTGTCGCCGCTACTCACCCCCCGTCGTCAATTTCAACGAGTTACGCGTCAACTGCCGGGATGAATCCGGAATGGCCTGACGGACAGCGATTGGACATAAGTCATGCGTTAACAATGCACTCGGCGTCATTTTGTGTTTTGCCATCGCCGCAACCCGTCGAAAGCCTCGATTCAGACGAAGAAATCCAAGCAAGCTCCAAATCGCTTTTCATTTGGTTTGGCCTGCGTTGCCTTGGACTTATTTGGACGCGTAGAATGCGTTGCAGCCCCCCTACCCCAGCTCCAGCACGAACGGCCTCCCCTCGAAGCACTGCTCGCCGCGGCCGATTTCGGCGATCGCGTCCGTCATCCGCCCGCCGCGCTCGAGCGCGGCGTCGGCGAGGGCGACGAGGCGGGCGTTGGGGGTGGCGGTCGGCGAGGCGGCGCGCAGCGCCCGGGCGATGTCGAATTCGTCGCGGCGCGGGTTCAGCGCGCAGGCGGCGATGAAGGCGGCGGCGGTCGAGCGGCTGACGCCGGCGTAGCAATGGATCAGCATCGGCTCGGCCCGGTCCCACTCACGGACGAATCCGAGGAGCTCGTCGATATGGGTCACGTCCGCCAGCGTCTGCCCGGGGGCCGGCGCGACGATGTCGGAGATCGCCAGCGTGAGATGCCGCTCGGGGGCGATCGTAACCGGGCGCTCGACCATGGTCCCGTCTGCCCTGAGCAGCGTGACGAGCGAGCGCGCGCCGGTCTTGTCGACGGTCGAGGCGACATGCGCGAGCGGGCAGACATGAAGGCGTGGCATAAAATTCCTTTTTCGATTCGGACCCGTCATTGCGAGCGAGCCCCGGGCCGAAGAGGCCGGGGGAAGCAACCCATGGACCGTAGTGCGGATGGACCCGTTCGTCGCTACGCTGCAAAGAAACAACGCAGCCCTTCCTGTTTCTTCCTGTCCTTTGTGAGGATTCTTCGTGTCCTTGGTGTTGCATATTTACCACAATGTACACGATGATTGCACAAAGCACACCGCGGTAGAATGGCGTCCGGTTTCATTCACCGAACCGCCGCGGCGTCGAGTTCGCCGAAGCGGGCGAGAAAGCGCGCCTCGACGTCGCTCGGGCGCATGGGCTCGAGATAGGCGCCGAAGGGGCGGAGCGAAATGTCCGGCGCGCCGAACAATTGTCGCGCCTCGGCGACGTCGAAGCCCGCCAGCGCCGTCGCCTCCATATAGGCCGAGAGGCGATCGGCCGCCTTGATGCCCCGGGCGAGCTCGGGGGCGAGCGTCGCGGGCAGCCCGAAGCGGATGCGGATCGCCTGCATGAGCCGCGCCTCGACCCGCCTGTAGTCGCCGCCGATCGCCGCCTTGAAGGGCGAGATCATGTCGCCGATCACGTATTCGGGCGCGTCGTGCAACAGCGCGGCGAGGCGCATGCCGGCGGTCGGCGCCGGCGCGCCGGCGGCGAACAAGGCCTCGACCAGCAGCGAGTGCTGGGCGACCGAAAAAATCTCCGGCCCGAAAGTCTGGCCGTTCCAGCGCGCCACCCGCGCCAGCCCATGCGCGATGTCGGCGATCTCGACGTCGACCGGGGAGGGATCGATAAGGTCGAGCCGCCGGCCCGACAGCATGCGCTGCCAGGCGCGGCGCGCGCCGCGGTCGCTCATCGCGGAAGATCGCGCGCCAGCGCCCGGCATGCCTCGTGGCGAAAACAGTCGACGAGATGGTCGTTGACCATGCCGGTCGCCTGCATGAAGGCGTAGACGATCGTCGGGCCGACGAAATTGCCGCCGCGCGCGCGCAGGTCCTTGGCGATGGCGCGCGACTCCTCGCTCTCGGCCGGAATGTCGGCGAGGCTCCTGCGGCCGGGCTGGATCGGCCGGCCGCCGACGAAGCTCCACAGATGCCTGGCGAAGCCGTCCTTCTCGGCGAGGTCGAGGTAGATGCGGGCGAGGGCGACCGTCGCCTCGATCTTGGCGCGGTTGCGCACGATGCCGGAATCGAGCATCAGCGCCTCCTTCTTCGCCGCGTCCCAGCGCACGATCCTTTCCGGATCGAAGCCGTCGAAGGCGGCGCGGAAGCCGTCTCGCTTGCGCAAGATGGTGATCCACGACAGTCCCGCCTGGAAGCCGTCGAGGACGAGCTTCTCGAACAGGGCGCGGTCGTCGTATTCGGGCGTCTCCCCATTCCTCGTCATGATAGGCGACATAGAGCGGGTCGGCGCCGGGCCATGGGCAGCGCATGAACCCGTCGGGGCCCGGCACGGCCGCCAGAAGGCGAGGCGGTTTTTCGCGCGGCGGCTTTTCTCGTTCGGCCATGGGCTCCTCGAAAGCGTCGATCGGCCGGGCAGTCATGCCGCCGGCCAGGCCGCTGGGCAAGGTCAGAACAGCGTTTCGCTCAGCTCCGCCCGGATCGGCGCGGCGACCGGCTTCTGCAGGCTCTCGTCGTCATTGGCGGCCCGGTTGACCGCCGGGCCGACCTCCACCAGTTCGAGCGCCGGCTCGGGCGCGGGCTTCACGAGCGCCAGCGCCTGCGCAGGATCGACCCCGTCGACGTCGAGCCAGGCGGCGAAGGCGTCGGGTTCGAGGATCGCCGGCATGCGGTCGTGCAGCCGGCTTACGAGCCGGTTGGCGGCCGTCGTGACGATGCAGGCCGTGTCGATCTCGCCGCCGCTCGGATCGCTCCAGGTCTCGTAGAGGCCGGCGAAGCCCATCGGCGCGCCGCTCGCCCGGCGGACGAGATGGGGCCGCCGTCCCGGCTGCCGCCGCCCGCTCGGCCCCGCGTCCCTCCGCCACTCATAGAACCCGTCGGCGATCACCAGGCACCGCCGTCGCCTCAGCGCGGCCCGGAAGCTGGGCTTTTCGGCGAGCGTTTCGGCGCGGGCGTTGATGAGCAGCGGGAAGTTTTTCGGGTCCTTGACGAAGCCGGGCAGGAAGCCCCAGCGCATGAGGATGAAATGTCGCGCCCTCCCCGCGCTATGCGGGTCGGCGACCACCACCGGGATGGGCTGCGTCGGCGCGATATTGTAGCGCGGCGGGAAATTCGGATTCTCGACGAAGGCGAAATAGGCGCGCACCGCCTCCGGCGGCAAGGTGATCGCATATCGTCCGCACATCCCGCTGCTCCCGACCGACGCCCCGGCGCCGGTTAACCTTTCTAAAGGACTAGCGTCGCCTTCGCCGTCACAAACTTCTAGATTGCGCCCATGTCGACCGCCATGCCGATTCCCTCCAAGGAGCGACGCGACGCTGACGCCTGGGAGGCGGCCCTGACCTATGTGAGCGAGGCTTTCGCCCTGGCCGCCCTCGACGGCATCCACCCCGACGCGCTCGCCGAGGCCGCGCTCTGCGCCGCGATGTGCGAACTGGTCGCGGTCCACGGCGAAGCCGGCGCCGCCTTGGCCGTCACGCGCCTGGCCGATCGGGTGGCCGCTGGCGAATTCTCCGACCGGCCGCGGCATTAGAGCAGGCTCCGATCGATATGCCCCGTCGGGCGGATGAGGCGAAAAAGCGTCGCCGGGACGCTCATAATCATTACGTCCTGAGTATGTGACAGGCGGCCGCACCCTTTTCGCCTTGCGCGGCTCTCCCGCCCCTCGCCTCGCGGTTGGCGTCCCCGCTCGCGGACGTCCCGCCACAAAATACCCCCTATTTGTTCTTGACGCAACCCCGCAATCCGTGCGATTATGGGTTTGAACGACCGCAATGGCGGCGGGATGGAAAGCGAGGTTGGCATGGAGGCCGACGGATCTGACGCAACCTGAAGCCCGATGGCCTTTGGCGGGATGTGGCGGGAGCGGATTTTTGCCTGAGCTTTCGCGGCATGCCCTCCACCACGCTGCGCGTGGTGCCCTGCCCTGTTCCGCTAACGCTTCACAGGGGAGGATATGGCCGGCGAGTCTCCCCCTTCTCCGCGAAGCGGGGAAGGTGGCGGAGCGCCGGATGGGGTGTGGAGAGCAGGAATCCGTCGATGGAAGCTTCGCGGTGCGGCAGGTGGCGCCAAATAAGGTGGGGAAAGTAACTCCCAAGCTGTCGCGTATCCCCTCGCCCGCGAAGCGGGAGAGGACAGGCGCGAAGCGCCAGGTGAGGGTTGAGAACGCCGAACGGCGGGCGTTGCTTGCGGCCGCAAGGTTCGTCGGTTGCCCGTCCCCCTCACCTGGCGCGGCTTCGCCGCGCCGTCCTCTCCCGCTTCGCGGGCGAGGGGGTCGCCGAACTTCACAGCCTGGGAGTTCCAATATAGTTTGGATTCCAGCCTAAGTTCTTGAAAACATACGAATCCTGGAAGACTTTTGCTTGGATTCGGCTATCCCCGGCTTTGCTCCGGTGCTCCCGGGCTTTGGCGGAACGTCCCGCGGCTTGGATCGTCTTCAGGGGCCGCCGGTGCTCTCAAGGCATGAGGAACGCCGCCGCGGCGAGGTCCGTCCGGTCCGGCGTGAGGAAAGGCCGGCTGCGAATTTACCCGGACGGGCGATCCGGATAGTGTTGTCTTCGACCGAGCCGAGCTGCGGGTCCTGGAGAGCAAAGGCGATCCCATGCCGTTCAAAGCCGTGCGAGCCGACAAGACCGACGCCGGGCAGGACGTCCGCTTCGTCCAGATGGACGAATCCGAGTTGATGGACGGCGACGTAACCGTCCGCGTCACCCACTCGACCGTCAACTACAAGGACGGGCTTGCGCTGTCAGGCAAATCTCAGATCATCCGGCGGTTTCCCATGGTGCTCGGCATCGACCTCGCGGGCGTGGTCGAGGCGTCCAGCCATTCCGGCTTTTCTCCGGGCGACGAGGTCATCCTCGACGGCTACGGCCTCAGCGAGACCCATTTCGGCGGCTACGCCGAAAAGGCGCGGGTGAAAGGCGATTGGCTGATCAAGCTGCCTGCCGGCCTCACCCGCCAAGAGGCGATGGCGATCGGGACGGCCGGCTACACCGCGATGCTGGCGGTGATGGCGATCGAGCGGCACGGTTTGACCCCCGCCTCGGGGCCGGCGCTGGTGACCGGCGCCGCGGGCGGCGTGGGCTCGACGGCGATTTCCCTGCTCGCCGACAAGGGCTGGAAGGTCATCGCCTCGACCGGCCGGGCGAGCGAAGCCGACTATCTGAAGGGCCTCGGGGCGGCGGAGATCATCGAGCGCGCGACGCTCTCCGCCCCCGGCAAACCGCTCGGCAAGGAGCAATGGGCGGCGGCCGTCGACAGCGTCGGGTCCACGACGCTGGCCAACGTCCTCGCGCAGACCCGCTACGGCGGCGCCGTCGCCGCATGCGGCCTCGCCGGCGGCATGGACCTGCCGACCACGGTCGCCCCGTTCATCCTGCGCAGCGTCGCGCTTCTCGGCGTCGACAGCGTCAATTGTCCGATGCCTGTCCGTCTCGAGGCCTGGCGCCGTCTCGCCCGCGACCTCGATCGGCGCAAGCTCGCGGCGATGACGCAGACGATCCCGTTCGACGAGGTATTCGACGCCGGACGCCGGATCTTGAAGGGCGAGACGCGAGGAAGGCTGGTGGTGGCGATCGGATAGCGCGCCGCCCCTCGGCTTGAGCGAACCGCCCTCGTCGACTATGGCTATCGAGGTAGAGGGACCCGGCAGACTCGAGCCGTCTCTTGTTCGCCAAAAAAGCGTCGCAAGCATGCAATCGCTCATGACGAACCAAGGGATGGGCGTCGAGTGGAACGCGAGCGATTGACATGACGAACGGCGCCGACAACTTCCAGCTCCTCCTGGGTCCGGGTGTCCCGACCCGCGATTTCAAGGCGGGCGAGACGATTTTTTGCGAAGGCGACCGGGGCAGGGAGCTCTATGTCATTCAGCAGGGACGCGTCCGCATCCTGTCGGGAAATCGCCTGCTCGAGACGCTTGGCGAGAACGAGATCTTCGGCGAGATGGCGCTGATCGACGATTCGCCGCGCAGCGCAAGCGCCGTAGCCGAAGACGACGTCACCGTCGCGCCGATCACCGAGAAGCAGTACCTCTTCCTGGTCAGGCACACCCCGTTTTTTGCGCTGAAGGTGATGCGCGTGCTCGTCCAGCGTCTGAGAGCTCAGAACAAGGCGCTTTGACCGCACCGCCCGGCCCGGCGGTTTCCGACGGCCACGCAAGCGGCCGGCCGCGCGCCCAAAATGGCCGAGGTCGAGGAAGGCGAGCCGTCAAACCGATATCTCGACCGCCTCCCGGCCTTTCGGCGTCTCGATGACCCGCATCGTCACCGGCTGTCCCTGGTCGAGCCGGGACACGCCGGTCGGGCCCAGCACCGAGCAATGGAAGAACACGTCCCGGCCGAAGTCGTCGCTGGCGACGAAGCCGAACCCCCTGACGTCGTCGAACCACTTGACCCTGCCCGTGAGATCGATCGCCGACGAGATATCGCGTTCGGCGCGCCGATTGGGTCGCCCGCCGCAAGGGAACGAGCCGGTCGCCGGCGCGGCGAAGGCCTCGTCGATGTCCACGACCCTGGTCACCTGCATCCCGCGAGGTCCCTCGTCGACCACGACCGTGACCCGGGCGCCGGGTGCGGCCGAGTCGCGCCCGATCGCCCGCAAGGCCTTCAGATGCAGGAATGCGTCTCCCGTTTCGTGGCCCAATGTCACGAAACCGTAGCCCTTGTCGCTCCGGAACCACTTGACGACGCCTTCCCTGGCGGCGCCCTCCGGCGGGCAGCATGTGAGGGAAGCCTCGCTCTCCGGACCTTGTCCGACGCCGCGAGCGGCAAAAGCATCCCCACCGAATCCGAGGTCCCGTTCGAATTGGCGCTCCATGTTCATCGCGTTCTCCCCGAGCTTCCCGATCCGGGCAACGCGGACTGCGGCGACAAAGCCTGTCGCCCATCGCGAACGGATCCTGCACACATGACGCTACGGAGACATCGCGCTTTCCGCTGTGACGGCCGTCACACAGCGAACCTGAAACCGAAGCCGGATCACCTCGCCGAGGACGGCGCCCCGCGCGGGCTGGATAGGCGACGGGAGAACCCCTTCGGGGCGCATCGGGATCAGGTTGACTGGCTTTTTGCGACAGGCTCAGGGAACTTGAAGATCTCGGCGGGCAAACCTCGCGCCAACCCGGGTGCGCGCGCGCTACTGCCGAAAACACATCAGTTCCGGTCCGCATTGACGAACATGCGGACGAGTTCGGAAAGGCTTCCAGCCTGGGTCTTTTTCATGACATTGGCACGGTGAACTTCCACCGTCCGCGGGCTGATCCCCATCTCGTAGGCAATGATCTTGTTGGGCTGCCCCTTGATCAGCCTGTCCAGCACTTCGTTCTCCCGAACGCTCAACATCGCCCGACGTGCAAGGGACAGTTCGACGGGCGCGCCGTTCGCATTCGCGTCCTTGCCGAGCGCGAGCCCCCGGCGAACGGCGGCGATCAGGTCCTCCGCCTTGAACGGCTTTTCCAAAAGGTCGATCGCGCCCTGCTTCATCGCCCGGACCGCGAGCGGGACGTCGGCGTGGCCGGTGATGACGATGACCGGCAGAGAGAGTCCCTTGGCCGCAATTTGCGCCAGGAGCTCCATTCCGCTCATGCCGGGCATGCGAACGTCGGTCACGACGCATCCCGACTGTAGCGTGTCCAACTCGGCGAGGAATTCATTGGCGGTACCGTAGGTCCTCGCGCTCAGCCCCTCGTTGACCAGGAAAAGCCGGACGGAGTCGCGCAGCGCGTCGTCGTCGTCGATCACGTGGACGGTCTGTTGATCGCTCATTGGTCACTCTCCGCGATCGCCAACGGCAGAGTGAGGCTGAATATGGCTCCGCGACGAGGGGCCGACTCACCCAAAATCTCCCCATAATGGGCTTCCACGATCGACTTCGAAATCGAAAGTCCCGCGCCCATGGCCGCTTTGGTCGATGTCAATGGCTCAAACAGGCTTTCTCTCATCGCATCGGCGAAGCCGGCCATCATTGAGACCACGCCTCGGATCATGCCTTCACCGGCTGACTGGGGTGAAACAACAAACGCGATCCGGATGCATCCGTCGTCGGCTCTTTGTCGTTTTTAAGGAGATTGGACCGGACCTGCCCGATCTGGACTCTGTCGATAAGACTTTGTCGTCTTCGGCGTCACGATTCAAAGTCGGGGAGAGTCTTGCGGTACGGCTATCCTGAAGCTCGACCGCCGCAACTTCCCGAACCAACCAGCGCAGGCTCCGGGGGATCTGGTCGGCCTCTGCGTGCGGAACGAACCCCTGCACACATTCGCCTGGCTGAACTGCTTGGCCCCAAAGTACCAAAGAGATCAATTGTCAGTCGTCCGCGCCGCAAGCATCTATGGTGGCTCCCTCGCGGGAGATGACTTCCGTTACCGCAATGTCCTCCGAAACAAAGCGCAGCGCAAGGCCGCCGGTGCGAAAGGCGCCAAACGACCGCACAGGTCGTCAATCTGCGATCTGCTCGGCGTGTATCGCCGGGACAAGTCAAGCCATGATTGTTACGCGACTTTTGCGAGCGCCATCGCCCTCGTGGCGCGCTGGAAACGCGGCAGCGCGACCACTGCCACTGCGCCCTCCGCCTCCCGCGACCCCAGGCGGAAAGACCCCCCGTGCAGTTCGACCAGCGAGCTGGCTATCGCCAGGCCGAGGCCCGAGCCCTTCATGCCGTCGGCCATGACGACATCGCCCTGCTCGAAGGGTTTTCCAAGACGCGCGATGTCCTCGGCGGCGATTCCGGGTCCGTTGTCCTCGACGTAGAAATAAATCCGGTCGCCGATCTCCTCGGCGCCGACCTCGACGGCGCCGCCGTCGGGGGCGAATTTCACCGCATTGCGCATGAGGGTCGTGAGAATGCGCTCGAGGGCCTTCTGATCTGCTTCGATCATGAGGTCCGCGCCGACATTCACGACCACCGAAATGTGCCTGTCACGCGCCGTGGCCGCGACGTCGCGCACCGCGTGGCTGATCGCCGCGGCGGCGCAGAACCGGCAATAGGTCAGCGTCTCCCGCCCCGCCTCGAGACGGGACATGTCGAGGACGTCGCTGACCACGTGAAGCAGATATTCGCCGCTGGCCGAAATGTGCTCGCAATAGTCCCGATATTTTTCCGATCCCAGCGGGCCGAATGTCTGGCTTCGCATCAGCTGTGAAAAGCCGATGATCGCGTTGAGCGGCGTGCGAAGCTCGTGGCTCATGTTGGCCAGGAACTCCGCCTTGGCGCGATTGGCGGCCTCCGCCTGCGCCTTCTGTTCGTGGTAGCGCTCGGCCAGGTCCGCGAGCTCCCGGGCCTGTTCCTCGAGAGAACGGCGCGACTGACGCAGCTGTGCAACGGTCGCAAGCAGCAGCCGTTCCGAGTTCATAAGCTGCTTTTCGTGCTCCTTGAGCGCGGTGATGTCGGTGCCGACCGAGACGAATCCCCCATCGCGCGTCCGCCGCTCATTGATCTGCAGCCAACGTCCATCCGGCAGTTGCGCCTCGAAGGTGCGGGCCTGGGGGGCGCAGTCGACCGGACCGCCGATCTCCGGCTGCCCGTCCCGGACTGTCGTCGCGAGATCGGCGTAATGTGCGCCTGACCGGATCGCCTCGTCCGACAGCTCGTGTAGATGCTGATATTTCGAGTTGCACAGAACCAGCCGATTGCTCGAGTCCCACAGCACGAAGGCTTCCGAAATGGCTTCGATCGCCTCGCGCAGACGCTGGTCGGCTGTCGCGGAGGCTTCCACTTCGCGCTTGCGGTCGGTGACGTCGAAAGCGATGCCCACAAGGCACGCCCGGCCGGTCTCCTCGTCCTCGACGAGTTCGGCGCGCTTGTGCAGCCAGACCCACCGACCGTCGCCCGCACGCATGCGAAACTCGACTTCGATGAAATCGCCGCTCCGCTCGGCGGCGAACTGCGCGATCGATTCCAGGCTACGGTCCTCGGGATGCATCAGGGCCTGCAGTTCCGACACCGTCCACTGGACCGGCCGCTCGGCGAGATCCAGAACGCCGAACATCGACGCCGACCAGACGATGCGGCCGCGATGCAAGTCCCAGGTCCAGAGCCCGCAGCGCCCGCGGTTCAGCGCCAGGTCGAGGCGGGCGCGAAGGACGCAGTCCCGGCGGAGACGCCTGCGCCTGCCGCGGGCATCGGCCGCGTAGAGGCCGCCGGCCGCCACGACGAGCGCGACCGTCGAGCCGAGCAGGAGGATCGTCGCCGCCGCCGCACGCCGCCACGCCGCCAGATGGTGCTCGACAGGAGAGGCGAAGGCCACCCGCCCCGCGGTCGCCGGCAGCCTCCTGACCGCCGCGAACCGGTCGCCCGCCGCGTCGTCCGATACCCGAACGACGCCTTCCTCGCCGCCTCGGGCCGAAAGTGCGTCGGGGTCGAGCCCGTCGTCGGCGGCCGTTGCGGGTGGGTCGTCGGCGACGCGCCGTCCGGCGCGGTCGACCAGAACCGCCCTCGGAAGCCGATCTTCAGGATGAGCTTCGAGAACGCGTCTGAAGATCGCCGCCGGGGAGGCTTGCGGGGCCGCGGCGAGCGCGGCGTCGAGGCGCGCCGCGACCAGGGTCGCGCGCATGTCGACTTCGTGCGCGGCCTCCGTCAGCGCAAGCTCGCGCTCGACCAGGAGGCGCCACATGGTCACGCCGATCATCAGGAGAAGCGCAACGGCAACGCCGATCGAGGCGACCGAAGGAGTCCAGCGCTGGGCCGCTTGGCGAGCGGCCGCGCCGCTCTGTCGCCGGACGACATCGCCCGGCCAAGCTTCCGCGTTTGCCGCGCTCGCACGCGTCATCGTCGCTCCCAAGACCTTGCCAAATCAATTCGGTCAAACCAGCCGTTCAACCCGAATCACTAAGATAAGAATCCTTGTGCGAATCTTTGTCCAGCCCTTGACGGACGATCCGGATGAAATTTGCGGGCAGCGGGAGAACGACGCCGCCGGCGATAGGGCGCCGAGAAAAGCGCCCGCAACGTCAGGTCAAGCGGCGAACGGTCCGCTTCATCCAGTTTGAAACCAGCTTGCCTTGTCACCCCCGCGAAACCAGGGTCCAGGCGCGTCCGAGCCGGCGGATGGACTCCCCGCTCTTGCGGGCGCGACAGGTTGCTGCTGACGCACGGACAACCCATTCTCTTTGGCCGAATCACGCCACGGGACGGCGACTATCCCGGCCGCAGTCGAGGGCCTTCTACGCCAGGCTGCGCGTTACGATGTCGCGCACGTCCGGCGACAGCGCGGGTCGCGCGGCGATCCGATTCAGCATCGCTTCGGCCATGCTTCGCCTCGTTCGCTCGAGCGAGCGCCATGACCGCATCGCGGTGAGCAAGCGCGCCGCGATCTGAGGATTGGTCGGGTCGAGAGCGACGACGATCTCCTCGAGGAAAGCGAAGCCCGCTCCATCGGCGCGGTTGAATTGCGTGTGATTGGCGGTGAACCCGCCGATGAGCGCCCGCACGCGGTTCGGATTGGACATCGAGAAGCCTCGATGGTTCATCAGCGCCCGCACGCGGTCGAGCGTTTCCCGCTCGGGGATCTGCGCATTCAGGGCGAACCACTTGTCCAGAATGAGCGGCTCCATGGCGTAGCGCCGGCTGAAGGCGTCCGAGGCGCGCTCCCGTCCGGCGTTCGGCTTGAGGACAATCTGGGTCAGGGCGCCGAAGCGCTCGGTCATGTTGTCGGCCTCGGCGAGTTGCCGGTGCGCCCGCTCGAGCCCTTCGATGATGTCTCCATCGGCGAACAAGGCGAGCGCGACATTGCGCAGAGCCCGCCGGCCGGCCGGCCCCGCGTCCGGGCTGAAAGACCCGGCGTCGGCCAGCCATTCGTGCAAGTCTGCGAGCGCTTTCCCGTGCATGCGGCCGAGGGCGCCGCGCAGCGTCTTGCGGGCGGCGTAGATCGCATCCGGATCCACATCCTCCCCGATTTCGCGGGCGATGTCCGCTTCCGTCGGAAGCGTCATCGCCTGCGCGCCGAAAGCCGGGTCGATGCGGCCTGCGCGCGCGTCCTCGATCAACGCCCCGAAAGCCGAAAAGAGGCCGTCGTTTCGCTCCGGCGCGCGGCCGGCGCGAATTGCGGCGACTCCCCGCAGCAACACGCGCGTCGCCAGGCTTTGCAGCGCCTGCCAACGATTGAAATTGTCGCTGTCGTGCCGCGACAGGACGATGAGATCCTCTTCCGTGAGGTCGTCGTCGACGCGCACCGGCGCGGAGAATCCGCGCAGGAAGGAAAGCGTCGGCCTCCGGGGAACGTCGCGAAACACGATCGACCGCTCGGCGTCGTTGAGCTCGAAGACCCCCCCGGCAATCTCTTCGGGACTGGCCTCGGCAGAGGAAAGGGCGAATTCGCCGCCATGCGGATCGACCAGGCCGAGCGCAATCGGCATCGTCATCGGCATTTTCGTCGCCTGCCCCGGCGTCGGCGCCAGCGCCTGGTGGATCTCGACGCGGTAGGCCTTCGCCGCGGCGTCGTAGGCGGTGCGCACCGTCACCCTCGGCGTGCCGGCCTGGGTGTACCAGCGCATGAACCGGCTGAGGTCGCGTCCCGAAACGTCGGCGAAGCAGCCGATGAAGTCCTCGACGGTGGCCGCTTGTCCGTCGTAGCGATGGAAGTACATGTCCATCCCCGCCCGGAAGGCGTCGGCGCCGATCAGGCGCTTCAGCATCCGGATCACCTCGGCGCCCTTCTGGTAGACCGTCGCGGTGTAGAAGTTGCTGATCTCGTTGTAGACTTCGGGCCTCACATTGTGCGCGAGCGGGCCGGCGTCCTCGGGGAACTGCGCCGACCGCAAGGAGCGCACCTCGGCGATGCGCTTCACCGGCGCCGAACGCATGTCGGCGGAGAATTCCTGGTCGCGGAAGACCGTCAGGCCCTCCTTCAGGCAGAGCTGGAACCAGTCGCGGCAGGTCACGCGGTTGCCCGTCCAGTTGTGGAAATATTCGTGCGCGATCACCCCCTCGATGCTCGCGTAGTCGTCGTCGGTCGCGGTCTGTTGCGAGGCGAGGACGTACTTGTCGTTGAAGATGTTGAGGCCCTTGTTCTCCATCGCCCCCATATTGAAATCGGAGACGGCGACGATGTTGAAGACGTCGAGGTCGTATTCCCGTCCGTAGACGCGCTCGTCCCAGGCCATCGCACGCTTGAGGCCGTCCATCGCGTATTGCGCGCGCTCCTCGCGGCCCGGCTCGACGTAAATGGCGAGGGCCACATCGCGTCCCGAGGCGGTGACGAAGGAATCGGAAACATGCGCCAGATCGCCCGCGACCAGCGCGAAGAGATAGCACGGCTTCCTGTGCGGATCGCTCCAGAGCGCCCAGTGTCGCCCCGCGGCGTCCGACTCTCCTGCGCTTTCGAGGTTCCCGTTGGAGAGCAGAACCGGCGCTTCGGCGCGGTCCGCCTCCAGGCGCACGCGGTATGTCGAGAGCACGTCGGGACGATCGAGAAAGTAGGCGATGCGGCGAAAGCCCTCCGCCTCGCACTGCGTGCAATAGGCGGAGCCGGAGCGATAAAGGCCCATCAGCTTGGTGTTGGCCGTGGGATCGAGGCGCGTCTCTATCCTGAGCGTGAAGGGCCGCTGCGGCGGGCCCGGAAGCAGGAACTGGGCCGGGCTCGCCTCGAAGCTTCCCGGCCCCAGGGGCTTGCCGTCCAGCTCCGCGGCAACGAAAACGAGCTCATCGCCGTCGAGCGCAAGGTCGGCGCCGGCGCGGCCGGCCGGATTGGGACTGATCGCCAGGGTCGAAACGACGCGCGTCGCGTTGCGGTCGAGCGATATGTCCAGATCGACCGAATTGATCAGGAAGTCCGGGGGGCGATAGTCGACGAGGCGAACCGGCTGCCCGACCGAGGTGCGCATAGGCAATGGCCTTTCCGAATGATCGACTGGCGCTCTTCATCGAGAGGACGCGATCGCGTTGAGAATCATGCTTCAGGCTCCGCCGACGCCTGTCAGGCGGGCGCGCAGCTGATCGCCGCCGTGGGGGTAAACTTCAATCCGTACCGAAGCAAGGCCTTTTGCAGGCTCGGCTGCGGGTCAGCGCCGCTGGTAAAAACGATGGCGCCGGCGCGATCGTCGCCAACGCGGGCCTGCGCGGCGCCGAGCAGCGAATCGAGCCGCCGCGCAATCGCGGGAGCGGGATCGACAAAGGCGACCGGCCAGGGCGCGAGCCGCTCGAGCGCGCCGATCAGCAGAGGAAAGTGGGTGCAGGCTAGGACGACATGATCCGTGCGCCTGGCCCTCGCCTCGACGAAACAGGGCGCGATTTCCCGTGCGATTTCGGCGTCGTCCACCGCCTCCCCGCGCATCGTGCGCTCCGCGATAGGGGCGAGCGCGGCCGAGCCGACGAGGGTCACCTCGCAATTGGCGGCATGCTCGCGCACGAGCGCGTGAGTGTAATCGCGCGCCACCGTGCCGCGGGTCGCGAGCACGCTGATCAGCCCGGAGCGCGAGGCCTTGGCCGCCGGCTTGATCGCCGGAACCACGCCGACGAACGGTTGAGGATAGGCGGCCCGCAAGCGCGGAAGAGCGAGCGTGGAAGCGGTGCTGCAGGCGACGACGACGATGTCGGGCGAAAAGTCCGCGATTGTCCGGGCCATCACCGTCTCGACCCGCGCGACGAGCTCCGCCTCGCTGAGCCGCCCGTAGGGAAAAGCCGCGTCGTCGGCGACATAGACGATGTCGACATCCGGGCGGACCCGCCTGATCTCGCCGAGCACCGTCAGGCCGCCGAGACCCGAATCGAACACCAGCGCGCGCGGCGCACGGCCAATATTTTGCCCCACGGCAACCCCATCGCTCCGCAGGTTCGCGAGCGGCGCGTCGAACGCCTTACGACAAACTGTCCGGCTCGGCAAAGGCTCGAGTTTCACGCATAAGCCGCACGCCATCGTGATCCGCGCGGCCTCACGGGGCCCGCCCTGCTCGACATTTTGCGCTCGCCGGCTGAAGGCGCCGGTTGCGCTATGAGGGGGAATCCTGCGATCTGACAGACCTCACGCATTACTGCCATAGGTCCGCAAGTTGCAGACCGCGCCGGAGTCGCCATGTTGTTTCGCCTGCTCGTCCTTGCTTTGCTCCTGCTCCCCGCCCCGGCCCTGGCCGGCGTCAAGGAGAAGGTCGCGGCCCTCGCTCCGTCCGGATTGGTGCTGGTCGTGGACGCCGAGGGCGCCGAGCTGGTGGCCCAAAACGCCGACGAGCCCTTCGTCCCGGCCTCGGTCACCAAGATCGTGACGGCTTGGCTGGCGACGGAAGTCCTGGGCGGCGACTACCGCTTCGAGACCCGCTTCTACCTCGACGACAAGCGGGTGCTCTACGTGCGCGGAGGCGGCGATCCCTTCTTGATCTCGGAAGAGCTGGCGCCGCTCGCGACCGAGCTCGTCGCAGCGGTCGGCAAGGCGCCGATCGCCGGAATCGTGCTCGACGCGAGCTACTATCCTTCGAACCTCCGCATTCCGGGGATCGAGAATGACGGCGAGGCCTACGATGCGCTGAACTCGGCGCTGGCGGTGAACTTCAACACGGTCTACGCCGTGCGCAGCGGCAACAAGGTGCGCTCCGCCGAGAAGCAGACGCCGATCACTCCGTTGGCGATCGCCCAGTTCCGGGCGCGGGGCCCTGGCGGAAGCGGTCGCATCAGCCTCGCCCAAGACCCCGCGGTCAGCCTCCAATATGCCGGCGAGCTGATCGCCGCGTTCATCGAGCGGGCCGGCGGCAGCGTGAAGGGCAAGATTTCGACCGGAAGCGTGCCGCAGGGCCTGCAGCCGGTTTACGTTCACCGGTCGCGCCCCTTGTCGGAGATCCTCGTCGAGCTGCTGCGCGCTTCGAACAACTACATCGCCAACCAGGTCTTCCTGGAGATCGGCGGCCGGCGCCTCGGCGGTCCGGTCAGCCTCGAGAAGTCGCTCGAGGTCGCGAACGAGATGCTCGCCGCGCAGGGCCTGGCTGGGGCCATCCATCTCGAGGAGGGCTCGGGCATCAGCCGCGACAACCGCTTCACGGCCCGCGGCCTCGCCAAGGTGCTCGAGCTCTTCGCGCCTCACGCTGACCTGCTGCGCGGCCATGACGGCGGCATGAACAAGACCGGCACTATGGAGGGGGTCCGCACGCTCGCCGGCTATGCCGACACCGCGACCCACGGGCGGGTCCGTTTCGTGATCTCGCTCGCGAACAATGACGGCGAGATGCGTTTCCGGTTGCTGCGGGCGATCGAGTCCGAGCTGTAGCCGGAGTGTCGCCTCTTTCCCCGGGCTGAGAAAATGCCCGCAAAGCGGCAGCGACCTTCGGCGCCCGCGAATCGGACGGCCTCACGTCCCTTTGAACCCTGCGGCTTCCGAGACCATTGACCGGCGGCGCGGCGATGGACGATGGAAGGACTCCGATGTTGGCGGGGAGTCGCGCAAAATAGACATGTCGCCGTCCGACGCTTCGATAAGCGCCGAGCCGCTCGATCATCTCGTTCAGCCGACGGCGCCGAGCGCCGCCGAACGGCGGGGTCTTGCGTTCGCCGTTCTCGCGGCGGCTTTGCTGCATTTGCTGATTCCGCTGGGGCTGCTGGTCTTTTACTGGCTCTCGCCCGCCCCCGCGCCGCCGCTCCAGGAGATTCCGATCGAGGTCGTGGTCGAGCCGCCGCCCCCGCCGCCCCCGCCCCCGAAGCCGCAGGAAAAGCCGCCGCCTCCGCCCCAGCCGGACGACGAGCGGCCCGCTTACGACGCGCCTAGCGCAGCGACGCAGGAAAAGGCGAACCGCGAGTCTCCGGACAAGAAGACGACGGCGCCCGCCCCGAAGCCGGAGCCGTCCCAGAGCGCCGGGGCTCCCCAGCAATCCGAGCAGCCGCCCGCCGCCCAGGAGAAGAAGGCCGAATCTCCGCCGCCGCCGGAGACGAAGCCCGTCCCGGAGGCCGAACAACCGGCCGCGCCCTCGCCTTCGTCCGCGGAGGCCGACGCGACGCCTCCTGCCGAGAAAGTCGAGCCTAGGCCAGCCCCTCCGCCGGCGCCGGCGGCGAAGGCTCCTCCGGGCGTGCCCCTTCCGTCGCCCGACGAGCTGCCGCAATATCAGTTCGCCCATGCGGCGACGGAATCACCGATCGTCGGAGGCAGCGCCGACACGCGGTATTTTACGATTGTCTACGGGATGATCCGCTCGCATTTCCGCCCGCCGCCGAACAAAGCGCCGAGCAGGGGCGGGGCGATCGTGTTCGCGGTCGACGAATCGGGCAATCTCGTCCAGCGCAGGCTGATGATGTCGAGCGGATCTCCGAGCCTGGACATGGCGGTCATGACGGCGATCGCGGAGGCCGCGCCTTACCCGGCGCCGCCCGGCTGGCAGCCGCGATCGATGCGGCTGACATACGGGCGCTAGGGCTGTAGACGCGGTCGCTGACCGCGCCAGCCGCGCTCACCGCGCGCGGCTTTTGTCGGCGCGGGCGCTGACCGCGCCTAGCCGCGCTCACCGCGCACGGCTACAGGGCCGGGGCGCTGACCGCGCAGCCGCGCTCACCGCGCGCGGCTACAGGGCCGGGGCGCTGACCGCGTCGGCCGCGCTCAACGCGCGCGGCTCTTGTAGGCGCGGGCGCTGACCGCGCCAGCCGCGCTCAACGCGCGCGGCTACAGGGCCGGACAGGGCCGGGGCGCTGACCGCGCCAGCCATGCTCACCGCGCGCGGCTACAGGGCTCGAGCCTCAGCGAGGCACGCATCTCCAGAATGACCGCACCCTCTGGAAGTCGGTTACGCTCTCCCAGTCGTGGACGGCGACCAGCCCGTATTTCGAGCATTCCTTCTGCGCCTCGGCCGCGAATTCGTATGGGGGCGGAAAGATGTCTCCGGCCGGCCGCGTCGGGTAATAGATGAAGGCGATGGACCGCTCGTTCGCGCAGCCGGACAGCGCCAGCAGAATGCCGATCAGGCCCAAAATTCGCATTCCCGCGCCCCGCGCTCAAGCCCTGGACTGTTCGACCCAGCCCGAATCCGGCCACACTTTGCCCATCCGGCGCTCCCGGCGCAAGTGCCGCAGGATCATTCCATTTGTAGCGCGAAGAGTTCGCGACGCCCCACGTTGCATCGGCGCCACTGAATTCGGAAAAAGGGCTTGCCCTCGCTTGAGGGCTGGGCTTTACTCTCGCGGTACAAAAAGAGGCCACTCGAAAGCAGCCTCAGTCTAGGGAGGAAACGCCCAAGGAGGGCATACGATGATAGCTCATCGTAGGCCCATCCTAGGCTGAGCTGCGTCGAGCATCAATTTTTAAGCCTTCAGTCGGCGCAAAATTGGCGCGACTGTTGTTTTTTTGCACTATAACTGCCTCCGGCTGCATAATCTCGGTCGCAAACCGCCGCAACCGGGTTTCACGGTGCGGACGGACGCGTCCCGATCTCGGCCTTGATCGTAAGTATTGGCGGGCATAGTGATCGAGCCGCTGGCGCGCTCAGTCTTCCTAGCTCACCGTCTCGGCGCTGTAACGGGCGATGAGGCCGCTCCGGATGGCGGTGCGGTAGACCGCCATGAAGAAGAGGCAGGCGAGGGCAAGATAGAGGAGCGCGAGCCCTCCGCCGAGCGCCAGCTTGTCCCATGGCGCGCGCTCGCCCCTGACGACCGCGCGCATACCCTCGAACACGTAGGACGGCGGCAGAAGCGCGGCGATCGCCTGCATCCATGCCGGCAAAACGGCAACCGGATAGAAGACTCCGGCGAAGGGAGAGAGGATCATCGGAATCGGCCAGATGAGCCATTCGGACGCCGGCCCGAGGCGCAGCGATATCGCCGTGGCGGCCACACCCAAGGCGATCCCGGTCACGAACAGCACGGCCAGGAACGGCGCGAGCCCCGTCCCGTAAGTCAGGAACGACAGGCCGAAGGCTGCGCGCGCAAAGATCACCATGGCGACGAGGCTCAGGCAGCTCGTACAGACGGCCACGACAATGAGCCCGGTCAGATATTCGGAGGTCCGCAGCGGGGTCGCGAAGATATTGAGGAAATTGCGCGTCCACACGTCCTCGAAGAAGGCCATCGTCACGCCCTGCATGACGCGGGTGAGAAAGTCCCAGAGCAGCACTGCCCCGAGCAGCGCCGGAACGAAATTGACCTGCGCGTTCGAGACGGAGTTGAGGTAGCGGGTGAGGAAGCCCCAGAGCAGGATGTCGACCGCGACCCAGACGAAGATCGGGAAGACCCGCTGTGGACTGCCGCGATAGAGATAGAAGATCCTCAGCACGATGGCCGCGACGCGCGAGCGGTTCATCGCGCCAGCGCCTCGTGCGCGACGGTGACGAAGAGGTCATCCAGCGTCTCGGCGCCGTGCTCGCCCGGGAGCGTTTTCGGATCGCCTTCGAGCACGATCTTCCCCTGTGAGAGGAACAGCACTCGGTCGCACACCGCCTCGACCTCGTACATATTATGGCTCGTCCAAAGCACGCCGCAATGGCCGCTTTCGACGAAGCCGGCGATGCCGGCGCGGATGTCGCGGGCGGCCGACGGGTCGATCGAAGCGGTCGGCTCGTCCAAGAGCAGGAGCCGCGGCCGGTTCAGCATCGCCTTGGCGAGGCTGAGCCGCGTCTGTTCGCCCGACGACAGAACGCCCGCCTTGGTCCGGCGATATTTCTCGAGATCGTAGATCTTGAGAAGCGCGTCGATCCGCTCGTCGACCCTCGCGACGTCGTAGATCATGCCGAAGACGCGCAGGTTCTGCTCGACGGTCAGGTTGCCCGGCAGGGGGGCGTAGACTGCGGCGAAATTCGTCCCCGCCAGCGCCCTGCTGCGGTCCTCGCGGAGGTCGATCCCCTGCATGACGATCCGCCCTGTCGTCGGCTCGAGCACGCCGAGGATCATGTTGATCGTCGTCGTCTTGCCCGCGCCGTTCGGTCCGAGAAGCCCCACGATTTCGCCGGGCGACACATGGAACGAGACGCCGTCGACCGCCTTCAGAGCGCCGAAGGATTTGGCGAGGCGTTCGACGGCGAGGACCGGAGGCGCGGGTGGAGGCATCGGGTCGGTCGTATCCGACCCCTTAGGGCAAATTGCAAATGGATTGATCCCCGCTGAAGCTTGGGGACCGTGTAGGCGCGACCGCTGGTCGCGCCGGCCGCCGTGTTGTAGGCGCGACCGCTGGTCGCGCAGCCGCGCTCGGCTAAGGCGCGCTTCAGCGCACGATCATCGCGATCTCGCCGCCGTACGGCCAGTCCTCCGCGGCAGAGACAAGTCCGGCCCGCACCGGGTTTTCACGGACGTAGATCCACTTCAATTCGTAGCTCTCGTCTGAACGCAGGATGTGATCGAAGAACTGCTTCTGCCACAACGGCGGGGTGAGGCCGGCGCTGCGAAGGATGCCCTTTGCGCTCCATTCCTTGAAACCGGCGATGAAACGCGACAGCGAGGCTGAGCCTTTCGCCTCGTCGACCGCGCAGAAGAAATGCAGATGGTCGGGCATCGCGACAAATCGGCCGACCGACCAGCCATATCGAGCGGGAGCGGCCTCGAATTCGGCGCGCAGGATGACGACGGCCCGATCGTTCGCGAGGAGCGGGCGCCGGCCCTCGACACAAAGGGTCAGAAAATAGACCGGGGATTTGATCCACACCGATTGCAGACGACGTAGTCGCTTATGGAGAGCCAACGGGAACCGCTCCGGATGGAGGGACGAGTTGGTCTATTGTAGGCGCGACCGCTGGTTG
The DNA here is from genome assembly GCA_963823165.1 of uncultured Alphaproteobacteria bacterium. Classification (GTDB taxonomy): domain Bacteria; phylum Pseudomonadota; class Alphaproteobacteria; order Rhizobiales; family Beijerinckiaceae; genus Roseiarcus. Next base: position 95,678 of record CAWGKV010000024.1, on the reverse strand, counting down.
CGCCAGCCGCCGTGTTGTAGGCGCGACCGCTGGTCGCGCCAGCCGCGCTCATCGCGCGCGGCTACAAGGGCGCGCCGTGGGCCGTGTAGGCGCGACCGCTGGTCGCGCAGGCCGCGCTCGCCGCGCGCGGCTACAAGGGCGCGCCGTGGGCCCGTGTAGGCGCGACCGCTGGTCGCGCCGGCCGCGCTCGCCGCGCGCGGCTACAAGGGCGCGCCGTGGGCCGTGTAGCCAGCCGCGCTCGCCGCGCGCGGCTACAAGGGCGCGCCATCGTGGCCCGTGTAGGCGCGACCGCTGGTCGCGCCGGCCGCGCTCGCCGCGCGCGGCTACAAGGGCGCCGTCCGTGGGCCCGTGTAGGCGCGACCGCTGGTCGCGCCGGCCGCGCTCGCCGCGCGCGGCTACAAGGGCGCGCCGTGGGCCGTGTAGGCGCGACCGCTGGTCGCGCAGGCCGCGCTCGCCGCGCGCGGCTACAAGGGCGCGCCGTGGGCCCGTGTAGGCGCGACCGCTGGTCGCGCAGGCCGCGCTCGCCGCGCGCGGCTAAGGCGCGCTTCAGCGCACGATCATCGCGATCTCGCCGCCGTACGGCCAGTCCTCCGCGGCGGAGACAAGTCCGGCCCGCACCGGGTTTTCACGGACGTAGATCCACTTCGATTCGTAGCTCTCGTCTGAACGCAGGACGTGATCGAAAAACTGCTTCTGCCACAACGGCGGGGGGAGGCTGGCGTTGCGAAGGATGCCCTTTGCGCTCCATTCCTTGAAACCGGCGATGAAACGCGACAGCGAGGCTGAGCCTTGCGCCTCATCGACCGCGCAGAAGAAATGCAGATGGTCGGGCATCGCGACAAATCGGCCGACCGACCAGCCATATCGAGCGGGAGCGGCCTCGAATTCGGCGCGCAGGATGACGACGGCCCGATCGTTCGCAAGGAGCGGGCGCCGGCCCTCGACACAAAGGGTCAGAAAATAGACCGGGGATTTGATCCACACCAATTCCAGACGACGTAGTCGCTTATGGAGAGCCAACGGAAACCGCTCCGGATGGAGGGACGAGTTGGTCTATTGTAGGCGCGACCGCTGGTTGCGCCAGCCGCCGTGTTGTAGGCGCGACCGCTGGTCGCGCCGGCCGCCGTATTGTAGGCGCGACCGCTGGTCGCGCCGGCCGCCGCCGCGCGGCTACAAGGGCGCGCCATCGTGGCCCGTGTAGGCGCGACCGCTGGTCGCGCCGGCCGCGCTCGCCGCGCGCGGCTACAAGGGCGCCGTCCGTGGGCCCGTGTAGGCGCGACCGCTGGTCGCGCCGGCCGCGCTCATCACGCGCGGTTACAATGGCCGCGCGGGTGCGGCGCGATGACGGAGACGAAGCGTCAAGTCTTCGAGGCGCGATCCCTGTCCGCCAGCGCTCGCTTGATGCGATCGAGAAGTTGCCGATGATCGTAGGGTTTCGAGAGTTGGGGACCGTCCTGACAAAGGTCGCCTGCCTTCCTCGCCTCGGCCGCGATCGTTCCGACCAGGATCACCTTGGCTATCGGGTAATTCTTTCTGAGCCAGCGTGCGAGACCGAAGCCGTCCAGTTTTCCTGGCGCGCGGGCGTCGCTGAGCACGACATCGACCGTCATTTTCGCGCTGTTCAGGATCAGAAGCGCTTCGTCGGTGCTTCGCGATTCCAGCACCCTGTATCCGCACTCCCGCAGATATTCCGCGATCGGCTGTCGGACGAGGCCGTCAGCCTCAACCATCAGAAGGGTCGGGCGCTCAGCCCTTGTCGTCTTCATTCCGGCGTGGGGCCGGACAGGGCGACGCGGATGCGGTCGACGACGTCGGCGATGTCGTAAGGCTTGGCGATGAATGGCCTGAGCGAAGCGGCCACGTTCGCCGGCAGCCGGCCGGACGTGAAGAGGACCTGGAGATCGGGGACGTTCGACTGCAGCCGCCGCGCCAGTTCGAAACCGTTCATCGAGCCGGGCAGCCCGATGTCGGCAAAAACGAGGTCGATCGGGTTGGCGCGGGCAAGCGCCAGCGCCTCGTCCGCGTCTCCTGCCTCGATGACGCGCATGCCCGCCTCGCGCAATTCTTCAGCAACCATAATTCGAACGAGAGTGTCGTCCTCGACAACCAGAACCGTGCGAATCTCTTCTGAGGAAGGGCGCGGGTCTCTGATCATCTCACGTCCTGAAAGTCGCTAATAATCCCGCAGCCGGACGCGTGTTCCCGCCGACTCTTGCGTTAGAGCCAAAAATTCCGCCGCTGGTAGCGTCTCAGTTTGAAATTCGAGGAGCCTGAGGCGCGCTCGCGCCTCGCCGATCTCGCTGCTATGCTCGCCGCAAAGCAAGGAAGCGTCAAATGTCGGATAGGCGAGAACTATACCGGAGCCCGAATGGGGACACGTGGTTCCTTGCGCGCGAGCCGATCGACGGCCGCGCCTTCATCATCCATCAGCCGAACGCTCCATCGGGTGGCCGGCTTTCCCATATTGATCTGGTGACCTTCCTCAGCAACAAAGCGAATGGACCAGAACATCAGGCGTTGCTGCGCTTGATCGGAACGCTGGTAGAGGTTCCCCCTTATGCCGACCGGACCTGAAGGCGAGAAGCGCGCCGGCGATTGAGGTCGTCGCAGCGGTGGACGCCGACACTCCGGCCCCGAAGCGCCGCAGTCATAAAGAAGCGCCAACAGAAAAGACAGGAGCGGCTGGAGATGAGGCTGCCGAAGTCACGCGGCCTCACGCCTTACGAACTGGTGAGCGCGCTCGAAGAAATTTATTTCGCCGGCGCCTGAGCTTGCCGCCGCGTCCACTCGGCCCGTTCGAAATCCTCGAAAGCGGCGATCATCGCGCGGTAGGTGACTTCCGCCACGGTCGGGTCGAGGCCCTGGGCTACCGCGTCCGCCCGCACTTTGGCGATGATCGCCGCGACCCTGGCCGGCGCGCTGACGGCCGCCGGGTCCTTCTTGAAACGCCCCGCCTCCGCGACATACTTGCCGCGCTCGGCCATCAGGGCGACGATCGCATGGTCGATCCGGTCGATGTTTTGCCTCACCCCGGCGAGCGTCGCGCAGCATTTGCCGCCGTCGACCGAGGGACTGCCCCAATAGGCGGGGTGGTTGTCGTCGGCGCGGGCGGCGGGGCTGGCGAGCGACAGAAGGGCGAAGAGGATTTTGCGCATCGAGTTGAATAGCCTGGTTTCAGGATGGGCAGGGATACTGCCGATCTCCGCGCTCGACAAATCTCCTTATGAAAGCTTTGGAAACGGAGTTGATTCTGCTGCAGAGAGATATACCACCAAATTATAACGCATAGTTTGCGTTGATTGTCCTGCCAAAAAATGCCTTGACACGCTGGCTGATGTTCTTTATTTGTTCGGTGGTTGCCGTTCTGGAGGAGATGGAGGCGGGCCCGGTTCCGTCGAAGTTTCCGGCTGGCGCTCGCTGAAGATCGGCCTCCTCGGGAGGGGGCGGCTCCTCGGGCCGATGGTAGGAGAAAATTTTTCGCCTGGACTCCTCATAACCCACTGAAAAGCCTCGAATTGGACGAACGAATCCAAGGAAATCCAAGAGAATCCAAGAGAATCCAAGGCTGTTTTCTTGGTTTTGCTTGGTCTGGCTTGGGTCTGCTTGGAAAAATTTCACCCGGCCCGTTCGGGCGGCGCGCGCAATCGAAGCCCGTCGCTCGTCTTCAGCGCTCGCGCGCCTCCTCTTTGATCGCGGCGATGAACCGGCGGACGCGCGCGGCATTGGCGCCGAAGTCGTGCTTGCCGATGCGCGAGACCGAGCGGACGTCGATCGCCGTTCGCGTCGCCCCGGGCTGGATGCGGATGGCGATGTCGCTGACCAGGCCGAAGAACAGCGACCGGTCGGTCGCCTCGATGAGGGCCGAGCCGTCGCCGGCGAGGTTCGGCGGCTCCGCGTCGATGATCCGCCAGCCGAGGTCGGTCGCGACGCTCAGCGATAGCCGATAGGCCTCGGTCGAGTCCATCTCGACCTTCACCGTCGCGAGGTCGGGATAGGCCTCGAGCTGCGCGGCGCGCGTCTCGTCGCCCAGCGGCGGCGGCTCGGCCCCGGCGCGCGCCGCGCGCGCCTTGGTCGAGAACATGAACGGCGGGGGCGACGCGAGGTCGGTCGAGACCTGATTGATCGGCGGCCGGACGAAGGCGACGACGGCGAGATAGGCGGGATAGGCGATGAGCGCCGCGGCGAGGGCGAAGCCGAACGCCGCCTGTCCCGCCCCGCTGAGCCCGTCTCGCCAGATCGTGACGGCGGCCGATCCCGCGAGCACAACGGCGACCGCCGCGATCACCAGCGCGGCGGCGAAGACGGTTAGAGCCGCCGGCGGATCGACGGCGCGCGCGCGGGCAAGCGCGACCGCAACCGCGGCGATCGCCGCGGCGAACACCGCGAGCCGCCGGGACCACCGCGCTGCGCCCGCGACCGGTTCTTCAACGGTCAACCGGAGCAAGGTCCCGCCGCTGGCTTCAGGCTATTTGACGGCGCCCGCGGCCAACCCGTTGCGGGTCGTGACCTCGCCGCCCGCGTCGCTGAAATTCTTCGGATCGTCGCCAAGCTGCACCGTGGGCATGCAATCGGGGTTGCAGGAGTAGGATACGCGCGAAGCGCCGTTCTGCAAGACCACGACCGACTTATTGGGAAGAACGCGCAGCTGCCTTTCTAGGAGGATCGCGCCGTGCGCGTCGAGCGCAATCAGGTTCGTCTCGCCGTACCCCTTGCCGGTCAGGACCATCGCGTCGCCGGTCTTCAGCATCGTCACGTCGGCGATCATCGGATTGCCGACGACGAGGGTCGAAGTTCCCGCCGGCAGCTTCGCGATCTTGGCCTCGTCGAGTTTGATCGCCAGCACCTCAGTGGATGCTTCCGCGCGGGCCGGCTGAGGGCCGAAGGCGAGGACAAAAGCCAAGGCGAGCCAAAAGCGCGACGACATCGAACGACCTCTTTACGCGATTACGCTTACGCGGGACCGAGGCCATTTGGCCCGCGATTGGTGAACGAAGCTTCAACGCCGGGAGACGCGCCGCGACGTCACGCTGCGGGAAATATCGTCGCCCCCTCGTCCGCCGCGCCGATGAAGCCGCGAAAGGCGCCGAACAGCTCGCGGCCCATTCCGACATGCGATGCGGCGAGGTCGGCGTGCGCCTGCGGCCGGGCGTTCCATTCCCGGGCCGGGACCACCACGTCGAGCCGGCCGGCCCTCGCGTCGAGGCGTATGACGTCGCCGTCGCGGATCCTGCCGATCGCGCCGCCCGCCGCAGCCTCCGGCGTCACATGCAGCGCCGACGGCACCTTGCCCGACGCGCCCGACAGGCGCCCGTCGGTGACCAGCGCCACCCGGTGGCCGCGGTCCTGCAACACGCCGAGCGGCGGCATCAGCTTGTGCAGCTCCGGCATGCCGATCGCCTTCGGCCCCTGAAAGCGGAGGACGGCGACGACGTCGCGGTCGAGCTCGCCGGCCCGGAAGGCCGCGTGCAGCTCCTCCTGGCTGTGGAACACCCGAGCCGGCGCCTCAATCACATGCCGGTCGGGCGCGACCGCCGAAGTTTTGATGACCGCCCGGCCGAGCGGCCCCTGGAGCACGCGCAAGCCCCCGGTCGGCTGGAACGGGTCGTCCATCCCGCGGAGCACGCTCGGGTCCCCCGTCCCGTCCGGCGCGGGGCGCCAGCGAACCTCTCCGCCGGCGTCGAGATGCGGCTCGATCGCGTAATCGGCGAGCCGCTCGCCCCACACCGTGCGCGCGTCCCCGTGCAGGAGCCCGGCCCCTTCGAGTTCGCGAATGAGGACGCCCATCCCGCCGGCGGCGTGGAAATGGTTCACGTCCGCCTTGCCGTTGGGGTAGATGCGCGTCAGCAGCGGCGTCACCTCGGCGAGATCGGCGAAATCCTCCCAGGTCAACGCGATGCCGGCGGCCGAGGCCATCGCGATGAGATGAATGGTGAGATTGGTCGAGCCGCCGGTCGCGTTGAGGCCGACGACGCCGTTGACGATCGCGCGCTCGTCGATGACGTGGCCGATCGGGGTGAATTCGTTGCCGAGCGCGGTCAGCTCGAGGGCCCGCTTGACGCCCAGCATGGTCAGCGCGTCGCGGAGCGGCGTGTCGGGATTGACGAACGATGCCCCGGGGAGATGGAGCCCCATGATCTCCATCAGCATCTGGTTGGTGTTGGCGGTGCCGTAGAAAGTGCAAGTGCCAGGCCCGTGATAGGCCTTGGCCTCGGCCTCCAGCAGATCGGCGCGGTTCGCCTTGCCCTCGGCATAGAGCTGACGGATCTTCGATTTCTCGTCGTTGGGGAGTCCCGACGGCATCGGCCCGGCCGGCAGGAACACCGCCGGAAGATGGCCGAACGAGAGCGCGCCGATCAAGAGCCCCGGCACGATCTTGTCGCAGACGCCGAGATAGACGGCGGCGTCGAACATGTCGTGCGACAGCGCGACCGCGGTCGCGAGCGCGATCACGTCGCGGGAGAAGAGCGAGAGCTCCATGCCCTTTTCGCCCTGGGTCACTCCGTCGCACATCGCCGGCACGCCGCCGGCGACCTGCGCCGTGCCGCCGGCCGCACGCGCCGCCTGCTTGATGAGGTCGGGGAAGCGGGCGAAGGGCTGATGGGCCGACAGCATGTCGTTGTAGGCGGTGACGATCGCGAGATTGGGGCCCGTTCCGTTGCGCAGCGCCTCCTTGTCGTCGGCCGCGCAGGCGGCGAAGCCGTGGGCGAAATTGGCGCAGCCGAGGCGCTTGCGGCTCGGCCCCTTGGCGATCGCTGCTTCGATGCGGTCGAGATAGCCGCGCCGGGGGCCGCGGCTGCGCTCGGCGATCCGTCGGGTCACTTCGCCGACGCGGGCGTTGAGTTCGGTCATGCCTTATTCCTTCTGTCGCAAACCGGAAGCGTGGGCCGCAATGCCCACGACCCGGTCCGTCCGAAACCCCCGCGCCCTCGAAGCTCAATAGCCGATCTGGCTGCGAACGATCCTGGTGAAGCGGCTTCGCTCGTCCGCAGTCAGATTTGCGGTCGCCACGTCGAGGCCCTGGTCGGTCAGGCCGCCGGCCTTGGCGAAGGCGTTCCAGGCAGCGGCCTTGGCGAGATCGCGCCCGACCACCCGGCCGACGACGTAGAGGTGGGCGAGGCGGTTCTGGGCGATCGGGTTGCCCTTCGCCGCGGCGATCCGCAGGATCTTCACCGCGCCGGCTTCGTCCTTCGGCACGCCGTCGCCGTTGAACAGCATGATCGCATATTCGACTTGGCCAGCGATGATGCCGCCGTCGGCGGCGCGCTTGAGCCAGTGGGCCCCCTCGGCCACGTTCTCAGGCACGCCTTTGCCCTCGCGCAGCATCACCCCGTAGGAATAGGCGCCGTTATCGTCGCCCGCCTTGGCGGATTTGAGGAAGTATTGCGCCGCCGCGGCGAAATCGGGCGTCCGGCCGTTGCTCGAATTGAGCGCCATGACGCCGAGATTGTAGAGCGCGCCGGGATGGTTCCTGGCCGCGGCGCGCTCGAACTGCTCCTTGGCGGCGGCAGGGTCCTTCGGCACGCCGGAGGCGCCTTCGAGCAGCAGCACGCCGAGTTCGTAGGCCGCCTGCGGGTCGCCGAGGTTGCTGGCGAGGCGGTACCAGCGCGACGCCTCGAGATCGCTTTTCGGCGCGGCCGCGCCGTCGTGGTAGATTTCGCCGATCAGCGTCATGGCCGCGGCGTCCTTGGGATTTTCGTCGATCCGCCGCTCGGCCTCCCTGAGGGCGAAAAGGAAGTTGCCGCGCTGGTAGGCGCCGAAGGCGTAATCCGGCGGCTTGCCGTCGGCGCGCGGCGGCAGGGGCGTTGACGGCCCGGCGCCGAGATCGCGGGGCGGGGCCGCGGGAGCGCCGCCCGGCGTCTGTCCCCAGGCGTTGGCGGCGAAGGCGAGAGCGACCGCCGCTGCGAGCGCGAGCCTGGTCATGGCGTCCCCGCGACGGCCTGGGAAACAAGGGCGTAGGCCTCTCGGATGGCTTCCGCCGGCGCATCCGCCTCCCAGACCGCTCCCTCGAGCGCGACGAAATCGGCCCCGGCGCGGGCCAGCCTGCCCGCCGCCTCGATCGTCTCGGCGTAAGCCACGCAGGGAGTCTCGAAAATTTCCGCCCACCAGCGGACCCGCTCGAGAAGGAGCTCCAGCGCCATCGGCGGCGCGCCGCCGCGCGGCTCGCCGAACATCACGTAATCGGCGCCCTTTTCGCCGGCGATCATCGCCTCGTCGCGCATGCGCAAAGCCCCCGCGCCGACGATCCGCTCGGGCTTGAGGCTGTCGAGCGCCTCCTCGAGCGCTTCGCCAGCGCCGGCGACATGAACGCCGTCCGCCCCGAGCCGCGCCGCGAGCCGCGCGTCGTTCTCCAGAATGAGCGCGCAGTCGTTCGCCACCGCCGCCCTGACGAGCGGCGCCACGATCGCCTTCGCCTCGCCCTCGGCGCCGGGCGCGAGCCTGACGAGCGCGCTCGCGACCGGCGCCGCGGCGAGAGCCTCGGCGAACGTCCCGGCGAAAGCCGAGGCGTTCGCGCTCGAGAGGCGCGGCGTGACGAGATAGAGCGAGCAGGGCGGCGAAGAGGGCATGGCCAAAGGTTTGTTGAACGGGACCTTTGGCCGACCAATGCGGCCAAACGCGGAACGAGGCAAGTCTTTCCGGCGCGGCCCCTGTTTCCGTGGGGCGGCGGGGACGGGCCAGGTCCGCTGACATACTTCGGTTAAGCGATAACCAAAACTTCGGTTGAGCGATAACCCGAAAATCGGCGCGATGAACTACTCAGAAGCTGTCCGTTTAATACGCTTCCTTCCCCCGAAGTCGCCCCGGATGGGACGGAACTGGCCGCGGCGGCTTTCCACACGGCCCGAGCCCGCTGGAGGTCCCCGAAGACCCAAGCCGCGGGACATTCCGCCAAAGCTCCGGAGCACCGGAGCAAAGCCGAGGATAGCCGAATCCAAGCAAAAGTCTTCCAGGAATTGGCTCTTCTCAATGGGTTAAGCCGCAATCCAAATTCTTTTTTTCCGTCCGCTTCTCGCCAACGCCTCCGCTTGGCCCGCGGCCTGCCCGCTGGCCGCCGACCCGCTCCCCTCCTGCTGACCGAAGACAACGCCGTCGGACCCGTTCGGCGGCTGGTTCGACGGCCCAAGCGAGGCGAAGTCAATCCTCCTCAGCGCAAGCGGGCTCAGGGGGAAAGCCGCTGCCGCCACGTCCCGCCCCAGGGCGGTCGAGCTGCAGGTCGCTATGAGATTCGAAAGCGCCTCCATGCCAACCTCGCTTTCCATCCCCGCCGACCGACCAACCCCTTATGCCATGAGTTGTTGAACATATCAAGAACAAATAGGGTTTTTTGGGATCGCTCGCCCACAAGCGGCAAACGCGGTCGCAACTCGGGGCCAGTCACCGTAATACCCGCCCGCACCGGATTGAGCGCGACATAGCGCGCCGCGTTGATCAGATGCTCCTCGTCGAGCGCGACCGAATCAAAACCCCGCCTCAGCAAGCTGCATGGACAGGTTTTGATGGACCGCTGTTATTTTGGCAGAGGGTAAGCCAGGATCTGCTCACCTGGCGAGAGAGGGTAACTGGCTGAGGGGGCTTTGCACGCCGTCGCTCTCGCCATCGGCCCCCATCGAGGTCACCATGTCGTAATAGGTCGTCTGCGCCGCCAGGCCATCGACAAGCACACGGAAGATGGTCTCCGCATGAGCGCGGTTGAGCCTGATGTGGGATTTCGCCGTTTGGCTCAAGTCTTTGGGATCCGGACCATAGCGCATGACGGCGAAATGCTCGTCGTCGCCTCCCGGGTTGGTGCTGGTCCATCTGATAATAGCCACGTCATCGCGAGCGAATTCGAGCTCTGATGCGCTTCCTCCTGGTGGACTACCTTCACATTGGTGGCGGGACAGCGCTGGTTACCTGACCCGGGGCGGCTGTGGTGAAGTGGTTGACAGAACTCTCCACCCCATCGCTCTGACCATCACCACCCGTCGAGGTCACCTTGTAGTAATAGGTAGTCTGCGGCTTCAAACCGTCCATCCGCACCCGGAAAACCGTCTCTGGATGGCTACGGTTGAGCCGGATGTGATTTTTCGCCGTCTGGTTTAGATCATTGGGATCAATCCCATAGTGTATCACGGAGAAATGGTCGTCGTCGCCTCCCGGATTGGTGGTGGTCCAGCGGACAATGGCGATGTCGTCGTGGGAAATTTCGAGCCCTGGCCCATTGATGATCTCGACGTGCTCGACCCTCGGCTGCGGAGGAGGATTTTGAGCAACGACGGGGCTGCAAAAGAGCAGGCCGCCCGCTGCGGTGGCGGCCGCCCGTATCGCGAGCAATCCATTCATCGAACAACCCCGTTGTCGCTTCCCTTGAACAGTCGAAGGAGGAGTGGGGGCCGATTGCGGCCCCCAGACATGGCCTGTCCCGGCCTTATGGAATCTTTTTCGGCCCCGGCACCGGCGGGACGTCGCAGATATCCGCTGCGCAGGGGAACTTGGCAAGGCTCCAAGTGGGGATAAGGGTCTCATTACCCTGGTTACGCGCCGTCTCACCCGGACGCGCGAGCGAGCACGTGCCGGTGAAGGTATCGATGTTCTTGTAGGTGCTGACGGCGGGATTGCTTGGGTTGTAACCATCGGTCAGAGTCGTCAGGAAGTCGACGATCCGGTCCTCCTCCTGATCTGTTAAGCCGAGGGCGCCGGTCGTCATGTCGAGGTTGTTGGGGACCTCGGGCTGCGGCCAGCAGGTCACCCTTTCCACCGTTCCGGCCGGGCAGTGACCGGAGGTGACTGGATACGCATAGGTCGTATTCCCGTTCGGGTTCGGCACATTGTCGCGCGTATTATAGAAATGCACCAGTTGCTTCAGGCTCTTGATGTAGCCGTTGTGGAAGAACTCCTTCTGGAAATACGACCCGTGGCCGGCCTCGGTAGTCGGACACTGCGGCGGTGTCAGCGCCACGTCTCGCGCCGTCATCACCTGGAACTGGCCGTCCACCGTCCGCGCAAGCCGTAACCATTCCGGCTGGTTGGGATCGGGGAAGGATTGCGGTCCGCTTCTGAGGAAATTGCCGAGTCCCAAGTCGCGGTAGCGGAAACCATCGGGATTGGGGGTAAACCCGAAGCCGTCCGGCGTGCTCTCGTAGAACAGCGAAATCCTGGGATTGAGCGGCAGGCCTTCGTTGGCAAAGCCGTGGCAGGTGAAATTCGGCGTCACGTCGGCGGTGGCGCCGGTGTCGACCATTCCCGGCATGAGCGTGGTGGACCGTCCGTCAACATGGCAAGAATTGCAATTGCCCTTGCCGTTGAAGAGCCTGTAGCCGGCCATCTCGTTGCTCGTAAGCGTGGCCTTGTTTGCCAGGAACCAGTCGAACTTCGAAGTGAAAGGGCTGATATCCTTTGAGCGCTCGAGGAATGAAAGGGACTGCCCCCAGTGGTCATAAATATTGGTCGCCTTGGTGCGGTCAACCGGGGTTAGTGCAATCGGGGTAGCGTTGCTGCCGAACGCCCCCTCCGGAGTTGCGCAGATCGCAGCGGTGTTGGAGGGCCATCGGATATCGAAGTCCACGCCCCACACCAGCTCAAACAGCGGTCGGTAAGCAGCCGAGCTCAGCCGATACGCGATGCAAGCCGTGTCGGGGAAGCCCATCTCCAGTGGATCCACCGGCGGACCCTGCGCCTGTTCGGCATCGGGCGCTTGCAGCTTCATTCCGGTCGCGCGCCCATCCCAGAAGTTTCCGCCGAAGAACAGGCCTTGTACCGGATTGTAGTTGAGCACGGGGAACGTGTGTGAATACGTATACCGCTGCGCCGTCCGCTTCGCTGCGCGATATGTGTACGTGCCGGGATAGGCGATCATCGTCAGATTGACGGACTGGATCGGCCCGCTGAATGCGGCATAGGGCATGTGGCAGAAAGCACAAGCCACGTTCTGGAACGGAGAAATGTTGGCGTCGAAATTCAGCAAACCGCCAAGTATCCGTTGCGCTTCATAACCATTAGGCACGAGTATTGGCGGATTGCCTGTGTAAGTCGGCGTTGGCTTTAATCTTCCCCATTCTGCGAAATAGCGACTGTAGATAGTTCGAACTTCGCTCTGAACCCGTGCGATCTCGGAGTTCAAACCGGCCGGCAGAATGCCGGGCGGATAAGGGTTATACGGTGTTGGTGGGGTTTGGGCGAAGCCGGCGCCGGCAATTCCGAGCGCGGCCGCCAAACCTCCCGCCCCCGTCAAGCAACGCATCGACAAGACCTTCGAAAGTCTTCGCTTTTGCATGGCGTCACTCTCCCTCAACTCTCGTGTTGTACCATAAGCGCGCGATATCGGGCAGCGGCGCCCGACTGAGATTATCCACCTCCGTCGCCAAATAATACGCAAGTCCATCGCATAATAACCAACCGCGGCCAATACCCGGGCGCGCTCGCACAAGAGGCTATGCTGGAAGGTTATGCTGGAACTACGAAGTCGAGCAAGAACAATAACTTGCAGAGACGCTGGGCTGCCGTAACGCGGCGGCGATAATACTCAGGCCGCCGACCGTACTTCGATCACTAACAATGGTACGAAAATGTGGCCGGTGTAAGGCGCCGCGATTTCCACTCGAGTGCAAAATTAAGCCAATGAGCAAAAGAACCGGGTTCGATCAGGGAAGCAGCCAGCGTATTGCCCAATTGTTAGGCAAACCTGTCTGTGTATTAACAGGCGCTTGAAGCGCAAGAGTTTCGACTCAAAGTTTACGAGGGATTGCACAGCCTTCGCAACATCAGGCGGATGGACGCGAAACGAAGGAACATCAGGGCTGTGACGTTGAGGTTCTCCCAGTCCTTGGCCAATCTTCGGCAGCGGTTGAACCAAGCGATCGTTCGCTCGACGATCCAACGCTTGGGCAGCGTGACGAAGCCTTTCGCCTGATCGGATCGTTTGACGATCTCGATCTTGACTCGAGACAGGATTTTGGCCAGCGCATCGGCGAAGATCGGCCCTTGATAGGCGCCGTCGGCGAACAGTTTTTCGAGATAGGGGAACCGGCCAAGCAACGTCGACAGCAGCAAAATGCCGCCGTCGCGGTCCTGAACGTCGGCGGAATGAACGATCGCCTGCATCAACAGCCCTTGGGTGTCTACGAGAACGTGACGCTTCTTGCCCTTGATTTTCTTTCCTGCATCGAACCCGTGCGGGTCGATCGAGGCCCCCCTTTTTCTGCGCTTCTCACGCTCTTGGCTGTCGATGATGGCGGCGGTCGGGCTGGCCTCGCGTTCGGCCAGCTCGCGACACTTTTCGTAGAGCGCGTCATGGATGCGATCCAACACGCCATCAATGCCCCAATCGCAAAAGTATCGATAGACGGTGCTGCGCGGAGGAAAATCCTTGGGAAGGTAACGCCACTGGCATCCGCTGCTCAACACGTACATGACGGCGTTGAACGCCTCTCGCATGTTCGTTTCGCGTTTGCGCCCTCCCCGCCTCGCCGGGGGAATGAGCGGTTCGACATGCGCCCACTCCTCATCCGTCAGGTCGCTCGGATATCGCAAATGATCCCGCTTGTATTTCGCTCGGTTCTCGTTCGTCCACATCGGCGGCCCCCGAATCAGTCCGCCTTCCTTGAATCACAACCGATTCACGAGACTCAACAACTTTCGGGGCAGACACTAAAGAGTTTTACCCCCAGCATCAAACCGAGGAGCGATAGGAATTTTGAATTACGGAATTACGGTACAGCCTGACGGCATATGCATCACCTAGCTGTTTTGTGCCTTTGCATTCCCTTGGTTGGCGTCCAACCGGTACTGCTCGATCGCCGTCGGGCGCCATCTGCTCCTGGGTGCGATCCTTCGAAACGCCGGTAGTGTCTCAATATGAATTTCAGGATTGGGGTGGAAGGGAACGACAGGTTGGTTTCATGCATCGGAGGGCGAAGTTTCCGTTCCCCAGCCCTGTTCGTTTAGTCGATGATATCGGAACCCTCCGACCTCAAACCTGCGAGACCATCCTTCATCTGCTGTAACCGTTCAGGCGCGTGCCCATGCCACTTCGTAACTTCGGCAAGCTCGAGCGGCGCTGGAGGATTTCATCACCAACCCCGGGCGGCTCGGCGATCGTCAACGCGATTGGCCCGATCCGCCAGATCGTTCCAGGGCGCGGAGCACACGCCCCCCGCTACCAGGTCATCGTGATTCCCCGTAGCGGCTTCGCTTCGATAAAGTTGGACTGGTAGCCGACGACAATCATGTCTCCGGGTTCAGATCGGCCCGCGTTCCGTGAAGAAGGATTGCACCGCGCTCGGCGGAAGCTATGGGCGAGCCGGCGCAGGTGCAGCAGACACCAGCACCGGGCCCCGGGTTGCCGCAAGCCCCGGCTTGCAAGACAATGATATGATATGCAGCGACTCCTCCTATTCAACTTGAACTACGTACACCCCGTCTTCGCTAGTTTTTCCCGCGCCGCCCGTCGGGAGCAGTAGGCGAACGCGGTCCACAGACAAGGCCTGGACGCCACGCCACGCCACGCAACGCCGCGAGCGCCCGCGCCGTCCCCCCGTGCTTCCAGACTGCCGCCCTCCCCCCTGGTCGTTATGGCGCAGCCGAGACAGAGCCCTCATTAATTTGCGGGGGCTGCAGCCTCTGGGGATCGCTGGGCAGGAGGCCCGCCATCGCTGCGACGCGCCGCGCCGCTCACTCGAGATTGGTGTGACGGGCGCGCATCGTCTCCGCCGTCTCATGAAATAGCGGGCGAAGTTTCAGGATCGCGAGTTCGAAGGCGATCATCTGGGCCGTCTCGAACAGCGAGCCCATCGGCAGGACGGAAAGCTTGCCGCCGCGGTCGTCCGCCATCGTCTGCGCGGGAATGACGGTGACCACGTCGACATGGCGCGCGAGCCCTCCCTTCGGCTGTCCGGTGACCAGCGCCGTGCGGGCGCCGGCCTTGCGAGCGATGTCGGCGAGGGTGCGGGCGGTGGCGAGGTCGCCGGGTCCGGCGGAGACGATGAGCAAGTCGCCCGCGCCGACGTCGGGCGTCGTCATGTCGCCCCAGACCGCGACGCTGCGGCCCATGTGGAAGAGGCGCATGGCGAATCCGCGCATCTGCAGGCCCTCGCGGCCGAGGCCGAAGACGACGATGCGCTTCGCCTTGACGATTTCCTCGACCAGCCCGTCGAGCGCGTCCTCAGGCATCGCCGCGAACACGCTTTCGAGATCGTTCAAGGCGCCCTTCGCCAGCGCGCGCAAGGATTCAATCATCGGTTACTCCCTTAGCTGGTGGGGCAAGTCTAGCCTTTGATGCCCATTTGACCACCCCGCCAATGGGCGGGAAGGGCGCATCCGGTGATCCTTTCACCGGCCGTCTCCGACGCAATGCAGAGGACCAAGGTCACTTTGTCGCTCACCGCCTTACGAGTTGCGGGGAATATGGCGGGATCCCTTTCGACCCGGCTTGCAAGAACGAGCCGCTCGGGACCTTCGGGCCGACGGATTGGAACACGACCTCCAACCAGGCCGACCGGCGCCTCGAGCGCAACCGAGTTCCCTGCTGCAGGGAAACATGCAGCACACTTCTCCCGTTTGGGCCGATTTAACGAAAAACCGTCCGGAAAAGCTTTAGGATTCTGAGCAGTTCCAGGAGGTTCTCTGCGCGGTCGGAGCAGGGATTTTTTTCGCCGAGCAGGGAATTCAAAGTCCCTGCTCGGCCGAAAGCCGGGACATTTCGATCGCTAAATGCGCCTGGCGCGCGGTATCGCCGGTGCTGGCGAAGCCGCGACTCCTGCGTTGTGAAAAACGCTGCGCTCAAGACGACGCGCTAACCGGCGCCGAAGACGCCCAGATGTCCTCCAGATACCGGTGGTTCGTTACGAGGCCCGCGAGCCACGCCTTGCCGTCAGCGGCGGAGACGCCGGTGCGCTTGCAGAAAAGATCGACGAACGCCTGCTTGACTGCCGGCGCCATGCGCGAGGCCTCGCCGCACACGAACACCGGCGCCTCTTTCTGCAAGAGTTCCCACACTGCGTCCCCATTCGCTGCGATCGCCTGCTGCACGTACGTCTTCGGCTTGCCCGGCTCGCGTGAGAAGGCGCATACGAGTTTCGTGACGCCTCCCGCCTCGAAGGCGCGCATCTCGTCCTCGTAGAGGAAGTCCTGCATGGAATTGCGGCAGCCGAAGAAGAGGAGCGACTCGCCGATCGGCGCGCCCTGTTTCTTCAGCGCGGCGCGCTCGACCAGGAAGCCGCGGAACGGCGCGACGCCCGTGCCCGGCCCGATCATGATCATCGGCAGGTGCGGGTTTTCGGGCGGGTGGAACGGGATCGTCGGCTTGCGGACGAAGGCGTATACCGTGGCGTCGGCCGGCTGCGCGGCGAGAAAGTTCGAGCACACCCCGCGGAACGGGCCGCGCCCGCTAAGCGCCGGGCTCTCCAGCACTGCGACCGTAATGCTGCATATGCCGGCGCCCGCGAGTGGAGAAGAGGAGATCGAATAATAGCGTGGCCTGAGCGGCGGCGTGATGTCGAGAAAGACCTCGAAAGGCGGCGCGCAGGACGGATATTCGTCCAGAATATCGAGCACCGACTTGCGCGGGGCGAAAACCTGCTTGGCGTAGACAGAGTCATCGCCGGCGAGCGTCTCCAGCGCCTTCCGTTCCTTCTCGTCCTTGGCATGCTGGGCCAGAGTTGCGATTTGCTCGCGTGTCGCCACGTCCTGGAGTTCGATCCGGTTGGCAAGAATTCCGAGCAGCGGGACCGGCTCGTTGACCGGCAGGTGCGTGTCGGCGTTGGAGCGAGGCGTGATCGTCGCATACAGGGTCGGGTCGAGCTTGAACCGCATCAGCACCCGCCTGATCGTTTCGAGGCCGTTGCGCGGCACGACGCCCAGATGGTCGCCGGCGCTGTAGGAGACGCCGGAGGGAAGCGCGATCTCGATGTGCCGCGTCGAACGCTCCGACGGGCGCTCGCAGTCGCGCCGCTGCAATTCCCGGTTCACGCGCACCGTCATTGCGACGGCGCTGTAGGAACGCATGATCGGGCTCGTCGCCAGCCGGTTGATGAAGCTGACCGAAATGCGCGGTCCGGCTGCTTTTGCTTCAGCCGTCGTCGCCGGCAGGTCGAGCGCCTTGGCGAGCGAGGAAAACAGCTCGCCGTACCAGGCGCGATAGTCGCGGTCGAAGTCGCCCCGCGCGTCGCCTTCGCCGCGCTTGTAGACCCGCTTTGCTCCATGTTTCTCGAGTTCGGCGTCGATGAGAGTCGGGATCGCCTGATACGTCGCCGACCAGTCGCGATTGCCGCAGCCAAAGACGCTATACTCGACGCCGGCGAACGCGTCGGAAGACAGGGCCGGATCGCACAGCTTCTGGCAGAATTTCGCGGCGTTGTCGGGCGGCTGGCCGTTGTACGAGGCCGTGATGATGACGACGGCGCCTTGCTTGGGCAGCGCGTCGGCGTGCTCGTCGAGCGCCCCGACCGTGGCGGCGAAGCCCCGGCTACGTGCGTCGTCGGCGATGCGGTGCGCGATGCCCTCGGCCGTGCCGAGATTGGAGCCGAACAACACCAGCAGGGGCGTCGCATGCGCGTCCGCGGCCGCAGCCGCAGCCGGGACCGCGGCGGAGGCGGGTGAAGGCGCGCTCGCGGCCGGCGCGGCGGTTGGAGCGGCCGCCTGCTGGGGCGCCGCGAAAAACCCGGTCGTCGCGCGCCGCGCGCGCGGCTTCACCCGAATGATGAAATTCGCCGGCTTGATCGTCAGCGTCTGTTTGGTCTCGAGCTGATAATTGGCGAAGTCGACAAACTCGAAGCGCTGCAGCAGCATGGCCAGGACCAGGGTCGCCTCCTGCAGGGCGAACTGGCGGCCGATGCAGGCGCGCTGCCCGGTGCCGAAGGGCTTGTAGGCGTTGGGCGGAATCTTCGCCCGGTTCTCGGGGCTAAAGCGCTCGGGGTCGAACGTCTCGGGATTGTCGCCCCAGATTTTCGGGTCGCGGTGCAGCATCCCGGTCAGCACCACAACCGTGCTGTCCGCCTCGACCTTATACTTGCCGCCGAGGACGGTGTCCTCATACGGGCGGCGGGTGAAGGCCGGGGCAGTCGGCCAGAGCCGCAGCGTCTCCTCGAGGATCTGCGAGACATAGGGCAGCTGGTGGATTTGGGCGTAGGTCGGCAGCCCGGTCACATCCGCTCCCAGCACCCGGTCCACCTCCTCGTAGGCCCGCTCGAGGACTTTCGGGTTTTTGATGAGCTCATAGAGCGCGAAGGAGAGAAGCCCGCTCGTCGTTTCGTGGCCGGCGATGAGGAAGGTGATGCATTGCGCGATGATGTTGGTCTCGTCGAGCTTTTCGCCCGACTGGCGGTCGACGCCGGTCAGCATCCTGTCGAGGAGGTCGTTGACCTTGCCCAGTGCGTCCGACTTGCGCCGCTCTTCGATAATGCGGCGCACCGTCTCGACCATGAACTCCTGGTCGGCGCGCACCTTCTTCGCCCGGCCCGGTCTGAGCTTGGCCTGGATGGGGAGTTCACGCGCGCCCGCCTGCGCTGCTTCCAGGGTGTTCAGCATGGCGAGGACGAACGGGTGCGGCGTGTCGCGATAGAATGAGTTGAACCGGTAGTCGAAACCGCAGAGTGCGATCGTGTCCAGCGTCAACCGCGTCATGTCGGCCGGGACGTCCACCGCGTCGTCCGGGTTCAGCCGCTCCCATTTCAGTATCAGTTGCGTCGCTATATCGAGCATGCGCGGGTGGTAGCCGCGCATTGCGTCCATGCTGAAAGCGGGCAGAAGCACATTGTGCGCCTTGCGCCAGTTCGGGTCCTGCGTCTCGGAGGTGAAAAGGCCGCGTCCGGCCGGGCCCGAGGCCAGCGCGCGCAAGCCCCCGCCGACTTTCTTGTCGAAGCGAGATTCGTCGCAAAGCGGGTCGACGAGCTCGAAGCTCGAGGCGATGATGCGCGAGCCGCGACCGGGAACCTCGAGCTCGTAGATGGGGCCGTATTTCCGCGCAAGCTCCGCAAGCCCTTCCATGGGGTGGGTGGTGTCAATGTCGAAGAGGTTGCCAACCAGCATGTGGCCTGGCGGGCGAGGGATCGGCTCAAGATGCGGCGCGTCGTCCACGGTGTGTGTCTCCTCCCATCGCTTTTCGGGCGGGCTCAGTCTGCGGCGGGCGCGCCGTCGATTCAAGCCGCGACTGGGACGGGAAAACTAGCTGAGGCTGCAAGCAGAAACACGTTTTTGTCCATAGAATAGCGCCAACTGTTATTAGTGCGGATTCCGATCAATCCGAGACCACGCCGTCATTGCGAGCGAAGCGAAGCAATCCAGAGCCGCTGCACAGCGGCTGGATTGCTTCGTCGCTTCGCTCCTCGCAATGACGGTCCAATATGATCGGAAAGAAGAGCCCGCAGGTATTTCTGGACACGGTTGCAAGGAACGCTTGATCTTCCTGCGCCCTCCCTCTCGATCTTAATCCGGCGAGGTTTCCCCTGGCCTAACGCCCGGAATTCAAATTTGCCGACCTTCCCGGGCATCTCAGCGTAAGCGTTGGACGACCGTTCCTGTGCAACCGACGCGTTCGGCCGAAGACGCTTCCTCGCCGTTTCCGCCAGTTGGTGGGGCCGATGCCCACGGCGGCAACGGGTCAAATTGCGCCAGTCGCGACGACGACTTCGGTTCAACCGGAATGTCTATTGTCACACGGACTTCCGCATCACGATCGGGCACTCGACCTTGATCTGCCGCGGGCGGAGCGTCGAGCCGGCAGCCGCGTCGATGAGCAGCTCGGCGGCGAGCGAACCCATTTCGAAATGCGGCAGCAGCACGGTCGTCAGCGGCGGATGCAGATGCTGGGCGATCTCGCGGTCGTCGTAGCCCATGACCGCAACGTCCTGAGGAATTCTCAGGCCGAGCTCGCGCAACGCCTCGTAGCAACCGACCGCCATCATGTCGTTGGCGCAGAAGATTGCGGTCGGCGGAGCGCGCAGGCGCATCAGCTCCCGCGTCGCCTCGTAGCCGGACAGCGGCTGCCAGTTGCCTTCGCGCACGAGATCGGGGTCGAACGGCAGGTCTGCGGTCGCCAGCGCCTGCCGATAGCCTCTCAGGCGATGGCGCGCCGCCTCCATGCTCGCCTCGCCGTTGATGTAGCCGATGCGCCTGTGGCCGGCGCGGATCAGGACGTCGGTCGCGGCGTGTCCTCCGGCCACTTCGCCCGGCGCGACCGAAACCAGCGCGCTGTCGGCGGCGTGGCAGTTGAGCAGGACGAGCGGCGTTTTCGGCGGCGTCGCGGGTCCGTCGACGAGGCGCGTGTTGATCGTCGCGTAGACCAGGCCGAGCAGCGGCAGAGCGGCGAGTTGCGCGAGGGCCGCCGCTTCCATGTCGGCGTCGCCGCGCGTCACCATCACCGTGACCGTGAGCCCGTGCTCCCAGGCCTTTTCGCGCACGCCGTCGAGACCGATCGCCGTCCAGGGATCGGTCGAGATTTCGTCGCAAACGAAGCCTATCGAGGTCGGTGACGACGGCGAGAGTGCGCCGCCGCGACGGACCGGCTGGTAGCCTAACCGGGCCGCCGCCTTCATCACGCGCTGGCGCGTCTCGGCCGAAAGGCGAGCCCCGTCTGCGTGGTTGAGAACCAGCGAGACCGTGGTCTGGGAGACCCGCGCTTCGCTGGCAACGTCGATCATCGTCGGCCGGCGCGCCGGCGCGGTCGGCCTGCGATGGCGTCTTCGGTCCTCGGCGCGGCGCCGTTCCGCATCGACCCAAGCGCCGTTCTGGTCCCCCATCGCTTCCTCGAAGTCGCGGCTGCGAATATTATTAGCGCGACAATATGCTGAAAAGCAAACAGGAACCGCAATCGGTCACCTTGCCCATTGACAAGTTTTAGCACTTTATTATCCTGCGGGGAACCCGGGGTTAAACGCGGAGGAAGCCTCGCGCCCTGGAGCCGAACGGTGGAAGCGCCGTCAAGACGCGCGGTCGCGCGCGATCGTCGAGAGGAGGAAAGCCAAATGCTCATCAACCGCAGACAAGTGCTCATCGGGTCCGTCGGCGCCGCCGCCGGGCTGGCGATCGCTCCGGCCTTCGGCCAGGTGCCGCCGCTTAAGAAGAAGGCCACCTACAAGGTCGGCTTCGCCCAGACCGAGAGCAACAATCCGTGGCGTCTCGCCCAGACCGCGAGCATGAAGGACGAGGCCGCCAAGCGCGGCTGCCAGCTCGTCTACACCGACGCGGCCGGCTCCGCCGCCAAGCAGGTCGCCGACGTCAACAGCATGATCGCTCAGGGCGTCGATTTCATCTTCCTTGCGCCGCGCGAGGAGAAGCCGCTGGCCACCGCCGTCCTGAACGCGAAGAAGGCCGGCATCCCGGTTTTGGCGGTCGATCGCGACCTCGACCAGGCGATCGCCAAGAGAGGCCAGGACTACCTCGCCTTCATCGGCTCCAATTTCATTTTGGAAGGCCAGCGGGTCGCCGACTGGACGATCCAGAAGACCGGCGGCAAGGGCAAGATCATCGAACTCGAAGGCACCATCGGCTCCTCGCCGGCCAACGACCGCAAGAAGGGCTTCGACGACACGATCAAGGCCAAGGCGCCCGACATGGTCATCGTCGCCAGCCAATCCGGCGACTTCGCCCGCGACAAGGGCCGGCAGGTGGCCGAGACGCTGCTGCAGGCCCATCCGGACGCCACCATCGTCTATGGACATAACGACGAAATGTCGCTCGGCGCGATCGCCGCGATCGAGGCGGCCGGCAAGGTTCCCGGCAAGGACATTCTCGTCGTCTCGATCGACGGCGAGAAGGACGCGCTTCAGGCGATCGCCGACGGCAAGCTTGGCTGCTCCTGCGAGTGCAACCCGCGCTTCGGGCCGGCGGCGTTCGATATCCTCTATAAGTACGGCGACGGCGAGAAGATCCCGCCGCTGATCATCAACCCGGACCACTTCTACGACGCCAGCAACGCCAAGGAGGCGCTGCCGAACGCCTACTGAGAAGCAGGTCTTTCCAAACCCCCTCCCGCCTGCTTACCTGCCGGCGGGAGGTCGCGTCTCGGGACGCGCAAGAAAGCCGAAAGTCGAAGATGCCGTCGACCGCACCGCTCCTCGTCATGCGCGCCATCGACAAGCGCTTCCAGGGGGTGAAAGCGCTGTCGTCCGCCTCGCTCGAGGTGGCGCCCGGGGAGATCATGGCCATCGTCGGCCAGAACGGGGCGGGCAAGTCGACCCTGATCAAAGTCTTGACCGGCGCCTACCGACGGGACGCGGGCGAAATCGAATTCGGCGGCGAGCCGGTCGAGTTCGCCTCGCCGCAACACGCCCAGCGCGGCGGCGTCAGCACGATCTATCAGGAGATCAATCTGGTCCCCTTCCGCTCGGTGACGGAGAACATTTTTCTCGGCCGCGAGCATCGGCGCTTCGGCCTCCTGGACTGGCGTCGGATGAACGCCGAGGCAGTCGAACTCTTGCGTCGCTTCGACGTCGAGATCGACGTCCGCCGGCCCCTCATGGACTTCAGCACCGCCATCCAGCAGATGGTCGCCATCGCCCGCGCAGTGTCCTTCAAGGCGCAACTCGTCATCATGGACGAACCGACCTCGTCGCTCGACGAGCGCGAGGTCGCGGTTCTGTTCGACGTCATGCGGCGCCTGCGGGACGAAGGCGTCAGCGTGATCTTCATCACTCACCGGCTCGACGAACTCTATCAGGTCTGCGATCGGGTGACGGTGATGCGCGACGGGCGCACGGTGGCGACCAGCCGCATGGCCGACGTCGACAAGCTCCATCTCATTGCGGCGATGCTCGGGCGCGATCTCGAAACCGTGCGCAGCCACGCCACCGGCTTTTCCGCCGCCTCGGTGAAGGCGGGCGATGAAGTCCTCCACGCCGAGGGGCTTCGAATCGGAAGACGGGTGCGCGATGCGCGCGTCGAGGTGAAAGCCGGCCAGATCGTCGGGCTCGCGGGCCTGCTCGGCTCCGGCCGGACGGAAACCGCGCGGGCGATCTTCGGCGCCGATCCGCCGGACGCCGGGATGATCCGCCTCCTGGGCAAGGACGTGACGCCGCGCGAGCCGTCCGACGCCATCGCTCGCGGCGTCGGCTACTGCAGCGAGGACCGCAAAGCGGACGGCATCATTCCCGACATGTCGGTCAGGGAAAACATCACGCTCGCGATCCTGCCGCGCCTCGTCAAGATGGGCGTCGTGGAAGAGGGCAGACAGCGCGCGATCGTCGACAGCTTCATGAAGCGTCTCGCCATCAAGGCCTCGGGCGCCGAGCAGAAGATCCGCGAGCTTTCGGGCGGCAACCAGCAGAAGGTCCTGCTCGCCCGCTGGCTCTGCACCGATCCGAAGCTCCTGATCCTCGACGAGCCGACCCGCGGCATCGACGTCGGCGCCAAGGCCGAGATCCAGTCGCTGATCCGCGAACTCGCCGACCAGGGCCTCGGCGTGCTGATGATTTCCTCCGAACTGGAGGAAATCACCGAGGGCGCGGACCGCGTGTTCGTGCTGAGCGACGGACGCACCGTCGCCGACCTGCCGCATAGCGCCGCGAGCGCCTCGGCGATCATGGCGGCGATGGCGCACGAGGGTGCCGGCGGCGGGAGAGCCGAGCATGGTTGACGCGCCGACGATTGCGCGAAAAGCCGTCCCGTTCGACGCCGTCGGCTTCTTTCGCCGCTACGCCGCGCTGACCGGCCTGATCGCGCTCCTGCTGTTCAACTTCGTGTGGACGCCGCATTTCTGGAGCCTGCAGACGCTGAACGTGAATCTCACCCAGGTCGCGACGATCGTCATCGTCTCGGTCGGCATGACCCTCGTCATCGCGACCGGCGGCATCGACCTCTCGGTCGGTTCGCTGATGGCGATATCGGGCGCGCTCGCGCCGCTGATCTTCCTCAGTCCCTTCGGCCGCGAACATGCGGCGCTCGGCAACCTGGTCGCCTTCGTCGTCCCGGTGGCCGCCGCCGGCCTGCTCGGCGCTTTCAACGGATGGTTCATCACCCGGTTCCGCGTCCAGCCGATCGTCGGCACGCTCGTCATGTTCATCGCCGGGCGCGGCATCGGGCAGGTGCTGACCAACGGCAATCTCCAGGTTTTCCACAATCCGACGTTCCAATTCATCGGCCTCGGCCGCGTTCTCGGCGTCCCCTTCCAGGTCATCGTCATGCTGGTGCTGGTCGCCGCAGCCGCATGGATGCTGCGGCGCACGCTGTTCGGCCGCCAGATCCTCGCCGTCGGCGGCAACGAGAGGGCGGCGCGCCTGGCCGGCGTTCCGGTCGACCGGGTCAAGCGCTGGGTCTACGCGATCAGCGGTCTTTGCGCCGGGATCGCCGGTCTGGTCGTCATTTCGATCAATTCGTCGAGCGACGCCAATCTCGTCGGCCTCGGCATGGAGCTCGACGCGATCGCGGCGGTCGCGGTCGGCGGAACGCCGTTCACCGGCGGCCAGGCGAGCGTGGTCGGCTCGCTCATCGGCGCGCTATTGATCCAGCTCCTGCGCTACACCTTGCTCGCCAACGGAGTGCCCGACGCGGCCGCCCTCGTCGTCAAAGGCGTGATCATCGCCGGCGCCGTATGGTCGCAGCAGCGGGCCAGATCCGCATGAGCGCCGAAACCGCCAAGCTTGCCGCCGCAACGAGGCCGAGCCGTCTCGCATGGGCCGCGCAGCAGCGCGTGCTGATCGCGCTCATCCTGCTCATCCTGTTCGGGGCGCTGCGCTACGACCATTTCCTCGGCGCCTACAACGTGCTGAGCGTGCTGCGCTACAATTCCATGTTCGCGCTGACGAGCCTCGGCATGTGCTTCGCCATCATGACGGCCGGCATCGACCTGTCGGTCGGAACCACGGCGGCCTGCGCCAGCGTCGTTGCGGCGATTGTCTCGCCGATGGGCCTTCTGCCCGGGCTGTTGGCTGGCCTCGGCGTCGGGGTTGCGGTGGGAATAGTCAACGGCTTCATGGTCGCGCGCATGAAGATCCTGCCGTTCATCGCCACCCTTTCCGGTATGCTGATGGCGAGCGGCGCCGGGCTCCTGCTGGCGCATAACCAGTCAGTTTCCGTGTCCTACGACACGGATTTCACCTGGCTCGGACAAGGCGATTTGCTCGGCTTCCCGGCGCCAGCGTGGATCGCCGGGATCGCCTATGTCTATGGCTCCGTCGTGCTCAACTACACGAGCTTCGGCCGCTACGTGTTGGCGGTCGGCGGCAACGAGGAGGCCGCGCGCCTGATGGGCCTGCCGGTCGACCGCGTGATCTTCTGGACCTACGTTCAGTCCGGCGTGTTTGCGAGCCTCGCGGGCGTCATCCTTGCGGCTCAATTCGGCGCCGGCCAGCCGGCCGAGGGGGTCGGATGGGAGCTGTTTTCCATTGCGGCGGTCGTCGTCGGCGGGACGCTCCTCACCGGAGGCGTCGGCTCGGTCGCCACGACCTTGGCCGGCGTCCTCCTGCTCGGCCTCATCTTCAACGTGCTCAACTTCGAGAACGGCCTCGGCTGGATCAGCCTCAGCGCCTACTGGCAATCGGTGGTGCGCGGGGTCTTCCTCATGGTCGTCGTCATGGCGGGGTCGGGCGCCGCGCGCCGCGCCGTCCGCTCCGCCTAATTAGTTCGGCCTTGCCCGTCCGACGGCTTTCGCCGCCGGAGTCAAGCGACTTCGAGCCAGACGCAGTGACGGATCGAGCGGCCGCTCGCGGCATGCGCGATCCTGCCAGGCTGGATCGCGCATTCCGACGCCGGAACGCCCCAGGCGGCCGCCGCCATGCCGGCGGCCAGGGATTGCGCCAGCGCCGCCGCCTCCTGGGCCTGGCCCCAGGCCGAGGCGGGCCTGGCGGCGGGCGCAGTTTGCCTCGCCTCCAGCCGAACCGCCGGCAGCACATGGCGCCGACGGCTGCGGTCGTCCAGATAGGCGAATTGGACGTCCGCTCCCGCTTCCGGGCGCACGACAACCCAGGCCGCGAGCATCGCGGACCGGGCGCTGGTCGCCGACGCGACGGCGCCCGCCGTGGCGGCGGGAAAACCCGCCGCGACGAGAGCGCCCGCGCCCATCGCGGCCGCCTCCAGCATTGACCGGCGACTGAGGACAAGACCGGACATGGAATCCTCTCCAGCGTTTGCGAACCGACAGGTTCGCCCAGAGCTAAGTTCGCGTCAGCGCCTCAGGGAGAATTTCTGTTTGACCCCTGAGGGGCGTTGGATCCTTGATTCGATCCCTGAGAGGCGCCCTGTCCGGCGTTGGTCCCCATTCCGTTCGGCGCCATGTCGGTCCGCGCGTTGCCCAACATATCCATCTCGTTGCTGCCGGGCTTCCCGGAATGCTGCTGCTGTTCGTGCTCGAGCGGGTTTGCGACATATTGGAAGGCCGGCTCGCTGTTCCACGGTCCGCGCAGGTCGGCTCCCGGTCCCGAGGACATGTTGAAGTAGACGTTGACGCTCTTGTCGGGCGTCAGATCGCCGAACAACGGCTCGGTCAGCTTGTTGATCGAGTTCAGCGCTTCCATGAACATGTGGGTGTGGGCGACTTCGCGCGTGGCGAGGAACTGCAGCGCCTTCTTCGAGCCCTCGTCGTCGGTGAGCTTGAGCAGCGCCTCGTAGGTCGCGAGCGCGCCCGCCTCGGCGGCGACGTTGGAGCGCAGATCGCGCGTCACATGGCCGCCTTCGTTGACGTAGCGCGCGTCCCAATAAGTTCCTTTGGAGTCCACGAGATGGGGTCCGGGCCCGCGCAAGGAGAAGAGCGTGCTCCTATAGGCGTTTTCCTGGGCGTTCTGACCGGCGTTCTTCGTATGCTGCTCGATCAGCATCGCGATGATTTCGAGATGGGTGAACTCCTCGGTGCCGATATCCTGCAGCATGTCGCGGATGCCGGCGTCAGCGGTGTGGAACGACTGCGTCCAATAGGTCAGGGCCGCGGTCAGTTCGCCGGTGCCGCCGCCGTACTGCTCGAGCAGCTTCTCCGCGAACACCGGATCCGGGTTCTGAACGTTCACCTCGGTCTGCAGAATGGGTCGATGTAGGAACATGGCCGCGCTTCCTTGGGTTAGAGAGCCCGCCGACGTTCCGGCAAAACCCGGGCCCAGCGAGGCAGGTTCCCCCGACTCGGGAGCAATTATTTCTGGTCCAGCGAGATTTCGAGCTTGACTTTTTCTCGCCTTCCCTCGCAGCCGAGCCAAACGTAAGGGCGCGGATGGCCGGCGCGGATCAGGAAGCGCAATTTCGCGGAGATGAGGCTGCCTCGCGGCCCTCGACCGCGATCGCATTCGTCACCCCGGTTACCCGCGCCGTGTCGAGAGCGTCACGCTCCGCGCAAGACTTCGAATAGGGTCTGTCGACCGTGCCGGTAAGCGTCACATGCCCGCGCTCGACTTCGACGTTCACCCGGTTGCGCGGAACCGCGAGGTCCCAATGAAGGGCGTTCAACACCGCCAGCCGAATGAGATCGTCGGCGGCGGCGCTGCTCGCCCCGCTGTCTTGCGACGAGACGCCAGTCGCCGCGAAAAGGCTGTGCAAATTCCGACCCATCCCCGGGCTCCCCGATTCGGTCAAGAAAACGCGGAAGCGGACCATCGAGTTCCTAGCAGGGCAGTTTCGCGGCGGTTTCTCGTCTGCTTCAAGATTGGAGTCCGCGCGGGGGGCGGAACGTTCGACCTTTTCCCGCGTTGCCGCAAGCCGCCGGGAAGGCTTCCTGCGCGAGGCAGGACGGGACAGGAGCTTTCATGCGCATCAGTGAGGGGAAGCCGTACCCTCTGGGCGCCACCGCCGACGCCGACGGCGCCAATTTCGCGGTCTTCTCCGCCCATGCGACGCGGATCGACGTCTGCCTCTTCGACGCGCCAAACGGACGCGAAATCGATCGGTTCGAGCTGCCGGAATATACCGACGAAGTCTTTCATGGCCACCTGATCGGCGTCGGCCCCGGCTCGTTCTACGGGTTTCGCGCCCACGGGCCGTTCGAGCCCGAGGCAGGCCACCGCTTCAATCCGAACAAGCTTTTGCTCGATCCTTATGCGCGCGCCCACGCCGGCAAGCTCGTCTGGGACCCGGCCGTGTTCGGCTACACGATCGGCGCCGAAGGAGAGGATCTGACCTTCGACGAGCGCGACAGCGCGGCTTTCGTGCCGAAATGCGCGGTCGTCGACCCCAACTTCGACTGGCGCGGCGAATATCGAAGGCGCAGCGTCCCCTGGGACCACACGATCATCTACGAGACCCACGTCAAAGGTTTCACCAAGCTGCATGCCGAGGTGGACGAGGGGTTGCGCGGCTTCTACGCCGGGCTCGGGTCGAAGCCGGTCGTCGACTACATCCGGTCGCTCGGCGTCACCACCGTCGAGCTCTTGCCCGTCCATACGTTCATCGACGACTCGTTCCTGCTCGACCGGGGCTTGAAGAACTATTGGGGCTACAATTCGATCGGTTTCTTCGCTCCCGACCCGCGCTACGCCGCCGACGTTCCGAACTCGCTGCGCGAGTTCAAGGAGATGATCGCGCGCCTGCACGACGGCGGCCTCGAGGTGATCCTGGACGTCGTCTACAACCATACGGCCGAAGGCAACGAGCTCGGCCCGACCCTGTCGTTCAAGGGCATCGACAACCGCTCCTATTACCGCCTCATTCCCGACCAGCCGCGCTACTACGTCAACGACACGGGCACCGGAAACACGCTGAACCTCAGCCACCCGCGGGTCATTCAGATGGTCTGCGACTCCCTGCGCTATTGGGTGAGCGAAATGCGGGTCGACGGATTCCGTTTCGATCTCGGCACGATCCTGGCGCGCGAGCCGGACGGCTTCAAGACCGAGAGCGGCTTCCTGAAGGCGGTCGGGCAGGATCCGCTTCTGGCCGAGGTCAAGCTCATCGCGGAGCCCTGGGACTGCGGCCCCGGCGGCTATCAGGTGGGCGGCTTCCCGCCGGGCTGGGCGGAGTGGAACGACACGTTCCGCGACACCGTGCGCGACTACTGGCGCGGCGTGGCGAGCGCAAAGGCCCTGGCTCCGCGTCTCTGCGCTTCGCCCGACAAGTTCAACTTCCGCGGGCGGAAGGCCTGGGCGAGCGTGAATTTCGTCACCGCGCACGATGGATTCACCCTGCGCGATCTCGTCAGTTACAACGACAAACACAACGAGGCGAACGGGGAAGAGAACCGCGACGGCCACTCCGACAACCGCTCATGGAACTGCGGCGTCGAGGGGCCGACCGACGATCCCGAGATCAACGCCCTTCGCTGGCGCCAGATGCGCAATTTTCTCGCGACGCTCGTCCTGTCCCAGGGCACGCCCATGATCAGGGCGGGCGACGAATTCGGCCGCACCCAGAACGGCAACAACAACGCCTATTGCCAGGACAACGAAATCAGCTGGGTCGATTGGCGGCTGGACGACGAGCAGCAGGCGCTCGCCGCGTTTTTCCGGCGGCTGACGGCGCTGTTCAATCACTACCCGGTACTGCGCCGGTCGCGTTTCTTCACCGGCGAGATAAACCCGGACATCGACGTCAAGGACGTGACCTGGATCGACGCCAACGGCTCCGAAATGACGCCTGAGACCTGGGACAATGAGCTGACGCGCTGCTTCGGCATGCTTCTCGACGGGCGCGCGCAGACGACCGGCATCAAGCGTCGAGGTCACGACGCCTCGCTGTTGATCGTCTTCAACGCGCATCACGACGTGGTCAAATTCAAGCTGCCCTACTGTTACGAGGCGCGCGGCTGGAACCGGCTGATCGACACCAACGATCCGGCGCTGCCGGCGCGAAAATTCAGGATCGGCGGCGTATACAAGGTGACCGGACGGTCGCTCCTGCTGTTCGAACGCATCGCGACCCACTCCGCCACATCTCCGTCTCTTTAATGGTCGAGGCTGACGGCACGTTGCTTTCGACCTGGTCAAGTCCAGCGTTTTGTCTGCGGAGGGCGGAATGGCGGAAGGTCATGCTGGCCCCGATCTGTCAAAAGGCGTGTCGCTCGAGGACCTCCCCGACGGCGGCAAGCTGCTCGGTCATGTCGGCGACGAATCGGTGCTGTTGGCGCGGCAAGGATCGGAGACGTTCGCGGTCGGCGCCCACTGTACGCACTATCATGGCCCCCTCGTCGAGGGGCTCCTGGTCGATGGCGCGGTCCGCTGCCCCTGGCATCACGCCTGCTTCGATCTGCGCAGCGGGGAAGCGCTTCGCGCCCCGGCCTTCAGCCCACTGGATAGATGGGCCGTGGAACAGCGCGACGGAAAGCTTTTCGTCCGGGAGAAGGTCGCTCGGCAGAGCGCGAAACCGCGCGCCGCGTCAGCCGGGCCGAACCGGATCGTGATCGTCGGCGGCGGCGCGGCCGGGTTCGCCGCCGCCGAGATGCTGCGACGACAGCAGTACGGGGGCGAACTCGTCATGCTCAGCAGCGACGATGCGCCGCCGGTCGACAGACCTAGCCTTTCCAAGGACTATCTTGCAGGTGGCGCGCCGGAGGAATGGCTGCCCCTTTCGCCGGACAGCTTCTATTCGGACAACGCGATCGACCTACGCCTCCGGTCCGCCGTCGCCGGGATCGATATTCGCGCGCGCGAAATCACGCTCGCCGGCGGGGAGAGACTCTCCTTCGATCGACTCCTTCTCGCGACCGGGGCCGAGCCCGTTCGCCCCTCCATTTCCGGCGCGAAGGCGTCCGACGTGCTCCTGCTACGCTCGCTCGACGACTGCCGCGCCATCATCGAGCGAGCTGGCGACGCGCGGCGGGCGGCGGTGCTGGGCGCAAGCTTCATCGGGCTCGAGGTCGCCGCCTCCTTGCGGGCGCGCAATGTCGAAGTCCATGTCATCGCGCCGGAACGGCGTCCGATGGAGCGCATTCTTGGGCCCGATTTCGGCGACTTCATTCGCGCTCTCCACCAAGACCACGGCGTGGTCTTCCATCTCGAGACCACTGCGAGCGCGATCGACGGCAAGCAAGTCCGGCTGTCGGACGGCAGCGTCATCGAGGCCGACCTCGTGGTGGCCGGCCTCGGGGTGCGCCCGCGAGTGGGGCTCGCCGAATCGGCCGGCCTCAGGGTGGATCGAGGCGTCGTGGTCGACGCCTATCTCGAGACCTCGGCGCCGGGCGTCTTCGCCGCCGGCGACATCGCCCGCTGGCCGGACCCGCACAGCGGCGAGTCCATTCGGGTCGAGCATTGGGTTGTCGCCGAGCGCCAGGGACAAACTGCAGCGCTCAACATGCTGGGCGGCCGCGAGAGATTCTCGGCGGCTCCGTTTTTCTGGAGCCAGCACTACGATATCCCGATCAACTACCTCGGACATGCGGAGCGATGGGACGAAATCGCGGTCGAGGGAAGCATCGCCGGCAAGGACTGTCTCGCCCGCTTCAAGCGAGATGGGCGCACCCTTGCCGTCGCCTCGATATTCCGCGATCTGCAGAGCCTGGAGGCCGAGGTGCGCATGGAACGCGACGAGGCTCCGTAAGCCATCGGGCAAATTGTCGGGGGCGGCGGTCCGGATGGGGTTCGCTTCGCTCGCAATGACTGTCAGGCGTCAGCGCTGGCTCAGCACCGCGAACGGCAAAGGGCCGAACCAGTCTCGCAAAGGCGCGTCGGCGTCAAAAGGCCGCGCGCGAATGAGATCGAACCATTCGCCTTCCGGCATATGCGCGCGCGCCCGCCACTCTGGCTTCTCTTCCCGCTTGCCGGGCAACCGCGCCGCCAGCATCGCGAGGCGGCGACCACCGGCGGCGCGTACGAAACCGAACGCCCAGTTTGCGTCTTCGCCGTTCGTCTCGACCGCAAGATAACCGCCCGCCGCGAAAAGCTCGGCGTATTCGCGCCGAATGGCGAGCAGAAGCGCAGTCACCCCGAGCTTGATCCGCCCGTCACGCCACGTCGCAAGCAGCGACTCGAGCAACGCCGCACGCTCCTCTTCGACCTCGAGCCGCTGCGCGAGCGCAGCCAGCGCCGCCTCGCGCTCGCGGTAGTCGACCGCGCGGCGGTT
The DNA here is from genome assembly GCA_963823165.1 of uncultured Alphaproteobacteria bacterium. GTDB lineage: Bacteria > Pseudomonadota > Alphaproteobacteria > Rhizobiales > Beijerinckiaceae > Roseiarcus. Next base: position 63,806 of record CAWGKV010000024.1, on the reverse strand, counting down.
GTCCGGATCGACGAGGCTCAGGTCCCACAATTCGCAGCCTTGGTAGATGTCGGGGACGCCGGGCGCCGTAAGCTTCAGCGCCGTCTGGACGAGGCTGTTCTGCACGCCGAGCCGGGCGATGCGCTCGACGAACGGCAGGAAGCTCGTCAGGAAGCCGCCCTCCGGCCGCAGCGCCTCCGCGGCGAAGGCGAGCATCGCCGCCTCGTATTCAAGATTGGGCGCGGCCCAGTTCGAGCGCTGCTTGCCCTCCCGCAACGCCTTTTCCAGCGCGGCCTGAATGCGGCCCCGGTAGGCCTCCAGCCCCTCTGCCGTCGGCGCCTCGAGCAACTCCATCGGCCAGGAGCCGACCAGCATCTGATAGAACATGTATTCGTCATCGCGGGCAGGCGGCGCGCTTCCTTCGACGTCGCCGAGTCTCGCCCGAAGAAGCCGGCTCCAGCCCGAGACCTGGCGCCGCCATTCATCCGGAACCTCGGAGAGCACGGCGAGCCGGGCGCGCGCGTCCTCGCCGCGCTTCGTGTCGTGCGTGGCGGTCGCCAGCATCGCGTGCGGCCAATCCTCCGCCCGCTGCGCGATCGCCTTGTGGAAGAGCGGCGGCGCGATCCCGAATCTCTCCGGCGCGCCGCCGACTTCGTTCAGGGCGAGGAAGCGGTTGTAGCGGTAGAAGGCGGTGTCCTCGACGCCCTTCGCCATCACCGGCCCGGAAAACTGCTGCAGCTTCATTGCGAAGCGCAGAGCCGCCGTTCGGCCGATCTCTCTCGCGGCTGACGCCTTGATCTCCCCGGTCAGCACGCTCTCGAGAAAATCGAACGCCGAGGCGTGGACGTCCGGATCGAACCGGCGCGCGCGCGCGATCGCCCAGGCGATGTCGCGGCGGTCGGCTTCGGCGAGCGCGCCGGAGAGGTCGACATAGGTGCGGTAGACCGGAAAGCAGGCGACGATCGCCTTGATCGCGCGCGTGAGCACCGCGCGGGTGAGGTCCGCGGTCATCGGGCTTTTATGGGCGAGCCGCGCCGCGGCTCGGCCGAGCGCCCCGAGTTCGCTCGCCATCTCGTTGTCCATGATCCTGAGCTTGGACTCGAGGGCGATCTCTTCGAAAGGTTCGCCCGCGCGGGCGAAGGCGCGATAGGTCTCGGAGAACGCGCCCTCGGCGGACGGATCGACGAGCAGGCCGAGCGACAGGTTCAGGTAATCGTATCCGGTCGTGCCTTCGACCGGCCAGTCGGCGCGGAGGCGTTCGTGCGGCGCCAGGATCTTCTCGACCACGAGATAGAAGGGCTGCTCGCCTCGCTCGCGCAGCGCCTTCAGATAGAATTTCGGGTCGAACAGGCCATCGACGTGATCGATCCTGAGACCCTCGATCTCGCCCGCCTCCAGCATGCGCAACACGCGGGCGTGCGCATGCGCGAACACCGGCGCGAGCTCCATCCGCAGGCCTGCGAGATCGTTGATGTTGAAGAAGCGGCGGTAGTTGATTTCGTCCTCGGCGACGCGGAAGAACGCGACGCGCCAGTACTGCGCCGAAATCAGCCGGTCCATCTCGCGCCAGTCCCGGTTGAACCCGGCGACGCGCTCGTCGAACTCGCGCCGCGTTTCGCCGTCGCTCCGCGCGACCTCCGCCAGCTCGGCCTTGAGGCCGAGCGCCCGTTCGGCGGTCTGCGGGCGCCAGTTCGGCAGGTCGAGGAACCGGTCCGACATGCGGTCGAGCGCCGCGCTGTCGTGGCCGAGGATCAGCGGATAGGTCAGCGGGCAGACCGGCAGCTTGTGGGCCCCGTAGGCCCAAATGGCGAAGGTTCCGTCGTCGTCGAACCTGAGGGCGAGCTTGCCCGCCCTCAGCTCTTCGCCGTACTGGGCGCCGAGCACGGGCGCAAGCAGCTTGCCGCCGCCCGCGTGCCAGTCGATGTCGAACCAGCCCGCGTAACGCGACTCGGGCCCCCATTCGAGCACGTCGAGCCAGAGCGGATTGTCGGCGCCGCCGACGCCCATGTGGTTCGGGACGAAGTCGAGGACGGCGCCCAGCCCCTCGCGGCGGAAGGCGCCGATCATCGCCGAGTAATCCTCTTCCGAGCCGAGCTCGGGGTTCAGCCGCGCGTGGTCCGTGATGTCGTAGCCGTGCGGGCTGCCCGGCCGCGCCTTGAAGACAGGCGACAGATAGACGTGGCTGACGCCGAGGCGGGCGAGGTAGGGGGCGATCGCCGCCGCGTGGTTGAAGCCGAAGCCGGACCTCAGCTGCAGCCGGTACGTGGCGCGTGGAGGGATCATGCCGCCCCGACGCTCCAGCGCACGCTCCAGGGCCCGAATTCCGCTTCCGTCTCACCGCAACGCCAGAAGACGCCGGCTGTCTCGGGAAAGGCGACCCGGCCGTCGGAGAGGTTGGCGTCGAGCGTGAGGCGGCGGGCGCCGGCCCGCCAGACGACGCGGACCGCCTGCTCGCCGAGAATTGAGCTTTGACCGCCGTGCTCGATTTCCGGCAGAAGCGGCCGGACATGCTCCCGCCGCGCGGCGAGCGCCGCGCGGTAGAAGCCGAGGCGCTCGGAATCGATGCGGGTCCAGTCCAGTTTCGCCGACAGGAAGGTCGCTTCGGCGACCGGATCGGGAATCTTCGCCGCCCGCTTCGGATCGGCGAACTCCGGAAAGCGCGCGAATTCCTGGCGACGCCCGTTTCGGACGGCTTCCGCCAGGTCACCGTCGAACTCGCAGAAGTACGGGAACGGCTGCGCCGCCGCCCACTCTTCGCCCATGAACAGCATCGGCGTCTGCGGCAGAAGGAGATAGACGCTCGCCAGCGCGCGGACGGCGGCCGGCGAAGCAAGCGCGCTCAGCCGTTCGCCGAAGGCGCGGTTGCCGATCTGATCGTGGTTCTGAATGAAGGCGACGAAGGCGCCCGGCGGAAGATCGGCGCTCGGCCCGCCGCGCGGAGCCCCGCGGTGGGACGAGACTTCGCCCTGATAGGCGAAGCCTTCGGCCAGCGCCCTGGCCAGGAGCCTCGTGTCGCCGTAATCGGCGTAATAGCTGCTCTTTTCGTGGGTTGCGGCGACGTGCAGCACGTGGTGGACGTCGTCGTTCCATTGCGCCGTGTAGAGGAGAGGCTTGCGCTGGTAGCGGACGAGCCGGTGCGGCTCGTTGTTCTCGTTCTCGAGCAGGAGATGGACAGTCCGATCGGAGCGCGACCTCAATCGCGCGCCGAGTTCGTCGACGACGTCCGGACGGCTGTCGTCCTTGATCGAATGCACCGCGTCGACCCGCAACCCGTCGAGGTGGAACGCGTCGATCCAGTATTCGGCGTTCTCGATCACGAAGTCCCGGACGGGACGGGCGTCGGGCCCGTCGAAATCGATCGCCTCGCCCCACGGCGTCCGGTGGCGGGCGGTGAAAAAGTCCGGCGCGTAGCGCGAGAGGTAATTCCCCTCCGGTCCGAAATGATTGTAGACCACGTCGAGCAGCACGGCGACGCCTCGCTCATGCGCCGCTTCGACGAAGGACTTGAAGTCCTCGGGCCGGCCGTAGGTCGCATCGGGCGCGTATAGGTAGACGCCGTCGTAGCCCCAGCCCCACCGCCCATGGAAGTCCGCGACAGGCATGATCTCGACCGCGGTCACCCCGAGTTCGACGAGGTGGTCGAGCTTTTGGGCGGCGGCGACGAACGAGCCTTCCGGCGTGAAGGCGCCGACGTGAAGCTCATAGAGCACGACGTCGTCCCAGGCCCGGCCCGGCCAGCGCTCGCGCCAGCGATGGGCGTCATGGTCGATCGTCTCGCTCGGCCCATGGACGTCCCGCGGCTGAAAGCGCGACGCGGGGTCCGGAACGCGCGTCCCGTCGGAGAGCTCGAAGCGATAGAGGGTGCCTGCGCCGATTCCCTCGACGAAAATTTCGAAGAAACCGCCGTCGCCGCGCTCCATCGGGATCGTCGAGCTTCGGCTCTCGAGCGCGAGGCTCACGCGCTCCTGAGACGGAGCCCAGAGCCGGAAGCGGATCCCGCCCTCTTCGAACAATGGGCCATGCGTCCAGCGTCGTACGGCGCCATTCATGCTCGCTCTTCGCCAATGAGGGTATCAGAGCGACGGAAACCCCGAACGTGGCCATCGGTTCCGCGCGGCGGCAATCGGAGGGCGCGCGTCCGCGCGCCAGGGCGGCGGCACGCCGCCCCTCCAGGAAGCGCTCAGCGATCGCGGGGCATCAGTTGGAAAACGCGGCCTTCAGCCGTTCATGCTGCGATACGACCTCGCTGCAGCCCTTCTGAGCGTCCGGCGAACGCGCCAGGACGAGGCCCTGGTCGAGATGCATGACCCGCTCCTGGATGCGGAGCGAGCGCCGGCTCAGGGTTCGCAGCGTCGGCGGCAACTGCTCGAAGAGTTCAGGCGAGCAGCCGACCTCCTGGCGCACGAGCTTCACCCGGTGGCGCTCGGACAGCGCCTGGCCCTGGCTCAGCTCCCCTTCGTTGACGGCGCGCCGAAGCAGAAGCCAGGATGCCACCTGCATTAGGCGCGTGGTGAGCCGCATGGTTTCCGTCGCATAGGCGAGCGCGGCTTGGCGCGTGAGCGCCTTCGACTCCGCCCGTCCCCGGCTGTCGAGATAGGCGGCCGCTTCTTCGACGAGCGCCATGCCCTCGCGGAAAAGATCGTTGAAGGCCGGGGAGGCGGTCAGGCGGTTGATAAAGGCGACGGCCGCGGTCGGCGGACTCGGCGCCGAGGGTAGTCTCTTCCATCCGTCGAACTGGCGGCTCATACGCTTTACTCCCGTCCCGCCGCGATCGAGGTCCGCCGGCGGCGGCCCCACGCGCATTCAGGAAGAACCCAAGCAAATATAGCGCCTGGCGCCGGCGGTCGGCGCCTTTACGTGGAGTTAACGTTACCCCAGGCGGATGCCGACTTGCAATGGACAAAAAAGCCGCCCGGAGGCGGCTTTGAGGCAGGGGAGGATCGGAGACGTCGAACCGGACGGGCCAAACCCCGTTCAGAACCCTGGAGTCCGGATGGCCTTATTCATAATCGATAACCCTTAACAAAGCTTTGCGCCCTGCCCGCTGTCGCAAATTGGAATGCGGCGGGTCGAAATGGGACGGAGGCGGGCTAGAGCTTGAACGCCGCGCGCGCGGCGTCGCGCGTCGCATGGCGCGCCTCGATCGCCCGCTCGAGCCGCTCGATCTCCGCCTTCAGAAGCCCGATGCGCTCGGCGAGCTCGGGCGCCGACAGGTCGTCGAGGTTCTGCCCGATCTCATGGACGGGCGGAGCCTTCCGCTTTTTCCCGAATACCGATTCCTCGTCCAACTCGGCCATGAGCTCGCCTCCCCCAACTTCAGGATGCGGCGATGAATCCGCCGCCGAGCACCCTCGCGCGCGGGTCGAGGAACTCGTAGAAGACGCAGGCCTGCCCGGGAGAGACGCCGCTCTCCGGCTCGATGAAATCGACCTCGCCGCTCGGCAGGAGCAGCGCCGGGGCGGGGGGCCGGGTCGAGCGCACCCGCGCGGCGATGAGGAGCCCGTCGCCCGGCAGGCCGGCGAGCTCGCCGTCGCCGATCCAGTTGACGTCGCGCAGCTTGAGCCTGGTTTTGGCCAAAGCGGCGCGGGGGCCGACGACGACCCGGCCCTGCGCCGCGTCGAGCGCCACGACATAGAGCGGTTCGGTCGCGGCGACGCCGAGGCCGCGCCGCTGGCCGATGGTGTAATGGACGATGCCGGCGTGACGGCCGAGCACCCGGCCGTCGACATGGACGATGTCGCCGGGGCTCGACGCGCCGGGCATCAGCCGCTCGATCATGTCGCTGTAATGGCCGGCGGGGACGAAGCAGATGTCCTGGCTGTCGGCCTTTTCGGCGTTGATGAGGCCGAACCGGCGGGCGAGCGCGCGCACTTCCGGCTTGGGCATCGCGCCGAGCGGAAAACGCAGGCGCCGGAGCTGGTCGCGGGTGGTGGCGAACAGGAAATAGCTCTGATCGCGGTCCGGGTCGGCGGCGCGGTAGAGCGCCTGCCCGCCGTGCCCGTCGTCGGCCGCGACGACATAGTGGCCGGTCGCCAGAAGGTCGGCGCCGAGATCGCGCGCGGCGCCGAAGAGGTCGGCGAATTTCATGTGCTGGTTGCAGGCGACGCAGGGAATCGGGGTCTCGCCCATGACATAGGCTCGGGCGAAGGGCTCGATCACCTTCTCGCGGAAGCGCTGCTCGTAATCGAGCACGTAATGCGGAATGCCGAGCCGCGCGGCGACGTCGCGGGCGTCGTGGATGTCCTGCCCGGCGCAGCAGGCGCCTTTGCGATGGGTCGCTTCGCCGTGATCGTAGAGCTGCATGGTCACGCCGACGACGTCAAAACCCTGGTCGGCCAGCATCGCCGCGACGACGGAGGAATCGACGCCGCCCGACATCGCCACCACCACGCGGGTCTCCGCGGGCGGCTTGTCGAGTCCGAGGCTGTTCGCGCCGCACGGGAGGTGCGCGAAGGAGGTCGCGAGCATTCCGTTCCCATCCCGGCATTCAACGCCGGACCCGGCCTAGATTGGGCCTTTGGTCGGCAAAGGCAAGCTCATAGCCTGAAAGGCGCGCCAAGGCCAGTTTCGCCGCCTTTGGGCGGTGTCCCTTTATGCAGGCGCCCGCGCACGGGCCGCCCTGGCAAGTCGCCACGCTCTCGTTCCCATTCCGACGCTGTTAGGAAATCGCTTGCGGCCCGGACGATTGATTCATAGCCATTGGAACAAAACTTGTGCAACTCATGAGTACAAATTGGTCATAAGCTTGCTCCTTTGCGGTTAGATGGGCGTCGAGAACAATATAATGTGCGGCGCACGACAACCTTTCGCGCGAATTCCGTTCTATTCTTCCAGCCGCTGAAAACAGCGTCACTGCCAACAACCGACGGAGCTGGACATGAAGATTTTTCAGAGTGGGAGTGGTCGCAACGCGCTCAGGAAACGACTTGGCGTCGGCCTCGGGGCGCAACTGGTCGTTGGCGCGCTCGGCGCGACCATGCTGTCGCCCGCCCCGGCGGCCGCCGCGAGCCCGGCCGCCTGCGCCGCTCTGCAGGCCAAATATCCCTCTCTGAAAGGCAAGACCCTGATCGACGCCGTCAATCCGCACACCCCGGGCTACGAGGCGCTCGATCCCAACGATCCCTCGAAATATGTCGGATTCGACATCGATCTCGGCGAAGCCATCGGCGATTGCCTGGGCTTCAAGCTCACCTACAAGCCGGTGACGTTCGCCGCGCTGCTGACCACGCTCGAGGCCGGCCAGGCCGACATCGTGATCTCCGATATTTACGCCACCAAGCAGCGCGCCAAGGCGGCCGACTTCATCACCTACCTCAAGGTCTATGACGGCGTGCTGGTCGCCAAGGGCAACCCGAAGAAGATCGACGGCATCAACGAGTCGATGTGCGGGACGACCGCCGCCGAGAACACCGGCTTCGTCGAGGTTCCGCTGGTCCAGGCGCTCGAGCCGAAGTGCAAGGCCGCCGGCAAGCCCGCGCCGGAGTTGCAGCTGTACGACAACAACGCGAACTGCATCCAGGCGATCCTCGCCGGCCGCGCCGACACCTACATCAACGACGTCAATACGGTGGACGGCGCCGTGAAAGCCTATCCGGACAAACTCGAGAAGGCGACCGCGGTCACCCTGCCCTATTCGGTCGGCATCGCCGTCCCGCGCAACAAGACGGACTTCCGCGACGCGGTCATGGCCGCGTTGACCGAGATCCAGAAATCGGGCCAGCAGGCGGAACTGATGAAGAAGTGGAACATGCCCGTCGACCAGATGGAACAGCCCAAGCTCGTCGTCGCCGACTGAAACCGCTCCCGCCAGGCTCTTCGGGAGCCTGGCCGGCACTTTTTCGTCAACGACTTCGGATGCGATGGGCCTGTTCTTCCATTATCTCAGTCAGCCCTATCTGCTGACGGGCATCGTCTACACGCTTCTTATCACCGCGCTCGGCCTTGGCGGCGGCCTCGTGATGGGCCTCGTTCTCGCGAGCATGCAGCTGAGCCGCTTCCGCGCGCTCGCCCTCATCGCCCGCGCCTACGCCATCATCTTTCGCGGCACGCCGCTCATCCTGCAAATGATCTTCTGCTACAACGCCCTCCCGCTGATCGGGATCAAACTCACTGCGATCGAGGCCGCGGGTCTCGCGCTCGCGCTGAACGAAGCGCCGTTCATCGCCGAGATCATTCGCGGCAACGTAATCGGCGTCGATCGCGGCCAGGTTTTGGCGGGCCAGGCGCTCGGCATGACCCCCCTCGTCGTGATGATGCGTGTCGTCGCGCCGCAGGCGATGCGCTCCATGCTTCCCGCCCTCGGCAACGAAGCCGTCAGCGCGCTCAAGAATTCCTCGCTCGCCTCCGTCGTGTCGGTTCAGGAGTTGACGCTGCGCAGCACCCAGCTCGCCTCCTCGACCTTCGATTTCTTCTCCGTGTTCATCGCCTCCGGCCTCATGTATTTGGTGCTGACCGGCGCGATCGCACTCATCCAGATCATCCTGGAAGTGCTGCTCGACCTCGACCTGCCGACGCCGCAGGCGCGGCTCGCGCGTCTTCTGCCTTGGAAGCGAGTCGAACTCGCTCCTCGGGCGCCGGCGGCTGCGCCCGCCTCGTTCGCCCGCGCTGCGCCGCTTTCCCCCGTCAAGGCCGGGCCGCCGATGGACCGCGAGAAGCATCAGTCGGGGCTCGTGAACAGCAAGCTCGCGGTCGAGATCGACGACCTCACCAAATCCTACAACGGTCGGCCCGTGCTGAAATCGCTGAACCTCAAAGTCCGGGTCGGCGAGGTCATCGCGCTGCTCGGCCCCAGCGGCTCTGGCAAGAGCACGCTTCTGAGGTGCATCAATCGTCTCGAAACCTGGGACAGCGGAACGATCCGGGTGTTGGGGCGCGAGCTTGGGATCGGCGCGAACGGTCGCCGATTGTCGCCGCGCGAGATCGCCGCCGCGCGCGCCTCTGTCGGCGTCGGCATGGTGTTCCAGAACTTCAATCTGTTCGGCCATCTCACGGCGAAGGAAAACGTCGCCGGGCCGCTCCGTTGGGTGCAGGGCCTGTCGCGCGCCGACGCGGATCGGCGGGCAGTCGAGCTGCTCAACCGCGTCGGGCTCGGCGCACATATCGACGCCCTGCCGCGACATCTCTCGGGCGGCCAACAGCAGCGCGTGGCGATCGCCCGCGCGCTGGCGCCTAACCCTTCGGTGCTGGTTCTCGACGAACCGACCTCCGCCCTCGATCCGGAACTTGTCAGCGAGGTGCTCGAAGTCATTCGGCGGCTCGCCGTCGAGGACAAGCTCACGATGATCATCTCCACCCACCACATCAGTTTCGCACAGGAAGTGGCGGACACGGCCGTGTTTCTAACCGATGGCGCGATTGTCGAAGAAGGCCGCGCGGACGAAACGCTCTCGCGGCCGAAGAACCCGCGGACCGCGCAGTTTCTGCAGATCATCGCCGAGGAAGCGAAGGTGGCCGGCTGATCGCCGAGAGCACAGCAATCAACCTCAGAGACGTCCGGAGACAGCAATGAACCACTACACGCTGCCCATTTCGCCATCGACCGTGCACTGGGGTTATTTCAGCAAGGTCGTCAAACCGGCGCTGAAGCTGAAGTCCGGCGACCGCGCGACCATCGAAACCATGACCCATCATGCCAACGACGATTACGAGCGCATGATCAAAGACGACCGCGGCGCCGAGGCGATCTTCCACTGGACCCGCGAGGAAAAAACCATGAACCGGCGGGGCGCGGGCCCAATGGCCGGGTTCAAGCGCGGCGCCGGCGAAGGGATCGGCGTGCACCTGCTTACCGGCCCGGTCGCGATCGAAGACGCGGAACCCGGCGATGTGCTCGAAGTCCTCGTCCTCGACGTCCGCACACGGCCGAGCTGCAGCGCCTGCTACGCGGGCCGCTGCTTCGGCTCGAATGCCTCCGCCAACTGGGGGTTCCACTACCACGACCTGATCGAGGAGCCGAAGCCGCGCGAGGTCATCACGATCTACGAGCTCGACACGTCGGGCGAGCCCTTCGCCAAGGCTGTCTACAACTATGTCTGGACGCCGCAGACAGACCCGGACGGCGTCGTTCACGCCACGATCGACTACCCCGGCGTTCGGGTCGACCACGAGCTCGTCGAGAAGCGCCAGAACATCCTGGCCAATGTGCGCGTGCCGGCGCGGCTCCACTTCGGCACGATGGGCCTGGCGCCGTCGGAAGCCGACTACGTCAGCTCGGTGCCGCCCTCCTACACCGGCGGCAACATCGACGACTGGCGCATCGGGAAGGGCGCGCGGATGTATTATCCGGTTGCGGTCGCGGGCGCTTTCTTTTCCGTCGGCGATCCCCACGCCGCGCAAGGCGACAGCGAGCTCAGCGGCACCGCCATCGAAACCTCGCTCACCGGCGATTTCGAGTTCGTCCTGCACAAGAAGGCTGGTCTCGCGGGCACGATCCTCGAAGGGCTGAACCATCCGATGTTGGAAACCGATCAGCAATGGTCAGTTTATGGTTTCACCTATCCGAACTATCTCGAGGCGCTTGGTCCGGACGCCCAGAGTGAGATCGCCCGTCGCTCCAGCATCGACCGGGCGATGCGCGACGCTTTCCGCAAGCTGCGGCGCTTCCTCATGACCGTGCACAGGCTCAGCGAGGACGAGGCGATATCGCTCATGTCGGTCGCTGCGGATTTTGGCGTCACCCAGGTCGTCGACGCCAATTGGGGCGTCCACGGCTCGATCCGGAAGAGCATCTTCCAGTGCTCGTGAGGCCAGGGCTGGCGCACATCTTTTCGCAAGTGCAATATGAGCTGGCCGACGCCTCGGTGGCGCCGGCCGGCGCCGCGAGCGAAGGGATGAATGTCAGACAATTTGCGAGCGAGGCCTATCCCCAGGTCACACGTAGTGGCGCGTGGCAGGACCTGTTGGCGCAGTTCGGTCTGCGCTCGGACCTCCCGACCGGCGGGCTCGGGGCGTTTGCAATGGCGGCGCTCAAGGGCGATTCGGAGGGCATGGCGCTCGGGCGCCTGACGGCGGCCTCGCAGACGCTCTCGCCGATTTTCCGGCGCGGTGGGCTGCCGATCGGCCTTCTGCCGCTCGACGAGGACATCGAGATCGAGACCGGCGGCGGGATTGTCTGGGTGCCGCCTGGAACGCTGGCTGTCCTTCCCCTCGATAGCGAATGGCGCATTCCGCTCGACAAGAGCGTGCGATTGGCGGCGTTCTTAATCTCTGACAGCCTGTTGCGCGGGCGCCGCCCCGCCACCCTCGCTCTGCCCGCCCCGCGCCGCTTTGCGCCGGACGGACTCGCTGCGGTGCTGATAAAGGCGGTGGAAACCGCCGTCGCCGAGATGGACGGGCTTTCGGACGCCGAGTGGCGGGCGCTGGAAAAGAGCTTCGTCGACCTCGTCCTGACTGTTATCGCTGAAGCGGAGGCGTCCGAGCCGAGCTCGCCGAGCCTTGCAGCGCTGTTCAACAGGGCGGCGTTGACGATCGAGCGGCGGTTGCATGATCCGAACCTGTCGGCCGCGCGCATCGCTCGCTTCGAAGGCATCTCCGAGCGCTATCTGCAAAAGCTGTTCGAGCAGAACGGCGAGACCTTCAGCCATTATCTTCGCGAACGGCGGCTTCAGCGGGCCCGGGCCGCGCTCACCGCGCCGGGCGATCTGCGCACGCCGGTCGCCGACGTGGCGTATGCCTGCGGCTTCGGCGACGCCGCCAATTTCAATCGACTGTTCAAGGAGCGGTTCGGTCTGCCGCCGGGCGCTTTCCGCGCCTGCCAGGCCGAGAAGCTGCTGGAAAGCGCCGGCGCCGAGCAGCGCGGCTGGCCGGTCCGGGCGCTGGCGAACCCCAAAAACCAGCAGCGCGGCCTCCCAACGGGCGCGGCTCCGCAGCGTTCCGAAGATGCGGGAAGGCAGGAGACCTCCTCCCGCCACCGACTCGCCGTCACTTCAGCCAACGTGCATTGGGGCTATTTCAGCCGGTCCTTGAGGCCGGTCCTCGAGATCCGTTCGGGCGACTGCGTCGAGGTCGAAACCCTGACCCAACACGCTTCCGACGCGCCGGACCTGATGATCCGGGCCGACGCGGCGGCGGAGGATGTCTTTCTCTGGACCAAGGACCGGAAGGCCGTGGATCGACGGGGCGCGGGTCCGCTCGATGCTTCCATCTTCGGCCGCGGCGCGGGCGAAGGTTTCGGGGTGCATATCTGCACCGGGCCGATCTTTGTCAAAGACGCCGACCCCGGCGACGTCATTGAGGTCAGGATCGACGACATCTTTCCTCGACCAAGCGCCAGCCCCGGCTACGAGGGACGATGTTTCGGCAGCACGGTCGCCGCCTGGTGGGGCTATCATTACGGCGAGCTCGTCGAGCCGCCGAGGCCACGCGAGCACGTCACGATCTTCGAGATTTTCCCCGGCGAAGGCGACCAATATGCGGAAGCGCTCTACGCTTATCCTTGGGCTCCGCAGGTCGATCCGTTCGGAGTCGTTCACCGCACCTACGACTACCCCGGCGTGCCGGTCGACAAGAACCGCATCACGCCGCGCGGATGCCTGAGCAGCGTGCGCATTCCCTTGCGGCCCCATTTTGGCGTGATCGCACTCGCCCCGCGCGAGGCCCATTTGGTCGATTCGGTGCCCCCCGCCTATTTCGGCGGCAACCTCGACAACTGGCGACTCGGGAAGGGTTGCTCGGTCTATCTGCCCGTTTCCGTACCCGGCGGGCTCCTGTCGATTGGAGATCCCCATGCCGCGCAGGGCGACGGCGAGCTTGCGGGAACGGCGATCGAATGTTCGATGACCGGCCGGATCACCATCATCCTGCGCAAGAAGTACGGCCGGCTTGCGAACCTCAGCTATCCACTGATCGAGACGCCGACCGAATGGGTGCTGACCGGCTTCAGCCATCCGAACTATCTCGCGGAATTCGGCGCAAAAGGGCAAGGCGAGGTTTACGCCAAATCGTCGCTCGACCTCGCCATGAAGGACGCCTTCCGGAAAGCGCGTCTTTTCCTCATGGAAATGCACAACCTTAGCGAGGACGAAGCGGTCTCGCTCATGTCGGTGGCGGTCGATTTCGGCGTGACGCAGGTTGTGGATGGCAATTGGGGCGTCCACGCCATCGTGCGCAAGTCCCTGTTCAAGACGCCGGCAAGAGACACGGCCTGAGAGGATTGATGAAATTCCACATGATCCAAGGGGGTCCGAGGCCGGTCGCGCCCTTTAGCCACGCGGTTGAAGCCGACGGCTTTATTTTTGTAACCGGCCAGATGCCGGACACGCCCGAATCGCCAGGAGTCCTGCCCGAGGGCATCGAGGCGCAGACCCGAAACGTTATGGCGAATCTCTCGACCGTCCTGGCCGGCCTCGGCCTCGGCCTCGAGCATGTTGTCATGGCGCGCATCTATCTCACCCGCTTTCGCGAAGACTATGCGGCGATGAACAAAGTCTACCGAGGCTTTTTTCTAGAAGGGAAGCTGCCCGCGCGCACGTGCGTTGGCGTGACGGCGCTAGCCTATGATGCGCTTATCGAAATCGACCTTATTGCGAAAAGAACGACGGGGGCTTCTTCCTTAGAAGCAGGTCGCACAGAGCAGGATACAGCCAAGTAGAGCTTCGATGCATAGTGCTTCTTGCCGAAGCTTTCACCAAACCCGCAGGCGTTCGCGCCAGTCGGTTCGGGACAGCCGGAATGGCCCGGACACCCGATCAGCCCGAACAGACATTCAAACTGAGACGCCACCCTCCCTCGCCGGTTCCAGCCGCGGCGTCACTTGATCAGCGCTGCCGCCTCCCGGAACCGCGGATGCTCGGCGCTGCCGAGCCATTCGAAGACGACCATCTCCGCCGTCACGATCTCGACGCCGTGGCGCGCCATGCGCGCGATCGCCGCCTCCTTGCTTTCGGCGCGCCGCGAGCCGATCGCGTCGCGAACGACGAAAACGCGCCGGCCGCGGTCGATCAGGCCGAGCGCCGTCTGCAGCACGCAGACATGCGCCTCGCAGCCGGCGACGACCAAGGCGCAGTCGGCGGGGAGCCGAAGCAGAAATTCGGGCGAGCGGCAGCTGTCGAACGTCATCTTCTCGACGACGAGCGAGCGGTCCGGCGCCAGCTCCGCCACGGTCGGCCCGAGGCCCTTGGGGTTCTGTTCGGTGAACAGCGCCGGGATCCCGAGGAGCTCCGCCGCGGCGATCAGTCTGCGCGCGTTGGCGACCACCGAGGCGGCGCCGTCTATGGCCGGCGTCAGCCTGGTCTGGATGTCGATGACGACGAGCATCGAGGTTCTCTGGCCGACTGTCAGCATGGCGCCCAATCCTGCCTTTGGCGTTGCGGAGACACTGGAAAAACCAAGTGTCGGTCTCAAATTCTTCCTCATCCTCGAGGCGCCCCTTGCGAAGCAAAGGGTCTCGAAGGATGCTCCAGAAGGCGCTGACGGCGCCGCCAGCGTCTGCGCGATCGTCTTCGAGGCCCTTCCGGGCGCCTTACACGAAAGCGCCGGTCGTCAGGGAACTTTCGTGGCCACGCAGGCGGTGGTCAACTTACACGAAAGTCCCAGTCGTGCTCTCGTGCCCTTCGTGGGACCTCTGCGTACTTCGTGTTTATTCTTTTCACCACGAAGGACAGGAAGATTACACCAAGGTCACAAGGCTGGAACTTTCGTGCGGGCTCACGACGGCGCGCCGTTGTAGCCGCGCGCGGCGAGCGCGGCTGGCGCGACCAGCGGTCGCGCCTACACGGGCCCACGACGGCGCGCCGTTGTAGCCGCGCGCGGCGAGCGCGGCCGGCGCGACCAGCGGTCGCGCCTACACGGGGCCACGATGGCGCGCCATTGTAGCCGCGCGCGGCGAGCGCGGCTGGCGCGACCAGCGGTCGCGCCTACACGGGCCCACGACGGCGCGCCCTTGTAGCCGCACGCGGCGAGCGCGGCCGGCGCGACCAGCGGTCGCGCCTACACGGGCCCACGACGGCGCGCCGTTGTAGCCGCGCGCGATGCGCGCGGCCGGCGCGACCAGCGGTCGCGCCTACACGGGCCCACGACGGCGCGCCGTTGTAGCCGCGCGCGGCGAGCGCGGCCGGCGCGACCAGCGGTCGCGCCTACACGGCCCACGACGGCGCGCCCTTGTAGCCGCGCGCGGCGAGCGCGGCCGGCGCGACCAGCGGTCGCGCCTACACGGGCCCACGATGGCGCGCCGTTGTAGCCGCGCGCGGCGAGCGCGGCTGGCGCGACCAGCGGTCGCGCCTACACGGGCCCACGACGGCGCGCCCTTGTAGCCGCACGCGGCGAGCGCGGCCGGCGCGACCAGCGGTCGCGCCTACACGGGGCCACGATGGCGCGCCCTTGTAGCCGCGCGCGATGAGCGCGGCTGGCGCGACCAGCGGTCGCGCCTACATGGCCACGCCGGCGCCATTGTAGCCGCGCGCGATGAGCGCGGCCGGCGCGACCAGCGGTCGCGCCTCGTGCGACAGCGGGTCGGCGCCCCCGGTGGCAAACTCAGGACGAGGTCGTGGACCTTTTGAAGCGGCCTCTAACATCGGTCATATATTCGGACAACAAGGAGCCGCAGCCATGCTCATGACCGCCGAAAACTATCGGGAGT
Source organism: uncultured Alphaproteobacteria bacterium (assembly GCA_963823165.1). GTDB lineage: Bacteria > Pseudomonadota > Alphaproteobacteria > Rhizobiales > Beijerinckiaceae > Roseiarcus. The sequence continues at coordinate 48,253 of CAWGKV010000024.1, read as the reverse complement.
CGCTTCGCGCCTACCGGCCGCGGGTGTTCGTCAACGGCAAGGCTGTCGAGAGCGTCGCGGACGAGCCCTTGCTCGCGCCCGGGGTCGCGGCTGTCGGGGTCACTTACGATGAGGCGCATCGCCCCGAGCATGCGGACCTCATGACGGCGCGACAGAGCACGTCCGGCAAGACGGTCAACCGGATGCTGCATATCGACGAGACTCCGACCGACCTTTTGAACAAGCTCGAAGCGGTGAGGCACGTCTGCAGGATTTGCGGCTGCGCCCAGCGCTATCTGAGCCACGATGGGCTGAATGCGGTCTTTCAGGCGACCCGGCAGGCCGACGAGGCGCGCAAGACCGACTATCATTCCCGCTTCCTGAACTATCTGCACGACGTCCAGGACCGCGATCTGACGCTCGGCCTCGCCATGACGGACGCCAAGGGCGACCGCTCGCTCCGTCCCGGCGCGCAGGCGAACCCCGACGTCTACCTTCGCATCAAGGAGCGGCGCCCGGACGGAATGGTGATCCGCGGGACGAAGGCGATCGTCACCGGCGCGCCCTATATGCACGAATTCCTCGCCATGCCATGCCGCACGCACACGCGCGAGGACGCCGATTTCGCCGTCTGCTGCGCCGTGCCGGTCGACGCGCCAGGGGTGACGGTGATCGCCCGCCCCGCCGGACGGCCCGGCGAGGCGGCGGCAAAATTCTCCGGCAGATACGGCCAGTCGACCGGCGTGGTCGTTTTCGACGACGTGTTCGTGCCGCACGATCGGGTCTTCCTGGCCGGTGAGACGGAGGAGGCGGCATTTCTGACGACGTCCTATGCGACCCATCACCGTCATTCGTGCATCGGCGCGCGGGCGGGGTTCGGCGACCTCCTGATCGGGGCGAGCGCGCTGATGATCGAGGCGAACGGACTCGACCCGGAGCGCCACGCGCACATCCGCGACCAGATGGTCGACCTCATCGCCATCACGGAAAGCGTGTTCGCCTGCGGCGTCGCCGCCTCGGTCCATTGTGTCCGGGACCCGTCAGGCTCGGCGATGCCCGACCCCGTGTTCTCGAACGTCGGCAAGCTGCTGCTGGCGACGAAGATCTATGACATGCACCGGATCGCCCATCACGTTTCGGGCGGCCTGATCGCCGCGCTGCCGGGTCCGGACGAGGACCACAATCCGGAAACTCGCGCCGCTCTTTCCGAAGTCCTGCGCGGCCGGGCCGACATTCCGGCGGAGCGGCGGATGGAAGTCGCCCGGCTCATCGAGGACCTCACGGTTTCGCATCAGGCGGGATGGTACTCGGTGATTTCGCTCCACGGCGGGGGCTCGCCGGAAGCGATGAAGCGCGAGATCTGGCGCAATTATCCGGTCGGCGAACGAAAGGCTCTGGTCGAAGACCTGCTCGACCGCGGCGTTCTCGCGGACGGCGGCCGGGTCTCGAAGCAGCCGGGCCGCTGCTGCGCAACGGGCTGCGAGGCTCCGAGGCCGGCCGAGGCGGCAGAGTAAACGCCGGCAACTTTTCCTGACGCGAGGCGGGAAAAGGCATATCAAGGCGAGCAAGGAACGGTGCTCGAGTCCGCATAACGACGCCAGAGCGGATTAACTTAACGGTGTAAACAGAGGCGCAGCCTCTCGTCTTGCTAACTTTTCCGCAATACTTCGTACGATTTTGGACGCCTGCGACGGTTTTTTCGCCCCTGCCGTTTAGGCAAATCTTAAAGCGCCGCCCCTATTCTGCGAGACGTCGAGTCCAGCGTACCAGTGAGCGTTCTATGAGTGATGCAATACGGCCGCGGGTCAAATACGTGATCGGCCCCGACGGCAGCCCCTTGACGGTCGCCGATCTGCCTCCCCCCACCACCCGTCGCTGGGTTATACGCCGAAAGGCGGAAGTGGTCGCCGCGGTGCGCGGCGGCCTCCTGTCGCTCGACGAGGCCTGCTCGCGCTACACCTTGACCGTGGATGAATTCCTGAGCTGGCAGGTGTCGATCGACCAGTTCGGCCTGCCGGGGCTGCGCACCACGCGGATCCAGCAATATCGCCAATAGGGCCTCGGTCCTCGTCAATCCACGCCGCGGGGATTCACGCCGGCTCTTTGCTGGTTCGACTCGCAATGCCTCGCGAAGAGTGACCGGGCCTCGGAGGCCGCCGCCAGGATTCTGGTTTTGTTCTTGACAGTCCGGCAGGTCTATGGCAGTGTATCGAGGCTGAGCCGCCTTGGCGCGGCAGGCAAAGAGAGATTGGAGGGACTGGCGGTTCGGGGTCCGCGCAGGCTGCGGTTTCCCTCGGGTTGGATCACACGGGGAGGAGCAGCCCGGCCGAAAAAATTTTTCGCTCTCTGGACCATCCGTAACCCATTGAAAACAGCCGAATTGCACGAACGAATCCAAGGAAATCCAAGAGAATCCAAACCGATTTCCAAGGGAAATCGAAGAGAATCCAAGGCCCATTCTTGGTTTTGCTTGGATTGGCTTGGGCGCTCCCTCTTGCTTTTCATCAATTAATAATGTATAATCTTCACGGCATGAGCTGGCCGCCGTTGACCTCGATAATCTGACCGACGACGTAGCCGCTCAGCGCCTCCGAGGCGAGGAAGAGATAGGCGCCGACGCATTCCTCCGGTTCGCCGACCCGGCCGAGCGGAATGCTTTTGCGCAGCGCCTCCATCATGGCTGCGTCGGAATAGCGTTCGTGGAACGGCGTCGCGATCACGCCCGGCGCGACGGCGTTGACCCGGATCCCCTTTCCGATCAGCTCCTTCGCCTGGCCGCGGGTCAGGGTCGAGACGAAGCCTTTCGCCGCCGCGTAGAGGACAGCGCCCCCCGCGCCGCCGTTGCGCGCGGCGATCGACGTCGTGTTGATGACGAAGCCGCCGTTGCGCTCGAGCCAGGGCAGCGCGGCGCGAGTCATCGAGAGGACCGAGCGGGCGTTGAGATCGAACACCGCCTGCGCGTGCTCGTCGCTCGCCTCATAGGAGGGGACGCGGCCGAGCATCAGGCCGGCGTTGTTGATCAGGCCGTCGAGGCGCCCGAAGCGGCTCGTGGTCTCGGCGACGATGCGTTCGCATTCGGCAGGCCTCGCGACGTCGCCCTTGACCGCAAGCGCTTCGCCGCCCGCGTCGGCGATTTCCTTCGCCAGCGCAAGCGCCGGCGCTTCGCTCGCGTGATAGCCGATCGCCACTCTTGTCCCCTGTTCGGCGAACCCGCGCGCGAGCGCCGCCCCGATTCCGGTGGAGCCTCCGGTGACGAGGACGATCTTGCCGGCGAGGTCGGGGATTACGAGACGCGGAGCGGGCATGGCGGCGGCCTTGGCAGTGGGCGGGACCTTGGCAGCATGAGGGCGGGCGGAGGTCGCTGTCAAACAGCCCGAGCCGCCGGCCGTTATGGAATGTTCCGCCTTCGCGTCTATATTCTCCGAGTAGCGCGGAGGCGGGCCCATGATCGTGATGCGCAAGTTGGCGGCAATCCTGGTGGCCGACATCGTCGGCTACTCGCGGCTTGCCGGCGCCGACGAAGACCGCATTCTAGCCCGCCTGCGCGCGCTGCGCAGCGACCTCATCGATCCGGTGATCTCGGTCCACAACGGCCGGGTGGTGAAGCGCACCGGCGACGGGGTGCTGGTCGAGTTCCGCAGCGTCGTCGACGCGGTGCGCTGCGGGATCGAGATGCAGAACGGCCTCATCGAGCGCAACACCGGCCTGCCCTCCGACCGGCGCATCGAATTCCGCGTCGGCATTCATCTCGGCGACGTCGTCGAGGAAACCGACGGCGACCTGATGGGCGACGGCGTCAATATCGCCGCGCGTCTCGAAGGCATCGCCAAGCCGGGCGCCATCGCCTTGTCCGAGGACGCCTATCGTCAGGTCAAGGGGCGGCTCGACATCTTGGTCAGCGATCTCGGCCAGAAGGAGCTCAAGAACATCGCCGAGCCGATTCGGGTCTATTCGCTCGAAGTCGGCCGGCCAGCCGAGGCGAAACCGGCGCCGCTGGAATTGCCGGCGCAGAGATCCGGTCCGCCGCGCTGCTCGATCGTGGTCCTGCCCTTCGCCAACCTCGGCGGCGGCCCCGAGCAGGAGAATTTCGCCGACGCCGTCACCGAGAGCCTGACGACCGATCTGTCGCGGATGTCCAACACGGTCGTCGTCGCCCGCAACACCGCTTTCACCTACAAGGGCAAGACCGTCGACGCCAAGCAGGTCGGACGCGAGCTGAACGTCCGCTATCTCCTCGAAGGCAGCATTCAGCGCGGCGCCAATCGCATGAGGGTCAACGCCCAGTTCATCGACGCCGCCTCCGGCAACCACCTCTGGGCCGACCGATTCGATAAGCCGATGGCCGACCTCTTCGACATGCAGGACGAGATCGTCTCGCACCTCGCCAATCAGCTGCGCGCCGAACTGATCGCGGCGGAGGCGCAGCGGGCGGAGCTCGAGCCGAATCCGGACTCGCTCGACTATTTTTTCCGTGGCGTCGCCCGGTTCAATAAGGGAGGCCTCGACAACCTCGGCAAGGCGCGCGAGCTGTTCGAACAGGCTCTCGAGCTTGACCAGACCAACGTCGATGCGATCGTCGGCGCGGCCCGCGTCGACGTGGTGAGGGCGCTCTGGGGCTATGGCGAGCGGGCCAAATCACTGGCGGCGGCGGAGGCGCTTCTCTTGAAGGGGCTGTCGATCGACCCGCGCAACCATTGGGCGCATCTCTGGCTTGGCTTCATCCAGGTTCTGACCAACCGCGGCTCCCGTGGCATCGGCGAGCTTGAGCGCGCTCTCAGTCTGAACCGCAACATTGGGGTCGCCCACGCCTGGATCGGACTGGCGAAGATCACGCTCGGGCGCGCCGAGGAGGCCGCGGCCCATGTCGCGGAGGCCTTCCGCATCTCGCCGACCGACGCCGTTACGTTCATGTGGAAAAACATCGAGGGCCTGGCCAAGCTCCATCTGGGCGCTGACGAAGAGGCCGTCGACCTCTTCCGCCAGTCGCTTGACGCCAGCCGGAACTATCCGCTGAACTACTTCTACCTTGCGGCGGCGCTGGCGCGACTTGGCCGCCAGAGCGAGGCCGAGACGGAGGTGAAGGCGGGCCTCGCAATGGCGCCGAACTTCACCCTCGCCCGTTTCCGCGCCAGCGCCGAGAGCGACAACCCCACTTTTCTCTCCCAGCGCGAAGCCGTGATCGAGGGCTTGCGCAAGTCGGGCGTGCCCGAGGAATAGGCGCCCTAACCGTCGCCCAGCGGACCTCGCACGCCTCGCTCAATGTCTGCGGTCACGGCCGGCGTGAACCTCAAGTTCTGATCCTGTGGATCGGGACGACCGGCAGACGCGCCTCGTCCGTGAATTTCGATGGCTGCTCTTGCCGAGCCAGCGTCAAGGTCGCATCTTTTCCGGACGGCGGCGCCGATCTCGCGCGCCCTGTCGGAGAAGTCCATGGCGAGCGGCAGATCGTTTCCTTTGAACGCCTGGTATCCCGCGGCGTGGAGCGCGGAAATCAGGCCGGCGCTCGTCGCACGAACCATCTGCGGGAAGGACATCGTGCTCTTCCGTCTCCCCGACGGCGGCGTCGCGGCGCTCGAGGACGCGTGCTGGCACAGGCTGTTGCCGTTGTCGATGGGCCGGTTGGTCGGCGATCAGGTGGTGTGCGGCTACCACGGCCTCGTCTTCAATTCCGCCGGCCGCTGCACGCATATGCCGGCGCAGAAGACCATCAATCCTTCCGCCTGCGTGCGGGCCTACCCGGTCCTGGAAAGGCACCGGCTGGTCTGGGTCTGGCCCGGCGATCCCGCCTTGGCAGACCCGGCCGCCATGCCGGATTTTCACTGGAACGACGGCGCCGAATGGAAGGGAGAAGGCGGCACATTCTACAGCCTGAAATGCGACTGGCGCCTCGTGGTCGACAACCTGATGGACCTCACGCACGAAACCTACGTGCATTCCGGCAGCATCGGCCATGACGCGATCCTCGATACGCCCTTCGAGGTCACCCACACCGATCGAACGGCGACCATGACGCGCTGGATGACCGACATCGAGCCGCCGCCTTTCTGGGCTCGGCAACTCGGCAAGCCGGGCCGGGTGGATCGATGGCAGATCGTCACCTTCGAAGCGCCGGCGGTCGTGGTGGGCGACGTCGGCGTCGCTCCCACTGGAACCGGGGCTCGTGCGGGCGATCGCTCGCAGGGAGTCAACGGCGCCTTCCTCGCCGCCATCGCGCCGGAGACCGAGACGAGCTGTCACTATTTCTGGAATTTCGTGCGCACCTTCCGGACCGACGACGCCGAGCTCACACGCGCCCTTCAGCGTGCTCACGTCAATGAGGGGAAGGGCGTCTACGATCAGGACCACGCGGTTCTGGAGGCGCAGCAGCGGGCGATCCTTCGGAACCCGCGACAGCCGTTCTACAACCTCAACATCGACGCCGGCGCGCTCTGGGCGCGGCGGATGATCGACCGGATGCTCGCGCGCGAGCAGGCGACGGACGCGGCCGACCGGGCCGCGGAGTAGGCGGCGATGGCGGAGACGATCGACCGAAGCGGCGTCGTTCGCGCGACGCGCGACCTGACGCCCCGCATTCGCATGATCGAGATCGAGCCGGAGCAGGCGTTTGTCCCTCCGTCGTCCGGCAGCCACATCGACTTTTCCGTGACAATCGGGGGGCGTCCGGACGTCCGCTCCTATTCGGTCGTCGGGCGCTGCGCTGACGGAGTTTACCGGATCGCAGTCAAACTATTGGAGGCCTCCCGAGGCGGATCCGCCTTCATGTGGAGCCTCGCGCCGGGAGCGCGGCTTGCGCATTCGCCGCCCGCCAATCATTTCGGGCTCGTGCTCGGCAGGCCGGAGTATCTGCTGCTGGCCGGCGGCATAGGCGTGACGCCGATCTTCTCGCATGCGCTTGCGCTCGCCCACGCGGGTCAGCGCTTCCGCCTTCTCTACGCCTGCCGCAGCGGAACGGATCTGGCTCTCGCCGACGAGCTTCGCAGCCAGATCGGCGAGCGGTTGGACATTCGCCTGAGCGGCGAGGGAAAGCGGATCGACATCTCGGCCGAGATCGCCCATCTCGATCCGCAAGGCGAATTCTATGTCTGCGGGCCGATCGGCATGCTGGAGGCCGCCAAACGCGCGTGGGCAGCCAGCGGAAGGCCGGTCGACCGCTTGCGTTTCGAGACCTTCGGCGCGAGCGGCGAATACCCCGCGATTCCCTTCGATGTCAGGATTCCGAGGCTTGGCAAGGAGATTCGGGTCGCGGCGAACAAGACCATGCTGGAAGCTTTCGAGGAAGCGGGGATCGAGATGATCTTCGACTGCCGGCGCGGCGAGTGCGGCCTTTGCGCCTTGCCGATCCTCGAAGTCGACGGAGTCGTCGATCACCGGGACGTGTTCTTCAGCGAGGCGGAGAAGGCCGGGAACGCGAAGCTCTGCACCTGCGTCTCGCGCGTTTACGGCCGCGCGATCACGGTGGACACGGCCGACCGTTGAGGCTTTGCCGTCGCGAGGAGGCGGTCGATGCGGGCGTTGAGCGCTTGCAGCATCGCAACCGCCGGGGCTTTGCCGGCGATTGACGAGGCGCGCTCACTGCATATTGTCCCGCGGCTTCCGGACGCCAGACGAAAGTGAGGCCGTGCGCGGTTCCCGAGTTCCTTATTTTGTCGGCGGCGCGATCGCTTGCGCTTTGGCCGCGCTGGCGGCCTGGGCCTTGGGGCTGGAGCGCGGGGCGCTCTGGCAGGTTGTCCGCGCCTGCGTCGCCGACGAAAGTCTGACGGGCTCGCCTTTCCCTTGCCTCGAGGTCGACCTGACCGGCGGCGAGGCGCGAGGGCATGTCGTTTTGCGCCAGCCGTTCCCGCTCGATACGATCCTGGCGCCGACGCGAAAGATAATCGGCGTCGAGGATCCGTTTCTGTATTCGGGCGACGCTCCCAACTATTTCGAGGCCGCTTGGCGGGCACGGACGTTTCTCGCCGGGCCGGACGGAAAGCCGCCGGAGCGCGAACGGGTCGCGCTCGCGGTCAACTCCGCCGTCGCCCGGAATCAGGACCAGCTTCACATTCACATCGGCTGCCTCGTCCCCTCCGCGAGGAATGCTTTGCGGACGATCGTCCCTCGGCTTCGGCCGGGTGAATGGGCGCAAGTCGGACCCGTGGTCCCGCACTCGATGTTCTGGGGCTTGCGGGTCAGCGAGCCGAACCTCGCGGGCGTGCAGCCCTTCCGCCTCGCGGCCGACTATCTCGCCGACAAGGTCCGCGAGCGCACGGACATCATGATCGTCGTCGCCGGCGTTCGCGTCTCGGGCAACGACGAATTCCTGATCCTCGCCACCTACGCCCACGCCCCGCATGCGTGGTGGGTGTTCGGGGCCGAAGACCTTCTGGATCCTGGCTGCTCGACAGCGCCGGACCTTCCCTATGAAGCGAATCCGAACGGCCGCCATTTCGGCCAGGCGTCGGTTTCCGAGCGCCAGGCCGTCACGCTCCTGCGATGATCGCCTTGAGGAACGCGACGTGGCGGGCGAAGGCGGCCCGCCCCGCGGCGCTCGCCTCGACGGTGGTGCGCGGCCGCGGGCGACAAAAGCCTTGGTCACCTCGCGCCGACCAGGAATCCGGCTGTCTTGTCCTGCCGCAGTGGCCGGGCGATACCTTACAAGGCGGGCGCGGAGGTTTTCGATGGCTTTGACGAAACACAACCGGATGACGGTCGGAGACTTGCGCGCGCTCAAGGGCAAGCGGCAATTGACCATGCTCTATGTCGACACGCTTGACGAAGCCGCCGCCGCTTCGGCGGCCGGGATCGACATCCTTTCGATCATCGAGCCGGTCTGGACGTCCGATGCGCGAAGCCGCGGGCGACTGCTTCGTCCAGGTCGGCCTCATCTACGGCCAGCGCTGCACCTACGAGGACTATCTGCGGGCCGCCCACGCCGGGCTGACGAAGGGCGGCGACGCCTTCTATTGCGCAGCGAGCCTGGGGACGATCGCAAAGCTCGCCAACGAGGGTATTCCCGTCGTCGGCCACGTGGGCCTCATCCCGGCGCGGGCGACCTGGACCGGCGGCTTCAAGGCGGTCGGCAAGACGGCGGCCGAGGCGCGGAAGGTCTACGAACATGTGAAACGGCTCGAGGCGGCCGGCGCGGTCGGGGCCAAGATCGAGGTCGTGCCCGCCCGGGTCGCTGCCGAGATCTCGAAGCGCACCTCGCTCATCCTCCTGTCGATGGGGGCCGGGGCCGGCGCCGACGCGCAATATCTGTTCGCCGAGGACGTGCTCGGCTATTCGCGCGGGCATCGGCCGCGCCATGCCAAGGTCTACCGGGATTTCCGCGCCGAATACGACCGGCTGCAGCGCGAGCGTGTCGAGGCCTTCAAGGATTTCCGCGCCGACGTCGAGAGCGGCGCCTATCCGGAGGAAAAACACCTCGTGCCAATCGCGAACGGCGAGTTCGAGGCGTTCGTGGGCGGCCTGCCGGAGTGGCGCGATCGCCTGTCGTGAGCTCGGCTGATCAATCGAGCACGCGCCTCAGGACCTACGCCCCGGCCCTCAAGATGCGGATGTGACCGAGCGGCCTGAGATGGTCGCCGGAATAGAACAGGTGGATCATTGCGATGCAGGGGCCGCTGCGGCCGATCCGCGTGAAGCCGAGACACGTATTCCTTCAACCCTTCGGGGGCGAGCCCGTAGCTCAGCGGCTCGTTCAGATAGGCGGTGGAAAAACCGGTCTCCTTCAGCCGCAAGGTCAGGAGATAGTCCTCCTCAAGTTCGTCACCGTGAGATTTCTGGCCGTCAGCGTTCGCAACAGCGACGGTCTGCATCGCCTGCTTGTTCGAGCAATCGTGGGAGACCCTTACGCCCCTTACCCCCTCTTGGTCACGGCGGTGCAGGTCTGTGACGTCGGCAGGTTTTGCAGTGTCGGTTGCTTCTCGGCAATTTCCCGATGATGTTGACGAGCTTCACTGACCTGCTGTGTCAGCCTCTTCATCTCCTCTTCGCGCCTAGACGCGTCGGACTTAAAGCCGTTGACTTCAGCGTTTGCCTTGTCGAGTCGTGCTGAGCCTTTGCGACCGCGATGAAGCGCTGGTGCATGAACTGTTCGAAGGCGAGCGACATGCCTTCAAACGTGAGCGGGGTGATCGCCGCCAACGTCAGCACGCACAGCGATATCCCGGCGAATTTTAACCCAGGCAGGCTCATAGCCAACGGGACCCGAAGGCACTCCATCGCAGCAATCGTGGCGATGGTGCGCAGGCCAGTGCTTTGCCGCCGTGTGCCGTAGGCAGCGGTCGCACATGTCACAGCGACCGTCACCTCTACCGCAACAACTACGGGCTTTAGGTAGTTCATTGACTTCAACTCCGGCGCAAAGCTCTCGCCTGCCGCGTTCCATAGAAGCGACACCCGGGTTCGATTGACAAGACGGCGACTTCAAGCCGGGACGACTTGCCTGCATCTGCCAAAAGGCCAATAGATCCTGCCAAACTTCATGACAGGAGTGGCGACTGTGGGAGAGGAAACGAGTCAGCGAGCGCTGCCGACGGTGACGGGCTTCGCCGCAAAGCAGGCGATTGCGGCGCTGCGAAAGCGCGGCATCCCTCTCGCCCCGCTGCTAAGGCGACGCCGCAAAATTAATGCTTCAACTTGGGGCTTCGCGAGGTCGTGGCTTGATGGTGTAGTTCCATTCGGGATGGAAGGCGTCGCCTTCGATGTTGAGCGCCGCCATTTCGGCGTCGCTGACCTTGACGCCTTTTTCGTATGTGTTGGCGTCGAGCTCGCAGCGGACGGTCAGACCCTTCTTGGTCGTGGTCGCCGCGATCAACTCGACGACCGCCGACCGACTGGTGAGCGGCCGACCGCGCCAGTTCTGTGTGATGTGGCAGAACAGGCGGTGCTCGATCTTGTTCCACTTCGATGTGCCGGGCGGATAGTGGCAGACGCTGACCGGCAGTCCGGTCTCGTCGGCGAACTTTTGCAGCTCGACTTTCCATAGTCGAACGCGCGAGCCGTTGGAGCCTCCGCCATCGGCGGTGATCATCAATCGATCCGCTCCGGGATAGCGCTCCCCTCCCATCGTCGCGCGCCAGCGGCGAATGGCGTTGACGGCGAACTGGGCGGTGTCGTGATCGATGCCGACGCTGACGCAACCGGCGTTCGCGCCGATGTCGTAAACTCCGTAAGGAATGGCTTTGCCGAGTTCCTTGTCGACGAAGTCGTGCACGTTGACCTCGTCGGGACAGCCTTGGAGCCGATAGTCGCTGCCGCCGTTCTTGTAGGGGCCGATCAGTTCCTTCTTCTTCGTGTCGACCGAGATCACCGGCTGGCCGGCAGCCTGAAAGGCTTCAACCTGCGCGTTGATGTATTCGAACTGAGCGTTCCGGTCGACATGATGGCCGCCCTCCAGGCTCTTGCGATTGACCTGGCGGCGATAGCCGAGGCGTTCGAGCAATTGCGGGATCCGGGTCCAGTCGCGGGGCTGTCTGAACGCGCTCTTGCAGGCGACTCTGATGCCCATCCGATGTCTGCGCTCGCGCAGGCGAAGGTCCTCGACTTCGCTGCTGAAGCGACCGAAGACAGCGCTTTCGGGCTGCATCTCGCCCTGCAGGCTGATCCGCGCGATGCAGGGATATTTTTCTATATCGCGTCAGGCGCAGAGAATTTGGGCGAGGCGTTGTCGCTCTTTGCGCGCTACTTCCGGATCGTCAACGAGGCGGTCCGCCTCCAAGTGACGCGAGCGCCGGCTGGGATGGCTGTCGAGGTCGCGTTTGTCGGCCTTCCGAGGCATCAGGTCAGGCAGAACGTCGAGTTCGGAGTCGCCGTCATCTTGAAAGCTCTTCGCGAGGTCGCAGGCCGCAATGTTCGCCCCGACCGAGTTGCGTTCGCCCATCCGCGCAATTCCAACCTTCGCGACTTCGAGCGATTCTACGGCTGCCCCGTCGAATTCGGTCGAGCCGCGAACGAGGGCGTGTCATCGGACCTGCTCAAGTTCTCCAACGACACACTCTCCATCCCGCTCATCACTGCGGACGCCAAACTGCTCGAAGCGCTGCAACCCTTTTGCGATATGGCTGCCAAGGAACGAAGCACATCGGCAGGGACGCTACGGGCTGCGGTCGAAAATGAAGTGGAAAAGTTGCTGCCGCACGGCAAGGCGAACGCGCGGGCGGTGGCGAAAGCGCTAGCGCTGAGCATCCGCACGCTCTCACGAAGACTGGCCGACGAGGGTACCGCCTACACAGACGTGGTCGACCAGTTGCGGCGAACCCTCGCACTCCAATACCTGAAGGAACCGGGCATGTCGCTTTCGCAAATCGCGTGGCTGCTTGGCTACGAGGGGTCGACGTCGTTCAATCACGCATTCAAGCGTTGGACCGGGCGCTCGCCATCTGCTGCACGCAACCACAAGCGGCTTCCGCCGCCTGCTTCCACCTGATTCGAGGTCCCTGAGACGCGCTTGTCGGTATGGCGCAAAAAGGCAGAAATTCGGCACGGGCTGACAGGCTGCCCGCGAGCCTCCCCTTTATCTGACTCCCCCAACGGCAGGCTTCGCCAAGGGCCGGGGACAACGCCTTGAAGCTCGAACTGGATGATCAGGAACGCAGAGCGGTCCGCAGATCGCTCGTGGATCGCAAAGCGCTCCTGATCGAGAACCCCGAAGACACGACAAAGCCTAAAGCCGTGCGGCAGTCGGGGTTGCTTGAGCTAAAAGCTATCGCTTCGGCCTTACGAAAGCTGCGTGCAGCTAACGGAGCTCGCAACACAACCGAGTCGACGCCGAGGATGTCGCGAGACAAATAAGCAACGGCTACTCCAGCCGCCTCCTGCGCTTGTGCGGGGCCGTCGAAAACCGCCGATGAATCGTTGTCCTGCAGGTCCCGGAGATGCTCATCCGAGAAGCGGGGCGACTATGCGACCACCATGCGTTGTCTCGCCCCTGTGGTCGGAACCGCCCCCCGTGCATACGACGTGAGCGAACGCCTCGACTTGCGGGCGAACTGGTCGAGCAATGCGTTCCGGATCCGCAAGAGGAAGGAGAGTTTCGCTGCAGCGTGTCGGACCCTGCGCCGACGACTTACGATCGGTGCAGTTGAACCGGCCTGCATTAGCAGCGGATTGGCGTGCAAGGGCAAACCGTGCGGCCCGCTGGCAGCTATGCCTGCAGCGGAGGAGATAGATCATGAACCGCACAACCACTGCCCCGCTTGTCCGCGTATGCGACAGCGATATGGAGAAAGAAAAGACCATCGACTACGCGCGACTCGGCGTCGCGGCGTGCGAAGCTTTCGCGGAGGGACCGGCAACATTCGTCGACTTCATCCGGACAACGCTGTCAATGGCCGCAAAGGTGCATGCTATGCAAACCGCAACGCGCGGCAATCGGCCCGGATCGCTCGACCCCTTTACCTCGGCGTCCCAAACGAGACACTGACCACGAAGGGGTTGTCTCGTCGATGCCGCGTCCGCTCTTCAGGCCGGCTTTTTGGTTGCGAAGAGGTCAAGAGTTCAATCCCTGACGCAGCGATGACGCCGCGGGCCGGGGAGAGAACGATGTTTGTGGCCTCCGTCGAGTTCGGCCGGGCGGTCAGCGACGCAGCCTCGCCGCATCGGGTCGAGCGCAGCCTCCTTCGGGCCGAGGCGGGCAGTCGGGAATCTTGCAGCCGCCTCCGAACTGGACAGGGACTGTGCTGTCACCGCTCCTGCCGCGCGGGTTGGCTATTTCACACCGTTGGCGGCCTGTTCGATCAGGGCGGCGACGGCCTTGGGGTTGGAGACAAGGATAGCGTGGCTGCCTGGGACCTCAACAACCGTGGCGCCGGCCCGCTCGGCCATGAATTGCTGTGCGGGATAGGGAATCATCTTGTCGTCGCGGACTTGGAGGTACCAGCTAGGCTTGGACTTCCAGGCCGGCTCTGTGACCGCGCCGCCCAGGGCGTTGACGCCCCACGGCACCTGGGAGTCCGCCATGAAAACGGCGGTCTTCGGATCGACGTCGCCGGCGAACGAGTCGGGGAATTTGACCTTGTCCAGAAATAGGTAGCCGTCCCTGAGCGGCAACAGCGGCGGGACAGGCGTGCCCGGCGGCGCATTGGCGATCAGACTATTAACGGATTCGCCCGTGTCCGGGGCGAAAGCGGTGATGTAAACCAATCCCGCAACCTTCGGGTCAGTCCCTGCCTCGGTAATGACGACCCCGCCGTAGGAGTGCCCGACCAGGACAACGCGGCTCGGTTGGGAGTCGATTACCAACTTGGTCGTGGCCACATCTCCCGCCAGCGAGATGGTCGGATTCTGCACGACGCCGACGCTGAAGCCGTCATTCTTCAGGATGTCATAGACACCCCTCCAGCCGGAGCCATCCACGAAGGCTCCGTGGACAAGAACGATATTGTTGATTTTAGGCATCGCGCCTCCTTGCGCACTAACAGTTGTGGGCGAGTGTGAGAGTGAAGAAGACCGCGCCCAGCACGAGAAGGGCCGAGCTCTGGATTCATTGGAACTAGCAGGTCTCACCGCTAATCGGAAGCTGCTCAAAGCGCGCGGTCGCAAGCGGGCAAACAAGGCGTTGTCGGGGAAGACAATCAGATAAAGACGGGCATGTCACCGTAGGTCGGCGGGGCGCCGCCCGAACGCGGCCGAGCATCGCCTCGATGCTCCTGTTGCGCTTCTGGGACACTTGCCCCTGAACCTTGGTGATAGGCGCTCGATACCAACATGCGGCGCGGATCAACGTCAGTGTGATTCAGGCTTTCGCGTGAATCCCATAAGGTTGCTCCCGGTTCGTAGGGCGCCTGCCGCTGCCGAGGTCAGTCGGGGTCGGGCCGGCTCTCGGGGCGCGAGGCAGCCGGACAAGGTTGGGAGGCAAAGTTGCTGAAGCTCCTTGCGCTTCTGGTGGTCCTCACGATGGGCTGCGGGGCCGCGACCGGGGTCACCGTCACTCTCGCGACCCCTCATGCCGACGACGCCAGGGGATACTAAAGCCTCATGGCGTTGAACAAGGGTTTGGGCCCATAGCCGGCTGAACAAGAGAAGGAGAAGTCGAGATGCCGCGTTTGACGTTTTTGTCCCATTTCGTGCTCTGCCTCGCAGTCGCCGCGGCCGCATATTTCGCGGCAATCAACGGCGTTCCGCAGACGATCTGGGCCGACGATGCGTCGAGGATGACCAGCGTCGTCGCCGTATTGTTCGTCGGGGCTTCGATCTACCTCGGCTGGCAGGCGTGGCTGGTCGACGACACGCGGCCAACATCGTCCGACTTTGGCCATCTCGCCGAGCGCCTCAGCGTCATGTGCGGCTTCGTCGGGACGGCGATCGGACTGTCGCTGCAGGCGAAGGCGCTGGCGGGCGGCTCGACGAGCTTCACCGCGCTCGCAACCTCGCTCTTTACGACGGCGTGCGGCGGCGTCGCAGCCGCGCTCCTCGCCGTCATGACGTTCAATGTCGAAGCTGGGATGCGACGGGCCGCAATGGCGAAGCAACGCATCGTGGACCGGATGTGAAGTGAGTTGAACTCATGCGCGACCGCTCGTCGATCTGGATCGGACTCGCCGATCTCCTGCTCTGCGTTCTGAGCGTGGTGATCGTCGCGGTCGCACCGAAGGCGCCCGCGCAGAGCGGCGTGCCGGAGAAGGCCGAGTATCTGATGACCGCGGAATGGAGCGTCGACCTCGACGCCGACGTCGACATCTGGATGGCCCTACCGAGCAAGAAGCCTGTCTTCTACGGTTCGCGCGATGTCGGCTGCGCCCAACTCGACAGCGACAATCGCGGCTTCATGGACGAGCAGATCACGCTGGCGGACGGAACAAAGGTCAAGGTCGATAGCGACAAGGAGACGATTTCATTGCGCTGCATCGAGCCTGGCCGCTACGATCTCGGGGTGAACTTGTACGCGTTCCGTCAGGACGGGGTCACCAAGGCCGGCGCGCCCGGCGCGGGCGTCAAGGTCCATGTGGAGATCGTGCAGGTCAATCCAAAGGTGCAGGTCGTCTTCGCCAAGGACGTGACGCTCGATCGCGTCGGCCAGACGATCAATGTCGAAAGCTTCGACCTTTCCCGGCAGGGCGCGATCACCCTGGCCGAGCCGCCGCTCGAACTGGTGACTGCAAAGGCTTACAAAACGGCAGGCGGCTACCCGTGACATTCTTTTCGACATTCGTGCTCACCTTCGGCCTCATGCTCGCCTCGATGGCAGTCATGGCGGCGTGGCTGTTCCGGTCCGCGAGCGCGCCGATATGGGCCAAGGTCGGCCTGCCGGTCTTCATCGTCGCCCTCGCCTGCGTGGCGCCGATCGAGGTCAACCCGATGATGGGGCTTCCGGTCAGCATATCCGTGGAGGCTCTGCCCGATCGGGCGCAGCTCATCGCGTTCCTGCCGCACGACGAGGCGAAACTGGTCGACCTCTGGCTGCGCTGCGACGACGGGCCGCCGAGGTCATACGAGACGCGGCTCGACGAGCGGATGAAGAAGACGCTCAGCCAGGCGAGACAGGAAATGGACAACGGCCGCCCGGCGATGCTGGCGAAGCGAAAGCCGGCGGCGTCGGGGTTCGCGAACGGCCTCCCCGACGACCAGACCGAATACGTCCTGGACGATTCGCTTCGAAGCGAGCTGCCGCCGAAGGAATAGTCGCCGAGCGCCCGTTCAATCCATAATGGCGCGCCTCGGGCGGTGGTTGGCTCCTAAGCCGGCATTACGGTGACACGCCTTTCTTTACCAAATTGATGGTCCGCGTAAAGCGCCGCTCCATGCCGCGCATCGCCCGCATCAGAACCGCCTCGGCCGCGCGCTGGCGCCGGGCAAACGCGGGCGCAAGCCGCGCAAACAAGGCGCTGTCGCGGAACACAATCAGGAGCCAAAGAACTGCAGAGCGACCGCGGCCGCGAAGCAAAATGCATTGTCTCGTAGCCACAGGACTTCGGGCCGATGCAGCTCGCAGTTTCACCGGCAATAGGAAGATCGACTGGCGTGTCCGCGCATTACATTCGAGGAACGCGACGTTCCGGGATCTCCGGCAAGGAACTTTGGCACGAAATTAGCATGTCGGGCGGACGCGGCTGCCCCTCGCTGCCGGAGCAAGGACTTGAAGTTCAATGACCAGTATCATGACCCTCGAAGAGAAGGCTCTGGCCGAGCTGCCCAAGCTGGCCCCGTGGGTAAAGGTGCATGCGCGCCACGAGCTCGAGGTCGACATCGTTTCGCTGATCAACCCAGAGGCCCCAGAGGGTTACCGGATGGGATCGGTCGCTATTCAGGCAGATACCAGCCTTGTCGAGGCGATGGCGATCATGCGCAGCCTGGTCGCCTCCTACGGCTACTTCACGCACTGACCGCATGGGGCTCGAAGCCGCATGATCTTGTCGCCGTCGGGGGAAAAGCGCGCGATGAGAATCCATTGCCATGAGTTGGCATGGATTCGGGGTTGGGGCCGCCTCCGCTTGGGGTCGTCGTCACGACACCCAAGCCTCGGCGCCGCTATGGGTGAGGAAGGGCTGAACGCCAACTTCGTCCGCGTCACGGCCGTCGACGCCACAATCCTTCGAACCACGCGAACACCGCGTTCTTCGCCGCGATTCTGGCCGGCGGAGGGAGCTCCGTCGGCGCGCCCTCGCGCGCTTCGCAGCCCGGCGCGAGCCTGGCGAATTCGATCTCGCCGTCGGTGAAGAACGGGTCGCCGCCGCCGTTCCGGCCGAACAGGGTCGGGCCGACGCCGCTGACCCAATAGGCGGCTTCGACCTTCTTCGCCCGGGCGAGGTCGCCCGAAAGGAAATCGCGCTCGGCGTCGACGTCCGGAGCGACGTGATGCGTGATCTGGCCGGTGTAATGGCTGACGCCGACGCCGTCGTCGAAGGTGGCCGCCCCAGCCAGACCGGGCGCCCGTCGTCGCCGGCGGCCAGCGCCTTCCAGAACCGGACGTGATGGCGGCTCGAGGCGCTTCTGCCGGACGGCTTCTCGAACGCCAGATCCTGCTTGCGGCCGTCGAAAAAGAGCGGGTTGACCGGCGCGCGGTGATAAGGCCGGCGGAACGCCACGCTGCCGACGATCTTCAGCGACGAGGACAAAGTGACTGGGTCGGACGGCGACCAGCCGGCCGCAGTCATCGCGCAGACCACGTCCTCCTCCGTCCCTTCGAGTCCGACGTTGATGACGTCGCCCGGAATGCCCTGGGCGGTGACCGTTCGCGCGCCGAGATTTGCGAGGCGGGCCTCATGCTCGTAATGGCGCCAGGCGAACGGCGCCAGGAGGTAGGCGAGGACGGCATAGGCCGCGAGGACCGCGACGGCGGCCGCAGCCAGACGCCGATCGAGCTTTTTTGCCGTCATCGGCGTGCTTTTGGCGATTGGCCGTCCAAAATGCAATGCCAGCTCGCGGGACGCTCTGTAGCCGCGCTGAGCGCGGCTGAGGCGGCGAGGCCGCGTCTTGAAAGTGCGAACGACGCCCTGCCGCCATGTTTGCCGGCTGTGATAGGATGCGCCAGGAGGATCTCATGAGCCAAGGCCATTTCCCGGTCACCCACACGGAATCCGAGTGGCGCGCCCTGCTGACGCCCGAGCAATACGAGATCATGCGCGGGCACGGCACCGAGCGCGCCGGCAGTTGCGCGCTCAATTGGGAGAAGCGCCCCGGCGTGTTCTCCTGCGCGGGCTGCGGCCAGCCGTTGTTCGAGAGCAAGACCAAATTCGACAGCGGCACCGGCTGGCCGAGCTTCAACGCCCCGATCGAGGGCGCGACCGAGACGTCCACCGACCGCAGCTGGGGCATGACCCGGACCGAGGTTCACTGCGCCCGCTGCGGATCGCATCTCGGCCACGTGTTTCCCGACGGCCCGCCGCCCAGCGGCCTCCGTTACTGCATCAACGGGGTGGCGACCAATTTTGCACCGGCGGAAGGATGACGCCGGCCTTTGTAGGCGCGGTCGTTGACTGCGTCGCCTCAGTCCACCCAATCAAGCCCGGGTGCGGGAGAAGGCCGAGGGTGTAGGCCGATGAACATTGCGACTCCCGCTCAGGCGACCGGCCCCGGTCGCCCCGCAAACCACCCGCCCGTCGCGAGCGGGCGGATCGGCGTGCTGATCGTCAATCTCGGAACGCCCGAGGGCACGGACTACTGGTCCATGCGTCGATACCTGAAGGAGTTCCTGTCCGACCCGCGGGTGATCGAGGCGCCGCGCGCGGTGTGGCTGCCGATCCTGGAACTGATCCTGTTGCGGCGTCCGTCGGCCAGGGGGCGGGATTACGCGTCCATATGGAACGCGAAGCGCGACGAAGGACCGCTGAAGACCATCACCCGCGCTCAGGGCGAGAAGCTCGTGGCGGCGCTCGCCAATCTTGGCCCCCGGCTCGAGGTCGATTGGGCGATGCGTTACGGCCTGCCGCCGATCCCGGAGCGCCTCGACGGGTTAAAGGCCAGGGGCTGCGACCGCATTCTGGTCGTGCCCCTTTATCCGCAATATTGCGCGGCGAGCACCGCGACCGTCGTCGACAAAGTCTCCGACGCGCTGAAGGGGATGCGCTGGCAGCCGGCGATTCGGATCGCCGCGCCCTGGTACGACGACCCTGTCTATATCGGGGCGTTGGCGCGCTCGACGCGCACGGGCCTCGCCAAACTCGATTTCGAACCGGAAGTGGTGCTCGCCTCGTATCACGGAATTCCCGAGGCCTATTTCGACAAGGGGGACCCTTACTATTGCCACTGCGCCAAGACGACCCGTCTCCTGCGCGAAGCGCTCGGCTTTGACGAGGATTTTTTGCGCATGACGTTCCAGTCGCGCTTCGGGCGGGCCGAGTGGCTCAAGCCCTACACGGCCGATACGGTGCGCGAACTGGCCAAAGCCGGCGCAAGGCGGCTCGCCGTAGTGACTCCCGGCTTCGTCGCCGACTGTCTGGAGACTCTGGAGGAGATCGGCGTCGAGAACTCAAGATACTTCCGCGAGGCCGGCGGCGAGCGTTTCGCCGCGATCCCGTGCCTCAACGACAGCGCCGAGGGCATGGCTGTGGTCGAGGCGGTGGCGCGGCGGGAGTTGAGAGGCTGGGCGGAATAACCATCCCGCGGCAAAGCCGGGCTCTCGATGTGAGCCGCTCCAAGCGCAAAAGTCGACGGCGGACTTCTGGAAAAAGTCAAACTTCTACGGCCGCCTCGGCAAAGCCACGGCAAAGCCGGGGAACTCTTAACTCATTAGCACTGCCGGCGCGAAACGCGGCAGCGCCTGTCGCGCCGCCGACCCTCGGCGTGGTCGGCTTTCGACGCCGCCCCAGCTTCGCGCTCTTCCCGGTCGCGGCCAGCGGCGAGGGCGCTCGCGCCGGCCGCCATTGCCGCTGCGAAGCGGAGGAAACAGGACGAGGAGAGCGGGAGCGCCGCGGCAAAGGCGCCGCCAAACCCGCCTCTCCTGGCCCATACTCGGAACGAAGACGCCGTACGGCGCTTCCTCTTCGGCGCACCCCATGTTCAGCGAAACGAGCCTCTCCGAGTATCCCGTCGACCGGGAAGGGCAGACTCCTCGGGGCGGCGGGAGTTTCGGACAAACTCGGGATCAGCGAACGCTCGCTCGACCGGCTGCCGGCGCGCCAAGGCGCGCGCTTCGCGGAACTCGTGCGCTTGGCCATACCTGCTTTCCGCACACCATCCGGCCCTTCGGCCTTGCCCCGCTTCGCGGAGAGGGGGGTTCCTGGACTTATTTCCCCTTCAAGGTCCAGCTCGCCTCATAGCTGAGGGTGAAGGCGAAAAGGCTCGATGAATTGCCCGGCGCGTCGGCGACGGACCAGGTTCCGGAACCCGCGACGCCAGCATACTTGCCGGTTCCGCCGATCCATTCGACCGGGCCGCTTTCCGGTCCCTCGTAGGTCATGAAAATCTTGTCGCCGTCGGCGTCCGTCTGCACGCAGGTCCCGAAGAACTTGTAACCGTCCGGTCGGGCCCTCGCCTCCTCCAGGCAACGGATCGCGAGATTGTCGAGGAGTTTCGATCCGTCCCGGGTCCTGACGATGCCGTTGCACTCCGCCGACGACTGGGAGCCGGCGGGGCCCATGTCGACGACGGCGAGCGAGCGGCAGACAGCATAGGCCGCGAGTTTAGCCGCGCCGCTCTCCGGAAACGGCTCGGCGGCGAACGCCGGAGCACCCGGCGCAATGAAGGCGGATAGAACGACGAGCGTGTTGAGAAGCCGCATGATCACCCCTGTCGAAGCCACTATCGCGACTGGGCGCCAGCGAAGCAAGCGATCGCGGCATGGAGGGCATGGACCGAAATCCTCCCCTAGAGGCCTGCTCCGCGGGTGCCTCGGATGAGGATTTATGCTGGCGCCGTGTACATCTGACCTCCGAAGCGCCGCAAAGCCGCCTCGAACGATGACGTCTGCGCAGCCCGACACCTCCGGCGTCGGCTCTCAGCTGCGCGTTTCCCGCCCCATCGCATAAAACTCGTCGTTCGGCCGGATGGAAAAGGCGTTCGCGAGCCGGTTCGACATGGCGAAGAAGGCGGCGATGGCGGCGATGTCCCAGGCGTCGTCGTCGCTGAACCCATGGCCCCGCAGCGCCTCGTAGTCGGCGTCGTCGATCTCGTGCGAGCGCGCCGCGACCTTCAAGGCGAAATCGAGCATCGCCCTTTGCCGGGGCGTGACGTCGCTTTTGCGCGGATTGACGGCGACCTGATCGGCGATCAGCGGGTTCTTCGCCCGGATGCGCAGGATCGCGCCGTGCGCGACCACGCAATAGAGGCAGTCGTTGACCCCCGAGGTCGCGACCACGATCATCTCCCGCTCAGCCTTGGTAAGCGGGCCGGGTTTCTCCATCAGCGCGGCATGGTAGGCGAAGAAGGCGCGGAACTCGTCCGGCCGGCGCGCCAGCGCGAGAAAGACGTTGGGCACGAAGCCCGACTTCTCCTGCACCGCCTCGATCCGCTCGCGGATGTCCTGCGGCAGGCCGGCGAGTTCGGCCGGCGGGAATCGGCTGATCGGCTTGTCGCTCATGTCCTCGTCCTCCGGCGCGGGCAACCATGCTATCATTGCGCGGCGGGTTGCGGAACAACGCTGAACCGATCAAGAGGCCGTGATGGAATTCGGCGTCTACACCTTTGTCGAGACCCGGCGCGATCCGGCGACCGGCGAACCGGTCGGGCTCGACAAGACCTTCGCTGATCTCATGGAGCAGATCGAGCTCGCCGACAAAGTCGGGCTCGACGTGTTCGGCCTCGGAGAGCACCATCGGCCGGACTACGCCGTCTCCGCCCCGGCGGTCGCTCTCGCGGCCGGCGCGGCGCGGACGAAGAGCATCCGCCTCACGAGCGCCGTCACGGTGCTCTCATCCGACGACCCGGTGCGCGTCTATGAGGAATTCGCCACGCTCGACTGCCTGTCGAGCGGACGGGCCGAGATCATGGCCGGCCGCGGCGCCTTCATCGAGTCCTTCCCGCTGTTCGGCTACGATCTCGACGACTACGAAGCTTTGTTCGCCGAAAAGCTCGAGCTTTTGCTCGCGATCCGCTCAAACAGCCGTCCGGTCTGGAATGGCGAGCATCGCCCGCCCCTGAACGGCCAGGGCGTCTATCCGCGGGCGCTGCAGGACCCGCTGCCCGTATGGATCGCCTCCGGCGGCACGCCGCAATCGGTGGCGCGCGCCGGGACGCTCGGCCTGCCGCTGGCGATCGCCATCATCGGCGGCGAGCCGGCGCGGTTCGCGCCGCTGGCGAAGCTTTACCGCGAGGCGGCGCGGCGCGCCGGCGTCGCGCCGGAAAAGCTCGCGCTCGGGATCAACGGCCACGGCTTTCTCGCCGATGACGCGGAGGCGGCGGTATCGGCCTTTTTCGAACCCTACGCCGAGGTGATGAGCCGCATCGGCCGCGAGCGCGGCTGGCCGCCGCTGTCGCGGGCGCAATTCGACGTCGGCCGCGGTCCGCGCGGCCATCTGATGGTCGGATCGCCGCACGAGGCGATCGCCAAAATCCTGGCCCAGCACGAAGTCTTCGGCCACCAGCGCTATCTCATGCAAGCGGCGGTCGGCGCGCAACCGCAGAAAGCAATCCTGCGCTCGATCGAGCTTCTCGGAACCGTCGTCGCGCCGGCAGTGCGGGCCCGGCTGGCGAAGAAGGCTTCGCCGGAAGACCGTGCGGCCTCGTGAGGCGCCTGGCGCTGTCCTCGTATCCGGCTAAAATATAGCCTGTATGTCTTTCGATATCGTCCTAACCCGCAGCGCGGGGTGTGGCGTCAAACTGGAAGACTTGACCAAATAATCTTCGGCGCGCAACCGCATGCGGCGACCTTAGACTCGATCGCGCGACCCGGAACCGTCGTCGCGCCCGCGGTGCGGTCCGCTGGGGAAGAGGGCTGGGGCGGAAGGTCGCGCGGCAGAGGACTCGTCCCCGGGCCCCCGGAACCGAAAGCGCTTGACAGCATTACAACCTTCGGGATTGTATAGGCCGCTCATTGCCTTCGTTATCGAAGACCCTCAAGGGGGCGGCAATCATGACCTCTGTCGCATCTCTCTACGCATATATGCTCGGTATCTGCGTGGGCGGGGCTGGCGGGCTTGTCGTCGCCTATCTCCTGAACAAACGGCGTCACGCGAACTTCAAAACATCGGCCCGGGCCGGATAGAGGTCCATCGCCGGACGCCGAAGCGTCTTCGACGGCGGCAAGGGCCGTCTTCTCGCGGCTTCGGCCCAATTCGCCTGATCACGATGGAGAGCGGCAAGTATTGATACGGCGCAGGCGGTTATTTGCCTCTCTGGGCGTAAGGCCCATAGATGTCGTCGAGTTCATACCTGATCGCCGTCGCACGACGGCCCGTATGATCGGAAAATAGCCCGGCCTTGCGTTCGTACCAGATGAAGCCGAAGACAATCCCTCCTGCACCGCCGATAAACAGGCCGAGCGCGAAAGAGCAAAGAAGTGCGAGGAAACTCATTGGCGTTCCACCCTTTCCGAACCGCTCCCCGCGCAACCACTCTCGGCCCGCCGGTCGCCCAGAAAGCTCCCCCGATCAGGCAGTCCCCGCCTCGATTCGGATATTGAGACAAAATTTTGTCAAAATTTGGTCGACCTCCGCGCGTTCTAAAAGCACCGCCCGGCTTCGTCTGGTAACATCTAGCGTTCCTCGAGACCTCCCGAATATTCACGCAAGTTGGCAGGTTGTTGCACACCGCTCACCTGACACGTTACGCCAGACTCTGCAGCGATTGAAGCGATTGCGCGAAGGAGGCGATGGCTGCGTCGCCGCGCAACCTGACGCTTCTGCGGGACTTGTTTCCGTCACTTGTAATATTGTCGAATGTCGAGGCTGTTCAGCCGCAACTGTCCACCGACGAGGGATCGGACAGCGGAGTGAGGCAGGATTGTCAAGGAAGTCATCGCGAGCGACCCCAAAGGCAAGAAGGCGGCGATCGCGGAGAAGGTCGCAAACGCCATCGGGGAAGCGAAGGGCCTTGCGAAGGGAGACGTCTGCCTCGTGTTCGAGGAGGTCGCCGCGCGCGACTGGTACGTCGGAGCGACGTGCGTCGAAAGCAAGCGGAAAGCGAGATGATCGGTTCAAACGGGCGTGGGCGCGGTCCTGCCCGCGGCGGCGTCCGCGTTCGTGCCCATGGCCGGGCTCGTACGGGGGACTGGTTGTCAAGGGGAAAATTGGCATCCGCCTTCGAATGCAGAGCGGCGACGTCGGCCGATCGACGATCCGGGGCGTCGAGCTCTTGGATGAGAGAATTCCGAGTGTGAGGGCCTGTCAAGGACGGCCCGGAGGGCCGCGGCGAAGTCGCTTCAGTCCTTGACGCGCCCTCACACTGGGAAAAGGATCGGCGCAGCCGGTGGCCAACTCAGGACGAGGACGTGGACTTTCGAAACAGGGCTCTAAGTCTTTTTGGCCAGCAAGGTCACAAAGTCGCACGAAGGAAGCGGAAGGATGCCTGTCATGAAAGAACGGATCGGCTTCATCGGCGTCGGGCTCATGGGCCACGGCATGGCGAAGAACATCGTCGAGAAAGGCTGGCCGCTCACGGTGCTGGCGCACCGCAAGCGCGAGGCGGTCGACGACCTTTTGTCCCGCGGCGCGAAAGAGGCGGCGAGCCCGCGCCGGGTCGCCGACGAGAGCGACGTCGTCGTGCTTTGCGTGACCGGCTCGCCGCAAGTGGAAGCGATCGTCCAAGGGCCGGACGGGCTCGCCTCGGCCGGCAGGCCGCTGCTTGTCGTCGACTGCTCGACCTCGGAGCCGGCTTCGACGCGGCGCATGGCGGCGGAGCTCGCGCCTTCCGGGATCACGCTGATCGACGCGCCGTTGAGCCGCACCCCGAAGGACGCATGGGAGGGCACGCTCGACGTCATGGTCGGCGGCGACCGCGCCGCCGTTGCGCGCGCCCGGCCGATCCTCGAGGCTTTCGCCGGCCGGGTCGTCGAGACGGGTCCGGTCGGGACCGGGCACACGATGAAGCTCCTCAACAATTTCCTGTCGATGGGCTATGCGGCGCTCTATTCGGAGGCGCTGATGGTCGGCGCCAAGGCCGGGCTGTCGCCGAAAGTGTTCGACGCCGTGATCCGCGACGGCCGAATGGACTGCCCGTTCTACCGGACCTTTTTCCAATATGTGATCGAGCGCGACCGCGACGCGCACCGCTTCACGCTGGCCAACGCGCTGAAGGACGTCAGCTATCTCGCCGGCTTCGCCCAGGCGCTCGGGGTCGCCAACCCTGTCGGTGCGGCGGTGCGCAATTCCTTCGCCCAGGCCGTGGCGACCGGGCACGGCGAGGATTACGTGCCGATGCTGTCGGACATGGTGGCGGAGTGGAACGGGACTTCGCTCGCGCCATGAGCCGCGCCGCCCGCTCGGTGGAGCACGGGCTTAGCAGGCTCGACCGTCTGGCCGCAGCGATGTCGGTTCTGGGAAACTCATCGCCCTTGAACGGCAACGGCTCTCGGGAATGGAAACACAAAGAGCTCCAGGGATGCACAAAGGGGACGAGCCCTGAGCACGGAGCGGGTCGGACGCGGCATTGTCGGCGACGCCATCGCCGTGCATCGGGCGCTCGGGCCGGGCTGTTGAGTTGGCGTACGGAACTTTCCTTGCGCACGACGTCGTTCTGCTCGAGCAGGGCGTCAAACGCATGATCTTGTGACCTCGGTGCGACCTTCGCGCCCTTTGTGTTGATACATACAACAGTCGTCGCGCTTCCCTTGTTCATCCAGGGGTCCATAACGCCGATGCAAACCTTTGTGGTGAATTGGTCTCACTTGATCCTTTGGCCCATCTGAGACTCTTTGCTTAGGCGCCTGCTCGTGGGCAAGCAACGGCGCCGCTTGGGCGGGCGCGGCCGCCGGCCGATCGGCAAGCCCCGGGCAAGCCCGGCCGGGCAACCTCTCAGGCGGCTAAGGCGGACGGACGCGCTCGTGTCGGACATCTATCTCTTCCAGGTCGCCTCGCAGAAGTCGCAATGGCTGTCCGCCCGCCAGGTTGCGCTGGCGGACAACGTCGCCAACGCCAACACGCCCGGCTATCACGCCGTCGACGTGCAGCCGTTCTCGACGTTCCTGAACGCGTCCCCGATAGCGCTCGCCTCGACCGACCCCGCCCACATCACGCCGGCCGACGCGATCCTGAGCTCGCTCAAGGAGGTCGAGGCCGACCCGGGCGAGGAGTCGCTCTCGGGCAACGATGTCAATCTCGAACAGCAGATGATCAATCTCGGCGACGTCAGCCGCGACTTCTCGATGAACGCCAACATCCGCCGCGCCTTTCATCAGCTCCTCCTTTCGGCTCTCAAGTGATGCGCGACCCGCTGCAAACCTCGCTCCGCATCGCCGCGTCCGGCCTCGAGGCGCAATCGACGCGGCTCAGGATCGTCTCGGAGAACATCGCCAACGCCCAGTCGACCGGCGCCTCCGCCGGCGGCGACCCTTACGCCCGCAAGACTGTGTCGTTCGAGAGCGCCCTGGACCGCGCGACCGGCGCCGATCTGGTCGCGGTCAAATCGATCGGAACCGATCAGACGCCGTTCAAGCTCGAGCGCGATCCCGGCAACCCGGCGGCGGACGCGGAGGGCATGGTCAAGATGCCGAACGTCGACGTGCTGGTCGAACTCGCCGACATGCGCGAAGCCAACCGCAGCTACGAGGCGAACCTCCAGGTCGCCAAGCAATCGGCCGACATGCTCAGCGCTACGGTCGCCCTGATGAAAGACGCTTGAACGCGAGGACATGAACGATGATCCAAGGACTGTCTGCCGTCGACTCGCTCCGCGGGAGCGTGGGGCCGGCCTCGCCACAGATTCCGGTCGCGCCGGCCGGAGGAACGAGTTTCGAGGACGCGCTCGGTCAGGCGATCGGGTCCGCGGTCGGGACGCTGCAAGCCGGCGAAGCCGCGGCGATCCAGGGCGTCGAAGGCCTGGCCGCGCCGATGAAGGTGGTCGAAGGGGTCATGGCGGCGCAGCGCTCGCTTCAATCGGTGCTCGCCATCCGCGACAAGGTCGTCTCCGCCTATCAGGACATCGCCCGGATGGCGATATGAGGCCCGAGCGCAAGGAAACCGGAGAATGACACAATGAGAGCGCTCGCGATCGCGGCAACGGGCATGAGCGCCCAGGAGCAAAACCTGGAGGTCATCGCCAACAACATCGCCAACATCAACACGACCGGCTTCAAGCGGTCGCGGGCGGAATTCACCGATCTGATCTACCAGACCGAACGGCTGATGGGTGTGTCGAACCGCGGCCGCGACGCGACTATTCCCGAAGGGGCGCAGATCGGCCTCGGGGTGCGGACGGCGGCGATCCGCACCGTCAACCTGCAGGGCGCGCTGACCAACACCGGCAACACCCTCGATCTCGCGATCAACGGACGCGGCTGGTTTCAGGTGACGAACGCCAACGGCGACACCCTCTACACGCGCGACGGCGCATTCAACACCAACCAGAACGGCCAGCTCGTCACCATGGACGGCTATACCGTCACGCCGCCGATTCTCGTTCCCGCGAACGCCACCAACCTCGCCATCAGCCAGACGGGCGTCGTCACCGTCACGGTGCCCGGACAGGCGACGCCGCAACAGCTCGGCCAGTTGACGATCGCCAATTTCGTCAACGACGCCGGCCTGCAGGCGCTCGGCAGCAATTATTTTCAGCAGACCCAGGCGTCGGGCCAGCCGACCGTCGGCGTTCCCGGCGACACGGCGTTCGGCGTCCTCCAGCAGGGCTATATCGAGGCGTCGAACGTCGATCCTGTGACCGAGATCACCAACCTGATCGCCGCCCAGCGCGCCTACGAAATGAACTCCAAGGTGATCCAGGCGGCCGACCAGATGTCCGGGACGATCTCCAGCATGCGGGGCTAGTGGTCCGCTTCGGCCAAAGGGAATGGGTTATCCGCCGTTCGTAACAACCTGTCATCCCGCGAAAGCGGACTATTCGCCGGGCAGGACGCCCCTGGACCCCCGTTTTCGCGGGGTGACAAAGCAAGCGGGTTCAAACTGGATGAAGCGGGCTCAGCCGTCATTGAGAGGAGCGACCCCCGCGGCTTGCCCGGGGGGACGAACCAGTCGGCGCAAGCGGATGCGGGAGGCGATGCGCGCCGTCGCGTCGAGGACGGCCGTCGCCCTTCTCCTGGCGGCCCTCATCGGCCCGGCCTTGGCGCAGGAGGCCGGCGCGCCGGTCCCGAAGGTCGTAATCTATCCCGGCGACGTGATCCGCGACGAGATGATCGCGGACAGTCCGGAGGGCGGCGTCCGCGACGGCGGCGGACCGTTCGTCGAGGACCGCTCGCTCGTGGTCGGCAAACTGGCGCGGCTGACCCTGCTGCCCGGGCATGCGATCCCTTATGAGGGAGTCTCCAACCGCAAGGTCGTCGCAAACGGCGCGGAAGTGAAGCTCGTCTACAGCGAGGGCGGCCTCCTCATCATGACCGAGGGCGCGGCGTTGCAGGACGGGGGAGTGGGCGACATCGTCAGGGTGCGCAACAGCGACAGCGGCGTCACCGTTACAGGCGCGGTGCAGCCGGACGGCTCGGTCAAGGTCGGCGGCGGATGAGTTGAGCGCTCGCCGTCGCCATTCTCATCTGCCTGATGGCCGCGCCGGCGGCCGCGGCGCGCATCAAGGACATCGCGACCCTGCGCGACGCGCGCGACAGCCAGCTCGTCGGCTACGGTCTCGTCGTCGGGCTGAGCGGCACAGGCGACACGTTCGCCAACGCGCCCTTCACCCAGCAGGCCGTCCAGGGCATGCTGCAGAACCTCGGCATGGACGTGCACGGCATCCAGCTTCGCAACCGCAACGTCGCGGCCGTGATCGTCACGACGGACCTGGCCGCCGGCGTCCAGATCGGCTCCCGCCTCGACGTCACCGTCTCCGCCCTCGGCGACGCCCCCTCGCTGATGGGCGGCACGTTGCTGCTGACGCAGCTCCAGGGCTCGGACAACGTGGTACGCGCGACCGCCCAGGGTGCGGTCTCCGTCACCGGATTCCAGAGCCAGGGCGAGGGAGAAACGCTGTCGCAGGGCGTGCCGACCGCCGGGCGGATCCCCAACGGCGCGATCGTGCAGCAGGAGGTCCCGGGCGAACCGGACCAGATGCGCTCGATGCTCGAGCTGAAGAATCCCGACTACGCCACGGCGGTCAGGATCGTCGATGCGATCAACGCCTATTCCATCGCCCGCTTCCGCACTGCCGCCGCTTACGAAGTCGACAGCCGCACCGTCGAGCTCTTCCGCCCGCGCCGCGTTTCGTTCGCGCGCTTCATGGCGGAGGTCGGCGGATTGCAGGTTCAGCCGGACATGGCCGCGCGCGTGGTGCTCGACGCCCGCACCGGCACGGTCGTCGTCGGGCAGGACGTGCAGATCTCGACCGTCGCCGTGACCTACGGAACGCTGACTGTGCGCGTGAACGAGCAGCCGCAGGTCTCCCAGCCGAACCCGTTCGCGAACGGCCGGACGGTGGTCACGCCGAACACCACGATCAAGGCCGAGCAGACGGGCGGGCCGATCGCCATCGTCGGCGGATCGAGCCTGCGCACGCTGGTCAGCGGCCTGAACCGGATCGGCGTCAAGCCGCCGGGCATCATCGCCATCCTCCAGGCGATCAAGACGGCCGGGGCGCTCCAGGCCGATCTGGTGATCCAGTAGGGCGCGCAAGGCCCGCGCAAGGCGCCGCGCCGACGATGTCTCCAATTCGAGGCCGATGCATGGCTATTGTCCGCGTTCTTCGACGGCTGCCGGCGACCCTGCTCGCCTCCCTGCTGCTCGTCTCTCCGGGCGCGGCGCAGGACGGCCACGCGCTGGAAGCGTCGAGGGCGAAAGCAGCGGCGGAGAAGTCTTCTGCGGACAAGTCTATGGAAGCCGACGTGAGCCGCTTCTGCGCCGCCGTCGCGCCGTCGATCGCCGCAGCGCGCATCGCCTGGCAGACCAAGCGCCTGACCGAGCTCGACGCGCAGGTGAGGCAGCGGATCGCCGACCTCGAGAAGACGGAGGCGTCGGCGCGCGACTGGATCGCCAAGCGCGATGCGCTCATGGCGGCGGCCAGCGACGGCCTCGTCGCCATTTTCGCCAAGATGCAGCCGGAGGCCGCCGCCGGGCAGTTGAGCGCGATGGACGACCGAATGGCGGCGGCCATCCTCGGCAAGCTGAAACCGAACGCGGCGAGCGCCATTCTCGGCGAAATGGAGGCCGAACGCGCCAGCCGCCTCGTCGGCGTGCTTTCGGCCGTCGAAGGCAAGAAATCGTAAATGCGGACGCGCGCGCTTTCGCCGCTGCTGGCCGCGATCGCGCTCGGCGGCTGCTGGAACAGCCCCGCCGAATTCATGCGCGAACCCGACTTCTCTCCGGTCGGGGCGGGCCTCGTCCCGGGCGAGACGGCCGCCATCCAAAGCGCCCGGGGGATCATCCCACAACCGCCGCAAGCCGCTTTGCCCACGTCTCTCTACGCCGAGCCGCGCATTACTCATGTCGGCGACATCGTCACCGTCATCATTTCCATCAACGACAAGGCGACGCTCGGCAATTCGACCGGCCGCTCGCAATCGACCAAAGACGGCCTTGCGATCGATTACGGCTTCAACAACGGATCGGCCTCGTCGTCGTCGAACCAGCCGGCCAAGATCGTGGGCGACCTTTCGTCGTCTTCGGCGACGCAAGGGCAGGGAAGCATCGACCGGTCCGAGCAGATTCAGGTGTCGGTGGCGGCGGTCGTCACCCGCGTTCTGCCGAACGGCAACCTCGTCATCTCCGGCTCGCAGGAGGTTCGGGTCAATTACGAGCTTCGGCAGCTTACCGTCGCCGGCATCGTGCGGCCCACCGACATCTCGCTCAACAACACCATCGCCTACGACCACATCGCCGAGGCGCGCATTTCCTACGGCGGGCGCGGCCGCGAGAGCGACGTGCAGCAGCCGTCCTGGGGGCAGCAGGTCTATGACGCGGTCAAGCCATTCTAGCCGGAGGACCCATGTCTGACCTCGCGCTGCCGCGTCCCGCGGCGAAGGGCTTCAAGGGGTCGCTGACGGAAATCGCAATCGTCGTGCTGATCGGCGCGGCGGTCGGCGCCGCATTCGAGGCGACCCAGCCGGCGAAAAACGCCGCCGGTCCCGACCCGGTCGCTGCGCAGCCCGCGGAGCCCTCCGCCATTTACGACTTGCCGCCGATCGTCACCAACCTCGCGGCGCCGCAGGACACCTGGATCCGCATCGAGGGCTCGATCGTCTTCGACCCCAAGGCCATGCCGCATCCCGAAGCCGCCGCAGCCAAACTCGGCGACGACATTCTCGCTTATCTGCGGACCGTGTCGCTGAAGCAGCTCGAAGGTCCGGTCGGACTCGAGAACCTCCGCCAGGACCTCAACGAACGCGCAGCCACGCGCATGGGCGGCAAGAGCCGGGAGTTCGTCATCCGCACGCTGGTGGTGCAATGAAGCGTCTCGCCGTCGCGGCCGCCCTCCTGCTTCCGGTCCCTCCGGCGGCCGCCCAGACCGTCGATCTCAACGCCCTGATCCCGGCCGGCGGCGGCTCGGCCAGCGGCCGGATCATCGAGATGGTCGCGCTGCTGACGGTGCTATCGGTCGCTCCCGGCCTCCTCATCATGGTGACGAGCTTCACCCGCTTCATCATTGCGCTGTCGTTCCTCCGTTCCGGCCTCGGCGTACAGAGCGCACCGGCCAATCTCGTGCTGATCAGCCTCGCCCTGTTCATGACCTTCTTCGTCATGGCGCCGACCTTCGACCGCGCCTGGCAAAACGGCCTCAAGCCGTTGCTGGACAATCAGATCAGCCAGCAGGACGCCCTCGCCGCCGTCGCGCAGCCTTTCCGCGAATTCATGCTGTCGCAAGTGCGGGAGAAGGACATCGCGTTGTTCGAGGGCCTGTCGAAAGGCCGTTTCGACGCGGGCGACCGCGCCAAGGTCGATCTGAGGCTGCTCATTCCGGCCTACATGGTCTCGGAGCTGAGGCGCGGCTTCGAGATCGGCTTTCTCGTGGTGCTGCCCTTTCTCGTCATCGACATGATCGTGGCGACACTCACCATGTCGATGGGCATGATGATGCTGCCGCCTTCCGTCATCTCGCTGCCGGTCAAGATCCTGTTCTTCGTGCTGGTCGACGGCTGGAACCTGCTCGTCGGCAGTCTGGTCCGCTCGGCGACGTGACCGCCAGTCTCGCGCAAGGCGGCGGAACTCAAATGGAGCAACTCGCAAGGGAGCGCCTATGACAATCCTGAACACAAGCGTTTCGGGCATGCTTGCCGATTCGAATTGGCTCTCCTCCATTTCGCAGAATGTCGCGAACGCCAATACGACCGGCTACAAGAACCAGCAAACGGATTTCTCGACCGTCGTCGACTCGGTCTCGAACACCGCTCCAGGGGGCGGAGTCATGACCAGCGTGCGCTCGCTCAACACCCTTCAGGGCAACATCGTCTCGTCCGCGACCGCGACCAATCTCGCCATTCAGGGCTCGGGTTTCTTCGTCGTTTCCGATGCGGGCGGCGACATGTACCTCACGCGCGACGGCTCCTTCACGGCGGACGCGTCCGGAAATCTGGTCAACAGCGGCGGCTACTACCTGATGGGCAGCGATATTCAGAGCGGCTCGGCCCCGCCGGCGAACGCGCTGACCAGCCTCGTGAAGGTCAACGTCGCGTCTTCCGGCGAGACCGCCTCGCCAACGACCAGCGGATCGATAACGGCCAACCTGCCTTCGACCGCGACGCCGGTCGCCGCCGCCAACCTGCCGTCGGTCAATTCGGCGAGTTCGACCTACACGGACCAGACCTCGCTCGTCGTCTACGACAATCTCGGCGGAGCGCATACGATCAACCTCTACCTGACGAACACCGGCTCGAACACCTGGGAGGTGGACGCCTTCGACGCGTCCAAGGCGGCAGCCGGCGGCGGCTTCCCCTATTCTTCGGGACCGCTGGCGACGGGCACGCTCACCTTCGACCCGACGAACGGAACATTGTCCTCCGGGTCTCCCCTCTCGATTCCGGTTCCGGGCGGGCAGACCATGAGCCTCGACCTCGGCGGCACGACCCAGCTCGCGGCCGCTTTCAACGTAAGTTCGGCCACCGCCAACGGCAGCGCCCCCGCGAGCCTTCAGGGCGTCTCGATCGCGCCCGACGGCGCGCTGTCGTTCAACTACTCCAACGGAACCTCTATCGCCGCCTACGACATCCCGCTCGCCAATGTGGCGAGTCCGGACAATATGGATTCCGTAAGCGGAAACGCGCTTCTGCCCAACGCGGCCTCGGGACAAGTGTTTCTGGGAAACGCAGGGTCGGGCAGCCTGGGATCCATCGAATCGTCTTCGCTCGAGAACTCGAGCGTCGATCTCGCGACCGAGCTCACCGATATGATCCAGGCGCAGAGCGCTTACGAGGCCAACTCCAAGGTTTTTCAGACGGGCGCGAACATTCTCGACGTTCTCAACGGGCTGAAGCCGTGACCGAGCACAGAGAAGTCCGATGACCCTTTCGGCCGCATTCAATATCATCAGCTCATCGTTTGCCGCCAACGCAGCGCAGACGGCGGTCGTCTCGAACAATATCGCCAACGCCAACACGCCCGGCTACTCGCGCGAGATCGCCAATGTCGTCACGAGCTCCTACGGCGGCGTCGACGTCGCCTCGGTGACGCGCGTCGCCAACGCGGCGCTGGCCGAGCAGGTCTCAATGTCGACCGCCGAGGCCGCCGCGCATCAGGCGATCTCCAACGGCCTGGCGACGCTCGCCGCCACGGTCAGCGACAGCGCCTCGGCCTCGTCTTCTTCCGGCGCAACCCAGAACGGCGCCTCCCCTTCGGCGACGCTCGCCAATCTGCAAAGCGCATTGACGACCTACGAGGATACGCCGACGTCCTCTTCCGCCGCCGACGCCGCGGTCACGGCCGCCTCGCAGCTCGCGGCCTCGCTCAACAGCGGCGCTGCGGCGGTCTATCAGGTGCGCGAGCAGGCCGACCAGGACATGGCCTCGTCGGTCGCCACGATCAACTCGCTGTTGAACCAATTCACCGCGGCCAACAATACGGTGGTGAGCGGCCTTGCAACGGGCGCCAATGTCACGAGCGCCGAGGATACGCGCAATTCCCTCGTGACCCAGCTCGCGCAGCAGATCGGCGTCACGACGACGACCGCGCCCAACGGCTCGATGTCGATCTATGCCGACAGCGGCGTGACGCTGTTCCAGGATACGCCGCGCACGGTCGCCTTCACCGCGACGCCGACGCTCGTAGACGGCGAGAGCGGACAACCCGTCACCGTCGACGGCGTGCCGATCACCGGTTCGAATTCGCCGATGCCGATCCAGTCGGGGGCGCTGGCGGGCTACGCCGCGCTCCGCGACACGCTCGCGCCGCAATACGGGGCGCAGCTCGACCAGATCGCGGGCGGGCTCATCAACGCCTTCGCCGAAAGCGATCAGTCGGCGACGCCGACGCTCCCTTCGCTGCCCGGCCTGTTCACCACGCCGGCCGCGACCGGCCTGCCCTCGATGTCGGCGACGACGGGCCTCGCCGCGGCGATCGAGGTCAACCCAAACGCCGACCCTTCTCAAGGCGGCAACGCCACCCTGCTGCGCGACGGCGGGATCTCCGATCCCGGCAACCCGGCTTACACCTACAATTCGACCGGGGCGTCGAGCTATACGGGAAGGCTCCAGCAGCTCGTCGGCGCGATCAGCGCGACGCAAAGCTTCGATCCCTCCGTCGGCCTCGGCGCCTCGGCGAGCCTCTCCGATTACGCCAACGCTTCGGTCAGCTGGATCCAGGCCGAGAACAGCCAAGCGAGCAACGCCTCGGCCTACCAGAACGCGCTCGCGACCCAGGCTTCGTCGGCGCTGTCCAACGCGACCGGGGTCAATCTCGACGCGGAAATGACCAACATGCTGAACCTCGAAAACTCCTACGCCTCCTCGGCGAAGCTGCTGACGACAGTCAACAGCATGTTCTCGGCCCTCCTCAACGCCGCATGACGATGAGCCCCACATTCGTCTCGAGCCAGTATCTGGCCAACTGCCTCATCCAGCCGGTCACGCAGGCGCAGGCGGCGCTGACGACGGCGATGACCGAGGAATCGACAGGGCAATACGCCGATCTCGGCCTTCAGCTGGGCGACCGGTCCGGCTACGAACTGTCGCTCAAGGAACAGGTCCAGCAGCTCCAGACGCTGATGACCGGAAACAGCGTCGTCTCGACGAGCCTTTCGACGGCGCAGAACGCCCTGTCGTCGATGAGTTCGAGCGCGCAGTCGACGCTCAGCGATCTCATCGCCTGGACGCCCACCGCCAATTCCGGCGCGCCGCTGCAGACCATGGGCCAGTCGGCCCTGCAGGGGCTCATCGCCTCCGCCAACGCGACCTCCGGCGACCAGTATGTGTTCGGGGGGATCAATTCCTCGGTTGCGCCGATGGCGGACTATTATTCGACGCCGACGTCGACGGCGCAGACCGCCGTCGACAACGCCTTTCAGACTGCTTTCGGCTGCCTGCCGACCGACGCCGCGGCCGCGAGCATAACGCCGGCGCAGATGCAAGACTTTCTCAGCGGCCCATTTGCGGCGCTGTTCTCCGGATCGAACTGGTCATCGGACTGGTCCTCGGCTTCGAGCGCGAACACGACCGCCGAGATCGCGCCCGGTCAGACGGTCGCGACCTCGACCAACGCCAACCAGCCGGCGTTCAAAGAGCTCGCACAAGCCTACACGATGTTGTCCGAATTCGGCGGCTCGCAGCTCAACGCGGACACGCAGCAGGCCGTCGCCTCGGCTGCGACGTCGCTGATTACGCAAGGCCAGGCTTCCTTGACCGACATCCAGACGTCGCTCGGCGCGACCCAGAGCGCCGTGACCGACGCCAACAACGCGATGAGCACGCAGCTCACCCTCCTGCAAAAGCAAGTCGACGGCCTCGACAACGTCGACCAGAACGCGACCGCGGCGCAGATCGCCAGCCTGACCAATCAGATCCAGATGGCCTACGAGCTGACCGCACGGCTGCAGCAGCTCAATCTCGCCCAATACCTGCCGGTTCCTTGACCTCCGGATTTGCAATGTACGAATTCGCCTACAACGAAGTGGTCGAGGATTCGCGCCAGACGATGCGGGCGCGCGAGCACGCGGCGATGGACCGCGTGATCGGCATGCTGCGCGCTGCGCAGGAGAGAGGCCCTCTGTCGCGCGAGCGGGTCGAGGCGCTGTTCTACCTGCGCCGGCTGTGGACGATTTTTCTCGACGACCTCAAGGATCCGAACAACGAGCTGCCTGAGCAGTTGCGCGCGGGCATCATCTCGATCGGCATCTGGATGATGAAGGAGATCGACCGCGTGCGGGCGGGGGTCAGCGACGACCTCGCCCCGATGATCGAGATCAACGAGATCATCCGCGACGGGCTCAAGTGAGGCGGCGATGAACATCACGCTGAGAGCCGGCGAGCGGTTCTTCATCAACGGGGCGGTCATCCGCATCGACCGCAAGGCGACGATCGAGCTTCTGAACGACGTGACGTTCCTGCTCGAAAACCACGTCATGCAGGCGAAGGAGGCGACCACGCTGACCCGGCAGATCTATTTCGCCGTGCAGATCATGCTGATGGACCCGGCCGCGGCGGCGAACGCCACGCCGCTCGCGCGCTCGCTGCTGGAGACGGCGCTGGGCGCCTACCGCGCGCCCGAGCTGGTCTCGGGCCTGAGGGGCATCGCCGAGTTGCTGGCGAGAGGCCGCCATTTCGAGGCGATGAAGGCGCTGCGCTCCCTCTTTCCGCTGGAAGACCGCGAGCTCGAGAGCGAGGCCGCGCAGAGCGCCGCCTGAAACAGGAGAAACCCCATGACCGTGACCGCCGCCACCTCCGTCCCCGGCGCCGCCGCCTCGGCTTCGACCGCGTCGTCTGCCGCCGCCGCGGCCTCGACCAATTCGCTGAACTACAACGACTTCCTCACGCTGCTCATGGCCGAGATGAAGAACCAGGATCCGACCCAGCCGATGGACCCGGCGCAGATGGTGTCGCAGCTCGCGACCGTGTCCGAGGTCGGCCAGGCGGTGCAGACCAACACCAACCTCGCCTCGCTCCTCACCGCGACCTCGCTGACCCAGGCCGAGAGCATGATCGGGCAGACGATCACCTCGGCTGACGGCGCGACCTCGGGCCAAGTCGCATCGGTCAGCGTGACGAGCGCGGGCGCCGTGGCGACGCTGACCAGCGGCGCGACCGTTTCCCTCGCCAACGGCGCGAGCGTGCAATGAACGAGGGCGACGCGGTCGACCTCGTCCAGTCGGCGATCTGGATGATCGTCGTCGGGGCGGGACCGGCGGTCGGGGCAGCGATGGTCGTCGGGGTGGCGATCGCGCTTTTGCAGGCGCTGACCCAGGTGCAGGAAATGACGCTGACCTTCGTGCCGAAGATGATCGCCGTCTTCGTCGCCGCCAGCCTGAGCGCGGGCTATGTCGGCGGCAAGTTCTCGGCCTTCACCCAGGCGACCTACGGGCGGATCGAGCACGGCTACAAGTAGCCCGCGGGCGGCGGGCAGGCGAGCGCGCCGTTGGTCGTCGACCCAATTTCGTCAAACGTCACGCCGGACTTGGCCCGGCTACGACGTCTTATCTTGCCTGAAAATGTGCCGAGAATACTCCTTTTCCACCCTTTTTCTCGGCCCCGCGCCGGCCAAGGCGAGTTGCGCGGGCCTCAGCTGTCGGAGATGCGCAACTGCTCGAGGTCGGCGATCAAAACCGGCCCGGTTGGTTCCCATCCGAGCTTCCGCCGCGTCTGTGCGCTGGAGGCGGGCATGTCGTAGCCGGCGAACATTGCGAGCCAGCCGAAGTAGGCCGGCGTCTCTTCCGGGGCGATGGACTTGACCGGCAGTTTCAGCCGGCGGCCGATGGCTTCCGCAATATCGCGCATCGGCACGCCCTCTTCCGCGACCGCGTGATACTTTGCGTTCGGCTCGGCCTTTTCGATCGCCAGCCTGTAGAGGCGGGCGACGTCGAGGCGGTACGCCGCCGGCCAGCGATTGAGGCCGTCTCCGACATAGGCGCACACGCCCTTTTCGCGGTACATCCCGATCGCTGGGGTAATGAGACCCTGGGTGACGGGGTCGTGAACCTGCGGCAGTCGCACCACCGATACATTGACTCCATCCGCGGCGACGGCGGCCGCTGCTTCTTCCGAGGCCGCGCGTGGATGCGTGTCCGAACCGACAGTCGGATTGTCCTCTTTGGCCGGCTCGCCGGGCACGGTATTGGCTATGGGGGTCCCGGAGGTGACGATCAGCGGCCGGTCGGAGCCGCCGAGAACCGAGCCGAGCGCCTTGATCACGTGGCGATCGTCCTCGCAGTTTTGGACGAATCTCGAAAAGTCGTGGTTGAACGCCAGATGGATGACGCCATCCGACCGTGCTGCGCCGTCCTTGAGGCTGTCCGGGTCCGCGATCGATCCGCGATAGACCTCCGCTCCGGCGGCAGCCAGAGCCGGCGCTTTCGCTTCCGAACGGCAGAGCCCGATCACCTGATGGCCGGCCGCGATCAAGTCCTCGACGACGGCAGAGCCGATGTTTCCGGTGGCGCCGGTGACAAACACGCGCATGAGTTTGAGGTCCTTTCGTTACAATGCGAAGTAGGCCGGATGGTCGATGTCCGCGAGGAGACCGGGCTGCTCCGGTTTCCAGCCCAGCAGGGAGCGCGTCCGTTCGCTCCTCGCTGGACAGTCGATAGCCGCGAAGCGCACAAACCAGCCGAAATGCGCCTGCGCCTCCTCCGGCGACAAAGAGACGACGGGTATGTTCAGGCGTCGGCCAATCACTCCGGCGATCTCCTTGAACGGCACGCCCTCCTCGGCGACGGCGTGGAACGGGCCGTCTTCTGCGCCGTGCTCGAGGGCGAGCCCGAAGACCCGAGCCGCGTCGAGGCGGTGCACCGCCGGCCAGCGGTTGAGACCGTCGCCGATGTAGGGGGAGACGCCCTTCTCGCGGGCAAGACCGATGACGCGCGGCACGAAGCCATGATCGCCATGTCCGTGGACCGACCGCGGCAGCCGCACGGCCGTCGCACGCACGCCGCGAGCGCTCACCGCGGCGGCTGCGGCTTCCGGGTTGCGCGGAAACAACTCGGTGGCGGCGCGCGGCGAAGTCTGCTCGGTCGCGACGCTCCCGGGCGTCAGCAGCGCGACGCCCGAGGTGACGACCAGCGCCCGGCCGGAGCCCTCCAGCGCCTCGCCGATCGCTTCGATGGCGCGCTGTTCGTCCGCGCCGCTTTCTGCGATTTTCGAGAAGTCGTGGTTGAAGGCGAGGTGGATCACGCCGTCCGATTGCGCGGCGCCGCTCTTGAGGCTTTCCCAGGTCCTGAAGGGAGCCACGATGAACGCTTGCGCCAGCGGCGGCCAGCGCGTCCGCGCCGGCGTCCGATCGGCTGAGACCGATCACCTGATGGCCGGCCGCGATCAGGTCCTTGACAACGGCCGAGCCGACCCAGCCGGTAGCTCCGGTCACAAACACGCGCATGAGCGAAGTCTCCAGGTTTTACTGCAGACAATTCTCTGCCCTGGCGTTATTCTGGTAAAGTAGTGACCTTATCATAGTAAAGAAACTAACAGGATGAGCCAGCCCCTCGTAGCCGAAAACATGCTCGGGACCTATCTGAGGGACCGCCGCATGAAGCTGGATCCGGCGTCGTTCGGGTTCCCGCCGGATCGCCGGCGTACGCCCGGTCTGCGACGCGAAGAGGTGGCCCAGAGGGCCAACATCAGCCCGACCTGGTACGCCTGGCTCGAGCAGGGCCGCGGCGGCGCGCCTTCTGCCGACGTGCTCGACCGCATCGCCCGCGCCCTGATGCTGACGGACGTCGAGCGCGAGCACCTCTTCCTGCTCGGCCTCGGCCGCCCGCCGGAAGCGCGCTACCGGAAGAACGACGGCGTCACGCCGCGGCTGCAGCGCGTGCTCGACGCGTTGGACCCTTGCCCCGCCGTAATCAGGACCGCGACCTGGGACGTCGTCGCCTGGAACCGGGCGGCGACCGTCATGCAGATCGACTATGGATCGCTGCCGCCGGAGCAGCGCAACATTCTGCGCTTCATATTCCTCGACCCGCGCGCCCGCGACGCGCAATACGACTGGGAAAGCGTGGCGCGGTTCGTCCTGGGCGCGTTCCGGGTGGATGCGGCGCGCGCCGGGGCTGCGGCCGAGGTGGAGCCGCTCGTCGATGAACTCTGCCGGCTCAGTCCCGAGTTCAAAGCGATGTGGCGCGACAACGACGTTCGCGGCGCGCACGGCGAGGGCGTCAAGCACATTCGGCACCCTCTGCTGGGTCCCCTTGCCTTCGAATACTCGGCTTTTTCGGTCGACGGCCGGCCGGACCTCAGCATGGTGGTCTATAATCCAGCTACGCCTGCGGACGCGGACAAGATCAGATCGTTGATCGGATCCGCACCCGCGAGCGAACGCGCATGATCGTGGAATCCGATGGGGTCCGATCCGTCGAGCCTGGCTCGGGTGAGGGTCCACGCCACACTTGGTCGTTTGGGTGAGCGCTTCGCGCCATCTTGTTCTCTCAAGCGGGAGAAGGGACGTCAAGACTGCGATCATTCCGGCGATTTAGCCCGATTTCCCGAGAGTAGATCAGTCTCTTCTAGGCTGTCTTTCCGAGATTGAGCTGCATGTTTTGCCTCTAGAATTGCAAGGTCAATAAAATACATTATCGAAATTTCGCCGAAGTGCTCAGCGATTTTCCGAATTCTTGCCAACTCGATTTCAATCAAATCAAGCATTCTTTGGCCCCGACATCGATCTCTCCCCTCCCTTAGCGTAACAGTCCTTTGCCGGCCCCGCGAGTTTCAGCCCACCGTAACGAACATTACGTAGCTGCCAATGGCCCGGTTTGCTTCGGCTTAAAGACTGAACGCCGTTGCTGCCTATCGCCGATTGTCCTCCAGGATCCGGTCCGAGTAATTACAAAACCAATGCAGGGTACAACACGCTTAACAGAGACCGTTGTGGCTTCTCCTTAAAGTTTTCGATTTCGGACTGTGTTCCAGAATTGGCTTCGACGTACGTTGACAGAAATTAGAATTGCTGCAACTATAAAAGTTGTGCTGCGTCATCGGGGTGCGCACGTACGTTCTGCCAGGGGAGACGGGGATGGCATTGTTGGCGGCGAAGAGATACGAAGCCCTTGATTCAACTGAAGAATTAAGTACTTCTGGCGCGTCGGATATTCCGGTCCACCGCGGAAACGCCAGTTTTTCTCTTCCAAATCCTGAAGAAGGGCATCGCCTTATAACTGCCTTTTTGTGTGTTAGTAACCCTTCTCTACGGGAGGCGATCGTCGAGCTCGTGACGGCGCTTTCAGCGAATGTCGGGGAGAGGCGGTAGTTTTCGTCCGACCCCTTTGCGTTCAGGCGCGAACCTCTAGTCGTGGCGTTCCAGATGGCGTTTGAGCGATCGATGCTCTTGTCCTGCGTGCGCCGTCGAGCCCCGAGTCAGCGCTTCCAGCCTCAATCGAGCCGACGAAGGAATTCGATCATCGCCGCGTTGACCTCCGCGGGGCGCTCCTGCTGGGTCCAGTGGCCGCAACCGGGCAGCATGATCGTCGACCGCAGTTTCGGGGCGAATTTCGGCAGGCTGGGGATCAGCTTGTCGACACCGCGAAACGCGACGACCAGGTCGCGGTCGCCCGCAACATAGAGCGCCGGAACCGAGACTGTCATTCCGGCGAACGGGGCCAGAAGCTCCCAGTTGCGATCGATATTGCGATACCAGTTCAGGCCGCCGCGAAAGCCCGTGCGGGCGAATGCGCCGGCGTAGACGTCGATGTCGGCGTCGGAAAGCCAGGACGGGAGCGTCGGCGGGTCGACGAGCCGGGTCAGAAAGCCGCCGTTCCGGGGGACCATGCCGACAGGCTCAGGCTGCGTTTTGCTCGGCCGGCCGGCGCGGCGCATCTCCCGAAGCCGAATAGAGCAAGGCGCGGATCGTGGATCTCGGGTCCTGCTCCAGCTCCGCTTCGGCGACGCCGGGGCGCTGGAAGTAGAGCTGATAAAACTCGGCGTCCTCGTTCTGCGGCATGACGCTGGTCGGGCGAACCCGCCCGCGAGGCAGGAACGGCACGCTGAGGCCGACGACGCCGCGGAACCGGTCGGGCCGCAGGAGCGCCGCGTGCCAGGCGACCGGCGCCCCCCAGTCGTGACCGGCGATCACCGCCTTGTCGGCGCCGAGCGCGTCGATGAGCCCCACCATGTCTCCGACCAGATGGAGGAGCGTGTATCGGTCGATCTCTTCGGGCCTGTCGGTCTCACCGTAGCCGCGCATGTCGGGGGCGACCGCGTGGTATCCCGCTTGGCTCAGCGCCCGCAGCTGATGACGCCACGAGTACCAGGATTCCGGAAAGCCGTGACAAAGGACGACGAGCGGGCCGGCGCCGGCTTCGGCGAGGTGTATGCGAATGCCGTTGGCTTCGACGGTTCGATGGGTGATTTCGCTCATTCCTCTTCCTCCCTGTTCAGGCGGCCGCGGTCGCCATCTGCATGACGCTGCTCGCGGGCGCGGGTCGAGAGAGCGCCCGATGGATTGAAGCAGCGCGACCTCGTCCGTCGAAGACGCCGAACTGGCGCATGACGCCGATGTCGGACGTCCGCGTCTGTGACTGCGATCACAGCCTGCGAGCCCAACGGCATGCCCGTCAGCCGAGCCCGAGCTTCTGCGCCAGGCCGATCCGCTGCAGCTTTCCGGTCGCGCCTTTGGGGATTTCCGTCAGGAAGAGAATTGTCCGCGGCGTCTTGAATGCGGCGATCCGCTCCGACAGGAAGGAGCGAAGCTCCTGCTCCGTGGCGCTCGCGCCGTCGCGCAGAACGACGGCGGCGGCGACGTCCTCGCCGAGCATGTCGTGCGGCACGGCGAAGGTCACGACCTGCAGAACCGCGGGGTGATCCATCAGCGCTTCGTCCACCTCGCGCGGCGAAACCTTCTCGCCGCCGCGGTTGATGATCTCCTTCAGGCGGCCCGTCAGGCGGATGTATCCGTCGGCGTCGATGACGCCCTGGTCCCCTGTCCGGAACCAGCCCTCGACGAAGTTTTCTGCGTTCGCCGAAGGATTGTTTTCGTAGCCGGCGGTGACGTTGTCGCCGCGAATGACGATCTCGCCGGTCTCGCCGGAGCCGAGCAGCCTCCCGCTTGCGTCCATGATCGCCACTTCGGGGCCCGCGGCGACGCCGACCGAGCCGGGCTTTCTCGCCCCGCGCAAGGGATTGGAGGCCATTTGATGCGCGGCTTCCGTCATCCCGTATGCTTCGATCACCGGCGCGCGGAAGGTCGCCTCGAGTTCGGCGATGACCTGCGGCGGCAGCGAGGATGACGAGGAGCGGATGAACCGGAGCGGGCGCCGTTCGATGACCTCCTTGTGGCGCGCGGCGCGGGTCAGGATCGCCTGATGCATCGTCGGGACCGCCGTGTACCAGGTCGGCTTCGCGTCCTCCATCGCGGCGAAGAACTTCAGGGCGTTGAACCCGGGCGTGCAATACACGATGCCGCCGCGCGACAGCGGCGCGAGCAGGCCGGCGATGAGCCCGTGAATGTGGAAGAGCGGCATGACGTTCAGTGCGCGGTCGCTTTCGCTGAGCTCGAGGGGCCGCGCGATATTGTCCGCCGACCTGGTCACGTTCGTCTGCGTCAGCGGCACGATTTTCGGCCGCGACGTCGTCCCGGACGTATGCAGGATCAGGGCGACGTCCTGGGCCTCCGCCCGCCCCGGCCGGGCGGCGGGCAGCCCCGGTTCTCCCGAAAGGCGGAAAGCGCCGGCGCCTCGCCTCGTGTCGGGCGTCAGCGTCAACAGCGGAATCCCGAGCTTTCTCGCCGCCTCGAGCGCGGGCGACGAACTCCCGGCTTCGACGACCAGCGCCTTGGCGCCGAGATCGCTCATATAGAATTCGAACTCGTCGGTCCGGTAGGCCGGGTTCAGCGGCGCCGATGTCGCGCCGGAGGCGACGGCGAGGAAGGCCGCCGCCATCTCCGGGCCATTCGGCAGGACGATCGCGACCCGATCGTT
Source organism: uncultured Alphaproteobacteria bacterium (assembly GCA_963823165.1). GTDB lineage: Bacteria > Pseudomonadota > Alphaproteobacteria > Rhizobiales > Beijerinckiaceae > Roseiarcus. Next base: position 3,847 of record CAWGKV010000024.1, on the reverse strand, counting down.
GCGCCCGATCCCGAATCCGTTCAGCGCAGAAATCGTCTCGGCGACCACGGCTCTCAAGTCGTCATAGGTCAAAGGCGCCGCGTCGGGGGCCGCAATGGCGATCGCGTCCCGGCGCCCCGCCGCCAGCAGATCCTCGAATGTGCGCATGGTCATCTCGATGCTCCCACAAGCGTTCTTCCGCTTCAGGCGGGCGTCACGGCGAGCCGGCCCTTGGCGTGCGCCAGCGTCTCGCCGAGGAGTTTGGCGACGGCGTATATCGCGTCCAAATGCGGCGTGGCGACGTCGACCATCCGGCCGAGCTCGATGACCGAGCCGAGCAGCGCCTCGACCTCGATCGCCCGCCCGGCCTCGACATCCTGGAGCATCGAGGTCTTGTGCGCGCCGACGGCCTCGGCGCCGGCGATGCGCTTTTCGAGCGGGATGCGGAAGCGGACGCCGAACGCCTCGCCCACGGCCTGCGCCTCCCGCATCATCTCCGCCGCCAGCGCGCGGGCCGGCGCAAGTCGGCAGATGTCCTCCAACGTCGCATGGGTCAGGGCGCTGATCGGGTTGAAGCTCAGATTGCCCCAGAGCTTCGTCCAGATTTCGGCGCGCACGTCGCCGACCACCGGCGCCTTGAAGCCGGCCTTGGCGAAGGCCTTCGACACCCGAATGATCCGCTCGCTCTTCGATCCGTCGATCTCGGCGAGGGAGAAACGATTGCCCTCGATCAGACGGACGACGCCGGGCCGCTCGATCTCGGCCGCCGGATAGACGACGCAGGCGATGACCCTGTCGATCGGCAGACTGTCGGCGATCACGCCGTCGGGGTCGACGCTCTTCAGGCGAACGCCCTCGTGGGGTCCGCCGTGCTTGAAGAAATACCACCAGGGAATGCCGTTCTGCGCCGTCAGCACCAGGGTCTGCGGCGCAATGATCCCGGCAAGCTCGGGCGCGACGGCCGCGACCTGGTGGGCCTTCATCCCGAGGATGACCAGGTCTGGCGCGCCAGCGTCGGCGATGCGGTCCGTGGCCTGCACGCGGGCGACGATCTGATGACCGTTTTCAATCAGGGTGAGCCCATTCCGGGCGATGGCGGCGAGATGGGGGCCGCGCGCGACCACGCCGACGTCCTCGCCGGAATGGGCGAGCTTCGCCGCCAGAAGGCCGCCGATCGCGCCGGCGCCGATCACGCATATTTTCATCGATCGAACTCAAAAAGGCCGGGGCGATGCCGTCCGTTCGCTAACCTTTATCCTGGTCCTGTCCCGAAGAAGAGGAATGACATACTCCAGCTGAACGAGAACCCGAAATTCGGCCACCAATCCAGAAATTGTCCGTTGAACCCGCCTCCGTCCCCGAAGTCCAATCGCCCTGCCCCCGGATTGGACGGAACTGGCCGCGGCGGCGTTCCTCACGGCTATAGCCCGCTGGCGGCCCCGAAAATCCAAGCCGCGGGACATTCCGCCAAAGCTCGGGATAACCGGAGCAAAGCCCGGGATAGCAGAATCCAAGGAAAAGTCTTCCAGGAATCGGCTGTTTTCAAGGTCTTAGCCCGGAATCCAAATTATTTCATTTTTCCGTAACTCCCAAGCCGTCGCGTATCCCCTCGCCCGCGAAGCGGGAGAGGACAGGCGCGAAGCGCCAGGTGAGGGTTGAGAACGCCGAACGGCGGGCGTTGATGGCGGCCGCAAGGTTCGTCGGTTGCCCGTCCCCCTCACCTAGCGCGGCTTCGCCGCGCCGTCCTCTCCCGCTTGGCGGGCGAGGGGGTCGCCGAATTTCACAGCTTGGGAGTTCCATTTTTCCCGCATCCGCTTCGTCCGAGGCCTGTCCGCCCATCGGGTCCACCGGCAACGACCCCGCGGCCATGCCGCCAACCAAAGACAACGCCGTCAAATCGGTTCGGCGGCTGCTTCGACGCCGAGCGACGCGAAGGCGGCCCTCTTGGCGCAACCGGCCCAGTCGGAAATCCACCCCCCGCCGCCTCGCCAAAGGCCGTCGGGCTGCAGATTGCGTCAGATTCGCGGGCGCCTCCATCCAACCCGCTTTCCATCGCGCCGCCATGGCTGTCGATTAAACCTTATAATCGCACGGATTTCGGGATTCTGTCAAGAACAAACAGGGGGTATTTTATGGCCGCTGGTCGGCGAGCAGAAAACGCGGTCGCGCAAGTCAAAAACAAAGACCGTGTGTCACGTACTGGGGACGTAATGATGAAGAGCGTCGGGCAATGCTGCCCGCTCAACGAGTTGACTTGGAGCAGTTTTCGATCATCCTGAACCGTCATTGCGAGGAGCGAAGCGACGAAGCAATCCAGCCGCTGCGCAGCGGCTGTAGATTGTTCGCTTCGCTCGCAATGACGGCGTGGTCTCGGTTTGATGGAAAACCGCGCTAGCCCAAGCGACGTCATTACGCTAAACGGGACACGCACATGATTGACATATGCTGCGCTCCTTCGTCGTTACCTTGAACTGTTTAGCCAACTTCTCTCCGGTTTCCAGGCGGGACGACTCTCGTTCTTCAGCAACGCAACAATAGCGTGGCAGAGCAACTTGATCTGCCGAAGCGGCATTCTTGTCTCCAATCTCAACTGCGTTGTCCTCGAAGCCTTGGGCCACCGTCTCGTCGATGATGTCGAGCCGGTCGAGGTAGTAGGCGATCTCGTTTTCGGTGTACGCGAGAGGCTTATCCCGTTGTCCCAGGTGGCCCTAGATGTGGTATGCAGGCGCAGTTGAGTCGCTGTTCGAGGCGACCGCGACGGGGCGCGCAATGGCCAAGGGTCGATCGCTTTCGCAGTTTCAAGAGACGTTTCCCGACGAGGCGAGTTGCGCCGCCTTTTTGTCGGAGCGGCGTTGGCCGAAGGGTTTTGTTTGTCCCGGCTGTGGCGAGCAGCGCGCGGCGGCGCTGAAGAGCCGGGCGTACACAAACGAATGCCTCGATTGCGGCCGACAGACCTCGGCCACGGCAGGAACGGTGATGCATCGTTCCAAGCTGCCGCTGACGACGTGGTTCTGGGCGGCGCATCTCATGGCGACACATTCGAACGGCATGTCGGCGCGGCAATTGGAGGATCAACTCGGCGTCACTTACAAGACCGCCTGGCTGCTGACGCAGAAATTGCGCCGGTCGATGGTCGACCCGGATCGCGATCCCTTAGAGGGCGTCGTCGAAGTCGATCAGGCGGAAATTCCCTTCCGCGAAGGCGACGCCTTTTTCGAGCGCGGCAATGCCGGTAAAATCCTCGTCGTCGGGGCCGTCGAGGTGATCGATCGCGACACCAATCAGCCGAAGCCGCGACGCAAGCACGCCAAATACCTCGATACGCGCTCCGGCCGAATACGCCTCGCTATGATCGCCGACAATTCCGCGGCGTCGATCGAGGCCTTCGTGAGAGCCAACGTGAAGCGTGGAGCCACGCTCCTCACCGACGGCCACGCCTCCTATCCTGGGCTGACCGACTACCGGCACGATCCGCGCATCGCCGGCAAAATGGCGGGACATGTTGTCCTGCCATGGATTCACCGAGCCTTCTCATTGATGAAGCGATGGAGCCTGGGCACGTATCATGGCCTGCGCCGCACGCACGTCGACACTTATCTCAATGAATTCGTCTTTCGCTACAATCGTCGCTTCCACCGGCATGTTTCGTTCGAAGCCTTGCTCGGGCTGGCCGCACATCATGCGCCTGCGAGCTACTGGGACATCGTCAAACGAGACAATCCTCGAAGGGGCGGCCAAACGATCAGGCGAACGCCGCGCCGCCGCAAGACAGCCACCGGAATGCGACAGGATCGTGCGCCACCAGCACTCGATGCCGCCCAAAATCAATCCGTCAAACCAGTGCATCCACTACATATAGACGAGCCTG
>CAWGKV010000023.1:0-86767 GCA_963823165.1 uncultured Alphaproteobacteria bacterium | reverse complement strand
CGTGCCCGGGGCCAATCTCCTCGACTGGCCGCTGACGCTTGCCGATCTCGAGCCCTCTTACGCCAAGGCCGAAGATAAAATGGGGGTCACCGTACGGGTGACCGGCCTGGCCTGCCGGGCAATAACAATTTCAAGGTCTTCAAGGCCGGCGCTGACAAACTGGGCTACAAAGAGTGCCACACCGGCCGGATGGCGATCAACTCCATCGAGCGCGACAACCGCAACTCCTGTCAGCAGACCGGCTTCTGCTTCCAGGGGTGCAAGTGGGGCGCGAAGTGGTCGACGCTCTATACCGAGATCCCGAAGGGCGAGGCGACGGGCAACATGGAGGTTCGCCCGGAATCGCATGTCGCGCATATCGAGCACGACGCCACGGGCAAGGTCACTGGCGTCGCCTACTTCGACGCGGATGGCAAGCTGCAGCGGCAGAAGGCCCGCATCGTCGCGGTCGCCGGCAATTCGCTGGAAAGCCCGCGCCTGCTGCTCAACTCCGCCTCGGCGAAATTCCCCGACGGTCTCGCCAATTCGTCGGGCCAAGTCGGTCGAAATTACATGCGCCACACGACGGGCTCGGTCTACGCGGTCTTCGACAAGCCTGTGCATATGTATCGCGGCACGACCATGGCCGGGATCATCCGGGACGAGGCGCGGAACGATTCGAGCCGCGGCTTCATCGGCGGCTACGAACTGGAGACGCTTTCCCTCGGCCTCCCCTTCATGGCCGCCTTCCTCGATCCGGGCGCCTGGGGACGCGAATTCACCACCGCCCTCGACGGCTATTCGAATATGGCCGGGATGTGGATCGTCGGCGAGGACATGCCCCAGGAGACGAATCGGATCACGCTCAGCGACAAGAAGGACCAGTGGGGCCTGCCGGTCGTGGACGTGCATTTCGACGACCACCCGAACGACGTCGCGATGCGCAACCACGCCTACGGGCAGGGCAAGGCCCTCTACGAGGCCGTGGGGGCGACGCGCACCTTCCCCACCCCGGCCTATCCTTCGACGCACAATCTCGGCACGAACCGGATGAGCGCCAATCCGCGCGACGGCGTCGTGAACAAGTGGGGCCAGACGCACGACATCAAGAACCTGTTCATCTCCGACGGCAGCCAGTTCACCGCCGGCGGCGCGGAAAACCCGACGCTGACGATTGTGACCCTCGCCATCCGTCAGGCCGACTACATCGCCGATCAAATGAAGGCGAACACCATCTGATTGAGGTAGACTGGCCAGACGAAGCGGCCGCGCGGGTGACTCTCGCGCGGCGTTTTTGAGGCTGCAGATCGGCTCAAGAGACGCGAACCTGGTCCGCGTTTGGACGCTCGCTTGGGCGCTCTCATCATTGATGGGCCCTTCTCTGCCGCGCATGTCCCCCGCGGAAATGACGCGGATCAGCGGGCTCTATGATATACGCCAGCGTCAAAATTCCCGGGCTGTCGCGTGCAGATGGCGCGAGCGCGATCCACGCTCGGCGCGAGCGCCCCTCTACACTACGGACAATCGCAAATGATCGTCGTGTTCGACATCGGCAACGTTCTCTTGCGCTGGGACAGGCGCAATCTTTTCAGCAAGGCGTTCGACGACGAGGCCCGGTTGGAGCGCTTCCTGGCGACCGCCTGCGGCATGGATTTTGTCGCCCATACCGACGTTGCGGCGGACTTTTCGCAAGCCGTCGCGGAGCGCGCAAAGGCGTTTCCGGAGTTCGCGGAAGAGCTTAGGCTGTTCGATTCCCGCTGGATCGAAACCCTCGGCGACCCGATCGAGGAGAATGTCGCGCTCATGCGGCGCCTGAGGGCCCATGGCCGGCCGGTTCACGCCTTGAGCAACTTCGCGGCGGAGAAGTTCGCGCTCGCGCGAGGCCGACATCCATTCCTCGACGAATTCGACGCGTGCATCGTGTCGGGCCACGTGGGCGTGGTCAAACCTGACCCGCGGATCTATGAGATCCTGTTCTCGCGCGTCGGCCGTCCGGCATGCGAGCTCCTGTTCATCGACGACTCGATCGCCAATGTCCGGGCGTCAGAGGCGGCGGGGATGCCGGCGATCCACTATCGGCCCGGCGTCGATCTCGAGAGCGAGTTGCGTTCAAGGGGCGCGCTGCCCTGAATTTTCGATTCTGGGCCGGCCGGAAGGCGTCTGGGGCGCGATCGCCAACGGCCAAGACGTCATTGTGAGCGTAGCGACGCAATCGTGCGCGTGGCTCCCTACCCGAACCCGCCTGACGCCGAGCCTGGCGGCCGACCGGCGGCAAGCGCTGCTCCTTCTCGCCCTAGATCGAGCCCGGCGGGATGAACGCGCAATAGAGATAGATGTCGCCGAAAACGTTCGAAGCGAGAGGGCCGAGCCGGTCGAGATCGGTCGCCGGGCGATAGCAGAGATGGGCATGGTGCGTGTCGCTGTCGTTCCTGTCGCCGGGGATCGGCAGGAAGGTGATGCGCTCCTCGGGGATCGCGACCCAGCGCTGCTCGCGCGTCAAAAACTCGAAATGGCCGCCGCTCTCGCGATACGAGGTCGCAGCGCAATCGTTGCCCCCGCAGCAGAGCTGGCCGTTCTTGCCGCGCACGCCGGTGTAGATGTCGTGGGCGCCGGCCGCGGAGAGGGAAGCGTAAACCAGGGCGCCGCCAACAGCCGCCCGGAAGAGAGCACTCGTCATGTGTCAACCGCTCCTATAGGCGGCCGACCGATCGATTGGCTCGTCGATGCGATCCGGCCGCATGCCGATCGCCCTCCCGTATTGGACTCCTCCCCAACCCCCTCGCAAAAGGCATCGGTCCCGCGCCGAAAGGCGGCGGGACCCTCGGCAGTCCGGCTAGCAATTTGCGTGCCGGGACCCCTCGGCCACGCCATCGACATTTCAGTTGAAAAGCTGGCCTGCCCCACTATTGTGGCCATCGACAGCCATAAAGGTCGTTGCATGAGCGCCTATTCTATTGCTCAAGCCAAAGATCAACTGTCGCGCCTTGTCGATGAAGCGCTAAGCGGGGAGGCCGTGACAATCACGCGGCACGGCAAGCCGGTCGTCAGTCTCACGCCGATCGCTCCGGCGCCGCGACCTTTAGCCAAGGCCGACATCGATGAGATGCGGCGACGCGCCGAAGAGCGGCCGAGTCTCGGCGTAGACTCGGTGACGTTGATCAGAGAGATGCGCGACGAGGAGCGGTGAGTTATTGCCTCGATACGAGCTTCCTTGTGTCGATCTTCTTTACCGATGCGCATTTGGGCCGAGCCTTCGCCTGGCTCGAGCGCGCTTCCGAACCGATCTGCGTCAGCGATTGGGCTGAAACGGAATACTTTGCGCTTGCTCACCGCAGGGTGCGAGCGGGGCTCCTGAGCGCCGACATTGCGAACGCCGCCCTTCTCGATTTCGACGCCTTCGCCGGAAGCCGAGCGCGACGTGTGTCGCAGTCTCCGGCGGCTGGATCCCTCGCCGCGCTCCTCGCACGCGATTCGGAGTTGAAGCTGTCAGCCGCCGATGCGCTGCAACTTCCCTTGAGCGTCGAAGCCGGACATCGCCTCGTGACCTTCGATGTTCGGCTGACCGACGCGGCGCGTGTCCGGGGCTTTGGCGTCGAAGTTCCATAGCCCGCGCTGGCGATCGAATTCCCCCTCAGCAGCGGAAATTTATCGCTCGGCGGAAAGAAATTCCCTGCTGCTCAGCGCATGGATTTTTGCGTAACCTTCTGCAGTTCCTAAGCCTTTTGAGGACCTTTGCTGGCCGAAAATGCCTGTTTTCTCCTTGTGCAGCAGGGAATTCCGGAGCCGCCGTCGACCGGGCCATTAAATCGTCCGCACCACCTCCGTGAGCGCCCGCCGCGGGCTTGGCGGCGCAGGGCGTTCGGGGATGCCGAGACGGAACACGAAGGTCGCCTGCCAGCCAGGCTCGGAGGCGAATTTTTCCAGCTCGCGGCCGAAATTGTCGGGCCGGCCGAGCGCCTCGTCGCGGTCGGCGCGCTCGACCGGCTGGTTCAGCGGCTGCGCGGCCAATCCGGCTGCGGTCGCAGCGAGATGCAGCCGCTGCCAGGCCCGACCCGCCGCGATGGCGGCGGCCATGTCCAGCCGGTGGCGCACGAAGACGATTCCGAGCGCGGGTGCGGTCGGAGCCTGGACGTCGCGGGTCATGGCGAGCCAATAGGCGTCGCTCGTCTTCGCGCTCGCATCCGGCAGCAGTTTTGCGAGCGCCGTCATCTGCGGCGAGAGGCCGGCGGCGTCGAGGGTCACGCCGTCGCGCCGAGCCGCGACCTCTCGCCGACCTGTGCGAAACCAGCGGGCGCTGTCGGCTGACATTTGGGCGTCGTCGACGATCGCTCTGGTCGCCTCGACAATGAGCGCCCCGAGGTCACGGCGCGCCGGCGCCTCGGCGACGAAGGCCACGCGCACGTCGCCGCTCGCCGCAATATCGGCGAGGCGGCGCAGCCGGTCCGGGGCGACCGACGCGTCCGGCCGGTAGGGTCCGCGGTTGGTGTGGCGGAGGGGGATCGCCGAAAAGAGCGGGTCGCGAATTTCCGGGCTCGGCTCGAGGACGACCCGCGCCGCGCGGACCGGCGCGTCGTCGGGCGAGAGGGCGAGCGATCCTTCGACCGGCTCGACCCCCGCGTTCATCCCGTAGGCGCGGGCCGCGAGAGTGAGATTTTCGATCGCGGCGCCGAGTCCGAGATGCATCTCCCGCCGGAACGGATCGAAGGAGCCGAGATTGCGCGCGCGGTCGGCGAAGACCTCGATCCCATCCTGTCCCACGGCGAAAGCCCAGGGCTGCGTGTCGTGCGGATTGGCCGCGAGAATGGCCGCCCGCAGCGGCCGCAGCAGCCCGTCCTCCGGGCTCCCCTGCCAGTCCCGCCAGGGCGCGTACGCGGGTCCCACGCCGTCGGCGCCGACGCCCCGGTCCCAGGCCCGATAGCCGAGACCCGCCAGCGCCAGACCAAGTCCGCCGCCGCCGATCAGCAAAACGCGCCGCCCGATCATCCGCTCTCGCCGGCCGAACCACTGCGCTCAAAGACGCGCGTCCGGCAGAGTATCGCCAAAGCCATCGCACATCAATTTAGGGGCGACGCGTAAGAACGACAGCGGCGACAACAGCCGCGCCCGACGTGTCACTCTTCCCAGTCGAGTCCGATGTCGAGGATCGGCGCGCTGTGGGTCAGCCAGCCGACAGAAATGAGATCGACGCCGGTCTCGGCGATCGCCGGCGCGGTCTCCGGGGTCACCCGGCCCGAGGCCTCGCTGAGCGCCCGCCCCCCGATCATCGCAACGCCCCGCCGCAGATCCTGCAGCGACATGTTGTCGAGCAGCACGGCGTCGACTCCGGCGGTCAGCGCCTCCTCGAGCTGCAAAAGCGTATCGACTTCGACCTCGATCTTGACGAGATGGCCGACATGGGCGCGCACGCGTCGGACGGCTTCCGCAACGGAGCCAGCGATGGCGACGTGATTGTCCTTGATGAGCGCCGCGTCGTCGAGCCCGAAGCGATGGTTGGCGCCGCCGCCGGCGCGCACCGCATATTTCTCGATCGCGCGCAGGAGCGGCGTGGTCTTGCGGGTGCAGACGATGCGCGCCCTGGTGTGCGCGACAGCGGCGGAGAGCCTCGCGGTCGCGCTGGCGATGCCGCTGAGCCTGCTCGCGAAGTTGAGCGCGGTGCGCTCGGCGGTCAGCACGCCGCGCGCCGGCCCCTCGATCACTGCGATCGTGACGCCGGGCCCGACCCGCGCGCCGTCGGCCAGAGACGGCTCGAAGCGGATCGCGGGATCGATCAAACGGAAGGCCAGCGCGGCCAGATCGAGCCCGGCGACGACACCCTCCTGGCGCGAAGCCATGACGGTTCTGGCGACCCGGCCCGTCGGCGCAATCGCGTCGCTGGTGACGTCGCCGGCGCGTCCGAGGTCTTCCAGGAGCGCCTGGCGGACGATCGGCTCGACGAGGATGGCGGGCAGAGGGACAAGGGGCATCGGTCAGGCTCTCCTGGCGCGGATCTCGGGCGCGATGGCGGCGGCCTCGGCGAACGCCTCTCCGAGGGTGAGACGCGAGCGGCGCGGCGCCGCGGGCCGCTGCGGAAAATCGATCCGGCTGTGCGCGCCTATGCTGTGCTCGCGCCGAAGCGCCGCGACGACGATCATCATCGCCACTGCGGCTGGATCGGCCGCGGAACTGCCTGAGGCCGCCAATGCGGCCAATGGCCCGAGCGCCGACCGAAGGGTCTCTCCGTCGCGCATGACCCCCGCCGCGCACGACAGAATTGCTCGGACGGCGGCGGGATCAGCGGCCGGGTGCGCCCGAAGGGAGCGCAGCCGGGCCGGCGCCCGCGACGGCGCGCTCTCGATCGACCGCGCGGCGATTGCGCCGAAGGCCGCCGCCTCTGTCAATGAATTGCTCGCGAGCCGGTTCGCCCCGTGCAGTCCGGAGCACGCCGCCTCGCCGCACGCCCACAGTCCCGCCACCGAGGTCCGCCCCTCGGCGTCCACCATTATGCCTCCCATGTGGTAATGCTGCGCCGGACGCACGGGAATGGGCTCATGGACCGGATCGACGCCGCCGCCGCGGCAGGCCGCCGCGATGATCGGGAAGCGCGAGTCGAACCGCGGGCCGATCGCCGAACGCGCGTCGAGGAAGGCCCGTCCTCCTCCGGCGCGTTTGAGCCAGATCGCCCGCGCGACGACGTCGCGCGGCGCGAGCTCGCCGCGCGGAACGTCCGCCATGAACCGCTCGCCCGCGGCGTCGATCAGAATCGCGCCTTCGCCGCGAACCGCCTCGCTGACGAGCGGCAAGGGGCGAAGGGCGACATCGAGCGCCGTCGGGTGGAACTGGACGAACTCCAGGTCGGCGAGAACCGCGCCGGCCCACGCGGCCAATGCGATCCCCTGACCGAAGCTGCCGGGTGGGTTGGTGCTGTCCTCGTAGAGGCCGCCTATGCCGCCGGTCGCGACCACGACCTTGTCGGTCGCCAGCATCGTCGAGCCGGCTGGCCCGGCGGCGAGAAGGCCGCGAACCGAATTGTCCTCGACGACGAGTTGCCGCGCTTCGAAACCCTCGAGGATCTCGATGGAGGGCGTCGCCCGCGCCGCTGCGACGAGGGCGCGCATCAGTTCGCGCCCTGCCCCGTCGCCGCCGGCATGCGCGATCCGGGACCGGCAGTGGGCGGCTTCGAGCCCGACCGCAAAGCCGCCGTCGCTCGCCCGATCGAAGCGGACCCCGAGGCGCGCGAGCTTTTCGATCGCCTGGGGCGCGGCGCGGGCGAAGCGGTCGACGATGGCGGCCTCGCAGAGTCCGTCGCCGGCGGCCATCGTGTCGGCGGCGTGCAGTGCCGGGCTGTCGCCTGGCGCCAGGGCCGCCGCCATGCCGCCCTGCGCCCATAGGGACGAGGCTTCGACGCCGAGAGGCGCCTTCGACAGAACGACCGTTGGGCGTGGCGCAAGCTCGAGCGCCGTCGTCAGGCCGGCGACGCCGGCGCCGATGACCACGACCCGGCCATTGAGCGCGACAAGCTCGCGGTCATAGCGCCAGCATCCGTTCGACCGCGCTGCGCGCCGGCGCGGCGACGGCCGGATCGATCGTCACCTCCCCCTGCATCGTCTCCAGGGCACGCCGGATCTTGCCGAGCGTGATCCGCTTCATGTGCGGGCAGAGGCCACAGGGCCGCAGGAACTCGACGTCCGGATAGCGGACTGCGACGTTGTCGCTCATCGAGCATTCGGTCACCAGCGCGACCCGCGCCGGACGCTTCGCCCCGACATAGCCGATCATGTCGGCGGTCGAGCCGGCGAAGTCCGCTTCCGCCACGACTTCCGGCGAGCACTCGGGATGGGCAAGCACGACGGCGCCGGGATAAGCCTCGCGCAATTCGCGAATGTCGGCGGCGGTGAACTGCTCATGCACCTCGCAGCGCCCGCGCCAGGCGACGATCTCGACCTTTGTCTGCGCCGCGACGTTCTTCGCGAGATACTCGTCGGGCGTCATGACGACGCGTGGCGCGCCGAGCGATTCGACGACCCTCACGGCGTTGGCCGACGTGCAGCAGATGTCGGAGGCGGCCTTAACCGCGGCCGACGTGTTGACGTAGGTGACGACCGGCGCGCCCGGATAGGCCTGCCGCAACAGTCCGATGTCCTCCGGCGTAATCGACTCGGCGAGCGAGCACCCGGCGTCGGCGTCGGGGATGAGCACCGTCTTCGACGGATTGAGCAGCTTCGCCGTCTCGGCCATGAAGTGCACGCCGGCCATGACGATCACGCGCGCCTCGCCCTTGGCCGCCTCTCGCGCCAAAGCCAGGCTGTCGCCGACCACGTCGGCCACGCAGTGGAAGATCTCGGGCGATTGATAGTTATGCGCGAGAACGATCGCCTCGCGCTCGCGCTTGAGCCGCAGGATCGCCTCGATATCCGCCTCGAACGCGGGCCACTCGAACGGCGGAATGACGCGGCTCACGCGTTCGTAAAGCCCCGCTGTGCGCTTCGGAAGGTCGAGGATGGTCATGTTTTATACTCACGATGAGCATATCTGAAATATACTTATCATGAGAATAACCGATGTCAAGCCCGCGCGAGCGGCAACTTGGCGCCGAGGGCGGCGCGCTGTTCGCGCACGGCGGCGCGGAAACGATAGGCTTTGGCAGGTCGTCCGCCGGTGTCCGACACGGTTTCGCCGGTCTCTTCGACAAGTTGCTGCTGTTCGACGAGGCGACGAAAATTCGGCTTGTGGACTTTGAGTCCGGAGACCGCCTCGACGCACCGCTGCAGCTGCAGCAGGGTGAAGACCGGCGGCATGAGTTCGAAGATGACGGGATTGTATTTGATCTTGGCCCGCACGCGCGCGACGCCGGTCGCCAGAATGCGGCGATGGTCGCCAACCATTGGCGCTCCGAGTCCCGGGAGGTCGCCGCCTGGGGCCTCGCGGCGCGCTTCGGCGATGAGGCCGGCTTCATAGAGGAGCTCATAGCGCTGGAGCACGAGCTCTTCATTCCAGGGGCGACCGTCGAGCCCGAAGGCGATGGCGGCGCGCGAGGCGCAACTCTCCCGATCGCTTCCGCTTTCGACCCAGCGACTCAGCGCGGGCGCTATCGTCTTTTCGATCAGGGGCGCCGGGCCCGCGCGATGATCCTCCCACGGAAAAAAATCGTACCATGGCCGCCACGCAGCTTCGGGGACCGCTGTGCGTTCCTCGCGCATGAGACCGAGATAGCTAATGGAAATCGCCCGCGCGCCGTCGGCCGCGGCGCGGCGATCGGAGTCGGCGAAGGTGTAAAGCTGCTCGACGTAGCCGAGAGGATGACCCGTTTGCCGCTCGACCCACGCGCGCAGGCCGCTCTGCAGAGAACGATGCTCGACCGAGAACGGTCCGGAAGGAAGCGCTCGGCCATTGTCGATCGTCATCGCCAGGGGCGACCCGTCCGCGACCGCGACCAGCACCGCAATCAGTTCGACGGCGATCGGCTGCGTGGTCGTGTCGCCAGCCGGTTCGTTGCGCCCAATCATCGTCCTGCCCTGTCGACCATCGCAAATGCGATTCGGTTTAGCCGGAAATGAGGGCGGCGGGAACGGACGAAGTCATTCGCTTCCGACCTAGAATGCGGCCTCATTCACCGGCCTCGCAAACCTCCCTCGCGCAACATGGCGCTCTCCTCAAATGGACGACCGCGAACCTGTCCGCACAGAGTTGCCAGCCAGGCGGACGAGCGATCGAGGACGGCCGTGATCTCGTCGCCCGCGGCGAAGATCGTCCAGGCGATCCGGTAACGGCCGAGCGCCTCTCAATGGCGGCAAGATCCCCGCCGAAGCTTGCGGTAGAGGCCGAGCATGGCCCCGCCATGTCGGCGCGGCCGTCGATGAACTGCGACGACCGACCTATGACATAGCCGGCGAAACTGTAGTCATTGATCACGGGGTTCGCCCTGAGGTCGGACGAAACGGCGCCAAGCGCCGCAATCGGCGCGCCGGCCGCGGACGCGCGCGATCGGTGCGGCGCGATGCGATGCGCGCGAGGTGCGTGGCTGCGCGGGGCCGACCGCACCGCGATCGGCCGCGCCAACAGCAGCGGCGCGACGAGCTGGGTCGGCCTGGCCGGCGCGAAACCGAGGAGAAGGAGGGGCGGGATCCCCATCGCCCGCGTGCGCGGTCGATGGCGCGGGCGCCAACGGCGCCCGCCAGGTTTTCCGTTGCTAGTGGAGGCGGGCTGCTTCTGCAGGTTGCCGGTCGGAAACCTCGGACAAGTCTGTCCGAGCCCCCAGATCAGGCCGCGTCTCGAAGTCCCTCGCCGCTCCTCGGGCAGCTTCCACGCCCCTCGGGAAGCCGCTGCGATCCCGGTAGGAGCGCGAATCCCCGGTTCGGGCATGGCTGGCGGTGACCGCCTTGGCGGCGACGAGATCGATCAGCGCGACGCCCGCCAGCATGGTGAGCGCGAATTGCGCGTTGTTGCGTTTCGGGTTGCCCCGCCGCAGGGCGAACATCACCGTCGCTATGTCGAGCGCGTCTCCCGCGACCCGGCCCCAGAGACCCAGGGATCTCTCGGTCGAAAGGGAAACGATACCCGCCCCGATCTCCCGGGCGCCGTACGCCCTGACCAGCCCTTCGCGTCCCTCCATGCCGAGCGACCGGGTGATCCGTCTCGGAGCGATCAGCTCGGCCAGACCGAGGCCCAGACTGAACCAGCCGAGCGCACGGCCGACGCGATCGGCCGTGGCAAGGGAGCTGGGGCCGGAACTCATCACTTTCGGATCTCCCTCGGACCTCACGATATTGGAGACGTAAGTCATGGCGTTCTCTCCAGTGCTTGAAATCGCGATCTCAAGGCCTCAGGACCACCTTCACGCAGCTGTCCTGCTTGTCGCGGAAGACCCTGTACATGTCGGGGCCCTCTTCGAGCCCCACCTCGTGGGTGATGACGAAGGAGGGATCGATCTGCTCCTCCTCGATCCGCCGCAGGAGGTCGTCCGTCCAGCGGTTCACGTGCGTCTGGCCGGTGCGAATGCTGAGCCCCTTGTTCATCAGCTGGCCCATTGGGATCTTGTCGTCGAACCCGCCATAGACGCCGGGGATCGAGATAGTCCCGGCTGGCCGGCAGACGTAGATGATCTCCCGCAAGACATGCGGCCGGTCGGTCTCCAGTCCCATCATTTGCTTGGCGCGGTCGAGCAGCGTATCGGGCAGCGACGGCGTCACGTGGGATTCCATGCCGGTGGCGTCGATGCATTTCTCCGGCCCGTGTCCGTCGGTCAGCTCGTTCAGCCGTTCGACGACGCTTTCCTCGTCGAAGTTGATCGTGACGGCGCCGGCGGCCTTCGCCATCTCGAGGCGCTCAGGCAGTCGGTCTATCGCGATCACCTGCCGGGCGCCGAGCAGGATCGCGCTGCGGATGGACATCTGGCCAACCGGCCCGCAGCCCCAGATCGCGACTGTGTCTGTCGGCTCGATGTCGCACTGGACGGCCGCCTGCCAGCCCGTCGGCAGAATGTCGCTGAGGAACAGGAGCTTCTCGTCCGGGATGCCGTCGGGGACCTTGATGTGGGTGGCGTCGGCGAACGGCACCCGGAGATATTCGGCCTGCCCGCCCGGGTAGCCGCCGGTCAGATGAGTGTAGCCGAACAGCCCGGCCGTCGTGTGGCCGAACACCTTGTCCGCCAGCGCCTTGTTTCGGTTCGTCCGCTCGCAGACCGAGAAGTTGCCCCTCTTGCATTGGTCACACTCGCCGCAAATGATGGTGAAGGGAACGACGATCCGGTCGCCTTTCTTCAGCCTTCCGTCGACGCCTGAGCCGACCTCGACCACCTCTCCCATCGTTTCGTGGCCCATGATGTCGCCGGGCAGCATGGCCGGGATGTAGTTATGGAAGAGATGCAGGTCCGAGCCGCAGATCGCGCAGCTCGTCACCTTGACGATGGCGTCGCGCGGGTCCTCGATTTTCGGGTCGGATACGGTGTCGCAGCGGATGTCTTCTTTGCCGTGCCAAACGAGAGCTCGCATTTCTCGCCTCCAGTGAGGGCCTCGAAAAAGCGCATGCGCGAATCTCGCGGGACGGCGAGAGCCGCCCGGACCCGCGCTGATATTCGCTACCTGTCCCCGGCGAATCGAACGTGTTCGCCGGGACGGGGTTCCGGGCGAAGCGCCGCCTTCAGGTTTTTATTTGGAAGAGCGCGACCGTCATCGCTTTCGGCAGCGGCCGTAAGGCGAACCGCCATCCGCCGCTAAACAAACCTCCAGTTCCGCAGAACCACCTGCGTGTCGACGGCCTCGACCTGCATCTGAAAGCGCTCGCAATAGATATCGACCATGGCGTCGTGGGTCTCGTCGGCGGAACTGCAGACGGCGTCCTTCGCCAGCACGACCCGGTACCCGAGGTCGATCGCGCCCATGACGGTGGCCAGCACGCAGACTTCGGTCTCGCCGCCCGTGATCACGAGCGTATCGACGCCGCGCGCCCGCAGCCGCTCGTGCAGGTCTGTCGACATCCACGGGGAATAGACGGGTTTGTCGATGACTTCCGCAGGCGGGACGAACACGCGCAGATCTGGCGCCAGATCGAGCATCTCGTTCCCCAGTCGTTCGACGGTCATCGAGGCCCAGCGCTCGTAGTAGCGCTTCCACGCGCCGCACCCCATGCCGGGGCGCCGGGCAGTGATGAAGCGAGTGAAGAAAGTGCGATCAGGATGGAGCGCAACGATCTCGCAGATGCGCGGCAGGACGCCCGGCAGCCACTTCACCTGCCACGGCGTCGCTTCCGAGAACATGCGCTGCATGTCGATGCACAGGTGCGCGCAGCCCTCGCCCAGCGCCCCGAATCGGAGATCGCCCTCAGCCATAAGCTCGGCACTCCATCGTCGGGCTGCGCGCTGCACGCCCCGCTCTCTGTCGCCTTTTCCTACGCGTTTCCTGGGCGCGCTCGGTCCGCGCCGACCCTGTTCGCTCGCGCAAGAATGGGGCCGGCGATGCGCCGGCCCTCGTAGTCGAGATTGAAGCAAACTCGCTATCGATCTCAGGGCTTCGTATTCGACCCGGCGTTGTTGTTCATCGAGCCGGCGTGGTTCGACGTCGTGGCGGTTTGCCCATTGGCGTTGGACCCATTGGCGCCGGACCCGTTCAGAGCGGCGTTGGAGTTCGCCTGCCCGTTCGTTCCGGAGGCCGGGGCAGTTCCGCTCGACAGACTCTGCTCGTTCGACTTCGACTGAGCCTGCCCTTGTCCGTTCATGTTCTGATTAGACGACGAGGCGGTCTGGTTGTTCAGTTTGACGCCAAGGTCGGCGAGCGTCTGCTGATTAAGTTCACCGCTCCCAGGCAGCTTTTTCGCCTTCTGGTAGTCGCGGATCGCCGTATCGGTATCCGGGCCCCAGATTCCGTCGTCGTGCCCTGCCGAGAAACCGGCCTTGTTCAGCTTCATTTGGATTTCGCGAACCTGCTGCTTGTTGAGGCTCGACGGCCGGATGATCTGCGCTTGCTGGTTGTTGGCCGCTTGCGAAGGCTGGTTTGCCTGGTTTTGGCTCATATTCTCATTCTGCGCCGGCTTTGCCTGGCCTTGCGTCATGTTTTCATTCTTCGCCGGCTGGTTTGCCTTGCTTTGCTGCAGATTTTGACTCTGCGGAGTGGGGGCGGGCTGGTTGGCGGCTGCCATCGCAGGTAACGACAGGGCGAAGCAGGCGGCCGAGGCGAGAAGGATGCGTTTCATCGTTTTTACTCCACTTCTTGGTTGTCCCCTCCTCCGAAGGGACCTGTTTTAAAACGAAGCGGACGGCCAAACAGTTCAATTGAAAGGGTGGGTCGTATTGCCTAATCTCCGTTGACGATGTTCGCAGTCGTTACAACAGCGGAATACGAGCCTGACTGGCGGTTCACGGGCTGGGGCGCAGTTAACGGGCGCGCAGATGTTGTAGGCCCGCCGCGATTTATTGGTGAGGGCTGAGCCTTCGATCGCCTTACCGGTGCGAACCGGAGGTCGGCGCCATCCAAAGCGCCGGACGGCGAGGCTGGCGGAGACGCAGGGATTCGAACCCTGGATAGGGCTTTACAACCCTATAACGGTTTAGCAAACCGCCGCCTTCAGCCTCTCGGCCACGTCTCCGGCTCGCTTCGAAAGCGCAAGCGACATATGCCCGACGCATGCGTCCTTGGCAAGCGATCCGCTTCCATTGGCGCCTACCGCGCCCGCTGGCCGAACAGGATCTTGCGCGCCTCCTCGTCCGTCGACAGGTCGCGCGGCTTTCGGCCTGGAACGTCGAGCGCGATCCCGCGCTGGACGGCGGGCCTCGCCAGCACCGCGTCGAGCCAGCGCGCGAGATTGGGAAAGTCGGAAATCTGCTGCCCGTAGCGCTTCCAGCCCCTCGTCCAGCCGACGCAGGCCATGTCGGCGATCGAATAAGGACCGGCGAGGTATTCGTGGTCGGCGAGGCGGCGGTTCATCACGCCGAACAGCCTGTTCACTTCATCGGTATAGCGGTCGATCGCATAACGAATCTTTTCCGGCGCGTAGATGCGGAAGTGCGTGGCCTGCCCCGCCATCGGCCCGAGACCGCCCATCTGCCAAAACAGCCACTCGCTGACCGCCACGCGTTCGCGCGGCGCGCCGCCGCCGAAGCGCCCTGTCTTGCCCGCGAGATACTGGAGGATCGCGCCCAACTCGAACACCGAGATCGGCTGGCCGCCGGGGCCCTCCGGATCGACGATGGCCGGCATCCGGTTGTTCGGGGAAATCGCGAGGAACGCGGGCTCGAACTGCTGGCCCGCGTTTATGTCGACCCCGTGCAAGGCGTAGGGAAGGCCGCACTCTTCGAGCATGATGGAAACCTTCCATCCGTTCGGAGTGGGCCAGTAATAAAGCTCGATGGGTTTCTGCGACTGGGTCATTCGCCGCCTGGTCGTCACGCGGACGCAGATCTGCGCCGGGGAACGAGCTCCCGACCGCAACGCTCTGGGCCGCACTTCGCGCCTGCGCCCGGCGCGGCCTTTTTGACGAAATCGTCCCTCGCAAAGCGGCGGGGCTTTTCTCCGGCAGAGACAGATCAGGCCGGGCTCGCCCGCACCGTCAGCCCGTCGTAGGACGAGCGTCCTGGGACGCCCTTTTGAGCCCGTCCGAAGACGGGCGTTCGCAAACCGCGGCCCGATCAGGCGAGGCGACGACCGCTCCGCTCAGCTCAGCTCAGTTCATGGGCGGGGGTTCGGACGAGTCCGGAGGAACAGGAGGCGCCGCCTTCTTGCGCTTCACCGGCGCGCGCTTGGCCGCCGTCTTCTTCGCAGCGGTCTTCTTAGCCGCCGTCTTCTTCGCGGCAGTCTTCTTCACCGCGCCCTTCTTCACCGGGCCCTTGCGCACCGCCTTCTTCGCGACGGCCTTGCGCGCGGTCTTCTTCGCAGCGGCCTTCTTGGCCGGCTTCTTCTTGGCGGCGGACTTCTTCGCCGTCTTCTTCACTGCAGCTCTCGCCATGAGTAGCGTCCCTTCGTTTCGCCTGCATATCCGCGCGTTTCACGCGCTTCGCGTATGCACGAATGAAGGTACATTCGTTTTGCTCATGCGCAAGAGAGGCGCATGCTCGCGCCACGCGCATGAGCGCCTCTCTATCGAATTATCGGGCGCGCTTGCGCTCGCGCGAGCCGCTTCCCACGCAACGCCGAAGCCTGACCGACGAGCGGGCGGCGGGTCGAGCTCGAGCCAACGCGCGGGGCTCAACGCTTGCATGCGCGCCTCGGGTCGATCCTCGCTGTCGCCATATTTTCCGCGCGTCTGCGGGAATTGATGCTCGACGCCGATAACGTCGCGCATCGACGGAAGCTTGCGCCACGTCGCCTCTTCGCCGCCTTCGTTGCGCCAAAGGCGACAGTCATTCGCGCGCAGCAATGATTGAATGCGCACGCATGTCGCAATCGAATTTTTCTTGGGGCGTATCGTCGCATTTTTGTTGCGATGACGCGCGGAAGGCGCGCGTTCGCTTGCGCTGCATTGCGCGTATCGACGAATCGCCGCGATTGATTCGGACGTCGGCTAGATGCCGAGCCTTCGCTTGAGCGCGTCGCTGACGGCCTGCGGATTGGCCTTGCCGCCTGTCGCCTTCATCACCTGCCCGACGAACCAGCCGAGCATGCCGGGCTTGGCCTTGGCTTGTTCGGCCTTGTCGGGATTGGCGGCGATCACCGCCTCGACCGCGCTGTCGATCGCGCCGGCGTCGGTCACCTGCCGCAGTCCGCGCGCCTCGACCAGCGCGCGCGGATCGGCGCCGCGATCCTCGCCGAGCAGCATGGCCAGCAGGTCCTTGGCGATCTTGCCGGAGATCACGCCTTCGCCAATCAGATCGACCAGGGTCGCAAGCGACGCGGCGCTTAGGCCGGCGTCCGAGACGGCGACGCCGCGCGCGTTGGCGTGCGCCGAGAGGTCGCCCATGATCCAGTTGGCGACCGCCTTCGCGTCGCTCTTAGGCCCGCTCAGCTTCACCGCTTCTTCAAAAAAATCCGCCGTCTCCCTTTCCGCCACGAGGATCGAGGCGTCATAGGCCGAGAGGCCGTAGTCGGCCATGAAGCGCGCCTTCTTGGCGTCGGGCAGTTCGGGCAGGAAAGCGGCGAGGGCGTCGATCCACGCCTGATCGAGTTCGAGCGGCAGCAGGTCGGGATCCGGGAAGTAGCGGTAGTCGTGCGCCTCTTCCTTCGAGCGCATCGAACGCGTCTCGCCACGCGCGGGGTCGAACAGCCGCGTCTCCTGATCGATCGCGCCGCCGTCCTCGATGATCGCGATCTGGCGGCGCGCCTCCGCCTCGATCGCCTGGCCGATGAAGCGGATCGAATTGACGTTCTTGATCTCGCAGCGCGTGCCGAGCGGCTCGTCGGGACGGCGCACCGAGACGTTGACGTCGGCGCGCAGGTTGCCCTTCTCCATGTCGCCGTCGCACGAGCCGATATAGCGGAGGATCGTCCTGAGCTTGGCGACATAGGCCTTCGCCTCGTCGGCCGACCGCAGGTCGGGCTTGGAGACGATCTCCATCAGCGCCACGCCCGAGCGGTTGAGGTCGACGAAGCTCATCGTCGGCGACTGGTCGTGCAGCGACTTGCCGGCGTCCTGCTCGAGATGCAGCCGCTCGATGCCGACCTTGATCGAATAGTCGGGCGTGAGGTCGACCTGGATCTCGCCCTCGCCGACGATCGGGCTCTTGTACTGCGAGATCTGATAGCCCTGCGGCAGGTCGGGATAGAAGTAGTTCTTCCGGTCGAAGGTCGAGCGATGGTTGATTTTCGCCTTGAGGCCGAGCCCGGTGCGGATGGCCTGGGCGACGCATTCGCGGTTGATGACAGGCAGCATCCCGGGCATCGCCGCGTCGACCAGGGAGACGTGCGAATTCGGCTCGCCGCCGAAGGCGGTCGAGGCGCCCGAGAAGAGTTTTGCCCGCGACGTCACCTGGGCGTGGACCTCGAGGCCGACGATCACCTCCCAGTCGCCCGTCGCGCCTTTGATCAGCTTGGAGACAGAAGCCGTCATGCTCGTCGCCGCTCCTTCAACAATTCAGGGCCCGGCAATACCCCGACTGTGCATAAGCCAGCAATCGTCGATCACGCGTTACGACACAAAAGCCGTATTCGCGCGCGGTGGCGGCGATAATGCGGTCGGCCGGATCCTTCGGATGGGCGCCCGGAAGGAACGAGGAGGCGATCAGTACGCGCGGCGACATGTCGGCTAAGGTGACGCCCGGCTGATCCAGAAGCCGTTCGAACCATTTCTCCGGAGACATCCGCAGACTGATCCGCCCTCGCGACGCCAGTATCCCGATTTCCCAAGCGGTGATCGGCGACACGAAGACCGGCTCTTCAGCCTCGAGCGCGCCAACGACCGCGTCTCGCGCGTCCTTCGCGATGGGCTGGTCGTTGGCTATCCAGATGGCCGCGCACGTATCAAGCAGCAGGCGGATATTCTTCATCGATCTGATCGGCCCATTCGGGATCGGCGGGTTCGGTCAGATCGCCGGTCGTCATCACGGTTCCCTTCAGGCACCCGAACAACGCTGTCCTTCCTGCCGACGTGTCGTAGGACGGCGCTGCAGCCGGAGCCTTCGGCGAGTTCGACCGCGAAGGCGTCCGGCGGAACACGAGCTTGCGTCCGTCGATGTCCACCTGCTCGCTCTCGAAGCCGGCCTCCTGCCACGCCCTCGTCATGACGTTGTTCAAAGGATTGTTGCTCCACCAGGCGCGATGGGTCACCGCAGAGGGTGGAAGCTTCCTGCCGATTACGCGTTCGATCTCGGCGAAGGTCATCCGCACGGAGTTGCCACGCTGTGCTCGCAAGTACGAGGTGAGCGGCTCATATTTGGAGTTCGTTCGGCTGGTCATTGGTTCCCCTCCGGACCAGCTATGTATAGTGTGTGTTTGTGTGTGTCAATGCGCTCGGCGGTCGAGACGCCGGGCTGATGGCGCCAGAGAAGGAGTCATCAGCCCCACCACGCCTCGGGCAGCTTCGTGCGACCCGCCGCCTGCTCGATCGCCTCGCCGAGGGTGAAAAGGGTCTCCTCGTCGAAGGGACGGCCGATGAGCTGCAGCCCGAGCGGCAGCCCTTCGCTCGACAGGCCCGCGGGCGCGACCAGTCCGGGCAGCCCCGCCATGTTGACCGTCACGGTGAAGACGTCGTTCAGGTACATCTCGACCGGATCCTCAGAACCCTTCTCGCCGATGCCGAACGCGGCCGAGGGCGTCGCCGGCGTCAAAATCGCGTCGACGCCGCTTTCGAAGGCGCGTTCGAAGTCGCGCTTGATCAGCGTCCGGATTTTTTGCGCCCGGACATAATAAGCGTCGTAGTAGCCGGCCGACAGCACATAGGCGCCGATCATCAGCCGCCGCCGCACCTCGGCGCCGAAGCCGCTGGCGCGCGTCTTCTCGTAGAGGTCGACGATTTCGGAGGCGGGCTCGCGCAGGCCGTAACGGACGCCGTCGTAGCGCGCGAGATTGCTCGAGGCCTCGGCCGGCGCGACAATATAATATGCAGGCAACGCGTGGCGCGTGTTGGGCAGGCTCACGTCGACGATCTTTACGCCTGCCGAGCTGAGCCACTCGGCGCCGCGCGCCCACAAGGCCTCGATCTCCGGGCTCATGCCGTCCAGCCGATATTCCTTCGGCACGCCGATCGTCAGGCCCCTCACGGACCGGCCGACCGCGGCCTCGTAGTCCGGGACCGGATCCGGCGAACAGGTCGAATCCTTCGCGTCCGGGCCCGCCATCGAGCGCAGCATGATCGCCGCGTCGCGCACCGTGCGCGCGAGCGGCCCGGCCTGGTCGAGCGACGAGGCGAACGCCACCATCCCCCAGCGCGAACAGCGTCCGTAGGTCGGCTTGACGCCCACGATGCCGGTGAAGGCGGCGGGTTGACGGATCGAGCCGCCGGTGTCGCTGGCGGTCGCGGCGAGGCAGAGGCGGGCGGCGACCGCGGCCGCGGAGCCGCCCGACGAGCCGCCGGGCGACAGGAGGCCGCGCTTGCCGCGCGCGAGGGCCGCGCGCGCCTGCTCGCGGCTCCAGTTCGGCGGCAGCCACGGCGAGGCGACCGGCCCGTAGTACGAGGTTTCGTTTGACGAGCCCATGGCGAACTCGTCCATGTTGAGCTTGCCGAGCATCACCGCGCCGTCGCGCCACAGATTGGCCGTCACGGTCGATTCGTAGGGCGGCTTGAAGCCGTCGAGGATGTGGCTGCAGGCCTGCGTGTGCACGCCTTCGGTGGCGTAGAGGTCCTTGACGCCGATCGGCAGCCCCTCGAGCGCGCCGCCCTCGCCCCTGGCGAGGCGGGCGTCGCTGGCCGCGGCCATCTCGAGCGCCTTCTCCGGCGTGGGCACGATGAAGGCGTTGAGGGCTTTCCCCCGCTCCATCGCCGCGAGGCAGGCCTTTGCGATCTCGACGCTCGAAATGGCCCGGGATTTGAGCTGATCGCGCGCCTCGGCGAGCGTCAGGGAGGTCAGGTCGGTCAAGTCTTGTCCTTGGAATGAAGGCGCCGCTGGCGGCCGCTCACTCGATCACCTTGGGCACGAGGAAAAAGCCATCCTCGGTCAAAGGCGCATTGGCGAGCACCTTGTCGGCGATCTCGCCGTCGGTGACGACGTCGTCGCGCATCGGCAGGCGCATCGGCAGGACCGACGTCATCGGCTCGACCCCTTCGACGTCTACGGCCTCGAGGGCCTGCACGAATTTCAGGATGGCGTTGATCTCGCCTTGCAGATGCGGAAGCTCGGCCTCGCTCACTCCGATGCGCGCGAGATGCGCGATGCGGCGAACGGCGCTGAGATCGACGGACATCGAAAACTCCACGAGGCGGACGGCGCACGTATTACATCGCGAATATTTGCCTTGCAAACGCCGGCGAGCTCCCGGCTGGTGAAGTTCGACTCCCGCCGCCGGCCATGCTAGCCGGTCGCCGGCATGAACCGCCCGAGCTCCGTCGAAGACCTCGGCCCGCGCCTTCCGGCGAAGGGCAGGCTGATCGGCCTCGACCTCGGCGCCAAGACGATCGGACTGGCGCTGTCGGACGTCGAACGGCGGCTCGCTTCGCCGCTGAAGACGCTGGCGCGCGGCGGGTTCCGGAAGGATGCCGACGCGCTCGTCGCCCTTTTCGCGGAGTTCGCGGTGGCGGCGGTCGTGATCGGCCTGCCGCTCGACCTCGAAGGCCGCGACGGACCGCGGGCGCAATCGACGCGCGCCTTCGCTCGCAACCTCGCGACCCGCACGGACTTGCCGATCGCCTATTGGGACGAGCGCTTTTCCACCGCCGTCGTCACCCGCGCGTTGATCGAGAACGACGTATCCCGCGCGAAGCGAGCCAAAGTGGTCGACAAGATGGCGGCCGCTTATATTCTGCAGGGCGCGCTGGACCGGCTGGCGAGCCTCGCCCGCAGCGGAAATATTTAGCATCTTTTGCGTCGCACGGACGCCGACAGGGCTTGCCTTCCCGTAGGAAAGCCATCGTTTCATGCGATGAAGCGTGCAAACAGGCTCGAATCGCCCCGCCGTTTTCGCGCATGATGCTGGTATGGGCCTGCGGCTTTTCTCATGACGGATCAGACGGCTGGATCGAATTGTCGGATGAGCGAGCTGGATAGTTTTCCGAGACGAAGGCGCGCCGCGCATGAGCGCATGGCCGCGACGCTCAGGACGGCGGGCTCGGCGCGGCTGCGCGAGCGGACCGCCGGGGAGGCGACGCGCGAGGCTCTCGACATCGCGCGCTACGTGGCCGACATGACCGCCCAGCTCGAAGCGATGTCGGCCGCCGTCGACCTCGACCTGCTCGCCTATTTCCTCGGCATGGCCAAGGCCGAAGCCGAGTTGTTCCTCCGCACGACCGCCGAGCCGGATCCGTCTCCCGATTCCGCCGATGACGAGGAGGCGGCCGGCATCGAACCCCCAGATACAGACCGCGTCGAGTGACCGCGCTACGGCGCGCTCGGGCTTCGACATGTTCAGGTTTCGGCCAACTCAGCCGGGCTCCGCCGCGAGCTTCGCAGCCACCCTGTCGCCGCCGGAAAATTCGATCCGGCCGGCGAGCTCGAGCTCCAGCAGCGCAACCCGCGTCTCGCGCGCCGAGGCTTCCGCCACGCGGGCCAGATCGTCCAGCGCGATCGGCGAGGGTCCGAGCAGGGCGGCGATGCGGTCGCGGACGGCCTCGAGGCGATCGGTCGCGACATCGGCCAGGCCGCCCGGCTCCGAAGCGTCGTCCGGAGAGGCGTCCGGCGGGGTTGCGCGACGGGGCTCGAACGATCGGGCTCTCCTGGTCGCGGCCCCGAAGCGGCCTTCCTCCTCGAGGGCCGAGAACAAATCGCGCGACCGCATCGGCTCGAGCGCGGCCGTCACGTCCTCGACGCCGGTGCAGATCGTCGCGCCCTGCTTGAGGAGATCGTTCGTTCCTTCCGCGCGCGGATCGAGCGGCGAGCCGGGCACGGCGAACACCTGCCGGTTCTGCTCGAGCGCGAACCGCGCGGTGATGAGCGACCCCGAACCGCGCGCCGCCTCGACCACGATCGTGGCGAGCGACAGGCCGGAGACGATGCGATTGCGACGCGGGAAGTCGCGCCCGCGCGGCTCCTGTCCGATCGGCATTTCCGATACGACGGCGCCGAGCTCGACGATGCGCTCGATCAGCGGGATGGCCTCGCTCGGGTAAGGTTTTGCGTGTCCTCCCGCCAAAACCCCGACGGCTCCGGTTTCGAGGCTTGCCGCGTGCGCGCGCTGGTCGATGCCGCGCGCCAGCCCCGACACCACGACATAGCCCGCCCCGCCGAGACCGCGCGCGAGCCGGTCGGCGAATGTGAGGCCGGCGGCGGAGGCGTTGCGCGATCCGACGATCGCCGTCGCCGGCTGCTGCAGGGCCTCGACTCGGCCGCGGCAGGCGATAAGCGGCGGGGCGGAGTCGATTTCGCCGAGAAGCGGCGGATAGTCGGGCTCGCCGATTGCGAGGAACCGTACGCCGAGCCGGCGCGCGACCGCGAGCTCGCGCTCGACCTCCTCGCGCGTCGCCAGCGCGATCGGGCGGCGCGCGCCGCCGCGCCGGGCAAGCTCGGGCAGCGCCTCGAGCGCGGCCCGCGCGCCGCCGTACCGGTCGAAGAGCGCCCGGAAGGTGCGGGGGCCGACGTTCTCCGATCGGACGAGGCGCAGCCAGTCGAACAGTTCTGCGTCGGAAAGACGCGCCGAAGGGGGCTTGGCCATTTAGTGTTCCGCTTCGATCAAAAGAGAACGGCTTGTCCGCCATCAGTAGCCGCTTGTCATCCCCGCGATCCCCGGGTCCAGGCCCGGGGAGGGGATCCAGCTTCAGCGCCGCGGAGCGGGGATCGCGGGGGCGACAAAGCGTACCGGTTTCAAACTGGATCAAACAGACCACTACCCGCGCCCGATCTTCGACTCGGTCCCCCTGAGGAGCCGTGAAACGTTGGCGCTGTGCTTGAACCAGACGAGGGCGGCGAGCAGCGCGAACACCAGCGCGACATCGGGGAGCCCGATCAGGAGCGCGACCAGCGGCGAGACGGCCGTCGCCGCCAGCGCCGCGGCGGAGGAATAGCGCGTCGACCAGGCGACCGCGAGCCACACGACGGCGAAGGCGATCGCCGCCGGCCAGGCGAGCCCGATCAGCCCGCCGAAAAAGGTCGCGACCCCCTTGCCGCCGCGGAATTTCACCCAGACCGGATAGAGGTGGCCGAAGACGGCGCCCGCCGCCGCCGCGAGCGCGCCCTCCGGCCCGAACAGCCAGCCGCCGACAACGACGGCGAAGGTCGCCTTCAGCGCGTCGAGCACGAGCGTCGCCGCGGCGAGACCCTTGCGGCCGGTGCGCAGAACGTTGGTCGCGCCGATATTGCCCGAGCCGATCGACCGCAAGTCGCCTGCGCCGAATAGGCGCGTCAGAATGAGGCCGAACGGGATCGAGCCGAGCAGATAGCCGAGAACCAGCGCGAGCGCCGCCCCGTACTCAAAGCCGACCATGCGCGCTCCACTCGTCTCTCAGTTATCCTCCCCCGCAAAGCGGGGGAGGGGGACCGCGCGAAGCGCGGTGGAGGGGGTCTCGGCCTCGATCATCGCCTCCGCCTTTCGCGCGACCGCTCTCTCCCAGTTTTCCCGTTGGTTTATATTACAGATACTCGTGGGCGACGCGTCCGGCAACCAGGGTCAGCTTCACCCTTCCCTCGAGCCGGGCCTCGTCGAAGGGGGTGTTGCGGCAGCGCGAATGCAGCACCGCCGGATCGAGCACGTAAGGCTCGTCCGGATCGAAGCGGACGACGTCCGCCGGCGCCCCGACCGAAAGCCGCCCGACCGGCAGCCGCAGGATTTCAGCCGGCCTCAGAGTCATCGCGCGCAAAAGCCGCGGCAGGCTGATGCGCTCCGCGGTGACGAGCCGCAGGCTCGCCGACAGCATCGTCTCGAGGCCGATCGCGCCGGCGGCGGCCTCAACGAACGGCAGCCGCTTCGTCTCCACGTCCTGCGGGTCGTGATCGGACGAGATCACGTCGACGAGGCCCTCGTTCAGGGCCTCGACCAACGCCATGCGCTCGTCCTCGGTCCGCAGGGGCGGGCTCAGCTTCAGGAAGGTGCGGTAGTCGCCGACGTCCAGTTCGTTGAGGCTGAGGTTGTTGATCGAAACGCCGCAGGTCGCGGCCAGTCCCGCCTCGCGCGCGCGCCTCATCGCCTCGAGCGACAGCCGGTTGGAGAGGAGCGCCGCGTGATAGCGCGCCCCGGTCAGCGCAACGAGCCTGAGATCGCGCTCGAGCAAGATCGTCTCGGCTTCGCGCGGGATGCCCGGCAGACCGAGCCAGCTCGCGCGCAGGCCCTCCGCCACGACGCCTTCGCCGCGCAACGACCGGTCCTCGCAGACGGGGGCGATGAGCGCGTCGAAGTCGCGGGCGTAGGTCATCGCGCGGCGCATGGTCTGCGCGTCGGCGACCGAATGGTCGCCATCGGAAAACGCGATGGCGCCCGCCTCGGCAAGGAGCCCGATCTCGGCGATTTCGCGCCCCTGACGGCCCTTGGTCAGCGCCGCGGAGGGAAATATGCGGACCTTCGCGTCGTCGCGCGCCCGACGCAGGATGAAGTCGACCACCGCGGGGTCGTCGACCGGGGGATTGGTGTCGGGGCGCATGACGAGGCTCGTGACGCCGCCGGCGGCGGCGGCGGCGCTGGCGCTGGCGATCGTCTCCCGATGCTCCGCCCCCGGCTCGCCGACGAAAACCCGCATGTCGACAAGGCCGGGCGCGACCACGTCGCCCCCGCAGTCGACGATGCGCGCCTCATGGGGAACCTGATCGCGCGTAACCGATGGACCGACGGCGGCGATCACCCCTTCCATCGCCAGCAGCCCGCCGCGCATTTCGGCCTCGCGCTCGGGATCGACGAGGCGGGCGTTCAGGAGGGCGATCGGCGGGGCGGACATGCGCGGCGATTAGCCAGCGCCGCGGGCCATTGCAAGCCATGGGCAAGAAGCGGGCGCCGCAATCTGCTCCTCGCCGGAGAATCCCCAAACCGCCCTCCGCCGGTATTGCCCGCGCTAGCGGGTGCTTCGCGTGGGACCGCCGATGTGCGGTGGGGTGGCTGGCCGCACGCAGGCAACAGCAAGAAACGAAGGCCCCGCTCGGGGCCTTCGTCAACGTCAAGACTTCCAGCGAGCGAAGCTCGATGATCATTGCCGATCATCGAGCTTCGGCGTCGAAATCAGCCGCTCTTCACCTCGATTTTCTTGACCGGCTTCTGGGCTTCCGGCGCCTTCGGCAGCATGACCGTCAGGACGCCCTTCTTGAAGTGCGCCTCGATTCTCTCGGCATCGACGCCTTCAGGCATGCGAAGCGCGCGCTCGAAGCTGCCAAAGCGGCGCTCCCTCATGTGGAAGTCCTTCTTGGCCTCCTGCTTCTCCTCCGCCTTCTCGCCCTTGATCGTCAGCACGTCGCCGGCGACCTTGACCTCGACGTTCTTCTCGTCGAGACCGGGCAGCTCAACCGTGACTTCATAACCCGTCTCGCGCTCGACAAAGTCGACCGCAGGGACCGTCATCCAGGACTCGGGGTGCCAGAACGGCTCGAGCTCGAACATCGGCCTTCGGAAGGGCAGTCGGAACGGATTCATCGTGAAGTCTTCGAACAGACGGTCGACCTCGCGGCGAAGACTCTCGAACGGCCGCCAAGCCTCCATCGCCATCGGGGCCGCGGCCTTCGCCTCGACCCTCACAGGCACCTTCGTTTCGGCTTTGGGCATGGGCTCCATCTTTGCCATGGAATCCTCCTCGATACGCCAGGCGTCTCTCCCGGCGCTTCTTGAATGCACCATAGGACAGTTCTGATCGGCTGCATTGATCCGGGTCAAATCGACTTATGCGAAGGGCGGTTTATTTAATTTTGCGTCGCCGAACGGCTGGGCGTCCTCGGGCCGAGGCCTCTGCCCTGGCGTCGAGCGCCTTCAGCGCCTGCAAGACTTCGCTCACCGGAATTCTCGCGCCGTTGCGAATTTGACGCAGCCAGGGGGCGTTCTCGGCCGCATGCGCGTCGGACGCCCAGTCGGCGAGGATCGCCCGCCGCTCCGAAAGCGGCAGGTCGGGATGGTCGAGCACTTCGATCGGCTGGTGGAAGCTCGCCGCCGAGGCGAGAAAATCCGGCGCTCGGCGCCGCGCGATTGAAATCAATCTCGTTCCGCGTCATCTGGTCTTGCCCTCTTCGGTTCCGCGAGCCGGCGAAAATGCCGGGCCGCCCGAGCGGAAGAAGACGCCACCGCGTCCAAGACCGGACCGCCCATGAGCTCCATCCTGCGTCGAGCGACATGGTTGCGAATCGCCGCGCCGCCGGGCCCGGCGGAATAGAAATGGGCGAAGGCGCGGAGGTTTCAAGAGCCTGTCGGCGCCCACGCTGGCGCAGCCGAAGCTGTTCCGAGCGGGCTTCCTCGTTTCATCCGCAAAGCGAACCTGCGACCGGACGCCGCAGGTTGAACCCGCCCCTTGACGCCCCGCGCAGCCTTTCCCACTTGCAATTCGTGGCGAGGCGGCGCCGGCGGCGCGCATTCCGCGCGGGCGGCGCTTCTTGCCGACATAAGCGGCAAGGAGGGACTTGATGGCTCTGTTTTCAGATCCGTTCGATGCGCTTGCGAGCCTTCAGCAGGCGCTGGATTCGTACCGCGAGAGCAGCTGGCTCGACGCGGGCCTGAGCGGCGGCGGCGCCTATCCGCCGATGAACGTGTTCCGCAAGGGCGACGACTACATCCTCATCACCGAGCTTCCGGGCGTAAAGAAATCCGATCTCGACGTGCAGGTGAAGGGACGCACGCTGAGGCTATCGGGCGTGAAGTCGGTCGACTTCCCCGAGAAGGCCGCGGTGCATCGCAGGGAGCGGCTCGCCGGCCGGTTCGACCGGGCCTTGACATTGCCTGTCGAGATCAACCCGGACGGCGTCAAGGCTGAATATCGCGACGGCGTCCTCGCGCTCTTCCTGCCGCAGGCAGAAAGCGCGAAGGCCAAGTCCATAACGATCGGGTGAGGGAGACCCATGAGCAAGGAACCGAACCGAAAGGACTCGCCTGCTGGCGAGAGCAAGGAAATGGCGGTCCGCGAGAAGAAGGAGGTGGTCGCCAAGGAGGAGAAGACGGTCCCGGGGCGCTACTACGTGCCAAGCGCCGACATCTACGAGACCGACGAAGCGCTCACGGTCGCGATGGAGATGCCGGGCGTCGAGAAGAAGGACCTTAACATCAACGTCGAGAAGGACGTCCTCAGGGTCGACGGCCGCATCGATTTCTCGAAGTACAAGGACATGGAGCCCGTCTACGCCGAGTACAACGTCGGCCATTACGCCCGCTCCTTCGCCCTCGGGAGCGCCATCGACCAGGAGAAGATCGGCGCCAACCTCGAGGACGGGGTTTTGACCCTGACTTTGCCCAAGGCGAAGCACGCCCAGCCGCGGAAGATCGCGATCGGGTGAGGTTGTTCATCCCCGATCGTTCCGCTTCAATTTCCCCAGCCTCGCTGGGGAGGTTAGCCAAGGGACCGGAGGCGCATCCCGCGCCGCCGGTCTTCGACTTTTCAGGGCCTCTGTGCGATAACATGGAGCGGGCGCGGGAATCGTCTTCGGCGCCGCTGGTCGGTCGCGACGGGCGGGCCGATCCTGTGGGGGCCAGGAGGAAAACGATGAAGTGGACCAGCCTTTTTTCGCGCGCGTGCGTCGTGGCGGCGCTCTCATCCCTGTGCGGGGCGCAGACGCAGGCGCTCGAATTGTTCAACGGCGCAAGCCCGGCCGCACATGCCGACAACGGGTTGATCTCGAAGGCCTATGTGGCGCGCCGAGGCGGCGCCTACCACGGCGGCGTGTACCGCGGGCCTCGCGGCGGCGTCTACCGCGGCGGCACGGTCTATCATGGCGGGGGCGTGTACCGCGGCGGGGCCTATCGCGGCGGGGTCTACGGCGTCAGGCCGGGCTATTATGGCGGATGGGCCCGCCCGGGCTGGTATCGCTGGGGCCCGGGCGGCGCTATCGCCGCAGGCGCGGCGATTGGCGTCATCGGCGCGGCGGCCGCCGCATCCTGGGCAGGCCCCGCGCCTGGGCCGGGCCTGTGCTGGTACTACACCGACCCGAGCCAGCAACAGGGCTTCTGGGACGCGTGCCAGTAGCGCACGCGCAATGAGGGCCGCGCGACGAGAGCGAGGTCGATCGAACCGTTGGCGCCGAGCGACGGCAGGCTGAAGCCTGAGCCGCCACGCAGTCGAAGCTCGACCGCTTGGCGCACCCGCCGTCGTCGATCGCCGCTCTCACGATGCCGCCCAAGGACCCGAATGGCCTCCGCGCTCACTTACCATCGACAGCGGGGCCGGAGCAGAAAAGATCTTTCGCTCCACCGCCCCGCAACACATTGAAAAGGCATTATTCCCGGCGGTTATGGGCAGGTTAGAATGCCCTCAAAAAACTTTTGTCTTGCCAGAATTGGGAATGTGTTCCATATTCGTTCTTGCAGCAGCCTTGCTGAAGGGAGACCACCGAGTTGGCCGGTTCCGTTGAAATCTTTCCGGGCGCCGCCCCTCGCAGCCGACCGATCGGCGCGTGGCTCTCCCCGCCTGCGGGGAACTGCTTTCGGGAAGGGTCGGGCGTCGCTCTATTGAATTGCGGCGCTTCCGTCTTCGGGACCACTAAGCCGTTGAAAAAGCGGGAATCGTCAGCGGATCTGGCTTCCGCTGGCGTTCCTTTTGCTTCCGCTGGCGTTCCTTTTGCTTCCCCTGGCGTTCCTTTTGCTTCCTCTGGCGGGCGGTGTCCCTTCCCCCGGGGGCCGGCGGCCTTCCCGCTGCGTTCAAGGCTGTTTCGCCGGCTCGCGGACGGCGCCAAAGCCCAAGGCGCTCCGGCCCGCCGAACACCCTTGCCCCTCTGGCGCCCTTTTGGGAAACGGGAGCGTGAGCGATTGCCCGGCGAATGGCGCCGCAAGTCGTTGGAAAGCCTCGATTCGCGCCGGCTCTCTCCCGCAAGCGGCAGAGGCGGCTTGAGAGCATGACACGATGATCCCCAACGCCCCGCGCAGCCTCGACTTCGACCTCGGCGAGAGCGCCGAGACGATTCGCGAGAGCGCGCGAAAATTCGCCGAAAAGGAGATCGCGCCGCGCGCCGCGGCGATCGACCGCGACAACCTTTTCCCGCGCGACCTCTGGCCGAAGATGGGGGCGCTCGGGCTGCACGGAATCACCGCGCCCGAGGAATTCGGCGGGCTGGGCCTGGGCTATCTCGAGCACTGCGTGGCGATGGAGGAGGTGTCGCGGGCGAGCGGCTCGGTCGGCCTCTCCTACGGGGCGCATTCGAACCTCTGCGTCAACCAGATCGTGCGCAACGGCGCCGACGACCAGAAGGCGCGCTACCTGCCGAAGCTCATTTCCGGCGAGCAGGTCGGCGGCCTCGCCATGTCGGAGCCGAACGCCGGCTCCGACGTCGTCTCGATGACCACCCGCGCCGACAGGAAAGGCGACCGCTACGTCCTGAACGGCACAAAAATGTGGATTACGAACGGCCCCGTCGCCGAGACGATCATCGTCTACGCCAAGACCGATCCGAGCGCCGGCGCGCGCGGCATCACCGCGTTCCTCGTCGAGCGCGGCATGAAGGGCTTCACCAACGGGCAGAAACTCGACAAGCTCGGGATGCGCGGCTCCGACACCTCGGAGCTCGTTTTCTCCGACTGCGAGGTTCCGGACGAGAACGTGCTCGGCGAGGTCGGCAGGGGCGTCAACGTGCTGATGAGCGGGCTCGACTACGAACGCGTGGTGCTGTCGGCCGGCCCGCTCGGCCTCATGCAGGCGGCGCTCGACGTCGTCATGCCCTACGTGCACGAGCGAAAGCAGTTCGGTCAGCCGATCGGGACGTTCCAACTCATCCAGGGCAAGATCGCCGACATGTATGTGACGATGAACGCCTCCAAGGCCTATGTCTACGCGGTGGCGAAGGCCTGCGACCGCGGCTTGACGACGCGCGAGGACGCGGCCGGCGCCATCCTCTACGCCGCCGAGCGCGCGACCCAGGTCGCCCTCGACGCGATCCAGATTCTCGGCGGCGCCGGCTACACCAACGACTATCCCTTGGGGCGCCTGCTGCGCGACGCGAAACTCTACGAGATCGGCGCGGGTACGAGCGAGATCCGGCGCATGCTGATCGGGCGCGAGCTCTTTGAGAAAACGGAATAGCTTCAGAACGTCCGCCAGACCGACAGCGCGGCGCCCCGCTGGGTGTTGGTCTTGACCGTGACGACGCTCGTGAACCAGCCGAGCTGGACCGACCACCGGTCGACGAGCGGGACCACCAGGCTCGCCTCGACGATCGATTGCCTCCAGGCGGGAAAGTTCCGGTTGGTCGTTGCGCCCGAGACGGTTCCGAACTCCTGCAGCATCAGCAGGACGCCCGGGCGCGGCTTGAGGCCGACCGTGAGGTCGGCATGCCACTCGTCCGGCGGGCCCTCGGTGCGCAGGCGGTAGCCGAATTCGGCGTCGACGAAGCCCGGCCATTGCCCGACGCTGAAGTTGGCTCCGGCGAGCAGACGGCCCTCCCCCGCCACGCCGGTGTCGCCCGCCTGGGCCGGCGCCGACGGGTTATACGCGCCGGGAATGAAGAGGGTCGCCTCGCCGGAAACCACCCACTGGCTCGTCGACCAGAGTTTTCGCCTGAGGCCGACGTCCGAATAATCGAGGCCGTGGTAAACGTTGGCGGTCGGAGGCCCGAGCGAATAGCTTTCGAACGCCGTCTGTCCGAAGACCGTCCAGTCGTCGTCGATCCCGTATTCGGCATAGGCTTGCGCGTCGAACCGGGTCTGGTCGACGCCCTTATTGCCGCCCCATGGCGCCCCCTGGCCCGTCCAGCCGAACAGGGTGTCGATCATGAGGCCCTGTCCTTGCGGCTCCGTCCAGGCCCCCGCCATGGCGCGGCCGGGCCCGCCTCCGAGGGCGAAGGCGCAGACCAGGAACACGAGCCCAAGCCCCCGGGCGCTGGCGATCACGGCCGGCCTCCCCCACGCGACGCGGACGCTCTCGAAACGCCCATCCGCCCCGATTCAGCCCTTTCACAGAAGAGCGCAGGGCGTTGCCTGCCGTCAAGGCAAAAGTTGTCGTCGTGAACCTCGACCGTCCACGCGGCGGGCGCGCCGGCCCGTTTCGGGACTATCGGATGATGATCGTATTCAGCGCGTCCGAGCCGGCCGCCCAGCCGTCGGCGCGGATGGCGTCGAGCGCTTCGTGCAGCGAGCCGAAAATCCGCTCCTCCCCGAGCGCTGCGGCGATGCCATGCCGACGCAGATCGGCAAGGAGGTACGGGCTGACCCGACCGAAGACGACGCGGACGCCCTTCCCCGCAAGCTCTTCGAGCAGGGCGCCGACCGTCTGTCCCGCCGAGAGGTCCATGTCCGAGATCGCTTCGGCGTCGATGACGAACCATTTGACCGGCGCAGGCGCTTTGTCGATCAGTTCGCGCACCTGGTCGGCGAAGCGGTCGGCGTTGGCGTAGAACAGATCCGAGCCGAAGCGGTAGACGATGAGCCCGGGCGCGGTCTGCATCCCCGGCGCAGCCGGCGCCGGACGCCACCGTCCGCTCTCGTCCGGAACCAGCACCAGCGCATGCGCCCGATAGCTGTGGCGGACGTGCCGCACGAGCGAGAAGCCGATCGCAAACAGGATGCCCTGCTCGACGCCGACCGCCACCACCGCCGCGGCAGTGAGAATGGCGAGCAGGAATTCGCCCCGGTGTTCCCGACGCATGTCGCGGAGGCTCGACACGTCGACCATGCGCACGGCGATCGTGAAGACGATGCTCGCGAGCACGCAACGCGGCAAGTATTGCAGCGGGCCGGTCAGCAACAACAGGACAAGCAGCACGATCGCGGCGAACGCGAGCTGAGCGGCCTGGCTCCTCGCGCCGGCCGCTTCGGCCATCGACGTCTGGGTGGGGCTGCCGTTCACGACGAAGGCGCCGCTGATCGCGGCGGCCGCGTTCGCCGCCGCCAGCCCGAGGATGTCCGCGTTCTCGTCGACCCGTTCCCGATGCCGGATCGCGTAAGCGCGAGACGTCGCCGCGCTCTGGGCGATGATCATCACGAAGCAGGAGATCGAAACCGGCAGGAGGGCCACTGTCTCGCTCCAGCTGACCATCGGCAGCCTGAGCGACGGCAGACCGCCCGGCACCGGCCCGATCACCGCAAAGCCGTGTTCCGAGAGGCGAAGCGAGGCGCTTGCGGCGATCGATCCGACGACCAGGACGAGCGAAACCGGGAATCTCGGCGCGAACCGCCGGCCGAGGAGGATGCTCGCCGTCACCAAGATCGACAGGCCGAGCATTCGCGGTTCGAGCGACGGCAGGCCGCGGATCAGCTCCCAGAGCTGGAAGAGAGTTCGCCGCGACGTTACGCCGACGCCGGTCATGTCGCCGAGCATCGCGGCGGCGACCTGAACCCCGACGCCCGCGAGAAAGCCGGTCAGCGCCGTCCGGGAGAGAAAGTCGGCGAGGAATCCGAGCCGGAAGACGCGGGCCAGCGCCAGAAGGCCGCTGGTCAGCAGCGCGACCATGCCCGCGAGCGCCACGTAATGCTCGCTTCCAGGCGCCGCCATGCGCGACAGCGCGCTGGCGAAAATCGCCGCGGTCGCCGAGTCCGCCGCGACGACCAGATGGCGCGACGAGCCGAAGGTCGCGAACGCGACGAGGGGCAGAAGAACCGTGTAGAGGCCTGTGACGACCGGCGTCTCGGCGATCCGCGTGTAGCCGAGAACCTGCGGGATGTTCATCGACGCGAGCGTCAGCCCTGCCCAGCTTTCGCGCAGCGCCTCGCGCGGCTTGATCGGCAGGAGCCCGCCAAAAATCGGAAGCCTCATAGTCTCGGCGCCTTCCCACGGAGGGCGCGCGTCCCGCGCGCGCCTTGGCGGCGAGACGCCGCCCCTCCCAGGACTCGCCCACGATGGCGCATCGTCACGGCCTTGTCATCTGCTGCGCTTGCCTTTTCGCCGCCGGCAACCGACCATCGCCCAGACCCGCCCCTTCGGGGGCGGCGTCAAACGAGAGCAGGCGGCGCCAATGGACTACCGCAAAGAGTTCCGCGTCGAACCGGACGCCAAGGTCAAACTCAATAAGCTCGATCCGGCCTACACCGGCAAGCACGAGCTACACGACGAGGCGAAGAAGGAAACCGAGGTCTATCTGCGAAAGCTCTTCAAGCAGCAAATCCTGCTCTACGCCGAGCACACGCACTCGATCCTCGTCGTTCTGCAGGCGCTCGACGCCGGCGGCAAGGACGGCACGATCAAGCACGTTTTCACCGCCCTCAACCCTCAAGGGACCCAGGTGGTCAGCTTCAAGCAGCCGACGCCGATCGAACTCGAGCATGATTTCCTCTGGCGGGTTCATCCGCATGCGCCCGGAAAGGGCGAGATCGCCATCTTCAACCGCTCCCATTACGAGGACCTGCTCGTGCCGCGGGTCCACAAGCTGATCGACAAGGCGACCTGGACGACGCGCTGCCAGCACATCCGGGATTTCGAGGCCCTGCTGATCGACAACGGCACCACGGTCATCAAGTTCTTTCTGCACATCAGCAAGGAGGAACAGCTGGCTCGATTCGAGCAGCGCCTCGACGACCCGAACCGCAATTGGAAGATCAGCGAATCCGACTACACCGAACGACTGCTTTGGGACGACTATATCGAGGCGTTCGAGGACACGATCCGCGCAACCAACACGAAGGAATCGCCGTGGTACGTGATTCCGTCCGACCACAAGTGGTTCCGCAATCTCGCGGTGTCGCAGATCATGGCCGACACGATGGAGGACCTCAAGCTTTCCTTCCCCCCGCCCTCGGTCGACCTCTCCGTGATTCGGTGCAAGTATCACGCCGCGCTCAAGCAGGAGAAGGGCGGAAAGAAGGCGTGAGCCCGAGGCGGCGCCATTTCCATAATTCCGCCCCGAATGATAAGGAGGCCCCGGACGGCCGCGGGGACACCAGCGGTCGGCTGGAACGCGCGTCGAACGGCAGGCGCCGCGAAGGACGGGATCATTGTCACTCTGGCGCGCAATACGCGATCGCGTAGGCTCGATTCTTCATTCGCCCTCGAACGCCGTTTTGCGGCGGCTCCTCCTCGACCAGGGCGCCAAGCACTGGAAGGGCTACCTGTTCGCCTTCGGGATGATGGCCCTGATCGCGATCACTACGTCGCTGTCGGCCTGGATCATCGGCAAGATCGTCGACAAGATCTTCGTCGGCCGGGACATGAGCGCGGTGTGGGAGATCACGGCGGCGATCGTGGCGATCTACACGGTCAAGGGCGCGGCGACCTACGGCCAGCAGGTGGTGCTGTCGCGGGTGGCGAACGGCATCGTCGCCAACGTCCAGCAGCGCATCTTCGACCAGATGCTGAGAATGAAGGTCGGCTACTACAGCCGCTCCCACTCGTCCGAATTCATCGCCCGGCAGAGCTTCATCGCCCAGTCGGCGAGCAGCGTCCTCAACCTGCTGATCACCACGCTATCGCGCGACGCGCTGACCATCGTCGGGCTGGTGATCGTGATGGTGTCGCAGGACCCGCTGCTTTCGGCCTTCGCCCTGATGTTCGTACCCCTGGCGGCGGTCGGGGTGCGCAAGATCGGCATCCGGGTGCGCAAGATCATGGCGAGCGAGTTCCAGGGCGCGATGCAGATGATGGAGTTGCTGCAGGAGACGGCGCAGGGCATCCGCATCGTCAAGGCCTTCACCCTCGAAAACTTCATGCGCAACCGGCAGAACGGCGCGATCCGCAGCTTCGAGACGGCGGCCAACAAGCTGGCGCGAGTCAGTTCGCGCACCAGTCCGATCATGGAGAGCCTCGGCGGCTTCGCCATCGCCGCGGTCGTGCTCTACAGCGGCTTCACCGTCATCGTCCGCGGCAACCCGCCGGGCAGCCTCTTTTCGTTCATCACCTCGGTCATTATGCTATACGAGCCGATGAAGCGCGTGGCGCGGCTGCACGTCGACCTGTCGTCGTCGCTGTTCGGCGTCGGGCTGCTTTACGACTTCCTCGACGAGCGCGATTTCGAGGAAGACCCGCCGGGCGCGCCGGAGCTCGCGGTGAGGCAGGGGCGGATCGAGTTCCGCGACGTCGTCTTCGGCTACCGCAAGGAAGAGCGCGTGCTGCATTCGGTGAACTTCGTCGCCGAAGCCGGCAAGACGACGGCCCTGGTCGGCCGGTCCGGCGGCGGCAAGTCGACGGTGATGAACGTGATCCTGCGGCTCTACGACGTCGAGTTGGGCCAGATCCTTTGCGACGGCGTCGACATCGCGACCGTGACGCGAAACTCGCTGCGCCGGCAGATCGCCTATGTCGCCCAGGAGAACTTCCTGTTCAAAGGCTCGGTGCGCGACAACATCGCCATGGGCCGCCCCGGAGCGAGCGAAGCGGAAATCGTCGCCGCCGCCAAGGCGGCTTACGCGCACGATTTCATCATGGGCTTCGAGGACGGCTATAACTCGCAGTGCGGCGAGCACGGCATGCAGCTCTCCGGCGGACAGCGCCAGCGCATCGCCATCGCCCGCGCCTTCCTCAAGGACGCGCCGATCATTCTTCTGGACGAAGCGACCTCGGCCCTCGATTCCGAGTCGGAGCAGGCGATCCAGAAGGCGCTGCACACGCTCTGTGAGGGGCGAACGACCATCGTCATCGCCCACCGGCTGTCGACGGTCGCGCAGGCCGACGAAATCTGCGTCATCGACCGCGGGCGGATTGTCGAGCGCGGCCGGCACGGCGAACTCTTGGCGCAAGGGCGCACCTACAGCCACATCGCCCAGACCCAGTTCCCGGCAAACGCCGCCTGAGAGCAAGAGGCGCAGCGAGTCCTCGGCTCCGCGACCCCGCGCTGCTGTCGAGTTCGGCCCGCGTGACAACGCCGCGGCTGGACGCTATCGCTTCCCGGCCCGCGCCACGGACAAGCGTTCTGCATGCTCGATCTAGGGTCCACCGCCCTGCTTCTCTTCCTGCTGCTGGCGGCAGCGGGCCTCGGGTACTACGTCAGGACTCGCCTGCCAGAGAAGCATCATTCGCCGGAAGCGATGGTGCTGGTGCAGCTCACGATCAACCTGCTCGTCACCTTCACCGCGATCGTGCTCGGCCTTCTGACGACCTCGGTCAAGGCGGGCTTCGACTCCGCCTACACCGCGCGCGGAACATACGCCGCCGAGCTTACGCAGCTGGACGAGTACCTGCGCGAATACGGGCCGGAGACGGACAGGATCCGCGGGCAGCTCGAAGAATATGTCGCCGCCGTCATCGCCAGCACCTGGCCGGATGAAAAACCGCCGGCGGGCGTCCGCTATCCCGACGTCGCCGGCATGCCCCTCGTCGGCGAGAGCCATGTCCTCGGCGCCATCATCAACGCGGTCGGGCAGGAGATCAACTCGCTCGAGCCGAAGGACCCGCTGCATCAGAGACTGCAAGCCCAGTGTGCGCAGGAATATTCCGACGTCGTCAACGCCCGCTGGGCGGTGATCGAGGGCGGGCGCGAATCGATCTCGGCGCCCTTCTACTGGGTGTTGGTGCTCTGGCTCGTCATCCTATTCGCGAGCCTCGGGCTCACCGCGCCGGCCAATCCGGTCACCATCCTCGTCATCGCCTTGTCGGCGATCTCGATCACGGTCGCCGTCTTCGTCATCGTCGACCTCGATCTCCCCTACGGCGGCCTGTTCAGCATCCCGAGCACGTCGATGCGCAACGCGCTCGCCGACATGATGCGCTCATGAAACTCCCCCTCTCCCCATCCGGCGCTTCGCACCCCCTCGCCCAGCCTGCGGGAGAGGGCCGGGGTGAGGGGCTACGCCAACGAAAGAGGTTCGCGTTGCCCCTTATCCGGCGCTTCGCGCCACCTTCTCCCCGCGAGCGGGGAGAAGGGAGGCGGTCGTCAAAGAATCCGGCTCTCGTGGCCCTTCCAATAGCGGTCGCGCAGCGCGCTCTTGAAAAGCTTGCCGGTCGGGGAGCGTGGTAATTGCGCTTCGAAGTCGATCGAGCGCGGGCATTTGTGGTGCGCGAGACGCTCGCGGCAGAAGCCGATCAGCTCGGCCTCCGTTTCCGGGCCGGGTTCGAAACCCGGCATGAGCTGCACGACCGCCTTGACCTCCTCGCCCATCTCCTCGTTCGGCGCGCCGAACACCGCGGCGTCGGCGATCTTGGGATGCGTGACGAGCAGGTTCTCGCATTCCTGCGGATAGATGTTGACCCCGCCCGAGATGATCATGAAGGCCGCGCGGTCGGTGAGGTAGACATAGCCGTCCTCGTCGACGCGGCCGATGTCGCCGACGGTGCTCATGCTACTGTCTGGCGAGTTCGCCTGCGCGGTCTTGACCGGGTCGTTGAAATATTGGAACGGCGACGCCGTCTTGAACCAGAGCTTGCCCGTATGCCCGGTCGGAACCTCGCCCATGTCGTCGTCGAGGACATGAAGTTCGCCGGCGACCGTCCTGCCGACCGTGCCCGGATGGGCAAGCCATTCGGCAGTATCGCACATCGCTAGGCCCATGCCTTCGGTGGCGCCATAGTATTCGTAAATGATCGGACCCCACCAGTCGATCATCGCCCTCTTCACCGGAAGCGGACAGGGCGCGGCGCCGTGGACGACGGCCTCCAGCGACGACAGGTCGTAGCGGCGGCGCACGCTTTCGGGCAGCTTCAGCATGCGGGAGAACATCGTCGGCACGAGCTGCGAATGCGTGACGCGATGCTTCTCGACGA
Organism: uncultured Alphaproteobacteria bacterium; assembly: GCA_963823165.1. Taxonomy (GTDB): domain Bacteria; phylum Pseudomonadota; class Alphaproteobacteria; order Rhizobiales; family Beijerinckiaceae; genus Roseiarcus. Next base: position 49,147 of record CAWGKV010000023.1, on the reverse strand, counting down.
GCCGGAGGTACTCTTCCGGCTCGAAATGCTCCATCACGATCAGCGTGCCCCCGAGCCGAATCGTTCCCGCGGCGCCGACCAGCGGTGCGGAATGATAGAGCGGCGCCGGCATGAGATAGGTCATGCCCTCGCGGAATCGCCAGTTCCTCATGTAGACCGGGAACACCGGGTGGGGTCGGGAGGGCGGAAAGTCGTACAGCGGCCGCAGCACGCCCTTCGGCTTACCCGTGGTTCCCGACGAGTAGAGCATTGCCGCGCCGAGCAACTCGTCGGCGATCGGCGTCGCCGGAAACGCCGACGTCGCCTCGTCGAGGTTTTTGACCCGCTCGCCGTCGCCCGCGCCATCGACGACGAGGCAAAGCTCGACGCTCGGGCATTCGCGGAGCGCCGCGAGGGCGACCTCACGTCTGGACTGCGAGGTGATCAGCGCCTTCGAGAGGCTGTTGTTGACGACATAGGCCAGCTCGGCGGCGGTCAGAAACGAATTGACGTTGGTGAAATAGAGTCCCGACCTTTCGCCCGCCGCGTCGCATTCGATGAAGCGTGGGTGGTTCTCGAGGAAGACGGCATAATGGTCGCCTCGCCTGAGGCCGACGGCGCGCAGGAGATGCGCGAGCCGGTTGCTGCGCGCCTCGAGCTCCCGATAGGTCACGGTCTCGCCCGAACGCGCCATGACGACCGCCGGGTGATCGGCGCGGGCGATCGCATGCAGACCTGGGTACATGCCTTTCCTCCCTTGCGAGCGCGAGGGTTCGGTCCCGTCGCCTTCTTTCGCGGTTCAGCCGGGCGAAGGCCACATTGCTTCGGCAAATCGGCGATGTCGAGGCGCCTCCTCATCGCGCTCCCGGGGCCGGACAGCGACGCGGTTTTGGAACCGCTTGCTCATCGGTGCGTCATTTGGATCACAGGCGGCAACGACAGCGCGACGGACAAGCCACGCCCTAGCGTCCGCAAGATGGGGCGCGCTCGCCGCCTGAAGGGGAGGTCCCGGCGGCGAACGGCGGAGGCTGTGGGAGGTCAGTCTCTGGCCCTGTTCGCTACTGCGGGAGCGCGCACCCATAGGCCAGCAAATTTCGGGCCAAGGCACTTCCCTTCTCTCGAGGCCCTTTTTCGGCTTCCAAGCGGATCGCTCTGGATAAGCCCTGGGCGCCTGCGATAAAATTCGCGCCATGTGCGCCATCGTGAGACGCGCCACGCGCGCCGACCTGTCCCGTATCCGGGAAGTGCGGCACGGGACGACGGAGAACCGGCTGACCGACCCCTCGCTCGTCACCGAAGCGGAGGTCGCCTGGTATCTCGACGAAGCGATCTTTCTCGTCTCGGAGGACGAAACCGGCGTGCAGGGCTTTGTTTGCGCCAACCACCAGACGGGCTACGTCTGGGCCCTCTTCGTCATCGACGGCGCTCAGGGATGCGGCCATGGAACCGCGCTGCTCGACGAGGCAGTGGCGCGGTTGAGGCAGGCCGGACATCGCCAAGCCTTCCTGACGACCGGTCCAGGCACGAAGGCCGCGACCTACTACCGGTCCAGGGGCTGGCGACAGACCGGCGTCGACATGCGGGGAGAGGCAGTTTTTCGCCTCTGGCTGTGACGATCCGGCTGATCGACGAGTCTGCGTCGGATCCCTCGATCCTGTGCTTTCGAGGCCGCTGCGAGGCGCTGCGGAACGAGCACAGGGTATGCGGCGCCGGCTGGAATAAGCGTCGGCGCAAGTAGAGATCCTCGCGCTTCAAGGAGCGCCGAAGGCGGGGCTCGAAGGACGAGGATTTCGGTCCATGGGGACAGCGCCAAGGCGATCATCGTGAGTGGCGACAGGCGCGGCGACCGCCGTCAACCTCCCCTTCCAGTGCACCGCCAGCCAAACAGTCGGCCGGTCCGGGTCCGTCCACTCCACTCGATGACGGACTTTTGCCGGAAGCTCGACGTAATCGCCCGGCCGCAGAATTCTCGCCGTCTTCTCGCCCTCGATCGACAGGCCCGCCGCACCCGCGAGAACGACCACCCATTCCGCCCAATCCTGGTCATACCAAAATCCCGGCGGGCTCCCCTGCCCCGTCGACACGATTCGCTCGACAACCGCCCCCGGATGCGAGGCGAGCAGGGTCGCCTCCTCCTCGGGCAGGCGCTCGGGTAGATTGGCGAAAATATTACCGTTCCGCACCATCAGGACCCCGCCGTCGCCCGCTCGCATCGCGTGTGAGAACCCCCAGATCGCCGCGCCCTCATTGCCCCTGGCTTTTGCCTGGCCGTCGAGACAGGCGATGGCGACCGCAGCGTCCATCTTGTCCTCAGAGGCCTTGGGCGCCAGCGCAGCCTGCCCTGCTGGGGCGACAGCGCGTCGCCCTAACGCGTTCGCCTCACGGACGCCGTCTCCGGCGCGGGCTCCGGCCCGAACACGCTCATGCCGCTAAAACCGTGCGAGTTCTCCCGCTCCTCGGCGAACAATGCCTCGACCGAGGGCCCGCGGGCATGCGTCTCGAGCCTGCGCGCCTGGGCGTCGAGGCGCCTGATCGCGGCCAACTCCTCCGACTGGCCGAGCTTCGCCTTTACGACCGCCGCCTTCATCACCGCGATCGTGCGGTCGTAGAACTCTTAGCGGCACGGGATAGGGGTGGCGGTCCTTGCCACCGTGGGCGATCGAGAACCGGGCGGGGTCGCTGAACCGATAGGGCGCGCCGTGAACGACCTCGGCGACCTGGGCGAGCGCCCGCACCGTCCGCGCGCCTACCCCCGGCACCAGCAAAAGCTCGGCGAAATCCTTCGGGCCGCGGTCGGCGGCCGCAGCGAGATTCGCGTGCAGGCGGCGGACGACGATGTCCTCGGGCCGCACCTCGTGCCGCGCCGGCATGACGAGATGCGGCAGGAACGGCTGCAGCGGCGCCTCGGGCTTCGTCGCGCCGGACCCCAGCCTCGCCAGTTCCCGCTCGATCCGGTCCGGCCCGAGGTCGCCGAGGATGTCAATCTGGCGCCGGCGCGAGGCCTCGGCGCGCGCGTCGGTCAGGTTGACGATGATCCCCTGGTCGATCCCGTCGATGGCGGCGTGAGGTTCCTCAATGAAGCTCTTCAGCCCTTCCGACAGCCAGTGATAGCGCCGCGCCTGGCGCTTTTCGCCGTTCATCCCCTGCTGCACGACGACCCAATGGCCGTCATCGGTGACGATGAAGCCGTGCAGGTAGAGGTCGAACCCGTCCTGGACGGCGGCGCTGTCGACCTTGGCGACGAGGCGGCTCGCCGCCGCAAGAGCCGCGCCGTCGAACCCGACCTGCTCGCCGATCGCGACCAGCTCCTGCGGCGTCTTGCGCGAATGGGAGCCTCGTCCGCCACAGACATGCACGCCGAGCTCGCCCGACAGCGGCTCGAGCCCGCGCTTCAACGCCCCGATCACCGAAGTCGTGACGCCGGACGAATGCCAGTCCATCCCCATCACGGCGCCGAAGGACTGAAACCAGAAGGGATGCGCGAGCCGTCGCAAAAGCTCGTCGCGCCCGTATTCGAGCACGATCGCCTCGGCGATCACCGAGCCGAGGCGCGTCATGCGATCGCCGAGCCATTTCGGCACGCGGCCGCCGTGGAGCGGCAGGTCTGCGCTGCCTCCGCGGCGCGGCATCAGGCGGCGCCCGGGAGCACAAATCGAGGGGATGGAGAATCCTGAAAGTTCACGCTACCGGCCGTTGGGAATGTGTTGAACGCCCGGCCAGCGCTGCAGCGTCGGCCCATTGGGATTTTTTCGGCGCTTCGGACCATCTGAAGCTAACGGATCAAGCCGCGACGTCAAGCTGGACGCTCCCACGATTCTGCAATTGCGGCTCGCCCGAAAGCGAACGGCCTCGAGGGCCTTCTCTCGTGGGAACCACGCGCCGCCTTCCCCGTTTAGCCCGCAGGGCGCGGCGCGGAGCCGCGCCTTGGGGGCCCAATCGGAATTCGGAGATTTTCCCGTGACTAGGGGTATGATCGTGAGCGGAGCGCTCGCCGCCGCGCTGCTGGCGCTGGGCTTCAACATGGTCGCGCCGCTCGGCGGCGGCCTCGACACACTTTGCGATCTAGCGGGCGTCGCATCGGGGATGCTGTTCATCGGACTCGCGGACGGCGCATAAAGCCCGAGCGACGACGAGCGGCTTCGTCAACCCACAGGTTCGCAAGCCTGCTGACGGAGCAGCGGCGTTTGTGGGGCCGATTCGACCGCGGTTGCAGCCTCCTTCGCGGGCGGCAAACCGCACCTGGCCGACCACGCGACCACTGCGGGCCAAACGTACCGGGCTTCTTTTCCGACCATGACGTAAGGAGGTCCAATCCCCGAGCGCCGGGCAAGATCGAGGAATCCGACGCTCAATCCCAGCCGGTTGGAGACGATGAACACTGGAAGCAACTCGACGCGCGACGTCAACGAAAACTCCTTCCAGTTGTTGGAATGGTCGTAGCGCGGGGGCGGCGAAATTGTCAACCTGATGACGTAATTAATTTCTCCTGAGAAATTCTATTCGCGCGCTTGGCGCAATTGACGCCGGCCCTCCCGGCGCTGAAGCTGACCCGCCCCGCAGCGAGGATACGACTTCATGCTGAAGGTTCTGCCGTTCGCCGTAGCACTCGCCGCTGCGAGCTCGTGCTGCGCCTCGGCCGGCGCGCGCGCTGAAGATCTCGGCGCCTACTGCGCCAGGATCGGCGACGACGATTTGCCGAAGCCCATCCCGCCAGAGCTTGTGATCCAGGCGATCCGGCTTTTCTATCTGACGCCTGTCGCTCCGGAGCAGGTCGAAAAGAGCACCGTCTACCGGTGCATGCGCGGCGCGGTTTGGCTCTGCAATTACGGGGCTAATCTGTCCTGCGCCAAGGCCGACGTCTCGCGCGTCTCGAAGGGCGCGGAAAACTATTGCGCGGAGAATCCGGGCTCGGCGGTCGTCCCGATGGCCACCACGGGGCACGATACGATCTATTCATGGGAATGCGTCGGCAAAAATCCGCGCATCACCGCGTCGGAAAGGATCGACGCGCGCGGCTTCATCGCCAATCAGTGGAAGCGGCTCGACTGAACCAGACGCGCCGGCCCGCGCGCTGAGGCCTAAGAAAGTCGAAACTGCTATCTTTATCGGCGTCAGGCTGATTCGGACGCCGGAGGAACGTTGCATGCACTATTCCGACGAACGCATGATCGTCATTCTGCTGGTCGGCGGCGCCGCCGGGTACCTCGTCGGCCGGGTCATGCGGGGCTCGGGTTTCGGGTTGGTCGGCGACGCCGCAGTCGGGATAGTTGGAGCGCTGATCGGCGTCTGGCTACTGCCCCGCTTCGATATTCATATCGCTGCAGGCCTCACGAGCCTGATCATCGACGCGGCGATGGGCGCAATCGTGTTGCTCCTCGTTCTGCGGTCGGTCGGCGCGAGCGCATGGGGCGCAGCACGTTAGTGGGTGCGCCTTTGCGCCGCCCCAGTCGGCCGTGCCGCGTGCCCGGATCAGGATATCTCTCGCCCGCCCAAATCCGTGGCAAGGCTCTCACTGGAAAATCGCCGGGATCAACCAGGCGGAGCCTCTTCCCGTCCTGCGCTGGATCGCCAGCGCTACGCCGCTCCAGTCTCTCGCCATCGCGTCGCTGCTTGCTTCCTGCGCCCGACGGCGCGCGACCCAATACGCTTCAGGGCCAAGGTCCGAGATCAGCGCTTCTGCCTCGAAGCCGATGCCGAGCCGCAGTTCCCGCAAACGCTTTCGGTGTGACATGATCGATCCCCTTCTGCTTGCCGCGCCCTTGCGCGTTGATGCTAATTGAGCACAAGGCTCCGCTGCGCGCCGTGAGAGGGATCACACCCCAGCTGTGGCGCACCTTTTGATAGAGGCTCAGATCATGCCGCCGACCGGCAGAAGTACCCGGCGCCATGCGGTGTTCACCAAGACGGCGCTCCCGCCGTAGTAGGCGAAGGCGGCTGCCGCCAACATGAACCACCCGCCGATCCTGCCCGCTTCGACCGCCGGCGCCATGAAGCCGACGCCGGCGAGCGCAAACGCAACGGCGGTGCACGACAGCGTCAGCACAAGAACCACGTTCATCTTAAAAGCGCCCAACAGCAGCGACAGCGAAATATAGGCGAACGCCTCGAGCATGGCCCCCTGCATCAGGTCGACCGGCGTCCCGGCCGGCAGCAACCCTTGGCTTGCGCACAAAAGGAGAGCCCCGCGCGCCGCATGGAACGCGCCGAAGGAGCAGAAGGCGGTTGCGAGAAAATTGTTGTTGCGCCGGAACAGGAAGAGCCCCGCGATGAACTGAACCGGGCCCGGGTACGCCAGCATCAGCGGATACAGCGCTGACGCGTGGGACTCGGGCAAGACATTGGCTTGAAACAGGCCCGTCATCAGACTGCCGGTTGCGAAGGCCCACATTCCGAGGGACGCGGCGTCTCCGAAGGTCGCGATCGCCGCTCCTTCCAGCCCGTTCACCGTGTCTTCCGAAAGGTGGGAAAACACCGGGCCACCCCTCGCCCACACGCCCCGCACCGGCGTCGTCGCCGCCTCGTTCCGCAGCTCGCGGACGTCATTCCGCAGCTCGCAAATTTGGTCCATGTCGGGTCTCCTTGCTGCAACTCAACTTCCATTCTGGAGGCGGAGTTCCGTCTGCGCCGGATCGGCCGGCCGAGGGACGCCTTACTTTTGCCCTAGCGACATTGGAACTTTTTCGAGTGAGGTCTGTTTACGCTGTGATCGTGAACATCGTTTTCGGGGCGAGTGCGCGAGGTTTGAGTATCGGCCGTTCGAAGTCTAGTCGGAGGGTCTCAACCGATGACAGTCTTTGTTCCGTACTGCGGTGCTCCCCCGGTTCCAGGCTCCGAAGTCTGGAATTTCGATCCGAAGCTGATCGTCGTGTTGGCGCTCGCCACGCTTAGCCTTTATTGGTGGTCCTCAATACTGCGCGAGCCGAACCGGCGTCAGAGAGGCGCGCTGCTCGCTGGGATGCTGGTTCTCGCGCTCGGGTTCATCTCGCCTCTCTGCAATATCAGCGTCGCCCTGTTCTCAGCCCGAGAGACTCAACACGTCATTTTCATCCTTATCGCGGCGCCGCTCATCGCCTCCGGTCTCGCCGGCGAACGGACTTCGCTCGCCGGCTCGGCCAGAGGCGCATCCGCCGTCGCCGCGACGCTCGCTTTCTTCGGCGTGTTCTGGATCTGGCACACGCCGCTCGCCTATGACGAAACGCTCCGCAACAACGGCGTCTATTGGTTGATGCATCTCTCGATGATCGGCGCGGCGCTGGCCCTTTGGCTCGTCGCATTCCGATCGAGCGGCCTCGTCGCATTTCTGATCGTCACCGCGACCGGCTTGCAGATGTCGCTTCTCGGCGCCCTGCTGACGTTCGCCGCCCAGCCTCTGTTTTCGGTTCACAAACTGACCACCTCGGCCTGGGGCGTGACCTGGCTCCAAGATCAACAGCTCGGCGGCCTTTTGATGTGGGTCCCCGCCGGACTGCTGATGACACTCTACTCGGTCTTCGCGCTCGGCTCCCTGCTCAACCGCATGAATGCGGCTGAGAGGGCGCCCCTCGAAGTCAGTCGCTTAGCCTCAGCGTTCCGCTCTTTACGCCTTGCGTCGTTGATCCCGGAGGGCTCATGCGGTCGACATTCGTTTGCGCAGCGCTGATTGGCCTGGCCTTGTCGCCGTCGTTCGCTCGGGCGCAGGGGCTGGGACCGCGAGACCAACAACAGCCTCAGGGGCAGCAGCAGGCCCAGCAGCAACAGGGGCAGCAGGAGCAGGATCTTCAGAAGCTCTCCGAGGACCCGAAACAATGGGTCATGGCGCAGCACGATTACGCCAACACCCGCTTCAGCCCGCTCGATCAGATAAACACAAAGACAGTAGGCAATCTGCAGGTCGCCTGGACCTTCTCGACCGGCAAGGCGCGCGGCCAGGAGGCCGCGCCGCTGATCATCGGCGATACGATGTACGTGATCAGCCCGTACCCGAACAAGGTCTTCGCGCTGGACGCCACCAGCGGCGACCTCAAATGGACCTATGTTCCGGACCAGGACCGGGCGGCCCAGGGCGTCGCCTGCTGCGACGTCGTTACGCGCGGCATCGCCTATGACAACGGCCGGATCTTCCTCGTCACGCTCGACAACCATGTGGTCGCGCTCGACGCGAAGACCGGCGCCGAACAATGGGCAACGAAAACGGGGGACATCAACCTCGGCGAGACGACGACGGCCGCGCCCTTCGTGGTGAAGGGCAAAGTGTTCGTGGGCATCAGCGGCGGCGAACTCGGCGTACGCGGCCGAATCACTGCGCTCGACGAGAAAACCGGAAAGATCGACTACATTGCCTACGGCACCGGCCCCGACAAGGACGTGCGGATCGGACCGGACTTCAAGCCCTTTTATGACTTCATGAGAGGTAAGGACCTCGGCGTCACGACTTGGCCGCCGGACGCCTGGAAGATCGGCGGGGCGAGCATGTGGGGCTGGTTCTCCTACGATCCCGATCTCAACCTGCTCTACTACGGCACCGGGAACCCAGGGCCCTGGAACCCGAACCAGAGGCCGGGCGACAACATGTGGGCTTCGACCGACTTCGCCCGCGATCCCGACAACGGGTTTGCGCGCTGGGCCTACCAGTTCAACCCGCATGATCTCTGGGACCATGACGAGATCAACGAGAACGTGCTTGTCGACCTCGACCTCGGCGGCAAGACCCGCAAGGTGCTGATTCATCCGGGCCGCAACGGCTACATGTATGTCATCGATCGCGCCACCGGCGAAGTCATCAGCGCCGACGCCTACGACACGGTGAACGGCTACAAGGGCGTCGATCTCAAGACCGGCCGCATCATTCCCAACGAGGAGCTGAAGAACACCCTCGGGCGAAACGTCAAGAACGTGTGCCCCGCCTCGCCGGGCGCCAAGGACTGGCAGCCCACTGCATGGTCGCCACGCACGAAGCTTCTTTACGTGCCCCACCAGCACCTTTGCATGAACTACAAGACCTCTGAGGTAGCCTACATCGCTGGCACGCCCTATGTCGGCGCGACGGTCGACATGTTCGCCGGACCGGGCGGATACCGCGGCGAGTTTATGGCCTGGGACCCTGTCCAGCGTAAGAAGATCTGGTCCATCAAGGAAAACATGCCCGTGTGGAGCGGCGCGCTCGTCACGGCGGGAGACGTCGCCTTTTACGGCACGATGGACCGCTGGTTCAAAGCCGTCGACGCCAAGACCGGCAAGCTTCTCTGGAAGTTCCACGCCGGATCGGGGTTCATCGGCCAACCTGTCAGCTATCAGGGCTCGGACGGCCGGCAATACGTGGCGATCCTCTGTGGCGTCGGCGGCTGGCCCGGCGTCGTCGCCAACTACCAGGTCGACCCACGGGTGCGCAACGCGGCGCTTGGCTTTGTCGGCGCGACCCAGGACCTGCCGAGCTACACCGACGGCGGCGCCGAGCTGCTCGTGTTCAGCATTCCGAAGGAGGAAGCGTCGAATGCGCCGCCGCCTCAGCCGAAACCTTGATTGGAGGGGACCATGAAGCTCTGGGCCTCCGCCGCGACCATCGTCCTGTTTCTGGTTTTGCCCGCGCGGGCCCAGCCGAACACGGACAATCAGATGGGCATGCCGGACGAGCCCGGCTCGTCGGTGCGCTCCGAATCCGGCCTGCCGCCGATTCAGGCGACGCCGGGGGCGACAGCGCCGTCGTCCGCCTCCGCCAACCCGATCCTGCACGTGCCCGTGTCCGATCTCTACCCGGGCAACGTCAATCTCGCGCCCCACATCAACAACCCCGTGGCCGGCGAATACGACGCGGCGACGCGCGGCATGCGCGACTTCATTCACTTCAACTGCGTCGGCTGCCATGCGCCGAACGGCGGGGGCGGCATGGGACCCTCTTTGAGCGATCGGCGCTACATCTATGGGGCGAACCCCGCCAATATATTCCTAAGCATCTATCAGGGGCGCCCCAACGGGATGCCGGCCTGGGGCGAGATGCTTCCCGAATCGACGATCTGGGATCTCGTCTCATACGTGCAGAGCATCAGCCACCCGTCGGGCCCGAATTTCGGCAAAACCATCTCACGCACGCCGCCGTCGCCCAAGGTCGAGCAGGTGCCTGCGGAGTTCCTGCAGACGTCCAATCCCTGGGGCTTCACCGAGGCCTTTGGCGACGGCAAGCCTCCAAATGGCGATTGATCGGATGAGCCGATTCGCGCGACGGGCGGTCTACGCCGCCGCCATACTGGGCACCCCGGCCGCGGCGTCGGGCGCGGCCGCGAGCCCGATGGGCTACCTTTACGCGAACGGGCATTGGGCCGGCACGGTGCTGCCGCTGACCTGGGGCCTGTTCATCCTCTCGGATGTGGTGATCATCGTGATCGCGGCGCTGGTGATCGTCGGCGTCGCGCTCCGCGCCAGGTCGGGCAACATCGGCGACATCCCGCTTCTCGACAGCCGCGCTACGAGCTGGATCGCCATCGGCGTCGGCGTCTCGACGCTCATCATCATCGGGTTTGTCGCCTGGTCGTCGATCACCCTGGCGAATATTGCCCTCCCGCCCACCAACCCGGCGCTGACCATTCAGGTCCGGGCGCATCAGTGGTGGTGGGAGTTCCGATATGTGAACAAGGATCCCTCGCAGTCCTTCGTGACGGCAAACGAAATCCACATCCCGGTCGGCAAGCCGGTCCGCTTCGAGCTGCAGAGCGCCGACGTTATCCACGAGTTCTGGGTGCCGAACCTTGCCGGAAAGACCCAGACGATCCCCGGCCAGACGAACGTGACTTGGCTCGAGGCCGACAAGCCCGGTTTCTACCGCGGCGAGTGCACGCAATTCTGCGGCAAGCAGCACGCGCATATGATCCTCGCGGTGTTCGCCGATGCGCCGAACTCGTTCGAGGCGTGGCGGAAGGATCAGCTGAGCGATGCCTCGATACCGAAGGCAAAGGAGGCGAGTCTCGGGGAACTGGACTTCGTCGCGCATTGCGCCGCATGCCACACCGTCCGCGGCACTGTAGCGCATGGCGATCTGGGGCCGGACCTCACCCACCTCATGTCGCGCTCGACCATCGCCGCCGGGACGCTTCCGAACAATCCCGGCTACCTCTCCGGCTGGATCGCGAACCCCCAGAGACTCAAGCCCGGCGCGCTGATGCCGGATCTGGACATTTCCGGATCGGATCTTGACAGCATCCGCTCCTTCCTTCTGACGCTCAAATAGGAGGGACCCTTGACCGCCGCCGAATACAGTCGGGTCCCGCGGGTCATCGGCGCCGATTACGACTCGCCGATCGCGCAATCGCTCGAGCGCACCTGGGAGACAAAGCCCGGGATCTATGGCTGGATTTCCTCGGTCGACCACAAGGAAGTCGGCATCCGCTATCTCGTGACCGCGTTCATTTTCCTCATCATCGGCGGGTGCGAGGCGCTCGTCATCCGGCTGCAGCTCGCCCGGCCGGACGGGACGATTGTCGGGCCCGAGCAATACAACGAGCTGTTTTCGGCGCACGCGATCACGATGATCTTCCTCTACGCCCAGCCCGTGCTGTCGGGTTTCAGCAACTACCTGTTTCCTCTCGTTCTCGGCGGCCGCGACATGGCGTTCCCGCGGATGAACATGTTCTCCTACTGGCTGTACCTGGCGGCTGGTCTCTTCATGTACAGCAGCATTCTCACACTCTCGGTCCCGAATGACGGCTGGTTCAACTACGTTCCCTACGCGCTCAGGGAATACAATCCGGGACCAAACATGGACTTCTATGCCCTGGGCATGATCTTCCTCGGCATATCGACAACCGTCGGCTCGGCCAACTTCGTCGTGACTTTCATGCGGATGCGCGCGCCGGGGATGTCGATCAACCGCGTTCCGATCCTGACCTGGGGGACGACCACGATCTCGGTCGGCAACCTGCTGGCGGTGCCGTCGGTGAGCCTGGCGTTTCTCCTGTTGTGGCTGGACCGCCGCTTCGGAACGCACTTTTACAAGCCAGAAGGCGGCGGCCAACCGCTGCTCTGGCAGCACCTGTTCTGGATGTTCGCCCACCCTTGGGTCTACGTCGTCGTGTTGCCGGCGATGGGCATGGTGTCGGATTCGCTGCCGTTCTTCTGTCGGCGGCCGCTCGTCGGCTACACTGTCGTCGTCCTCGGCACGATCACGACCATGGCGCTCGGGTTCGGCGTCTGGCTGCACCATATGTTTGCGACCGGGATCCCGTTTCTCGCGCTCATGTTCTTCAGCGGCGCGTCGTTCGTCATCGCAATCCCGAGCGCGGTTGCCGTCTTCGCCTGGATTGCGACGATCTGGTCCGGGCGTCCGGTCATAACCTGCGCTTTCCTCTACTTCGCCTCCTTCATCGTAATGTTCACCATCGGGGGCGTATCGGGGGTGATGACGGCGGCGGTGGCTGCGGACCTGCAGCTGACGTCGACCTATTTCGTCGTCGCTCACATCCATTACGTGCTGATCGGCATCAACCTGTTCGCGGTGCTGGGCGCGCTGCACGTCTGGTTCCCCAAGATGACTGGCCGCTTGATCGACGAGCGGGTCGGCCTCGTGGCTTTCTGGATCATCCTCATCGGCTTCAACCTCGCGTTCCTGCCGATGCACTGGACCGGATTCATGGGCATGCCTCGTCGCATCTATACGTATCCAGCGGGCCTCGGCTGGGAGACGCCCAACATGCTCACGACGATCGGGGCGTTCATTCTGGCCGTCGGCCTTTTCGTCTACTTCATCAATGTCCTGAGGAGCCGCAGGAACGGACTGCCGGCCGGTCCTAACCCGTGGGACGCGGGCACGCTCGAATGGGCGACGCCCTCGCCCCCGCCGCCCTACAACTTCCCGGTCATTCCTCGCATCGCCAGCCGGCATCCCCTGTGGGAAGACCGGATTCCGGAAGGCGGCATGCCGGAAGGGGTGGGAAGGTCGGAGTGGCAAGAAGGGATGGCCCTCGACCACGGCAAGGAGGCGCTGGCGACTACGGTCCTCGACGCCGTGCCGGACGCGATTCTGAAAATGCCTGAGGATTCGCCGGCGCCATTCATTGTCACGCTCGCGATCTCCGCTTTCTTCGTCGGCCTTCTATTGCAGCTGTGGTGGCTAGCCGGCGCGGGGGGCTTCGCGACCTTGGCCGGTCTCCTCGTCTGGCTGTGGCCGGAGCGCGAGCTTGAGCAACGAGCAGGAGTCCCGCTGTGACGCATATCGCGCAAGGGGTGGAACTGCCGGTCGGCAGCATGGGCCGCCACGCCAGCGGTTGGTGGGGCATGATCATGCTTATCTCGACGGAAGGCGCGCTGTTCGGCTACATGCTGTTCGCCTACTATTATCTCGCGGTCATACACGGAAAGGACTGGCTGCCAACCGCTCTGCCCGGGTGGACCTGGTCGATCCCGGAGACCTGCGTCCTCCTCGTGAGCGCCGGCGTCGTCTGGCTGGCCGAGAGACGCCTGGTCAGAGACGGCAGCGGTTTGCTCCTTGTCGGAATGCTCCTGATTGCGGCCCTGCTCGGAATCGCCTTCCTCGTGCTCGAGGTGTTCGACTGGGCGACGGAATCCTTCACGCCCTACACCAACGCCTACGGTTCGCTGTTCTTCCTCATCACCGGCGTCCATTTCCTCCATCTCTTCGTCGGCGTCCTGATCCTCCTCGTCCTCGCCCTATGGGCGGCGCTCGGCTACTTCGACCGCAGACGGACTGCGCTGCTGATGATCGGCGCGCTCTACTGGTATTTCGTCTCCCTCTCCTGGCTGGCGTTCTTTTTCACCCTCTACATCTCGCCTCGGCTAAGCGTGGGTTAGGCCGATGACGTACCCCGCCTCGCCAGCATTCGAAGCTGAACCTGCAGGCCCGGAGCGCGATTGGCCGTCGTTTGTCGCGCTCTACTATGGAATTCTGGTCCCGCCGCTCGGGTGGGCTTTCCAGGAATCCCTGAACTTCGGTCTCGCCAGTCACGCCTGCTTTCCCCGTTCGATGCCGCGTCCGGACTTCATTCACGCCATGAACTGGGTCTGGTGGGCCTTGCTGGGTATCAATCTCGCCTGCCTCGTCGCCGGCGCGGGCGGAGTTGCGATCGCGTATCTTCTCTGGCGGCGTCTCCTGCGCGACCTCTACCCTCGGGACCGCCGTCGCGAGGACGTGCATGACGACCTGCTCGAGCCGGGCGAGCCGAGGGTCCGCGTTTTCGCGGCCTCTGGTTTCCTGATCAGCCTGCTCTTCACGATCGCCATCCTGGTCAACACCATATCGATTTGGACCATCGGGACATGCTCGCTCGCCTGACGTCCGGCGTGTCGCTTCTTGTGCTCGGCCTGTTGGCCGCTGCGGCGCGCGCAGAAAGCTCCGAGGCTTACGTCGTCGGCTCGCCCGGGCACGGCGCTGAGCTCATCGCGGAAAAGGGCTGCGGCTCCTGCCACATGATTCCCGGTATCCGCGGCGCCGACGGACTCGTGGGGCCGCCGCTGATCCTCTGGGGGCGACGCATCTTTGTCGCGGGGCTGCTCAGGAACACACAACAGAATGTCGCCGCCTGGGTCTTGAATCCGCAGCGTTTCGTTCCCGGCAACGCCATGCCGTCCACAGGCCTGACGCCCTCGGACGCGCTCGACGTCGCCGCCTATCTCGAGTCGCTTAAATAGACGGAGGAGCAGGCATGCGCGTTTTACGTCGCCGGGCCGGACTGGCTCTGTTCGCGCTTCTTTTCGCCACCTGCGCAGTGCACGCGGCCGATTGTCCGGCCGATCATGACAAGCTCGAGAAGGCCCTCAAAGGCAGCGTCAAGCCGAGCGGCGGACCGAGCAACGGCGGCTTCGAGAACAATGAATGGGGCGTGCTCGTCACCCGCGACGGCGAGATCTGTGCGGTTGCAATGAGCGGCGCCAGCGCGGACGACGAATGGCTCGCAAGCCGGGCCATTGCGGCCGAAAAGGCGTTCACCGCGCTCGGGGCGAGCCTCAAGGGCTTTGCATTCTCGACCGCCAACCTCTACGCCGGTTCGCAGCCGGGCGGCTACCTGTACGGGCTCGCGGCCACCAACCCTCCCATGCCAAATCTCCTCTACGAAGGTGACCCATCGAAATACGGTTCTCCTTCCGACCCGCTTGTCGGCAAGCATGCCGGTGGAGTGGTAACCTTCGGCGGAGGCCTCGCGCTTTACGACGCCAACAAGAACTTCGTCGGAGCGCTCGGAGTCAGCGGCGACACGTCCTGCGCCGACCACAACGTCGCATGGCGCGTCCGGGAGGCGCTCGGCCTCGACAAGGTGCCGGACGGAGTGGGCCCCGACCACAACGACGAGATCATCTATGACGTGACGCCGAACATGCCGAGCCCGTCCGGGTACGGGCATCCACAATGCAAGGACAAGTCGGCGCAGATCGCCCAGCAGATCCACGCGGGCTTCCTCCCGCGCTGGGCGCAGAGCGCACAGTGAAAGCGCGCTGGCTCTTCCTCGCTGTCATCGCGGCGTTCGCGCCGTCGGCGGCTCATGCGTTCGTGTCGCCCCTTCGAGTCTGCGCCGACCCCAACGACCTTCCGTTTTCGGACGCTGCCGGCAAAGGATTCGAGAATAAGATCGCGCAGATGATTGCCGGCAATTTGCACCGGCCGCTCGAATATGTTTGGAGGGCGCAGCGGCGAGGCTTTTTGCGGGAAGGGCTGAACGCGGGCTTGTGCGACCTAGTGACGGCCGTGCCGTCGGGCCTGGATATGATCCGCGAGACGCGTCCCTACTACCGGTCGACTTACGTATTCCTGTCGCGAGCCGGTGATCCGGCGGTTTCCTCCTTCGACGATCCGAGCTTGAGGACCCGCAAGGTCGGCGTCCAGTTGATCGGCGACGACGGCATGAACACTCCGCCTGCACATGCGCTCGCCCAAAGGGGTGTCGTCGACAATGTGCGCGGTTTTTTGGTTTACGGCGACTACCGCAAGGATAATCCGTCAGCCGACATCGTTCGCGCAGTCGCTGACGGCGAGATCGACGTCGCCGCAGTCTGGGGACCCCTGGCGGGATACTTCGCCAAACAGCAGTCGCCGCCCCTCGTCGTCACGCCCCTCACCGACCAGGGTACCGGTCGCATCCCAATGGTCTTCGACATCGCGATGGGCGTGCGGAAACGGGACGAAGACTTGGCGCAGGCGGTCCAGGCCGCGCTCGACGACCTCAAGCCGCAGATCGATCGGACGCTTCAGCAATATGGAGTGCCGATTGTCACGGACGCAGGCTCGCAATAGCGGCTCTTCGGGGGCATCGAAGCGTCTTCACAAGCGATCCCCGATGCGTCGCCATCGGCCGAAGCGCGTTTGCGACATGTCCGCGACGACACGCCGGCGCCGCGCGCAAACGTCGCAAGAAGAGTTCTATTGAAGGTCTGCGGGCTTGAGGCCGACATCTCGGCTGATTCTGCGGCCGGACGCGCAAAGCTCTTCGATGAGAGGCCCAAGGTCTCCCCAGATCAACCGTCCATTCCGCTTTCTCCAGCTGCCCGCGATCATCACCGAATGGATGTTCGAAGGATTCGATTGCATGATCACGGAGGAGATCGGGTCATGGATCGGCTGCAGGTTCAGCGCGTCGGCGCGAATGAGAACGAGGTCCGCCTGCTTGCCGACCGCAATCGTTCCGATCCTGCCTTCCTGGCCGATCATGCGCGCTCCCTCGATCGTCACCCAGGACAAGGCGTCGCGCGCGCGCAGCCCGTGCTTGCCGCCGAGTTGTCCGCGGCGCCGGGCCTCCACATTGTCCAATGAACGCTGATGGCTGAGCGCGACGCGTGCGGCCGTCAGCATGTCGCCGGAATGGGCGCTTTCGATATCCGCCCCGATCGAAGGCCAAACCCCGAGGTCGCGCAGGCGGCCGAGAATCGGGTGGCCGTGTCCGGAAATTAGCTCCGACTCCGGCGTTATGGTGAAGCGCACGTCGCAGGCCACGAAGCGGCTCAATTGTTCGTCGCTGAGGTCGTTGCCGTGCACGATGTTGACGAGTTGACTGAGCAGGCCCTCGGTCTCCAGGCGCTGCCACCCTTCCGGATTTCTGGGCGGGCCACCGCCCTGGTGCATGGAGACGATCAGGCCGAACTCTTGCGCGAGGCGGAAGTCCTGAAGAGTCACGTCCAGCGCCGCGTAATGCGGCCCCAGGACCCCGAGGCCAAGCGAGATCATGCCTGCGCCTGCGGTGAGCTGCCGACGCAGCCGGGCGATCTCCTCGCGCGGATGCGGAACCTCCCAGTAGGGCGGTTCGCCGAGCTTGGGCGCTGGCTTGGGCGTGCCGTGCATGAACATCGCCCTGATGCCGGAGGCGCGCAGCGCCGCAACGCCTGCATCCGTGTGGGCGGGGGTCGGATTGTTGTGACACCAGTCGACCAGGGTGGTCGTGCCGCAGTCGATCTGGTTCAGCGCGCCGACCAGGGTGGCGATATAGATGTCTTCGGGCCGAAAATGCGTCGCGAGCCCCGCGTGGACCCAGCGCGCGTACTCCGGAAAGGTCCAGTTGGAGGCCACCGACCTCAGCGCCGTCTGCCAGGTGTGCATGTGGGCGTTGACGAGGCCCGGCATGACGATGAAGCGGCGGCCGTCCAGCACTTCCGCGTCGCCCTCTGGTGTCAAAGAGCCGCCGACGGCTTCGAGGAGCTGATTCCGTATCAGGACGTCGCCTCGGATCACGTCCTCGGCGCCGCCCCGCATGGTGAGGACGACGGCGTCCTTGATGAGGGTGACGGTCATTCGGCCGGCTCCTTTCAACGTGGCCGTGTCGGAGGGGCGGCGTCTCGCCGCCCCCGACAGGTGCGCGAGACGCGCACCCTCCTGCGAGTGCTACAGCGTGGGGTCGAGCACGACGCGATCCGGCGCGCCGGCGAGCACCGACCGATACGCCTCGGCCGCGCGGGCGAGCGGATAGACATTGGCGGGCAGGACTGGAAAGGGCCGCAGCGCGCCGCCCTCGAAGCCGGGGCGCAACGCGTCGAAAATCGCCGCACCGTCAGCGCTGTCCAACTGCAGCGTGTCGATGCCAATGAAGCGGCGCCGGCCGCGATAGAAGGCGAGGATGTCGAAGGGAACGGAGCGCTCGATCGTCGAGATGAAGATCTGCCGCCCTTTCATCGCCATGGCGCGGTTGGCCGCCTCGAAATAGGGACTGCCGACCGTGTTGAAGACGATGTCGGCGCCGTGGCCGCCGGTCGCATCCCGCACCCGCTCGGCGATGTCGCCCTCCGAGGCGCCGAGCATCGTCACCTCTCGGGTCGCGTGGCCGCGGTAGCCGTCGGCCCGGCGCTCCACGCCGAAGACCCGCGCTCCCGCCGCAGTCGCAAGCTGGATCGCCGCCTGCCCGACCTTGCCGTTCGCGCCGAGCACCAGCACGACGTCGCTGCGTTGGACCGGGCCCGCCTCGCTCAGCCCCTCATAGGCGGTGATGAAGGGCACGCCTACCGCGCCCGCTTCGAGGAGGGTCACGGCGGCGGGCTTCTCCCGCAGATTCGCCGCAGGAATCGTGAGGTAGCGGGCATGGGCGCCGTCGCGCAGGATGCCGAGCTCGCCGCCGGAGCCCCAGACCTCGCGGCCCAGGAGGTGCTTCGGCCCCTCGACGACCACGCCGGCGTAATCGCGGCCGGGGGTGCGCGGCCAGACGGCGTGCGGCATGGCGCCCATGACCGCCTTCACGTCGCTCGGGTTCACGGCCGAGCTTCGGACCTCGACGACCGCGGAGCCGTCGGGGACGCTTTTCGGCGCATCGATTTCGACCAGCCTCAAAGCAGCGTCGAGCGCCTCGGGGGCGGACACTTTCGCCTCCACGCGCACCGCTAGTCCGCGCTGGCCGGCGAGGTCGGAGGTGAAATCGCTCATGGCGGATTCTCCGTTGATGAAGACGCGAGGCGGCGGCTGGGGCGTCAGGAGCCTCCCAGCGATCGGCCGCCGTCGACGACGACGGTCGTGCCGGTAGAAAACCGCAGAGACGTGGCGCAGGCGAGCACGGCCTCGGCGACGTCTTCGGCCGTGGCGACGCGGCCCAACGGCGTCGTGGCGGCGGCCTTGAGTTTGAACTCCGGCCCACGCCCGGGCACGAAACCGGTGTCGACCACGCCCGGAGCGA
This sequence comes from uncultured Alphaproteobacteria bacterium, assembly GCA_963823165.1. Taxonomy (GTDB): domain Bacteria; phylum Pseudomonadota; class Alphaproteobacteria; order Rhizobiales; family Beijerinckiaceae; genus Roseiarcus. The sequence continues at coordinate 30,107 of CAWGKV010000023.1, read as the reverse complement.
CGCCCATAACCCGGATCTCCGGCGCGAGCGCCCGCGCCAGCGACTTCGTCATCACGTCGATGCCGGCCTTGACGGCGCAGTAGGCGACCGAGGAGCCGATCCCGGTCTGGCCGGCAATGGACGAGATGGATACGATGAGCCCATTCTCCGACGCCTTCAGCATCGGTGCGAAAGTTCGGATCGCTGCGAACTGGCCGCGCCAGTTGACGGCGAACAAGCGGTCGATCAGCGCGTCGTCCAGCCCCTCCAGATCCGCGTGCGGCACAGGCTTGGTGAATCCGGCGGCGTTGACGAGCACATGCAGCAACTCTCCGCACTGCGCTCGCACGCCGTCGCGCAACGCAAGCAGAGAGGGAGTGTCGGCGACGTCCGCTGGAAGCGCGATGTGGCCAGAGCCAGGCAGCGAGGCGGCGAGCGAGGCGGCGGCTTCCGCCGAGCGGGCCGTGTGGGTAACGATGACGCGGGCGCCAGCGCCGGCGAGAATGCGGGCGCTCGCCGCTCCGATGCCGCCCGAGCCGCCTACGACGAGCGCCAGCCGGCCGTCGAGAAAGTGCGCCATGGAAAACGCCTCTTATTTGATAGGGGGAATCGGGCGCTTGGCCTCGCCGGGGCGCATGACGAAGGTGTAGTTGAGCGTGTACCACGGCGGCTGAACGTCGGCCGCGGGCGGCTCGCCCGAGTTGTGGCGTCGGTAGTCGCCGATCAGGTGGCGGGTGACGCCGAAGACGACGTCGCTCCGCAGACGTTCGTCGCCGTCCACGAACACCTGGGTGATCATCGTTTGAAAGCCAAGCTTGTAGCCGAGCACGTGCAGATGCGCCGGGCGGTAGGGATGGCGGCGCTGAGCGCGCAGGAGATCCCCAGTGGGGCCATGCGTCGGAACCGGATATCCGGCGGGCTCGACGGAGCGGAACGAGAACCGTCCGTCCTCGTCCGTCTGCAATCGTCCCCGCAGATTCATCTCCGCCTGGTCGGGATCCTGGTTCTCATAGAGGCCGACCGGCGAGGCCTGCCACACGTCGACCTCGACGCCCGGAATTGGCCGTCGGTCGGGATCGACGATCCGGCAGTCCACAAACAAGGCCGGCCCGGGCGTCGTCGAGCGAACTATGCTGCCGCCGTTGGGGGTCCGCGGGGAATTGTCTCGCCAGAAGGGTCCGAGGAGCGCGGCGTCGGTCTCCGTTGAGCCTGCGGGACCATTGTTCAACAGGCAGACGAGGGTCGAGAACCCGACCGCGTCGGCGAAGAGAATGCCCTCGTTGTGGGCGTCGTTCGTGGTCTTGCCGATTCGATTGAGGAAGTCGATCGCAAGGTCGTACTCGTCCTGGGTCAGTTTGACCTCGCGCGTGAAGGCATGAAGATGGCGGACGAAGGCGGCCATCACCTGACGCAGACGCGGGTTGGACGCGCCAGCCATCCCGGCCAGGACGACGTCGGTGACCCCGTCCGAGTTTTCGATGATGCCGTAGTCCGGCGTGTTCCCGGTGGCGAGCGGCGGGGGCGTTTGCATAGCGTCTCCTGGCTGCAATCGATTGCAGCGCTGCCTTTATGCAATCGATTGCAGACGGTCAAGATAAAACGTATAGGAAGTTCATGGCCGCCAAGCACGACGCTCGCCCGCTCCGCTTCCCGCCCGAGTCGCGTTCCGAAGCCGCGCCGCCCCTGACGCGGCCGGCGAACCTGCAGCACGTCGCCGACGCCGCCGGCGTACACCGCTCGACAGCCTCGCGCGCGCTCAATCCCGAAACGGCTCGCCTGATCTCGCCCGATGTCGCCGCCCGCGTTGCGGAGACCGCCCGACGCCTCGGTTACCGGCGCGACCTCATCGCGGCCTCGCTGCGCACCAGCCGCAGCGGGCTCGTCGGGATGCTCGTGCCGGATCTCGCGAATCCCGTCTTCGCGCCGATCATCGCAGGAGTGGAGGCGGCCCTGGCCGAGCGTCGCTACGCCGTCCTCGTCGCCGACGCGGCGAGCGACGCAGTCGGGCTGGATCTGGTGGAAGGCCTGGCCGCGCGGCGCGTGGAGGGCTTGATCCTCGCCACGGCGCACACGCGCGACCCTGTCCTCGCCCGCTGCCTTGAACTCGGTATGCCGACCGTGCTGGTCAACCGCGCCGACCCCGAGGAGCGCCTTTCCGCCGTCACGCCCGACGATCGCGAGGGGATGCGGCTCGCCGTGCTGCGCCTCGTCGCTCTGGGCCATCGCCGCATCGCCCATATCGCGGGACCGCAGGACGTCTCTACCGGCTTGCTGCGCGCCGACGGCTTCGTGAGGGCTATGGCGGAAGCGGGACTGCCGGCCGGCCCTATCGTCCCGGCCAGCAACTACACACGGGAAGCCGGTTTGGACGCCGCGGAGAGGCTGCTTGCCTGCAGCAGCAGGCCGACGGCGATCGCCGCCGCCAACGACCTGCTCGCCCTCGGCGCCATCCGGGCGTTGTCCGGACTTGGCCTCCGCTGCCCGGACGACATTTCGGTCACCGGCCATAACGACATGCCGTTGGTGGATATAGTTCAGCCGCCGCTGACCACGATCCGCATCTTCCACGACCGGATTGGTCGCGAAGGGGCGCGCCTGCTCCTCGATTGCATAGCCCGGCCCGGGGGGCGCCGGTGCAAATTCGCACCTCGCCGGAACTGATCGTGCGCGCCTCCGCAGCAGCTCCTCCCGGCATGGGGTAGCTTGTCTCGCCGAGCGCTATCCGGCCGGCACGTTCTTCTTTTCCCGTTATGGGAGTCGAGAGCCGACCGGACGCACAAGTCGTCCTTGCCGAACGTCTTCGTCAGATAAGTTTCAGCGCGAGACCGGCCGCATTATCACCGCATCCGACTCAGTCGTTCGCCCCACGCCCGTTGCGGGTCGCCTCGTAAAGGAACCAGGTCCGCCGCTCGGTCTCGTCGATCCAGACTTCCAGGAGGCTTGCGGTCGCGACGTCGTCGTGATCTTCGCAGACGCCGTGGACCTCGCGCATGATCGACGTGAGGCGCTGATTGTCGTCACGCAGTTCCGCCAGCATGTCCTGCGGATCGACATAGTCGGCGTCGTTGTCGGGGATGCGCTGTCGGCGGGCGATATCCCCGATGGAGCGCAAGGTCGTGCCGCCAATCTTGCGCGCCCGCTCCGCTATCGGATCCGTCATGGCGAAAATCTGGTCGCCGTGCTCGTCGAGGAGCAGGTGGTAGTCGCGGAAATGCCGGCCGCTCATGTGCCAGTGGAAGTTCTTGGTCTTCAGGTAGAGCGCGAAGACGTCTGCGAGCAATCCGGCCAATGCGGCGGAGATGTCCCGCGTCGCCTCCGCCTTCAGATCGGTCGGCGTTCCGAGGCGCTCGCGCGTATGGGTTTCCTTCGATGTGGTCTTTGTCATCCGTGCCTCCTGCGTGAATTTTAAGGTTGCGGCCCGACGCATGTTCGGCTCCTTCATTGGCGTCGTTATGACGACGCCTGGCGTCAGCCGGTCTTCAGGACAACTTTCAAAATATTTGACCGCCCTCGAAGTTCGATTACTGGACGCGCCCCGCTCGGCAAATTTCGTCGCGCGCTTCGCTTGTCAACCTGACTCGCGCGAGCGGAAGCGTCAACGCCGAATTCGTTCACGAGTTCCAGCCGAAGACGGCTGGAACGACCCGATGTCTGCCGCTGCGTCCCGTGTTAGTCCTTCCCAGGTGAGGTGCATCGTCGACGAACGTTGAGCCGCTTTCGTTCGAAGCTTTCGTTTGATTGAGGGTCCGGCATGGTCGATCCAGGCAAGAGGCGCCGGGTTGGAGTCATCGGCTTCGCCCATATGCATGTGAACGAGCTGGTGGACCGATTCATCGCCACCGGCCGCGCCGACATCGTCGCGTGCGCGGACACGGAACCGCGAACGCCTTCGATGACGACAGTCGAGGGCAGCCGCAAAGCCAATTTGCAACGCGCTCTTCGCTCTCCCGGCGGTCCGCGAGTTTATCAGAACTATCGGGAGATGCTTCGAACGGAGCAGCTCGACATCGCCATCCTCTGCCCCGAAAACGCCCGCCACGCCGAGCTCGCCGAGGCTGCCGCGGGGCGCGGGATCCATATCGTGACGGAGAAGCCGATGGCTTCCGATCTCGATGGCGCGCTCCGCATGGCGGCGGCGGCGGAGAGGGCCGGCGTCGCCCTCGCGGTGAACTGGCCGATCACCTGGCGGCCGGCGATGCGCCGGCTGAAGGAGCTGGTCGACTGCAAGGCCGTCGGCGACATCTGGGAGCTCAAGTGGCGCAACGGCGCGTCGCTCGGCCCCCTCGCTCATGGCAGCGCGCACCCGGGCGCAACGGTGATTTCGGGTCTGGTGTCGGACGCCGAAAAGGGAATGGAATGGTGGCATCAGGCGGAAGCCGGCGGCGGCGCCCTGCTCGACTATCTCTGTTACGGCGCGTGCCTCGCGTCCTGGCTCCTGCCCGATCCGCCCACGTCGGTGCAATGCCTCAAGGCCAATCTCATGAGCGGCTTCGGGACAGCCGAGGATAACGCGGCGATGCTGTTGCGCTTTCCCAGGGCCATATCGATCCTCGAGGCGAGCTGGACCACGTTCCACGGCGGAATCCCCAACGGGCCCATCCTCTACGGCGCCGAGGGAACCCTCGTCTTCGACGGAAACGAAATCCTCGTCTATCGCGACCGCGACTTGAGGACGCCAAGCTCTGTCGAGACGGGCGATCCCCTGCCCCCGGGCCGCGCCACGATCGCCGAGGAATTCCTCCACCATCTCGAGACGGGCGATCCCCTGCATCCGACGCTCGATCTGCCGATCAACCTCGCGACGATGGCGATTCTCGACGCGGGTATACGGTCGGCGGACAAGGGCGCCGCAGAGCCGGTGGCGCGGCCCCCGTACCGCTGACGGCGCCTTTACGCGAACGCTGCTTGGGGGGCTTGCGCTCCGGGCATCACGCTCTCTCCGTCAACCCAGACGCCTTGCAGGGCGAGAGCGTCGTCGAGTTCGACGAGACAGGCTCTCGCGCCGACTTCGATCCGGCCGAGGTCGCGCAGGCCAAGGTATTCCGCCTGCCGCGCGGATGTCATGTCCGAAGCCTGCTCGACGCTCAAACCGATCTTGGTCAGATTGCGAAAGGCATCGAGCATCGTAATGGCGCTCCCCGCCAATGTCGTTCCATTTTCAAGCGTGATCCTCTGGCCTCTCTTGACGCTTCGACGGCCGCCCCACTCGTAATTTCCGTCCGGCAGCCCGGCGGCTGCGCTCGCGTCGGTAATGGCGTAAATACGCGGGATGGCGCGATAGGCGGCGAGGACGACGGTCGCATCGACGTGGATGAGGTCGCCGATGATTTCGGCGAAGCGCGCATGGGCGAGCGCATATGCGGCGACGCCGGGGGATCGATGCTCCACGCCCGACATCGCATTGAAGAGATGGGTGAAGCCGCAGCAGCCGCCCCGAAACGCCTGCTCCGCCTCCGCCGGAGTCGCGATACTGTGCCCGATCTGCACGCGGCATCCTCCGGCAGTCAGCGTCTCGATGACATCCCGTCCGTTCGGAATTTCCGGCGCAACGGTGGCGACGACGATCCGGCATCGATCGGCCCAGCTTTTCGCCAGCCCCGGATCCCCCTCGAGAATGAGCGACACATCCATGGCGCCAGGCTTCTTCGGATTGACGAAGGGCCCCTCGAGATGCGCGCCCAACACGACGGCCTCTCCCTGCTCTCGCTTGGCCGCGATCGCGGCGATGGCGGAGAGCGACCCCTCGATGGCGGCGACGGGCCCGGTGGCTGTGGTCGGCGCGATGGCCGTCGTGCCGTAAGACGTGTGATAGCGCACGAGCCCGCGTATCCCGGCTTCGCCGCCCTGCCAATCGGCTCCCCCGCCCCCGTGAACGTGGAGATCGATGAAACCGGGCAGGATGAATGGACCGCAGGGTCTTTCCGTCGGCGCAAGCGCTCGACCTTCGACCGCCGCAATGACGCTGCCGTTGACCCTCAACCCGCCCTCGACCCATCCGTTCGGAGTCAGGATCGAGCCTTCCAGCCCGGCGTCGGAATGGGATGTCATCAGGATTTACTCCACCGCTTTGCCAAAGATCAGCGCGCGCTCTTCCGGAGCCTTTCCGCTGCCGACAAGCCAGCACCCCGTCAGCGCGTCGCCTTTCGGTTCTAGAATCCGACGGCCTGACTTCTGTTCAAGAAGCTCAAGGAGGGATGAAACGAGACCGCCGGCGGCGTACATCGGCGTCTCCCGGCTTGCGATGACGCCAATCAGGGCGGCAAGGTGCTCGACCGCGCGTTCCCGTATGTGTCGCGCGGCGTCGTCGCCCGCCTTCGCCTGCTCGATGACAAGGGGGGCAAAGGAAGCCAGACGGCGCGGCCCCAAATCCTTCATCCAGCCTTCCCGCAGCTTCTCGACCCCGCCGATCTCGTTGAGAACGGCGCGGCTGAGCCCGTCCTCCGGAACCACGCCGTCGAGCGCAGCGAAGAAGTGACGCAAGGCCTTCTGCCCTATCCAGCAACCGCTGCCTCGGTCGCCTGCAATCCATCCCCAAGCGTCGCGCTGGATCGAGTATCCGTTGGCGTAAAGTCGGTGCCCGGCCACGCCTGTTCCGATGATGACGAGACTGCAAGGCGCGCCCAGGCCCGCTCCGATAAGAGCGGCATAGCCGTCGCTCATTGCGCAGATCCGAGTGAATCGAGGGCACGCACTCAGGAATGCCTGGCGGCCATGAAGATAGGTTCCTGCCGAGCCAATGGAGAAGACGACGCGTTCGCGATGGTCATGGGGCCGCTTAATGGCGAAGCAACATCGAGTCCAAAGATCGCGGACGCTCTCGATCGCCTCGTCGAAGTTCGTTGCGGGGTTGCAGGGGCCGGCCGCAGCATCTGCGAGCGCTCGTCCCTCACTGTCGAACAGTCGCGCTCGGCTCCGGGAGCCTCCGCCGTCGACGCAGAAGTAGAGCTCATTGCGGATGTCGCTCGTAGCCAAATCTCACGATGTTTTTGCGTCGCGCGCCATCACATGTCGACCGCGCGTCCGGTGCGGATGCTTTCGTCGGCCGCGAGAACGATTCGAAGGCTGTTGACCGCGTCCCGCATATGGTCGGCGAGCGAATGCTTGCCGCGGATGGCGTCGAGCAGAAACCGCTGTTTGCGGACGCTCATCTCGTCATGGCCGGGCCGGTCTTCGATCGTGATCTCTTCGTCCGACTCGGCGAGCGATTGATCGGGCCGCAACCTTGCGTGATGCACCCGGATCGCGCCGGCCTTGGAATGCGTGTGGATGTCGGAGGACACCGCGGTCGTCGCGCCTGCCATCAGCATGTCCCGCGGATCCTCGACGACGATGTGGACACCGCCTTCCGGTCCGAACACGTCCTTGATGAAGAAGGCGACCTCGCTGATCTGCGGACCCCAGGCCGCCTCGTACCAGCCGACCGAGCCGTCGTCGAACACGACCTGGAGCTGACCGTAATTGTACATGTCGGGCGCGATTTCCTTTGCCAGCCGCGCGCCGATCGCATGCACGCGGATCGGCTTCGCCCCCGTCATGTGGCACATCATGTCGACATAATGCACGCCGCAATCGACGATCGGCGACAGCGACTTCATCAGATTCCTGTGCCACGTCCAGGCCGGGCCGATCGACCGCTGGTTCAAATTCATGCGCATGACGAGCGGTTTGCCGAGCCCGCGGGCGAGCTCCATCAGCCGGACGTAGGTGGGGCTGTGCCGCGGCCCCAGGCCGACCAAGAGCTGGCGGTTGTTCGCCTTGGCGGCGGCGACGACCCGCTCCGCGTCCGCGACCGTTTCCGCGATCGGCTTCTCGAGAAAGACATGCGCTCCGGCCTCGAAGGCCCGGATCGCGAAATCGGCATGGGTGTCCGGCCAGGTGTTGACCGAAACCACGTCCGGCCTCAGCTCGTCGAGCGCTTCGCCATAGTCGGCAAAGCGAGGCACGCCGGGCCAGGTTTTGGCGACGTCGTCGCGCCGTTCGATCGAACGACAGCACAGACCGGCGAGTTCGTAGTCTTCGATCCGCTCATAGGCCTGCGCATGCGTCATCCCCATGTGACCGAGGCCGACCACCAGCACTCGCAGTTTTTCCGGCATTCGGTCCTCTCCTTAATGCTGGTCCCCCTTTACGCTGTCAGCCTCGTGTAGGCCGCGGCCAGGAGGAGGATGATGGCGCCGTAGAGAATCTGGCGAACCGGCTCGGGCGCGTCGAGCAGAGTCAGGATGCTGTTGAGCACGGTGAGGATCAAGGCGCCGATGATGGCGCCGGAATAGCCGCCACGCCCGCCGAAGATCGAGGTGCCGCCGATAATCACCGCGGCGACCGACGGCAGCAGATAGACATCCGCCAGGCTGAGGTCCGCGTTGCCGGCGCCGCCGACGATCACCAGTCCTGCAGTTGCGGCGAGCAGGCTGCAGACGACATAGTTGACCACCAGCACGCGCCAGACGCGAATGCCCGCCAGTTTGCAGGCCTCGCTATTGTCGCCGACAGCGTAGATCAGGCGGCCATATCCGGTGCGTCGCAGTACGAAGATAACGAGGACCGCGATCGGCGCCCAGAGCAGGAGATCGATCGGGACGCCGCCGACGAATTTTCCCGCGCCGAGATCCTCGATGAACTGGGGCACGTGCGGCGCGTTGGCCAACATCTTCTGGCTGTAAACCACCAGCATGCCCTCGGTCATCAGCCCGGTTCCGAGCGTCATCACCAGGGGCTGCACGTGCAGGAGCGCGATGCCGACGCCATTGATCAGGCCGATGGCCACGCCGACTGCAAGACCGAAAAGAATGGACGGCAGGCCGAGTCCGGAATGGGTCGCCATGAGATACGCCGAGGCGGTCGCCACGCTCGCGACGGAAAGGTCGATGCCGCCCGTCAGCATGACGAGCGTCTGCCCGGCAGCAATGATGCCGAGCGGCGCCGCAAACAGCACCATGTTTGAAATCCAGAGCGCGTTGACCGTTCCAGGCCGTCCGACCTCGATTCCGGCGACGAACGCCAGCAATAGGAGCACGAGCGCCACGAGCGTCCGCGTGCGCAGGAGCGAGATAACGGCGCTGACGGAAATACCCGAGGGGACGCCGTACGAGACCGCGGGCTTGTCTCGATCCGTCATCTGCGCGATCGAGCCATGTCGACGAATCCTCCGATCATCACGATCGCCACGATGAGGGTCCCCTGGATCACTTGGCCGAAATTGGGATCGATATTGAGAAAAATCAGGTCGGTCGGGATGAGGGTGAGCACGAAGGCGGCCATTACGGGCCCGACCATGCCGCCCCGTCCGCCTGCCAGGCTCACCCCGCCGACCACCACCGCAGCCAGGCCGCTCAGCGTGTAATAGACTCCCGCGAGTGGCGCGCCGATTCCGGTCGTCATCGTGAGGCCAAGCCCGCCGACCGCGCTGAGGAGACCTGAGAAGATATAGGCTGAGAAGCGGGTTCGATTGATGTCGACGCCGCTGCGAAACGCTGCGACACGGTCGCTGCCGATCGCGTAGAGCTGGAGTCCGAGCCTCGATTGCCGCACCGGGATCCAGATCGCGGAGACAGCCACAACGAGCAGGATCACCGCGTTGGGCAGCCACGTGGTGAAGAGCGTGCCGGCGCCGAGATTGAGGAATTCCGGCGGCGCGCCCCCGCCCGGCTTTTCCATGATGAGCAGCGCCACGCCGCCCCAGATGAACCCGAGCGCCAGGGTCGCCACGACATCGGGAACCCGGGAGAAGACGACGACCAGGCCGTTCAGGGCGCCAATCGCGGCGCCGGCGAGAAGCACGGCGACCGCCAGAGCCAGCGATTCTCCGAAGCTCGCGTTCTCCATCGTGCTCGCCGCCAGCACATTGGCGACCGCCATCATCGATCCGATCGAAAGATCGATCCCACCCGAGATCACGACCGCCGTTTGCGCCGCTGCGGCGAAGGCGAGCGGCAGAGCTCCCATCCCCAGCGACTGCAGGTCGAAATCGGAAAACTGCGGATGAATCGTGACCGTGATCGCAAGCGAGACGATCAGCAAGGTTGGCATCGCGAACAGACTCGGATGGAGCCTGAGCCAGCGCCGGAGAGCCGAGGTTGCGGACGAGTCGGCCGCAGGGGCGATAGCCGAGGGATCGCCGCCAGCGGGCGCGCTCATGAAGCCGCCTGCAATTGCGGGGCGAGCCCGTGGGCGGCGCGCAACAGAGTGGCCTCGTCCGCCTCGGCCGCTGGCATCTCCGCGACCACCCTGCCGCCGAACAGGACGATCGCCCGGTCGCACGCGAGCGTGATCTCGGGGAGCTCGGAGGTGAACAGGAGCACCGCTGATCCTGCCGCCGCCAGTTCGCGAACCAAGGCGTAGATCTGGCGCTTGGTCCCGATATCGATGCCGCGCGTCGGGTCGAAGCAGAGCAGCGTATTGAAGCCGCTGGCGAGCCACCGCGCGATCACCACTTTCTGCTGGTTGCCGCCGCTGAGCCGGCTCAGTTCCGACCCCGCGCGGGTGTCGATCTGCAGGCGGGAGATGGCCGAATCGACGCGGCTCCGCTCGGCGCGCATCCGGATCGGCCCCCAGTTGCGGATGCCGGCGAAGCTCGGCAACGCGATATTCTCCCGAACCGAGCGCTGCTGCAGGAGCGCCAGCAACCGGTTCGCCGGCACCAGAACGACGCCGGCGCGGATGGCGTCCGCGGGATGGCGCAGCCTCAGTTCCTGGCCGCGGGCGAAGATGGCGCCTTCGTCCGTGCGGCGACTGCCGGCGATGCAGTCGAACAGTTCCTCCTGCCCCTGCCCTTCCAGCGCCGCGACGCCCAGAACCTCGCCAGGATAGAGCTTGAACGAAACGTCGTTGAGCAGCGGGCCGCGGCGTAGGCCTCGCACCTCCAGCGCCGGCGCATGATCGCGCGGCTTTGCCTTGATCGCCGGGACCGAGCTCGCCGAAGCGACCGGGTGCGCAGTCTCGGCGCCCAGCATCAGGGCGACGATGCGCTCTTCACTGCCGTGCGCGCGCTCGGTCACGCCGACCGTGACGCCATCGCGCAGCACCGTCGCGCGGTCGCACAAAGCCGAGACCTCGGCCATGCGGTGGGAGATGAAGATGACCGCGGCGCCCCTCCCCCGCCAGCGCCTCACCATCGCATAGATCCGCTCGGACAAGTCCGCCGGCAGCGACGCAGTGATCTCGTCGAGCAGCAGCACAGAGGGCTCCGAGGCGAGCGCCCGGGCCAGATCGATCAGGCGCAACGTCGGATAGGGCAGGTCGCGCACGAGCGAGCTGAAATCGATCCGCGCGACGCCGAGCTCCTCCAGCCATTTCCGCACCTCCTTGAGGGCGACGCGGGCGAGGCGCATGTTCTGGCCGACAGTCAGGTCCGGCACGAGCGCGGGGTCCTGGTAAACGGAGACGATCCCCGCGGCGCGCGCTTGAGCCGGCGAGCCGAACGTTCGGGCGACCCCCTTCACCGAAATTTGCCCGCCGTCCGCCCGGAACACACCGGTGATGATCTTCACCAGCGTGCTCTTGCCGGCCCCGTTCGACCCCATCAGCCCGTGGACCTCGCCCGGGCGCACCTGAAGCGAAGCGGCCTTCAGCGCGATGACCGAGTCGAACCTCTTGGCGACATCCCTCGCCTCGAGGAGTAGGGGGGGTTCGGTCATGGACATCCGGAGTGGGAGGCGGAGCGCGATGGAGGCGCCGCGCGGCCGAATCGCGCGGCGTTTTGAAAGAGACCGACGGGATCAGCCGCCGGCCCCAGTCATGACTCGCCCGGACCTTTACAGGCCTTCTCCTGCTCGATGGTGTAGTGCGTATATGGCTTGACGCCGCTGTACACCGGGTAGTTCGGATCGACCTTCGAGTCGTAGTAAGTCTTCAGCCATTTCATGCCTTCAGGCGTCGTATTGTCATAGACCTCCGGAGTGAGGTGGATGACATGCGGATGCTCCTTGCCCGCGAGGATGTCGAGCGCGACGGCGAGGCCGGCGCCGCCGACCGCGGGAGGATTGGTGACATTGATGCCGACGAGGCCGGCGTCCTTCAGGTCGATCTCCTGACCCATGAAGCCATTATTGTCGGCGCCGACCACCGGCACGTACTTCTTGCCCGCGGTCTTGTAGGCGTCGACCACCGAAGCGTCCGTTCCCGACGTCCAGACGCCGTCGATCGGCTTGCCCGAGCCAATCAGGTCTTTCATTTCCTGCGCGGCTTTGTCCTGCGCCCAGCCGGTGAAGACCGATGCAACGACCTTGACGTCGGGAAACTTCTTCAGCGCTTCGGTGAAGCCTTGGTGCCGGTCCGCGTCGGCGGGCACGCCGTCGATGCCGCGCAGCTCGACCACATTGCCCTTCCCGCCAAGCTTCTTGAACAAAGCCTCGGCCCCTTCTTGGCCGTAAGCGGTCTGGTCGTTGGTCAGGACATAGGCGGTCGGAGCGGAGACCGCCTGATCGACGGCGACAACCACGATGTGCTTGTCGGTCGCCTGCTTGATCACCGGGTCGAGCGCCTTGCGGTCGGACGGATTGACGACGATGACGTTGACGCCCGCCGAGATCAGATTGCGCAGGTCGGCGATCTGCTCGGAGGGCCCGCCGTTGCGGTTGGCCAGAATGACCTTCGAGACCTGCCCGGACGCCAATGCCTCGGCCTTTATCGAGCAGACCATTTCCTCACGCCAGCCGTTGCCGATCAGGGTGTTGGAGACGCCGACGACATACTTGTCGGCGGCGAAGGCGGCGCCCGACGTCGCCACCATCGCCGCCAGCGACACGCCTGCGAGAACATTGGTTCTATTCACGAATTCCTCCCTTTGGCGGCCCGCCCACGTCCGGACGGGTCCTGTCACGCATTTTACACGAATCGTGCAGAAGTCCACGCGCCGTTGTCGCGGCTGGAAGCGACGGACGCTTCGATGAAAGCGACGCCGCGGGCGCCGTCCAGCACGTCGGGGGTCAGGGCGGCCGCAACGGCGTCCGGCGCCCGTCCGGCGCGGCGGGCTTCGATCAGCTCGGCCGCGTCGCGATAGATGTTGGCGAAGCCCTCGATATAACCCTCCGGGTGCCCGCCCGGCATGCGCGATCCATTCTTCGCCGATTCCCAGTTTCCGGGCCCGCCGCGCTGCACGAAGCGCGGAGGTTCGCCGTACGGCGTGAAGCGCAGCAGCTCCGGGCTCTCGCCCGCCCATTCGAGACCAGCGCGCGTCCCGTAGACCTTCAGGCTGAGGTTGTTGAGGTTGCCGACCGCGACCTGGCTCGCGGCGAGAATGCCCCGTCCGCCGCCGACAAAGCGCATGAGGACATGCGCGTTGTCGTCGAGCCTTCGCCCGGGCACGAAGGTCGTCAGATCCGCCGAGACGGAGTCGACCTCGAGGCCGGTGACGAACAGCGCGAGGTTATGGGCATGTACGCCGATGTCGGCGAGGCAGGCGGAGGCGCCGGCCCGCGCCGGATCCATGCGCCATTCAGCCTGCTTGTGGCCACCGGCGTCGATCGGCTGCGTCAGCCAATCTTGGATATAGGTTGCGTGAACCACCCTGATGTCGCCGATCTCGCCGGCGGCGATCATCTCGCGGGCCTGCCGGACCATCGGATAGCCGGTGTTGTTGAGCGTGACCGCGAAGACGAGCCCCGTGGCGCGCGTCAGTTCGACGAGCTCCTTCGCCTCGGCCAAGGAGGTCGCGAGCGGCTTGTCGCAGATAACGTCGACGCCGGCCTCCAAAAATGCTTTCGCGACCGGATAATGGAGATGGTTCGGGGTAACGATCACCACCGCCTCGACGCCGTCGGGCCGCCGAGCCTCGCGCGCGGCCATCTCGCGGAAGTCGGCATAAACGCGATCGGGAGCGAGGCCGAGGTCGGCGCCGGACGCGCGGGCGTTCGCCAAATCGGCGGAAAGCGCGCCCGCTTTGAGTTCGATCAGGTCGTCGAGGCGCATCGCCATCCGGTGCACCGCGCCGATGAAGGCGTTTCGACCGCCGCCGACCATTCCGACGCGGAGGCGCCGGCCTTCGACCCCGCGCGCCGAAGTCGCATGGACCATGGCTTCAGCCTCCGACGCCGAGCAGCTTGAGATTGGCCGCTCGATCGGCGCCAGTGGCGGCGAAATCGTCGAACGCGTAGTCGGTGACCTCGATGATATGATCGGCGATGAACTTCGCGCCCTCGCGTGCCGCGACTTCCGGATGCTGCAGGCAGCACTCCCATTCGTAAACCGCCCAACCCGCGAAATCATAGGCCGCGAGCTTGGAGAAGATCGCTCCGAAGTTGACTTGGCCGTGGCCGAGCGAACGGTCGCGGCCGGCGCGCTGCAGCCATCCCTGATAGCCGCCGTACACGCCCTGTCTGGCAGTCGGATTGAATTCGGCGTCCTTGACGTGGAACATCTTGATTCGTTCATGATAGACGTCGATGAAGCCGATGTAATCCATGCACTGCTTGATGAAGTGGCTGGCGTCGTAGTTGATGTTGCAGCGCTTGTGGCCCCCGACAGCCGCAAGGAACATTTCGAACGTGTCGCCGTCGAAGACGTCCTCGGTCGGGTGAATCTCGAAGCAGAGATCGACGCCGTTCTCGTCGTAGACGTCGAGGATCGGCTTCCAGCGGCGCGCCTGCTCGGCGAAACATTCCTCGATGAGCCGGGCCGGGCGCTGCGGATAGGGATAGAAATAGGGCCAGGCCAGCGATCCGGTGAAGCTCACGTGCTCGGTCAGCCCGAAGCGGCGGCTGACAAGCGCCGCCTTGCGAACCTGATCCGCGGCCCAGCGGCGCCGCTTCTCGGGGTCGCCGCGCAGGGCTTGCGGGCATTGACCGTCGAACATCGCGTCATAGGCGGGGTGGACCGAAACCATCTGACCCTGAAAATGCGTCGAGAGCTCGCTGATCGCGATGCCGATGTCGGCGAGCTTGCCCTTCACCTCGTCACAATAGGCGGCGCTTTCGTGGGCCAGATCGAGATTGAAGAAGCGTGCGTCCCAGGTCGGAATCTGGATGGCCTTGTAGCCGTAGTTCTTCGCCCATCGCGCGATGCCTTCGAGGGTGTTGTGCGGCGGCGTGTCGCGGGCGAACTGCGCCAGAAACAGCCCCGGCCCCTTGATGGTCCGCATGACGATTCCTCCCAAGTGTAGCTTCCGTCCGGCGCGCAGGAACGAGCACGGAAATTTTTGACCGTCCTTTTGATAATCGCAACTCGCTTCCATTTGTCAATTGCGACTCCGCCGGCGAGCGAGCATGACCGTGGCGAATTGCAGGGACGCCAGCGAGTCAGTAACGAAATTTCCTGCTTCCCCGGAAACCACGAATTCCGGGCGTTGCCGGCTGGCCTCTGTCGGCGCGGCGCTCGCTTCCCGACAGGGACCGCTTGGGCCATGCTCATCGGGCGCGGCCTCCGGGGATCACTGCAAAGGCTTTCGAGAATTTGACTTTTGGAAACTTTGCTCCAATCCTAGGCGCAAGGGTCGACGGCGGCTCCAAGGGGGAGGACGCGTTTGAAGGGGCGAACCGTCCTGGTCACAGGCGCAACCCAGGGTGTCGGTCTGGCGATTGCGGCAGGCGCCGCAGCGATCGGCGCCGAGGCGGTGGTGATCGTCGGCCGAGATCCGGCGAAGGCGCCCGCGGCGGTCGACGCGGTCGAGCGAGCCGGAGCCCCCTGTGCGTTCGTCCAGGCCGATCTCGAAAGCCCGGACGCGCCGGACCTGATCTTCGACTTCGCCCTCGATCGCTTCGGACGCGTCGACGCGCTGGTCAATTCGGCCGCCGCTACCGACCGCGGCGCCCTCGTCGACGCGGACAGGGCGCTGTGGGAGCGGCTGTTTGCGGTCAACGTCCGCGCGCCCTTCTTCCTCCTGCAGCGGCTGGTCAAACACTTGCGGGAGCGCAAGGCGCAAGGCTCGATCGTCAACATTCTCTCTATGCACGCGCACGGCGGCGCTCCCGAACTGGCGGTCTACGCCTCGACCAAGGCCGCGCTGGCCGGGCTGACCAAGAACGCGGCGCATGCGCATCGCTTCGACCGCATCCGCGTCAATGGGATCACGCTCGGCTGGGTCGACACGCCTGCCGAGCGCCAGATGCAGGCTGTCACGCTCGGCCTTGGAGAGAAATGGCTAGAGGAAGCGTCGGCGGCGCAGCCGTTCGGACGGTTGTTGAAACCTGAGGATGTCGCCCGGCTTGCGCTCTTCCTGCTGGGAGATGGTTCCGAGCCGATGACCGGCGCCATTGTCGACCAGGCCCAGTCGGTGATCGGCGCGTTCGGGTGAAGCGGGTGTCCAATGCGGCGACTTGCTGAAGCGTCTTTGTCCGAGCTCGAGCAACGCGTACGCCGGCCGCGCTATGACCGCAGCCGCCTCTGGGTCGGCATGGCGCATATCGGCGTCGGCGCCTTTCATCGCTGTCACCAGGCCGAATACACCGACGACATGCTGGAAGCGAGATTCGGCCCTTGGGGGGTGGTCGGCGTCAACCTTCGCCCGCCGCGCCTTTCGGAGTTGCTCGCCCCGCAGGATCACCTTTATTCGAGAACGACGAGGCAGGCAGGGCGCGCCGAGACTCGCATTATCGGCTCCATCCTGCAGAGCATCGACATTGTCGACGCGGCGAGCGCGGAAACGGCCGTCCGGGCGCTCGCGGCGCCGTCGCTGCATGTGGCGACGATGACCGTCACCGAAAAAGGCTACGGCCTCGTTCCAGCCTCCGGCGCGCTCGACCTCGACAATCCCGAATTGCGCGCCGACATGGCGGGCGCCTTCCCGCCCCGGACATTGATGGGCCTGCTGGCGCTGGCCGTCGAGCGCCGCCGCGCGACCGATTCGCCCATGACGCTGATCAGTTGCGACAATGTCCCGTCGAACGGCGCGCTGTTGCGTTCGGCGCTCGTCGCCTTCGCCGCCAGGCGCTCCGCGGGCCTTGCGAAGTGGATCGAAGGCCGTGTCGGGTTTCCGTGTTCGATGGTCGACCGGATCGTCCCCGCTTCGACCCGGGCGGACATCGATCAAATCGCCGCCGACATCGGCGTCATCGACGAAGCCGCGGTCGTGTGCGAACCGTTCCGGCAATGGGTGATCGAGGATCGGTTCGCCGGGGAGAGGCCGGCCTGGGATCTGGCGGGGGCGCAATTCGTTCGCCACGCGAAGCCCTACGAGAAAATCAAGATGCGGCTCTTGAACGCCGCGCAGTCGACGTTCTCGCATCTCGGCGCGATCGTCGGATGCGAGTACAGCTTCGAGGCGGCGCAGGACCCGGTTCTCATCCGGCTGATCCGTCGCATGCTCGAGCGCGAGAGCGCCCCGACGCTGCCTGTCGTCGAAGGGATGGGCGCCCAGCCCTATATCGGATCGTCCCTGGCGCGGATCGCCAACAGCGCCGTCCGTCATCGCTGTCACCAGATCGGCACGGACGGTTCGCAGAAGATCGTCCAGCGACTCATCGACCCCCTCCGGGAGCGACTCGCCTCGGGGCGCAACGCGCCTTTGCTGACCCTCGCGGTCGCCGGCTGGATCGCCTATTGTCTCAGCGGCGCAAACAGGTTCGGACACCGTTGGGACCCGTCGGACCCTTGGGCCGCGGCGGTCATCGCGAAGGGCGAGCAATGCCGGGACGACTTCGAAGCCTTGGCGAAGGCGGTCCTCGGAATCAGCGCGATTTTCGCTGCAGACCTGGCGGCGCCGCGCATGACGGCCGCCGTCGGCGCGCACTTGCGCGGACTGCTCGACGGCGATCCTCGCGCCTATCTGGCCGGCATTGCGAGCCATGATTAGATCGGCCGGCGCATCTCTCGACGACCTGACGCCGGCGCTCGGCGACGTCGACGGCGGCGCGGCGCTCGGCTATTCGAGGCCGCAAAGCTACGAGGAGTTGCGCGCGGTTCTGTCCTCCGGCACGGTCCGACTGCCGAAAAAGCTGCGCCAGGTGGCGATCTTCGTCTGGCAGCACCCGACGATCGTCGCGCTCGGCACGGTGACGAGCGTCGCATCCCAGGCCGGCGTGAAGCCCTCGACCCTGGTCCGCTTCGCCCAGACTTTCGGCTATTCGGGCTTTTCCGACCTGCAGAATATCTTCAAGGCCCATCTGGCGGACGGGGGACGCGGGTGGCGGAATCCCGCGAGCGACGACGACGCCGCATGCGGCGAGGCGACGCTGCTCGTCGACGGCTTCGTCAATTCCTCGATGGCCTCTCTGGCCGGCGTCCGCGATCGGCTCGACATTTCGAACTTCGAGGGCGTCGCGAGGACTTTGGCGTCGGCCAACCTCATCTACGTCATCGGCTCGAAACGCGCCTTCTGCCTTGCGAGCTACGCGTCCTTGGCGCTTTCCAATCTCGGCATCCGCAACTTCGCGCTCGACAACGTCGGCTCGACCGCGTTCGAACTTTTGCGCTGCGCGACGGCTTCCGACGCGGTGCTCGCAATCAGCTTCACGCCCTACAATTCGATCACTCCGGAATTGGCGGCGTCGGCGGCGCAGCGCGGCGTACCGATCGTCTCGCTGACGGACAGCGCCTTCAGCCCGCTGGCGGCGATATCGAAGACCTATCTCGAAGTGGTGGAAGAGGAGTTCTCCGGCTTCAAGTCGCTGTCGGCGACGCTCGCCGTCGCGATGGCGTTGGTGTTGCGGGTTGCGCAACTGCGCGTCCCGCCGGCGGAAGCCGCCGAGCCCGGCCGGACCGATTGAGGAACCGTCGTCTCGCCGACCGCGGCGGGGCGCGAGGGAGGGAAGAATGCGAAAGCATCGCATCGTCGGCGTCAGTTTCGAGCACATGCACATGGGCGACCTGCTGCGCGAGGCGCACGAACATCCCAATGCGGAGATCGTCGGAATTTGCGACCCGGAGCCGACGCGAATGGCCGACGCGATCCGGACGTTCGCAATCCCCGAGGCGCGGGTGTTTCGCGATATCGAACGTTGCGTGCGGGAGACCCGGCCCGACCTCGCCATTCTCTGCCCGGCCACGGCGCGGCACGCAGACTGCGTCGAGGCGGTCGCGGCGCTCGGCGTCGACATTCTGCTGGAGAAGCCCTTCGCCGCCTCGCTCGCCGACGCCGACCGGATCCTCGCCGCCGTCGCCAAAGCCGGCGTCCGGCTCGCGGTCAACTGGCCGCTTCGCTGGTATCCGCCGCATGTCACCGCCAAGCGAATGATCGACGAGGGCGCGATCGGGGACGTCGTCGAGGTGCATTTCTACGACGGCAACCGGGGGCCGCTATTCCATCGCGCCGACAAGGTCGTGGTGTCGGAGGAGGAGGTGCGGCGCGAGAAGCCCTCGTCATGGTGGTACAGCAAGGCCGCCGGGGGCGGCAGCCTGCTCGACTATCTCGGCTACGGTGCCACGCTCGCCACCTGGTTCCTCAAAGGCGAGGCCCCAATCGAGGTGACCTCGGTCGTCGATCAGCCGGACGGGCTCGAGGTCGACGAGCACTCGATCACGGTCTGCCGATACCGGCGCGGCCTGTCGAAGCTCGAGACCCGCTGGGGGACCTTCACGGACCCCTGGACCAACTCAACCGCAGCCCAAATGCGGCTTCGTCCTGGTCGGAACCGAGGGCACGATTTCGAGCTACGACTTCGAACCTCATGTCGGGGTCCAGACGCGCGCCCATCGCGACATCCAAAACGTTCATGTCGACAAGCTCGAGGCGCCGTTCCGCGCGCCGGTCGAGTACGTGCTGCATTGCAAGGAGAAGGGCGTCGCGTTCGAAGGGCCGCTCGACCCTGCTCTCTGTCGCACGGCCCAGCGGATCGTCGACACCGCCGCGCTTTCGGCGAGGGAGCGGCGCACGCTGCCGTTGCTGCCATGAGCGAGCCTTCAGCGAGCGACTACGCGCTGACGGCTAAGTCGGCTGGGAACGCGCCCGCGCCCGACCTGCCCTATCTTCCGCCCATGCCGAAAGACCGGTCGACCGGCATCGCGCTCGTCGGCGCCGGCGGCATCAGCGCGGCCCACCTCGACGCCTACCGCGCCCACGGGCTGAACGTCGTTTCGATCTGCTCGCGCGATCTGAAGCGCGCCCGGGTCCGGCGGGACGCGTTCTTTCCCGACGCCGAGGCCACGGACGATTTCGACAGCGTGCTCGGCGACAGGCGGGTCGCAGTTCTCGACATCGCGACCCATCCCGACGTGCGGGTCGATCTGATGCGGCGCGCCTTCGCCGCGGGCAAGCATGTCCTGTCGCAGAAGCCGTTCGTCGAGGACCTCCCGACCGGCGAGGCCTTGGTCGAGGAGGCGGAGCGCCGCGGCGTGAAGCTCGCGGTAAATCAGAACGGCCGCTGGGCGCCGCACCTCGCCTATTTGCGCGAGGCGGCCGCCGCCGGGCTGATCGGCGAGGTGATCGGCGCGCATGTCGCCATCCGCTGGAACCACGGCTGGATCGCCGGAACGGCCTTCGAGGCGGTGGACGACCTCGTGCTGTGGGATTTCGGCATTCACTGGTTCGATTTCCTCGCGAGCGTCCTCGGCGAGCGCCCGCTTCAGGTCCGCGCCGCCACCACCAGAGCCGCCTCCCAGAACGTGCGCCCGCCCCTCCTCGCCGAGGCGCTGGTGAGCTTCGACGGCGGCCAGGCGTCGCTCGTGTTCGACGGCGCGACTCTTTATGGAGCGAGCGACGCGACGGCGATCGTGGGCGCCCGCGGAACAGTTTCCAGCCGAGGCCCGGACCTCGGCGTCCAGTCGGTCGAGCTCCATACCGAAGCGGGCGTCGCCCGGCCGGAGTTGCGCGGGACCTGGTTCAACGACGGCTTCGCGGGAACGATGGGCGAGCTCCTCTGCGCCATCGAAGAGGGCCGCGAACCCCTGAACTCGGCCCGCGGCAATCTATTTTCCTTGAAGCTTTGCCTGGCCGCCGTCCGATCGAGCCGCACGCGCGAGACGGTCTCGGTCTGAACCTGCCTTGTTCTGCCCGAGACAGCGCCGCCGCGCTCGCACGCGATCCGCGACGACAGGCTAAAAGCGGTCTTTGCGGGCGCGGATTTCTGCGAACACCTCCGCCGCGTCCGCCCCGACCATCCCGACCGCGGCCTGGACGGAGGGCTTGTCCGCCCGCAGGAAGGGGTTTCCAGCGAGTTCCGCGGCGATGGTCGTCGGCAGGGTCGGGCGCTTTTCGGCCCTGAGCCGCGCCACCTCCTCCGCCCGCGCCTTGAGCGCCGGGTTGTCCCGCTCGATGGTCAGCGCGAAGCGCGCATTGGCCTGGGTGTATTCGTGCCCGCAATAGACCTGCGTCTCGCCCGGCAGGGCGGCGAGCTTGAGAAGCGAGCCCCATAACACGGCGTAGGGCGCTTCGAACGCCCTCCCGCAGCCGAGGGAGAATAGCGTGTCGCCGCAGAAGGCGAGCCCATCCTCGTCGAAATGATAGGCGATGTGGCCAAGCGTATGGCCCGGCGTCTCGATCACCCTGGCGGCGAGCGAGCCGACGCGGACCATGTCCCCCTCCCGGACCAGCCTATCGAGGAAGTCGATGCGGGCCTCCTCCTTGGCCGGACCGGTGATCTCGAGCTGGGGAAACCGCGCCTTGAGCTCGGGCGCGCCCTGCACGTGGTCGGCGTGGTGGTGGGTGATCAGGAGATGGGTCAGCCGCCAGCCTTTCTGGTCGAGGGCCGCGAGGATCGGCCCGGCCTCGGGCGCGTCGATCGAGGCGGTCGCGCCGGTCGACGAATTGTGCACGAGCACGCCGAAATTGTCGGTCAGGCACAAGAACTGATGAACGCTCGTCGCCAAGGGCCGCTCCTTCGTTACACTGCGCCGCAGGAGCGACGCTCCCCGCTCGCATATGGGCGCGACCATAGCGCAAAAGGGGGCGCAATGTCGTCGCGCTTGACGTCGAGGTTGAAGTCCCTTCGCCCGCGAAGCGCCGCGAAGGGAGACGACGGCGCGCCCGCGGACGCGACCCCCCTATGAATTCTGGTTATGTTCTCATCAAGCAAAAAGCGCACGTCGATCTTGACGACGATTGACGCGCAGGCGAAATTTCCTCTGGCAATCCGGAGGTAAGGGCTCCATAGTTTCACCATGACGACGACCAAGGCCAAAGTGACTTTCGAACCCGCCCAGATGAAGAAGGGAAAGGGTTGGTGCGTGCGCGTCTTGCTGCCGCACGGGCCCCAGCCGCAGATCGACGGATTTTACAAGCGGGCGGAGGCTGTGGCCTGGATCGAGCACGAATTGGCCGAGTGGCTCAAGCGATACGAGGGCGGCAAATACGCGTGAAGGTTGGAACTTCTGCCTTTGACCGGCTGAGAGTCCGGCCCTAGATAGGGCCCATGACCCGCCTCATCGATACGGTCGAGGACGTGAAGCCCCTGCGCCCGCGCCATCCGGAGAAGGCGCACCGGCCGGATCAGCCGGTCGCGCGCAAGCCGGCCTGGATCAGGGTGAAGGCGCCGGGATCGCCGGTCTATGCCGAGACGCGCGCGCTGGTGCGCGAGCACAAGCTCGCAACCGTCTGCGAGGAGGCGAACTGCCCCAACATCGGCGAGTGCTGGGATAAGCGCCACGCGACCTTCATGATCATGGGCGAGACCTGCACCCGCGCCTGCGCCTTCTGCAACGTGCGCACCGGACTGCCCGGCCCGCTCGATCCGGGCGAGCCGGCCCGCGTCGCCGACGCCGTCGCGAAGCTCGGCCTCAGACATGTCGTCGTGACCTCGGTCGACCGCGACGACCTCGCCGACGGCGGAGCGGAGCATTTCGCCCGGACGATTGCCGCGATCCGCGCCGCCGCGCCCGGAACGACGGTGGAAGTGCTGACGCCCGACTTTCTGCGCAAAGGGCGCGCGCTCGAGACCGTGGTCGCGGCGAAGCCGGACGTGTTCAACCACAATCTCGAAACTGTTCCGGCAAAATATCTGACCGTTCGCCCAGGCGCCCGATACTTCCATTCGCTGAGACTTTTGCAGCGCGCCAAGGAGCTCGATCCCGCCCTGTTCACCAAATCGGGGGTGATGGTCGGCCTCGGCGAGACCCGCAACGAAGTCTTGCAGATGATGGACGACATGCGCTCGGCCGACGTCGACTTCCTGACCATTGGGCAATATCTGCAGCCGACTCCGAAACACCATCCGGTCGAGCGCTTCGTACCGCCGGAGGAATTTTCCGAATATTCCGCGATCGGCGCGGCGAAGGGTTTTCTGCTCGTGTCCTCGTCGCCGCTGACGCGCTCGTCCCATCACGCCGGCGACGACTTCGCCCGCCTCAGGGCGGCGCGCGCCGCGAGCCTCGCGCGCTGACGCGACGGCGGGCTGGAAGGGACAGGACGTTCTGGCCAAAAAAGAAAGGCCGTCCGGAGACGGCCTTTCCCGCACTTTGCTCAGGTTAGTCAGTCTGCAATCGCCGCCGTCCCCAGGCTAACGTTGCATTGCGCCTCAACCCCACGGCGTGCGGTTAACATTACCGATCGTTAATGCGACGTCAAACAAATTTTCCGATCGCCGAGCGCCAGCTGGCGCCTTCAACCGCAGGCGCTCGCGCTGCAAAGGCCTTTTGAAAAAAATATGGTCAACGGATGGTTGCCGTCCATTGCAACTTAACCAGTTGTGGGCTATCTGGTTAACGGTGATAACGCTGTCCTGGCACGTTACTTGCCGGGTGGACATCAAGATGAGCAGAACAGGGTTGAACATGTATCGCAAACTGGCATGCGCCGTCGCCGCGGCGCTCGCACTGGCCCCTATCGAGGCGCAGGCGAAGATTTTGGCGTTCGATTTTGACACAGCCGACGGCGCGCTCGCCGTGTCCGGAGACCTGACGATCTCGGATACGCTCGATTCCGCAGGCGGTTACGACGTGACCGGGATCAGCGGGACGGTGAGCGGTCCGAACGGCGGCTCGATCGCGCTGGTGGCCAACCCGATACAGCCCGCCTCGAGCCTCGACAGCTCCGGTCGGTGGATCTACGACAATGTCATGTTCTCCTCGGGCCCCTGGGTCGACAACTCAGGGCTCTTGTTCTCGGCCGGAGGCTTCAGCTACAATCTCTACAACAGCGGATGGACGTATTATCTGTCGTCGTCCAATCCGGCCGGAAACTACAATCCCGGCGAACTCGTCGGACGGCTGACCGTCTCGACCATTCCGGAGTCCGCGACCTGGCTGATGATGGGGCTCGGCTTCGCCGCGCTCGGCCTGGCCGGCCGGGCCGCCTCGCGGGGGGACCGCATGGCGGCCTTCGCCTGAAGCAGCGAGAACGCGCGGGCAGGGAGAGAGGGCCGCCGCGAGGCGGCCCTCTTTTGTCGTTCAGGCCATCAAACGGCGAAGCGGGCGCCGATCGAACCAGGATCGACGAGGATGCTGCGATCCAGCTTGGCGAGACTGTCCCAGCTCCCCAGCGCCAGCGCCCGATCGATCTCGCGGCGGTAGAGTTCGAGCACCCAAAGAACGCCCTCCTCCCCCGCACAGGCGACGCCCCAGAGATGCGGACGGCCGATCAGCACGGCGCGGGCCCCGAGCGCCAGCCCCTTGACGACGTCTATTCCGCGGCGGAAGCCGCCGTCGATCAGCACCGGGATCGAGCCGCCGAGCGCATCGACGATCGGCGGCAGCGCGGCGATCGAACTCACGGCGCCGTCGAGCTGCCGCCCTCCGTGGTTGGAGACGATCACCGCGTCGAGCCCCCGCTTCGCGGCTTCCCGCGCCTCGTCCGGATGCAATAGCCCCTTGATCAGCATCGGCCCGCGCCATTGCTTGCGCAACCAGTCGACGTCGCTCCAAGTGATCTCGGGCGTGAGCTCATCGTTCATCAGCGGCCCGAAAGCGCCGATCGACGTGCGCGCGCCGTAGTTGACGAAGGTCGGGTTCGGCGTCTGCGCCATCCGCATGAGCCACCCCGGCCGGAGCGCGAACGCCAATATGTTTCCCGAGCCCCAGCGCAGCGGAAAGCTCATGCCGTTGCGCGCATCGCGGTCGCGGCCGGCGACGACCTGATTGTCGACGGTGAGCACGAGTCCCTTGTAGCCCGACGCCGCGGCGCGGGCGGCGAAATCGGCGGTGATGCCGCGGTCCTTATAGAGAAAGACCTGCATCCATTTCGGACCAGGCGTCGCAGCGCCGATCTCCTCGATGGTCGCGGTCGAGGCGTGACTGGTCGTGTAGATTGTCCCGAAACGGGCCGCCGCGCGCGCCGCCGCGAGTTCGGCGCGCGGCCACAAAAGCCCGGCGAGCCCGGTCGGCCCGATGATGACCGGCGAAGGCAGCGTCACGTCGAACAGCTTTACCGTCTGATCGCGCTTCGGCGCGCCGGCGAGCGCTTTCGGCAGAAGCTCGATCGCCGCCAGCGCCGCCTCGTTGCGCCGCATGGTGATCTCGTCGCCCGCCGCGCCGTCGACCATGTCGAACACCATGCGCGGCAGGCGTTTACGCGCCAGCGCGCGCAGCGCGGCGACGCTGTACCCCCTGCGCTGCAACGTCGCTGCGTCCATCAGGCGTTCAGCCGGTAGGCCTTGATCGCGTTATCGCGGAAGAGCTTGCGCTTGTCTTCCGTCGTGAAGCTCGAAGTCGCCCAATCCAGCGTCTCGAGCCACGAGACGTAAGGGCCGGCGAGTTCGGAGACCGGCCAGTCGCCGCCGTAGAGGATGCGGTCGACCCCGAAGCTCTCGACGACGTGGTCGATATAGGGACGGAGCTCATCGCGCCTCCATGCCTGGTGATCGGCTTCGGTCGTCAATCCGGAAAGCTTGCAAACGACGCTGGGGTGCGACGCCAATTCCCGAATCTGGTCCCTCCACGGATCGGTCCGTCCGGCCTTGATCGCGGGCTTCGCGATGTGGTCGAGGACGAAGGCGACCTCCGGGCATCGCCGCACCATCTCCAGCGTGTTGGGCAGCTGGTGATGAAAAATGCAGATGTCGAACGACAGATTGTATTTCGGCAGCAGCCTCAGCGCGTCGAGAAAGTTTTGCTGCAGGACATATTCGGGGTCCGGCTGATTCTGGATCAGGCGGCGCACCCCGCGCACCACCGGGAGCCTCGCAACTCTGGCGATCTCCGGCTCGATCGCCCTGCCGCGCTCGAGCGGCAGGCAGGCGACGCAGCCCATCACGCGCCTGTCGCGGTGGGCGAGGCTCTGCACCCAGACCGCTTCGTCCAGATATTGCGGCATGTCGACGTCGACCTCGACAAAGACGAGGCCCTCGACAACGTAGGGCCTGGCCGAGGCGGCGAGATCGTCAACAGTCCAGTCGCGTTTCAGCGACGGCGCCCCGTTCGCCCAAGAATAGCCGAAGCGCTTCTGGTCGAGGAGATGAATGTGCGAATCGATGACGGGAAAATCGATCATGCCTCCCTCCCTGCCCGCTTAAAGCGGTTTCCGATCAATCTAAGATGCGCCCGTCATTGCGAGCGAAGCAAGCAATCCAGGGCCGCTGCGCAGCGCGCCCCGTCATTGCGAGCGAAGCGAAGCAATCCAGGGCCGCTGCGCAGCGGATGGATTGCTTCGTCGCTTCGCTCCTCGCAATGACGGTTCACGCCCCTACCCTTTCCCGGCGCGCGCCTCTTGCGCCGACCCGACGAACGGCGGGTCCTTCAGGCCGCCGCGCACGCGCTCGAGCATCGCCGCTTCGGCGGCCTTGACCCGCTCGAGATTGGCGAGCGTCTCGCCGATCCGCGCCCGCGGCACGCTGACGACGCCGTCGCGGTCGGCGACGATGATGTCGCCCGAGGCGATCGCGCGCCCGCCGCAGACGATCGGCAGGCCGACGGTTCCCGGGCCACGCCGGCCGGGGGAATTCGGCGTCACGCCCATGGCGAAGACGGGCATGCCGAGCGCCTCGAGATCGACGAGGTCGCGCACCATGCCGTCGGTGACGAAGCCGACGACGCCGCGGTTCCTGGCGATGCCGAGCAGAAGGTCGCCGACCACCGCGGCGCCGGTGAAGCCGCCCGTCGCGGCGACGATCACATCGCCGGGCTCGCTACGCGCGACCGCCGCCGCCAAAGCGAGATTGTCATTGGGACCGCAGTCGCAGGTCAGCGCGACGCCGAGCAAACCTCCGCCGGCGACGGGCTTGATGCGCCAGTCCAGCGCGCCGGCGCCGCCGAGCGCATCGACGACGAAGCTCGTCGGCGCGCCCCGGAACTCTGCGACCTCCTCGGCGGACGGCCGTTCGATGCTCGCTGCGGCGACGAGCGGGGGCGGATCCTCGATCATTCTTTCGGCCCGGCTTTCTGGAGTGGCCCGGTCTTCCGAGCGCGCGGTCGCTTAAATGCGCTCCCGCGGCCTTACGATAGAATGCACGTTCGCGCCCGGCGGGCAACCGGGCGTCCTGGTCGGGTCTCAGGTTTGGATTTGCGGTATGGGCGGAAAGTGAGCCTACAGGTGTCGCCTCGGGAAGGACCAAAGCCGCCCCATCGGCCCCGATCCGGCCGGAGCGGTCGCCGGATCGTACGTTGACGCCGGCTTCTTGGAGCACGGGTACATTCGACTCCCCTAGCCGACCCGGTGTCCGACCACCCTCCCTGGAGCGACAGTTCTTGATCGGCCTCGGGCCTCCGCTAGCGCGGATTTCCCTGGGATCGGTCCCTCCGGCCCGCCTTTAGTCTGGGAAATCGCGCTATGTGTACGCCAGCAGTCCAATTACCGCCATTTTTTCAACGTACTCATGACGCAGCCGGGATTGCGGGCTCCATAAGAAAATTTGCGGCCCGAACTTGCGAGCTCGAAGACGCAAGGCCGCAATGGGAGGCGTTCCATGCAAAATATACTGCGTTTTAGCGGCGCAGCGGTCGCCCTCGCGTTCGCGGCCTTCGCGCCGAGCGCCATCGCGCAGGAGGTCTCGAAATTCTCCTGTCAGGCGGTCGGCGGAAGCGGCGCGCCAGAACCGCTAGGCGACCGTGAGGGCCACAATATCGTGGTTCTCACGGCAAACTGCCGCAATGTGGGAGGCGTGTTGGACGGTTCTCTCACGACGGCCCAGGTGATTTGGGAATGGGACGGAACAAACGCCAAAATGCTCTTGGAGAGCGGCGTCATCCGTAAGCCTAGTGCATTGGCGACTTTTGAGCTTACCGAAGGAAAACTTGCGCTGACGATGACCGACGGGAAAGTGACCGGCTTCACGGCCGGGAAAAGGCCGCTGGCCGACTGCGGCCGGCACTGCTGCATCGCTGGCCGGCAAGTCATGGACCTTTAAATCGTGGGCCACCGGCCCCGGGCAATGGGAAGGTGAGGTAACGCCTGAGCAATAGCACGCGGGCGGGATCGCAGTTCTGGGTCGTCAGCCGCGCTATCTCGCATCAACGGCATCGTCTCGCCAGCCACTAAATCGGCAGCATCAAGCAGCGCCTTATCGCTCAAATACATGTAGCGGCTGGTGACGCCTCGTTGCGCGTGCCCTCGCAGCCCAGAGATCGTCGGATCTATGGGTCGTCCCGAGATCGGTGACCTCCATCTTGAAGTCGACCGAGTGGACACACGAAATACGGGTTACAGCGCGCCAGAGAAAGATCGTTCCGCAAGTTGAGCGACCTCAGACTCCACCTCACGATTTTTCAGGGTGATATACCACCTGCGGATCGGAATCAGGTCAAGCTTCCCGAGAAAACATACGGAGGCATTTGGTGGGACAGTGAAGAGTGTTCGTTCACGGGTGATTCTACCTGCGAAGTGAGGAATACCGAGCACTGTGGGACCAACTCAGCAGCGGCAACCATTTAGTTCTACTGCGTCACGACGATCCCCGGTAAGGCCGGTAGGTTTGTCGCATGGCTTGGCAGCACGGGCAGCGTGTGAGGGTTTGCGCCAGAACGACTGCGAGCTTTCGGCGGATGGTGGCGATCGAGTTTTCGACGTGCCGCTCGGGTCGGATCGGCGGCGCCGCGGGGTCTGGGACGCTGGGATAAGCGAGGTTTTTGGCGTCGCCAGGAGCCTGAGGGGGGAATTGCCGCTCGTTCGCGGATCAGGAAGCCGTAAGCTGCAATGCAAAGCGATGCATGGTGATGGAGGCCGCGCCAGCTTCGCCCCTCGAAATGGGCGAGGCCGAGCTCGCTTTTCAATTCCTCGTAGTCGCGCTCGATGCGCCAGCGCAATTTGGCCGTATCGACGAGAACGTCGATTGGCGTGTCTTCGGGCAAGGTCGAAAGCCAGTATTTCGTCGGCTCTTTTTCGCCCTCGGGCCACTCGATGAGGAGCCATTCCAGCGGATGTGGCGCTGCCCGTTTCCAGTCCCGCGAAGCGGGGCGTATGCGTAGCGCGGCAAAGCGCGACGACAAGGTTTCGTTGGAGCCTTCGCGCCACGCCACGACCCGCCAAGCCTTGTCAGAAAGCCCCATCGCCAGCTTCTTGGCGCAAACAGGCGCATGTTCGCCGTCGCGCCGGACGCGCGACGCCGGGCGGCCCCGCCCGCTCCAGGGCTTGGGCGGAAGCGGCTCGGCGCCGGGAGGCCAGACGCTCAGCGTCGATTGCACGCCCACCACGTAGGGCAAATCCATGCCTGTGACGCCGGCACGGAACGCACCGTCAGCGCCGTAACCGGCATCGGTCAGCAACACCCCGGGCGAGACGCCGGCTTTCAGCGCAGCCCTGATCTGGTCGAGCGCGATCTGCGGCTTGGTCTTGAAGACACTTTCGTCCGGGACATGGGCCTTCTTGCGCCGCGCTTCGTCCGCCGCCCAGTCTTCCGTCAGATACAGACGATAGGCGATCGGCAAGCTCGCCGCGTGATTGGCGATCGACAGCGTCACCGCGATTTGACAATTGTCGGTCTTGCCGAGCCGCCCGCAATATTGCCGCGCCACGCCTACCGAGTGCACGCCTTTCTTGGCGAAGCCGGTGTCGTCGACGATCCAGGCCTCGATCTTGCCCTGCGCTTCGATCGCCGGCAGGACAAGGTCGCGCACCTTGCCCAACACCGCCTCGTCCGACCAAGCCGCCTGCCCAACCAGATGGAGCAGCGATTGATGTTTCGCCGAGACGCGAGCCGGCGCCACAATGGACGCCATCGGCTCGACGCTCTTGCGCTCGCCCGGCATCAACAGCCCCGTGCAATAATCCTTGAACGGCCCCGCCCGATCCTCCCGGCCCAGAACCGACGCCAGGCAACTGACATACTCCGCAAAGCGCGCTTCACTCGATTGCGCCTCCTGCCCCATCTTCGCCCCCTCGACATTCAGCCGAATCAGCAAGATAGCAAAACCAAAGGCGCCGCGAATCTGCGGAAATGTAACGTGACTCAGTAGAACTA
>CAWGKV010000022.1:0-210401 GCA_963823165.1 uncultured Alphaproteobacteria bacterium | reverse complement strand
AGGCGGCGCGGGATTTCGGCCTGGGTTGGCAGCCGAACGCTCGTCGCCCAGGAGGAGGTTTTAGGTCGCCTCGCGATGATCCAGGCGCTCGCCGACGACGGGCGACTTGTCGCTTTCCATGCAAACTTGCGGATACGGGAAGGGGCCGGCGGCGGCGCGTCGGTCAAGGAAAGCATCGCCCTGCCCGAGATGGCGGCCCATGTCGAAAGGCTCGTCCAGGCGCTCGCGTGGCGCGGGCCGATTTCGCTCGACGTCTTACTGACAGAAGCGGGCCCGCTGGCGATCGACGTCAATCCCCGCCTCGTCGAACCGATGAACGCTTTTCGCTCGGGCGTCGATCTGGTCGGGATGATGCTCGACCTCGCTCCGCGCGTCCCGTGGCGGCGCAACTGCAGGGCAAGGCCGGCGTGCGGACTGACCAGCTCCTCCTCGCGGTCCTCGGCGCGGCGCAGGACAAACGGCCGCGGCTCGCGGTGATGCGCGAGATTTTCCTCGCATTCGGGCGGAGCGGCGATTACGCCAATTCCGTCGAGGAGCTGACCCCCCTCCGCGGCGACCCGCTCGGCGCCCTCCCCCTCCTGGCGGCCGCCGCGATGACGCTCGCCTGGCCGCCGGCCGCGAAACTGTTCGAACGCGGCGCGGTCGGCGCCTACGCGCTGACGCCGGAGGGATGGGTCAAGATCGTCGAGGCTGGGAACGCAAACCGAACGGTCGATCCGTGAAGGATCGGATGCGCGTCATTCGCCTGCCCGTCCCGACCCGCCCGGCGCAAGACGCTTTCGCAGGAAGAACCGCTTGAAATCCGGCGGGTAATCGAGTTCGCCGAAAACCTCGTAGCCAAGCTTCCGGTAGAAGTCGGGCGCCTGGAAGCTGAAGGTGTCGACCCAGGCCGAGTGAGCGCCACGCTGCAGCGCTTGGGCCTCGCCTGCTTCGATCAGCCGGCGTCCGATGCCGCTGCGCCGCAGCCCCTCCGACACCCAAAGATATTTGATGAAGAGCCAGCCGGAGTAGGTTTCCCCCGCGAGGCCCGCGACGATCTTCCCGGGATCCCGTACGAAGACGGCGAGGGGTTTCCAAGGCTGATGGTTTGGCCACCGGCTTTCGTTGAAGACCTCGAGGCCGTCCGGCAGGACTTCCACGTCCGCGTGCGCCGGCGCGTCTTCAATGTCGAGGCGAAGGCCAGAGGGCAAAGTCACGGGACGGCTCCTTCGCCTGGTCGATCGCCTACGCGTGGCGCGGAGTCAATGTGCACGATCCAGTTCGGCGAGACACTAAGTGCTTGACAAGAGTGCCCCGCCTTTTGAGCCAGAGCCGCTGGGGCCTCCGGCAACGCCGTTTCCCTCTGCCGACCATAGCGGCGGCGCCCCTCGCCGGATGTCATCTAATGGTTTCGGAATCCGTTCTATTCTGCCCCATGTTCATTGACATGACGCGGGCCTGCGGTCGTCGTGCCTGAGAATCATCGGGCAGCAGGAGCTTTGGAGTTCGGATACGTCCACTTCATCGTCTGCGACTATCGCGGCGCATTAAGGCTAGTCGCGGCGCTGCCCTCGGGTTCGCATCCGGAGCATCGATTGGGGCGTGCGGGGGCGGGCGCAGGTGACGGACGCCGTCACCTTGCTCGCGACCCTCTTGAACGGCAGCCCGATTCCGAGGAATTCGCCCGACACGCCAGCCAGCAATCCCCATGGCGTGAGCTTCCCACTCAACACCGGCGTGCTGGCGATCGCCGAATTGCAATTCGCGCTTCCGGATTCGGCCGGCTCGGCGAAGGCGAAGGGCGAAAGTGCGCTCCCCGGCACGTACAAGATCGGCGCCTGGTACGACAGCTACGGCTTTAGCGATCAGCAATACGACACCATCGGCCTGCCGCTCGCCAGTCCCAACAGCAACGGGGTCCCGGCGATGCATCATGGCGATCTTTCCATCTACGGGGTCATGGACCAGACGATCTGGCGCTCCAATGACGCTTCCAAGCGCAAATTGAATGTCTTCATCCGTCCGATGTTCACGCCGTTCCAGGACCGCAACCTCGTCAGCTTCACCTATGACGCCGGCCTGACCCTGTACGGGCCGTTGCCGAAACGCGACGACGACTCTTTCGGCGTCGGCGTGGGCGTCGCGCGGGCCAGCAGCGGCGCGTCGGGCTACGACAGGCAACTGCAATTCTACCAGCCCGCCGTCTACACGCCCGTGCGGAGCGCCGAGACCTTTGTCGAGGCGACCTACCAGCTTCAGGTCACGCCCTGGTGGCAGATTCAGCCCGACGTCCAGTATATCACCCGGGGCCGGGATCGCCGACCCGAACGACCCGACGCAGAAGCTCAAGAACGAACTGCTGGTCGGCCTGCGCACCAACGTCACGTTCTGACTCTCGCCGGCTCGCCGAGTGGGCGGCGCGCACTCATCGCAGGGGCTCGCCGCGGAGCAGAACTTCGGCGCAAAAACGCCACCACCACGAACGACATGCCCGCCGCCGCGACATAGGCCGAGGGCCGGAACGCCATGTCCGGGTCGATGTTTGCGCTCAAGACTTCCCAGAACGGGATGTGGCGGACGAGCGCATACCAGGTCGCTTCGACGAGCGCGGTCAGGGGCGGCGAGACGACCGCGGCGGCGAGAGCCGCCGCCGAGGCCGGGAGGCCGCGCTTCACGAAGACGCGGAACAGCATGAGGATCGAGAAGAAGCCGGTCATCATCACCGGCTCCGAGACGTCCGCCTTGGCCTGGATCATGAAATGCAGGAGCGCCAGCGCGGCGATTCCGTAGACGAGCGAATGCAGCGTCCGCCACTTGGGCCCCAGCCGCCGGATCATCGCGTCGGTCGAGGTCGCCGCGAGCGCGGCGAGGCCGAGCCAGGCGACGAAGCCGATCGTCAGGTAGAAGCGCACTGCGATCTCGGCGGCGACATGGACGAGGTCGAAGTGCTGGTCGACTACGTAGAGCGTCAGATGCGCGCAGGCGTAGGCGAAGGCCGCGACGCCCACCATGCGGCGGATCGCGACGAGCTTCGGATGGCGCGCGCCGCGCATCAGCGGCGTCACGAGCAGCGACAGGGTGAGGAACCGGATCGCCCACTGGCCGGTGCGATGGATCAGCTCGGTCACAACCTTGGGCTCGAGCGCCCCGGTCGCCGCCAGATAGACGATCCAGCCGGCCGGAACGAACAGGCCTGCGAACGCGACCGCCTTCAGCGGCGAGAAGCGGCCGTTCCTCTCGTTCCACGGCGCCTTCAACTGGATCATGTCGGTCAACCTTCGTGCGGCCGCAGCCTTCAGACCGCTATACGGAGCTCCTGCGGCGTTGTTTCACCGGGACGCCGCGCTGGCGCGGCCCGCACCGGCGCATTATACTTCCCACCGGCTCGGCCAATCTGACGGGGATGTCGTCTTGGATCTGGTTCAGCGTGCGAAGGCCATGGTCTTGTCGCCGGCCGCCGAGTGGCGGGCGATCGAGTCCGAAAGCGGCGACACCCGCTATCTGTTCGCCAATTACGTCGCGATGCTGGCGGCGATTGCGCCGGTCTGCGGGCTTCTGCGCCGCGGCATATTCGGCTGGGGCGGTCCGCGAGGCCACATGCACCACTTCGGGTTCTTCCCGAGCCTGTTCGGCGCGCTCGTCCATTATCTCATGGCGTTCGTTGTCGTTTACGCGATGGCGGTCATCATCGATGGCCTGGCGCCCACCTTTTCGGGGCAGAAGAGCCAGGAGAACGCGATGAAGCTCGCGGTCTATTCGATGACGCCGGCCTGGCTCGCGGGCGTTTTCGCGTTGATCCCCGGCCTCGGATTCCTTCGCTTTATCGCGCTGCTCTACAGCATCTACGTGTTCTGGCTCGGCCTGCCGATCCTGATGAAGCCGCCGCAGGACAGGCTCGGGCCCTATGCGCTCGCGGTCATCGCATGCGGGATCGCGCTGTCATTGATCGTCTCGGCCATCGTCGGGCCGGGTGTCTAAGGTCGGCGCCGCGCGACGTCGAACCGACCGCGTCAGCACCAAACTCGGCCTGCGTCAGGCCCCTCATCGCTCGCCACGTTCAGAATCCTCCGCCCCCCTCCCGAGGGCGCCGCCGCCGCCGATTGGCGGTCGCTTCATCACGACGAACCCCGCGCGCTCCAGGTGCTCGACCAGCCGTTTCGCCACGATCTCGGCCATGATCTCGTCCGCGTTGTGCGTCCGCTTACGCCCGTGAAAGCGCAGCGCGAAGGCGAGCGCGGAGGCGAGATCCTCGGGTGAGGCGGGCGCGAGGCCGTCGGCGGGGAGCGTCATGAACGGAAGATAGCGGCGGCTCTCGAACAAAACAAGAACAATCCGCAGGGACGCTCATCTCCACAGGGACCGGAAGTTCAGGTCATTCGTCCCCTTCGCCGCGCCTCCGCCGGCCGGCGACCCCGCTCGTCGAGCAACGTCTTGACCAGGGCCCGGTCTCCCGCGCGCTCGGCGGCCGCGATCAGCGTCCGGTTGAGGATGTCGCGCTGCGCATGGCTGCCGCCGATGCGGAAGGTCTCGAAGCGCACCGGGAGAATGGCGTCGATCGTGCGCCCCCAGTCCCCGGCGGCGTAGGCGAGCACGCCGTCGATGAAGCGCAGGCCAACCTCGGCAGTGACCAGGCGGTTGTGGCCGGAGCCGTGCCGCTCGTATTCGTCGAGCGACCGGCGAAACCGGCCGAGGTCGTCCTTGTTCGGCGAGCGCGCGACGGCGAGCGCGCAATGCAGATCGTTGAAGGCGAGCACGTGATCGTCGACATGGGCCATCCAGGCCTGCGCCACCGGCCGCCAACGGTCTCCGACGTCCGCTCCCGCGAGCTCGAGGCGCCAGAGGAGGGAAGCCGCGTCGACCCGGTCGAGCGTCATGTCGTCAGCGAGCCTCTGGGCGCCGAAGCGGTCGTAATCGGCCAGCGCGTCCTTGAGGCGGCCCTCCTCGATCAGGAACAGGGCGAGATGCCAACGGTTGTGGCCCGCCATGAAGCGAGCGGGCCTCCAGTCGCCCCACGTCTTCTCGAGGAAGGCGATGCCCTCCTCCCTTCGTCCCGCAGTCTCCATGACGTGAGCGATCGCGTGGGTCGCCCAGGCGTCGCGCGGATTGCGGGCCAGCGCCTCGCGTCCGGCGTCTTCGGCGGGACCGAGCTCGCCCGCCTCCTCGAGGCCGAAGGCATAGGCCCCGAGAACGAAGCTGGTGAGCGGGTTGTCGGCGACCCAGGCTGGCAGCACGCGGGCGGCCGAATCGCGGATCGAAAGCGACCGGCCGAGGAACAGATAGGCGTCCTGCCCGAACCGGAGCGCCAGCGCGTCGGTCGGCCAATCGCTGAGAATGGCCTCCCAGGCGAGCGCCGCATCCGGCAACCGGCCTTCGGACCACGCTCTGACGGCGGCGAGATGCATCCTTTCCCGCGACGAGGCGGCGCGGATCGCGGATTCGGCCGCGGCGAGCGCCGCCCTCACCTCGGGATGGTCGCTGCGGAAGCCGCCGACCATGAAGAGACCCGCCACGGCGACCGCGCCAAGGGCAAAATCCGGGTCGTTGGCCAGCGCCTGCTTGAGGACGCCGACCGGATCGCCAGTCAATCCGAAATAGTCGGCGACGGCGCGATCGAAGGCTTCAGCTGATTTCGCGGAGCCGGCGAGCGTCAAACCTTGCTGGTCCTTCGCCATTGCCTCGATTGCTCCCTACTGCGCGCGCCGTCTGCACGCGGGAGCCAGCATAGCGAGATTTGCGCCCCGGCGAAACCTCGACCCTTTGTGCGAGAGGGGCAAGGATGTTCGCCGGGGAAGCGCCGTGGGCTTTGGCGCTGTCCGCGAACCGGCGGAATGTCGTGGAACGCAGCGGGAAGGCCGCCGCTCCCCGGGGGAAGGAAACCGCAGGCCGAGGGGAAGCAAAAGGAACGCCGGGGGAAGCAAAAGGAACGCCAGGGGAAACCAAATCCGTTCGCCAATCTCGCTATTTCAACGGCTTACGCCAGATGTGAAGATGGAGGGTAACTTCCAAGCCGTCGCGTATCCCCTCGCCCGCGAAGCGGGAGAGGACAGGCGCGAAGCGCCAGGTGAGGGTTGAGAACGCCGAACGGCGGGCGTTGATGGCGGCCGCAAGGTTCGTCGGTTGCCCGTCCCCCTCACCTGGCGAGGCTTCGCCGCGCCGTCCTCTCCCGCTTCGCGGGCGAGGGGGTCGCCTTGCAAATCCGCCATGGGTGACTCCGGACGGAACTAAACATGAACAAATAGCACAGGTCCTGCTGAGAGAGAAGGAAAATCTCCGCAATTTCCAAAAACATCCGCTGAATCAAGCGCCTGCGCCCGACAGTGTTCCTGCTCCTCAGGTCGTTCACCTCGGCTCGGTCAGCCTTCCTGCGCGGAGATCGGCGAAGGCCTCGAGGATCTCCGCGCGCGTGTTCATCACGAAGGGGCCGCCCATCGCGACCGGCTCGTCGATCACCGGACTCGAATAGAAGAGGAGCCGTGCGGCCCCGTCGAAGGCAGAGACGCCGAGCGTCGCGTCTTCGTCCGAGGCCGCCGTCCAGGCGACGTCGCCCGCCGTAACCCGCCGTTCCTCGACGCCGAGCGTCGCGCCGCCTTCGAGAAGGAAGGCGAAGGCGCGGCTGCCAGCGGGGACGGGAAAGTCGAACGCCGCGCCGACCTCGATATTCCCGTCGACCAGAGTCAGCGGCCAGAGCGAAGCGTCGGACGCCGCGACGTCGCCGAACCGTCCCGAATAAACCCGCGCCTCCAACCCGTCGCGCCGAACAGACGGCGCGTCCGAGCGGCGGACGTCCCGGTAGCGGGCGGGGCTGCGCTTCAACCTCGCGGGCAGGTTCAGCCAAAGCTGAAGCGTGCGGACGCCGTTCGGGCCGGGCATTTCGCTGTGCAACACGCCGCCGCCTGCCGTCATGAACTGCGCGTCGCCGGCCGAGAGTCGCCCCTCGCCGCCGGTGTGATCCTTGTGCAGGAGCTCGCCCTCGAGGACGAAGGTCACCGTCTCGATGCCGCGGTGCGGATGGGTCGGAAAGCCGGCCGGCGGCGAAAACCAGTCCTCGGCCATCAGCAGGAACGGGCTGTGCTCGGCGACGTTCTCGGGCGGAATGACGAGACGCGCGCGGTGGTTGACGCCTCGCTCCTGGGGCTGCCCGGCCCGCTCAATCTTGGTTATCGCCAGTTGCAAGTGAAGAGCCTCCGATCGCCGGCGCCGAGTGTCCGTCTCAAGGTCATCGACGTCATGCCTCAAGGCCCTTTGCGAGCAAAGGGGCGCCTTACACGAACGTTCCAGTCGTGCTCTCGTGCCCTTCGTGGCACCTTTGCGTACTTCGTGTTTATTCTTTTCACCACGAAGGACAGGAAGATTACACGAAGGTCACAAGGGCTGGAACTTTCATGCGCAGCGGGTCGGCGCCGCCGGTGGCTAACTCAGGACGAGGATCTTGGACTTGAAGCGGACCCCAAGGATAAGCCAAGAGCGAGCGGCGTCCAAGCGCCTACGGGATCGGCTTCTCCTTTTGGCGCGCGCGGCGCCTCCTCGACCGCGGCCATGACGTTGCCGACGTGGACGCCCTCCCCCTCCCCGGCCGGATAATAGCCCGGCAGATCAACGGTGACGATCTCGCCCTTATAGCAAAGGACGAAGGGCCGGACGCGGCGCGTCGGCGCCTCGCCGGTCTCCGGCGCCGTCATCGTCTCGGGAAGACCATTCTCTTTTGCCGCCATGGTCATTTCTCCTTGAACATCACGGGTGAATGCAGTGATCGCGTCGGCCTGGAACTTCACGGAGAGAGTCAACCCGCGCGCCGGCACGTGATAGACGTCCTGCCAAAGGCGATGGTTGGCGAAGGTCGTCATCGACTTGAAGGCTATGTTCTGCTCAATGCCGGGTCGGTCTCGGCCGCCCCGTGGTCGAGAGCAGTCCGGTTGCGTCGCAGAAGCCATAAACTCATCATCAGCGTCTCGACCGAACCGATCGACGTTCTCCAGCTAGGGCCAAACCGAGTTGGCCTGGTCCGGTATCGACCCGGTGCGCTTCTTCCCGATAAAACCGCTACGCGCAAAGAGCACCAGAAAGCGACCGTAGGAGCTACAGGCGGGGCGCGCCGCACAAGCGAACGCTTGATCACCTCTCTCAGGTGTTTGCCGACGATCAAATCTTGCACCTGCGCAACCGCCGGACGCCACCGCATTTCGCGCCGCGAGGACCGATGCGTGGAACGCGAAGACTGAAACTTGCCTCGCTTTCATATTTAGCGCCGAAGTCAACAAATTTCTGTTGAACTTCCCGCTAAAGGCCCTAATTCTACTGCGTCACGACGATCCCCGGTAGGGCCGGTAGGTTTGTCGCATGGCTTGGCAGCACGGGCAGCGTGTGAGGGTTTGCGCCAGAACGACTGCGAGCTTTCGGCGGATGGTAGCGATCGAGTTTTCGACGTGCCGCTCGGGTCGGATCGGCGGCGCCGCGGGGTCTGGGACGCTGGGATAAGCGAGGTTTTTGGCGTCGCCGGGAGCCTGAGGGGGGAATCGCCGCTCGTTCGCGGATCAGGAAGCCGTAAGCTGCAATGCAAAGCGATGCATGGTGATGGAGGCCGCGCCAGCTTCGCCCCTCGAAATGGGCGAGGCCGAGCTCGCTTTTCAATTCCTCGTAGTCGCGCTCGATGCGCCAGCGCAATTTGGCCGTATCGACGAGAACGTCGATTGGCGTGTCTTCGGGCAAGGTCGAAAGCCAGTATTTCGTCGGCTCTTTTTCGCCCTCGGGCCACTCGATGAGGAGCCATTCCAGCCGATGTGGCGCTGCCCGTTTCCAGTCCCGCGAAGCGGGCCGTATGCGTAGCGCGGCAAAGCGCGACGACAAGGTTTCGTTGGAGCCTTCGCGCCACGCCACGACCCGCCAAGCCTTGTCAGAAAGCCCCATCGCCAGCTTCTTGGCGCAAACAGGCGCATGTTCGCCGTCGCGCCGGACGCGCGACGCCGGGCGGCCCCGCCCGCTCCAGGGCTTGGGCGGAAGCGGCTCGGCGCCGGGAGGCCAGACGCTCAGCGTCGATTGCACGCCCACCACGTAGGGCAAATCCATGCCTGTGACGCCGGCACGGAACGCACCGTCAGCGCCGTAACCGGCATCGGTCAGCAACACCCCGGGCGAGACGCCGGCTTTCAGCGCAGCCCTGATCTGGTCGAGCGCGATCTGCGGCTTGGTCTTGAAGACCACTTCGTCCGGGACATGGGCCTTCTTGCGCCGCGCTTCGTCCGCCGCCCAGTCTTCCGTCAGATACAGACGATAGGCGATCGGCAAGCTCGCCGCGTGATTGGCGATCGACAGCGTCACCGCGATTTGACAATTGTCGGTCTTGCCGAGCCGCCCGCAATATTGCCGCGCCACGCCTACCGAGTGCACGCCTTTCTTGGCGAAGCCGGTGTCGTCGACGATCCAGGCCTCGATCTTGCCCTGCGCATCGATCGCCGGCAGGACAAGGTCGCGCACCTTGCCCAACACCGCCTCGTCCGACCAAGCCGCCTGCCCAACCAGATGGAGCAGCGATTGATGTTTCGCCGAGACGCGAGCCGGCGCCACAATGGACGCCATCGGCTCGACGCTCTTGCGCTCGCCCGGCATCAACAGCCCCGTGCAATA
The DNA here is from genome assembly GCA_963823165.1 of uncultured Alphaproteobacteria bacterium. Taxonomy (GTDB): domain Bacteria; phylum Pseudomonadota; class Alphaproteobacteria; order Rhizobiales; family Beijerinckiaceae; genus Roseiarcus. The sequence continues at coordinate 200,801 of CAWGKV010000022.1, read as the reverse complement.
ATCCTTGAACGGCCCCGCCCGATCCTCCCGGCCCAGAACCGACGCCAGGCAACTGACATACTCCGCAAAGCGCGCTTCACTCGATTGCGCCTCCTGCCCCATCTTCGCCCCCTCGACATTCAGCCGAATCAGCAAGATAGCAAAACCAAAGGCGCCGCGAATCTGCGGAAATGTAACGTAACTCAGTAGAATTGGAGCAGTATCCGAACGTTCTAAATCGGCGGGTTTCCCGAGGGTGCTGGAGGCCTTTGCCGATATCTTGAAATCGTCGCCTGCGAACATGATACAGCTTGATCGGATTCCGCTCTAGAGCCAACCATTGAATTAACGATATCGCCAGTCTCAGATGATGGTGCCTGGACGACAAACCCCCTGTCAATCGAAAATGCAGTTTTTCAGTTTGGACGTAGTTCGCCTCAAGAAAATGACGTGAGACAGGAGGGACCGAGCAATAAATCCGCTCGATATAGTGAACGAAAATTGGCCGCCATTTTGCTTTTCATCACAGGGGCAGCAGCAATATTCATTCACGACTCCCTCTAAGCAAACGATGTCCCCGCCGCTATTCTCATTGTTGGGGGACTGTTGCTGTGGTTCCGAGACCATCGTGATCGGTAGAGCCATCAGTCCCTGGTCAAATCTTCCTGGGGTCAAAAACCAGAACCACCCAAATGCCAACTTTTATACCACAAAACCGCGACCCTGCGTGGGGTGCTCCACGCTGGAGTTTACTAGCCACTTCTCGTAGCCAAGTTGAGGTCCTCGAATTATCCACTGGCCACGACTTCCATGTGGACCGGTCCAGCCCTTACCCAGCAGCAAAATGAGCTTTTTTCCATACGCGCCCATCAGCTTGGTGTATCTACTCCACAAATGTTCATGGAGATGGCGCTCTTCTAAGGTCTTCTCAATAGTTAAACCGCAGGGATACCGGAACCACGAATCCAGACCTGACTCGAACTCCTGCAAAACACGGATGCCCGCTTTTCTGCGTGGGATGAGTTTTGATTGATTTTGTAACCCTGTCAGCTTGTGCGATTGGCTCCTCGCTATTTCGAGTGGGTACGGATGACGCCGAAACCGTCCGACTGCGCGGCTGCGAGGCCACGACGCCGACGTCTGTCTCGATCCTGGGAGGTCGTCCGGCCGCCTTGCCGGAATGTGCTCAAGTTAGCGGCGTTCCTGGGCAAATCGCGAACTGACGTCATTCTCTTCCGCTCCGCGCTCACGCCCAGCAGGCGTCAGCGAAATCCCAGCTCAACCGATCTTCGCTCAGCTCCCTGGTCCCACCGTTTCCGCTTCACCCACTCCGAACAGCGAGGAGCCGTGCGATTTGGGCCTACTAGACAACCGGCCATTTAAGACCCAATTAGGGTTCTCGTAGACGAGAAACGCCTTAATAGCATTTTCGAGTGCAAAGCCGCAGAGCAGAAATACTGGTTTATCAATACCTCGCGTCCGTTGAATCATCTCTCCTTTAGCGTTTAGCCTGGTCATAATACTGGAACGGCTGCGATTCCGATAAATCTCAGACGCCTGCTCATGCAGGTTATCCGCCATCATCAACCAGGAATGGGGTTAGCGAACTCGTCCACGAACCTCTTGCTTTCATTCGCTGTCGTTGGCACGCCCCACCTACCGTGAATAGTGACGAATGAAGTGGCCCGCCAAATCGGTGAAGGCCCGCGCTATTTCCTGTTGTTGCATAGCAATTTCCTCGACCTTTTTCCGACGCTCCTCTGACTTCGGATAATCTTGCTTAAATATGTCGTATATCACGATGTTACTCATTACAGCGTCTCCCAAGTCAAAGTGCTAATCCAACCCGTCATGGCCCATAGAACAAGCGTAGGGTGTATCGGATTGTTCTTCCAATTCCTCATCATGGGGCCGTTTCTTGGTAAGCTTTTTTAGGTTTTTTATCGGTAGCTCTCTATCGTAGTGAAACGCAGCCTTATTGCGAAAATCCTCAAGTATTTCCATTTCTGTTGATTTAACGAACGATTCAACCAGCAGAAACTCCTTGATCGTGTGCCGATTGCAACCCATCACAGCGTCACGCAACTGTGGGTGCTCTGAAATCACCTTGATCATCTTAAGGGCTTCGTAGACGTGGCCCATCAATATCCGGACGTAGTAGAGTGTTCCACTGACCTTTCGGCTGACTTTCTTCCTATCTCTCGCCTCCGACCAATCACCGATCGCGTTGTTTATGAGGGACAGGTCATTGATCGACATCATCAGACGCACCAGAATCGATGCAATCTCCGTTTGTGAGGCGATGGTCGAGGCCTTCACATACCAGGTGGTGCTTCTTCCCATTGTCTGTTCTCCCACAATTTCCGGCTCATAGCGCCGAAATTCAGGCAGGGGAGCACCTAAACCGCCGGATGAAATTCCGTCAGGCCGCGGCTCGCTTCGTCGTGCGCTTTGCCGCCTTGGCGGGCGGAATGAGGACATCGGCCGGCACGCGGAAGCGCGCGCGCAACCGCTGCACCATCGCCATGCTCAGCTCCTTCTTACCCGCAAGGACTTCGCTCACTCGGCTCGGCGTGCCGAGGATTGCAACCATGTCCGCCCGCGTGAGCCGGTGCTGATCCATGAGGTGTCGGATCAGTTCCGCGGTGCTCGGCGACCGGCGGGGCCACGTGGTTTCCTCGTAGGCAGCGATCAGACGCGCTTGCGCCTGCAGCCGAGCGACATCGGCGGGGTTCTCCGATTCCCATAGCCGATCAACGAGGGCGCGAGCGCGGGCGAGCTCCGCATCGCTATCGATCACGATCAGCGTCGCATCCATCACACGGCCTCCGCATCGATCCTGTCGTACTCTGCATGACTGCCGAAGAACCGAGTAGCCAGCACTCCTGCCCGATACTGGAGGGCCGCCACCAACCGGTAATCGTTGCCCTTGATGTTGAACACAACTCGACCCGCCCTGAGGATGCTCGCTTTGGGGTACGACGCCTTCACATCTTCTGGATTGCGCCAACCGGCGCGGATCGCGATGTCGAACCAGGCTTCATATTGCGATCGTGCCGCTTTGATCCCTTTGTGCCCGGCGTGATCAGCGAAATAGCTTTCGACCACGCCCGAGCCAATGACAATCATCAATCAATGATGACATGGAATTCCAAAAATTGGAAACGGCGCACCGGCGTCCGATAACGCTTCCATCGCCGGTGCGTTTGACGATACGGCCGTGATGAGCGGCGATGGCCGGGTCGAAGAGGTCGCTGCGCAGACCCCTCAGGCGCGCGAGCGTGCGCTCCTTGTCGGCGCCCGCGAGCCGGCTGTAGCCGACGATATCCGAACGCAGGATCGCCGCGAGCTTTCGGGTCTCGCTCATTGCTCCGGCATCCCTGCCTTGCGCAGGCCGTCGTACGTCCGCTCGTTAAACTCGACGCGGGCTGGATCGCCGCCCTGTGCGGAGTAGTACGCCTTCCATGCCGCGATGGTCTTGAGCGGCCCGGTGGAGGGCAGCGCGGGGTAACGCTTGAGCGCCTCGCGCGCTTCGGCGTCGTGACCGGTCAAGGCGAGCGCCGCCACGAGGCACGAATGAATAAAGGGGACGTAATTCGGATTGATCGCGATCGCCTGGCGAGCCAGTTCAATCGCCTGGTCATAATTCCTCAGCCCGAAATTGGCCACCGCCTTGCCGCCATACCAAGCGGCGAACTGCGGATCGTGCGGGCTCCCCAGAATCGCCTTGTCGAAATATTCAAGGCTTTTGTCGAATAACCCGTGCATTCCGTAGTCGAAGCCCAGGTCGGCGGCGGTGCCCACGTTGGACGAGTCCAGGGCGAGGGCGCGCTCGTGCTCGGCGACGGCTTCCGGGTAGCGCGCCTGGAACCGAAGGATGGAGCCCCTAATTCGGTGAGGCCAAGTCAAATCCGGATCGAGGGCGATCGCCTTCGACTCCAATTTGTCGGCCCGCTCGAGGTCGCCTTTAGGGTCGCCGGAACCGCCAAGCGCCGCCTGGAAAAAGAGCTTGAGCCCCAATAGCCTCAGGGCGTGGACATTGTTGGGATCGATGGCGAGCGCCTGGTCGCAGAGCGCATATGCCGCATCCGCGTCCTTGCCGACAAATCCGGCCTTCAAGGCGCCCGCGTCGCATTGGAGAGCCAAGTCCTCGGCGTCGGGATTCGCCGCGGGCGTCCGTTTGAGACGGGCGCCCTCGGCCTCTGTAAGCTGAATGCCGATTGCGCGCGCCAGGCGCGTGACGATCGCGTCCTGCGCCTGCAACAGATCGGCGCGGGGAGTGTCGAATTGGTCGGCCCAGAGATGCGCGCCGCTGCCGGCGTCGATGAGTTGGGCGTTGACCCGCATCCGATCGCCGCTCGGCTGCACCGAGCCTTCGAGAACATAGCGCACGCCCAAATCCTTGCCGATCGCCTTGGCGTCGACCGGCTTGCCCTTGAAGGTCATGGCCGTGTTGCGCGCGATGACGAAGCTGTCGCGGATGCGCGCGAGGCTGGTTATCAGTTCGTCGGTCAGCGCGTCGGCGAGATAATCCTGCGCCGGGTCGCCGCTGAGATTGGCAAACGGCAGCACGACGATCGAAAGACGCGCGGCCTCGGCGGGCGCCTTCGTGGCGACGCTTGCGGCCCGGTTCGCAGCGAGGAGCCACCACGCGCCGCCCGCGATCATGATGAGCAGCGCCGCGAGCGCGGCGGCGAGCGGCGCGAGCCCGAAACGCCTCTTCTGCGGCGTAGGCGCCGCGGGCGTCACGGGTTCCGCCGGTTTCGCCTGCGCGGGCACGCCGACCTGCAGCGAATAGACGTGGATCGGCTGGGCGATGTTCTTGAGCGCGGTCGGGCCGAGATCGGTCACCGCCAAATCGAGCCGCCCTTTCACCTGCCAATAGGCCTGCTCGGAGAGATAGATCGCGCCGGGCTTGGCGATGCTTTCTAGTTCGCCGTCGGCCGCGGGCGGCCGACCCCCTGGAATGAAACGCATGCTACCCTGCTGAGCGTCGTCGGCGCAGAGGTCGGTTACTGTTTGGTGCCTTGAGCTCGTTTTCTAGTTGGACCGGGGACTTCGGAGCACCCCCTAGTGCAGCCACCGGCCGCAAGGCCGCGGAGCGCGCCCCCTAGAGTTCTCTAGACCAGAAGTCCCATGCCGACGACGCACTGTTTGCGGAGGTGAGGCATGGAAGTGCTCTATCCAAAATGCGCCGGACTGGACGTCCACAAAAAGACGGTCGTCGCCTGCGTTCGGATTCAGCAGGGTGCGGCGGTCGAGCAGGAAGCGCGGACGTTCGACACCACGACGTCCGGCTTGCTGGCCCTCTCGGCGTGGCTTTCGGACAAGGGATGCACGCTCGCGGCCATGGAAGCCACCGGCGTCTATTGGAAACCGGTCTGGCATATCCTCGCGGACGGCGAGTTCGAGCTGCTGCTGGCCAACGCCGCGCATGTGAAGAACGTGCCCGGCCGCAAGACCGACGTGAACGATGCGACCTGGCTCTCCGACCTGGCCGCCCACGGCCTGATCCGCGGCAGCTTCGTTCCGGATCGCCCGACCCAGGAGCTGCGGTCCCTGCTTCGCACCCGCAAGCAGCTGGTTCGCGAGCGCTCGTCCCATACCCAGCGGCTGCAGAAGACGCTGGAGGACGCCAACATCAAACTCGATTCCGTCATCTCCGACATCCTTGGCGTCAGCGGTCGGCGCATGATCGAGGCGATAATCGCCGGCCAGACCGACCCGGCCGTCTTGGCCGGCTTGGCCGACCGGCGGATCAAGGCAACGAAAGAAGAGCTTCGCGAGGCCCTGCGAGGCCGGCCGACGCGTCACCATCGCTTCCTGCTTCAACTCCATCTCGATCAGGTCGACGCCCTCGACCGAGCGACCGCCCGGATCGACCAGGAGGTGGAGGCTGATCTCAACTCCTTTCGCGAGGCCACCCAAATCGTAAGGACCATCCCGGGCTTCGACGACCGCAGCGCCCAAAGCGTTCTTTCCGAGATCGGAATCGATATGAGCCGCTACCCTTCGGACGGCCATCTCCTCTCCTGGGCCTGCATGTGCCCGCGCAACGACGAGAGCGCCGGCAAGAGAAGATCCACCCGAATGCGCAAGGGCTCACGCTGGTTGAAAGCAACGCTCTTCCCGTGCGCCTGGGCGGCCGTTAGAACCAAGGGCAGCTACTTCCAGGCCCAGTTCCACCGAATCAAGGCCCGCCGAGGCGCCAAGAAAGCCATCGGCGCCGTCGCCGCCTCCCTCCTGCGCACCATCTACCACATGCTCAAGGACGGGACGCTCTACCAGGACCTCGGCGCCGATCACTTCGACCGCCGACACAAGACCGCCTCCACCCGCCGCCTTGTCCAGCGCCTCCAGAACCTCGGGTTCGCCGTTCAGCTCACCCCCGTCCTCCCATGACCCGAGTCTAGTTTCCCCCTAGTCGCGCAGCGACGTTGACCCCGTCGCCCATCAGATCGCCGTCGCTCTCCTCGACCACATCACCGACATGGATGCCGACGCGGAACTCGATGCGCCGCTCGGATGGCACGCCAGCATTGCGTTCGACCATCGCGTTTTGCAGTTCGATGGCGCAGCGCACCGCATCGACGACACTGCGGAATTCGATGACGCTGCCGTCGCCGGTGCGCTTGACGATGCGGCCATGATGGACGGCGATGGTGGGGTCGATCAGGTCGCTGCGAAGCGTTCGGAGCCGAGCGAGGATGCGATCTTCGTCCGCCCCGGCGAGCCGGCTGTAGCCGCCGACGTCAGACACCAGGATCGCCGTGAGCTTCCGGGTTTCGCTCATTGCGCCGGTCCGATAGACGGAATATTGGCACAAAACTTAACGCGCTCTGTCTTGGGCTACTCTCGGGGACAGAAAAGGTCAACACGATCGAATCATCGACCGAGAAACGATAGCTTTGGGCACAATCGACGTCCGCCTCCTCGCCCTTCCCGTCCGTTCACAGGGCGAATCTCGAAGAAGCGCTCAGGGTCGAAACCGAAGTTCAAACTGAGAAATACCGGCCTCTTCGTCATCGCGGCGCGAATTCGAGGCGGATCCCGTCGAGGGCGACGCCGCTGAGCTTCGTCGTCCAGGTCTCGCCCGCCGCGATCGGCAGGGCGCGCGTAAAACTTCCCGTCGTGACGATTTCGCCTGCGGCGAGCGGCGGATTATGCGGGTCCGCGGCGAGCAGGGCGACGAGCTCGCGCAAGGCGTTGAGGGGCCCGTCGAGCAGGAGATTATTACGGTGACGCTTGCTTCAATTTCGTATTCCTTGTGCGAAAGGAACTCCCAAGCTGGGAAGTTCGGCGACCCCCTCGCCCGCGAAGCGGGAGAGGACGGCGTGGCGAAGCCGCGCCAGGTGAGGGGAACGGGCAACCGACGAACCTTGCGGCCGCCATCAACGCCCGCCGTTCGGCGTTCTCAACCCTCACCTGGCGCTTCGCGCCTGTCCTCTCCCGCTTCGCGGGCGAGGGGATACGCGACGCTTGGGAGTTATGTGCGAAAAGCATTGCCGCGTGCGAAAGGCATTGCGGCGCCGTTCGCCAAACCGACACCGATGGTAAGTAGGTATTGAAGCAAGTGTCGCCGGAATCTGATGGGAATCTGGCGGCCGGCCTTAACGCTCCACCACCCAGGCGGTCTTAAAACTCCACCGCCCAGGCGCTACGGAGCGACGTAATATCCGTAAGCAGGCGCATAGCCGTAGGCGTAGCCCGGCACAACCGGCACGAGCACGACCTCGCCATAGCCTAACTGATAACCGTTCGGCCCGATAAAGCCTCCTGGCGCAGCCGAATAGACTTCGCCTACAGGGGCGCCATTCGGGGCCCAGCCGGTCTGGTTCGCTTCCCACGGATGCAGTTGCGCCTGGTTGGCCTCGGCGTTTGCATCACTGCCATTCGCGGCCGCCACGTCCGGAACGAGGCAGGAGAGAGCGCAAATCGACGCGGCGGAAAGGAAGGCCGTCAATGCGCGTTTCATTTCATAATCTCCGATCACTTCGACCACGAACAGCCGCGCGGTCTTTCCACTAGGACCGTCGGGGCCGCAGGCGTCCAAGAACTAAAAACCAATGCGACCGGGCGATACTCTGTTCCGGCGAGACTGACCGGAATTTGCGCAACGCGCCCATTCATGGGACCGGGCAGGAACGCGCTTCGGGTGAAACCCGAAGTTCAAACTGAGACACGACCGCCCTCTTCGTCACCGCGGCGCGAATTCGATGCGGATCCCGTCCAGACCGACGCCGCTGAGCTTCGTCGTCCAGGTCTCGCCCGCCGCGATCGGCAGGGCGCGGGTGAGGGTTCCCGTGGTGACGATTTCGCCTGCGGCGAGCGGCGGATTATGCGGGTCCGCGGCGAGCAGGGCGACGAGCTCGCGCAAGGCGTTGAGCGGCCGGTCCAGGACGTTCGCCGCCGCCCCGTGGTCCGCGTGCTCCCCGTCGCGATAAAGGTCGACTTCGCACGCGGCGAGCTCGCGCGCCCAATCCGCGGCCCGCGGCGCAAAGGCGTGGCGCGGCCCGATCCAGCACGCCGCGTGCATGCCGAACGCCGCCACCGCGTCCGGCGCAAAACAGTCCCAGTCGGGATAAACCGACTCCACGATCTCGAAGCCATGCGCGACCCAGCCGATGCAGTCCGCAAGCGCGCGTTCGTCCATGTCGGGCGTCGGCGCGGAGGCGAGGCCGAAGACGATTTCGGGCTCGATGCGCGGTTCGGGCAGACCGGCGAGCGAGGCCCGCGAGCGAGCGGGCGAGAGATCGTGGACCGTGCCCGCATACATATAGCCCCACACCGGCGCGCTCGTCCGGAATTTTGGCCATAGCGCGCGGTTGGTGAAGCCGATCTTGCGGCCGACCGGCCGTTCGCCGCGCTTTTCCCGCGCCTCGCGGACCTGCCGCGTGATGCGATAGGCGTCGGCGAGCTGGAAATCGGGGCTTCGAGCGGTGAGACGCGGGATCTGCCGGCCGGTCGCGAGAGCCTCGAGGATCTCTTCGACGATCGCATGGTCATCCATTTGCTTCTCTCCCCCTCGAGACCATCAAGACCCAAAAGCTCTCTTCGAGAGCCTGTTTCGAACGCCGCCGTCCTCGTCCCGAGTTGGCCGCCGGCGGCGCCGACCCGCTGCGCACGAAAGTTCGAGCCTTTGTGACCTTGGTGTAATCTGTCCTTCGTGGTGAAAAGAATAAACACGAAGAGCCCAATGGTCGCACGAAGGACACGAGAGCACGACTCGAACTTTCGCGTAAGGGCCCGGAAGGGGCTATCCCATGCGCCCGAATGCGGCCTTCGGCGATGGCCGGCGAGGCTGCCGTGAAAAATGTCTTGCCTTTGGGACCAACAAGGAACATACTGGCAACAGACATCGGATGCGGACGCCCTTCCCGCCGCCGAACCCGCGGGAGAAAGTCGAGCATGGACGAAAATACGGGGGCGCCGGCCGCCGAGCGACGGCTCGACGCCGATGGCCCTTGCCCGCGATGGCGCATCCCTGGCCGGGCGCCCGAGGGCTTGCGCCTATGACGAGGTCGCGCGGGAGGTCTTTTTTATGATGCGAGGATCGCCGCCGGCGGACGGCGTCGTCGGCAGGCCGGCGGACGAGGCGGACGCGAGGCGCGAGCAAAAAGCGCAAAATGAATGTAATTTTCAGGCAGGCTGCGGCGCCGCCGCCGGCCATATCCTCCCCCGTGAAGCGTCAGCGGGACGGGGGAGGGGGACCACGCGCAGCGTGGTGGAGGGGGCGGCGCCCCAGCGCGACTTGGGCGCCGCCCAGCGCCTGCGGCCCGCCATTATGGATGAAAATGAGGTACGCCCGGGCGCCGGCGGTATGCGTGGGATGCATAAGACTGCAGCCAGTCACTGTATTTTTTCATAGCAGTTACAAAACAATTTGGATTCCGGCCTAAGTCCTTGAGAACATACGAATCCCGGAAGACTTTTGCTTTGATTCTGTTTCCCCTGGCTTTGCTCCGGTTATCCCGGACTTTGGCGCAATGTCTCCTGGCTTGGAGAGTGTGGGCTTTTAGAACAGAAATCTAAATCACCGGCGTCGGCAGCGGCCGGCCGGCGAAATGGGCGGCGAGATTGTCGCGCACCAGCTTGCCCATGGCCTTGCGCGCCTCGATCGTGCCGCTGGCGTGATGCGGCTCCACGATGACGTTCGGGAAGCCGAGAAGGCGCGGATCGATGTTCGGCTCGTTCCAGAACACGTCGAGCGCCGCGCCGCCGATGCGCTTCGCCTCGAGCGCGGCGACCAGCGCCGGCTCGTCGACCACCGTGCCGCGCGAGACGTTGACGAACAGCCCCTCCGGCCCGAGCGCCTCGAACACCGCGGCGTCGACGAGATTGCGCGTCGCGGCGCCGCCGGCGGTCGCGGCGACGAGGATGTCGCTCGCAACCGCAAGCGAAACCGGATCGGCATGGAAAGCGTGCGGCGAATCGGGGTCTTCGCCGACGTCGCAATAGGCGACGCTGAGGCCGAAGACGGGCGCCCGGCGGGCGATGGCGCGGCCGATGCGGCCGTAGCCGAGCACGCCGAGCGTCTTGCCGGCGAGGCTGCGCCCGAGCGGCAGCGCGCCTTTCGTCCAGGCCGCCGACCGGACGAAAGCGTCGCCCTCGACGACCCGCCTGAAGCTCGCCAGAATCAGCGCGAAGGCCATGTCCGCGACGTCCTCGGTCAGCACGTCCGGCGTATTGGTGACCCGCACCCGGCGCGCACGCGCGCGGTCGAGGTCGATCGCGTCGAACCCGACGCCGAAACAGGCGATGATCTCGAGCCTCGGGCAGGCGTCGATGAGCTCGGCGCTCGCGCCGAGCACGCCGTTGGTCGCAATGGCGCGAACGCGCGGGCCGACGTCGGTCAGGAACCGCGACCGGTCCTCTGCGAGCCACAATTTGTGGACGACGTAGTCGCGTTCGAGCGGCGGCATCTCCCACTCGGGGTAGCGTCCGACCATCAGCAGGTCCGGTTTCGTCATGGGCTTTACTCTGCCGGGCGGGATCAGGATCTCCCGCCGCCGCCCGTCAACGCTCCGACCCGCTCGGCGATGGCGCGCGCCAGCCAAGCGCTGACTTGGTCAGGGAAGTCGAGGCCCGACAAGCGCCAGGTCGTTCCCGAGAGATGCATGTGGACGCGATAACGCCCCTGGGCGCTGTTCATGCCGACCACGAAGCTCAGCGGGCCGTCAAACCGGGAGTTCAGCAAGGCTTGCCACGGTCCGGTGCGGAACGCCTCGCGCAGCGCCGGGATCCGCCAGGGCGTCCCGGCGCCCTGCCCGCCCGCCAGAGGCAGGCCGAGCCGCCCGTTGTTCAGCAGCGCGGCGATGTTCTCAGGCGTCAGAATCCCGCGCAGCAACTCGTTGGCCGCCCCGCCGCTGACGCTTCCCACAATCTGTTGCTCCAGCGGCAGCATTTTCCGAAACTGCGGATTCTGCTCGAGATAAGCGTAGGCGATCTGACTGCTCAGCGAGCGCGTCAGCGCCGGCAGATCGGTGCGTCGCATCACCGCCCGCGCGTCGCCCTGCGAAGCGACCGACGCAAGCTGCGCCGTGCCGACCAGGGCCCAACCCCAGTAAGCCGCAACGAGGATGACGAGCACGATGGCGCCACGGATAAATGTTCGCATAGCCCTTCCCAGAGGCGACACCCAGCCGGGGAATTCGCCCGCAGTTTGATGATTGTCATTGCGGACTGTGCAATGGCCGCCTCATGAGCCGCCGAACAGCCCTGTCGAGAGTAGAGTCCCTAGCGCCCTCGCCAGCCAACTGCAACAAGCCTGCCGACGTCGGCCCCGTTTGCCGGCCTCATGCAGACAGGCGCCGATATTCGCCTGCGAACCCTCGCGCCGCCATCGCCTTTCGGGCCGCGGCGGTGATTACCGGCTACGTGCTTCGGTCGATGCGGTTTCCTGGCGCAAGCGAGACGTCCTTCGCGCCTTGACAAGGGCGCCGATCGCTGGTCTGGCTACCGGACCAGTAGCGCAGCCTTCAGACCGATTGGTGAAGACGTGGGATTCCGCGCAGTGCCGAGGGAGGTCTTCGCGCCGGCTCCGCATCTCAAGGCGGAGATCGGTCCTCGGACCGTGCGGGAGCGGATCAGCGACAAGCTTGCGTCGCTAGTCGCGTCGGGCATTCTTCGGGTTGGCGACGAGCTTCCGAGCGAGCGCGAGCTCGCTTCTCTCCTTGACGTCAGCCGCGAGACTGTGCGCGGCGCCATTCAGACGCTGGCCGCGATGGGCGTGTTGGCCGTCAGCCAGGGCGCCCGGACACGGGTGGTCAGCCCCAAGATCGATACGCTGAAGATCGGCGTCACGAGTCCGAGCGCGATCAACGCCTACGATCTCGAATCCGTCCACAAGGCTCGTCTCCTGGTCGAGCGGGCCGTCGCGGCCGAGGCCGCATCGCGCATCGATGACGATACGCTCGCGCGCCTCGAACAGTCCCTGGCAATCCAGAAGCAGACCGTACGAGATCCTGTACATTTCCTGATCTGCGACCGGGAGTTCCACATCACGATCTACCGCAGCTCGGGCAACCCCTTGCTCGCGGACTTCGTTACCGATCTCTACGCGTTCATGCTCGATCGCAGGAGAGTGGCCGTCTCGCAGCCCGGCGCGATTGAAAAAAGCTATCTCGACCATGTCGCAATCTATGCGGCGCTCAGGGCGCACGATCCCCAGGCCGCCACCGAAGCTTTCGGCCGGCATATCGACCGGATCTACACCACGACCGTCGATGTCCTCACGGACAAGCCGAGGGTGAAGAAGACCGCATGAGTACAACGAGGCGGCGGAAAAAGCGTGCCTCGACAAGGCCGGATGGTCCGGCAACCAGGGAGGAAGCCATGAAGATCAATCGTCGAACCGTCATTTCCACGATGTCCGCGCTCGCGGCCGTCGCAGGCCTTGGCCTCGCCGCGCCGTCGCGTGCGGCGGACACCAAGGAAATCGTCTATCTGACCCCTGGCCTCGACCTGCCGTTTTGGCGCTATCTCTCGAAGGGCGTCGAATCGGAAGCCAAGAAGGCGGGTTACTCGTATACGGCGCTCGATTCGCACAACAGCGCTGAGACGCAGCTCAAGAACGCTCAGGACGCCATCGCGCGGGGCGTCGCAGGCATCGCCATCTCGCCGACCGACAGTTCGACCGCGCCGAGCGTTCTTGCGCTTGCGGCGCGCGCCAAGATCCCGGTCGTCGTCGCCGACATCGGCACCAACAGCGGCGAATATGTCTCCTTCATCATCTCCGACAATTATCAGGGCGCATTCGGCGTGGGCGAAGCGCTGGCCGCGGCGATGAAGGAAAAGGGTTGGCAGGACGGATCGGTCGGTCTCGTCACGATCTCGCAGGCCCGCAAGAACGGCCAGGCGCGCACCGCGGGCTTCCGTGAGGCGATGAAGAAGGCCGGCATCACCAAGGAAGCAGGCCTGCAGCAGATGCAGTCCTACACGGCTGATGAGACGTTCAAGTTCACCCAGGACATGTTGACCGCCAACCCTGACATGCGCGGCATGTTTATCCAGACCGACCAGCCGACCATCGGCGCGCTCCGCGCCATCAAGGCGGCGCATCGCGACGGACAGATCCTCGTGGCGGCCTTCGACGGCATCCCGGAATTCGTCGATCTTCTCAAGAAGGGCGAGATCGTCGCCTCCGGCATGCAACAGCCCTATCTCATGGGGGTGAAGTCCGGCGAATCGCTGGTCACCGCGATCAAGGGCGGCAAGCCGGAGAAGGAAATCCTGGTGCCTATCGTCGTCGCCACGAGCAAGAACATCGATCAGATCCTGCCGACCATCAAGGAGACCGTGTTCGCCAACGAACTGCAGTGACGGGATGAGGGCCGGCGCAGAACGCCGGCCCTCGCGGCCAGAACCTGAACGATGACGGACCCGGCGACCCCACTTCTGGAAGCGCGTGCGATCTCGAAGAGCTTCGCGCGGACGCGCGCGCTGGTCGACGCGCATCTGAGCCTGCGTCCCGGCGTCACCCACGCATTGCTCGGGGCGAACGGGGCGGGAAAATCCACGCTGTCCCGGGTCATCTCGGGCCATGTCCGCCGCGATTCGGGCGAGATTGTCTATGGCGGCCAGGCGCTCGACGTGCGTAGCCCGCGCGAGGCGCTGGACGCCGGCATCGCCATGGTCATGCAGGAGACGAGTCTGGCGCCCGACCTCTCCGTCCTCGAGAATATCTTTCTACCGGATCTCGGACGGCCGGGGCGGCTTTCACGGTCCGCGATGCGGCGGCGGGCCGGCGAAATCCTGGGCGATCTCGGCCAGGAGCATGCGCTGCCGCTCGAAGCGGAGGCGCGCGACCTTTCCGCGGCCCAGCGGCAGCTCGTCGAGATCGCCAAGGCGCTTGCGCTCAAAGCCAATCTCATAATTTTCGACGAGCCGACCGCCTCCCTGAGCCCGAGCGAAGTCGAGCGCCTGTTCGACGTGATCGCGAGGCTCGAAGGCGCGCAATGCGCAATCGTCTTCGTCTCGCACAGACTCGAGGAAGTGTTTGCGATCTCCGAAGAGATCACGGTCCTGCGCGAGGGCCGTACCGTCGCAGCCTCGCGGCCGACCTCGAGTCTCAATCAGACCGAGCTCATCCGGCTGATGGTCGGGCGCGACATTGGGTCGATCTACGCGGCTTCCACCGCCCCGTCGGAAGAGCGCGCGGAGCCGATTCTCTCCGTGCGCGGCCTGCGCGCGCCGCCACTCGTGCGCGACGTGTCCCTCGACATTTATCGCGGCGAGATCCTGGGGCTCGGCGGCCTTGTCGGCGCGGGGCGGTCCGAGACCGCGGAGACGCTGTTCGGCCTGCGCCCGCGCGCCGGCGGCGAGGTCCGGTTCGAGGGCCGGCCGTTCGCGCCGCGCGCGCCGGCTCAGGCGATCCGCGCGGGGATTGGATTTGTCGCCGAGGATCGCCGGCGGCAATCGATCGTGCCGGACCTGTCGGTGCGCGAGAATCTGCTGCTCGGTCATCTCGGCGCCCATCGCGGCTTCGGCCTCGGCTATGGCAGGCTCGACCACAGGATTGCAGAGCTCATGGGCCGTCTCGAGCTGCCGCTCGACCGGCTCGCTGAACCGAACTTGCTCAACTTCTCGGGCGGCATGCAACAGAAGATCATCATCGCGCGCTGGCTCCTGCTGGAGCCGAAGGTGCTGATTCTCGACGAGCCGACCAAGGGCGTCGACATCGGCACCCGCGCCTCGATCTCCGCGATCCTGCGCGACATCGCCGCGAAGGGCACGGCTATTCTCATCGTTTCGTCCGAGTTCGAGGAGCTGCTCGGCTTGGCCGATCGGGTCATCATCATCAGCGATGGCGTCTCGATCGCCGACGTGCCGAGCGCCTATCTCGACGAGGAGAAACTGACCCTGATGGCGGCGCCGCGCACCTCGATGGAGCGCTACCGGCGCCTTTTGCAGGAGCTCGCCGACCAGTGTGACGGCGCGGCGTTCTGGGCGATCCTCGACGACGAGCGGGTCTTCTGCCTCAACGCCGCGACCGCGAATGCGAGCGCCGATCCATCCCTGCGCGCGGGCGACGCGCTGCGGTTCGAGGAGACGCCGATCGGGACCGCGCTGAGGGCGCGCACGCCCGATTTCGTGCTCGATCCGGCGAGCGGGCTCAAGAGCCTGGTGGTCGACGTGCGCAGTCATCGCGGCCATGAGCTCGGGTCGATCGGCGTCGTCATCCGGCCCGACGCTTCTCCGCCGCCCGCCGAGGCGATGCGCCAGGCGATCCAGGAACGCTTCCGGGCGACGCTATGAGCGGGGACGCCGAATACCGATGACCGCTATCGCTCCGAAACCCGCTTCCGAAGCAGGGCGCGCGCCGCCGCGGCGCTTCAGCCTCCGCTCGGCGCCGCTCGAATTGCGCATGCTTGCGCTGGCGATCGTCATCGCGCTCGCGCTGTCGCTGCTCTCGCCGTATTTCCTCAAGACCAACAATCTGCTCAACCTGCTCGACCAGTCCGTTGTGGTCGGCATCGTGTCGATCGGCATGACCTTCGTCATCCTGACCGGCGGCATCGACCTCTCGGTCGGCTCGCTGGTCGGCCTCACGGGCGTCATCCTCGGCCTTTCGCTGCATCACTTCCCGATTCCGATCGCGATCGCACTCGCCGTGCTTTCGGGGGCGGGAATCGGCCTCATTTCTGGGCTGCTGATCGCCTATTTCGACCTCGCCGCCTTCGTGATCACGCTCGGCGTCATGGCGATCGGCAGGAGCCTCGCCTACATCTTCTCCGGCCAGACGTCGATCAGCGACATCCCCCCCCAACTCAACGACCTCGTCTACACGACCATCCTCGACGTGCAGACGAATGTCTGGACGCTGCTCCTGCTCTATGCGCTCGCCTGGGGCTACCTGACCTTCACCAAGGGGGGGCGCACGATCTATGCGGTTGGCTCCAATCGCGAGGCAGCCCGCACGGCCGGCCTCGACGTGCTGCTCTACAGCGTGCTGCCTTACGTTGTCTCGGGCGCGCTCTCGGCAGTCGCCGCAACGCTGATGTCGTCCCAGATCCTGTCGATCGACCCGCTCGCCGGCACCGGGCTCGAGTTGGACGCGATCGCCGCGGTGGTGATCGGCGGGGCTAGCCTCTATGGCGGCCGCGGCACGATCATCGGCACGCTGATCGGCGTGTTCATCATGGTGATGATCCGCAACGGCCTGAACCTGCTCGGCGTGTCGCCCTTCTGGCAGGGATCGGCGATCGGCGCCATCATCATTGCTGCAGTCCTGGCAGAACGGCTGTTGAGCCCGCGTACGCGCCGCTAGCAGCCCGGAAAAAATACGGAGGGAACGATGACAGACGCGCCGTCTCGAAGCGTCCGGCTCTTTGGAACCGACCAGCCGGTTGCGCCGCCGCGCGTTCTCAAGGCAGGCCCGCTCACCGCCGAGCTCGAAGCGGGAAACCTGCGCTACATCCGGTTCTCGGGTCTGGAGATGATCCGCGCCATCTCCTTCATCGTTCGCGACAAGAACTGGGGCACCTACGAACCCGCCATTAGCGATCTCGTGGTCGAGGAATTGGGAGACAGGTTCCGCGTTGCATACTCCGCCGTCACCAAGGACGATTCCCAGGGCTTCGCCTATGACGCGGAGATCACGGGCTCAGCCGACGGCTCGTTGCGTTTCGCGGCGAAGGGCCGCGCGCTCACCGACTTCCTCACCAATCGCACGGGCTTCGTGGTTCTTCATCCCGCCGGCGTCGCCGGAAAGACCGCCTCAGTCACGGAGACGACGGGCCGCAGCTTCGACACGAACTTTCCCGACCTGATCGATCCCGTGCAGCCGATGATGAACCTGCGCGCCATCGCGCACGCTTTCACCCCGGGGATGGCCGTCGAGTGCCGCATGGAAGGCGACACGTTCGAGATGGAGGACCAGCGCAACTGGACCGATGCGTCCTACAAGACCTATGTCCGGCCGCTCGCCCTGCCCTGGCCGTACACGCTCGCGAGCGGCGCCACGCTCGATCAGTCCGTCACGCTCACCGTATCGGGCGATCCGTCGCATCGCACCGCAGGGGAGACAGGAGTCCTCGTCGAGGTAGGCGCAGAGCAGGGCCTTACGCCCGACCTCGGCGTGGGCCTCGACCCGGACGACGTTCCGGCAGCCCTCGCAAACACGGAGCGGCTGCGCTCCGTTGGCGTCGCGCATATCATCTGCCTTTACGATCCCCGGCGCGGCCATGGCCGTGAGACGCTCGCGAGCGCGGTCGAGGTCGCGCGGAAGCTCGGCGCGACGCCCTGGCTAGAAGCCGTCGTCGCCAGCGTCGAGGGCTTCGAGGCGGAAATCGCCGCGCTCGGCCAGACCGTCGCCGCGCTCGGCTCGCCGTTCCCGGTTGTGCTCGTCTCGCCGGCTTCGGATCTCAAGTGCACGCTTCCCGGCAGCCCCTGGCCTCCCTGTCCGCCCGCCGTCGAGCTCTATCGCGCTACGCGGCGCGCCTTTCCGGGCGCTTCGGTTGGGGGCGGAATGTTCAGCTACTTCACCGAACTCAATCGCAAGCGACCGCCGCTCCCCGAGCTCGACTTCGTGAGCTTCACGACCTCGGCGCTCGTCCATGCGGGTGACGACCGGTCGGTCGTTGAGACTCTCGAGTCGCTGCCCCATATCGCGCGCAGCGTGCGCGCGATCGTCGACGGGAAGCCTTATGCGGTCGGCCCGAGCGGCATCGGGATGCGCGACAATCCTTATGGGCAGGCGACGATGTCCAATCCGGACAACGTCCGGCAGGCGATGAACCGCAACGATCCGCGCCAGCGTGGCCTGCTCGGCGCGGCTTGGAGCCTCGGCTACTTCGCGCATTTCGCCGCCGGCGGCGCGCGGCAGATCGCGCTGGGCGGCGCGGTCGGGCCGTTCGGCCTCCTACACGCGCCGGCGAACTTTCCGCAGCCGTGGTTTGACGAAGCCGGCGGCCTGTTCCCCGTTTATCATGTTCTGCGCGGGCTCGCGCGCCTCAGGGGCGCGCCCATGCGCGCTCTCAGTGTCTCGGCCCCGCGTGAGGTTCAGGGATTTGCGGCCGCGAACGAGCTGTGGCTCGCCAACCTGATGGGCGAGCGGCGCCGCGGGAAGCTGAGCGGCGCGATGTCGGGCCGGCTGGCGGTGCTCGACGCCGATAGCTTCGTCGCCGCGGCGGAACACCCTGACGCCCTCGATCGTCTGGAGCGACCCTTCGCTGGCGATGAATTCGAACTTGACGCGTATGCCGTGGCCCGGCTTCGCGTGGCGTGAGCTTCAGCCTTAAGGAAACGAACGCGATGCATATTCTGATCACGGGCGCCGCTGGGATGATCGGCCGCAAGCTCACCGACAGCCTCGTCAAGGCCGGCGGCCTCGGCGGGCGCACAATCGACGCCCTGACGCTCGTCGACGTCGTCGCCCCGGACACGCCGGCGGGCTTTTCCGGCAAGGTCAAGACCCACGCCGCCGACATCGCGGCGCCGGGCGAGGGCGAGGTGATGGTCGCGGACCGGCCGGACCTGATCTTTCATCTCGCGGCCATCGTGTCCGGCGAGGCGGAAGCCGATTTCGACAAGGGCTATCGCATCAATCTGGACGCCACCCGGCAGATGTTCGAGGCGATCCGGGCCGCGAACGCGCGTGACGGCTACTGTCCGCGCCTCGCCTTCGCCTCGTCCATCGCCGTGTTCGGCGCGCCGTTTCCGGACAAGATTGGCGACGAATTCTTCCGGACGCCGCTGACGAGCTACGGAACGCAGAAGGCGATCGACGAGCTTCTGCTCGCCGACTATTCCCGGAAAGGCTTCTTCGACGGGATCGGCATCCGGCTGCCGACCGTCTGCATCCGCCCGGGCAAACCGAACAAGGCCGCTTCGGGCTTCTTCTCGAACATCCTGCGCGAGCCTTTAAACGGGCAGGAGGCGGTGCTCCCCGTCTCCGAGGACGTACGGCACTGGCACGCGAGCCCGCGCTCGGCGGTGGGGTTTTTGCTGCACGCGGCGACGATGGACCTTGGGCCCCTCGGCTGGCGGCGCAATCTCTCCATGCCGGGGCTCTCGGCGACGGTGGCCGAGCAGATCGCGGCGCTGTCCCGGGTCGCCGGGCCGAAGGCTGCCGCGCTCATCCGCCGCGAGCCCGACCCGACCATCGAGACGATCGTTGCAGGCTGGCCGCGCGACTTTGACACGCGCCGCGCCCGAGAACTTGGGTTCCGCGCCGAGACGACCTTCGACGAGATCATCCGCGTCCACATCGAGGACGAGCTCGGCGGGAAGATCGGGTAAAGACCGCATCGTCAGCCTCGCGAAAGCTAAGGGTCCGCTTTGCGTCGGCCAAATCTGAATGCCCGCCCTCGCGGGCGTGACCTCATATCTGGAGGTTTTGCTCATGCCCAAATTCGCCGCCAACCTCTCGATGATGTTCACCGAGCATGCCTTCCTCGACCGCTTCGATGCGGCCGCGGAAGCGGGCTTCGCGGCGGTGGAGTTTCTTTTTCCCTACGATCATCCACCCGAGGCAGTTGCCGAACGCCTGAAGCGCAATCGGGTCACGCAGGCTCTGTTCAACCTGCCGCCCGGGCGCTGGGAGGACGGCGAGCGCGGGCTGGCGGCGCTGCCTGACCGGTTCGCGGAGTTCAAGTCCGGCGTCGCCCGCGCGCTCGACTATGTCGCGGCGACCGGCGTCAAGCGGGTTCACATGATGGCCGGCAACGCCGCGCGCAGCGATCCGGAGGCTGAAGCCAGCTATCGACGCGCCATCGAATACGCCGCGCCGGTTTTGGCCGGGCGCGGCGTCGACCTCCTTCTGGAGCCGATCAACGCGCGCAACATGCCGGGCTACTTCCTCAACGATTTTCCCTATACGCGCGATCTGATCGCAAGCCTCGGCCTGTCCAATGTCAAGCTTCAGTTCGATGTCTACCATCGGCAGATCATGCATGGCGACGTCACCATGGCGTTCCGAATGCTTCAGCCGATCGTTGGCCACATTCAGGTCGCCTCCGTTCCCTCCCGCCACGAGCCCGACAGCGAAGAGCTGAATTTCCCCTTCCTTTTCGCCGAGTTCGACCGCCTCGGCTATGACGGCTATGTCGGCTGCGAATACAATCCGCGCGCCGGCGCCGTCGAGGGATTGGGCTGGCATCAGCGCTACAGGAGGGCCTGACGTGCCGCTCATGCTCGGCGCTGTCGCCGACGACTATACCGGCGCGTCCGACCTCGCGAATACGCTGAGCCGTAATGGCCTCTTGACGATTCAGACGATCGGCGTTCCGGCCGTTGGCTTCGACGCCGGCGACGCAGAGGCGATCGTGGTCGCGTTGAAAATCCGCTCGGTCGAGGCGACGCGCGCTGTCGCGGCGGCGACCGCCGGCTATGACTGGCTTACGTCCCGCGGGGCGCGCCATATCATCTACAAGATCTGCTCGACTTTCGACTCGACCGATTTCGGAAATATCGGGCCGGTCGGCGAGGCGTTCCGCGCCCGCGCCGGCGCCGGCTGCATGCTGGTGACGCCCGCTTTTCCGGAGACGGGACGCACCGTCTATCTCGGGCATCTGTTCGTCGGCTCCGTTCCTCTGAGCGAGAGCCCGCTCAAGGACCATCCTCTGAACCCGATGCGCGATTCCAGTCTCGTGCGCGTGCTGCAGCGCCAGTCCAAAGCCCGGGTCGGTCTCGTCGCCCTGCCGACTGTCGCCGAGGGCGGCGCGGCGATCATGCGACGGCTTGCCGAGCTTGAAGAGGGGGGCTTCGGGGCCGCGATCGTGGATGCGGTTTTCGAGCGCGATCTCGAGGCGATCGGCGAAGCGGCCGCGCGAGGGCCGGTCTCCGTCGGCGCCTCGGGTCTCGGGCTAGGGCTGGCCCGCGCCTTCACGCGCGGACGGGGCGCCGAGGCGGGCGCGGCGTTGGGGCCGGTCGGCGGGCTCGCCGCCATTCTGGCCGGCTCTTGCTCGCGAGCGACGCTCGACCAGATCGCCGCCGCCGAGGGCGGCATCCCGACGCTGCGCCTTTCGCCGCAAAGGCTCATCGAGGACAACAGCGAGGCGAAGGGAGCCGTCGCTTGGGCGAAGGAGCGCCTGGCCGCCGGTCCGGTGCTCATCGCCTCCAGCGCCGAGCCGGGCGACGTCGCCGCGCTGCAGGCGCGGTTTGGCCGCGAGGCCTCAGGCTATGCGATCGAGGCGGCGCTGGCCGAGATCGCCGCCGGCCTCGTCGGGATCGGCGTGCGGCGGTTGGTCGTCGCAGGAGGCGAGACGTCTGGGGCGGCGGTCGACCGGCTGGGCGTCAGCGCTTTCCGGCTCGGGCCTGAGATCGCTCCTGGCGTGCCACTCATGCGCACGATCGGGCGCGACGGGGGGGAGATGCAGATGGCGCTGAAGTCCGGCAATTTCGGCGGCCGGGACTTCTTCGCGCGCGCGCTGGCTATGACCCGATGAGGAGGGCGCCATTAGCGAAGAGACACGGGCGCGAGACGCGATCTGCGAGGCGGGGCTCTCGCTCTTCTCGCGGGGCCTGACCTTCGGCTCGACCGGCAATATCAGCGTCCGGCTCCCCGACGGCGGCTGGCTGATGACGCCGACCAACGCGTCGCTCGGCAAGCTCGACCCGGCCACGCTGTCGAAGTTCGACGCTGGAGGCGGCCTCGTCTCGGGCGGCAAGCCGACCAAGGAGGCGTTCCTCCACTTCTGCATGTATGGCCAGCGCGCCGATGCTCGCGCCGTCGTGCATCTGCATTCGACCCATTCGGTGGCCGTCAGCCTGCTCGCCGACGTCGACCCGAGGGACGCGCTGCCTCCGCTCACCGCCTATTTCGTGATGCGGGTCGGACGGCTGCCGCTTGCGCCCTATTTTCCGCCCGGCGACGAGACGCTCGCCAAGGCGGTCGAGGCCTTGGCCGGCGAACACCATGCCGTGCTGCTCGCCAATCACGGGCCGGTCGTCGCCGGCACTTCGCTCGAGAACGCCCAGTACGCAACGGAGGAGCTGGAGGAGACGGCCAAGCTGTTCCTCATGCTGCGCGGCGAACAGATCAGGCCGCTCACTCTGCCCCAGGTCGACGACCTGCGGGCGCGGTACAACCTGCGGTAGGGCGGTCTCTACTTCGGCTCCAACGCGTTTATCCCCGGAGCGAACTCGATCATCAGTTGCGCCACGTCCCACATGCGTTCGAAGTCGGCCTCGAATTCGAAGGCCGCGGCGGCTCGCAACCGGAACGGCCCAAATATGCGGGCAGCGCCGGTTGCAATATGTTCCTATTTTCCGAAGGATGCCGCGCTACACGACCAAATTTTTCCCAAGCCAAACCAAATCTTTCCCAGCCAAACAGCAACAGAACCAAGGAAAACGGCTTGGATTCCTTTGGATTTCCTTGGATTTCCTTGGATTCCTTCGTCCGATTCCGGGCTTTTCAAAGGGTTACGAGCGATGCCGAGCGAAAATAATTATTGCCGACTGGACGAACGCGACTTCTTCTATTAAACCGAAAAGGTCTCCGCGAAGCCAAAGGGCATAAAGCATCGTGTCTGCGTCCGCGTCCTATGCCGGCCTCGTCCGCCATGGGCCGTCAAGGCGCGGCGACAAAACAAACTTAACACGGAGTTCCTGAAATTTTATGAACAGAAAAAAAACAATCTAGCCGCAGAACGCTCGAAGCAGGGATGGTCTGCAATGGACTGTCGAAGCCAAGAGTGAAACGGAGGGTCGTCGGCGTCCAGCCCCATCATGGTGAGGGACGATTCCAGAAGATCGGAACCCGCTCTAGCTCGTCAAGCCAGTTCGACTCCAGGGTTGGCCAGAGTTTACACTGCGAGCAATTTACTGAGTCTCTCAGTAAGGAGGACCGACGCTCGCCCTTTTTGGATTGGAACCCCATGGCGCGTGCGGCGCCATTACAGCGGCGAAACCTTCGATCCCGAGGACATCTACACGGGTGGGGGTGGCGACACGGGGATTGACGCAGTAGCCGTCCTGGTGAACGGCTCGCTTGTGACGGATGTCGAAAGCCTTCAAGAACATGCGGAAATTAGTGGCCATCTAGACGTCACTTTCATTTTTGTTCAGGCAGACCAAGGAAGTTCATTTGATGGCAAGAAAGTGAGCGACTTCGGATTCGGAGTTAAGGATTTTTTTGAATCTGATCCGAAGTTAACGAGAAACCAAGCTATCAAGGATGCCTGGGAGATAATGGAGGAACTATACGAGGGAGGGACCAAGTTTCGACCCGGAAATCCCGCATGCCGCCTTTACTACGTCACGACCGGAACATGGACGAACGATGCCGACCTCGAGGCGCGCCGTCAGGCCGTCGAAAAGGACCTGATAAACTTGAAGATATTTCGCGACGTGGAGTTTCACTGCATTGGTGCGGAGCAGCTGCAACAACTTTACCGTCAAACCAAGAACGCTGTTACTCGGGAGTTCACCTTCTCTAACCGGACACTCTTACCTGAGATCGCCGGGGTGAATGAAGCTTATATCGGATTCCTACCATTGAACGAATTCATCTCCATTGTGAGCGACGATTCTGGTGAGCTGTTGAGTAGCATTTTCTACGAGAATGTACGCGATTGGCAGGACTATACGGCACCGGTTAATGAGGAAATTAAAGAAACAGTTCTATCTGATCATAAAGACCGCTTTGTTGTTATGAACAATGGTATAACAATGATTACGCGGACTCTACGCACTTGCGGAGGGACAGATTCCAGATTGAGGACTTCCAGGTTGTAACCGGTTGTCAGACGACGCACGTACTATTCGGTAATCGAAATGAAGCAGACAATACGCTTCAAGTTCCGCTGCGACTGATCGCGACCCAGGATGACAATGTTATAAAATCTATCATAAGGGGGACGAATAGGCAAACTAAGGTGGAAGATGAGCAATTCTTTGGCTCCTCGCTATTCCGAGTGGGTAAAGACGCGGCGTTCGAATGACAGCTTGAGAATAAAAATTCGTCGACATGATCCCAACCGATAGCGTTTGCCGGTAGCCGGCTCGGAGGTCGATGGCTTAGAACCAAGGGAACCGCAGGTGCTTTCCGCCCAAATTCAATGGCGCCGCTCACAGCGAGGACTTGCGAGGCACTGCTTGCCTCTCCGAAACCTCATGAATCCCCTTATTTTCGCGGGACTCGAAAAAGCCTGAGTTTGGGAGTCCTCGCGGTGCCCGGATGGAGAATCAGCGGGCTGGGGGATCGATGCGAGCGCCGAAGGAGCGATTTGATTTCGTTCATCAATTCTTGAAACGAGTGTTCATCGAGGATTTGCACGCCAAGCGCGTGCTGTCTTTGGCCAATGGAACGCTCGGGGTGATGACCGGGGCGGCGCTCGCGGTTTCCTTGATCGGGCAGGCGCTCGCGCAGGCGCGTGGATTGTTCGCCAAGTCCGCGATCAAACAGGTTGACCGCTTGCTGAGCAACGCGGGCGTGGTCCCCTGGGATTTGTTCGCCTCGTGGGTTCGCGAGGTGGTGGGCGAGCGGCGCGAGATCGTCGTGGCGATGGACTGGACCGACTTCGACGCCGACAATCAGTCCACACTCGCGCTGCACCTCGTCACCCGCCACGGAAGGGCCACCCCGCTCCTCTGGCTGACCGTCGACAAGGACGAATTGAAAAACCAGCGCAACGACTTCGAGGACCTGTGCCTGTCCCGGCTGAAGGCGCTCCTGCCCGAGGGCGTCGCCGTGACGATCCTCGCCGACCGCGGCTTCGGCGACGTCAAGCTATTCGAGTTCCTGGACAGCCTGGGCTTTCGATACGTCATCCGCTTTCGCGGCGACATCCATGTCAGCGCCGCCGACGGCGAAACGCGGTTGGCCGCCGACTGGGTCGGCAAAGGCGGACGGGCGCGCATGTTGCGCGACGCCGAAGTCACCGCCGCCCGCCAGAAGGTCGGCGCGGTCATTTGCGTGAAAGCTGTGGGCATGAAGGAGGCTTGGCATCTGGCCGCCAGCGACGCCTCGCTTTCTGCGCCCCAGATCATCAAGCTCTATTCCAAAAGATGGACCATCGAGCCCAGCTTCCGCGACAGCAAGGATCTGCGCTTCGGCATGGGCATGAGCGTGCTGAGGATCGACGATCCGCAACGTCGCGACCGCCTCCTGCTCCTCAACGCCTTCGCCATCCTGCTGCTGACGATTTTGGGCGCCGCCGGCGAGAGCCTCGGCATGGACCGCCAACTGCGGACCAGCACCGCCAAACGCCGCGTCCATTCCCTGTTTCGCCAAGGCTGCCTGCTCTACGACCTCATCCCCACCATGCCAGACAAACGCCTGCGGCCGCTCATCGAACGCTATCAAGAACTCCTACGTCAAAATCGCACATTCTCCGAGGCCTTCGGCATCGCGTGAAAATGAGGGGATACATGAGCTCCCGAAACCGACCTGGCGGCAAACCGCGAGGCATTGGCCCTACGCTCTTGCGATACGGACATGTGGACAACCGCGGCACCACTCTTGCCCACTCGAGACAGCGAGGAGCCTTTTGTGGCTCGTCGCTGAAAGGAGTGGGTAAGTCGGAATTTGGAGCGGGTTGGCGGTCGCTCAGGTGGGATCGGCTTTAGCCTTAGGGGATGCAGGACACCGATCTTTTCCAGTTGGCCCTTGGTCTTTCGTCGCCATGGATGGTGACGCGCAGCGCGTTCGACGCGGTGGACGGTCGGCTCGATTTATACGTGGATTTCCCGCGGGGGAGCCGGTTCGCCTGTGCGCAGTGCGGGCGCGAGGGCTGCGCGGTTCATGACACGAAGGAGGAGACCTGGCGGCATTTGGATTTCTTCCAGCACCGCACGCTGTTGCACGCGCGCACGCCGAGGGTGACGTGTCCGCAGTGCGGCGTGCGCAAGGTGGCGACGCCGTGGGCTCGCGCGGGATCGGGCTTCACGCTGTTGTTTGAGGCCTTCATGCTGACGCTGGCCAAGGCGATGCCGATCGCCAATGCGGCGCCGTTGCTCGGCGAGCACGACACGCGCTTGTGGCGCATCGTCGAACATTACGTCTGGCGGGCGGTGGAGAAGCTTGATTTGACGGAGGTGCGGCGCATCGCCGCCGACGAGACCTCGGCGCGGCGCGGCCACGACTACATCAGCCTGTTCGTCGACATGGCGCGGCGCAAGGTCGTCTACGTCGCCGACGGCAAGGACGCGGCGACGGTGAAGGAATTCGCGGATTTCCTCGAGGCGCATGGCGGCCGGCGCGAGGCGGTGACCGACGCCAGCATCGACATGGGGGCCGCCTTCGAGGCGGGGATCAAAGCGAGCTTCCCCAACGCCGAGATCACGTTCGACAAATTCCACGTCATCAAGCTCGCCAACGAGGCGGTCGACCAGGTGCGGCGCGAAGAGGCGCGGAACAACTTCCAGATCAAGGGCCGGCGCTACATCTTCCTGAAGAACGTCGATCGTCTGACGCAGGAGGAAAAGGAGGCGCTGTCTCGCTTGGAAGCGCAGAACCTGGACACGATCCAAGCCATGCAGATCCGCATGAACTTGCAACAGCTGTTCACGATGAGCGTCAAATCGGCCCGGCGTTTCCTCGACCGCTGGAACGTCTGGGTTCAGGTCTGCGACCTCGCGCCGATGAAGAGGTTGGCCAAGACGATCACGGCCAAGTCGGAGGGCATCCTCAGATCGATCGCCACCGGCCTCTCCAACGGCGTCCTCGAAGCCATCAACGGCAATGTCCAGGCCGCCAAGCGCAAGGCCAAGGGCTACCGAACCAAACGAAACCTCAAAGCCATCGTCTACCTCATCGCCGGCGACGTGCTCGCTCATTCACCCATTTGAAACAGCGACGAGCCTCTTTTGTACAGAATATCCGGGACCTGATTGCGCGAAGAACTCGCGAAGAACCCCTGATTGGAAGACGCAATTCGACTATTCTCGCAATATCTCCTACTATACAGCTGACCTTTCTGGAAACGAGCGCATACAGGCGGCTGCAGTGAATGATGACATTAGGTACATTGGAGTAAGCGCGGGGAACGACGGCAAGCTCGACTATGAGATTATTGTACCGCCGTCTCCTGATGAAATGATGAGAGTTACGTGGGCCAAGGCTCTGACGATGGTAGACTGGCCGCGAGCAGCTGTCGCGTTGCGGCCGGATTCGCCACCTGAAAGGTGATGTTGCCTCAGCTCGCTCATAGTGCGCTCTGGGATTAGCCGCCGCCCTGCTCTCGGCCAGGTTTGGTAATCTCAGGCCACTGCGTGCGTCCTCAACGGGTCGCTTCCGGCCATCGCCCCGCCGATCGCGCCAGTCGCGTAGCCTCTCCAATCGCACCCGCAAGGCGCGCTCGATCCCTCCTAGCTGCGGTCGAGACTCAGGCCCGCTCCCACACCATCGCGACGAGGCGAGGGTCGGCGATGAAGGCTTCGCGGCCGAACTCGACCCGATCGGGCGGGAACTCACGAATGGCGTAGACTCCATTTTCGCCAACGCCGATTCGCCAGGTCTGCGCTTCCAGCGGCTCGGCTTTCGCGAACGCGGCGCATGTCAGCGCCGCCGCGTTGGCCCCGACCGCATCGCGGACGGAGCCATATCGGATGATTTCGGCTTCCGCCTCGCGTGCGACATCCGCGAGGGCCTGACAGGGGCCGTAGTCGCTCGGCCGCCGCCAGAACTCCGCGTCCCTGTCGAGCGGCGGGGCCGTCAGATCGAGCATGCGCCGAGACCGGAGAGACGCGGAAAAGCCTGTGTATTCGGAGGCGTTCGTCGGCCACGGCGTCTGCGGGGATTCGGCGAAGAACAGGAGCCTGTAGAACGCCATTTCCGCGACCGCCGTGCGAGGCTCCTCGGAGGCGTAGTAGACGCCCGGCGTCAAGCCGGCGCGGCGGAAGCGCGACCCCTTCGGATAGGCTGCGCCGTAGCGGAACGGCGTCTTGAACAGGTAGTGCAGGCCCCCGCATTCGACAGGATAGGCTGGTTTCGTCTGCTCGATCAGGTTTTCCAGCACGTCCTGTTCGCCGAGACTGTCGACGAGCTTCATGGTGGAAACCTGGTGCTGGGCTTCGACGACGCGCCAGACCGCCCGCTCGTAGGGCCGCAGCTCAGACGATAGCGCGGCGGGCGTCCAAGTAGGCAATGACATCGATGAGGCCAGAAATGGTGCGGATCTTCTCGGCGGGCTTTCCGCCGAGAGCCGAATTCCGGTTTGCGAGCCATGCGCGGGCGACCCTTTCCTCGCCGCCCACGATGGCGTCGAGCGAGCGAAACAGGCGGACGAACAGAACGCCGAGCTCGAACTCCTTCTTTTGCGGGTTGAGTCGATAGTCGCCGCTCTTCATCCGCGATAGGGTCGCCGCGCTCAGGCCAAGGACCTCCGCCAAAGCGGAAGCCGGGACGCCTAGCTTGTCGGCGGCGCGGAGGACGGCATTCGTCAGGATTCTGCCTCCGTCCGGATGGAGCAGCTGCTCTTCCATGAGAGCTGGCATAAGCGAGTGTCCCTTTAGCGAGTGTCCCTTTCCTTGGAAAGAACTAACACGAATTCTTGCTAGAGAAAAGGTTCCTGATGTCGGCCTACGTCGGCCTGGTTCGTGCCGAAGTGGCAATTCGGAACGGCCTCGGCCTCGCTCAGCTTGGTCCTCCAGGTCGAGCGCTCTGGACGGCCGTCAGGTAGGCGGGGCGCAGCGACATGATGCACAAGCTCGTCTTCAGACTTCGTTCGGCGACAGCCTCTCCGCCCTTCGGAGAAGGAGAGAAAGCGCCGATCACGAATTCGTGATCACCGGGCTCGGTAACTGAGCGGACAGGCGTCCGTAAGCCTGATGCAGGGCCGAGAGGCTTTGCGACCGGTCCGGCAGCCGCCGCGCCCGACGCCAACTTGTTGTTTAAGACGGAGATTTGACGCCATGAACGCCAAGACCGCCATCGCCGCCGCCCTCGCCGCTTCGCTCGCGGGCGCGCTCGCCAGCGCCGCCAAGGCCGGCCCCGCCCCCATGCAGCCCGGCGCCGACAAGTGCTACGGCGTCGCCCTCGCCGGCAAGAACGACTGCGCCGCCGGCGCCGGCACGTCCTGCGCGGGGACCTCCACTGTCGACTACGACCCCCATCACTGGAAATACGTCGCCAAGGGGACCTGCGAGAGCATGAAGACCCCCAAGGGCCACGGCTCGCTGACCCAGATGTGACAGGAAGCGTCCGCCTGCTTCCGCGCGCTGGCCCCGCTCCGATTATACGGGCGGGGCTATTTTCTTGCCCTTTCCGGTTTGACGGGCATGGAAGGGAGCGAGCGGCGCGAGCGCTGAGCAATCAGCAATATGCGCGGACCTTCAGGCCGCCTGTGGAGAGCATGATTCGCGACCCCGAGGAACCTCGCGGGCCGCAGCTGTCCTGGGGCGGCGCCGCCGTCGGTGGTGAAATAGGCTCTACGACCGATGTCGTCTGGGCCGCGCCAAGAGCCGCTCGAAGGACCGACGAGCGTCCCGATGACGGGCTCTCCGGCGACGACGGTTTCTTCCGCGCGATTTCTCCTCCGGCGCCAGCTTTGACCCGGTCGATCGTGTTCTCGGAGGCGTCGTCGCGTAAGCGGCTACTTTTCTAAGCGGTCTACTTTTCAGGATTATAGAAAGAGTAGGGTTCGAGACCCGAATGGCGATGATACGGTGAATGGGCGTTATGGTACCGGGAGTAGGCGTAGTGATGATACCGGGAATGGGCGGGGACGCGACGCATGATAAGGCGGAGGATAGTCGTATGGTGGGCTGGTCGATTTCGTCGACGACCGTCGCGCCGCCGACGAGCGCGCCGATTGTCCCGCCGACCGCCCCTGTTGATGCGCCTTGCCCGTCGGCGAGCGCCGGCGCGGACAGCCCGCAGACCAATAATCCGGCGGAGAGCAAAAGAGCTCCTCGAGACATAATGACCTCCTTGTCACTCATGCGGCGGCGTGAGACGAGAATCCGCCGATCCCGTGATCAAACGCCCACATTGGCGCTGCGGTTCCACGGCTGGCAGGCGCCCGATCGGCGTTCTCCGGGTGTCGGTTGCGCTGTCGGCTGCGCTTTTCCGTCCCTGCACGTTTTTGAAAATGCGCTTCAGTCAGGGAGGACCGTTAGTTTCTACGTCGCCTCCCCCTGAAGGGCGCAAAGACCATCTCTGGTTGCTCTTCCGGCAGCAGATGGCCGCGAGGCAGGGTCTCTACCCGGGGTCGCCTCCGTCTTGGGCTACCAGGTAGCCCACAGGTCCCAGAACCTTCCACCATCCCGGCGCGACCCCTTCTCCCAGAGGAGCGCTCCATCGCCTCGGGCCGTGCAGAATATTTGGGGCCGCGCCAACCCCCGTAACGCGCCAGGCTAGCTCAGCTAGCTAACGAAAAGACAGGCGCAATGAAGGACTCCAACGACGCTCGAGATCCGGAAGGACCGATGCGTTAAAGTCACGACACTAGTGCGCGCCATGCGCCTTCCGGATCGCCCTGAACACTGCGAACGGCGTCGCCGGCATGTCGATGTGATCGATACCGTAGGCGCGCCAAAGGGCGTCGCAGACGGCGTTCATGACGGCCGGGGTCGAGCCGATGGTTCCCGCTTCGCCCGCGCCCTTGAGCCCCATCGGATTGGTGGTCGAGGGGACGTTGCGCGTCTCGAAGGCGAAGTTCGGCAAATCGTCGGCGCGCGGCAGGCAGTAGTCCATGAGGCTCGCCGTCAGGAGCTGGCCGTCCGCGTCGTAGACCGTGTTTTCCATCAGCGCCTGGCCCGCGCCCTGGGCGATTCCTCCATGCACCTGTCCCTCGAGCAGCAGCGGATTGAGGGTGAAGCCGAAGTCGTCGACCACGACGTAGCGGGCGATGCTCGTCCGTCCCGTTTCGGGATCGATCTCCACCTCGCAGATATGGGTGCCGTTGGGATAGGTGGCATGCGGCGGGGTGAAGCTCTCGACCGCAGTTCGCTTCTCCGTCGTGGCTTGAGGCAGCGCGGCGAGCTCCTCGTACGAGATGGAGCGGTCGGTGCCGGCGATGCGGATGCGCCCGTCGACGATCTCGAGATCCCGCGCCGAGGCCTCGAGCTTGTCCGCGGCGAGATCCTTGAGGGAGGCTGCGAGCTTGCGGGACGCGCGATCGACCATGACCGCGCCGATCGGAATCGACCGCGAGCCGCCCGTCCCCTGGCCGCTCGCGACGCGGTCCGTGTCGCCCTGCACGACCTTGACGCGCGAAAGCGGCACGTCGAGCGTCTCGGACACCACCTGGGCATAGGCGGTCTCGTGTCCCTGCCCCGTCGACTGCGTGCCGATGAGGACGGTGAAGTCGCCCGACTTTTCGAGAACGACGGAGCCCGCCTCGCCCTCGCCGAACGCGGTGCACTCGATATAGCTCGATATGCCGACCCCTCGGATGAGGCCGCGCGACTTCGACTCCTCAGCCCGACTGTCGAAGCCGGCGGTGTCGGCCTTGACGAGGCAGGCCCGCAGCGCGCCTTCGAAGTCGCCGACGTCGTAGGTGCGGTCGGTCAGCGTCTTGTAGGGCATCTGCGACGGCTTGACGAAATTCCTCGCCCGGATCTCCTCCGGCGGGAGCCCGAGCATGCGCGCGCACTGATCGACAAGGCGCTCGAGCACATAGGCCGCCTCCGGCCGTCCCGCGCCGCGATAGGCGTCGACCGGCACAGTATGAGTATAGACCCCGCGCACGCGCGCATGCAGCGCCCCGATGTCGTAGGGGCCGGTCGCCATGGTGGCGCCGAGCCACGGGATGAAGGGGGCGAATTGCGACAGATAGGCGCCGAGATTGCCGAGGATGTCGAGCCGCAGCGCGAGAAACCGGCCCTCCTCGTCCATCGCCATCTCGGCGACGGTCACGTTGTCCCTGCCCTGCGCGTCGCCGACGAAATGCTCGCTGCGGTCGCCGCGCCAGACCACGGCGTGCCCGAGCCGGCGAGCGACCTCCAGCAGCAACGGGTATTCGCGATAGATGAAGGCCTTCGTGCCGAAGCCGCCGCCGACGTCTGAGGTTACGAGGCGCAAATTCTCGGCTGGCATTTTCAGAATGCCGCCGGCGATGATCTTCTGAACGGTATGGACCCCCTGGCTGCCCAGGCGAAGGGTGAGGCGATCGGAGGCGGCGTCATATTCGGCGACGGCGGCGCGCGGCTCCATGTAGTTCGCGACCACACGTTGGTTCGTGACTTTCACCCGCGCCACATGGGCCGCCTTGTCGAAGATCGCGTCGGTTCTTCCCTTGTCGCCGATCTGCGCGTCGTAGACGATATTGCCGGGCGCGCCGGAATAGACCAGAGGCCCGCCGGGTTGAACCGCCGACTCCACGTCGACGGCCGCCGGCAGCGGCTGCCAATCCACGACGAGCGCCTCGGCGGCGTCGCGCGCCTGCCAGCCCGTGTCCGCGACAGCCATGGCGACGATGTCGCCCACATGATGAACCTCTTCGCTCGGCCATCACCGGGTATGGCTTCGCGGGCGTCATCGACCCGTCCGCATTGGGAATCTGAGCGAGGCAAGGCAGGCCGCCGAGAGCGGCGAAGTCGCCGGCGGCGAAAATCCCCCGGACGCCCGGAAGCGCCCGCGCGGCCTCGACCCCGGTCAGGGCGAATTTCGCGTGAGCGTGCGGGCTGCGAAGGAAGGCCGCATGCAGCGCGCCCTCGGGGGCGAAGTCGGATGCGAATGCGCCCTGCCCGCTTACCAGACGAACGTCCTCGACGCGTTTGACCGCCTGGCCGACGCCAAATTTCATTGCCCGCATCGCATTTTCCCTCGTCGAATTCCGTTACGGACTGTCGCGCGCCATCAGAGCGTCGACGGCGCGGCGAACGTCGATCGTAGACGTGCGCGGTCCAGGTCGAGCGTCAATGAGCGGACGCAAGGCTGCGAACCGAACGCATCGGACAGGCGAAAGTCAAGAGCCAGCGATCGGGGCCGGCGCGGCTGACGCGCTCGCTTCCTCCCTCCATCGCCGGATGGTCGCCGTTTCCGGCGCGTCCTCGGCCACGATCGCGCGGCGGCCGAGCGAGATTTCGCCGGAACCGCCGTCGAGCGCGATCCAATCGCCTTCGCGAATCGTTTCGCCGTCCAGGGCCGCGGAACCCTGCCGCTCGTCGATGGCGAGCGCGCGGCAGCCGACCAGGCAGACCTTGCCCATTTGGCGGGCGACCACGGCAGCATGCGCGGTGCGTCCGCCGACCGCCGTCAGAATCCCTTCCGCAACGGCGAATCCCGCGACGTCCTCGGTCGATGTGTCCCGGCGGACCAGAATCGCCGGCTCCCCGCGCGCCGCAGTCTCCTTCGCCTGCTCGGTGGTGAAGCAGACGCGGCCGCAAGCGACGCCGGGAGAGGCGACGGCGGCTTTGGCCGCCGGCGCCGCGGGCTCGGAGAAGCGCAACGCGCGCGCGGCCGCGAGATCGACCTCCGCCACCCGGGCAAGGCCTTCGGCCCGGCTGATGATTCCCTCA
The DNA here is from genome assembly GCA_963823165.1 of uncultured Alphaproteobacteria bacterium. Lineage (GTDB taxonomy): Bacteria > Pseudomonadota > Alphaproteobacteria > Rhizobiales > Beijerinckiaceae > Roseiarcus. The sequence continues at coordinate 166,973 of CAWGKV010000022.1, read as the reverse complement.
TCGACGAGATCCACGGCGATTTTCAGGGAAGCGCGCGGCGTGCGCTTAGCCGCGCGGGTCTGCAGGAACCAGAGCCGCCCGCGCTCTACGGTGAACTCGATGTCCTGCACGTCCCGGCAGGCGGCCTCGAGCGCGTGGGCGCCGTCCTCGAGCTGCCGCGCGACTTCCGGCATGCGGCGGTGGAGCAGCGCCGCGTCGCCCGGCGACCGTCGGCCCGACACGACGTCCTCCCCTTGGGCGTCGGCGAGGAAGTCGACGTAGAGCTCCTTCGTCCCCGTCGCCGGATTGCGCGAGAACGCGACGCCCGCCCCCGAATCGCCGCCCGAATTGCCGAACGCCATCGCCTGGACGGTGACGGCGGTGCCGGCGAGGCCGGTCAGCGAGTTGAGCCGGCGGTACTCCTTCGCCCGGACGCTTTCCCACGACCTGTAGACCGCCTGTGCGGCCTCTGCGATCTGGTCGATCGGGTCGAACGGAGGCGCGCGGCCGAGACGCGCGGCGAGCGCCAGAAACTCGTCGGTCAGCCGCTCGAGCGCCTCGGAATCGAGCTCTTCCTCGTTCGCCGCGCCCTCGGCGACGATCATCTCGGCGAGCAGTTTGGCGAACCCGCCCGGCGCCGCGCCGCCGACCACTTCCGTGTAGGACTGGATGAACCGGCGGTAGCTGTCGAAGGCCATGCGCGGATTGCCGGTCATGCGGATGAGGCCGTGGACGCTCAAAGCGTTCATGCCGACGTCGAGCACGGTGTCGAGCATGCCAGGCATCGATTTTTCCGCGCCGGAGCGCACGGAAACGAAGAGAGGCGAGCGCGCGTCGCCGAGGCGGCGCTTGCTCGCCGCCTCGAGCCAGCCGATCCCTGCGACGACGCCTTTGTGCATGGCTTTCAGCGCCTCGTCGTCCCCGGCGATGACGCCGGCGCAGAGCGAGGTCGGCAGGACGAAGGCGGGGGGAACGGGCAGGCGCAGCGCGCTCAGCCGAGCGAGCTCGGCGGCCTTCGAGCCGACATGGCTGGCGAGGATCGGGCCGGCCGAGCCGCCCGAGCCGCCCGAGCCGATGAACACGGGTTCGAGATTCCTGGCGCTCATTCGGACAACCCCTGCAACAAGCGATTGCGCAAAGACATGGCCGCATGCGCGAGCCGGTCGGTCGCCTCTTCCAGCGCGCGGGCGATTTCGAGGCCGAGCACGAGAACGCGCGCGTCGCCTGCGCCGGCCGTCTCGCCGTCGCGAGCCTGCGGCCCGCTCATGATCGCCCCGATCGCCGCTCTTTCGGCCGCGTCGGCGTCGCGCTCGGCGTCGATCACCGCGTCGACGCATTGCAGGGCGAAGGCCGCGTCGGCGCGCTTGCCCTCGGGTATCTGCAGCGCCGCTTGGACCGCCCGCACCAGTTCGCCCGCGCAATGCCGCGCAGCGCCGGCGAGCTCCGCCAGCGGCGCGCCCAAAGCGCCGGACGATTGGTGGTCGGGCGCCAGACTGATCAGGAAAGCCGCCTCGTCGAAGCAGTCGGTCGCGTTCTCCACCTGATCGATCAGCGGCAGAAGTTCGTCGGCGTTGCGCACGCGGGCGAAGATCTCGCGCGCGGCGACGGTGAGCCGGTCGCCCTTGCCTTCGATCTGCTTGGCGCGCCGGGCGAGCGACTTGCGCTCGGCCAGCGACGCAAGGCCCCCGGACCCGAACGCGGTCTCGATCGTGCCCGCGAGCGTACGGGTCAGACCCAGGTGGCGCAGGACCACGGCGAGCAGCTCGCTCTCGGCCGTATCCAGGCGCTGCGACAGGTCGGCCTGGATCTCATCGCGAATAAATCTCGTCGAGCGCCCGTCCGTGAGCCCTTCGCTGGCGATGTGCAGGACGTTGCTGAGAAAGCCGGCGCACTCGCTTTCGCCAAGAGCCTGCTCGAGCGGCACGCCATAGGCTATCCGTCCGGCCGCGACCCGACGCACCGCGTCGAAGACGAGGTCGGCCCCGCCCAGCTCGATGAAGGCCCGGTGCCCCTCCTCGCGTTTCGCCGCGCCGGCGAGGAGGTCGATAGCTCCCGCCTTGGAGACAAAGGACTGCAGGGCCTTCCGCGCCTTGTTCCAATCGATCAGAAAAACGATGCGCGAACCGAGGAAGGCGAGGAAGCGGTCGAGATCGGCCTCGTCGCGCGCCCGGTAGACGCCGGTGAGAAGATAGAAGACCTCGCCTTTGGCGAGATCGCGATGCTGATTCTCGGCAAGTCCGCTCCACTCGACCGCCTCGTCGGCGAACATCGTCATGAAGAATTTCGCCCGGACGCGGTGCACGTCGGTGTAGGTGGTCGTTAAAGTCATGTCCTCGACGTGCATCACGAGCACATGCGCGTCGGTCTCGCCGATGTCGTTCTGGATGGTGAGGCGGTCGCCGACGCGGCCGGCGGTCGTGCCCAGTCCCGGATGGCCGAAGGCGAGCCGGTCCGTGCGATGGAGGCCGCGCATGAAGGCGCGCACGCGCGCCCGATCGGCGTCCTTCAGGCCGTAGACCCGCGCGCCATCGATTTCCTCGACCGCCGCCTCCGCCGCGACGCGGTTCAGCGCCTTGTGCAAGTCCATCACCAGGAGATGCAAGCTGTCCTTCCCGCCGCGCTGCGCGGAGGCGAGCCTCGCGACCTCGGCATGCGCGACGCAGTCGCCCTTGAAGCTCGGCAGGGCGGCGATCGTCGTCGCCAGGCGCTCCTTGAGCGGCGCCGCGACGTCGGCATGGGCGATCTCGATCGGCGCCATCATCGCGTCGAGGTCATCGGCGACGCCGGACGCCAGCAGCTCCGCCCCGGGGGCGAGGAACGCATTGGCGTCGATGGGGCGGGCGGCCGAAACGATTTCGTTGAAGGCCGGGTCGGCCAGGCCGACGCTGCGTCGCTCGCGGTCCAGCGACGGAGTGGCTCGGCTCGGCGACGACGCCTGGGCGGCAGCTTCCTGCAACATCGTCAGGCGGAGCTTCAGGCGGTCGTTCGCCGCCAGACCTTCCTCGATCAGCGCGGGAAGAAGGACGGCGCTCTCGCCGAGCCTTTCGACGATTTCGACCTTCGCCACCATGTTGACCCCTCCGGCGACCGTCCCGCGGCGCCCGCTTCTGGCCGCCGACACTCCTAATCCGTGTCCGGCTTCTGCTCCGCGAGCTCGCTCCGCCAGTAGCGCTCCGCCTTGGCGAGCGAGCGCCACGCCTTCGCCAGCGCCTCCTCGTCGCCGATGCTGGCGCGGGAGCACCAGCCGGCAGCGACGCCCGCCGCGTAGGCGAAATCGGGGCTCGCCCGGTTGTCGAGCTCCTTGATCAGGCGCACGGCGATGTTGGCGTCGTTGAGCGCGCCGAGCAAATCCTGCAAGGCCACGGCCTTGCGCGCGTAAAGCTCGGCCGCCGACGCCGGATGAAAAAAATGGCCGGAAAACTCGGTCGCGTAGCGCAAGTGCTTCAGGGCGATGCGCAGCGCATGCCGCTTCTCCGGAGTGAGCGAGCGGAAATGCCGGCCGCGCTTGCGGACCTTCCGATCCAGCCGATCGAGGCTCCGTGCGGCGAAGCCGGCGACCGGCTGCTCGAGCCGGCAAAGGCGATCGTCGGCCATTCCGCTGCGCCAGCCGCTTTCCGCCGCGAGACGTTCGAGAACAAGCACGAAGCGCGTCGTCGACTTATCGCCGACCAGCCGACGAACAGCTGCGTGGCCTGCATCGGCTTTCGCTTGCGCCGCCCGCAGAAGGCCGTCGAAGCCCGGTTCGTCGGCGAAGCGCGGCAACGGACCGGCGTGAAGCGTCTCAATAAGCACGTCCCAGTCGCGCGCCTCGCCGAGGATCGTGGCGATCCGTCTCGATTCGGCCAGCAGATATTCAAACTCGGAACAGCGAAAGGCGCGGTTGAACAGGCCCAGCGCGGACCGCAGCCTGCGCATCGCGACGCGCATCTGATGCACGGCTTCGACGCCGTCGCCGGACGCGAGCGCTGGCAAGTTGCCCAGGAAGTGGCTGAGACAATTGCGCAGGACCGCGCCGATCCCCTCGTCGAGCGGCGTCTCGGGCGCCAGCGACGAGCGATGCGCGCGGACCGGCGCCGGCGGCTCATGCGACAGGAGACGCCTCGCGCGGTCCGCCTTGCTCTCGACGCCGAGCCGGAGCGGAAGCGACCCGACTGCTTGAAGACCGAAGGCGAACAACGCCGCCGGCGCCCCGGATTTGAGCTCGAGCTCGATCTCGCGGAGAGGCTCTCTTTGCTCGCCGGCGAAGAGGAAGCCGGAATCGAACGCGACCTCGACCGTCGCGCCGCTGAACTCGACCGTCCTCGTTGTCCGGCGGACGTCGGAGCCGAACCTCGCCGCAAGCGCCTTGCCGCCGACGATCTTGGCCAGGTCGTGGGCGGTCGTCGCGTCGAACAGGGCAAGGTCTGGCTCGGCGGAGGGCGCCGGCGTTTCAAGTTCCTTTCGCTCGAACGCGCCCCGATCCGAATCCGGCGCCGTCTTGAGGCCGAGAACGAAGGCGCCGTCGTCGCTCCGGACCCGCAGGGCGACGCCCGCGCGGGCGAGCTCGCCGTCCTCGGTGTCGAAGTAGACGCTTTCCAGCCGCCGGGAAGAGCCCCCGTCCGGGCCGCCAAGCAGCGGAAGCGCAAAGGCTGCGTCGAATATGCTCGGGTCGACGTCGAACTTCAGCTCCCGCTCGGGCCTCGCCGCCGCCGACGCTTTTCGTCCGGGCGAATGAAACGCGCGCGCCATCATGATCCAGTCCGCGTGCGCTAGGCGCTCGCCAGCGAAGCGACGACGTGCCGCTCGATCTCCCACACGGGCTGGTTGGCGAAGTCCCGGTTGATCTCGAGCACGATGCGCGCCTTGACGTCCGGGTGGAGCGCGGCGCGCAGGTCGGCGAGCGTGCGCGGCGGGGCCGCTATGACCAGCGCCGGCGCCCGGCGCGCACGCATCAGGCGCTCGAGCGCCTCCGAGACGCGTCCTGCGAATTGATGCTCTTCGATGTCGTGCCAGTCGGTCGGCTCCATTGCACTGCGCCGCATCGTATGCGCGCTTTCGAATCCGCGGCCGGGCTTGTCGCTCCCCTGATCGCGCGTCATCGGATTGTCATCGACGAAGACGTCCTCGGTGACGAAATTGGCGAATTTCTCGTCGCCGTCGTTGCGCAGGAACAGCGCCTTGCGTCCGTCTCCGACGAAGACGATCGCGTCATGAGGAATATTCCGCTTGCGCATGATGAACTCCTCTGCGGCGAAATCGAAAGCATCCGCCGCCGCGGCGGACGGCTCGCAAATCGGTTGACTGTCATGTTGCTATCACGGCGGTGCGCCGCAAGTTTTGCGCTGGCGCAATTCAGGGCCCGACGCCGCCTCTATCGAAAGCGCCGAATTGCGTCGGATCAATGAGCCTCCCGCGTCACCGGGCTAGGAAGCTTTAGGCCAGCGCAGTTCGCGCATGACGCCTTGCGTGACCGAAGCCGTTTTCAGCCTGCTGGCGAAGGAACTCGATCACGGGGAAGTCGCCAAGATCATCGCGACTTTGCCGTCCCCTCCGCAGTCTGTGGCCGGCGAAGGCGGCCTGAGCGAGGTAGGACTGCCAGGCCCTGCAGCGCGCCGCCGGCGTCATCCTCACCCTCAACCGCTCGCGCGACCGGAAAGCCGCTGATGCGCGTGTCCTGCTGACCCAAAATCTTGGGCGCTGGGCGGGCCCCCCCAGGGGTGCCCGACGCCGCCTCTGAGCCGTCTACGCGGCGTGACGCTTGCCGACCAGGCGAACCGTGCTCGCCTGCGTGCCCTTCTCTCCCTTCTCCTCGACGAAGCGGACTTCCGAGCCGACGCTCAAGCGGGCGAAGCCGCACTTGAGCACGGCGTTGCGGTGGAAATAAATCTCGCGGCCGTCCGGCGTTTCGATGAAGCCGCAATCGTCGCCTGCCAGAAACCTCGCGACACGGCCATGCGCTTCCGAGCCGTGTTCCTTGACTTAGCCGCGCATGTCGCGGGCGACGTCCTCGATCTGGCGGGCCGCCGCGGCGAATGCCTCCCGGATTGCAACCGGCGCATGCTCGCGCTCGCCGGCGCCGCCATTCCGCTGGTCGACGACGACCTCCTTGTGTCCGGGCATCGCGATGCGAAGCTCGATCTGAAAAAGGTCTCCGTTCCGGCGCCGCGTCTGCGGGCCGTTGACGACAATGCGACAGCTCGTGATCCGACGACTGAATTTTTCGAGACGCCGCAGCTGAGCGGCAATTTCGTCTCGAATCTCCTCCGACGGTTCGCAGTGCCGAAAGACGATCTCGACTGGTGTCTGCATTGTGTTCCTCCCGCCGAAGAGGCTTCGGCGCTCGCCGGGCGAAACCGGCATAAATCCAAATGCTATACCCTCCATGGCGCGGCGCCTTGCGCCGGATCAACTGCGCAAGGCCGTATTGCACCCTCGCGTCTCTCACTCCGAGGCGTAGGTCGGCAGCCAGCCTCCGGGCGGCGCGAGGTCGAGCCGGTCCGGGCGCCGCGACGCGCGGCCGGAGAGAAGGATAATGTCGCCGCGGTAGGCCCACACGCGCAGGTCCGTCCAGAGACTGGCGTCCCCGGCCTGCAAGATCGCTTTGGGAATCCGCCTCTGCGCGACATAGAGGTCGCCCTGCCTCAGAAGCCGACGGAGTTGCGCTCGCCCCACCGCGGCGCTGTCGAGAAGACCGCGACTGGCAAATCCTCGCCGCGGCTTGAAGACGAAGTCCGTCTTGCGCTCCGCCAGCATGTCGGCATTGTCCTCGTCCAGGACATGCGTCTCGGGGACATGGGTGGCGAGGGTTTTCCGCTCGTCCGCCTCTATGCCGAGCGCGAGGTCACGGTCCGGCGAAGACAGTCGCGCCAGCAGCCCTTTGTCGCTGCGGACGGCATAGGTGAAGGGGTTCGGCGCGGCATAAACCGCTCCGCTCAAGTAGGCCTCGCGCACGGCGGCGAAGGCGTCCGAGCGCCAGAAGAAGTCGGTCGAACGGTTGACGATGAGGGAGACCGGCTGTCCGTTCAGCGTCAGCCGTCCGCCAACCAGGCGCGTCTCAAAGGGCGATCCGACCGCGGCCTGCCAGCCCCGCTCGCCGAGAACGTCGCAAAGCAGCCTGTGCTCGTCGCGGAACTTGCCGCTCCGCAGCGACTGCGGGTCGTCGAGAACGAGGACGAGCCCGTCGGGCCGTCGACCGAAGAACGCGATCGCCTCGCGCTCGACGAGTCCGGCGATCCTCGCGCGGAAGGCGGAGATCGACGCAGGCATCGCGATCGGGCTTTCCCGCCCCGATGCTTCGGCTTCGTAATAAAGCGCATTGATGATCGAGGCGAACAGAAAGCCGGAGCCGTTGTCGTTGAATTCGATGAGCTGAAACCCGCCTTTGGGCGGGAGGTGGAAGTCCCAGGCGCTGAAGAAACATGTTTCGGATCGGCGCGCCCTCGCGATCGGCGGAGCGTCGCTCAGCGCCGCCACGAGCCACGCCTCGCGCCTCGTGACGCAGTCGAAAACACGGATGAAGTCCGCGATGTCCTCGAGCAGGCCGTGGGAGACGATCTGGGGCTCCCGCGCCACCGAAAAGCCCTCCGGCAGCCCGGCCTGGCGTAGCGCCGCGACGAAGCGCTCGGACGGAACGGAATTGATGGTCAAGGCTTCCCCTTTCCTCGAGCGGCGCGAGCCAGCTGCGTTCGCCGCCGACGGCCTCCGCTCTGGCGAAACCACGAGGCGCGACCTACATCAAGACCCTGTCCGGAGACGGAGGGAGCACGATGGCTGAATCTGATGCGCTGTGGGACCTTTTGCGTCAGACGGCGGACCCGGACGTGGTCGGGGCGTTGAACGCCGCGGTTCAATCCGACGCCGACCGGGCGCTGAACCGGATCAATCCGCTGGCCTTCGCGTCGGCGCGAGGCCTTTCCGAGGAGGCGACGGTCGGCGCGCTGGTCCACGCGGCGCGCTTGGGCGTCTTCGACATGTCCTGGAACATGATTTGTCCCGGCTGCGGCGGCGTGTTGGAGACGAGCGCCGCGCTGAAGACGCTCAATCGCTCCCAGTATTTCTGCGCCCTCTGCGCCGAGGACTACGAGCCGACGCTCGACCAGTTGATCGAGGTCACTTTCACGGTGAACCCGCGCGTCAGGCGCATCGCCGCCCACGACCCGAGCGGCCTTTCGCACGCCGAGTACATGCGGCAGATCTTCTGGGGCTCCGGCGCCGACGTGCCCGATGACGTCGAGAGCGCCATCGCCAAGGCGACGCTCGACGTCATGGATCTTCAGCCGGGCGAGAAGGCGGCGATGTCGCTCACCCTGCCGAAGGGTTTCGTCATCGCGCTCGACCCGGTCACCCATGCGACGCTTTTCCTGGAAATCGACGGCGAGGAGACACACGAACGCCGCAGCCTTTCGGTCGTCCTGGCCGACGCCAACGCGCATTTCGGCTCGATGAAGCTCCAGCCCGGCCCGGCGCGCATAACCTTCGAAAACAAGTCGGGCCAGCGGACGCTGCCCGGCTTATGGGTCCACGGCCCCGAACTCAGCGCGCTCACCGGCCGCCGCCGGCCGTTTCTCACCGCGACCCGGCTTCTCAGCAACCAGACCTTCCGCGACCTCTACCGCAGCGGCACGTTCGATCCCGAGCAGCGCTTCAAGATCACGAGCCTCACCATCCTCTTCACCGACCTCAGGGGCTCGACCGCGCTCTACGACCGGGTTGGCGACCTCGCCGCCTTCGATCTCGTGCGCAGCCATTTTGGCGAGCTGATCGCCGCGGTCGCGGCGGAAGGCGGCGCGGTGGTGAAGACCATCGGCGACGCGGTGATGGCGACCTTCCCGAACCCGGAACGAGCCGTGCGCGCCGCCATGCGGATGCGCGAGGCGATGCGAAGGATCAACGAACAGCGCGGCAGCGAGGACCTCGCCCTCAACATCGGCCTGCATGAGGGGCCGTGCCTCGCGGTCATGCTCGACGAGCGGCAGGACTATTTCGGCCAAACCGTCAATATAGCCGCGCGGGTGCAGGACCTCGCCGACCCGAGCGCGATCCTGGCGACGAAGCCGATCATGGAAAGCACGGAGGTCGCGCGCCTCGTCGGCGACGCCGGCTACCGCACCACATCGAGGCAGCTGTCGCTGCGAGGCGTCAGCGAGGCGTTCGAGATCTACGAGATCCGCGAAGGCGAAGACGCCAAGCAGGCCGCGTGACCGAACGCCCCTCTCGCGGGGGCGAGGGCAAGGAGAATACCCTCATCCGCTGTGGCGCCTTCTTCCGCAAGCGGGAGAAGGCTTCAGGCTGCTTCAGCTTCCCTTTGGCTGCTGGAGCGAGTCCATCGCCTTCTTGGTCGCTTCCTGGCCGAGCGAGGCGAGCTCCTTGGCCTGATCGCCGATCGCGGCGGCGCGTTCGCGCATGTGCGAACTCACCGTCTCGACGAAGTCCGACGGCGACCGGGTCGCCATCAGCTTCTGCGCCAGCTGCATGTTGGCCTCGGCATTCGCCTGAAAGAAGTGCAGGAGCTTCGTCTGATAGTCCTGCACCGCCTTGAACGAGCCCGTGAAGGCGCCGCCATAGACATTGGCGGCGTTCTGGAGCTGCGCCGCCACGTTCTCGCCGATCTTGGCCGCAGCCGCGGCCGGGTTTTCGTTTTCAGAAGCCATGATTCACCTCCACTCGAAACGTCGAAAAGCTTTCGACGTCCGTCAGGCGCGTTCGACGCACATCGCTACGCCCATCCCGCCGCCGACGCAAAGCGTCGCCAGCCCCTTCTTGGCGCCCCGCCTCTGCATCTCGTGCAGAAGGGTCACGAGGATGCGGGCGCCCGACGCGCCGATCGGGTGGCCGAGCGCGATCGCGCCGCCGTTGACGTTCACCTTGCCGGTATCCCAGCCGAGGTCCTTGTTCACCGCCAGCGCCTGGGCGGCGAAGGCCTCGTTCGCCTCGATGAGGTCGAGATCGCCGATCTTCCAACCGGCCCGCTCGAGCGCCTTGCGCGAAGCCGGTATCGGACCGGTGCCCATGATCGCCGGATCGACGCCGGCGGTGGCGAAGCTGACGATCCGGGCAAGCGGCTTCACGCCGCGCTTCGCGGCCTCGGCGCCCGACATCACGATGACCGCGGCGGCGCCGTCATTGATGCCCGAAGCGTTGCCCGCGGTCACCGTCCCTTCCTTGTTGAACGCGGGACGAAGCTTGCGCAATCCCTCGATCGTGGCGTCGTGGCGGATGAATTCGTCGTCGGCGACGAGGACGTCGCCCTTCCTCGTCTTCACCGTAACCGGGACGATCTCGTCCTTGAACCGTCCGGCCTTCTGCGCCGCGCTCGCCTTGAGCTGCGAATTGAGGGCGAACTCGTCCTGCTGGTCGCGCGTGATCTGGAACTTGGTCGCCACATTCTCGGCGGTGACGCCCATGTGGTAGCCGTGGAAGGCGTCCATCAACCCGTCCCTCAGCATGGTGTCGACCAGATCCAGCGGCCCCATCTTCACGCCGTTGCGCAGATGGGCCGCGTGCGGCGCGGCGCTCATGCTCTCCATGCCGCCAGCGGCGAGGATGTGGCTTTCGCCGGTGCGGATCTGCTGGGCCGCCAGCGCCACGGCGCGCAGGCCCGAGCCGCAGAGCTGGTTGATGCCGAAGGCGGTCTTATCGTCCGGCATGCCGGCGGCGCGCGCCGCCTGGCGGGTCGGGTTCTGGCCCTCGCCGGCCGAGAGGATCTGGCCGAGGATCAGCTCGTCCACTTCGGCGGGCGAAACGCCGGCGCGCTCGAACGCGCCTTTTACCGCGACGGTGGCCAGTTCATGCGCGGGTAGCGAACTCAGCGTGCCGTTGAAGCTGCCGACCGGGGTGCGGGCGGCGGATGCGATTACGATGTCTTCCATGATTTCATGTTCTCCCTTGGCTGCGTCTTCAGGCCATGCCGTGCGGATGGCCGTCAACCTAAAACCGTGCCACCGGTCATCTCCGACGCGGGCTCGCTGCCAGGGACGCTAACACGAGCCCGGCTTCCGCGGTATCCACCAAACGATCGCGCAGGCGCGGCGCGCGTGCGTCATTTGCGCGCGCTCATTTGTCCTCTGCCCAAGTGCTTGGAATTGATAGATGCCGCTCGCGGTGCGGTTCTTCAAGAGGCTTCGAACGCCATTGCCCTGACGGCGCGCGCCGATACTTCCGTGCGGAGCAGGGTTCTCATCCAAACCCGGAACGCAGGCGGCCCCAATTCCTCTGGGCGGCAATCGTCCTTCTTCAGTATTGGCTTCAGAGAACGTCGACTTCTTATTGATAACCTTGACGGTTCCACCGTCACCGACGCGGCGGCCCGCGCCGCTTGCTTGCGACGCGGGCCGATTTCAGATGGGAAATAGCCGGTTGGCCTGGCTCACTGTCTCGGTTGCGCGAGCGCGTTGACGGCGCTTCGCGTCACCTCCTGGCTCAGCGCGGCGAGCTCCTTCGCCTGTTCGGTCATGAGCGCCACGCGCTCGCGCATATGCGAGCTCATCGTCTCGACGAAGTCCGTGGGCGAGCGGGTCTGCGCCAGCTTCTGGGCGAGCTGGAGGTTCGCCTCCGCGTTCGCCTGGAAGCACTGCACGAGCTTCGCCTGGTAGTCCTGCACGCCCTTCATCGACGCCTCGAGGACGCCTGTGGCTGCTCTGCCCGACGCGTCGAACGCGCCGCTGGCGGCCCTGCTCGACGCCTCGAACGCGCCTGTGGCGGCTTTGCCCGCGTTCTCGGCTTGCGCCGTCGCTTCTTTCGTGACCTTTTCGCCGGCCTTCATCGCCTCTCCGGGCAGGTCCGCAGGCGTCTCTTTTTCCCGAGCCATGATTGTCCACTCCTCAAGCAGCCCGCTCGTAAAAACGCGGCAGAGCCGACTGGGTTGCGCGGGCGGCTTCTGGCATGATCGCATGCGCTGAAGGCGACAGCGGGGCGGGGCGGGGCCGGCGGGGCGATGCGAAAAATCAAGCCTGGCGAGGCACAAATGACGTCATTGGGGTTCCTCGAGGCATCCATGAACATCCTTCATCGGCCCATCCTGCTTTACGGGGCATCCTGTTTTATAAGCTAATCGTGGGCTGTCGCTCGCTCTATGTTTTCATGGACAATGGTGGCGCGGCCGCTTCAGACGGCACGGGCCAGGCGGTCGACCGACCGGCAGCGTTGGAAGGACCGGGAACGACGGAAGGCCCAAGCTTCAACCCATTCATCAGGCATGATCCCTGACGGCAGAGCTTCGGAGCGAGAGACAATGACCGACGGAATCAACGACAAGGTCGTCGTGAACAGGGGCGCGAGCAGCGGGCTGGGCGCCGAGGCCGGGCGTCATCACGGAGGATGAGACGATGGAAATCAAGCGAAGCGGTTCGCAGCCGTCGGCCAGAGGGCCGGCGGAATGGTTCACCGGCACGGTGCGCATCGACCCGCTGTTCCCGGCCTCGGCGCCCGCACGGACGGCCGGCAACGCGGTCACCTTCGAGCCTGGCGCCCGCACGGCCTGGCACACGCATCCGCTCGGCCAGATCCTGATCGTCACGGCAGGCTGCGGCCGGGTCCGGCGCGAAGGCGGCCCGATCGAGGAGATCCGGCCCGGCGATGTGGTCCGGTTCGAGCCAGGCGAGAAGCACTGGCACGGCGCTTCCCCGACGACCGCGATGACCCACATCGCCATCCAGGAGGCGCTGGACGGGAAAGCCGTCGATTGGCTGGAGAAGGTCAGCGACGAGCAATACGGCGCCTGAGATCGCCGCCGGTTTCATGGGCGCAGGCGGCGTCAGCCTCCCGCTCGGTCCGCCGCGGTCAGTTGCTTGACGAGTTCCGGGCTGATTTCCGTGGTCGAGGCCAAACCATGCGCGTGCTCGTAATGGCGCAGGGCGCGCCGGGTGGCGCCGTCTTCGACGCCATTGGCCTTGACCGGATAGCCGAGCCGGGCGAGCGCGACCTGCGCTCTGCGCACGAGGCGGGATTGGTCGTCGACGGGCTTGCCGTGTAAGAGCGCCCCGATCTGGTCGAGCTCATGCGCCGCGGCGCGCTGTTCGCCGGAATCCGGACGCTCAGCCGGTCCGAGCGAAGAGGTTGTGTCAGGGGCCGAGGCCCGCGTCGCGCGCGGTGATCGGCGGCTGGGGCTGCGGGCGGAACCGCATTGGCGGAGTCCGCCGCCGGGGAGGCGATCGCGGCGACCGCCGCCGCGGCTGAAGCCGGCGCGGCCGGCGGCGGATACGCGTGCGGCGCGACCAGCTCGACGGCCGGCGCGGGATCGTGAGAAGCCTCGGCGAGAAGCGGCGCCGGATGCCGCCCGATCTGCAGGAGAAGCGCATTTCCGCCGATGCCGGCGAGGAGCGCGGCCAGGCCCGCGCCGACATAGATGCGCCTGGGCGCCGTCGTGATCCGTCCCGCCAGCAGGCGCGCCGCGCCCCGGCCGGCGGGCCACAGCAAGGATGCAAAGCTGCGAATGCGTATGAGACTTTCAGCCACGCGTCGTTCCCAAAAGGCCTGATCCGCAAACGGCCGAAGACCGCTTCATTCCGACCCGGCGGCGAATCCTTCGCGCCCATCTTCTCGTCGACGGATAGCGGCCGGCGGTTAACCCTTTGCTAAGAAAACCCGGCGGCCGGACTGCAATCGCTCAGGGCCGCCCTGGGCCGCCGTCTCCGGCGAGTTCGCTCGAGCATCGCTCGAGATCGGAAAAATGGCGTCGCAACTGCTCGAGAGCGAATCCAAGCGCAAACAGGCGCTCGACCTCGTCCGTCGAAAGAGCGCGCGTCAAGCCATCGCGGCGAAGCGAGGCGACTTCGGATTCGAAGGCGTCAAACGCCGACTCCACGGGCTCGAGCGTCGGCGGAGCGCGGCCTTGGCGGAGGGCGGTCGCGCTCGCCAGCAGAAAGGCGCTTCCTTCTTCGGCCATCCGCGCAAGCGGCGAATCGAGGCGCCGAGCGACGGCGTCCGGAAGGGGGGCCGCGGCGCGTCCGAGGATGACGAAATCGTGTCTGATCCTCAGCAAGGTCCGCGACAGCGCCTCCAGGTCGGATACGCGCGCGAAGGGGACCAGGCGCTCCCGCCTAGCTTCGGCCGTGATCCCTTCGAGCGCGGTGACCGACCTGCCGAGATCGCTTTGCATCCTGCCGATTTCCGCGGGGTCGAGATCGTGCACGAATCCCGACATCAGTTTCGGGAGGACGTCAGCCATCTGTTTCAGGATTCGGCCCGCCGCCTCCAGTCCGAGTTCTGTTCGCCCGATCGGGCAGCAACAGCACGGAGACGGCGACCGCGACGACGCCGCCGAGGACGACCTCCAAAACCCGCGTGACCGCCGACTGGATCGGGGTTTCGCCGACACTGAGCAGGAGCACGAGCACGGCGGAAAACGGCGCCACGCGAAATCTCGGATCGATCGACGCCGCGAGCGCCAGCGGCGCGACCGCGAGAGCGAGAACGAGAGCCTGCGCAGCCGCCGTCGTATGGGGGACGAGCACCCCGAGCGCAGCGGCGTAAATCGCCCCGGCGAGCGTGCCGATCACATATTCGATCGTCGCCCGAAGCGATCCCCCCATGCTGGATTGCGTGACGACGATGGCCGTGAGCACTGCCCACAACCCATGCAGGGGGAAGTTGAAGCAGTCGACGACGGCGAGAGCCAGGAGACCGGCAACCGTCACGCGAAGGCAGAAGCGCAATTGGGCCCTGTGCTCGTGGAACCGGTCGCGAATTCGGCGCCACACGGTCGGCTCAGCCGTTGACAGCCGCCGCCCGGTAGAAGGCGGTCTGGCGGCGCAACCCTCCCCGGCGACGACGACCGTTCAAGCGCCGCGCTATGACCGACATGGACCTCATCCTCCAGCGCAACGATGCAGCCAAGGTGGCGCCGCAGCGGCGGGAGGTAAAGCCATTCGCCGCTGCCCGTCGGCCGTCGCTCTCCGCGCAATTCGCCCTCGCAGCGCAACCGATACGAGCATCTCGACGACGTTATACAACCCAAAGAATTGCGGCGCATCGCCGCAGATAGAGACCAACAGTGTGGCGCATTGCCGCAGAACACCCGTTATCAAGTTGCAGGACGGGCGCGACTTGGCAAAGCCTTATATCCGAAATCGTATGCAGAGTTTGTGAATAAAACCAAATATTTCTCATGTTTCCGCGGGTTAACTTACTGCTGCCTATGCGCGACAATTGATTTAAGAAATGTAGCACGCGCTTACGAGAGTTAACGCAATTGACACCGCTAAGTTGACCGTACAAACCAAGCATGCACGCGACGGATACCTCCTGGCACGAAATGCAGTGAAGTCCGCTTGCGAGCAATGGCTATCAAGACGTTCCCCGCGGAAAGCCAGGATAGCCGCGGCAGCGGTCGTTTGAAGGGTTAGGATGTTGCCAGGCTGCAGGTGCCAGCTTGGATAGGAACATCTTTGCCATTGTGTCAGGATATGCGGGAGTTTTGTGAATGCAATACCCATTCAAGACTTGTGCTTGACTGAAATTGTTGGCGTCGACCATCCGTCTAAGCGATACGCTCTGCACCTCTAGACGTGCCGTACGGCCTGTGTTCCAGTCAATACACCCAGCCTTGGAGGAAACTCTCTGACGGAACAACAGGATGAAAAGGAAGATCGTCATGACACGCTACAACCAGAAGAGTATTGCGCATCCGGACAATTTTAGGTTGCCGGAATACGCTCCGAACACAACCCTTCGTCGCGACGCCCTGCTGCTCAGCACGGCGCTCCTGGCATTGATGCCGGTCTCGGCGCAGGCGGCGGATAACTGGACGGGCACAACGTCAAACGCGTGGGCGACCACGACCAACTGGGACAGCGGGACGCCGACCAGCACGTCCGCCGTCAACATCGGCGTTAACACCCACAACCCCGTCCAGATCACCACCGGCGTTTCGTTGAACGGCGTCGGCGGCAGCTTGCTGGTCGGCAGCGGCGAGTCGCTCAACCTCGGCTCCAGCACCCCTACCGGCTCTCTGACGATGGGCTCGAATTCCATCACCCTGAACGGCATCATGACGCTGTACAGCGCCACCAGGGGCGTTATCAACCTGGCCGGCGGCTCCATCACCGGCACGGGCTCAATCACATCCACCGTCGGGGCGATCAATGGTTACGGCACGGTCTCCGTGCCCGTCGCGGGGGCCACCTGGAACGCCAATACTTCCGGGCAAGCCCTTACCCTCACTGGCGGTTCGGCCGGGCGCACATATGGGGGCGCGTTCACGTCGACATCGTCTACGGGCTTCTTCAATTGGAACGGCATCACGCTTAACGGCATCACCACCAGCGGGGCCGGCGGCGCTTACAATCTCAATGGCGCAACGATCAACGCCGCAACCCTCAATAATTCAGGCGGCGGACAGCTCAATGTGATCGGCGACAGCACGCTGCAAGGCGCCATCAATTGGTACCAATATGACACGTTCAACCTCGGCGGCGCGAACGGCGCTCACACACTCAACCTGTCGGCGGCAACTCTCTCTACCGTAACAGGTGGAGCGGCGCCCTTCATCATCGGCGCGGGAGGTGTGCTGAACAATGCCAGTGGCGCAAGCAGCATGGGCGGAGGCGGCACGGTGACCATGACCGGCGGCTCGATCACCACCAGCACGGGAGCGGGGCTCTTCAAGATCGGCGACCCGATCAGCGGCTACGGCACGATCTCCGGCAACGTGGATATCGCTGGTTCGGTTACGGCGGCGGGATCGGGGCACACCATGACGCTCAACGGCGGGACCGGCGCCGGAATGCAACTCGGCAATTCATCGGGTTCCGGCGCCACATTTGGGACTTCAGGCGGCGCGACTGTGGATATGCAGGGCAAGTTCAATCTTATCGAACCCGCCAACATGAACCCGGGAACGGGCGTCGTTCAATTGGATGGCGCGACGTTCTCAAACGGGTTCTCCTCTAGTCCGGTGAGCATCAACAACTCCGGTCTCTCGACCGCGGGCTTGTTCAAGGTGACGAACGCCAGCACGTTCGACAATGTCGCCTTTTCCACGGGCAACGGCGCCAACCTCGAGGTTGACGCTTTGTTGACCGCTACCAATAAGGCGAGCCTCAACGCGACCAACGTGACGGTCAGCGCCTCTGGAGGCCTCAACCTCTCGGCCAACGCCGGTTCAACGGAACTAACGACGAAGAACTTGACCATGGCGAAGGGCTCCACGCTGAATGTCGGAGGGAGCAACGATGGCATCTCGCTCTCCGGCAACTTCTCCTTCCAGCAGACAGACAAAGTGAACGCCTGGACCTATGGCGGCAAGCAAGGCCTGGGACCTGACCTGATCATGACCGGCGGCAGCATGGCGACGCCTTTGACCCTGGAGGTCGGCGGCGTGAACGAGGGCAACGTCGCTGCCGGCTATGTCGATAACTTCGCCCTCGACAAACTGAGTCTGGGCAGCGGCGCACACGTCGATCTCGTGGACCAGAACGCCAACGCAACCCCGTTGGCGCAATGGGTGAGCGGCGACGAAGCCCTCTACCTCGACGGTCTCTTCGGCGTCACTGCCGGGGGCGCCGACGTTATCCCGACGCTGGACCTGGAGGGCCTCCATGCCTATCTTGAGGGGAGCCCCGGCTACTTGAAGGACGGTCTGTACGTCGACTCCCTCGGCGGTGAGATCAATATCACCGGCGCTCCTACGCCCGAGGCTGCGACCATCACGATGATACTCCTCGGCTTCGCCGGCCTCAGTCTCGGGGCGGCGCGGAGGAGGAAGAACCGCCTCGATGCTACCTTCGCCTGAATGGCGCGTCCGGCGCCGGCCGTGCAAAGCCACTTTCGCCGGCGCTGTTTTTCGACATGCCCAACAACGAAAGGAGGCGTTTGATGGGAAGCGGTGCGTTCCAGACATAGAGGCCCCGCGGCGCGGGAGGTCTCCCCACCTATGACCGCGCCGTCGGCCCCGCCGACCCTCCCTGTCGGCGGGGCTTCCTTTTTCGGCTTCGGCGGACGCCCCGCGGCCACACGAGTCGAAAGCATCGCCGAATCCGGCGCGCCACCCCCACTCGCCTGAGATGAGCTTAATCGAGCTGTCGGCGTTGAGGCTCGCAACCAAGGCGACATAGGCCGCATTGCCGACCCGCGTCGTCCCGAGCGCTGGCGCGCGGATCTTCGGCCGCGGTAGAGGTCGCTATTTGCCGCCCGGGACGCTCGCTTCAACGAGCCGCAAGCGCCACCCGTCGGGGTCGCGTCGGTAGACCGCGACGATTCGGCCATCCACCTTATGAGGACCGCCATTCGCGCTCGGCGCGGTGACGGAGAATTCGGCAAGGCCATAACCGCCATCGCCCTGGACATGGACTTCCAAGATTTTGATGGCGTGGCCCCGAGCCCCCGCGGCGAAACGGCTGGCATAGTACGCTCTGAGCGCTTCTCGGCCACGCACGATCGGACCGGACGGTGAAGCCAACTCGCCATCCGAGGTGTATAGCGCCGCCATGGCGGCGGGATTCTTGTCGTTGTAATTTGCGTCGTATTGCCGCCCGAGGTCGGTCGCCGCCTGCATCAATTCCAACTCGGTGACATCCGCTCCCGCGATGGCCGGGGCTGCGGCGAGGCCGACAAACAGGGATAGAATTGAGCGGATGTAAAAGCTTCTCATCTCGTTCCTCGCTGAGAGGACACACGTCCGAGCCAATCGCAGAGCGCCCGCAAGAGGGCCCTGATCGACAGGGCCCGCATCTTCGCGAGCCGTCGACGCCAACAAGGATGAGCCCAAATTCCTAGAAACCAGAACTACTCCGTTCCCGTGACATTGGCGATCAGGCGCATCGACACCATGTATAAGTCATCGGTTCCGTGAATGTAGCCGACGCGAAAAACCCCATTGATCGGGTGCTTCCCGGGCTTGGTGGCTCGCAAGGGGACTTCGAAGACGAGGGTGTCTTCGTCCAGCGTCGCGGGCACCATCCGGCGTTCAAAGGCGACGCCGTCATCGAACGAAGACAGTTCGATTACCCGATTGTTGTAGTGTTTGAGAATTCGGTAGCCGTCGCGGACCTTCAGGGTCGCGTGCATGACGGCGGGGTCGCCGACCTTGGCGGTGACGTCGCTGACCTGGACATCATAGCCGGACGGCTCCTCGGCTGCGGCCTTAACGCCAGCGCTCGCCGCGAGGGCGACGAAAGCCAGACTACAAAACCCACGAATCAGTGATCGAGTACAGAACATGAAGACATTCCAGGATAAGAGCGGCGCTGACGAGGAGGCGCCAGCCGTCAGGATTGACGGCTGGCCTCTTATGTGGCGACAGAGTCGGCGCGACCGCCGTTCACTTCTGAACGGCGAACACCCAAACGACCCCGCCCTGCGGCACGTCCGGGTTCCAACCGACCAAGTCGGCCATCAAGGTCTGCTGGAACGCTGCATCGACGCCGTAGCCGGACTCCACCGCGACATACTGCACGCCGTTGACCTCGAAGGTTGACGGCGGGGCGATGATGCCTGAGTTGGTGCGGAAGTGCCAAAGTTCCTCGCCGGTCTTGGCGTCGTAGGCGCGGAACATTCTATCATTGGTGCCGCCGGCGAACAGCAGACCGCCAGCGGTGGTCAGGGGCGAACCCCAGTTCATCGAGCTCGAGTACAGATCCCGCCAAGCACGCTTGCCGTTGGTAACGTCATAGGCCTGTAGCTCGCCGTAGAAACCCGCCTTCGTATCGACCGTGAAGTGGAAGTCGGGGATCGCGACGCCGGTCCACCACTGGCCGGGGATGCGCTGCTCGACCTTGCCTTCGAGATTGTTGCAGTGATTTTCGTTGCTCGGAATGTAGACCATACCCGTGTTCGGATTGTAGGCCTCGTACGGCCAGTCCTTGCCGCCCCACAGGCCGGGGCAGAATTGCGCCGCCTTGCCGGTACCGGGCTTGTGGACGAGGTCGACGTCCGGCCGGCCGGTCTTCTTGTCGATGCTCTTGAAGACGTCTTGCGGAACGTAGGGCTCGGAACCCAGGTAGGAAATGCTGCCGTCGTCGCCGCGCCCCAGCCAGTAGAGGTACCCGTTGCGCTGCGGGGTCAGCAGGCCTTTCGTGGTGACGCCCTCCTTCTGGAAATCCACCAGCATCGGCGCATTCATTGCGTCCCAGTCCCATGACTCGTTCTGATGGTACTGGAAGTGGCCTTTGATCTTGCCGGTGTCGCCATCGAGCGCGACCGTCGAGGCCGTGTAGAGATTATCGCCCGGCCGCTGATCGCCGAACCAAGGCGAGGCGTTGCCGACGCCCCAATAGACCGTGTTGGTGGCCGGATCGTAGTTGCCGGTCATCCACATGGCGCCGCCGCCGGTCTTCCAGGTGTCCGGCTTCTCCCAAGTCTCACTGCCGGGCTCGCCCGGCGCGGGAATGGAGTAGGACTTCCAGACCGATTTACCGGTTTCGGCGTCAAACGCTTCGACGAAACCGCGGATGCCGAACTCGCCGCCCGAGACGCCGACCAGCACCTTGCCCTTCACAATCAGGGGCGCCATCGTCATGTAATAGCCGTCTTTCCAGTCCGCGACCTTCGCCTCCCAGGCGACCTTGCCGGTTTTGGCGTCCAACGCCACCAGCGTCGCGTCCAGCGACGGCAGGTAGACCTTGTCGCCATAGAGCGCGACGCCGCGGCTGGTGTTGTGAAGAGCGGCAAACCCTTCCGGCAGCTTGCGCTTGTAGCGCCACAGGAACTCGCCGGTAGCGGCGTCCAGCGCCAGCACCTGGCTGTAAGGAGTGGCGACGAACATGACGCCGTTGTTGACGATCGGCGGCGCCTCATGGCCGGAATCGACCCCGGTCGAAACGCTCCACACGGGGACCAGGTTCTTGACGTTTGAGGTGTTGATCTGGCCAAGCGGGCTGTAGCTCCAGCCCTGGTAGTTGCCCCGGGTCATCAGCCAGTTCTGCGGCTCGGGGTTTGCGAGACGAGCGTCGGTGACCGGGGTGTAGTCGGCCCCGTAAGCCGCGCCGAGCGTGCCCGCAATCAGCAGCACCGCCAAGCTTGTGCCAGTATGCAGCTTCCTCATGCTTTCCTCCTCCGTTGCCTAGCCGTTTATATTTAGATCCCCGGCGAGACCCCCGCCGGACGGGGCATAGATGAAATTCAACCGAATCAATGCGATTCCGGGCCGACCCGGCCGGTAAACCCGCCGGCGACAATCAGCAGGCCGTTCTCGCTCTTCAGCGGCAGCGCGGGGAGCGGCCGCGGCGCCGGTCCGAAAAGCACTGCGGCGCTATTCTTCGGGTCATAGGTCGAACCATGGCAGGAACAGACCATGGCCTTGCGATCTTCCGACCACATGTTGACTGGACAGCCCTGGTGAGTGCACACGCCTGAATAGGCGACCACGCCGTCGGCCGACCGCGCGCGGGTTTCCTCATCGAGGCCATCGCCGCCGACGCGCGCCAAGAGCACGAGATTGAGCGGCGTGCCGTCCCGTACGACGCCGTTTGGATCCGCCGGATAGGCCTGAGCCTGCGGACCGCCCAGCACCAGATCGTCGCTCCGCGCAGGCTGGCCCTTCTTGGGCCCGGCGAGAAAGACGAGACGATCGCCGCGTTGGGGGTGCAAAGAAGCTGGATCGTTCGCCTGATCCTGCGCACGCGTCGGGGAAATCAACCAAGGCGCCAGGGCCAATGCGGCTTTTAGCACGGCGCGGCGCTGGCAAGGCGGGCCCGACGGTTGATCGTGCATTCTTTGTGTTCCCCCCCTTTAGACTTAAGTCTATTCCGATCGACCCGCCGTTGTCCAGTCGTTGTGGCCGACCGGCTGTCGGTTTTTCTCAGCGCAACGAATATGGCGCCGAGGGACGCCTCGAAAGAGGCTTTCGATGCTGGCGCCCACTCGTCTGCGTCCGAAGATGACGCGGGCCGAGGACAGACCCCGGCCCGCCTTCTGTGGCGCCTTAGACCCCGGCTTGCTGGCCGAGCGGCAGCGAGCGTATCCGCTTGCCAGTAGCAGCAAAGACCGCGTTGAGGAGCGCCGGGGCGACCGGCGGCACGCCCGGTTCGCCCACCCCGCCGGGCAGAACGTCGAAGCCATGCGGCACGATATGCACGTGCGTCTCACGCGGCGCGTCGCTGATGCGCAGCACCTGATAGTCGTCGAAGTTGTTTTGCTGGACCTTGCCGTCCTTGAACGAGATCTGGGTCATCATGGCGAGACCCAAACCCATGATAACGGCGCCCTCCATCTGAGAGCGGACCCGATCCGGATTGACGGTCGGGCCGCAGTCCACGGCGACGTCGACTCGCGGTATCGTGACATTGCCCTTGTCGTCCACGGCCGCTTCGACGACGGTTGCGACATAGGTCACGAAACTGCGGTGGACGGCCAAGCCGAGGCCGTGGCCTGCCGCCATTTTGCGACCCCAACCCGCTTTTTCGGTAACGAGCTCGACGACGCCGCGAATCCGGCCGGTATCGATCGGGTAAACCTCCGGATTCTCGCCATAGTCCCAGAAATCCTTCACCGTCTTCTGGACATCGACTAAGCGGGGAGGACCGATCAGATCGAGGACGAACGTTCGTTGGTCCTTGCCGGCCGCCGCGGCCAATTCGGCGGCGAAGGACTGGATGGCGAAGGCGTGCGGAATATTCGAGACGGAGCGGTACCAGCCGATCTTGGTGTGCGCCTCGGCCTCGCCGTTCTCGATGCTGATATTCTTGATATCAAAAGGCATGTCGACGAGGCCCATTCCCTTCTCGAGCGGCATCTCGTGCTTGGGATCGGGCGCGAAGAGCGATAGAATGGTCGGCGCGACGCTGTTGTGGCGCCACGCGACCACGTTGCCCTCCTTATCGAGGCCCGCCTGGAGACGCTCGACCGAGACCGTATGGTAGAAGCCGTTGTGGATGTCGTCCTCACGAGTCCAGACGACCTTCACCGGCGCCCCGCCGATCCCTTTCGACACCAGCGCCGCCTCGACCGCGAAGTCCGGCTTCGATCTGCGCCCGAAACCTCCGCCGAGAAGCGTCACATTGACCGTGACGTTCTCGGGTGCAAGGCCCAAGTATTTCGCGACCAGATCGTGCGCGGCCTGCGGGCTCTGCACGCTCGTCCAGACTTCAGCCTTGCCGTCGACGATCCGGCAAGTCGCCGCCGGCGGCTCCATCGTCGCATGCGCGAGATGGGGGATGTAATATTCGCCCTCGAGCTTCTTGTCCGCGCTCGCAAAAGCAGAGGCGAAGTCGCCTTCGCTACGCGAAACCTGGCCCGGTTGGCGCGCCGTCGTCTCGAGCGCCGTGCGGTAGGCCTTGGAGTCGTAGGTCGCGTGCGGGCCTTCGTCCCAGGTGATCTTCAGCGCCTTGCGGGCTTGAATAGCGGCCCAGGTATTGTCGGCGACGACGGCGATCCCGCCAGACGGCTGGAAGGCCATCGGATAGGACGGCGCCGGGATCTCGACGATTTGGATGAAGCCGGGGACCTTCTTCGCTTCTGTGGCGTCAAAGGAGGCGAGCTTGCCCCCCATGACCGGCGGACGCGCGACGACTGCGTACTTCATGCCTGGCAAACGGACGTCCTGGCCGTATGTGGCGCGACCCGTCGTGATGTTGAAGCCGTCGACGATATTGGTCCCTTCCTTGCCGATATAGCGGAACTGCGAGGGATCCTTCAGGCGCAGGCTGCTGACGGGCGGAACATCCTCCTTGGCCGCGTCGGCGGCGAGCTCCCCGAAGCCCAGCGTCTTGCCGGTCGACTTCTGGACAACCTCGTGGTTCTTCGCCTCGACGTCCGAGACCGGCACGCCCCAACGCTTGGCCGCGGCCGCTTCCAGCATCATGCGGGCCGCGGCGCCGGCTTGCCGCATCGGCACGAGGAAATGACGGGTCGAGCGCGATCCGTCGGTGTCCTGGTTGCCGTATTTCGCTTCATCGCCGGTCGCCTGGATGACCTTCACCCTGGCCCAGTCGGCCTCGAGTTCATCGGCGACGATCAAGGGCATCCCCGTTCGCACGCCCTGCCCCATCTCGGAGCGATGGCAGACGATGCCGACGGCGCCGTCGGGCGTAATCGACACGAAGGCGAGCGGATTGTTCACCGTGCCGTGCGGCATGCCGGCCGCTCCCCACTTGGGCGCGTCCGCGAGCGCTTTTCGGCCGGGAAGGACGGTGATCGCGAGCACGAGCCCGCCGGTCGCAAGCAAGCCCTTGAGGACGCCGCGGCGGCTCACGTTCTCGATGCCCGACGGCGCAATTCCGCGAATGTGCTTGGTCATGTCACGCTCCCGCAGCTTGCTTGATGGCGGCGCGAATGCGCTGATAGGTCCCGCAGCGGCAGATGTTGCCGTACATGGTGTGATCGATGTCGTCGTCGGTAGGATGCGGCGTCTGCTTCAAAAGCGCCGCGGCCTGCATGATCTGGCCGGCCTGGCAATAACCGCATTGCGGCACATTGAGCGCGCGCCAAGCCTTCTGAAGCGGGTGATTGCCCTCAGTGTCGAGGCCCTCGATGGTGGTGATCGACTTGCCATTGGCGTCGCTCATCGCCGTGACGCAGGACCTTCGTGCCTCGCCGTCGAGATGGACGGTGCAGGCGCCGCAAGCGGCGACTCCACACCCGAATTTCGTTCCGGTGAGCCCGAGTTCGTCGCGAAGATACCAGAGCAGCGGCATCGACGGATCGCCATCGAATGTCTGCGTCTGGCCGTTCACACGCAGCGTGAGCATGAAGTTCCTCCCTGTTCATGTCCGACCGCTCTGCGGTCTTCGTTCAACGGTAGTAACAAATCGGATGGCGACTATGACTTTAGCAAAACTATGAGACGGGAGTATTTGTGCTGTCAAGTAGGAACCCGCTATATTTCCTCAAATATAGCGAAACAGAATTCGACCTTGAATACAGCGAATTCGAACACGACCTTTCCGAAGCTCGGCGACTGCCTCCAGGCCGAGTTTGTCCGTTCGGAAACGCGGGCGGCGGGGCGACGCTAAAGCGGGTCGCAAGCCTCTGATCGTGTTGAGCCGCGGCCCTAAATCGGACCTAAAGGGTCACAAGCCGGGCGCGGCCCCCTTTCCGACCTACCAGCGGATCAGCGCCGCGCCCCAGGTGAAGCCGCCGCCCATCGCCTGGATCATCACGAGGTCGCCTTTCTTGATCCGGCCGTCCTTCACCGCGACCGCAAGCGCGAGCGGGATGGAGGCGGCGGAGGTGTTGCCGTGCAGGTCGACGGTGACGACCACCTTGTCCTTCGGAATGCCGAGCTTGTCGGCAGTGGCGTCGATGATGCGCTTGTTCGCCTGATGCGGAACGAACCAGTCGATCGCCTCGGCCGTCATCCCGGCGTCCGCAAGGCATCCCTGGATCACGTCGGTCACCATGCCGACGGCGTGGCGGAACACTTCCTTGCCTTCCATCCGAAGACAGCCGACCGTCCTGGTCGTCGAGGGTCCGCCGTCAACGTAGAGTTTCGTGCGGTGCCGCCCGTCGGCTCTGAGCTTCGAGGCGATGATGCCGGGCGCGTCGGCTGCGCCGTCGCTTTCGCTCGCCTCGAGCACGATCGCTCCCGCCCCATCGCCGAACAGCACGCAAGTCGTCCGGTCGCTCCAGTCGAGGATCCTGGAAAAAGTCTCCGCGCCGATCACCAGGGCGCGCTTGTGCGAGCCCGAGACGAGGAACTTGTCGGCCGTCGCGACCGCGTAGACGAAGCCGGTGCACACCGCCTGCAGGTCGAAGGCGGCGCCTTCGACGATGCCGAGATTGGCCTGCACCTGGGTCGCGACGGCGGGAAAAGTGTAGTCGGGGGTCGCGGTCGCGACGATGACGAGGTCGATGTCGGCTGCGGCGAGGCCGGCGTCGCGCAGCGCCGCTTCCGCCGCCCCTGTCGCCAGCGTCGAAGTCGTCTCGCCCTCGCCCGCCATGTAGCGCTGCTTGATGCCGGTGCGCTGTCGGATCCATTCGTCCGACGTGTCGACGGAATGCGCGAGCTCGTCGTTGGTCACAAAGCGGGCTGGAAGTGCGGCGCCGACGCCGCGCACGCAGGAACGGAGAATGGCTGTCATGATGTATCGCGTCAGGGCTCGGCGGCTTGCGACGGGGCCGCCGCCGGTCGGCCCGCGTCAGCGAGCGCGATCATGTCGCGAGTTTTGGCGAGCAGTTCCTGGCGGACCATGTCGTAGCCCAGTTCGACGGCGCCGGCGTAGCTGTCGGCGTCCGCGCCGCCATGGGCCTTGATGACGACGCCGTCAAGTCCGAGAAAGACGCCTCCGCTCGCGCGGGGGCTCATTCGCTCCCGCAGCGCCGCAAGCGCCTTGCGGGCGAAGAAGAAGCCGACGCGCGACATGAAGCTGTGGCTCATCGCGTCCCGCACGTATTGGCCGAGCTGGCGAGCCGTGCCCTCGGCGGTTTTCAGCGCTATGTTGCCGGTGAATCCCTCGGTGACGAAGACGTCGACCGCGCCCTTGCCGAGATCGTCGCCCTCGACGAAGCCGTGATAGCGCATGTGGGGGAAGTTGGCCTCGCGCAGGATGCGCGCCGCCCCCTTGACCGCCTCACCCCCCTTGATCTCCTCGACCCCAATGTTGAGGAGGCCGATCGTCGGGTTGTCGATATCGAACACGATGCGCGCCATCGCCGCGCCCATCACCGCCAAATCGACGAGGTGGCGCTCGTCGCCGCCGATCGTCGCTCCAACGTCGAGGACGATCGATTCGCCTCTCAGCGTCGGCCACAGCGCCGCGATCGCGGGGCGATCGATGGGCGCCATGGTGTGCAGGCAGAACTTCGCCATCGCCATGAGGGCGCCAGTGTTGCCGGCCGACACGGCGCAGTCGGCGTGGCCAGCTCTGACCGCCTCGATCGCCTGCCACATCGACGACACCCGCCGCCCCGTCCGCAGGGCCTGGCTCGGCTTGTCGGTCATCTTCACCGCGACGCTGGCGTGAAAGACGCGCGACCGCTCGGCGAGCCTGGGATGTTCGGAAAGAAGCGGCGTCACCGCGCGCTCGTCGCCGAAGACCAGAAAGCGGAGGTCCGGCCGGCGCTCCAGCGCAATCGCCGCGCCGGGCACGACGACGGAGGGGCCCCTGTCGCCTCCCATTGCGTCAAGCGCTATGCGGATGTCGCTCGCCATTCCCTCGTCCGAACGCGCCCCGGCCGTGCCGGGGCGGCGCCCGGCGCGGCGCGACAATACCGCCTTCACGGCGCAAGGCAACGCCGATCGAGCCGGCAAGAGGCCTCCACTCCGCGGGCAAATCGCCTTGAAGGGCCGAGACCTGCGGTTTCTGTTGGGGCGAATTTGGAGCGATCTGCTCGGGAGGAACGCGATGGGAATCTTTGCCGAATGCGGGGACTATGACGGTCTCTGCCTCGCCGACCTCGTCCGCAAGGCCGCGATTGGTCGGCGCGACCGGTCGACGCCGCCATTCGCGCCCAACGGAATTTGACTGCCCCGGCCGTCGCTCAGTCCGGCTTTTGCTGGGACCGGGAAGCGAGCGCCGAGAACGGCGAAACCGTCGCTTCGGCCTCCTCGGGCGGTTCGAACGAGGCGCCCGGCTTGCGCGGATAGGGATCGAGGCCGAGGGCGAAGAATTCCGCCGCCAGCGCGCCGAGATCGATCTTGCCGTCGACGATCGGATCGGGTTCACCCCCGTCCGTCATCGAGTACGTGTCCGGCTCGGCATGGGGCCGGCGCGCCGCGCCGTCGTCCTTGCGCGGGGCGAAGCGGACGTCGATCTCCTCGTCGACCGTCGCGGGGAACGGCTCGAGCGAAACGACGCAGACCTGCGTCAGCTCGCCGCGTACCGAGCCGGTCACCCTGACGCCGCCGCTGCCCGAACGCTCAAGCGTGAGCGTGGCGGTGAGCGCCTCGATCGAGGGAAGCTTGAAGAAGGCCGCCAGCGCCTCGCGCTCGGCCGGGTTGGCTTCGATCGTAACGGTCTGGCCTTCCTTCGGCACAGCCTCGACCCGCATCATGCGGTTGAATGGTTCTTCCTGCATTTTATTCTCCGGATGCAATCCGGCCTTCCGGAAAACGAAATCGGCCCGACTCGAAGTCTTCGAGCGGCGTCGCGGCCAGCGCGGCTTCGACGGAGACGACGTAATCGGCCAGCGCGCCTGCCAGGCGCGCGCCGTTCGGAGCGCCGAAGACATTGCGCGCGAGCGCGGCCTCCAGGTCGGGCCTCGAGCCCGAATCGAGCGCAGCCGCATAGGCGGCGTTGCGCCCGTAGAAGGCTTCTTTGATCTTTTTCAAGCGCTTTGAAACCGCGACGTCGCTCAACGCCATTTCGCGCAGAGTGTCGTCGAAATGGAGAAAGACGCTGTTGACCAGATCCTGCGCCATGTCGTGTCCGAGGCTGCCGATTGCAACCAGTCGCCGGAGAACGAGCCCGACATGCAGGGTCAGAAGCTCGAATCGTCCGTCCCAACGGTCCGGCGCGCCGAGCGTTTCGTACAACGCCGGCCGGCGCGCGGCCGCCACGATCTCGCCGCGAAGTTGCTCGATGAGGGCTATGCTGGCGCGCCGGGCGCGCCATCGGGCGAAGATCATCGGACGCGCCTTCACCAGCCGCAAGCATATCCCTGCGGCGTCTTGCATTTGTTCAGCCGCCCGGGTTAGGCATCCGCGGTCGACCTGGCAAGAAAAAAAGGCTCGATGAGGCGGAGAGCGGCGAATGGGAAGAGAGCCGAGAGGCTTTGGTCACGCAGCGCGCGGTTTGGCGCTTGCCGGAATTCTTACGTTGGGGACGGGGCTCGGCGGTTGCCTCGGTTACGACGGCGACTTCGACCGCGGCTATCAGGTCGATCCCGAGACGATGTCGCAGATCAAGGTCGGCTCCACCACCAAGGAGGAGGCGCTGGGCACGCTCGGCACCCCGTCGACCACATCGACCGTCGGCGGCGACGCCTGGTACTACATCGGCCAGAAGATGCATCGGGCGCTCGCCTTCATGCCGGTTCAGATGACCGACCAGCACGTGCTGGCGGTCTATTTCGACAAGAGCGGAAAGGTCTCGCGCATCGCCAATTACGGCATGCAGGACGGCAAGGTGTTCGATTACGTAAGCCGCACCACGCCAACCGGCGGCCAGGAGCCCGACTTCCTGCGCAACATCATGGCCGGCTTGTTCAAATTCACATAGAGGCTTTTGGCGCGGCTGAGGGCTTTATCTGGGGCCGGACGGGTCGCGACCGGTCCCGACAACGTTTGTAAAGCAGCCTACTCCGCCGCCTGCGTCGTCATTTCCGCGTGCCCATGCACTGGGCTCGGTTCGGCCGGCGACACGTGAGCATATCTTGCGAAGCCGAACAGCATGGCTGCGATGCCGAGGTAGCCGAGCGCGACCACAGGCGACTGGGCGAAGCCGATCTCCTCGCTGTGGATGAAGCCGAAGAACGTCAGGATTGCGCCAGCGAGCGCGAACCACGCCGCTTTGTCGAGCTGCCGCTCGATGATGAAGACCGTCACGGCGCCCAAAATGATGCCGGCGAGCGTTGCGCCACTGCCGAAGGTCGAGAGGCCGTGATAAAGCACGCCGGCGTTGCCGAGCTTATCGAAGCCGACGGCGGCGGCGTTGGTGCCGGCCGCGCCGAGCGCGCTGTCGACCATGTTCTTGCCCCAGGCGGCGATCTGCGGCAGCATCGCCAGAATGATCGCCGGGGCATGGCTCTTCGGAGTCTCCTGGAAGGCCTGCGAACCGATCAGCATGCCGATGTAGAGCAGGATCGGCAGGATCGCGACCACTGGGATCAGGCTCGAAACGAGCGCGGCGATGCCCAGCCACGTCAGAACCAGCACCATCACGCCGGTGGCGGCCGAGTAGCCGATGCGCCCGCCCATCGCCTTCCAGCCCGGATGGCCGATATAGACGGCGTTGATGAACGGGTTGCCGAGCAGGCAGCCGATCAGGCTGATGACGCCGTCGGCGGTCAAGACCCGGGTCGTGGGGAACGAATCGCCCGCGGCGGCGGCGCTCTCGACGTTGTCCATGGCTTCGACGAGGTCGTAGATGCCGAACGGAATCGCGGTCACCAGGATGACGGGCAGCCACTTGAACCCGGCAAAGACGTTCCCCACCGCAGGAAGCGGGATCGAGAGCCCGAAGTGTGAGAAGGCGTCGCCCACAGCGCTCATGGTGAGACCGCCGTAGCCGAGCCCGAACAGGTCCGACCCCCAAGCGATGACCGTACCCACCGCAATGGCGATCAAGCCGCCCGGCACGCCCTGGTAGTAGCGCACCCCGCCGAACCAATTGGCGAGAATGACGGCGAAGCAGACGAGGCCGATCAGCGGGGTCTCGAACATGAGCAGCCCCGGCCGCATCGAAATGAAGGTGATGGAGATCCCGGCGAGCGAACCGAGCAGCGCCGCCCTCGGCGTGATCCTGCGGATGACCGGCGCGATGAACCCGCCGGCCATCAGCACGAAGCTCTGGACGAACACCCAGGTGAGGCCGGCGCCCCAGGCCTCCATTGGATCCTTGGTCTTGACCAGGATGGGCAGCATGACCACGAAGGTGACGACGAACATGTGCGGCACGCTGATGCCCGACGGCAATGCGCACACGTCGGTTCGTCCGGTCTTCTTGGCCAGCTGATAGGCGAGGTAGGCGTAATAAACAGTGCTGAGGAACAGCATCAGCCCGGTGGCGGGAAGAATCCGGCCGAATACGAGCGAGTCCGGCATTTTCAGCACGAAGCGAAGGAGCCCGGTCAGGACGAGCACATTGACCAGGATGTTCGTCCCGAAGCCGAAGAAGGCGTTCCAGTCGCCCGGAACCCAGAACCGTTCCGAGCGTCCCGAGGTCATGGCCGAGTCTGTCATTGCTCCGCTCCTTCCGTGTTGCCGTCCAGCTGACCGGGACGGTCCAATCCACCCAAAGCCTCGATCACGCCCTCGGAGTTCGACACCCAGCCAAAAATCCCGCCCTGCGCCTTGATCATTTTCAGACCCATGGCGTGGAACTCGGGAAAGTAGGAGCCGACGCAGTCCTCGAGCACGAGGCAGTCGTATCCTCGGTCGTTCGCCTCTCTGACCGTGGTGTTGACGCAGACCTCGGTCGTGACCCCGGTGACCACGAGCTGCTTGACGCCTTGGTGCTGAAGAATGGCATGGAGGTCGGTGGCGTAGAAGGCGCCTTTGCCCGGCTTGTCGATGACCGGTTCGCCAGTCGCGGGATAAAGCTCGGGAATGATGTCATGGCCGGCCTCGCCGCGGACCAGGATGCGGCCCATCGGGCCGGCGTCGCCGATGGAGGCGGCGCTGCGGCCGCGAATTTTCTTCGATGCCGGCAAATCGAACAGGTCGGGCCGGTGGCCTTCCCGCGTATGCAACACGGGGAGACGGGCGGCGCGCCACGCCGCAAGCAGCCTGCGATTGGGCTCGATCGTCCGGCGGAGCTGGGAAACGTCGTTGCCGAGCATCTCGCCGAAGCCGCCGGGCTCCAGGAAATCCCGCTGCATGTCGATGATCAATAGCGCGCAATGGTTGGGGCTCAGCGTGAATTCATAGGGCTCGGCCGCGAGCTCGATCGTCCTGCTCATCCTTCCGCTCCCGCGTTTAGGACGAGACCAGAGGAACCTGCGACTCGGCCGAAGTTCGCGTCCGCCATCTTCCGCTCCCCCTGCCGATACGTCATTGCCAGAAGCAAGGACCATGCCCGTCGGCTCGACGAACGCGATTGTCCAGCCGAAGCGCATGAATCGGCGGGGCTCCAGGGTAGAAGGAGCTCGGTTTGCAGCGCCGCGGCGCTTGAAGCGGGGCTGGTTCTCGATGCGGAGAGGTCCGCACGGCCAGGAACCATAGTGACGAGGGAGGCTGTCGCCGGACGCGAATATTTTTTTTGCTGGCCCTGCACAAAGACAGGGCGGCCGACCTCGAATTAACCCGCGTCCGTCCCGCTCTAAAGGTCGGGGCGCTTCAGTCGAATTCGAGCAGCAGGGGCGTGTGGTCCGACACTACGTCCGGCAGCACATGGAAGTCGCGCACCGCGATTCCGTCGCTGACGAAGACGTAGTCGGCGAAATGCTCCGGACGCGCATAGAGACTCGTCCGGGTCGACGTGACGCCGCATTCGACGACGAGATTGCGCAGGCCCGCCGATTCGAGCATGCGCAGGCTCTCCGTGTCCGGCAGAAGATTGAAGTCGCCGCACAGCACGAACGGCTCGCGCCGGCCGCGTAGGAAGTCCAGGATCCGGCGCGACTGCGCGATGCGATCGTCGCTGTCGCTCTTGCCGCGTCCGTTCCAAAGCCCGTGAAAATTGAACACGCCGAACGGCCCCGAGGGACTCCTGACCTTGACGAACTGGAGGTTGCGGGCATGCAGGCCGAGATTGCCCGACGGAACGTAGCCCCGCTCCCTGTGGACGAAAACGTCGCCCGATTCGGCGACGTCCAGCCGCTTCGAGACCAGGGTCATCAGGCCGTAGTCGTTCAGGTGATTGGGATGGAAGAAGGCCTCGTGGCCATCGAGCAGCGCGCCGATTTCCTGCTTGCCGTAGACCATGATCTCGTCATGGGCGATCGCGTCGACGCCGGCGAGAACGCCCTCGAGGTTCTCATACGGGGCCGACCAAACCTCCTGCAGGCAGATAAAGTCGGCGTCGCGGTGCGAATCGAGGAAGGCGAGCAGGTTTTCAGGCCCCGCGCGGCCGCCCCAGATGTTGAGACAGATCAGCTTCATCGGTCGAACGGCGGCGAGCCCAGGCCTTGGCTCGGAAGGCGCGGCGACATCGGCTCAACGGAACGGAGGAGGGTACAACGCGCTGCGAGGGGCATGCCTCGAGATCAACCGAGGCTTTGCGAAGTCGGGCATCCCCATGGAACCCCTCATCCGGCCGCCTCGCGGCCACCTTCTCCCGCATGCGGGAGAAGGGATCGCGTCGTCAGCGCGCCAGCATCGCCAGCAAAAGCAGCGCGACGATGTTGGTGATCTTGATCGCTGGGTTGACGGCGGGCCCGGCGGTGTCCTTGTAAGGGTCGCCGACGGTGTCGCCCGTGACCGACGCCTTGTGCGCCTCCGAGCCCTTCATGTGCTTGACGCCGTCCTTGTCGATGAAGCCGTCCTCAAAGCTCTTTTTGGCGTTGTCCCAGGCGCCGCCGCCCGAAGTCATCGAGATCGCGACGAACAGGCCGTTGACGATGACGCCGAGCAGCGAGGCGCCGAGCGCCGCGAACGCCGAGGCCTTCGATCCGGAGATCCAGAGCGCGCCGAAATAGACGACGAAGGGCGCGAGCACCGGCAGAAGCGACGGCACGATCATTTCCCGGATCGCCGCCTTGGTCAGCATGTCGACCGCCCGGCCGTAATCGGGGCGCTGCGTGCCCTTCATGATGCCGGGCATCTCCTTGAACTGCCGCCGCACCTCCATCACCACCGAGCCCGCCGCCCGGCCGACCGCGGTCATCGCGATGCCGCCGAACAGGTACGGGATCATGCCGCCGAAGATCAGTCCAGCGACGACATAGGGACCGGAGAGGTCGAACGAGACGGGCCCGACGTCCTTGAAATATGGGGCGCCGCTGGCAGCGAAGTGCTTGATGTCGTTGGTATAGGCGGCGAACAGCACCAGGGCGCCGAGGCCGGCGGAGCCGATGGCGTAGCCCTTGGTCACCGCCTTCGTCGTATTGCCGACCGCGTCCAGCGCGTCGGTCGACTGGCGCACCTCCTTGGGCAGGCCCGCCATTTCGGCGATGCCGCCGGCGTTGTCGGTGACCGGCCCGAAGGCGTCGAGGGCGACGATCATGCCGGCGAGGCCGAGCATGGTGGTGACGGCGATCGCGATGCCGAACAGGCCGGCGAGCTGATAGCTGAACACGATGCCGAACACGATAACCAGCGCCGGCAGCGCCGTCGATTCGAGCGACACGGCCAGACCCTGGATCACGTTGGTGCCGTGGCCGGTGACCGAGGCCTGGGCGATCGACCTCACCGGCCGCTTGCCGGTGCCGGTGTAATATTCGGTGATGACGACGATGAGGCCGGTCACGGCGAGGCCGATCAGGCCGCAGACGAACAGGTTCGCGCCGGTGACCGGCTTGCCGGCCACCGTTCCGATCTCGCCCCAGCCGACGACGAAGCTCGTCGCGACGGCGAGCCCGAGGATCGACAGCACCCCGGTGGCGATCAGGCCCTTGTAGAGGGCGCCCATGATCGAGTTGTTAGCCCCGAGCTTGACGAAGAACGTGCCGACGATCGAGGTGACGATGCAGGCCGCGCAGATCGCCAGCGGATACATCATGGCCGGCAGCAGCACGTTTGTCCCTTCAAAGAAGAGCGACGCGAGCACCATGGTCGCGACCACCGTCACGGCGTAGGTCTCGAACAGGTCGGCGGCCATGCCGGCGCAGTCGCCGACGTTGTCGCCGACGTTGTCGGCGATGGTCGCGGGGTTGCGCGGATCGTCTTCCGGGATTCCGGCTTCGACCTTGCCGACGAGGTCGGCCCCGACGTCGGCGCCCTTGGTGAAGATGCCGCCGCCGAGACGGGCGAAGATCGAGATCAGCGAGGCGCCGAAGCCGAGGGCGACCAGCGCGTCGATCGTGGTGCGGTCGGAGGGGGCGTACCCGAGCGGGCCGGTCAGAATGCCGAAATAACAGGAGACGCCGAGCAGCGCGAGGCCGGCGACCAGAAGGCCGGTCACCGCGCCCGAGCGGAAGGCGATGTCGAGGCCGCCGGCCAGCGACTTGGTTGCGGCCTGGGCAGTCCGGACGTTGGCCCGCACTGATACGTTCATCCCGATGAAGCCGGCCGCGCCCGACAGGATTGCGCCGATCGCGAAGCCGATCGCCACCGTCCAGGACAGCAGCAGCCCGAGGATAATGAACACAACGACGCCGACGCCCGCAATGGTCATGTATTGGCGCCGAAGGTAGGCCTGCGCCCCTTCGCGCACCGCGCCCGAGATCTCCTGCATGCGCTGGGAGCCGGCGTCCGCCGCCATAATGCTCCTGACCGTGTAGACGCCGTAGACGATCGACAGCAGCCCACACAGAATGATCAAACCCAACAGCATGGCTTAAAGCCCCCTGAATGTCCGGAATGGCGCGCCTGCGCCGCGTGAATGCGCGGCCTCATGCCAGAAACCGCGGCCTGCCGCAACGCAATATGCCGGTTTTTGAGGCGTTCTTCCGATGAAAAGGCAAGTGAGCGCGCGCGGCAAATCGTCTCGGCGGCCCGGACGCCCGCAAACAAGCGGCGCTTCGCCTGACTGCCGTCGTCCGGACTCGCGCGACAGAATTTGCAGACCCGCTCCGGCAATTGGCATAGCGGCTCTGCTGCTGCTCGGCCTGCGCCTTCATGCCGCATTCGCGCAGTCCCGCGGTGGCTTTACGAGAGCGATCAGACGGCCAGGAGAGCTTGGAATGACCACGGAAGTTCGAGCCGGCGCCCCAAACCCGACGCAGCCGACCGCCGTCAGGCCGCCGGCCGTATCCGAATTGCCGACCGCGGCCGAACTGGCTGGCCTCTCCGAAGCCGAGGCCGAGCGCCGGCTCGCTCAATACGGCGCAAACGCGCTGGCCGAGCATCACGTGGGCGTCCTCGAGCGCCTGGCCCATTTCTTCTGGGGACCGATCCCCTGGATGATCGAAATCGCCGCGGTGCTTTCCGGGCTGTTGCGCCATTGGGACGACCTGACGATCATTCTCGTCATGCTGTTCATCAACGCGGGCGTCG
Organism: uncultured Alphaproteobacteria bacterium; assembly: GCA_963823165.1. Lineage (GTDB taxonomy): Bacteria > Pseudomonadota > Alphaproteobacteria > Rhizobiales > Beijerinckiaceae > Roseiarcus. The sequence goes on along the minus strand of CAWGKV010000022.1, from coordinate 131,449 downwards.
GCTTCTGGCAGGAGTTCAAGGCCGACAACGCCATCGCGCTCTTGAAGCAGCGGTTGGCGCTGAAAGCCCGCGCCAAGCGCGACGGCGCCTGGAAGGACGTCGAAGCGCGCCTGCTCGTGCCGGGCGACGTGGTCCTGGTCGGCCTCGGCAATATCGTTCCGGCCGACATGAAGCTGGTCGAGGGCGATTATCTGAGCGTCGATCAGTCGGCGCTGACCGGAGAATCGCTGCCCGTCGACAAGAAGGCCGGCGACGAGGCCTATTCCGGCTCGATCGCCAAGCAGGGCCAGATGACCGGCCTCGTCACCGCGACCGGCATGAACACCTATTTCGGCAAGACGGCCCACCTGGTCGAGCAGGCGAAGACGGTGTCCCATTTCCAGCGCGCGGTGCTGAAAATCGGCAATTTCCTCATCCTGACGACGGTCGGGCTGGTGCTCGTGATCGGCGTCGCGGCGCTCTTCCGCCACGACCCGCTCCTCGAAACAGTGCAGTTCGCGCTCATCCTCACCGTCGCCTCGATTCCGGTGGCGCTGCCCGCCGTGCTTTCGGTCACGATGGCGGTCGGCGCCGAGAAGCTCGCGCGGATGAAGGCGATCGTCTCGCGCCTCGTCTCCATCGAGGAAATGGCGGGCATGGACATCCTGTGCAGCGACAAGACCGGCACGCTGACCAAGAACCAGCTGACCCTCGGCGAGGTCCAGCCGTCGCGCGGCGCGACGTCCGAGGAGCTGATGCTCGCGGCCGCGCTCGCCTCGCGCCGCGACGCGCCCGACGCCATCGATTCCGCCATCCTCGGCGCAAAACCGCCCGAGTTGAAGCTCGAGTCCTACGCCGTGCGCGCCTTTCGCCCGTTCGATCCGGTGGCGAAACGCGCGGAGGCGGACGTCGAGGCGAACGGCGCCCGCTTCACCGTGGCAAAGGGCGCGCCGCAGGTGATCCTCGACCTGTGCAAGCCCGACGCCGCCGAGCGAAAGGCGATCGACGCGCTGGTCGACCAGGACGCCGCCAAGGGCTACCGCACGCTGGGCGTCGCCCGCTCCGACGCGCCGGGGACCTGGCGCTTTCTCGGTCTTCTTCCGCTCTTCGATCCTCCGCGCGACGACAGCGCCGAGACCATTGCCGTGACGCGCGCGATGGGCGTCGACGTCAAGATGGTGACCGGCGACCACGAGGCGATCGCCGCCGAGACCGCCGGAAAGCTGGGGCTCGGCCGCAAGATCCTGGTGGCCGCGGACGCCTTCGCCGAAGGGCGGCCTGATCCCGACGCCGCCCGGATCGTAGCCGCGGACGGCTTCGCCCGCGTCTTCCCCGAGCACAAGTTCAAGATCGTCAAGATCCTGCAGGGCGCAGGCCACATCGTCGGCATGACCGGCGACGGCGTCAACGACGCGCCGGCTTTGAAGCAGGCCGACATCGGCATCGCCGTCAGCGGCGCGACCGACGCGGCGCGCGCTGCAGCCGACCTCGTCCTGACCGCGCCGGGCCTCTCCGTCATCACCAGCGCCATCGAAGAGGCGCGGCGAATCTTTGAGCGGATGACGAGCTACGCCATCTACCGCATCGCCGAGACCATGCGGCTCCTTCTGTTCATGACGGCGAGCATCCTGATCTTCAATTTCTATCCGGTCACGGCGATCATGGTCGTGTTGCTGGCGCTGCTCAACGATCTGCCGATCATGATGATCGCCTATGACAACGCGCCGGTCGCCGAGGCGCCGGTGCGCTGGGACATGGCGCGCGTGCTGACCATCGCTACGGCGCTGGGCGTCTACGGGGTGATCGAGAGCTTCGTGCTCTACTGGCTGGTCCGCGACCATTTTGGGCTCGCGCAGCCGGTCGTGCAGGCGCTGATTTTTCTGAAGCTGCTCGTCTCGGGCCACATGACGATCTACCTCACCCGCAATGTCGGCCCGGTGTGGGAGCGCCCTTGGCCGAGCTGGAAGCTCGTCGTTCCGGCCGAAGCGACGCAAGTCGTCGGCACGCTCGTCGTCGTCTACGGCTTCTTCATGTCGCCGACCGGGTGGCCACTGGCGCTCCTGGTCTGGGCCTATGCGCTCGTCTCATTCTTCGTCGCGAGCGCGGTCAAGATCAGCGTCTATCGAATGATCGCACACCGTCCGGGCAGGCAGGCGCGCCATCTCGCGCGCGTCGAGGGCTGGTTGTTCAATCACTTCCACCACATCTGGGCGAGCAAAGGGGCCAAATGATGAAGCGACGGATTCTGGTTGCGACCGATGGGTCGGAAGCCGCGGACCGTGCCGTCGATTACGCGGCGGGTCTGGCCAAGCGCGAAGGCGCCGACCTGCTCATCGTTAATGTCGTCGGCGGGTATGGCCTTCCCCAGAAGGCGATGATGCAGCTCACGCAGTCCGAGCAGGTCTGGCTGAAGGAGTTGCTGGAATTGCTGTCGGCCGAAACGCTGAAGAAGGCGAGGGAGCGCGCGCGCACCGTCGGGGTCGACCAAATCCAGCTCGAATCCCGCGCCGGCGACGTCGCACAATCGGTCATCGACATCGCGAAGGAGAAGGCGGTCAACGTGATCGTCGTGGGTAAGCGCGGAGCCGGACTTGTGGAGCAACTCCTGCTCGGCAGCGTGTCGCACAAGCTCGTGAACCTCTCTCCGCTGCCGGTGATCGTCGTACCCTGAGTCACTTCACGCGCGACACGCGAGCGAAACCGTCGCATCTCCAGCCCGACGCCGAATTATGCGATCAAACAGGGACCGGCGCCCTCTCAGGAAGCCGCCCAAGCATTCGGAGCCGGCCCGAAGTCTCCCGACAAGACATCCTCGGTTCAAATCCGGAGTCCGCCGTCCATTTCGAGGACTCGGCCGTCGAAATAGTCGTTCCGAAGGATGAACAGCACGGCGTCAGCGATGTCGGCCGGCTCCGCCAGCCGCTCCAGCGGGATCGTCGAAACGATCCGGTCGAGGATTTTCGGTGGCACGGTGGCCATCATGCGCGTGTCGCAATAGCCGGGCGCGATGCCGGCGACACGGATATGGTGGTGCGCAAGCTCCTTCGACCAGGTCACCGTCATGGCGCCGACGCCGGCTTTCGCAGCGGAGTAGTTCGTCTGCCCGACATTGCCTTCGCGCGAGATGCTCGAAATGTTGACGATCACGCCTTGCCGCCCGCCATCGATCATGTGCGCGGCGGCTTCGCGCGCGCAGAGAAAGACGCCGCCCAGGTCGACGGCGATGACCTTCTTGAAATCGTCAACGGACATTTTTCCGACAACCTTGCCTTCGTGAACCTTCACCAAGAGGCTGTCCTTGGTGATGCCGGCGTTGTTGATGAGCCCGTCTATGCCTCCGAAGTCCTTTTCGATTTCGTTGAAAAGCGCGACGACCGCCTGCTCGTCCGCCACGTCGGCTCCGTAGCCTTTGACCTTAATCCCCGATTTGGCGCACAGGTCGACGCTCTTCGCGAGCGCCGCCTGATCGAGGTCCACCAGCGCCAAGTTAGCGCCTTCGGCGGACAGCACCTCCGCCATTTTCTCGCCAAGGCCCTGAGCCGCGCCCGTGACCACGATCACTTTGCCCTTGACGTTCATGTTCGTCCTCCGTCATCCGACGCCCCTCTCGCCCGTGTGCGGCTCTGGGTCTTCGGCGCACGACTCGCGCGAAGAGCCCTCCCAAAAACCGCCTCGAGCGATCAGCGCCGCAACGTCTCACTCATTGCCTGACATAATCGCCGGGCGCCGGGCAAAGCGGGGCGAGCCCCTTGTCCGGAGCGCCGAGCGGCGGCGGCGCTGCGAGGCCGCTCGAACGGACGGCGAGCCAGTCAAACCACTCAGCCCACCAGGACCCGTCTCGGTGCGAAGCGGCAGCAGCCCAGGTCTCGGGATCCGGACGCAGATCGCTCGCGGCGGTCGTTGCAATCCGAAAGTGAGGAACGAACTTTCCTCGGCCGGGAGGTGCAACGATTCCCCGGTTGTGGCCGCCGCTGACGAGCGCGAACGTGATCTCCGTATCGGTAAGATGGTGGATCTTGAACACAGAACGCCAGGGCGCGACATGGTCACGCTCGGTCCCTATGACGAAGAGGGGAACGCGAATGTCCTGGAGCGCGACAACTTGGCCATCCGCCTTGAACCGGCCTTCGGCAAGGTCGTTGTCGAGGTAGAGTTCGCGCAGATATTGGCTATGCATCCTGAAGGGCATGCGCGTGGCGTCCGAGTCCCACGCCATCAGGTCGTCGACCTGCTCCTTTTCGCCCATGAGATATTGATGAACGGCGCGAGACCAGATGAGATCGTTGGAATGCAAAAGGCTGAACGTGCCGGCCATCTGACTCGATTCGAGCGCGCCTTGCTGCCACATCATGTCTTCGAGTAGCGCGAGTTGGCTGTCGTCGATGAAAAGCCTCAACTCCCCCGCCTCCTCGAAATCCCCCTGAGCGGCGAAGAGCGTGAGGGTTCGGAGGCGCTCGTCGTGATCGCGGGCCATGCACGCAGCGGAGATCATCGCAAGGGTGCCGCCGATGCAATAGCCGACGAGGTGCGCCTGGGCAGCGCCTGTTATGGCGAGCGCCGCGTCGATGGCGGGCATCACGCCCTCGCGCCGGTAGTCGTCGAAACCGACGTCGCGGTCCTCCGCGGTCGGGTTGCGCCATGAGATGCAGAAGACGGTGAAACCGCTGTCGACGAGATGGCGAATCAGCGAATCCTCGGCTCGTAGGTCGAGGATATAGTACTTCATGATCCACGCCGGGACGATGACGACCGGCTCGGCCCGCACCGACGCTGTGGTCGGGTTATACTGGATGACTTCGGCAAGCGGAGTCCGCTTGACCACCACGCCTTTGGTGATGGCGACCGTCTCGCCCGGTTTGAACGCCTTTTCCTCTTCGCTGGGCTCACCCGTTGAGCAGGCGATTGAGGTCAAGGGCGTAATTGAGCGCGCCTCTCAGAAGGTTGGCTCCGCCTTCGTTTATGGTCTGCTTCAACGCGATGGGATTGGTCGGAAGAGAATTGGACGGCGCGACCATGTCGAGGGCCTGCCGCCCGACGAAATTGACCAACTCCAGATGATGGCGCATTGCGCCATTGATCTCGGAGGTGGCGTCATCCCACCATCGTTCCGCCGCAAGGAACGCATCGGCGTAAGCTGAAAACGGCCAATGGCCCCATTCCTCGGCGCGAAACCGCCGATCCTGAGCACGCGACTTGGCCGCGCCGTCGTCTCTGCTCTTTCCCGCGAAAAACTGCGCCCTGGACAAAAGAGCCGCCTGTTTGGCGAGGGCGCTCAAGGCGAGATCAGTCTGCCGTCCGGGCGAAACCGCCAGATGCAGGCCCCAATCGAAAGTCGCCAAGGCGAGGGCCATAGGAGAGAAGCCTCCGGTGAGCCGCGCAATATTCGTATGCACGATTCGGTCGAGCGCATTTTCGCGCTCGGCATGGCAAAATCGCCGGCGCAACCACGCTCGGCGGAGCCGCTCGAGGCGCCGTCGGCGGCCCCGAAGAGGGAACGACCACGCCTTTTACCACCGGCGCTCTCGCGAGCTTCGAAGCGGAAGCTCCGGCGCTCTTGACTGCCTCATTCATAGCAATGCCTCCCCTGACGCCACAAGCAAACAGGAAGCTCGCCTGGTCCGCATTGATCTGGCTCAAATGCCGGGTACGTCCTATTCAAGGTATGCGATAGCTACTTGTTCAACATATGCGATGGCTACACTTGATGCGTGGGCTGCGCCGACGACGACATCACCGCCAGGGAGCAGGTGTTCGACGCCGAGAATTATCTCGTCTGGCGCCGGATGCGGCAAAGCGCAATGATGGGAAGCGCGCCAGGGGAGCAGGCGGGGGAAGTTGTAGCGGGCGGCGAGGACGGCGTTGGCAAGGACGCCATCGGGAGAAAGCCCATGAGCGAACACTTACATCCTGGTTTCGACCAACCCGGCCAGGCGGCCGACCAGCCCTATCTGGATACGACCGCCTACGGTTCGGGTCCCGACGATTCGATCACGGACGTCACCGAGGCGGCGGCGATCACCCATCATGTCGCGGCGGTCGGCGGCGTCTCGATCGCCTATACGGCGACGGCGGGGCATCTCGTCGCGGTCGATCCGGTCAGCTCGAAGCCGGCGGCCAAGTTCTTCTACGTCGCCTTCACCAAGGACGGGGCCGCCGCGAACACGCGCCCGGTGACCTTCTTCTATAACGGGGGCCCGGGGTCTTCGGCGGTGTTCCTGCTTCTCGGCTCGTTCGCTCCGCGGCGCATCAAGACGAACATGCCGGGCTTCACTCCGCCGCCGCCCTACACGATGGAGGACAACCCCGACAGCCTCATCGACCGGAGCGACCTCGTCTACATCAATCCGGTCGGAACGGGCTATTCCTCGGCGATCGCGCCGTTCAAGAACCGGGACTTCTGGGGCGTCGATCAGGACGCGCGTTCCATCAAGCAGTTCATCAAGCGGTATCTGACCGCCAACGGCCGCTGGAACTCGCCCAAATTCCTGTACGGAGAATCCTACGGCACCGCGCGCACCTGCGTCCTCGCCTGGATGCTGCACGAGGACGGCATCGACCTCAACGGCCTCACGCTGCAGTCGAGCGTCCTCGACTACCCGGCGAATTTCAGCAACGCCGTGGGGCTCATGCCGACGTTCGCCGCGGACGCCTGGTATCACGGCAAGACCGCTCTCAACCCGCCGCCGTCCAGCCTGCCGGCTTTCATGGAGACGGTCACCCAATTCTCGTCGGACGCTTACGCGAAAGCGCTCGCCGCCTATCCCAACCAGGATCCGGCGACCGTTCAGACGCTGTCTCAATTTCTCGGCATCCCGCGAACGTTCTGATTGCCTGGCAGCTCAACGTCGAGACCGCGGACCGACTGGGCCATTCCCTGTTCCTGGTGACGCTGCTGCAGGACCAGGGGCTGGCGCTCGGCGCGTACGATGGCCGTGTGACGGGCATCGACACGGGGATCGCGGCGATCGTGTCGCCCGACGGCGGCATGAACGACCCGACGATGGCGGCGGTCGGCGGCGTCTACACCGCGATGTGGAACACCTATCTCAATACTGAGCTCCTGTTCACCTCGACATCGAACTACATCGACCTCAACGACCAGGCGTTCCAGTTCTGGGACTTCAGCCATACCGACCCGACAGGCGCCGTCCAGAAACCCGACAGCCAGGGCAATCCGACGCTGTACACGGCCGGCGACCTCGCGGCGACGATGGCCGCCAATCCTTACCTCCTCGTATTGTCGGCAAATGGCTATTACGATTCCGTCACGCCCTTCTACCAGACGAAGCTGACGCTGGACGCGATGCCGCTTCAGAACGCTGCGGTGCGCGCCAATCTGACGATCCGCAACTACCCGTCCGGGCACATGGTCTATCTCGACGGAAACTCGCGGACTTTGCTCAAGGCCGATCTCGCGACGCTTTACGACCGCGCAGCCCACGCCGTCGCAGCGCGCCTGCGCCGGATGGCCGTGGCCATGCGATCAATCCGGGCGCCGATCCATCCCTACTTCAAGGTCCGCACGCCGGGCGCGGAGATCCGTCCCGCCGCGGCCGGCGCGCAAGCCTGGGAAGTCCCCGACCTCTGCGCCGCCTATTCCTGGCCGACCGGACTTGCGGGCGGCGGCGTGATTGCGATCCTCGAATTCGGCGGAGGCTGGGTGCAGTCCGACATCGACGCCTATTTCGGGAGGGTCAACCTTCCGAAGCCGATGGTTGTGGACGTGCCGCTCGGGGCAGGCGGAAATGCGCCGAACCCCGGCGGCGATCCTTCGACCAATCCAGACGGTGAAGTGGCCCTCGACATCGAAGTGGCCGCGGCAGCCTATTGCGTGGCGACCGGACAGCCCGCGACCATTCGCGTCTATTGGGCGGACCCGGGCGACTGGGGGTCGATGGCGACGGCGATCTCTGCGGCGGCGGCCGACGGGTGCGACGTCTGCTCGATCTCCTGGGGATCGGACGAGGCCAACTGGCAGGCTGCCGGACAGGCGGTGGGAGCGGACTTCGCCGGGCAGTTGAACGCAGCCGCCAAGGCGGCTGCGGCTGCCGGCATGACGGTCTTCGCAGCGGCAGGCGACAACGATTCGAGCGACGGCGGCCCGACGCCGGCCAACGTCGATCTCCCCTCGTCATCGCCGTTCGTCGTCGGCTGCGGCGGCACGTCCAAGCCGCACGGCGGCGGCGAAGAAACCGTTTGGAACAACGATCCGGGCAACCCCAGCGGCTCGGGGACCGGCGGCGGCTTCTCGACCATCTTCACCCCGATGCCCCCATGGCAGGCCGGGGCCCCGCACGGGCCGGGCCGGATGGTCCCGGACGTTTCCGGCAATGCCGATCCAAACTTGGGCTACACCATCGTGGTCCACGGCCAGACCCTCGCTTTTGCCGGGACCAGCGCCGTCGCTCCCCTCTACGCAGGCCTGTTCGCCGCCTTCGGCCGCAAGCTGAGCCTGTCGACGCCGCAGACGCTCGTAACCCCGCAGCTCTGGCTGAACCAAACCTGCTTCACCGACATTGTCACGGGCGACAACGGCTTCTTTCGCGCCAGGGTCGGCCCCGACCCGTGCACCGGGCTCGGCTCGCCCATCGGCAGGAAGCTCGCGGCGCTGTTCGGCGCGCTATCCGCGACCGCTGCAGCGACCGTGGCCGAAGTCGAAGTTGCCGTCCCTGAAGAGCCTATGCCGTCGCATAGGCGCGCCGCGATCACCCGGCGCCGTCAGAAGCCCGCTTAGTTTCGGACGCCGGCCCTGGAGGAGTCGCAAGGAAAGGCCGATGTTTAAGCCCATCTGCGACATCAGTGGATGGAGCCAACGGCAAGGGTTGGCCTTCTTACCGCCGCCAGACCCGGTCCCCTATCCTGAGCTGCTCGACCCTGCAGCTCCCCTTTCGTCTCGAACAGGTCGTTCCGGACGCTCACCTCGCCGTCCGTCTGCTCGATCCCGAGGAGCGCGTAGGCGGCGGACAGCATCCGCGCCGCCGAGCCCGTGTACCACGACCAGCCGCCGCGCCCGCCGTGGCCCCAGCCGTCATAGATATCGGCCGGCTGCTGGGTGGGAATAAGCCCATAGACCGCGATGCGCTCGGCGTCCGTCTTCTTCAGCGGCGAAATTTTTTCGAAGATTTCGAATGCCCGCGCGGCAAGCCGAGCAGCCAGCTTTTTCTCTCCTCTGTCCCGAGCCCGGTCGGAGAGCCGCACGAAGCCGTCCACGATCCATGACGCGCCGTGGCTGTACTGGCCGCCGTTCTCCCGGACGCCGGGGGGATAGTCCGCGATTCGGCCGGGATATGGCTGCGAATGTTCGTAGAACGGCGTCTCCATGAGGAGCACCCGGTCCGCCCGTTCGATCGCCTTCAGGCCGCCCTCGATCGCCGCCAGCGCGCGGCTGTCGTCGCAGGCGCCCGAATAGGCCGCCCAGCCGGTCGTCATGGCGTTCGGCATGCCGACGACCTGCCCGTCGTCGGCGAAGTCGAGCGCGTAGTGGTCGCCCAGCCAGCCGACCTCCAGCGCCGCCCGCTGCGCCGCGAGCGCCTCCTCGCACCGCGCGGCGAAAGCCTCGTCGCCCTTGAGCCGCGCGAGCGGGATGAAGCCGTCGAGCACGTTCGCGAGAAAGAAGCCCATCCACACGCTCGTGCCGATCTCGCGCCGGCCGAGCACATCGATGCCGTCGTTCCAGTCACCCGCGCGCAGGAGCGGGAGGCCGTTCTCGCCGATATGCTCGAGCGTGAACACAATGGTGAGGCGAGCATGCTCGTAGACGGTCGCCGTCTCCCGTGAAGCGATGGGAATGACGATCCAGGTCTCCTCGTTTGCCGGAACCGCCTCGCCCTCGAGATAGGGCGTCGTCACGTCGAGGACGCTGGCGTCGCCCGACTGGCGCACATAGCGCGCCAGCACATAGGGCAGCCATAGATGCGGATCGCTCGCCTTGGTGCGCTGGCCGAGGCCCGTGCCGCCGTTCGGCGCGCGATGCCACCATTTGAGCACGTCGCCCTCGCGAAACTGCTGGCTCGCATGCAGCACGATCTGCGCCCTCGCCAGGGGCGGCTCGGTGAGAACAAGCGGAAGCACGTCCTGCAGCTGGTCGCGATATCCGGTCGCCCCTCCCCGCTGGTTCGGCCCGACGCGGCCCCAAAGGCGCGACGCATAGAGCTGATAGGGCAGCCACGTATTGACCAGGCGGTCAAAGTCTGGCCGGTTGGTGCGCACCTCGACCTTGCCGAGCCGCTCGGCCCAGGAGGCGCGCGTCGCCGCGAGCCAGGCCTCCGCGTCCGCGACCGAGATCCGCGACGCGACCGACAGCGCCTCGGCGCGGCTCGGCGCCTGACCGAACACGATGGCGATCTTCTCTTCCCCGCCGGGCGGAATCGAGATTTCGCCGCAGAACGCCGCGACGCGGCGGCCGTCGTCGCGCGCCGCGCCGTCGGGAAAGCCCGTTTCGACCATCGCCGGCGAATGGATGTCCCGCCCCGGGCCGCCGAAGAAACGGGTGCGGATCGTCTCGGTCGCGGGCGCTTCCATGCTGGTCGCCGCGAAGGCGAAGCCGCGCACGAAATCGTTGCGCGGGTTTTGAAAGACGAGCGTCGATCCGACCGTCTCGTCGCGGATCGTGCCGAGGCTCTCGTTGGGGCTTTCCTCGAGCGCGATATCAAACAACGGAACAATCCGCAGCCGCCTGGTGTGCGAGCCCTGGTTGCCAAGCTTCAGCACCCGCACGTCGCACGGCAGATCCGGAGGAACGAACGCGACATATTCCATCGACAGGTCGCCGCGCCTCTTCAGGAAGGTCGCGACGCCGGGCTCGTAAGACGCCTGACAGGCGGCGTCCTCTTTCTGGAACGGGGCGAAGCCAGGCGCGTCCGTTTCGCCGGAGTCGAGGTCGCGCACATAGACGACCTGTCCGGGCTGTACGACGGTCGCGCTGTCGAAGCGGAAGGCCGTGAGGCCGTTCTGGCGGGCGTTGCCGAAGGCGGAGAAGATTTCCCCGTCGTTCGAGACCATGGTCGCCATGCCGAGCTCATTGGCCATCACGTGCGCCCAGGGGCGCGGCGTGCGATGGGTCAGATCGAGCCTCCCGCCGTCCGGCGAAAATGCGAACGGCCAGCGGGCCGGCAGCGCATGGGTCGGTTCGAGCGCGCGGGTCTCGTAGAAGCGCGCCTGCAGCTCGGGTTCCGGGATCGGCGGCTTGCCAATCCGCCGGGCGAGGAGCTCGCTCGCCCAGACGGCGTTGTCGGCGCGTCCGACGACGAACTCGGCCTCGGCCGAGCCTCTGGGCCCCAGCGTCAATTCGAGCGTGAAGCTGGCGGCCGGGTCGAACGGCCAGAGCTTGCCTTCGTCGTCGAGCTTCCGCCAGCGCCAGCGCTCGCAGCCCGTCGGCTTCATGAGCGATCCCTCGCCCAGGAATCGCGTGCGGGAATCCTCGTAGCCGACGAGTTCGGCGCCTTCGCCGGGCTTGACGGCGAAGAACGACGTCTCGCCCCGGTCGGCGCGCGCCGAGCGCAAGAGCCGGTTGCGGGCGAAGATCGCGTTCAGCGCCCGTACGAACACCGTCTCGACATGCATGCCGGCGAAATCGAGATCGCGAGCATAGGCTTCCGTTTCGTGGCCGGCGACCTCGCAGAAGCTGGTCAGCCGCAGCCTTCGGGCCTTCCCGGCCGTGTCAGAGACGCGGATCCGCCAGGTGAGCACGGCGGTCTGCTCCTTGTCGGGGCCGACCTCCATGCGCGCCTCGACGCCGTTCAGCGTGTGGACGATCGCCAGACGGTTGAAGCCCGGCTCCTCGATCCGATAGTCGCCAGCGCGGCGCGCCGGCTCGAAGCCGATCGACCACGGCTCCGCCCCTTCTTCGCTGAGATAGAAGAAATGGCCACGCGCCTGCAGAGGGTCGAGCGGGCGGCGGAAGAAGTCGATGGGGCTTCCGCCGCGCTCGGGGCCGGTCACGAATGCGGCGCCGCGTCCGTCGCGCATGAGCTCAAGGCCGACCGCGCCGTTGTTGAAGACGTATTTCTCCGGCCGGCGCGCTAGTTCGAAGGGCGCGCCGCTGAGCCACGGCGCCGGCGCCCCGGTTCCGCGGCGCGACCGCGCGACCGCCACAACCGACGCCGCGGCGAAGACGGCGATGGCCCCGGCGTAGGCGAAGGCCAGCGTCCGCACCGGCCCCGGCATCGGCGCGCCGCTGCGGGCGAGCGTCTCGGCCCCGGTCCACGCCTGGTCCCACTCCGCGCCTCGGGGAATGTAGAACGGGATCAGCAGGGGCGCCCAGGTGCCGAACCGCCGGATTCCGTCGGGGATGGAGCGAGTCCGGCCGTTGTGGCCGACGAACCGGGCCGCGGCTTCGTCCGCCCGGTCGCCGCCGAGAAACGACAGATTGACGAGGCTCGCCACCCTGAGGCCCATGTGGTCGAACCAGATGAGGATGCGCAACCAGTCATAGGCGAGGAGGCCGGTGAACAGCACAAGGCTGAACCGCCGGAAGGTTGCCGGATCCTGGGTCGCCTGCGCGCCCGTGGCCACGAGGGTGCGAACCGCGCCGTCCTGGTTGTACCAGGAAGGATCGGGCGACTGGCGGAGGAACGAATTGATGATCGGGGCCATCCACAGGCCCCAGCGCAACACGCGCACGCCCTGCTCGACCAGGCCTTCGACCCCCTGCGGGCTGACAAGGTTCTTGATCGGCCGCAGGCTCCGCTGCAACGCCGCGTCGAGCAGCACGTAATTGATCGAGAACAAAGGCGCGGCGAGCGACCAGTTGATGACGCCGGCCACCGATTCCGCCCAGAACAGCCTCACGCCGCCGGCGACCTCGCCGAGGTTGATCATCCCGTATTTGTTGAAGATCGGATAGGTGGTGAAGTCGCCGAGCTTGCGCCCGTCGAGCCGGTAATTGACGTCGGCGTAGGCCCAGAACTTGGCGATGACGACCTGGAGCTGGGCGCTGTCGAAATACCATCCGAGCGCGCCGGCGACCAGGCCGCCGAGCAGCACGCCCAACGCATAAGACCGCCAGCTCTCGAGCTTCCGCCGCTTGCCGAGGAACACCTTGAGGGCATCGAAGCCGAGGTCGACGCCTCCGTAAGACAGCGCGCCGACCGCGAACATCGCCAGAAACCGGTCGCCGCCGCCAAAGGCGGCGAGACCGGCCTCGTAGGCGAGCGCGAGGCCCAGTCCCACGACGACGCCGCGGACCGGCGCGCGCGGATCGCGATAGGCGGCCTTGAGGCGGCCGAAGAACGGCGGCGTCCCGTCGGCGCTACCGATGATCGTCTGGGCGAGCGGAAAGGCGAGCGCGCCGCCGACGGCGCCGACGAGGAGCGCGGCGCGTTCGAGGATCGCTTCTGCGCCGGGCAAGCGCAGAAGAAACGCAACGATCAGGATGAAGGCCATGAACAGCCCGCCGTAGATCGCGCCTTTGACGAATCCGGTTCTCCAGTGGCTCCAGAGAGGGTCGAAGCGCGGCGGGCGGCCGGCGAGCCAGTCGAGACAGATGCCGGTCAGAAGATAGACGATCGCCCACAGGCCAGCCTGGGCGAGCGCGGCGCAGGCGCTGGAGACGAAGATCGCCAGGAACGGCTGGGTAACCTGCTGGGCGGCGTTGGCGACCAGCGGGCTGGCGGCGGCCGCCACGCCGCTCAGCGCGTAGACTAGGTGCCTCCGCGCCGAGAGCGGGAGCCGATTGACGCTGACGAGGGTGATCATCGTCCGCATCGCTTCGCCGATGAACCACAGCGTCAGCGCCCGCCCGATCGCGACCTGGGCGGGAAACGGCAGGGACGCATGGGCGGTCACGAAGCCGCCGATCTCGGCCATGTGCCAGTCGGCGCCGACGGCCATGAGGAGATTGAACAGGAAGGGAAGTGAGATCAGGCTCAGGGCCTCGACCAGCCGGAGCCCGCGGGCGCCGCCGATCAGGGCCATCACTGAGGCGCCGGCATAGACGATCACCGCAATGGCGGCCGAGGGGAGGTTGAAGCGAAAGACGTCGATCCAAGGCCCCGGCAATTGCCAGAAGCCGAGCCCGTCGTTGCGGTCGAAGGCAAACAGCGCAAAGGCCGCCGCGTCGATCGCGATCAGCGCGCTCGAGTACGGACGCTCGGCGAACGACATGCGCAGGAGGGCGAGACCGCCCGCGCCGGCCACCGCTGCGAGAAGCGGCTGCCGCAGCGCGACCGCTGCATAGACAGCAAGGGCGACCAGCATGGCGCCTCCGGCCGGCAGCGCCCGCGCGAGCGGCCGCCACGCAACGGCTTGCGTCATTTCCATACCTTATGTGCGCTCCCCATCAGCCGTGCTCTAACCTCGCGGTTTGCATTTCGAGTGGTAAGCCCGCGTTGCAACCGCCGGCGGGGCGCCTCATAACCCGAAAAACGTGTCCGAAAGGAGTCCTCATGGCAGCTGACCGGTGGATATCGTTCGCCATCCTGGCCGTCCTTGCATTTCCCGCTTCTCTCTCCGCAGCCGAGCTGCCGTCGCAGATGAAGAAGCCGAAGCCGCCGGAAGCGGCGAAGCATTGCGATGTCGCCGGTTCGCCAGGCGTTCTGGCGGCCAACGGGATTTGCGTGAAGATGAGCGGCTATATCTCGGGGCAATTCACCGCCGGGCGGCTGAAATAGGTGAGTTCGACCGCACGTCGCCTCTGCCGGGAGCAGGAACCGAGCCGATGACCGCGCCCGATACAGTCGCGCCGCGCATGCAGCCGTTTCTTCCGGCGACGGCGGAGTTTGTCGGGGAAAAGGATTCGCCGCGCGAATTTCTGGAACGCTGCATCGCGCGGCTCGACGCCTCAGAGCCGAAGATCGGGGCCTTCGTCGCGCTCGATCTCGCCGCCGCCAGGGCGGCGGCCGATCGCTCGACCGGGCGCTGGCGAGTGGGCCAGCCGCTTTCGCCGATCGACGGCATGCCGATCGGCGTCAAGGACATCATCGAAACCAGCGACATGCCGACCGGGAACGGCTCGCCTTTGTTCGAGGGCTTTCGCAGCGAGCGCGACAGCGCGAGCGTCGCTGCGCTGCGCGAGGCCGGCGCGGTCATCCTCGGCAAGACGGTGACCACCGAGTTCGCCTGGATGGAGCCGCGCGCGACCCGAAATCCATGGGATGTGAGCCGCACGCCAGGCGGCTCGAGCAGCGGCTCGGCCGCCGCGGTCGCGGTCGGCGCGATCAGCGTCGGCCTCGCCACCCAGGTGCTCGGCTCGATCTTGCGGCCGGCCAGTTTCTGCGGCTGCTACGGCTTCAAGCCGACGGTGGGAGCGATCAACCGCGGCGGCAGCCATGACGCCCTTTCCCAGAGCACACACGGCCCGATCGCCGCGAGTCTTGCCGACGCATGGCAGGTCGCGTGGGAAACTTCTCGGCGGGCGGGCGGCGACCCTGGCTTTCCGGGCCTCTACGGCCCGTCGGCCCTGCCCGCGCCGTCCAAGCCGCGCCGGCTCGCGGTTTTGGAAACCGAGGGCTGGCCAGCGGCGTCGCCGGCAGCCAGAGAAGCCTTCGAAGAAGCGCTGGCAACGCTCGAGTCGGCTGGCGTCGCGCTCGCGTCGCGTCGCGAAAGCAAGAAGGTCGCGGCGGCCGAGGACGCGATCCATGGCGCGCGCGAGCTCTCCGTCAGGATCATCGCGTGGGAATCGCGCTGGCCGATCAACGCCTACCGGGCACGCGACGCCGGCAAACTGAGCCAGGCCATGCTCGATCTCGGCGCCCAGGCGGAGACGATGAGCCTCGACGATTATCGCCGCGCCCTCGCGGAACGCGCCGAACGAAGAGCCGCCTATCATGCGCTGGCGGAGGAATTCGACGCCTGCGTCACGCTCGCTGCGCCGGGCGCCGCCCCCGTCGGCCTCGGCTGGACCGGAGACCCGGCCTTCGCCGCGGCCGGATCAATGCTCGGCGTCCCGGCGATCACGCTGCCCGTGCTCCTGGACGACGGCCTGCCGCTCGGGCTTCAGCTTCTCGGCTTCGCAGACTGCGACGCGGCGCTGTTTTCGACCGCCGGCGGCATTCTGGCGGTCGTGAAGCGGCAACAGCCCTAGCTCAGCTTAGCTGGCTCGGCCTACGAAGCTTTGCGACCGCTCCCTTCTCGCGCAACTCGCGCAAGTTTGAGCTTGCGTCGAAGTCTCCGTTGGCAGAATGTGGAGGGGGCGGATCACACGACCTGAGAATTTTTTGTTTACAGGGAGATCAACACCCGTTAACAGCATATATTGCGCTTAGTAGAGGAGTTGCGCCTTTGGGAGGCAAGGCTGGGGCGATGATCGCGGCAATCGCGTTCTCGTCCGCTTCAGCATCGGTTGTCGGGGTCATTTATACCGGTTTCGTCTCCTTTCGAGACGACGCCGCCGGCATATCCAATCTGGTCGGTGGCTTTCAAAGAGCGCCGATCGAGGCCAAGGTCGTCCTGGACCCGGCGAAGGGCCAGGTCGCTTCGCTGACCGATTTGCCGCCGGAGAGAGCGGTCCCCGGCTGCCGGGACGAGGCCGGTCCCAGCCGCTGCATTCTCCTCATTCCCTCCCCCGATCTCAAGCTGTCGTTCTTCGGATATACTGTATCGATTCCGGCAAAATGGTATGTCGACGCCGCAACCGATGACCTTTACCGCGGCGGCCAAGAGCAGCAGTTCCTGCAGTCGTTCGTCGACCCCGCGGCGACGAAGAAGAACGCCCCGGGCAGCGTCGATCAAGTCACGAGCGGCGTCGGAGGCAACGATTACGGCTACAGCGATGCCGGGGGAATATCGGGTTCAAGCACGATCTCGACTGGTAATGTCTTCATCGTCTCGGACCAGCTCGACCCGACCGCGTACAGCAGCGCAAATCCGTTGTTGGCGGACGAAAGCGTCGCGCCAAGCGAGGTCGGACCGACCGCCATTCCGGCGATGGATAGTTTTCCGAGCCTCGCGACTATGCCCAACACGACGATCCCGGAACCGTCGACCTGGATGATGGTCCTCGCGGGTTTCGCTGGTCTCGGGCTCGCACGCTATCGCTTGCGGCGGCGCTGGCGCGCCCGTCCGGTTCCGCCAGACTGTGGAACTGCCTAAGTCTCAGGGAAGTCCTCGATGCGGAACTCGCGCGCCGCCCGCTCGCCAGTCTCAGCGAGCGCGCTCTCGCGGCGGCGCAACTCCACCCGCCGGATCTTGCCCGACGCGGTCTTGGGCAGATCGGCGAACTCGATTCGGCGCAGCCGCTTATACGGCGAAAGCTGCTTGCGTACGTGATCGAAAATGGAAGCCGCCGTCGCCGCGTTCGGCTCGAATCCGGCCGCCAGGACGACATACGCCTTCGGGATCGTCTGGCGCATCGGATCGGGCGCCGGCACGACGGCCGCCTCCGCCACCGCCTCGTGCTCGATCAGCGCGCTCTCGAGCTCGAACGGGCTCAAACGATAGTCGCTCGATTTGAACAGGTCGTCAGCGCGACCGACATAGGTGATGTAGCCTTCCGCGTCGCGTGTGGCGACGTCGCCGGTGCGGTAATAATCGCCGTCGATCGTGTCCAGTTCGCCCGCCTCGTTCTGGTAGCCCCGCATGAGGCCCGGCAGGCCGCGGGCGCAAGGGGAGCGCGATCTCGCCATTGTCGCTCGGAAGGCCGTCGGCGTCGAGCAGCACGACGCGGTAGCCCGGCAGCGGACGCCCCATCGAGCCCGAGATCACCTTCTGGCCCGGCGAGTTGCCGATCATCATGGTCGTCTCGGTCTGGCCATAGGAGTCGCGAATGGTCAGGCCCCAGGCGCGGCGGACCTGGTCGATCACCTCCGGGTTCAAGGGCTCGCCCGCCGAGTTGATTTCGCGCAAGAACACCTTCCACCGGCCGAGGTTCTCCTGGATCAGCATCCGCCACACGGTCGGGGGAGCGCAAAACGACGTCACCTGATTCTCGACGAGCACATCGAGCGCCGCGCGCGGATCGAGCCTGCCGGCCAGTGCGACGACCGTGGCGCCCGCGTTCCACGGCGCGAACACGCTCGACCAGGCGTGCTTGGCCCAGCCGGGGGAGGAGATGTTGAGATGGACGTCGCCCGGCTTGAGGCCGAGCCCGTACATGGTCGAGAGATGCCCGATCGGATAGCTCGCGTGGCTGTGCACCACGAGCTTCGGGCGCGCCGTGGTCCCCGAGGTGAAATAGAGCAGCATCGGGTCGTCGGCCGGCGTCGGCCCGGCCGCCACGAACCGGGTGTTCGGGCTCATCAGGGATTCGAAGGCGCGCCAGCCGCTAACAGTCTCGCCGACCGCGATGTGCTCAAGCTCGCCCTTCGCCCCGGCGAACTTCTCTGCGTCCCGCCCATGCGCGACGAGAAATTTCGCCTTGCCGCGCTCGATCCGGTCGGCAATGTCGGCCTCGCCGAGTTGCGGCATCGCCGGAATGAGCACCACGCCGAGCTTCATCGCCGCGAGCATCGTGACCCACAGCTCCGGAGCATTGCCGAGCATCATCAACAGACGGTCGCCCCGCCTCGCGCCGATCGAACGCAAGCCGTTCGCGAGTTGCGACGACTGCCGAGAGAGCTCGGCGAAGGTCCGCGTCTCGACCGTCTCGCCGATCACTTTCAGCGCGATTTTTTGTCCGTGATCGTCGGCCGAAAGCTCGGCGTCGAACCAGTCGAGCGCCCAGTTGAAGCGCTCCGGCCGGGGCCAGACAAAGGAGGTCTTGGCGGCGACGTAGCGGTCGCCGAACTCGAGCAGGAGATCGCGCGCCCCGCGGAAGGTGGGCGGCTCGCGGCCGTCGGCGTCGGGATGGAGCGAGGACATCGGGTGCAGGACGGAGGTCATGATTGCAACTCGGGGCGACTTGGAACAGTAACGGATGGACGTTAGCGGAAGTCTATGGTCTGGCTGACGCGGAAGCGAAAGGCTTTGCGTCTCTTCTTCCGGTCCGGGGAAAAAGCTCGAGGCCGGCCATTGTTCCGGGAGCGACCGCTCCTGAACCGCTATTCACCCCGGCGCCTCCTGGGCGCGTAGGGGTTGTCGCCCCCCGAGCGCAGCGACAGGCGGATCGGCACGCCGATCAGGCCGAAGGTTTCGCGCAGGCCATTGACGAGGTAGCGCTTGTAGCTCTCCGGGATGGTCTCGACCGAATTGCCGAACAGCACAAAGAAGGGCGGCCTCGCCTTGGGCTGAGTGATGTAGCGGATCTTGATTCGCCGCCCCGAGACGGCCGGCGGCGGCGTCGCGTCGATAACGGGCGCGAGCCAGCGGTTGAGCCGGCCGGTGGAAATTCGCATGTTCCACACCTCGTGCGTCGCGACCACCGCCTCGATGAGCTTGTCGACATGCGCGCCGGTCAGTCCCGATACCGGGATCACCCGCGCGCCGCGGAGCTGCGGCAGGAGACGGTCAGCCTCGGCGCGCAGTTCGCGCGCTTTGTCCGACTTGTTGTCGATCAGATCCCATTTGTTGAGGCCGATGACGAGCGCCCTGCCCTCCCGCTCGACGAGGTCGGCGAGCGTCAGATCCTGCTTCTCGAACGGGATCGTCGCATCGACGAGCAGCACGACGACCTCGGCGAAGCGCACCGCGCGCAAGGCGTCGGCGACGGCGAGCTTCTCCACCTTTTCAGTCACCCGGGCGCGGCGCCTCAGTCCCGCGGTGTCGAACAGCTTCAGCCTCCGCCCCCGCCATTCGGTCTCGAGCCCGATGCTGTCGCGGGTGATGCCGGGCTCGGGGCCGGTGAGCAGTCTTTCCTCGCCGAGGATGCGGTTCAGCAGCGTCGACTTTCCCGCGTTCGGACGACCGAGCACGGCGATGCGCAGGGGTTTCGAGACGTCGAGTTCGCTCCCGTCCTCCTCCTCGCCGAGGACGAGCGCGTCGGCCTCGTCCTTCTCGTCCGGATCGAGCCGGGCGGCGGCGGGAAGGACCTCGACCAGCGCGTCGTAGAGCTCGCCGAGGCCCTCGCCGTGCTCGGCCGAGAAGGCGATCGGGTCGCCGAGGCCGAGGCCGAAGGCTTCGTAGGCGCCGTCGCGCCCGGAAAGGCCCTCGGCCTTGTTGGCGACGACGATGATCGGCTTGCCGGCGCGCCGCACGGCGGCGGCGAAATGGCGATCGGCGGCGGTGATCCCGGCGCGCGCGTCGACGAGGAACAGGATCGCATCGCAGTCGAGAAGCGCCGTCTCCGTCTGCGCGCGCATCCGCCCGGCGAGCGTCTCCGGATCCCCCTCCTCGAGGCCGGCGGTATCGACGACGGTGAAGGCGAGGTCAGACAGTCTGGCTTCGCCCTCGCGCCGGTCGCGGGTGACGCCGGGCTGGTCGTCGACGAGGGCGAGCTTCCTTCCGACCAGGCGGTTGAACAGGGTCGACTTGCCGACGTTCGGCCGGCCGATGATCGCGACCTTGCTCATGGCCCTCGCGATGCGGTCCCTCGGCTCATTTGGGCAACGCGCGGTTCGAGGCGACGAGGCCGAGCCAGCGCTCGGCGAGCTGCCGTTGGATCGGCGTCGCCTCCGGGTCGCCGAGCACGAGGTCGAGCTGCTTGCCCGCTTCGTCGTATTCGCCACGCGACAGCGCCACCGCGCCGAGCGCCAGGCGCGCGATCTCGCGATACGGCCCGTCGCCGCCGGCGAGCGAAGTCAGCGTCGCGGCGCCAGCCTGCTCCCCGTTCGGCTGATCGAGCTTAAGGAAGGCCGCGCGCAGGCGCGCGGCGTCCCGGAACAGCGGGTCGACCGAAGCGTCTCCGGCGATCGCCTCGAACGCGGCGATCGACGCCTGCGGGTTGGAGGCGGCCTTGTCGCCGGCCTCCGTCATCTGGGCGAGAACCCGATAGCCGCCCGGCGCCTCGGCGGCTAGCTTGCCGAGGCCGCCGTTCGCTTCGTCGAGCTTGCCGGCCGCGATGGCGGCGATCGCCGCCTGGAACCGGTCGCCCGCCGCCTGCTCGGCCTTTTCCTTCTCGTATTGCCAGTAGCGGAAGCCGGCCGAGGCGAGCACGATGAGGACCGCGATCCCCAGGATCAGGTTCTGATACTTCCTCCAGAACTCCACCGCCTTGTCGCGCCGGACTTCCTCATCAACTTCCTGAAAGATGTCTGCCATTTCGCTTCGATTCGGGGTGCGATCGACCGCGGCTCCGCGGGAGCTCGGGGCTTTTGGCGGTCGCCGTAACATAATGAGCCGGGGAAAGCGAGCGGCCGCGCCTGGCGCATCGAATCCAACGCGGCCCGAGGGCGCTTTAGGCGGCTTCGCCTTGGCGAAGGCAGCCGGGAGCATTTCACGGCGCCCGACCGCGGCGGCGGCGGCCGACGCCGAGATGCGTGGACCGCCGTTTTCCCTCTTATTCCCAAAGCCGCGGGACGTTCCGCCAAAGCCCGGGCGCACCGGAGCAAAGCCGGGGATAGCCGAATCCAAGCAAAAGTCTTCCAGGAATTGGCTGTTCTCAAGGGGTTACGCCGGAATCCAAATTATTTTCTCCGCCGCTTCGCGCTGACGCCTCCGCTTGGTCCGCGGCCTGTCCGCCGATGCGCTCCGCCGGCATCCAAATCGCTTCCCTGCCTGCCGACCGAAGACAACGCCGTTAAACCCGTTCGGCGACTGGCTCGACGGCCCAAGCGAGGCGAAGTCAATCCTCCTCAGCGCAAGCTGGCTCACCCGGAGAGCCGATGCCGCCACATCCCGCCCCAGGGCGGTCGAGCTGCAGGTTG
Source organism: uncultured Alphaproteobacteria bacterium (assembly GCA_963823165.1). Taxonomy (GTDB): domain Bacteria; phylum Pseudomonadota; class Alphaproteobacteria; order Rhizobiales; family Beijerinckiaceae; genus Roseiarcus. The sequence continues at coordinate 109,856 of CAWGKV010000022.1, read as the reverse complement.
CTGTGAGCTTCGAAGGCGCCTCCATGCCAACCTCGCTTTCCATCCGCCGCCGTTGCGATCCGATCACCCCCCTTATGCCACGAGGTTGCGAATATATCGAGAACAAATAGGGGTTTTTTTAGGGCGCTCGTCAGCGAGAGGCAAACGCGGAGGTCCGGGTTCGCTTCTGCCTCCGCTCTGGCTCGGCGGGCTGCATTTAGAACAATTGCAAATTGAATCATTTCTAATCTGGTTGACCTGTTCTTGTCCGGGCCTGGAGCGCTCGTTAATCAGAAGCACGGGAAATCCAGTGACTGGTCTCGCGTGTTTCGTCTTGTCGTTCCCGCGGACGGCGTCGCCGGCGCGCTTGCAGCGTCCCTGACGCTCTATCCGGCGCAGCATGAGCAGAAGGTCGACTTGCTGACCAAGGCCTTTGCCAAGGACACGGGGATCGAAGTCAAAGTTCGCAATAATGGGGGCCCGAAGCTCGCCAGCCAGCTGGTGAAAGAGCGAAGTGCGAACCATCGAGGAGCAACAGGAATGACTGGACGTGTCGACATCTTCACCCGCGACGACCGCCTTGCGATTTTGCTCGGCGGATTGGGCGCCGCATTCGCCGCCCTGGCGCCGCAGGCGGCGACGTCGGCTCCGCAATCGGCGAGTTTTCTGGAAGGAATCCATCGACAAACGACCTTGAGCTCGACGGCGCCAGACAACGGCGACCAGAACCCCTACGCGATCGTCGTGGCGCCGGTTTCGGCGGGCTCCGTCCAGAAGGACGACGTACTGGTCACCAATTTCAACAATGCCGGCAACCTGCAGGGGCTCGGCACGACGATCGTCGACTACAATCCGACGACGAAGAAGCTGTCGACCTTCGCGACGCTGCCGCGCGATCTGTCGCAATGCCCTGGCGGCGTGGGCCTGACGACGGCGATGACCATGCTCAAGACGGGATGGATCATCGTCGGGAGCGCGCCGAGCGCGGATGGCACAACGGCGACCAAAGGCGCGGGCTGCCTCATCGTGCTCGATTCCAGCGGCAAGGTCGCCGGCGCGATCGCCGGCGACAAGATCAACATGCCCTGGGGAAACATGGCGACGATCGACGACGGACAGTCGGCGACCCTGTTCGTTAGCAACGCGGGATTCGGCGTCGGGTCGCCAGACGGCGATCCGCCCGTCGTCAATGAAGAAACCGTGTTGCGCATCAGGCTGTCGATACCGGACGGCAAGCCGCCCGCCGTGGTCGACGAGACCGTCGTCGGCAGCGGCTTCGGCGCACAGCCGAACAAGGATGTGTTCGTCGTCGGACCGACCGGGCTCGCCCTCGGCGCCAACGATACGCTTTATGTTTCCGACGCGACCGGAAATCGGATCACCGCCATTTCGGACGCGACGACGCGCGATCAAAGCGGAGGCGTCGGCAGGACCGTGACCAAGGACGGCCTGCTGCAGACGCCGCTGGCGATGGCGGCGGCGCCGAACGGCCATCTTCTGGTCACCAACGCCAAGAACGGCCAGGTGGTGGAAATCGATCCCGTCAAGGGCGACCAGATTCGCGCGCGTTGGATCGATCCCAACAAGGCGCAAAAGCCCCCGGGCAGCGGAGACTTGTTCGGCATCGCCATGACGCCGGCGGGCGACGGGTTCTACTTCGTCGAAGACGAGGCGAACACCTTGGTCCTGGCGCGATGAGCTGTCCCTTCGCGCCCGCGAAGAGAGGTCCGTCTCGCCGCAGCCTCCTGGCCGGCGCAGGCGGACTGTTGGCGAGCGCCGGAGTTGGGAGCTCGGTGCGGGCCGTGTCACAAGAGGTTTCCGCCGGCGTTCCGGCGCGCCCAACGTTTTTTGGTGAGCATCAGGGCGGGATAGCGACGGCGCAACAGGCCAACAGCTACTTCGTCGCCTTCGACCTCGTCGCCAAGACGCGCGATGAGGTGACGGCGATGTTGCTCCTCTGGACCGAGGCCGCCGCGCGCATGACGGCGGGAGAAACGGCCCGCCCACTGGGGGAGGACCTGTCGACGGAAGGACCGGACGGCGGATCCGCACTGGGCCTGTCGCCGGCCCGGCTGACCCTCACGTTCGGCTTCGGCGCCGGCCTGTTCATGAAGGACGGCGTCGACCGTTACGGCCTGGCCGCCAAGAGGCCGGAGCCGCTGGTCGACCTGCCCAAATTCAACGGCGATCAGTTGCAGCCCGCGCACACCGGTGGCGACCTCTCCGTGCAGGCTTGCGCCGACGACCCGCTCGTCGCGTTTCATGCGCTGCGCGAACTCGACCGTTTGTCCTACGGCGCGGCAAAAATCCGATGGGCGCAGACGGGCTTTTTACCGAACACGCCTCCTGGAGAGACGTCCCGCAACCTCATGGGCTTCAGGGACGGGACCATCAATCCTCCGATCAGCGGCGCTCGGACGACGCCAGATGCCCCTCGATCTTTTGACAATGTCGTATGGGTTGGCGATGAAGGGCCCGAGTGGATGCGCGGCGGCAGCTACCTCGTGGTGCGTCGGATCAGGATCTCGCTGGAGCATTGGGACCGAACCGAGGTCGACTTCCAGGAGCAGGTGATCGGCCGGCATAAATACTCCGGGGCGCCGATTGGCAAATCCGCGGAGCAGGACCTTCTCGACCTCGATCGTCTCGACCAGGACGGCAATCCGTTGATCGCCGACAACGCGCATGTCCGCCTCGGAGCGGCCGCGGTCAACGATGGCGCACAAGTCCTGCGACGGGCCTATTCGTACAATGACGGGGTGAGTTTCACCGCCGAGCGCTGGCCGCCGTGGCGCCAAGGTATGATGTACGACGCGGGGCTGTTCTTCGTGGCCTACCAACGCGATCCGCGGACCGGCTTCATCAAGATCTTCGACAACATGTCCAAGCTCGACGCTCTCAACCAATTCACCACCCATACCGGCGGCGGGCTCTTCGCTTGCCCGGCCGGAGTTCGCGAAGGCGAGTTCATCGGGCAGCGACTGTTCTAGGCTCCAGTACTTGAATGCGCGCGTCCACGCTTCAATACAACCAGCCTTAAGGAAGACTCTCGTCGCGCATCGACTTGGATCAAATGCGAAGGATGGAATTCGTTCGAGTTATAACAGTCGGGGGGAACGGCGGAGCATCGGCTGCCAATGCTGCCGAAGACGGCGTAGCCACGCCGGCCGACTCGGCGGACCCATACGACGCGGATTGCGACGACCCGCCGTTCTGCTAAGTCGACGGGATGAAGATTCTGGTTGTCGAAGACGACGAGGGGGCCGCCGAGTTCGTTGCGGCGGGACTGGCGGCGCGCGGGCATCTGGCGACGGTTGCAACCAACGGCCGCGAGGGATTTGAGTTCGCGACCGCCGATCGTTTTGATGTCGTCGTCCTCGATCGCATGCTGCCGCAGCTCGACGGCTTAAGCGTCGTCGCGCTGATGCGGGCGGAGGGCGTGTCGACGCCGGTGCTGTTCCTCACCAACCTCTCCGGCATCGACGACCGGGTCGACGGGCTCGAGGCGGGCGGCGACGACTATCTCGTCAAGCCATTCGCCTTCGAGGAGCTGATGGCGCGGCTGAACGCGCTCGCCCGCCGCCCGACGCTCGGGGCGTCGCCGACCATGCTGAAGGCGGGCGACCTCGAGATGGATCTCGTCTCCCGTACGGTGCGGCGGGGCGGCGAGGACATCGACCTGCAGCCGCGCGAATTCCGCCTGCTCGAGTTCTTCATGCGCAGCGAAGGCCGCGTGGTGACGCGGAAGATGCTGCTCGAGCAGGTCTGGGAGTTCCATTTCGATCCGAAGACGAACATCGTCGAGACGCATATCAGCCGCCTCAGGACCAAGATCGACCGCGGCCGCGGCGTCTCGCTGATCCAGACCGTGCGCGGCGCCGGATACACGTTGCGTGTCCCGAATCCGGCTGCTTAGAACGACCAGCTTTCGGCTGGCGACGCTCTATCTCGCGCTGTTCACCGGCTCCGCGCTGGCGCTCGGCGACTTCGTCTACCTCTCGATCCGCCATGAAATCCTGACCGACTTCGACGAGCGGATCGTCGAGGAGACCGACGCGCTGCGCAGCGCTTTTGCTCAGGACGGACGCGAGCGCCTCGCGCAGATTCTCGAAGCGCGCGGCGCGGGCGGCGGCAGCTTCTCCTACGGGCTCGAAGGCCCGGACGGAAAGCTGCTGGCGGGCGAACTGACCGCGCCTCTGGGAAGCGCCGGCGGCTGGATGGAGGCCAACGAGGTCGAGACGGACGAGCCGCCCGAGGCGAAGCCGGAAATCGTCCGGGCGCTCGCGACGAGGCTCTCCGACGGGTCGATGCTCGTCGTCGGCGACGAACGGCGCCGCTCCGAGGAGATTCTGAGCGGCGTTCTCTCCGCCTTCGGCTGGGCGGTGGCGGCGACCCTCGCGCTTGGAACCCTCGGGGGCCTGTGGCTCAGCGCGCAGTTTCTCGGCCGCATCGATTCGATGCGGCTGACCGCCCAGCGGCTGGTGGCCGGGGACTGGAGCCGGCGGATTCCGCTCTCCCCGGTCGACGACGATCTCACCGCGCTCGCCCGCACCTTCAACCGCCTGTTCGACCGCATCGAGAAGCTTCTCCTCGCCAACAAACAGGTGAGCGCGGACATCGCCCACGACCTGCGCAAGCCGCTTGCCAGCATGCTGCGCCGCCTCGAAGCTGTGCGCGACGCAGACGCCTCGCCGGAGTCGGTCAGCGCCGCCATCAACGCCGCGATCACGGAAATCGAAGGCGTGCTCGAAACCTTCAACGCGCTCCTGCGCATCGGCCAGGTCGAGGCCGGCGCGCGCCGGGCGGCCTTCCGGCCGCTCGATTTCGCCGAAATCGCGCGCGAAGTCGTCGAGGCGTTTCAGCCCGCCGCCGAGGAAGAGGGCAAGACGCTGACCGCGCGCCTGGACACGCCGCTACCGGCGCAGGGCGACAAGGAGCTGATCGTCCAGATGATCGCAAATCTGCTCGACAACGCGTTGCGGCACACGCCCCCGGGGGCCAGGGTCGAGGTCAGCGGAAAACGAACGCCGGCCGGCGTTTCGCTTTCCGTCGCGGACGATGGCCCGGGCGTGGCGCCGGACGAGCTGAAGGCGATCTTCCAGCGCTTCTACCGGGCCGAGACGGCGCGCGCGTCGCCCGGAACCGGGCTCGGCCTCAGTCTCGTCGCCGCGATCGCCGAACTGCACGGCCTCGAATGCGCAGCCTCGGAAAATCGTCCGGGGCTGCAGATTGTGCTCTCGACCGCTGAACAGGAGGAATGAACCGGAAGCGGCTCAGCAGGGTTTGCTTGCCTGTGCGATGGCGCGAGAAAGCTGCGCGATCACATGCTCCGCGTAGTCGAGCGAAAAAATGATGTCGATCGTCTCCACCTGATCCGGGAAGGCCGGCATCGCCGTGGTCACGGTGAGGTAGATTTCGTCGTCGATCGCGGTCGCCGACGGCGGTTCACGGGTGGCGAAGAAGAACGGTGAGCCGTCCTCGAGCTTTTCATACATTGTCTCCTCCTTCCGAAGGTGTCAGGTGACGTCCCCGGGCTCCGGCGCCCGCTTGACGCCGAGGACCATCGCCCGCGCGAGATTTTCCCGGTGGCGGACGCTCGCCAGAGCGACGCCCGCGAGATGCGCGAGCACGAGCATGAGGACGCCGTGCGCCACGATCGAATGAACATGCTGCGCCGCGGCCGAGCCCCAGAAAGCGTCGGTCGTCATGAGCCAGCCGGTCAGCACAGCCGCCGCCATCGCAGCCAGCAGGACGACGATCATCGCCCCGCCGGCCGGATTGTGGCCTATGAACCGCCGCTCCGACCCCTCCGAAACCGCCTTGAGGTAGCCGAGGACCATCGCCGGGGAGCGCACGAACTGGGAGAACCGCGCGTAGTCGGGGCCGACGAAGCCCCAGACGGTCCGCGCCGCAACCAGCGCGCCGGCGACGTAGCCGGCCGCGTTGTGCACGGTCTCCATGTTCTCCGCGCTGAGCCATGCCACGGCGAAGCTCAGCGCGAGCGCCCAATGGAAGGCGCGGACGAACGGATCCCAGACGCGGATCATGGCCGGCAGGGTCCGATCAGTTCTCGCCGGCTTCGGCGTTGTCGAGCTTCTGTAGCGTCTCGGCGTTGTAGGCCATGTTGGCGCGCTTGCCGTCCTTGTCGGTCGCGTAGACTTCGTAGCAGCCGCCCTCGACCTTGATCTGGCGCACCTTGAAGCCGTCCGCCTGCAACTGGGATTCGAGAGCGGACCTGGGCGGCCACTTCGACTTCGGCGCGTTCGTGCACTTGCCTTCGGCGAAGGCGGGGCCGGCTGCGGCGACGGCGAAGATCGCGAGGGCGCTGAGCAATTTCATCTGGGTCTCCGGGTTCGACATCGAAAACGTTCGGGCGCGAATACTTTTCCCGAGCGTTTCGAGCGTCGATTTCGCGACCCAATCGGCCGGATTTGCGGTTCGAGGATTACCGTTCGCCAATGTCCGCGATCGTCGTCCTCCGCGCCCGTTCGCGACTCGCGCTTTGGTCTCGACTTATACGTCGGGCCTTCCTGCCCAACCGCCGTTCGCGACGCGGCTTCCCATGCCGCGCCCGGCGGCGCCGCCCGCGTCGAGACGTGCGAATTGATCGGTCAGACCCTGAGTCTCTTGGTATTATCCACCGACTTTCAAGGAATTCACCGACCCCTGGACCGCGGCGGAGCTTTGCGCCGCGGGGGAACTCATCCGCTTGTAGTCGCCGTCGGAGTCCTTCGCCTGCGAGGTCTGAAGGTTAGCGGCCTTGTAATCGCCGTCCGCCGCTCGAGCGGGGCCGGTCGCGACGGGCGGGGCCGGTGGCGCCGAAGGCGGAGTTGTGATGGATGAAACGGACATCGATGGTTCTCCGGATGAGGAAGACGGCAAGGCGTTCGCGCGATTCGCGCGGGTGGAGGGAACATGTCGTATTCGACTGATCGGAAGAAGCGGCGTCATGCCTCTGCGCCGGTTTGAGGCTGCAGTCCATCCGTGTCCGCGACGATGGATCGGGGGCGTAAACAGGGAGTTAGCCGGCCCACTTGGAGGCCGAACATTACCGAAGATTATAGTGGCCGCCGCATTTTAGCCGTCCGGTTTCGACGTGTCCGCAACGCGGTCGCGCAGGGCTCACGGCCGTTGAACGCAGGGGTGGGAGGCAAGAACACTCGACCAAAGTGCTGTGCGACTTGGTCTCGGGTCAGACATATTGATCCGAATCAAGTCCGCAGGTGACACGAATGGCGGCAGCGACAGTAGCTTGGCGCCTGTGCGAACCGGCCAGGCGGAAGCCTCCTATCTGCATTGTGTCAGTTGTTCTTCGCGCCCTTGAAAATCCAAGTGCGGATCAAATCGCGATCGCAAATCGACAATTGCTTCTTTCCGTGCGGCATTTGGATTTCGGCGCCGACCCGCCAATCCAACAATCTCATCAGACTGCTGTTTTCGGGATCGCCGGGCAGAATCATCGCACCGTATTTTGTACCCTTCATCATGGTGTCGTACGAGGACACGTCAAACCCGCTTTTCACGAAACCTTGTCCGCCGGGCAGATGACAACTCCCGCACCGAAATTGAAGGAGCGGAAGCACGTCTTCTGAAAAGCTGATCGTTGGCGCCTTTGGCGGCGCGGCGCAGGCTTCACTGACCCAATGTTGCATTCCCGCGGCGGTGAACAACAGCGCCGCCGCCGCACTCGCCACGCCCGTCGCCAACTTCATCGGTCGGTTCACCACATCCTCCTCCGGCAGGTCATCAGACGCTTCCTCGATTCCAAAGTCTGGTTCGTCTTATGAACCAGACTTTAGTCCAGCGCCCGACCCTCGGTTATTGAGCGAGATCAATCGTCGAGCGCGCTTCTGCTTTTTCAATTTCGCCCGAGGATCCGCTCTTACTTCGCGACGTAGATCTTGCACCAGCCCTGCGCGGCTACGGGGCCTACGACCGTTTTGCACTGATTCGGAGGGATGAACGGCTCGCAATTGTCGCAACGCTCGCTGCCATGAGGATGGTCCTGGTACGCGACGTCGGCCTGCGACTTCTTGGCCTTGGCAAACGCGCTGCTCGCCGTGGCGACCGCCGCAGCGCCCGCCGCAACGCAGGCGACGCCCTGCAGCATGGCGCGGCGTGAAACTTCCGCCGAATACAATCGTACTTTACTCATCGCCAACTTCTCCTCTTTCAACCCGATCTGGGGATGCGTCATCGTTAGCAAGCCTATTGCTGTGAGCAAATGCGTCAAACCGACGCGCTATACTTAGGTCTCGAGCGCAGACAGTCTTACGCAACTCCCGGCTGGGTCGGCTACGCGAGAGGAATGTCGCCCCCCATCCGATGCAGGATCGTTTCGGGGGGTTTCGTGAACCACATCTGATACATGGTGATTAACCACATGGTTGCGAAGCAGGCCGCCATCAATGCGCCGGCGCCGATCTCCACCCAAGCGAACGGGTGGAAAAGCTTGATCAGATACCAGGAACTGACGTCGATGAAGATTGCCAGAAATGGCAGGGCGATGATCGAGCACTTGAGCCAGACGGGTCTTACGTACGCGTGGGTGAACGCGAGTCCAACGATAAAAAAGATGAAGGTTATGCCAAACAGATGGATGTGGGAGACGCGCACCAACGTCGCGATCGACGCGCCGGTGTCCAATGCGGTCACCTTCTGCAGGCCCTCGAAACTCGACAGGTTCGGGAGATGCGGATTGCTGCCGTCGTGGCACTGCATGCAGCGCTTGTCGATGATCGGCTTGACCGTCGTTTCGTAAGCCGGCTGCGCAGCGCCTTCACGCACCCAACTCAACAGCGTCGTTCGTTCGTCGGGCGGCAGCATTGAAGACATCGGGCCGCTGAGCGCTCCTTCCAAGACAGACCCTTTTCCGCTGCCCGAATACCCGACCACGATGTCTTGATATGTGAGCAATTTGGGATTGCCGCCGGCTCGTCCCGCATAGGTGAAATAGATGTTCAGCAACGCGAACAGGTACCCCAATCCAAGGATCAACAGCATGCAAGTAAACAACACCCGCAAGCTGTACTGAAGCTCCGAGTAATGTCGAAACAATAGGTGCGGAGGCAGTTCGTCTTTCATGATCCGATCCATCGATGGTCTACTCACCTTTGTCCATGGACTCCCAACTTATCGCGCAGGGCTGCCCATTCCTGAAACCGCTCGATTGTTGCGCTACTTGTTCGGCACGGTAATGAAAACCACCGGTCGGCCCTTCTGGTATGCGTAATGTGCGGCGATTCCCTTGATGTCGTCGTCGGTCAGGACGCTCGACATGGCCGCCATCTCCGGACTCTTACGCGTCCCGGACTGATAGGCCTTGAGGACCTTTTCGAGGTAGTTCACGCGCTGGCCGGCGAGGGCGGGTACGTCAGGGCGCGTGCTGTTGCCATTCGAGCCGTGACAGCGATCGCATTTCTCGGCCCACTCGTCCGGGCTCGACGGCTTGGCGACGCCGACGACCGGCTTCGGATCCAACCCCGCATAGTAAGCGGCAAAGTTCTTCATCTCGACGTCGTCGAGCTTCTTCGCCCTCGGGGACATCGTGTCGTCGTCGCGAGTCCCGTCCTTGTAGGCTCGAAGGGCATTCAACAGGTAGGTGGCGTCCTGGCCCGCCAAACTCGGGGTGATCGCGGAGGTGCTGATCCCGCCTTCTCCATGGCATTTGACGCAAACCGCGAGCGCTTCCTTGGCGACCGGGGCGCCGCCCGGATTGGGCGTCTGCGCGCGGGTGAGATTGTCGGTTTGCAGGGCGTAATAGAGAGCGATGTGCTGAAGATCCTGATCGCTCAGCGGGTCGAGGGCCTTCTTCATCTCCTCGTTTTTGGCGTCGGTGGGACGGTCCCCGGTCTTATAGGATTGCAGCGTCTCGAACAGATATTTCGGATGAAGCCCGACCAGGCTGGGCACGTCTTCCTTATGGCTGACGCCATTGTCGCCGTGGCACTTCGCGCAAGGAGCTGCCGCGGCCTTGCCCGCGGCGACCGGATCCTCGTATCTCGGCGCGGGCCCCTCCGGAGGCGGCGCTGGATCCAAACTCGCGTAATAGGCGGCCACCTTCGCCAGCGCCTCGTCGCTGAAGAACTTCATCAGCCGCATGTTGTGGACTTCGTCGCCACCCGGACGATCGCCGAGTTGATAGGCCTTCAACTCGCGGTAGACATAGGACGGCCGTTGGCCCGCAAGGTTGGGGACGCCCTTCGTCGCGCTGACGCCGCCGGGGCCATGGCATTTCGCACACGTCGTGTCGGCGAGCTCCTTGCCGTCGCGAATGTCGTCGACGTTGGCGTAAAGCGGACGGAGGTCATCGCCCGGCTTCGACGGCGACTGGGCGATGGCGTCGCCTCCCGACAGTGCGAGCCCGGCGCCCACGGCAGCCATCGCCGCGAGGAAGCGCCGCGTCTTTTGGTGGATTGCCATTCCCTGCATCCGCAACTGTCTCGATGAACGCCCGACCACCGCCATCCAAGGAACGAGCGTCGATCCCTCAGCTCGATGGAGGTCAAATGCGGCGAAACTTCCTTGGATTCGCGCGGCGCTTCACTATGCCGCACCGTCGAGAGGGACTTACTTGTGCGTGGGCAGTGCAGCCGGCTGCGGCGGCAGGTGAGGCGTCGGACAGGCGCGAAAGTAGTTCTGGTACCACCAGTCCTCGCAACTCACCGTACCCGGCCGCGACAGGTAATTCGAGTAGTCGGGCCTGCCGAACTGGACATTCGTGAAATAGCCCGCGGGCGCGGGCGCAACCATCGATAGCGAAAGCGCCGCAGCCGTTCCGAACGCCAATCCCAGTCTCATCGCACGTCCCCACTTCACCGTCGGCGGCTCGCGTCGAGCCTGATTCAGGTCCTTGCTTTTCCGGCGCTTATTCTGCAAGCGTCAGCCGTTAATAGCTACCATTTCACCATCAGGCTCGCCATGACGACCTGAGCCGTGTAGTTCGGATTGTCCCCGGCCATGAAGATCATGTCCTTGAAGGCCACCGTGCTCGAGTTGAGCGTCGTGTACATGTAGGGCGCCACGTTGCCGGTCTGCCAGTTCGTCACGTTGTTGCGCTCGTACACGTATTTGAGCTGGAGGTAGACCTCGGCCTTGCCGAACTGGGACAGGAAGGAGGGGTCCAGCTTGTAGGTCAGCGAGGCGTCGAGGTGTCCGAAATTCGTGTTCTCCGGCGGGTAGGCGGGGTTGCCGGCGCTCACGATGCCGCAGGAGGTGCCGGCTGGGTTGATGGCCGCACAGCCTGGTTCCGGCCCGGTCAGCCAATTCATCAGGGCCAGTTCATAGGTTGCGCTGAGCTTGAAGACGAGCCGGTCCGGAATGATCTGAAAAGTCGTTCCGAGCAGCCACGTATTGACGTTCTCGCTCATGTGGCTGTTGTACAGCGTCAGCGACGCCGGCGCGATGCTGGCGGTCGACGTGCCGACGAGCACCTGCTGGACATTCTCGAACGTATAGGCGCCCGTCACCGACACGCTCGGATTGAAAGCCCAGTCGGCCTCGATGCCGGCGTCCAGATGATTGTCGGATTTTAGGCCCAGTCCGTTTCCTCCGGTCGCGACCATCGACGCGTCGGGCGGATAGTAGTCGTAGCGCCAGCCGAGATTCGGCGTGATCGTCAAGCCTGAGACCGGCGTCGTGAGGTCGAAGTAGAGATTACCGGCGTTGCGGTTGCGATCGGCGATATTGAAGTCCCGAAGATAGGGGTTCTCGACCATGCCCGTTCCGGGTGTGCCGGCAAGCATCTGGTCGCCGATAAACTGCTGCCAGTTGTAATTCGAGTAATCGCGCCAAGACGCGAGTTCGTTGAACCGGATAGCCAGCCAGTCCGTCGGATGGCCGGTGGCGAAGAGTTTCGCCTGCCACTCGTTGGTCATGTTCGCCGCATATTGCGAGTAGGTGTATTGCTCCCAGCCGAGGCTGCCGCCGATGGTCGCCCAGGAGGCGGCGTTCCAGGTGACCTGCTCGGCGGCGTCCTGCTTGGTATAGGACGAGAACAGCGTCGTATGCGGAGCGTAGCTGCCGTTGCCGACATTGCCGGTGGTGGCTCCTGATGGTCCGTTCGTTGCGATCGCCGAATCGTTGACGATCCAGTTGGCGAGTGTCAGCGGCGGGGTGTTGTTGTCGTAGGAATAGTAGCGGTAGTTGAGCTTGTTCTGCACGTTCGGCAGGACCTGCGTCGTCAGGACGTTGTTGAACAGCATCGTGTCGACCTGGCCGTCGAGGCTCGAGCGTTGCAACGGCGAGAGACTGTAGGGTCGCGGCGACGTCGTCCCGACGTAAAACGGACCGGGATTGATCGTCATCGGGATGAATGCTTCGTTCTGCGTCATCGCGTTGTAATTGAAAGTGCCCATGTAGCGGTTTCTGACGAAACCGGGCAGGTCGACGCCGACCTGCGCCATGCCCGCGTTCGACGCGTTGTTCGGCTCGGTCCCCATCTGCCCTTCGCCGTAGCAGTTGTTGACCTTGGTCGTCGTCGCGATCGGGCAATTCGGCACGCCGCTGACCACGCTGCCCGGCCCGCCGAACGGGTTCATCGCGTCGAACGAATTGAATTCGTCGGTATAAATCGATGCGCTATACTTCAGGAGGCCATTCCACTTCATGCCCCAGGGCGAAATTCCGTAATATTCACCCATGATCGACGCGTTCTGGGTGTAGTCGTCGACCGGCATCGGCACCTGCGCCAACGGCGTCGACGTGCCGGTCGAAAACAGCATGCCCTCTTCCTGGGTGCCATAGCGATGCTCGTCGCTGTAGCTGGCCTGGAAGTCCCAGTTCGGCGAGGGCGTCCAGCGGTAATCGACTTCGCCGGCGTCGCGCTGGATGCCGAGATTGATCCGGTGAACGTTGTCGAGAACCGTCGTCTGGACCGGCGTCACGCCTTTCTTGCACGCCAAGGCGCCGGTCTGTCCCGGCAGGAAGCAGCCCAACGGTTGAACGGCGGGAGAGCCCGGCGGAATGCCGAGCGTCTGGTTCAGCACGGGGACTTTCGAATTGTTGCCGGGGCCGGTCGCCGGCGTCCCGCCGTTGTAGATCCCCTGGTAAAGCTGCTGGACGACGTTCGGCGGCACGAACAGGTTGCCGCTGCCGGCGCCGTAATACAGAGTCTCGGCGGTGTTGCTGCGCAGATCGGGAACCGAAAAGTAGCCGAGGTTCAGATAGTGTTGGCCGGGCTGATTTAAATCGACCTCGTAGTCCTGGTTGTTGGTGCCGACGTTCTGTCCGAGCGCCTCGATCGTATACTTGTAGTCGTAACCCTGGAAGCCGAGATCAAAGAAGTTCAGGAAGACCGGGTTGGTCAGCGTGCCGTACTGGTTGAACTTGGCGGCGCTGTTGCCCCGCGAGGTCCCGGGTTTTTCAATGAAACCCTGGGCGCCGAACTCTGCCGACCCGTGATCCATCGTCCAGCCCACGGCTTCCGGAGAGGACAGGGCCGGGAGGATGGGGGGTGGAAGATCGGCGGCGAAGGCCACATCGATCGCCGCGCTGCTGACGGTCAGCGCCGCACCCGCCAGAAACAGTTCCCGTATCGCTTTCATCTTGCCCTGCCCTCGCTTGCAACGCGGTCCCGTCCCCTGGATGTCGCATTGCTAGCGGCCTGTTGGAGTTCCCTCTTTACGCCCACCCGAACTCTTCGGTCTGATCACCTCTGGAACAGCTCGCCCGCCGGCGAATTCGAGCCGTGCACCAACGTGTGACAGTTCTGGCACGACCGGTTGACCGACTGGACCGTCATCGGGTTGCCAGGGTTGCCGTGGCCGGGGCCCATGTGGCAGGACTGACAGAGCCGAGGACGCTGCATGATCAGCATGTACTCGTTCACCGAGCCGTGCGGGTTGTGGCAGTTGAGGCAGCTGTCGCGCACCGGCTCATGTTCCCACAGGAACGGACCGCGCTTGTCGGCATGGCACTTGTAGCAAGTCTCGTTGACCGAGGCCTCGCGCAGAAGCCCGTCGGTCGCGCTGCCATGCGGATTGTGGCAGGACGAGCAGGTCATCGACCCGTTCAGCAGCGGCATGTGCGACGAGTTCACCATCTTGGCGCGGATGTCCTTGTGGCACTGGAAGCACACTTCCGGTTCGGTGGCCTTGGCGAGCTGGAACTTGACCGACACCTTCTCCATGACCTGGTGGCAGGTGGTGCAGGCGAGATTGCGCGTCTGGTGAACGCTGCCGTCCCAATAGGTCCGGTCGCCGCGCTCATGGCAGCTCAGGCAGATCGCGTTGCGGTCCGCGACGGGAACAGGCGAGTCCTTGGCGAACGAAATAATGTCTTCGGGATCTTTCGTTCTGACGTGCTTCGAACCGGGCCCGTGGCAGCTCTCGCAGCCTTCCTTTTCCTGGGCGTCGCGCGGATGATGCAGGAAGATCTGCCCCATAAGCGTCTGCCCGAAGGTGGCATACTGGTCGCGATGGCAGCGTATGCAGGCTGCCGACCCGACGTAGTGCGCCGGGCCGCTCTCGACGGCTTCAGCCGCAGGTTTTTCCGGCTTGGGCGCTGCGGCGGCCGTCGCGACCACCATCGGCTTGACGGCAACCTTGGCGACGCCGTTACCCGCCGCATAGTCGCGGAGCGCCGCATAGTCGTCGGACCCATCGCTGAAAGAGGCCTTCAATCCCGCATGAATCGCGTCGTCGGGAGCCGCTCGCCCTGACACATCGCTGCCGGACACATCGCCGAATGAGGTCTTCAGTCTCGCATGAATCGCGTCGTCGGGAGCCGCTCGCCCGGATACATCGCTGCCGGACACGTCCTTGAAAGAGGCCTTCAGTCTCGCGTGAATGGCATCGTCGGGAGCCGTTTGCTCGGACGCATCTGCGCCATAGACGTCTCCTCCCGGACCGGAGTGACGCAGTTTGGCGTGGATCGCATCGTCGGGCGCGGCGCCCTGAGCTGGGCCGAGCAAAGCGTCCGCGCCGTCTCTGTCCTGCACGAACTTGTTCAGTGTGGAATAGGCGTCCCCGTTCGCCTTCGTCGCGCCGCTCAACCCTGCGTGAATCGCGTCGTCGGGCGGCTGGTCCTGCGCCTGAACCGGCAGCGGAACCGTTCCCGACGAGTCGGCGACCCGCACGAAATCACGCAGCACCGCGTAAGGGTCCGGAGCGGCGGAGGGCTGCTCCGTTTTCGGCGCCTCGGCGAAATTCAGCGGCACGACGCGTTGCGTCCGAACGAGATCCTGCAATGCGGCGAAAACGCCGTCGCTAGAGGAAACGGAAATTTCAGGCGTGGGCTCAGCAATGACCGGCTGGCTTACGGCAAAGGCCGCAGCGATGAACAGTCGGACCGTCAGCGCGACAACGGGCGTCTTCTTGCCGCGCGCAACTCCGCGGGCACGATAGATTGCTTTTCAATTCGACGGCGGGAACAGCAGCACACCCAAGGCTTTTCTAACTTTCCCACTCATTCCCGCCCGCCCATTTTTCGCCTGGCTGCCGCTACGATTCTGTCATATTAAATAGCCGAATATCAACTTGATCTTTGTCGCCATACCAAAAATAGTTGGGCGCCGTCACATTTCAGCCACAGCTGTGACGAGCGCGATATTGGTGTGGCGGCAGGTCGAAGAAGGCAAGACCGTTTTCTTTGGAAAGCCGCGACAGATGGACGCACGGAATCGATGGCGTCATCAGTGTCATCTATGTCATTTCTGTTTCTTTCGCAGGAGCGCGGACCGGAATTGCCATCGCCGCGATCAGCGCTTTGAGCCGCTCGCGGCCCGCCGGATCCTTCGGATATTCGATGACCACCGGCTCCTCGCCGCTCGCCCGGATCATCGCCAAGACGTTGCGCGGCGTGCCGCATCTGGGCTTATGGTAGATGGTGACGGTCAAAGTTGGGCCCCCGCATTGGCAAAAGGTCGTAGTCCAATAAGCGGCGGTTCCGCTGTAATGTCGTCTGCGGTTGATCGCGACGGAGACGCAGGGCAAGCGTCGGCCGGAGGAAACCAGAGGAAGGAGGCAGTCCATGGATAAGTGTCAGAAGGGCGTCAGCCGGAGGACGATTCTCATGGCCGCGGCCGGCGCCGTGCCGGCTCTGGCGCTGATGTCGGGCGCGGCGGAAGCGAAGATGGCGCAGACCGCGGTGAAATATCAGACCGATCCGAAGGACGGTCACCAGTGCGACGGCTGCAACTTCTTCGTCGCCCCCAACGCCTGCAAGATGGTCGACGGCGACATTTCCCCGACCGGCTGGTGCGCCCTCTGGGTCAAGAAGGCGGGCTGACGAAGCGGCGGCCAAATCGATCCGGCGCCGGCATGGGTCGGACGAGGCCGGAAAGGGTCTGACTTCCCGGGCGACGGGTTTTCCGAAAGCCAGGCCGAGCGCCCGCACCTGTGACGGGCCTCGGCAACGCGGATAAGCGGGCCAATGGGAAGGCGAGGATATTCCCCGCCGCCCCTAATCATGCCGGCCTGGAAGAATCCCCGCCGGCCGGCGGAAATTAGCAACGAAGTTTAGTAATATATTGAAGCCCAGCCGGGTCTTGCCTGCAAAATCGCCGCTTTGCACCGTCAAATGGGCGAAAAACCTTTCCGGCTGGCGCGGCCTCTCCCCATCTTGCGACCGCGTTTGCCGGTGGTGGCTAACGATGCTAATTTACCCCTCGTTTGTTCTTGACATGTTTCGTAACCTTATGGCATAAGGGGGTTGACCGGACGCAACGCCGCCGGGATGGAAAAAGCGAGGTTGGCATGGAGGGCGGCTTCGAATCACACAGCAACCTGCAGCTCGACCGCCGTGGGGCGGGACGTGGCGGCAGCGGCTTTCCGCCTGAGCCCGCTTGCGCTGAGGAGGATTGACTTCGCCTCGCTCAGCGTCGAACCAGCCGCAGAACGGGTTTGACGGCGGTGTCTTCGGTCGGCAGGCAGGGAAGCGCGTTGGCTGCTGGCGGAGTGCGTCGGCGGACAGGCCGCGGGCCAAGCGGAGGCGGTCAGCGCGAAGCGGAGGAGAAAACAATAAAGCAATGGAACTCCCAAGCTGTGAAGTTCGGCGACCCCCTCGCCCGCGAAGCGGGAGAGGACGGCGCGGCGAAGCCGCGCCAGGTGAGGGGGACGGGCAACCGACGAACCTTGCGGCCGCCATCAACGCCCGCCGTTCGGCGTTCTCAACCCTCACCTGGCGCTTCGCGCCTGTCCTCTCCCGCTTCGCGGGCGAGGGGATACGCGACGGCTTGGGAGTTGCATTTTTAAAAGAATTTGGATTCGGGCGTAACCCCTTGAGAACAGCCGATTCCTGGAAGACTTTTGCTTGGATTCGGCTATCCTCGGCTTTGCTCCGGTGCTCCCGAGCTTTGGCGGAACGTCCCGCGGCTTGGATCTTGGGGGGGTGGGGCCGCAGTGGGCTCGAGCCGTGAGGAACGCCGCCGCGGCAATCCGGGGCGACTTCGGGGGACGGAGCGGGTTCGACGGATCGTTTACGTACATTTTGTCGCGCCGATTCCCCTGCCCTTCCACGCACCTGCGCCGCCGCCGACGGGCCGATCGCAGGCTCCGCGATCGCTTCCTCTCAGTTCGGGTTTCCCCGAGCGTCGAGCCGGGCTTCGGCCTCGATCTCGACCTTCATTTCCGGCTTCAAGAGCCCGGCGACCACGACGATCGTCGCCGCCGGCCGGATGTCCCCGAACGCCTCGCCCTGCGCCTTCAGGACCGGCTCGCAGTAAGAAACGTCGGTGACGAAGGTCCTCAACCGCACGATGTCGGCGAGCGTCCCGCCCGCGTCTTGCAAAACTGCGGCGAAGGTCGCGTAGACGTTGCGGGTCTGCTCGGCCGGGTCCTCGGGCATCGTCATGCGCGCGTAATCGTAGCCGGTGGTGCCGGAGATCAAGACCTCGTCGCCTGCGACGACCGCCCGCGAATAGCCATAAGTCAGCTCGAACGGCGAGCCGGACGAGAGGCGGCGGCGGCGGCCAGCGTTGGTCATGCGAACTCCATGATCGCCGCGTCGACGGCGAGCGAATCCCCTTCCTTGCACAAAATCGCCTTGACGGTGGCGTCGCGCTCGGCGCTCAGCACGTTCTCCATCTTCATCGCCTCGACGATACAGAGCTGTTCGCCCGCCTTCACTTCCTGCCCGACCTTGACCGCAATCGACTTTACCAGGCCCGGCATCGGACAAAGCAGCGTCTTCGAGCCGTCGGCTCCTTTCCGCTCGATCATCAGCGCGGCGAGCTGCGCCTCGCGGCGGGTATAGACGCGCGCGTCGACTCCGACGCCCGCGTGCGAGAGGTGGTAGCCGTTGAGGATCGGGCGCGTCTGCACGGCGATCTCGGCCCCGTCCACCCCGCCGCGCCAGATGAGGTCGCCCGGCTTCCAGTCGGAATGGACCTCGATCCTGTGGCCGTCGGCGAAGACGACCGATACGCCGGCGCCCTTCTTCGCGTCGAGCTCGACCTCGATCCGGCTCCGCCCCATCGCCACGATCCGATCGAGCTCGAAACGAAGCTGCTCGGCCTCGCGCAGTTGCCCGGAAATGCGGCGCTTGCGCTCGTTGAGGACGTGGTCGACATGCGCCGCCACGACCGCGAGGCGACGCTCGGTCTCGCCCCTCGCGACGAGCGGGCGGAAGCCGTCCGGAAACTCCTCGGCTATGAAGCCGGTCGACAGCCGCCCCTCGCGCCAGCGCGGATGCTGCATCAGCGCCGAAAGGAAGGGGATGTTATGACGGATGCCTTCGATGACGAAGGCGTCGAGCGCCGTCGACTGGGCGTCGATCGCCGCCGGCCGGTCGGGCGCGTGGGTAACGAGCTTGGCGATCATCGGGTCGTAATGGATCGAAATCTCGCCGCCCTCGAAAACGCCGGTGTCGTTGCGCACCGTGACCCCGCGCCTCGTTCCCTCAGCGGGCGGGCGGTACTTCACCAGGCGTCCGGTCGAGGGCAAAAAGTTCCGGGTGGGGTCCTCGGCGTAGACCCGGCTCTCGACCGCCCAGCCCTCGAGCTTCACCTCAGCTTGGGTCAGGCGCAGCTTCTCGCCCGCGGCGCTGCGGATCATCTCCTCGACCAGATCGACGCCGGTGACGAGCTCCGTCACCGGGTGCTCGACCTGCAGGCGGGTGTTCATCTCGAGGAAATAGAAGCTCTTGTCCTGGCCGGCGACGAACTCGACCGTGCCGGCGGAATCGTACCCGACCGCCTTGGCGAGGGCGACCGCCTGCTCCCCCATCCTGCGCCGCGTCTCGTCGTCGAGGAGCGGCGACGGGGCTTCTTCGATCACCTTCTGGTTGCGGCGCTGGATCGAGCATTCGCGCTCGCCGAGATGGATGACGTGCCCATGCTTGTCGCCGAGCACCTGGATCTCGACGTGGCGCGGATTGACGATGAACTTCTCGACGAACACGCGGTCGTCGCCGAACGAGGATTTTGCTTCCGACTTGGCGCGGGCGAAGCCCTCGGACACTTCGAGGCGGGAGTGCGCGATGCGCATGCCCTTGCCGCCGCCGCCGGCGGAGGCCTTGATCATCACCGGATAGCCGATCTCGTCGGCGATGTCGGCGGCGCGCTCGGGCGACTCGATCACCCCGAGATAGCCGGGGACGGTGGAAACCTTGGCGGCGTTGGCGAACTTCTTCGATTCGATCTTGTCGCCCATCGCCTCGATGGCTTTGCGGTTGGGGCCAATGAAGACGACGCCCGCCTCGGCGAGCGCCTGCGCGAAGGCCGCCCGCTCGCTGAGGAAGCCGTAGCCTGGATGGACGGCGTCGGCGCCCGTCCGCTTGCAGGCCGCGACTATGCTTTCGATTGCGAGATAGGACTGCGCCGCGGGCGGTGGGCCGATCGCGACCGCTTCGTCGGCCATCTCGACGTGTAGCGCGTCCTTGTCGGCCTCGGAATAGACGGCGACAGTCTTGATCCCCATTCGACGCGCAGTCTTGATGACCCGGCAGGCGATTTCGCCGCGGTTGGCGATCAGAATCTTTTTGAACATTTGCGCCCCGTAGCAGGAAAGCGCGGGCTTCCCGACTACGGTCGTTCTATTGGAAGCAGGACAGCGGGTAAACAAGACGTTGCTGCCTCGAACCCGGGCAAATGGCCTCAAAGCCTGCCGGCCCTGCTCTCGCCGCTCAGTACCAGTCGCAGATCTGGGCGCGGAGCCACCGATTGTTGGCGCGCACTCGGGTGAAGTAGCAGCCGACGGGCCCATGGCCGAGCACCCGAGCAGCCCAGGAGGGGCCGAAGGAAACGGTCCACCCGACATATCCGGCGCCCGGCCCTCCCCAGGCGGCGAAAGGCGGGGCTGCAACATAGGGAGAGTTGGTCTCAGCGGCTGCCTGCCCCGCCGCCGCGAGCCCCAACGCGAGCGCACCCGCCAGCGCCGCCGCCGCTCCAGCTGACCTCATGGTCGATCTCCTTCGCAATCCCGCCCGAGCCGCATGCGCTCGCGCGTCAAGCTTATCCGCCCGCGCCGGCGGAGCGAAGTCCCTGACGGACAAATTCGGCGCGCCCGACCGGACTCGGCGGCGGGCTTTTTACGTCCCAGGCGACGGCGCGGTTGGGCTGCGCGCGACTGCCGATGATTGGCCCCACGAACATCACCGACCGAGAAGCACCTCAAGCGCGCCGAGCAGCGCCTTCGGATCGTACTCGGCCTGATAAACGGGCGGCGGCTCGGGGCCGCGCCCGAGCAGGGTGTGAATGGCGTTCCAAGCGGTGCGGGTGGAGTATTCGATGGTGAACGCGATCTCCTGGTCGACCTCGACGTACTGGCCGATGAGTTCGAGATTGGTCGCCCCTTTGGGGACCACGCTCGGCCTGTCGCCTTGCCTGCGCGGCAGCCAGATGTTGTTCACGTAGGGCAGGTTGCAGGGGACGCAGATCGACGACGCCATGATTGCGTCCATCTGCCGGTCGAACCGTAGCTGCCGCACCACCTCCTCCAGGATTTCCGCGCCTGTGCATTCGTCCATGCGCTTCGGAATGAAGTCGCCTTGGCGCTCCGGATAGAGGCCGTAGCCCCACCAGACGTTCACGCCCTGCGGCTGGCCGATGACCTCGGGGTTCTCAAAGATCGTCACAGACAGCACCCAACTCGAGTCCCTCAACGTCACGAGGCCGCCGGTTCCCGGGGCGCTGCCCGTCAGCGCGGTCATCTGGTCGATGAATTCGGTCCCCGTCGTGGTGACCGTGAAGGTCACCCAGCGCGAGTCCGCCGCCTTCGCCGGATCGAAGTACACGTCCGGGTTGCCGAAGTCCGTGCGGCCCTGAGCCAGGCGCCGCCACAGCGCAACGGACCGTCCGCCGGACTGTGGCTTAGGCGCCTCGGTCATCGACCCGACCGAAAGGTCGGCGGCCTGCGATCCCGTGGTCACCAGCAAAATATCCTCCGGACCGACCGCAACCGAGGTCTTGACGCCTTTGCGTTCGATGTCGAGCCTGTCGACGGTGATGCGGCCAGGCTCAGGTGCAAAGCCGATGTCCTCGATGAAGGCGCCGGTCAAAAACTGCACGCCGCGCTGGCGCAGCCAAGCCGCCAACGGTTCAATGAACGCTTGGCGCTGGCAGTAAGGCGTGCGCAGGATATGGCGCATGTCCGACAGGTCCGGGAACAAGTACAGGAAGCGGTTCATGTAGCGCCGGAACTCGCTCGCGCTGTGCTGCGGCAGCGACCCCATGATCGTCGACCAGAGCAGCCAGAATTCGGTCGAGAAGAATTCAATGGAAAAGAACTCGTCGATGCGCCGACCCTCGAGCATGGCTTCGGGCGTCAGCCCGATACGTTCAAGGTCGAAGAAGTCGCGAGGGCCGAGGCCGAAACGCGGACCATGCGGCACGACCTGGCCATTGCGATCGATGATGTGCGCCCGGTCATTGAACGGGACGCGCTCATTGAAGGCGAAGAATTCATCCTTGACGGAAACTTTTGGATCGCTCGCGGAGGGGATCGCGGCCAGCAGGTCGAAAGCGCAGCGGAATTCCTTGTCGAAGACGGACCCGGGCAGATTGTAGCCGCTCTGCGGGCCGCCGCCGAGAAAGAGCCCGCCGCCCAGCTGGTTTTCCGCCTCGTAGATTGTGATGTCCGGTCCGGGCGCGCCCGCATTGCGGATGAGCAATGCGGCCGCCGCGAGCCCGCCAAACCCCCCGCCGACGATATGCGCCTTCATCGAACTCTCCCGTGGATGCAGGCTTTGACAAGTCCCTCCGCCCCTGCCTGGCGGGAATCGCGGAGTGTTTGCCTGATGCGCAGGTTCGCCGCGCCGTCAGCGCTTATCGCCGACGCCAACCTTGAACTCCTCCGCATCTCGTCGAGCTGCCACCCTGTCAGTTGGCGGCGGCGAAAGCAGTGACAGCAGTCACACAACCGCTCGCTTGCCTCGAACGATCTGCGCAGAACCGAAATCGCCTGCCCTATTCCGCCTTCCGCCCCCGCGCCTCGAGCTCGTCGAGCTTCGCCACCATCGCGTCGCTGTCCCAGTCCGTCTCGCCTTCGCGCCAGGCGAGCGGGGCGCCGTTCGGGCCGAGGATGAGGGTGGTCGGAAAGCCGCGCGCGCCCACCTCCGTCGCGAGCTTGCCGTCGGGGTCGAGATAGAGTTTCAGGCGCTTCGGCGCAATTTTGTCGTACGCGGCCTTCGAGGCCGAGAGGCCGACCGGATCCTTCGTCACCGGGACGACGGCGAAATCCTTCGCCGGCAGCCGCGCCGCCAGCCGGTCGAGCGCGGGCATTTCCGCGAGGCACGGCGCGCACCACGGCGCCCAGAGATTGAGGATGACGGTCTTGCCGCGGAACGACTCGATCGACACCGGCTTGCCCGCCGCGTCGTAGAACGGGCTGAGCTTGGCCGGCTCCTTGTTCAGGAGTTCGATCATGTCGACGCCTGGGGCCGGGCGGCGCAACTGCAGAGCCGACATGACGAGGAGGCCGCGGCGATGAGGCCGAGGAGGACCGCCCAGTTCGACGCCCTGGCCGGCGCCGCGGCGATCCCGGTCACGCGGACGCTCGCCCGACCTTCGGCCGCAGGAGCGCCCGGAAGGCGACGACGACGAAGGCGGCCCCGCCGATGATGGTGAAGATCGAAGCGATCCCGTGCACCGCCATGCCGGCGGCGGCGACCGCATCGAGCGAGCCGACGCCGTCCGGCGTCTTGCGCGCCGCCCCGTAGCCCCCGGCGACGAACATGCCGATCGAGGCGACGAACTGCCCGCCGCCGTAGAGGGCGATCAGCATCCGCGTCGCGCGGGCCGAGACCGGGGCGAGGCCGAGCTCATCGAGGCCGAAGGTGAGCAGCATGCCGGCGCTCGACACGCTGACCGCGGTGATCACCGCGTGGTAGTGGGCCGGCGTGCGGGTGTCCGAGCCCGAGATGAGGAGGCCCATCGCGCCGCCGAGGGCGAAGAGGGCGAGCGACGTCGCGAGCGTGAAGAACGCAGGGTCCCGCCAGGGCCAGCGCAATGGCCCTCCCCGTGCGCCGGCGTCGGCGACAAGCGAAGCGGCGAAGACGAGAGTTGGAAGGGCGATGCCGAATTGCAGCAGGCGGAACGCCTCGTGCTGCGCCTCCGAGAAGGGATCGAAAGCCAGGTAGAAGATGGGTCCGGCGATCGCCATGATCCCGACGATGACGACGGCGACGCGGAACATGGCGTCGTCGACCGCCGTCTCGCCGAGGCTGCCGCCGGCGAGAATCCGCCAGTTGGTCAGGAGCACGATCGCATAGACGAACTGCATCAAATGGCCGCCGCCCCAGAACAGCATATCGCGCGACACCATAAGGCCACCGCGCCCCGCCAAAACGAAGGCGATGGCGAACGAGACGAGCGCCATGAGATAGACGAAGCCGGCGATCGACATCGCGACCGTCAGCGGCGGCGCCGGACGCCGGGCGTCGAGGTTGACGAACAGGCGGATCACCGGCGCGAGCACGCCGACCGCCAGCAGGATGAGCCCGAGGTCGTAGGCCGGGTGGCGGATGAGCGGGATGTAGTTGGTGAGCTCGGGCTGGGTCGCATCGAGGAACGCCGGCGCGAACAGGCACGGGAACGCGATCAGCGCGACCCCCTGCCCGATCCGGCCGAGCGGCGCGGCGCGCACGCTGCCGCCGTTCGCCTGCTGGGTCGCGACCGTGACCAGGAAGGCGAACACGCCCATGAGCCAGATCACCAGCGAGAACACGACGTGGATGACGAGGCCCTTGTAGAAGAAGCCGATCGGCCAGAACGGCGCCTTGTCCATGCCGGGCACGCGCGACAGCGCGAGCAGCAGGGCGAAGGTGCCCGCGACCGCCAGCGCGCCGACGGCGAGCCACGCCCATCCGGCGAGCTCACTCCTTAGCGCGCCGGCAGCCGGCGCCGCCGCGTCGAGGCCGGCGATCGAGGACGTGGGTTGGGCGGCGTGGCTCATCGCATCAGCTCCCGGGGAGCGGATAGAGATGGACCGCCATCACATAGACGACGAGGCCCGAAGCGGCGACGAACAGCCACGCCGGAAACGTCACCCGCGCGAGCCGCTTGTGGATCGCGAAACGCTGCTTCATCGCGTTGTAGAAGGTCACCGGCACGAGGACCGCGACCACGAAGGCCATGACGACGTGCACGGCGAGCAGGGTGAAGTAGATCGGACGGACCAGGCCGTAACCGCCGAATTTCGCCAGGCCCGCCGAGGCGTGATAGACGAGATAGACGGCAAGGAACGCGACGCCGAGGCCGATCGCGAGCATCATCGTCCGCCGGTGCCCTTCCCGATCGCGAGCCCGGATGCGGCTGTAGGCGGTGAGCAGCACGACGATCGTCGCGGCGTTGATGACCGCGAGCACATGCGGCAATTCGTGGACGGGGATTGTCAGAGGGGTGTGCGTCGCGATCCTGACGATGACGGCGGCGTAGAGGAGCACGGCGAACGCCGCGAGAAGAGCGAGCGTGATCCACTTGCCCTGCCCTTCCGCCGGGCCGGGGTTTTTCATGAGGGGATCCTTCATGGGAATGCGGAAGCTCCATCGCGCGGGCCGCCGCCATCCTCCCCCACCATGCGAAGCATGGTCGAGGGGGCAGGACGCCCACAATCTGAGCCAAAGGCCCTGATGATCGTCGCCCGAGCATCAGTTACGCACAGCCCTCTGCGCGCCAGCGTGAACGCCGGGCGCGTCATTTCACCATCGCCTGCGCGAGCAGCGCCGCAAACAGCAGGAACATGTAGAGGATCGTGTAACCGAACAGCGCCATCGCCGCCTTGCGCCGCAGCAACTCCGCGCCGTCGCGCAGCCGATAGAGGGCGAAGACCCGCCAAAGGAGGACGGCGTTGCATGCGGCGGCGACCGCTCCATAGAGGTAGCCGACGCCTGGAATGAAAAGCGCGCCGAACGACGACGGGACGAGCAGCAGCGTATAGATCACGATCTGCCGGCAGGTGGCGACGGGACCGACGACATTGGGCAGCATCGGCACGCCGACCCGCTCGTAGTCGCCGCTGCGGCAGAGCGCCAGCGCCCAGAAGTGCGGAGGCGTCCACAGGAAGATGAACAGGAAGAGGGCGAGCGGCCCGACCGAGAGCGAGTTGGTCGCCGCGGCCCAGCCGATCACCGGCGGCAACGCTCCCGCCGCGCCGCCGATCACGATGTTCTGCGGCGTTCGGCGCTTCAGAACCATCGTATAGAGCGGGATGTAGATCGCAATGGTCAGGGCGAGAAGCGCCGCCGCCAGCCAGTTGACTTGGAGCCCGAGCGCAACGACCGACACGATCGACAGCAGCACGCCGATCGCCAGCGCCTGGTTCGGCGGCACCGCCCCGCGCGGGATCGGGCGCATCGCGGTGCGGGCCATGTTGGCGTCGATGTCGGCGTCCCACCACATGTTGAGCGCGCCGCATGCGCCTGCGCCGGCCGCCATCGCCGACAGGGTCGCGACCAGCTTCAGCCAATCGACATGGCCCGGCGCCAGAACGAATCCGACCGCGCCGGTGAACACCACGAGCGACATCACGCGGGGCTTCAGGAGAACAAGGTGATCGACGACACCGGAGGGGCGGCGTCTCTCCCCCGACAGGTGCGCGAGACGCGCACCCTCCGGCGCCTGGCCCGCGCCGGCTCTCGCGTCGCGTCTGCCTGCAATTGCGCCGATGCGAACCGTCACCCTGCCCTCACCCGTTTCCCGGCCACTCGGCCGCTCGCCGAAACTCTGCCGAGTTCCGCACCCCTTGCGCGTTGGAATTCCGACATTCAGCCGAGCCGATCAGCGTCCGGCCGGCGGCGCCGACTGCGACAAAATGACACGATGAGGCAATTCAATGTCAAGCGCGGCGGATCGCTCCGCGGAAGCAAAGCATCCTTTCACCGATTTGGGGCGCAATCGCGCCTCGAATGAGACAATTTGTCAGACCTGCGCCTCCAGGGCGGACGCGCCGTGCTCGAACTGGAGGCGCGCCAGGCGCGCGTAGACGCCGCCCTTCGCCACCAGAGACGCGTGATCGCCCTCCTCGACGATTTGGCCCGCCGCCATCACCAGAATGCGGTCGGCCTTGAGAACGGTGGCCAAGCGGTGGGCGATCACCAGCGTCGTGCGGCCGCTCATGACGTCGTCGAGCGCGGCCTGCACTTGCGCCTCGCTATGCGCGTCGAGCGCCGACGTCGCCTCGTCGAGCAGCAGGATCGGCGCGTCCTTGAGGATGGCGCGCGCGATCGCCAGCCGCTGCCGTTGCCCCCCGGACAGGGTCACGCCCCGTTCGCCGAGCCTGGTCCGATAGCCCTTGTCGAGGTCGCGGATGAAGCCGTCGGCAGCCGCGCGACGGGCGGCGGCCTCGATCGCCCGTTCGCTCGCGCCTTCGCGCCCGTAGGCGATGTTCTCCGACACCGTGCCGCCGAAGATCGACGCCTCCTGCGGCACCGGAGCGATCCGCTCGCGCAGTTCGTTGGGATCGACGGTCTTGACGTCGACCCCGTCGACCAAAACCCTTCCCTCCTGACAATCGTAGAAGCGCATGATGAGCTGAAACACGGTCGACTTGCCGGCCCCCGAGGCGCCGACGATCGCCACCCGCTCGCCCGGAGCGACGGCGAAGCTCAGGTCGTCGATCACCCGCGTGTCGGGCGCGCCCTCATAGGCGAAGCTCACACGGTCGAATTCGATCGCGCCGCGCGATGGCTTCGGCATGGCGACGGGCCTTGCGGGCGCGACGATCCGCGGCTTGACCGCCAGAAGCTCGGAGATCCGGCCAGCCGCGCCCGCCGCCGCCGCCGTCTCGCTCCAGACCTGCGACAGTTCGCCGAGCGAAGTCGCGCCGAGCACCGCGAAGAGCACGAATTGCGACAGGAGGCCGCCGCTCATCCGTCCCGCGAGCACGTCGCGCGCCCCGAGCCAGAGCACGACCACGACGCTGCAAAAGGCGAGCGACACGGCGACCGCGATCAGAAGCGCCCGGGTGGCGGCGGCCTCGCGCGCCGCGTCATAAGCCCCGTCGACCGCGCCGGCGAAATGCGCCCGGCTGGCCAACTCGGCGCCGAACGCCTGCATCGTCCGCACGCCGCCCAGGCTTTCGGAGGCGAACGCGGTCGCCTCGGCGAGCGCGTCCTGCGCATGGCGCGAGCGCCGGCGGACGACCCGGCCGGACGCGATCAAAGGCGCCGCGATCACCGGGATCGCGACGAGCACCAGCGCCGAAAGTTTCGGGCTGGTGTAGACCATCAGCGCCGTCGAGCCGACGAACATGATGAAATTGCGCAGCGCGATCGAGGCCGACGAACCGAAGGCGGCCTTGATGTGGGTCGTGTCCGCGGTCAGCCGCGAAACGAGCTCGCCGGTCCGAGCGGTGTCGTAGAAGGAGGCGTCGAGGCCGGTCAGATGGGCGAACACGTCGCGGCGGAGGTCGGCGACCACCCGTTCGCCGAGCGTCGCCACGAGATAGTACCGGATCGCGGCCGCGAGCGCGATGACGAGGACGACCACCCCCACCGCCAGGAAGTAGACGTCGATCGTCCCGCCGCTGTCTTTGGAGAAGCCGAAGTCGATCATCCGGCGGAGGGCGAAGGGGACCGCCAGGGTCGCAGCCGCGGACGTCGCCAGCGCCGCCAGGGCGGCGATCGCCCGGCCCTTGTAGCGGCGGCCGTAGGAGAGGAGCGGGAGGAGCGCGCGGAAGGAAGCGCCTTTGGTCATTCCGCCATCCATAGACGATTTCGCGACGAAACAAAGGCCAAAGGCGCGGGCCGGCGGTCGCGCTTGGCGGTCGGAGGCGAAATCGCCCCTGAACGGCCTGCCGGAGCGGCGATTCGCAGGATCCGCCGCTTTAGCGCCGGTTTAGGGACGGCGGCCAATGATTTCAGTGATTTGCGACCCCGTTTAGGGTCGACCTTTTATACATTTGCATTTAGTATTAAATGCTTCACGCGCCAAGCGCCTCGAGGGTCTGGAGCGCCGGGCCGGCCGGAATGCGGAACAAGCCGGAATAGGGCTGGCTGAGCTCGATGATGAGAAAGATGGCGCTCGCCACCGCGATCGACCCGAGCGCCAGCGCCGTCAGCACGGTCGCGTTCACCGGCGACACCAGGCCATAGCCGCAGAACAGCAGCAGCGACCAGCAGACGACGATCGACAGCATCGGCCAGGAGATGCCCCCCGCCAGCTGCAGCATCATCAGGATGCGCGTCTGGGCGATCTGCCCGGCGGCGACATTGGCCGTGGCCAAGACCTGCTTTTGCGCGTCGGTCTTCGGCGTAAGGTTCATCAGAAACTGATCCAGCGTCTTCGACTGGGAGACGACGGTCTTGACGTTCATATCCTTGAGGTCCGCGGCTTCCCCGCCCCAGATCGCATTGAAGCTGTGCCTGATCGCCTTGCGCAGCCCCTCGCGCCCGGCCTGCGCCTCCGGCCCGTAGGCCTCCAGGGCCGCGTCGAGCTGCAGCGTTCTGGCGTCCAGCGTCTCCAGCTCCGATTTCTGGGTCGCGTAAAGCGTGTAGGACGAGCCGACCAGGGTGCCGAGAACCAGGGCCAGCAGGAGGCCGAGAAGGCCGGTCATCGACCCGATCATGTCGCGGGCCTGGTCCGGCGCGTGGCGCTCGGGCAGCCAGATGTGGAGCTTCAGGCCGAGAAGGCCGCAGCAGAACGCCAGAACGGCGACCCCGATCGAAAACCCAAGCGTACCCATTCCGCTGCCCCGCCGATTTTGCGGCCACCCTAGCGCAGTATCCGACCAACAAGAACCATAGAGCCGCTGCCGATCGAAGGGACGGCCCTAGAACCGTCATCGCTCGCCATGGCCCGCTGGCCACCATCGATGTCCCGTGACTGCGCGAGGCTGGACGTCTCCCTTTCGGTCCATCTTGGCGGCGAGGCCGAGACGAAGGGCATCGTGTCTCAAGTTATGGAGCTCAGGTTTCGACCTTTGTCGGCCTCCTGGACCGTCAGGTGAACGAGCGCAACGCACTGAGAAACCGCACTCGGGCTGAACGCATCAATTGCCCCAGGGCCGACCTTTGGCAATTAATCAGCACACACCGATTGACAAACTGAAATATGAAAACGCCACGACCGGACCCCCGTCTTCGTATTCGGTCATACGCTCTTTCAAATGGGTCAACCAGCGCGCAAAGCATGCGTTAGACTTTGTGGGCGGCGAAATGTCCGCGCGTCATCGCCAACGCGAGGGAACCCCAATGATCTCACGCAGTCTCGTTGCGTGCCTCACTCTATCGGCAACGCTGATCTCGTCCGCCGTCTATGCCGGCGATCCTGCCTCTTGCGCGAAACCGCGCTTCTCCGATGTCGGCTGGACCGACATCACCGCCACGACACAGATCGCCAACCAGATCCTGAAGAGTCTCGGCTACAAGCCGGAGATCTCCGTGCTGTCGGTCGCGATCACCTTCAAGTCGCTTGAGAACGGCGACATCGACGTCTTTCTCGGCAACTGGATGCCGCTGCAGGAACCGAGCCAGGCGCCGCTGGTCAAGGCCGGCAAGATCGACATCGCCGCGGATAATCTCACCGACGCGCGCATCGGCTTCGCCACGTCAAAGAACGCCTATGACGCCGGCCTGAAGACCTATTCCGACATCGCGCGATTCAAGGACCAGCTCGACGGCAAGCTTTACGGCATTGAGCCCGGCAGCGGCGCCAACGCCACAATCTCGAAGATGATCTCGGACAACACTTTCGGCCTTGGCGGCTTCAAGCTGGTCGAGTCCAGCGAGCAGGCGATGCTGGCCGAGACGGCGCATCGGATCAAGGAAGGCAAGCCGGTCGTTTTCTTCGGCTGGCAGCCCCATCCGATGAACGTCAACCTGCCGATGGTCTATCTCACGAAGGGCAACGACGTCTTCGGACCGAACGACGGCGGCGCCACGGTGATCACTCTGACGCGGGCCGGCTACATGAAGCAATGTCCCAATGTCGGACATCTGCTCTCAAACCTGAAGTTCGACTCGGCCATCGAGAACCGCCTGATGAGCGATATCCTCGATCAGGGTATGCAGCCCGACGCGGCGGTCCGCTCCTGGATGAAGCAGAACCCCGCGGTAGTCGCCAAGTGGCTCGACGGCGTGACGACGCTTGACGGCAAGCCGGGGCTCGACGCGGTGAAGAGCGGCATGGGCATGTAGCAGGCGAAGCGACTTCTTCGCATTCCCTAAAGCCTCGCACGGCGCGCTGCAGAGGGCGGCGCGCCAAATTGCCGGCGAAAGGCGCGTGACAGCGACGCCATGGCGGAAAAACCAGTCCGCTCTGCGACGTCGGCGATCGGGAGATTGGTGTCGAGCACCAGGCGCCGCGCGGCGTTGAGGCGTAGCGCGACATAATACGCCCCCGGCGAGACGTCGACGATCTTCAGGAACAGCGTCTCCAGAGCTCGCGTCGACACGCCGACCCGGCGCGCGATCGCGGCGACAGTCACTGGCCGATCGATATGCGTTTCCATGACGCGGATCGCGTTGGCGACGCGGGGCTCGTGCTGGCGGATCCGTCCAAGGGAGACAATCGGCTGCGCGTCCGAGCCGGTTCGCACCTCTTCGTAAATAAAAAGACTGGCGACATCGAGCGCGGCCGAATAGCCATTGCGTTTCCGGATCAGCGACAGCATGCAGTCGAGCGCGGGCGTCGCGCCGCCTGTCGTGAAGATAGGCTCGTCCACCACGAAACGGTCCGGTTGCACATCAATGTTCGGAAAGCGCGCTGCGAAATCCTCGAGGTCCTCCCAATGGGTCGTCGCGCGATGTCCGTCCAAGAGCCCGGCTAGACCCATGAGCCAGGACCCCGATTCGACGCCGCCCACAATCGCTGAGCGCTTGGCGGCCGCCCGGAGCGATCTCAGGACCGACGGCGTCCCACATCGTATCGCATCGAAAGCCGCGATCAGGATCAGCGCATCCTGCTTCTCGGTCGAGTCGAATGCGCCGTCGACCGGGATCGGGAGCCCGCAACTGGCAACCGGCATCTTGCCGTCGATGGACACGAGCTTCCATCCATAGGCAGGACGGCCGAGAACGCGGTTGGCGCCGCGCAGGGGGTCGAGCGTCGCGGCGAGCGACAGGAGCGACAGCCCGGGGAACAGGAGCAGCGTGACCTTCAGCGGCGCGTCGGAATGGGCAAAGATCATGGCTTCGCAGAATAGAAAATCGGCTGCGCATCGAGTTGCGTCACGTTTCGCATTTCCCGTCAAGTTGCGCGCGCCAGTCTGGAGACTTCAATGCCTTTATCGATTAACCGCGATGTCTTCATTACCTGCGCCGTCACCGGCGCGGGCGACACCGTCGGGAGTTCGCCTCATGTTCCAGTCACCCCCAAGCAGATCGCGTCCTCTGCGATCGACGCCGCCAAGGCGGGCGCGGCAATCGTCCATTGCCATGTCCGCGATCCGGAGACCGGGGCCGCCTCCCGCCGGCGGGACCTATACCGGGAGGTGACCGACCGTATCCGCTCGGCCGACGTCGATGTCGTGCTGAACCTCACCGCCGGCATGGGTGGCGACCTCGTGTTCGGCAGCGTAGAAGCGCCCCTTCCAATCAATCAATCTGGCACCGATATGGCTGGAGCCACCGCGCGAGTCGCCCATGTCGTGGAGTGCCTGCCGGAAATCTGCACGCTCGACTGCGGCACCATGAATTTCAATCTCGGCGACTATGTCATGACCAATACGCCTTCCATGCTGCGAGAGATGGCGCGGCAGATGACGGCGCTTGGCGTGCGCCCGGAGATCGAGGCGTTCGATACCGGTCATCTGTGGTTCGCTCGGCAGCTCGCCGCCGAAGGGCTGATTGAGGATCCCGTGCTCGTCCAGCTCTGCATGGGCGTCCGCTGGGGCGCGCCGGACGACCTCAACACCTTCTTGGCGATGGCGAACAACGTGCCGGCAGGCTGGACCTTCTCTGCCTTTTCGATCGGCCGCAACGCGCTCGCTTATCCGGCAGCCGCCGTGCTCGCCGGAGGCAACGTCCGCGTCGGGCTGGAAGACAACCTCTACGTCGGCAAAGGAGAACTCGCGACCAATGCGCAACTGGTCGAAAAGGCGGCCAGCGTTGTGATGGGCATGGGAGTCCGGGTCATTGGCCCGCAGGAGGTGCGTGAAAGGCTCAAGCTCACCAAGCGCTGAGGAGGTCGCGATGAATTCGACGAATGCGCGGGCGAAGCGCTTCGCCCCAATTTCAAAGGCCGCCTGCGTTGGCGGCGGCGTCATCGGTGGGGGCTGGATCGCGCGCTTTCTCCTGGCCGGCGTCGACGTGAAGGTGTTTGACCCGCATTCGGAGGCGGAACGTGTCGTCGGTGAGGTGATCGCCAACGCCGAACGGGCTTACGCCCTTCTCACCGACGCCCCCCTGCCGCCGAAAGGGCGCCTGACCTTCTGCGCGCGACTGGCCGACGCGGTGGCCGATGCAGAATGGGTGCAAGA
Organism: uncultured Alphaproteobacteria bacterium; assembly: GCA_963823165.1. Lineage (GTDB taxonomy): Bacteria > Pseudomonadota > Alphaproteobacteria > Rhizobiales > Beijerinckiaceae > Roseiarcus. Next base: position 77,085 of record CAWGKV010000022.1, on the reverse strand, counting down.
GAGCGTGCCGGAACGTCTTGATCTCAAGCGCCGCGTTCTCGTCGAGATCGACGGCGCATGTCCTGAGAACGCGCCGATCGCCTCCTCGACCTCCGGCCTCCTGCCCTCCGAGCTCCAGGCGGGGCTCACCCATCCGGAGCGACTGTTCGTCGCCCATCCTTACAATCCGGTCTACCTCTTGCCGCTCGTCGAGATCGTTGGCGGCGCGGCAACGTCGAGGGCGACCATCGACCGCGCCCGCGCCGTTGTCGACGCTCTCGGCATGAAGGGCGTGGTCATCGCCCGCGAGATCGAGGCCTTCGTCGGCGACCGACTCCTGGAGGCGCTGTGGCGCGAGGCGCTCTGGCTGATCAAGGACGACATCTGCGACGTCGAGACGCTGGACGACGTGATCCGCTATTCCTTTGGCCTGCGCTGGGCGCAGATGGGCCTTTTCCAGACCTACCGCATTGCCGGAGGCGAGGCGGGCATGCGCCATTTCCTCGCCCAGTTCGGCCCCTGTCTCAAATGGCCGTGGACAAGGCTTACCGACGTCGTCGACCTCGACGAGGCCCTGGTCGAGAAAATTGGCCGGCAGTCGGACGATCAGGCCGCAGGGCTATCAATCCGCGAGCTGGAACGCATCCGGGACGAGAACCTCGTCGGCATCGTTCATGCGCTGAAGGCCAGCCGTGGCGGTCAGGGGTGGGGCGCCGGTCAATTGCTTTCGGAGTTTGAGCGCCGTCTTCTCGCAAGCGCGCCGCCGCCCGCCGAGTGAGATTGAACCGCGCCATACGAAACGCCGAGCTCGAACTCATATATAAATCGACGTCAAGGAGCCGGAGCATCGGGCGCCGGCGCGCGATCCTTCGCAGGCGTCCGCGGACCCTCGGTCAGTGTTCATCGGCGGGATTATGGCTTAGACCCGCTGCTCGACAGCATGAAAGCCGGCGCCGACATCCATGAATGGCCGCAAGATGATCCCGGGCAAGCCTGTCCCGGCCTCGGAAATCCCGGATTACACGATCCATCGCGACACGCTCGTCGAGATCTTCTCCGACGCATTTCTCGACCGGCTGCGGCGGATCCATGCGATCGTCCGGCGCAGCGGCGAGCCCCTGGAAGGCAATATCTTCTATCCCGATCTCGATGAACGATATTCGGAAAGACCCCCGACCGACGATCTCGCCCCAGCGCGCAGAAACGTCTGGCGCGCGGTCAGATTCAAGGAGCGGCTGCTCGAGGTCGGGGTCAACGCCGGGCACGGCGCGTTGCTCGCCCTCTCGTCGAACCGAAAACTCGAGTATTACGGGGTCGACATCCTCGAGCATGCTTACACAGTCGAATGCGTCGACTTCCTCAAGGGCGAATTCCCGGGACGGGTGCACCTCTTTCCCGGCGATTCGCGCGAGGTGCTGCCGTGGCTGGCGGACCGGCGCGACGAGCTCAATTTCGACATCATCCATGTGGACGGCGGCCATACGAGCGAGGTCTGTCTCTCGGACGTGACCCACAGCGTCCGCCTGGGCCAGGGCCTCAAGGGGCGGCATCTCATGCTCGACGACGTCCATGCCAGCTGGATCTTCGACATCTACTGCGCGTTCGTCGCGCGCGGCGATCTGACCACCGAGACGTTCTTCGGCGACTGGGAAGAAGCCGGCCGCAACGTGTTGGCGCGGATCGCGTGAACGAAGCCGTCTCCATGAATACGGACTGCGAATTCGCCTCCTTCTGGCACGGCGGCCCGCTCAACCCGTTCGCCTACGCCTGTCTCGCCACCTTTCCGCAGGCGAACGCGGAGGTTCGGCTCTACAGCTACGACGCTCGCCTCGAAGTCCCGCCCGGCGTCCGGCTCATGGACGCGCGGTCGATCTCACCCGACGAGTTGCAGGTTCGCCGGTACATCGTCGACGGCAAGCCGTCGATCGCGACATTCGCGGACATGTTTCGCTACCGGATGATCCAGGAAACCGGCTGCTGCTGGGTCGACGCCGATTTCGTCTGCCTGAAGAGGCCGTCGTTCATGGGCGAGCCCTACATCTTCTGCCGCCAGGCTGACGCCGTCAGCACGCTCTTGGTCAACAATGCGGTTCTCCGGCTGCCGCCATCCGACGGGGCGCTCGCGGAGCTGGTCGCGACGGCCGAAAGCATGATCGACGTCGACCAGAAATGGGGCGCGCTCGGGCCTTTTCTGCTGACGCCCGTCCTGGAAAGACACGGACTCTACCACCGGGCGCTCGATCCGCACGTGTGCTACCCGATCGAGCCCGAGCAGTTCTGGAAGCCGTTCCTGCCGAGTTTTCGGACGGAGGTCGAGGAAGCCGTCGCCGGGGCGGCGCTTCTCCACCTCTGGAGCGAAGCGATCCGCTGGAGCGATTACGCGTTCTGCGTCTGCCCGCCCGTCGGCTCCTACCTGCATGAATGCTTCCGGCGGGTCGGCGCGCTCGACCGGTTCAGCCGCATCGCCGACGAGGGCGAGGTGCGCCGGCTTATGGGGCCTCAGATCGCCGCTTGCGAGGAGCGCGCGAATGCCGCCGGCGAAGCGCGGTCCCCCTCGCCCTCCCCGGGCTTGACCCGGGGATTGCGGGGAGAGGCGGGGTGAGGGGCTACGCCTCACGTGTCGCCTTGGCGTCGCCCCTCATCGGCCGTCGCTTGGCGTCGCCCCTCATCCGGCGCTGCGCGCCACCTTCTCCCCGCGAGCGGGGAGAAGGGACAGAAACGCCTTATTCCGCTGCCGGCGTGGCGGCCAGCGCCGCCTGCTTGCGCCGCCGCTGACGGCTTCGCTTCGGCGCGACGAGAAAGGTCGGCTTCGGCCGCTCCTGCAAAAATCGGTGCGCCTCTTCCTCGATCATCCGGTCGGCTTTCGTCACCCGGGCACGCAAATGTCTCAGTTCGAGCAGGGTCTGGATCAGGAAGACTTCCACCACCCTGCCGACTTCCGCCGAGTCCTCGAATATGTTCCACGCGTAGGCGCCGTCGCGCTTCCGCTCGCCCCCGATCTCCTGCATCGCCGCGATGAACGGCGCCTTGTCCTGCGGGTCGACCCTGTATTCGACGGTGACCAGGATCGGCCCCTGATCGTCGTCGACCCGCTGGGCGAAGACCGGCGTGCCCCAGTGCATGGAAGGGGAAAGATCGAGCGCGGCCGCGGTTTGCAGCCGCCAGCGCGAGGTCACGATCGTGCCGAGCAACGCCCCGGCGGCGGCGATGTAGAGCGTCGTCGACAGCCCTACGACGCTGGCGATCTGACCCCAAAGGGCGCTGCCCATCGTCATCGCGCCAAAGAACGCCGACAGAAAGATCGCCAGGCCGCGCCCGCGCACCCATTCCGGAAGCGCCACCTGCGCCGACACGAACAGCGTCGTCATCATGACGATCCAGCACGCTCCCGCTACAAGGCTCGCACCCATCGCCAGGTAAGGCTCTCTCGCTGCTCCGTACATGCCGAGCGCGGCGACCGTGCCGAGGCTCGCCAGGATCGCGAGGCGATCGGGCCCCAGCCGCTCTTTCAGCCATCCGAGCCCGAATGACCCGACGATCGACCCCAACCCGATCATGCCGAGCAGCACCCCGTAGATCGCCGGCCCGTTATGCATCTGCGTCCGCGCGACGAGCGGGAGAAGCGCCCAATATGCGCTGGCGAACAGGAAGAACGCGACAGCGCGGATGATCGTCGCGTCCATCGCCCGGTTGTTGCGGACATAACGGAGGCCGGTCCGCACCGCGCTGGCGAGCCGCTCGGCCGGCAGAGTCTCCTGGATTCTGCGCGGAGCGCGCCACCACAGCACCGCGGCGGCGAGCGCGAGGTTGCCGAGACAATAGCACCAGAACGGAAACTCGATGCCGAACGCCGCGATCGTGAATCCTCCGACGGCCGGGCCGATCGCGCGGCTGACGTTGAAGCTGGCGTTGTTGATCGCGACGGCGGCGTCGAGGTCATCCTTGGACACCAGCATCGGCGTGACGAGCAACCACGCGGGGGCGGCGAGCGCGCCGGCTGCTCCAAGAGCGAAGGTCGTCGCCAAAAGGCCAGCCGGCGTCGCCAGACGCAACGCGACGACAGTCGCGAAGGCGATCGAGATCGCGGTGACGGCGAGTTGTGAGCCGAGCAACAGGCGGCGCGCATCGACGATGTCGGCCAACGCGCCGGCGGGCAGCGTGAGCAGAAACATCGGCAGGGTGGTGGCGATCTGGACCGCCGACACCATCATCGGATCGGGATTGAGGCTGGTCATCAACCAGCTGGTCGAAGTGTCGAACATCGCAATGCCGACGTTCGACGCGGCGCTGGCGGCGAGAATGACCGTAAAGGCCAGGTTGCCGAACACGCCCCAGCGCGATTCCGGGTCCGACCTTATGATGGACTCGCTGGACACGTTGGCTCCGCCGCGCCGCGCGGCGCTCGAACCGCTAGATGGCGGACGCAACCACGGGATTCAAGTCATTTTGCTGCAATGCAACATGACGAGCGCCCTGCGGTTCTGCGCCAACGCCAGGTGGCGGCGGGACGTGTCCGCATCTATATCTATTCCGCGCAAGCGGCCTCTCTGTCCGGGCGCGAGAGAAGCTGTCGGGGGAAAGAGTCCGACGACCATGCGCTTGTTGACGACGATGATCGCCATGCCGATCGTGACTGCTTCAGCCGCAGGATGCTGGGCGCCTTCGACGGCCGAAGCGTCCATGGAGGTCCGGCTGGCCGAGAACTCGGCTTCGACTTTCGCGTCCCGGGCGCAAGCCGAGACGTTCCTCTCGGGGGCTCTTCCCACAGCGACTGCCGCCAACCCCAAGTATCGGACGCCTGGCGCGGACTACGACAGGCGCTGGCTGATCAAGACGGTCACGTTTTCGCGAGCGGAGGACGGCGGCGTCGTCGTATCGCTGGACGAGGACTTCGAGGACTATCGCAACGGCGCTATTGCCTCCCGGGGCGCCCACGAGGCCAGGTTCGCAATCGACGACGTTGCAATCTCCTTCGAGACGACCGGCGACGCGACCGAACGAGGCGAGAAGGCAAAAGGGGTCTTGTTCCAGTGCTCGGGCGCCCCTTGCGTCCACGCGGTCTGGGACGGAAAGCCGTCGGTCAGCGCCAAGACCGACATCTATATCCAGGATGCGAGCCAGCGGGAGCGAATCCTGTCCGCTTTTCAGGCGCTGCAGAACAAGGGGGCCTCTCGCTAGGCGTCCGCCATGGTCTCTAGGAGGAACGTTTGCCGTTCGCGACACTGATGGCCTGCATGCGCGTGGGTCGCCCGAACGCCGGCCTTCTGGCGGTGGTTCGCGACGTCGCCACGCGCTTCGACTCGAGCGTCATCGGAATTGCCGCCAAGCAGGTCTCCACGCACGCGGCCTCCATCAGAGGCGCCGGACCGTGCGAGCCTCACCAATACAATCTGCGCAAGTTCGCCGAGCATGCCGCGGCCGCCGAGGACGAATTTCGCAAGGCGCTGGCGAGTCTCGACAAGCTCGAGTGGCGAACGCAGATGACCTTCGGCCCGGCATACGAGCACGTCGCCAACGAAGGGCGCGTCGCGGATCTCGTCATCGCGCCCATCGACGGCCGCGAAAAGCTATTTTCGCCGTCAGGGCAGGTCGAGATCGGAGATCTCCTAAAGTACGTCGGCCGTCCCGTTCTTGCCGCGCCCGTCGAAGCGACCGGCCTCAAGCTCGACCAGGCGCTCGTCTTTTGGAAGGAGACGCGGGAGACGCGCCGGGCGGTGGCGGACGCGCTGCCGCTGCTGAAGGCGAGCAAGCGGGTCGACGTCGTCGAGATCGCCGAGGCGTCGGCGATCGAGGATTCCCGACGGCGCGTCGGCGACGTCGGCGACTGGCTGGCGCGGCACGGCATCGAGGCCAATTGTTCGGCCGAAGTCGCTCGCGGCCCAGGGTGCGCCCAGCTGACGGCGATGGCGGACGAACTGCAAACAGATCTGATCGTCGCCGGCGCATACAGTCACAGCCGACTGCACGAGTGGGCGTTCGGCGACACGCGGGATCTTCTTTCGCGCCTGCGTCGGTGCGTCCTGGCGTCGCACTGAATTCGACGACAGAGGCTGCAGACCGCGCATGGAGCAATCGTCCCCGCAACCCTTGTCGCCGAATCAAACGACCTGGCTTGGCGCGTTTTCCCATGCTGCGTTCGCCATCGTGTGGGCGGCGAGCACGGTCGCCCTCATCGGCATCGCGATGTACGACACCGCATCGGGCTGGCTGATGACGACGCTCGATCTCAATCCGTTCGACGTCTCGCTGGTGCATGCCGCGACAAATCTGCCGATGTTTCTCTTCACGCTGCCGGCCGGCGCCATTTCAGACATTGTCGATCCCCGGCGGCTGATAATCGCAGTTTCCGCGGCGATCGCCGCGCTGATCGCCATTTTCGCCGGGCTGGTTTCATTCGACCTTGCCTCTCCGGCGCTGTTGTTGCTGACGACCTTCCTGCTCAGCACCGCTTGGGCGCTGAATTCGCCGGCCTGGCTTTCCATCCTGCCCAGCCTCGTTCCCCGGTCCGACCTTCCCGGAGCAATCGCCGCCAATGGCGTCGCCTACAATTTGAGCCGCACCGTGGGCCCGGCGCTCGGCGGATTCGCGATCGCCAGCTTCGGGTTATCGACGCCGTTCTGGGCCTTTGTGGCCGCCAATCTCGCAGTCATCGCCGCCCTCCTTTGGTGGAGAGCCCCAGGCAAGAAAACGGCGTCTCTGCCGGCCGAGCGCTTGAACAGCGCGGTCCGGATCGGCCTCCGGCATGCGGTCAACAACCGCCTTTTGCGGGCGACGCTGGCGCGCACGTTGGCGGTCTATCCCTTCGCCGCCGCCTATTGGGGCCTGCTTCCGCTGATCGCGCGGGACACCGGCCAAGGGGCCGAACATTATGGCGTGCTGCTGAGCGCGATCAGCGCGGGCGCGATATTCGGCTCTCTGGGGCAGCGGTTCCTGCGCGACCGGATCAGCCTCGACTGGATGGTGGTCGTCGGAACGGTCGGCACCGCGGCCGCCCTTGGTCTGTTCGGCTGGAGCCACGAATTCGCCGTCGTGCTCGCCGCCTGCTTTTGCGCGGGGGTAGCCTGGGTCATCGTTCTGACCGGCCTGTACGTGTCCGCGCAGAACGTTCTGCCAGATTGGGTGCGAGGGCGCGGGCTCGCCGTCTTCCTGACGGTCGTATTCGGGACACTGACCGTCAGCAGCGCGGCATGGGGTCAGATCGCAGGCAGGATCGGCGTCCAGAACGCGTTGCTTATCGCCGCCGTCGGCATTCTCGCGGGCATTCCTCTCTCCTGGCCGTGCAAACTACACCAAGGCGAGGCCGTCGACCTTTCGCCGTCGCTGCACTGGAGGCGCCCGGAGGCTGCCGAGGACATTGCAGACGGCCGCGGCCCGGTCCTGGTGAAGATCGACTACCGGATCGATCCCAAGGACCGGGACCGCTTCCTCCGCGCCATCGACGAACTCGGCCATGAGAGGAGGCGGGACGGCGCCTTCGCCTGGGGCATCTTCGAGGACATGGGAGAGCTCGGGCGTTTCGAGGAGGGCTACTTAATCGAGTCATGGCTTGAACTCATGCATCTGCGCGAGCGCGTCACCAACGAAGACCGCATGCTCGAAGACGAAATAAGCAAGATGCTGATCGTGCCGCCGCACATCGAGTTCCTCGTGGCCGCCGAGCGTCAGCCCTTGCGGCGCGACAGGCGCGACGCTCAGCCAGGAGGGTGAGCCTTGCGCGTTCTCGTCGTCTACGCGCATCCGCTCGACGCGAGCTTCGTGTCAGCCTCTCATGGCCGGGCCGTCGAAGCGCTGCAGGCCGGCGGCCACGAGGTCGACGATCTCGATCTCTATCGGGAGAAATTCGATCCGATCCTGTCGCCTGAACAAATGAGATCCTACGTCGACGTCAATCTCAACGCACGGGAGGTCGGGCCTTACGTCGAGCGGCTGCGCGCGGCCGAGGCGCTGGTTCTGGTCTTTCCGGTGTGGTTCGACGGTCCGCCGGCCATCATGCAGGGTTACTTCCAGCGGGTCTTTCTGCCCGGCGTCGCGACGATCATCGATGAAGCAGGCCTCTTCCACCCCAATCTCTGGAACCTCAGGCGAATGGCCGCGGTGTGCGCCTATGGAGAGACCCGAGCCGCAGTCTCGAAGAAGCACGATCCGCCGCGCCGCTTCGTGCGGGACAACATCGGCGCGCTCATCGATCCGCAAGGGCGCTTCGAATACATCGCCTTCTACGGGATGGATTCTTCCTCGCCACAGCGGCGTGCGGCGTTCCTGAGGCGAGTGAGCCGCGCCTTCGCTGCATGGTAGCCGGTCAGGGCGGCAGTTCGGCCGGGGCGAGCGCGAAGCCAGCCGCCAGATCGCGGCGAGCGACGTCGAAGCCGGCAGTCAGCCGGTAATCGCCCGACGCGATCCGCCACTGTTTCACAGTCTCGTCGAAAGTGGCGAGCAGGCGCGGATCGACCGAGATCGTCGCCTCACGCTGCTCTCCGGGCGCGAGATCGATCCGACTCCATCCTGCGAGCCGCAACGGAATCCCCGCGCCTTGCGGTCCGGACAAATAGAATTGCGCAACAGCGGCTCCCGCCCGCTCGCCGAGGTTCCGGACGGTCACGCTCGCCGCCACTCTGTCGCCGTCGACGCTCACCTTGAGGTTGCTGAGGCCGAACTTCGTGTAGGAGAGGCCGTAGCCAAACGGAAAAAGCGGCTGTTCGCCGCGTGTGAAGAACCATTTGTAGCCGACGAGGGCGCCTTCAGGATAATCCGCCGTGAAGATTCGGCCGTAGCGCTTGCCTCGCCCGACCGGGCCTTCCGGAGCGCCGCGTGGATCGCCTTGAATGCGCGGATGCGGGAGCTGGCCTTCGTCGACGGGGAAGGTGACGGTCAGCCGCCCGGACGGATTGACGGCGCCCGACAGGATTTCGGCGATCGCTTCGCCGCCCTTCTGACCTGGGTACCAAGCCTCGAGCACGGCGGCGGTCCGATCGAGCCACGGCATGACCACCGGGCCTCCCGTCTCGAGCACCACCACGGTGCGCGGGTTGGCGCGCGCGACGCTTTCGATCAGCCCGTCCTGGCCGTTCGGCAGCTTCAGGTTCGGCGCATCTGCGCCTTCGGTCAGATACTGGTCGGCGAAAACCACCACCGCATTCGCTTGGGCGGCGGCTTTGGCCGCCTCGGCAACGTTCGCGCCATCGGCATAGTCGACGCGGGCCCGAGGAAATCGCCGTCGGACCGCTTGGAGCGGCGAAGACGGATCGAACATCATCGCCCGGTCTTTTCCTTCGGGCTGTTTCAGCGCGACACCGCCGGTCGGAATGACTTGCGACGAGCCGCCTCCGGAGGGAACACCGAGGTTGGCGTGCGCGCCGACGACAAGGATGCGCCCCGTATCCGACGCCAGCGGCAGCACGCCCTCGTTGCGCAGCAGGACCGCGCCTTCCCGCTCGATCGCGAGCGCCGTAGCGTCGCCTTGGCCGCGGTCGACGGGGTCGGCGGCAGACGTGTCGTCTGCCAGACCGCAGGCGTAGATCGACGTCAGAATCCGATGCGCCATGTCGTCGAGTCGCGCCTCAGGGACCTTGCCCTCCTGGATGGCGCGAGCCAGGGGAGAGCCAAAGAAATCCTCCGTGTCGAGCTGTTCGCCCGATTCCTGGTCGAGGCCGGCGAGAGCCGACTGGACCGTCGAGTGAACGGCGCCCCAGTCGGACATGACGAACCCGGAATAGCGCCAGTCGCCCTTCAACACGCGATTCAGGAGCCAGTCGTTCTCGCAGGAATAGGCTCCATTGACCTGGTTGTAGGCGCACATGACGGCGCCTGGGCGACCTCGTTCGATGGCGATCTCGAAAGCCAGAAGGTCCGACTCGCGCGCCGCGGCCGGATCGATCCGGACGTCGAGCACCACGCGGTCCGTCTCCTGGTCGTCGAGGGCGTAGTGCTTGGTCGTCGAAATGATGTGATTGCTCTGCACTCCGGCGATCGCCGCGCCCGCCATCACGCCCGTGACCAGCGGGTCCTCGGAAAGATACTCGAAGATGCGCCCGCCGCGGGGGTCGCGGATCAGGTTCGCCGCGCCGCCGAGCAGGACGTTGAAGCCCTTGGCCCTGGCCTCGGCGCCGACCGCTTCGCCCTGCCGCCGCGCAAGCGCGACGTCCCAGCTGGCGGCCAAAGCGAGATTGGACGGCATGGCCGTGGCCGTGTCGCCGCGCCTGATGTTTCCCGGATTGGCGACGCCGAGCTCGGCGTCGGTCTCCTGCAAGGCAGGAACGCGGAGGCGCGGGATTCCGGGGACGAAGCCCGCCGAACCGATCGCTCCTTCCGGTTTCGGCCCGTGTCCCCATGGCGCGCCCAGCCCGCCGTTCACCAGGGACAGCTTCTCTGGTTGCCGCATCCGCTCCAGCGCGGCGCTAGCGCGCCCGGATGCGCTCGCACCCGCAGCGCCGCAGGGCTCGTCGGCGGAGGCCGCTGAGGCGGCCAGGGCAAGCAACCCCGCTGCGGTTATGATCCGGCCGCCGACGGGCATCGACTAGCCGGGCGACATGCGCCCGGCCGGCGAACAACCCTTTGGCGATCCCATAATCAATGCCCGCCCTCCTGATTTGGCCTTACAGGCTCGGGCCGCTGCGGAGGGCCGAGGCCCAATTCCAGTCGAGCGGCGGCCGCCAGCTCACAGGCACCCCCAGGTGTTCGTTCTGCCCCTCGCCGACTTGAATCAGCATCGTCTGGATGAAGTCCGGGGCAAGAAAACGGGCGCAGGCCTGCACGCCGTCGACAAGCGCAAGCATCACGGCGCCTCCTGCGGTCGCCATGACCGCATGGTCCCCGGGCGGCAGCTTGCGCGACACCGGCGGCAGGGCCACGTACAGCGCGCGCACGAACTGAAACTGCGCCGGCGTGAGCTCCTTCACCGTCGACACGGTCTTGAACTCGGACACCGGCACGCACTCCGGCGCGTCCTGACTCAACCACTTCTGGAAAACGCCGGCGTCTTGCGCGTTGGCGCAGGTCACCGAAAGCAACGCGGTCGAAAGGGCCGCGCCGAACACCGCCAGTCTCATAACGCCCTCCTCTCGGGCTGCGCTGGGCGCCAACCAATACGCCCAACGAAATGCGCCGCTCGAGGCGGGCGCGGATGTATGACGACGAATGTCGCGCTTCGCGCGACAAAGCCCACTTTGACGACCGTCCAGCCCCCTTGGCCTTGGAGCTCTCCGGTCCGGCGAAGCAACGAGTTTCGGGGTTTTTCGTTCCCTTGCTGCAATTCGAAGGCCTCAAGGACGCCGGGCAAAAAAAAGCGCCGGCGGTTGACCGCCGGCGCCTGCGAACTCCTTCGCGTAACGCGCTGCAGATGCTTATGGTATGGCCGGCGCCGCCGAGCAGACGCGGTTTCCGGCGATGATCGAGCAGCTGCCCACCACGCCCGGGCGCGCGGTCTGCTCGCTAGGCGGCAGGCTGTAGGCTGTCTGCGATGGGACGACAGACTGGCCCTTGACCGGACCGCCTGCGGGGTAGTGCCTAACCGGGGCGTACCCCACAGGAGCAGGTCCATATCCCATTGGAGCAGCCGCGTACGGCCCAGGCGCGTACAGTCCAGGCGCCGGGGCATAGGGCGCACCCGTCAAGGCGCCGGCAGCTTCGAAAGGCGCTGCAGCCAGCGCGCCGGCTGCCGCGACGGGCGCCCCGACGGCTGCGCCGAGGAACCCGCCCGGAGCGCCATAACCGTAGCCGTATCCGTACTGCGGCGGATTATACGCCGGAGTGTCGGTGCAGACGCGATTTCCGGCGATGATCGAACAGCTGCCAACAACGCCGGGCTGCGCCACCTGTTCGCTGGGCGGAAGGCTGTAGGAAATTTGCGGCGGGACAACCGAATCCCCCTTCACCAGGCCGCCCTCCGGGTAATGTGTGTAGGGCCCGGGCGCCGGAGTAGCGTATGGCCCCGGCGCTCCGTAAAAGGCCTGCGCTCCGGCCGGGGCGACGCCGGCGAACGCGCAGATCGAGGCGGCGGAAACAAGCGCCGTCAGTGTGTGTCTCATGTCATGACCTCCAATTGATGGACCGCCAAGCAAATTCGTACGGACGCTCTCTCGATTGGTCGAGGCGCACCGCCCGCGGTCCGCACCAGATCCCTGAACGCTGGAACGAGACTCCCTGTTCCCGCCCATGCCCCAGCTGTGGACGCGCTCGGTCCTGACGGGGCGAATTTCAACGTGCCGCGCCCTCTTTGGTTCCTGGCTCCACGGACGGCCTTTGATCACGACGTCGCGAGGACCATGGTCAAAAATGCGCCGAGGCGTCACGCAATTTTGTTGTTGAAGCAGACGGTCATTGAGGCGAAGGAGCGAAACATGCCGCGCACAGGTTGTCGTCGAAGATGAATGACGGCCCAGCAGACAAGGCTCCGGGCGACGCGCGCCAGGGACACATTGTCTCGACGCTCATCCCGGCTCGGCTCGAGCGCCTGCCCTGGGGCCGGTTCCACTCGCTTGTCGTCGCCGCGCTCGGCATCACCTGGATCCTGGACGGTCTCGAAGTCACTTTGGCAGGATCCGTCGCCGGCGCATTGAAGCTCGCGCCCGCGCTGCATTTTTCCGACACCGAGGTCGGCTTCGCCGGCACCGCCTATCTTTCGGGCGCCGTGCTCGGCGCCCTGTTCTTCGGCTGGCTGACCGACCGGCTCGGGCGAAAGAAGCTGTTCTTCATCACCATCGCCGTCTACCTCACAGCGACCGCGGCCACCGGAGCGGCCTGGAACGGGTTCTCGTTCTTCCTGTTCCGATTCCTGACCGGCGCCGGCATCGGCGGCGAATGCGCCGCCGTCAATTCGACGATCCAGGAGCTGATCCCGGCCCGCTTCCGTGGCCGGCTGGACCTCGCGATCAATGGCAGCTTCTGGGTCGGGGCGGCGCTCGGCGCGCTGGTCGCGGTCGTGCTCCTCGACCCCGCCCTGTTCGATCCCGAATTCGGCTGGCGGCTCGCCTTTCTCACCGGCGCTGTCCTCGGGGTCGTGGTCTTCGCCATGCGCATGTGGATCCCGGAGAGTCCGAGGTGGCTCGCCATCCACGGGCGCGAGGGCGAGGGCGAGGCGGTCGTCGCCGGCATCGAAAAGCGGTTCGTCGACGCGGGCGTTGTCCTTGCTCCGGTCCCCGAAAGCGCCGCGATCCGACTGCGCTCGCGCTCCCATACGCCGCTCGCGCAAGTGTTCGACACCCTGGTCAACCGGTTCCGGTTGCGGACCTTCGTCGCATTCACGCTGATGACGACCCAGGCCTTTTTCTACAACGCGATCTTCTTCACCTACGCGATCGTCCTGACCCGGTTCTACGGGGTCGGCGCGAGCGATATCGGTTGGTACATCCTGCCCTTTGCGGCCGGCAATTTTCTGGGACCCATCGTGCTCGGGCCGCTGTTCGACACGATCGGGCGGAGGCTGATGATCTCGGTCACCTATGGGCTGTCCGGCGTTCTGCTGGTCGTCGTCGGCGCGCTGTTCGAGCGCGATCTTCTGTCTGCCGTCGCGCAGACCGTCGGCTGGATGATCGTCTTCTTCGTCGCCTCCCCCGCCGCCAGCGCCGCCTATCTCACGGTCAGCGAAACCTTTCCGATCGAGATCCGGGCGATGACGATCGCCACGTTCTATGCGTTGGGAACCGGCGTCGGAGGCGTCGCCGCACCCTATGTCTTCGGCATGCTGGTCGAGAGCGGGTCGCGAGAGAGCGTGTTCCGCGGCTACGTCTTCGCCGCCGTGCTGATGTTCGCAGCCTCGATTGTCGCCGCCCGCTTCGCCGTGGCGGCGGAGCGAAAGCCGCTCGAACAGGTCGCGACTCCCCTCTCGGCCCTTTGACGCGCGCCGAGCATCCGTGACATGACGCTGACCCGGCCGACAGCGCCGGAAGCGGGAGGATGCGTTGACCGTCAATTTCCTGCCGATGCTGACCGGCTGCTTCGCCATGCCGGCGGCCGAAAATCCGACGGTCGCGATGGTCGAGGCGGCCTACCGCCACCATCACATCGCGGCGCGCTACGTCAATTGCGAGGTTCCGCCGGAGCTTCTCGGCGACGCTGTCCGCGGCGCCCGAGCCATGGGTTGGGCGGGATTCAATTGCTCGCTTCCCCACAAGGTGGCGGTGATCGACCATCTGGACGGGCTCGGCCAATCGGCCGCGCTGATCGGCGCGGTCAACACCGTCGTGCGCCGCGGCGACAAATTCGTCGGAGAGAACACCGACGGCCGCGGCTTCGTCGCGGCTATGCGCACCCTCGCCGATCCCGGCGGGGCGAGGGTCGTGATGTTCGGCGCGGGCGGCGCGGCGCGCGCTGTCGCGGTCGAAATGGCGCTCGCCGGAGCGAGCCGCATCGTTGTCGTGAACCGCAGCCGCGAACGGGCGGAGCCGCTGGTTGCGCTTCTGAACGGCCGGACGCGCGCCACGGCGGAGTTCGTTCCCTGGCCTCAGGCGTTCCGCGTGCCCGAGGACACGGACATCGTCATCAACGCGACTTCGATCGGGCTCTATCCGGACGTCGACGGAGAACTCGATCTCGACCTCGGCTCGCTCGCTCCCTCGATGGTCGCGGCCGACCTCATCCCCAACCCCCCTCGCACCCTGTTCCTGCGCGGCGCGGCGGAACGCGGCTGCCGGACGCTGGACGGGCTCGGCATGCTGGTGAACCAGGGCGTGATCGGGGTCAAGTATTGGACCGGCGTCGACGTCGACCCGACGGTGATGCGGGAAGAGCTCGCCAGGGTGCTCGGCGTTTAGGGTCCGACGCCGGCGTCGGCGAATTCCTCCGGAGAATTGCGGCGGGCGAAACACGCGCGCCAGGCCGAGAAAAAACACCCTCATATCATCGTGTTGCTTGCAAATTCCCTGTGCCTTTTGCCAGGGAATTTGTGCCGCCCAGGGGGAATTCCTGAGCGATGGGAGAGAATCGCCGTACGAAAGACCGGCGGAGCGATGCGAAGCTCAAAGCGATGCGCCCCCTTGCTGCGCTCGAGGTGGTTCATACGTAAATCATCCGGCATGAATTAAAGTTGATGCTAGTTCGAACCTTGCTACACGTATATTTTTGCTGCGCTGCACATGACCGCTATCACAAAACCTTTACAATTGTCCGGGTTGCGGGATTCCCGCGCGCTTCATCCGAAAATTACTTGATGCAAACCGAGACAACGCCATCCTGAGAACAAATTTACTCGTCAGAAAGACGGCGGCGGGCGAGAAGCAAACTCGAGCGAGGGCAATGAATGATCGTGCGTGAGATTGTCTCCACCTGCTCCAACCCTCATATCGCTCGCGCGGCCCTGGCCTCGATCGGCGGCGATTTCGCGCGACGCTTCGAGCGCGACGCCGCCGACCGCAACCTGTCGAGCGGGATCTTTGCTTCACGCATCGTTCGCCATTTCGTCTCACGGGCGGGGGACGGCGACTGGGAAGCCGTGGGAAGCGCCACGCGCGGCGCGGACATGCCGATCCTGAGCGGCCTGCGCTACATTCTGGAGCGCGGCCTCCAGCTCGACGAGGACGACGATTCCACGCCCTCGGACGGCTGGTCAGCGCACGCCGCCGCCCGCTCCTGTCTCAATGCAGGGCGGAGCTGCGCGGCCTGAACGCGCTTCTCGAGCGCCGCAGTCTTCGCCTGGTCGGAGTTCGCAGAGCCGCGCGGAACGCCGGAACGAGCCTTTACGAGGCCGGCCAGGACGTTCGTCCCTTTGTCCTTGCCGGGTAACTCCCAACGTTGTCATGCCCGTGCACGCGGGTGGCCGCGGGTACAAAACCTTTTGGCGCGGGGCTCTGGATCCCCGCTTTCGCGGGGATGACAGCCAAGATACTTCGGCTCCACAAGCGGAGTGGAGGCCAACGTAAGTTTTTGCCCCGCCGCCAATGCCGCCAGCTTCGCCGGCTCGCCCACAAGAGCAAAGCAGCGTTCACTCCGCCGCCACCTTCGGCAGATGGGCGAGCGACTCTTCAAGCGCCCTCGGATCGTAATCCTGGTCTTCGAGCTTGCCGGCGAAGTAGTCGGTATAGGCCTGCATGTCGAAATGGCCGTGGCCTGAGAGGTTGAAAAGGATGGTCGGCGACTTGCCTTCCTCCCGAGCCTTCAGGGCCTCGTCGACGACGGCTCGGATCGCATGGGTCGTCTCGGGCGCCGGGACGATCCCTTCGGTCCGCGCGAACATGACGCCCGCCTCGAAGCACGGATTCTGGTGGTAGGCGCGCGCCTCGATGAGGCCGAGCTCCTTGCAGTGGCTGACCAGGGGCGCCATGCCATGATAGCGCAGGCCGCCGGCGTGGAAGCCAGGGGGAATGAATTCCGACCCGAGCGTATGCATCTTGACCAGCGGCGTCAGATGCCCGGTGTCGCCGAAGTCGAACGCGTACCTGCCGCGGGTCAACGAAGGGCAGGCCGAAGGCTCGACCGCGATCACCCGCACGTCGCGTTTGTCGCGCAGCTTCTTGCCGAGGAACGGAAAGGCGATGCCGGCGAAATTCGAGCCGCCGCCGGCGCAGCCGATCACCACGTCCGGATAGGCGTCCGCCTGCTCCATCTGCTCGATCGCCTCGACCCCAATCACCGTCTGGTGCAGGAGCACGTGGTTCAAGACGCTGCCGAGCGCGTATTTGGTGTCGGCGTTCTTGGCCGCGACCTCGACGGCCTCCGAAATGGCGATGCCGAGGCTGCCCGGCGAATGCGGATGCTGCGCCAGAATGGCGCGCCCGGATTCGGTCTCGTCGCTCGGGCTCGCGACGCATCTTGCGCCGTAGGTCTCCATCAGCGCCCGCCGGTAGGGCTTCTGGTTGTAGGAGACCTTGACCATATAGACCTTGACTTCGAGGCCGAACAGCGCGCCGGCGAAGGCGAGCGACGAGCCCCACTGCCCGGCGCCGGTCTCGGTCGAAAGCTTGGTGACGCCTTCCTGCTTGTTGAAGAAGGCCTGGGCGACGGCGGTGTTGGGCTTGTGGCTGCCGGCCGGGCTCACCCCCTCGTACTTGTAGAAGATGCGCGCCGTGGTCCCCAGCGCCTTCTCGAAATGCCGGGCGCGATGGAGCGGCGTCGGGCGCCACATGCGATAGACGTCCCGGACGGGGGTCGGAATTTCGATGTGCCGCTCGGCGCTGACCTCCTGGCCGATCAGGGCCATCGGAAAGAGGGGCGAGAGATCGTCGGGTCCGACCGGCTTGCCGGTGCCGGGATGCAGGACCGGGGGCGGCGGCGACGGCAGATCGGCCATGATGTTGTACCAGGCGTGCGGGATCCGGTCCTCGCCCATCATGTATTTGCTTTGCTCGCTCAATCGTTCCTCCCGTCCGGACCGCCCCCGAGGCGGCCTCGAACGACGTTACCACGGGCAAGGGCCGTTTTTGAACGGTTTTTTGTCTCGGCTCGTCTCGTACGGCGAGCGGGAGTTTGCCGCGGAAAAGCGCGAACGGACCATCCCACCGCGAACAGCTGAAGGCTTAATTAAGTCAGAAGCCTCCGCCTTCGGCGCACATGCCTGTGACGCAGCAACTCCGGCCGACCATCGGGGGCCGCGCGCTTCTGCGCCGGACTTGGCCCGGCCTCTGCCGCTCGATCGGCGCCGCGCCTTGAGCCCCGTCGCACGCATTCCGCGACGCCATGAGCGCAGGCAACGGAGCTCCGACGTATCCTCCGCTGACCTCCGCCAGCGCCGCAGCCGGCGCAAACGCTGTCGCCAGAGCGAACGTCAGCGCGATGGGCTTGATCATGCGATCCTCCTCTGCTCAGCAAGGCAACTTGATGCTGAGCGAGGAGGTTCCGTGGCGCCGATTGCCGCCTGCAGCGGAGCGCGTTGCTTGTCTCGAGCCGGCTCCTCCAAACACGGGAGATGCGCGCCAGCGCTACGACAAAAAGCGGAGCCGCGCGGCTTTCCCCCGCCGGTCGGCGGCGCCCGGGCGATCCAATCAGTGCCTGAAGCGGCCGATGATCAGCCCTGTGGCGGCGCCCGCGGTGAACCCGCCGAGGAACTCCGGCGGCCGCGACGTCTGCGGCGCGTCGCCAGAGACGGGCAGTCCGGCCTTGGCGCACCATTCCGGAGATCCGGTGCAGCCGGCAGGCGTTGCGGGGGCGGCCGCAGTTTCTGTTGCGGGCCTCCTTCTGGAGGCTCGCCGCGCCGGCTCAGGCCTCCTTACAGGCTCCCTGGCCGCCCACGTCGCGGCGCGGGTCGCAGGCTGGACCGCTTGCCTGGCCCTCGGCTCCCGGGCCGGTTGCTCCAATTGCCTGGGCCTCGCCTCCCGGGCCGGTTGCGCCGCCTCTTTGGCCCGCGGCGCCGGGGCCGGTTCCGCCGCGAGAAGCTTCCGGTAGGCGTCCTCGCTCTGAGCCCGCAGGGCGGCGAGCTGAATCGAACCGAGGAAGGAGGTCGGCGCGACGCCCTGCTGCTTTTGCCACTCCGTCAAGGCCAGACGGGTCGCCGGATCGAGCGCGCCGGTCGCGGGACCCTTGTAGAGGTTCAGCGCCGTCAGGCGCTGCTGAATCTCCTTCTGATCGGCGGGCGCCAGATCGAGCGCCTTCTCGGTATCTGCTGTCCCGATTTCCGCCTTCCAGTCCTTCTCCGACGGGGCCGGGGCGGCGGGGGTCTCCTTATCCGACGGCAGGGCCGCGGGGGTTTCGAGGCTGGCGATCCGGTTTTTCGCCATCCGGGCGAAGAAACCGTTCGGATAGGCGTCGAGATAGGCCTGATAGTCGGCGCGCATGTTCGAATGCTGCGCCGATTCCCACAACAGATCCTCCTGGGACTGCCCAGCGGCTGCGCCATTCGCGGACGGGGCTGCGGCCGCCGCCGCTCCCACCTGCACAGGCGCTTTCGGCGTCGGACACTCGCCCTCCGTGCCGATGCAGATCCCGCGGTTCAAAGCGTAATCGCCGATGAGCGACGTATTGACCCACGGCAACTGCCCGTGATGCGTCTTTTCCCACACTTCGGACCGGACCCGGCTCATGACCGTGTCGATCGACACGCCCGGGTCGAAGACATGGTCGAGGAACGCCTCGGTGAACGGGCTATGCTGGCCCGGCGGCCCGTCGAGAGCGGTGCTCTTCGGATCGCTGGCGAAGGCGATCAGCGTGCCCCGCGCGAGATCGCCGTCGATCCGGCTCAAGCCTCGCTCGCCGATGATCGCCCGGGTCTTGTTCTTGGCCAGCGCGCTGGCGAACGGATTGTCGCGGCAGGCGTCGAGAACGACGATGTTGACCCGGTCCTCGCGCTTCATCTGCTTGAGAATAAGCGAAACGCTGATTGCGCCGAGGTCCAGATCGGTCGGACTCTTGAGCACGATGTCGGTCGGAATGAGGTAGTTCTCGTCGTCGACCGAAATGCCGTGGCCCGCATAATAAACCACGGCGGACTTGGCGTCGGGCAGATCGGCGGAAAACTCGGAAACCTTCGCCCTCATCTGCTCGACGTCGAGATCGTAACCGTCGACCACCTGAAAGCCGAGCTTCCGGAACGCGTCGGCGACCGCCCGAGCGTCGAATGCCGCGTTGTCGAGCTTCGGCGCGTTCCGGTAGGCGCCATTGCCGATCACCAGCGCCACCCGCTTTTCAGCCGGCGCGTCGGCAAAGGCCGGAGCGACAAGGAAGGCGACGGCCGCGACGGCGGAAAGCGCCGCCCCAAAGCGCTTAGCCAGGCTCGTGAGACAAAACGCAATCGCCCAAACGCGCGAGATGGGCTGCTTCGCCACCCCACGAAAAAGGCTCGTCATCGTCGGTCCTCCCCTTTTTCCACTCCACAGCCTCGAAGCACGGCCCAGACCGAGCCGCCCCGTCGCCCAATTCCGCGATCGCTCGTCCGTTCAGCGCTTCGTTGCAGAGAATAGCACGTCACGAGCCTTCCAGCTGTGGCGCCGCTCACATCGCCGCAATACACCGACGGTGAAGCAGCGCCGTAATGCGCTGGGGTTAGTTTTTGCGTACGTCCACAAACGTCAACTTCGCGGTTGGCGCTCTCGATGCTAAAGTGTTCCCATGGCGGACGCAGCGAAGAGCGACATGGATGTCGACGCATTCCTCCGGTGGGCGGAGGGGCGGGATGGACGTTGGGAGCTGCGCGACGGGCGCCCCGTGATGATGGCGCCGGAGCGCGCCGTTCACGCGCTGACCAAATATGCCGTGCAAGAGTCGCTGAAAGCCGCCATTGAGCACGCCGGGCTAGCCTGCCGCATGTTCCCGGACGGCATGACCGTGCGGATCACTGCGCGCACCGCCTTCGAGCCCGACGCGCTGGTCGTCTGCCCTCCGCCGCTTGATCTCAACACGATGGAAATCCTGAACCCCGTCGTGGTCGTAGAGGTCTTGTCGCCGAGCACTGCGGCGGACGATCACGGGGTCAAGCTCGATGGTTATTTCTCGCTCATGAGCGTCGAGCATTACCTGATCGTCGACCCGGACCGGCGGGTGATGATCCACCACAAGCGGGGGACGGACGCGATCGAGACCCGCATCCTCCGCGCGGGCCTCCTCCCGCTGGAGCCGCCGGGAATCAAGGCCGAGGTCGCGGCGTTTTTCGCGGCCGAGTGAGCGCGCGATCTGAAACGCCTATTTCGCTAAAATGTGCTGGAGTTAAGTGCAGAGATCGAAGCGCGAGGCCTGCGTCGAGCCGACAGGGCGCGTCCGAGCTGCGCGCGGCGCGAGCCTGAGTTCCGGCCTCGGCGGCAAGATCGCCCGATCAATTCCGCGGAGAAGAGAAGGGGAAAGCTCCGGCGACCAGGCGCGCATTGTCCATGTTTATGTTTTGTTCTTGCAACTTCACGAGATCTGTGGTACTTTTGCGCTCGTTGACAGACGGCAATAGCGAGGGGAAGTGAGGTCGGTATGAGAGATAGGTGGGGGACGGCGCCCGGATGGAGGGTCAACGGTTTTTTCTCTCTGAATTGCGCCGCTAACTCCTTGAAAAACCACGAATTGGACGAATGAATCCAAGTAAATCCAAGTAAATCCAAGAGAATCCAAGCTCCATTTCCTTGCTTTCCCTTGGTTTCCCTTGGGCTGGCTTGGGCTGATTTGGCTTGCGGCCGCGCTCCCTCGTCCGCCCGGCTCGCCAGGAGGGCGCGACATGCGCTCATAAAGTTACCGCATAATGGTGAGCAAGATCCCAAATGACCCGGTCGCCGATCTTCGGCTTCTCGGTTAACAGATATCCGCAAGAGGCTGAACAGAAGCCGTGTTTTCACAAGACATTGCGGCTCCGGGTCAGATGCAGCGGCCCCCGTCGACCTCCAGCACGACCCCGGTCAGGAACGACGCCTCGTCGCTGGCGAGGTAGAGCGCCGCGGCGCCGACGTCGTGCGGCGTCGAGAACCGACCGAGGGGCACGGTGGCGCGGAAGGCGGCGCGCTTCTCCGGCGTGTCCTCGCCCATGAACATCGCGAGCAGCGGCGTCTCCCCGGCGACCGGCGCGACGGCGCAGACCCGGATTTTGTCCGGCGCGAGCTCGACCGCCATCGATTTCGTCATCACGTGCACCGCGCCTTTCGAGGCGTTGTAGACCGTGAGCCCCGGGCGGGGGCGCAAAGCGGCGGTCGAGCCGACGTTGACGATGACGCCGCCGCCGTGCTCGCGCATGTGCGGCACGAAAGCCTGGGCGGTCAGGAAGATCGACTTGACGTTGACCGCGAAAACGCGGTCGAACTCCGCCTCCTCCACCTCCATGAGAGGCTTGTTGCGGTGGGTGGTGCCGGCGTTGTTGACCAGGATGTCGATCCGCCCGAAAGCCTCGATCGCGGCATTCGCCGCGCGCGCCACGTCCTCGCGGCTCGACACGTCGGCGCAAAGGGCGATCGCCCCGTCGCTGAATCGCCTGGCGGCGGCCTCGGCCACGTCCGGCTTCAGATCGAGGCAGGCGACGCGCGCGCCCTCCCGGGCGAAGGTCTCGGCAATGCCGTAGCCGAACCCCTGCCCCGCGCCCGTGATCAGGGCCGTCTTGCCTTTCAAACGCATCGACGCATCCTTCCGGGACTCGGATAACCCTAGCCCGCCTTCCGCCGCTCCTCGACCAGCTTGTCGTCGATCTCCTTGGCGCGGATGGCCGCCGGGCGCGCGGCGAGCAGCCCCCAGTAGCGTTCGAAAGCGGGACGCTTGTCGATTCCGCGGAACGCCATGCCCCAACCGACCATGGAGCCGACATAGACGTCCGCCGCGGTGAAGCGGTCGCCGGCGATGTATTCCGTCCGGTAAAGCGCGCCTTCCAGCGCGGCCAGCGTGCGCTCGAGATTGCCGTATCCGACCATTCCCTCACGCTCGGCCGGAATTTCGAACCCAAGCGCCTTGTCGGTGACTGCCGCCTCCACCGGGCCGGCGGCGAAAAACAGCCAGCGGTAGTAAGGGCCGCGCTCGCGCGAGGCCAGCGGCGGCGCAAGGCCTGCGGCGGGAAAGGCGTCCGCCAGATAGGCGCAGATCGCCGCCGCCTCGGTGACGACCGTCTCGCCGTGGCGGATGGCGGGCACCTTGCCCATCGGATTAATCGCGAGATATTCCGGCCCCTTCATCGAGTGGCCGAACTCCAGGATTTTTGTCTCATAAGGCGCGCCGACCTCCTCCAGCATCCAGCGCACGATCCGCGCTCGCGACATCGGGTGGGTGTAGAAAACAAGTTCGTCGCTCATTCCCGCTCTCCGTTTCCTGCCCAATTCGCTTCATCCGCCGGGTATGGTACATCCTTTGGGGCTGGTCTTCCCCCTGTGGAACTGCAATGCGTATCGAAACCGACGTCAAGCTGGATTTCAAGGACGTTCTCATCCGGCCGAAGCGTTCCACCCTCAACACGCGTAGCGCCGTGGACGTCAGCCGGGCGTTCCGCTTTCTGCACACGGGCTCGGAGTGGAAAGGCTTTCCGCTCATCGCCGCCAACATGGACGTGACCGGCACTCTGGCGATGGCGCGCGCGCTCGGCAAGCACGGCGCGCTAACCGCGTTGCACAAACATTACCCCGAGGCCGAACTCGCGAAATTCTTCGCCGGTCCGGACGGCGTCCACGCCTTCTATTCGCTCGGCACCACCGCCGCCGACATCAAGAAGTTGGCGGCCGTCGCCAAGACCGCGCCGATCCGCCTCATATGCCTCGATGTCGCGAATGGTTACGCGGAAAGGTTTCTGGACGTCGTCAAACGGGTGCGGGACGACCATCCGGAGTCGGTCATCATGGCCGGCAATGTCGTCACGGGAGACATGACGGAAGCGCTGATCCTGGCCGGCGCCGACATCGTGAAGATCGGCATCGGCCCGGGCTCGGTCTGCACGACCCGGCGCGTCACGGGCGTGGGCTATCCGCAGCTCTCCGCCATCATCGAATGCGCCGACGCCGCGCACGGGCTCAAAGGCCAGGTCTGCGCGGACGGCGGCTGCACCGGGCCGGGAGACGTCGCCAAAGCGTTCGGCGCCGGGGCGGACTTCGTCATGCTCGGCGGCATGCTGGCCGGCCACGACGAATGCGACGGCGAGATCCGCTACGAGGAGCGAAACGGCGTAAAGGCGCCGGTCGGCATGACATTCTACGGCATGTCGTCGGAGGCCGCGATGAAGAAGCATTCCGGCGGCGTCGCCCATTACCGGGCGGCCGAGGGCAAGTCCGTGGAGACCCCGTACCGGGGCCCGGTCGACGGGACGATGGCCGAGATCATGGGCGGCGTCCGGTCGATGATGACCTATATCGGCGCGGCCCACCTCAAGGAGGTGTCGAAGCGCACGACGTTCGTCCGTGTCACCGCGCAGACGAACGACGTCTTCGGCAACCCGGCGGCCTGACGCCGCGGCTAAGGCTCGTTCAACCTGTCCGCGAACTCGCCGATCGTTTTGGCGTAGACCACGGCGCTGTTCCATTCGAGGAGCGCTGCGAAGTTAGGCTGCCCTTCGTCCCATCCGGCCCCACGCTGCCAGCCGTGAGCATGCAGGAAATTCGCGGTCGAGGCGAGCGCGTCGGCGGAATTGCCGATCAGGTTGCCCCCTCGCCCGCCATTGGCGGAAACTCCATACTTCAAGTAGGCCGAGGGCATGAACTGGGTCTGGCCGAGCTCGCCCGCCCAGGCCCCCCGCATCTGCTGCGGCTGCAGGAGGCCGCGCTGAACGATCATCAGCGCGTCGATGAGCTCCGCCCGATAGAGGCTTCCGCGACGGCAGTCGTAGGCCAGGGTGGCGAGCGCGCTGAAGGTCGGATATTGCCCGAGCCCGGCGCCATAATCGGTTTCGAGACCCCAGATGGCGACCAGAACCGGTCCGGGCACTCCATAGCGCTGCTCGATTCTCTCGAGCGGCTCTGCATAGGCGAGCAGCATCGTCTTGCCGCGCTTGATCCGTCCAGGGGTGATGTGCCGCGCCGCGAAGGCGGCATAGTTGCCTTGGAGCGATCCTTGGCCATGGTCATGGGCAAGGACCGAGCGGTCGAAGTTCGCCGTGGCCAGCGCGCTATCGACCACGTCCGGCGAGACGCCGTCGTTGATCGCCACCTGTTTGAAGTCTTCCAGCCACACTCTGAATCCGTCGGGGCTGTCGCCGCACTCGGCCGCGCGCGCCGCGCCGCCCAAATTCAATGCTGCAAAAACAAGCAAGAAGGCCCTCAAGATGCTGCTTCGCATCGCCTGCTCCACTTCATCGAAAGCAACTCGGAAAACCGATAGCCGGAAATCGGGGCCTAAACTAGACCTCGCCTCGGCTCACCCAAACACGACGCGTTGATGCGACAATTGGACGTTGGAGGCTCGCCGGCCTGCGTGGTAAAGCTCCCGCGCCATGAGCCTCCCCCTACCCCCGGCCGAAGGCGGCGCGCCGGCGCGCCTCGCAGGCGCGACGCGAGCCGAAATCGCCCGCGCACTCGCCGATCTCGGCGTCGCCGAGCGCGAGCGCAACATGCGCGTCTCGCAGCTCTGGCGCTGGATCTATCATCGCGGCGCGCCCGACTTTGCTTCGATGGGCAATATCTCACGTCCTCTGCTCGAAAAGTTAGCGGAGCGTTACAACCTAGGGCGGCCGGAAATTGTCGAGGAGAAGGTCTCGACCGACGGCACCCGCAAGTGGCTTCTGAGGATGCCGCCGGCGCACCCGCGAGACAGAGGCGCCGAAATCGAGTGCGTCTACATCCCCGAAACGGATCGGGGCACACTTTGCGTCTCCAGCCAGGTCGGTTGCACGCTGAATTGCTCGTTCTGCCATACGGGCACGATGCCGCTCGTGCGCAATCTGACCGCAGCGGAAATCGTCGGCCAGGTGCTGGTCGCGCGCGATCGCCTCGGCGATTTTCCGGGCGGCGCCCCGCCCAGCGACGGACTCGTGCCGTCCGGCGAAGGCGTGCGCGCGGTGTCGAACGTCGTATTCATGGGCATGGGCGAGCCGCTTTACAATTTCGCCGCCGTGCGCGACGCGATCGCCATCCTGACCGACGGAGACGGCCTGTCGCTGTCCAGGCGGCGGATTACGGTGTCGACTTCCGGCGTCGTCCCCGAGATGGCCCGGCTCGGCGCGGAATGCGGCGCGATGCTCGCCGTGTCGCTGCACGCGACGAACAATCCGCTGCGCGACAAGCTCGTGCCGCTGAACCGCAAGTACCCGATCGAGCAACTCCTGCAGGCCTGCCGCGATTATCCCGGGGCGTCGAACGCGCGGCGAATTACCTTCGAATACGTGATGCTGAAAGGGATCAACGACACGCCGGCCGAGGCAAGGGCGCTGGTGCGGCTCCTCAAGGGGCTGCCTGCCAAAATCAACCTCATTCCCTTCAACCCCTGGCCCGGCAGCACCTATGAGTGCTCGGACTGGGGCACGATCGAGCGGTTTTCCGAAATTGTCTTCAACGCAGGCTACGCGAGCCCCGTGCGCACGCCGCGCGGCCGCGACATTCTCGCCGCCTGCGGTCAATTGAAGAGCGAGAGCGAGAAGTTGCGGGCGCGGGCGCGGATGTTGCTCGAGGAGAGCCTGGTCGTTGGACAAGATTGACGCGCGCGAGATCCCGCCGGCGGCGGAAGATACCACCGCCGCGCCGCTCGACGTTTGGAGCATGGTCAGGACGAGCCTCGGCGACGTTTTCCGCATGCCCCGACTCGGTCGCCGCGGCGCCGCCTCGCTCATCGGCGTCGTGATTGTCGCATGGCTCTCGACAGCTTTTTACCGCGTCCAGCCGGACGAAAAGGGCGTCGTCCTACGCTTCGGCAAATGGGTCGAGACGACGGACCCCGGCCTGCATGTCCACATGCCCTACCCGTTCGATACGGTGCTGCTGCCCAAGGTCACCCAGGTCAATCAGATTCAGCTCGGCGTCAGCGCCAGCGCTGGAGCGGCGACCGCAGACGGGCGATCGAGCCGCGGAGGGCAGATGCTGACCGGGGACGAAAACATCGTGGAAGCGGACTGCACCGTGTTCTGGAAGATCCGCGACCCGGGCCAGTTCCTGTTCAAGGTCGACAACCCGGAGCTCGCCGTCAGGATCACCGCGGAGGGGGCATTGCGGGACGTCATCAGCCGCACCCCGATCCAGGCGGCGATGTCGGACAAGCGCCAGCAGATCGCCGATGAGACCTTAGCCTTGCTACAGACTCTTCTCGACGACGAGCACGCGGGGGTCGAGATCACCCAGGTGCAACTGCAGCGCGTCGAACCGCCGCTCGCAGTCATCGACGCGTTCAACGACGTGCAGCGAGCCCGCGCCGACCAGGAGCGCGCCCGAAACGAGGCCGAGGCCTACGCCAACGACATTCTGCCGCGCGCCCGCGGCGACGCGGAGCGCATTCGCCAGGAGGCCGAAGCCTACAAGGTCCAGGTGGTCAACCTCGCGCATGGCGAGGCGGACGCTTTCCTGCCGCTGCTCAGGAGCTACGAGGCGGCGAAGGACGTCACCGCCTGGCGGCTTTATCTGGACAGCGTCGACGAGGTGCTCAAGAAGGCCTCGAAGGTCGTCGTCGACACGTCCGGGAAAGGCATGTCGAGCGTCCTGCCTTACATGCCGCTGAGCGAGTTCAAATCGCCCACGCCGGCTGCTCCGACTGCGGCGGCTCCCGTCGCTCCGGCGCAGGGAGCGGCAAAATGAGAAGCCGTTGGCTGGCGGCGGTCGCCGTGGTGGCGCTGGCGCTCGATCTGCTCGCCTCCTCGGTCTATGTCGTCAGCGAGGGCGAGCAGGCGCTCGTCGTCCGGCTCGGCGCGCCGGTGAGCGTCGTCGACCAGCCCGGCCTAAAGGTGAAGGCGCCGTTCATCGACACGGTCTATCTGACGTCGACGCGCTCGTTGCTGCTCGAGCCGCCGGTCGAACAGGCGATCATGGGCGACCAGAAGCGGCTCGAGCTGCAACCCTACGCCCGCTACCGCATCGTCGATCCGTTGCGCTTCTACCAGGCTCTGCGAACGCCGGAAGCGGCGAACGCGCAACTCGCCCAACTCGTAAGTTCGTCGGCGAGGCGGGAGCTCGGCCAGATCCCGTTGCGCGCCCTGCTGACCGATGAGCGCGGCCACATCCTCGACGTGATCAAGGGCGAGGTCGCGGCGAAAGCCAAACCGCTCGGGATCTCGGTCGACGAGGTGCGTTTCCATCGCGCCGACCTGCCGTTCGAGACGAGCCAGGCGATCTACGACCGGATGAAGTCCGAGCGGCAGCGCGAGGCGAAGGAACTGAGGGCCCAGGGTTTCGAATGGGCACAGGAAATCCAGGCCCGCGCCGACCGGGAGCGCACGGTCATGCTGTCCGAGGCCCAGCGCGCGGCGACGCTGGCGCGCGGCGAGGGCGACGCGGAAGCGAACAAGACGCTCGCAGACGCCTTTTCGAAGGACCCGCAGTTCTATTCCATGTATCGGTCTCTTCAGACCTACAAGGGGGCGCTCGCAAACTCCGCTCCGACCATGGTCGTCAGCCCGGATGCGGATTTCATGCGGCTCCTCAAATCCGGCCCTCAGGCGCCTTCGCCGGACAACGCCAAACCTTGAGATTGCCGATGGAGCGAGGGGAGCCCCAAGCAGGGGGATTTGAGCCTGCGGACCGGTCCGCATGATCGACGCCGCCGGCTGGCTCTTCCTCCTCCTGCAGGTCTTCTTCGTCGACCTGTTGCTCGGCGCGGACAACGCGATCGTCATCGCGCTTGCCTGCCGGAGGCTGCCGCCGGAAGACACGCGCCGAGCGGTTCTTGTCGGCGCGATCGGCGCGATCGTGCTCAGGCTCGTCATGATCCTGTTCGCCAACGCCCTGCTCGGGGTCCCGCTGGTCAAGCTGGTCGGCGCATGGATGCTCGTCGTCATCGCGCTCAACGTGAGCGGTCAGAGAGGCGATGACGATGACGGGGAGGCCAGCGGAATCGGAACCGCCGGCGATTTCCTTTCCGCCGCCGCGGTCATCATGCTCGCCGACGCGACGATGAGCCTCGACAACGTGGTCGCGCTCGCAGCGATCGCCGGCGGCAATTTCTGGCTGCTGGCGCTCGGCGTTCTCTTCAGCATTCCGATCATCGCCTATGGCGCCCTCATCCTGACTGCGCTCGTCGGCCGGGCGCCCGAAATCATCGCGGTCGGCGCGGCGTTCCTCGGCTGGATCGCCGGCGGAATGGCCGTGTCGGACCCGCTCATCGCCGGCTGGGTCGGGACAAACGCGCCCGCGCTCGGGGTTTTCGCCCCCGCCCTCGTCGCCCTTTTCGTGCTGCTCGCCGGCGCCGGCGCGGCGCAGAAACTGCCTCGACCGGCGATCCGAGCAAAGGCGCCTGCGGTTCGCGCCCGCATGCGCGAGCCGTTGCAGCGGCGTCAGTCGGTCGAGATAGTTCGAAGGGCGCCTCGGCCAGCCATGGACCCCGAGCCTCGGCCGCCCGCCGTCCCGCAACCGCCGCCCGAGGAGGGCCCGCCGGCTTTCGCAGTCGACGGGCCCGCCGCGTCGGCGCGCGGCTGGACCGAGGAGCGTGTCGTCGTTGCAGGGTTCGTCCTGCTTGCGTTTCTCGCCGGCCTGATCATCTTCATCGCCTCGTTCTTCGACAGCCTTACGTGAGACTGCCGGCCTGCTTTCCGGCTAGAAGGAGACCATGACGCAGGAGCACATCGCCACAGAGCCGTCGCGAGCGCCGAGGCGCAGCGAGCGGCTTCGCCAACGCGCAGCCTGGATGTATTTCGTCGAGGAGATGACGCAGAGCGCTATCGCCGACGCGCTGGGGGTCGGCCGGGTGACGGTCGTGCGCATGCTGGCCGAGGCCAAGGCGCTCGGGGAGGTGCGCATCGCGCTTTCACGCGGACACGCGGAGCTCGGGGGTCTGGAGGCGGCGCTGTGCAAGGCGCACGGGCTCGAGGAAGCGATGGTGGCCCCTTTGTCCGCGCCGGCGGCGGACCCGACCGGGCCGGTCGGCGCGGCGCTCGGCGACTACGTCTCTTCGATCCTGCGCAACGACATGAGGATCGGCCTTGGCTGGGGCCGCACCCTCAACCGCTCCCTGGAGTACCTTCGCGAGCGCTCCCTGCGCGGCCTCAGCGTCGTCTCGCTCGTCGGCGGCGTGACCCATTTCGCGCACGACAATCCGGCCGAGTTCCCGTCCGCCTTCGCCCGCGCCTTCAACGCCGACTGCTATCTCATTCCGGCGCCCGCGCTCGTCGACAGCCCCCAGACCAAGGCGGCGCTGATCGAGCGCTGCGGGCTCGGGGCGGTGTACGCGTTCGCCGGGGCGCTCGACGCCGTCGTCGTCAGCGTCGGCTCGCTCGGCGCTGAGGCGACCATCGCGCGCTTCGAGCTCATCGGCGAGAACGAACGGCGGCTCATGCGCGAGTTCGGCGGCGTCGGCGAACTCCTGTGCAACGTGTTCGACCGCGACGGGCGGATCATCGACCATCCGCTCAACCAGCGGGTGATGTCGGTTCCGATGGAGGCCGTCCGCGCCGCTCCAATCCGCGTTGTGGCGGCCGGCGGGCCCGACAAGGTCGAGGCCATCGAAGGCGCGATCAAGCTCCTCGAGCCGACCATGCTGGTGACGGACGAGGCGACGGCGCGGAAACTGATGGGCAGACTCGCGTAAAACTGCAGGCCGCTTCCGACAGCCCCGACGACGCACGCGACGGGCGAGCAATAGTTAGTGCCTATCGTCCCATTGTTCGTTTCCGAAGAATTCCCGGCGGCAGGTGAATTGTCTGCGGTTTTTTCAAGGCCCCCGGGTGACAAACCGGAAGCCTGCGTGCAATGTGTGCGACGTTAGGGAGGAAACGCCGATGACTGAAGTCCTCAGTAAAGCACTGCTGCTCGGATCAATTTGCGCCGCCGCTGTCGTTTTGGCTTCGCCGGCCGGCGCGCAGGAAGTCAAACAGAACTCCGCCATGATGGCGTCTCAGACGGCAGCCGTGACGCCGGTCTCGCAGGGCCAGCTCAACAACGCCGCGCATGACGGATCGAATTTCCTGCACACCAACGGCAACTACGAGCAGACCCGGTTCTACCCGAACGCCCAGATCAACCGCGGCAACGTCGGCCGCCTGCATCCGGCTTGGATCTTCCAGACGGAGGTGAAGGAGTTGATGGAGACGTCGCCGATCGTGGTCAACGGCGTGATGTACGTCACCACCTCATACAGCCACGTCTACGCGCTCGACGCCAAGACCGGCGTCGAAATCTGGCACTTCAAGCCCAAGCTCGGCTTGGTGACGACCTTCTGCTGCGGCCCGAACAACCGCGGCGTCGCCGTCTACAACGACCGGGTCTATGTCGGGACGCTCGACGCGAAGCTGGTTGCGCTCGACGCCAAGTCCGGCGACGTCGTTTGGGAACAGCAGGTCGGCGACCCGGAGAAGGGCTATAGCGAAACAATGGCCCCGACTGCCGTCGACGGAAAGATCTTGATCGGCACCAATGGCGGCGAATACGGCATCCGCGGCTTCGTCAAGGCCTATGACGCCAAGGACGGCAAGCTGCTCTGGACTTTCGACACGATCCCCGAGAACTCGGTCGGCGTCTGGGCGACCAAGGACGCGACCGGCCGCGACGAGCACCGCGACATCGAGGCCGAGAAGGCGGCGTTGGCCAAGAACGGCGACCCCTACAAGACGCTCGGCGGCGGCGTGTGGCAGAATCCGTCGGTCGACCTCGCCAACAAGCGCATCTATTTCGTGGTCGGCAACCCGTCCCCCGACCTCGACGGCGCGATTCGCCCCGGCGACAACCTCTATACCGACTCGCTCGTCTCGGTCGATCTGGACACCGGCAAATACGTCTGCCATTTCCAGTACATTCCGCACGACGTGTGGGATCTGGACGCGGTCAGCCCGACCGTGCTGGTGAACGCCGCCGACAAGTCCGGCAAAATGGTTCCGGCCGTCATGCACGCCGGCAAGATCGGCTACGTCTTCGTGCACGACCGCAAGGACTGCAGCCTGATCCGCTTCTCCCAGCCGATGGTGTCCGAGAAGGACCGTTGGACCCTGCCGACGCCGACCAAGCCGCTCGACCCCAACTCGGCGAAGATGTTCCCGGGCGCCAACGGCGGCGTCGAATGGTCGCCGATTGCGACCGACCCAGGGCAGCATCTCGCCTACGCGATCAATCTCGAGCAGGAAATGACCTATACGGTCGCAAGCGCCCCCTATCCGGACGGCAAGCTCTGGCTCGGCGGCGCCTTCACCAATGTTCCGAATGGGGTCCAGACCGGCAACATCACGGCGGTCGATTACAACAACGGCAAGATCGCCTGGCAGGTCAAGACGCCGCAGCCGATGATCGGCGGCATATTGGCGACGTCTGGCGGGCTCGTCTTCGCCGGCGAGGGCAACGGCTGGTTCAAGGCCTATAATTCGACCAACGGCAAGGTGCTGTGGCAGTTCCAGGCGGGCGCGGGCGTAAACGCGCCGCCTTCCTCCTACGCGGTCGGCGGCAAGCAGTATGTCGTCGTCGGCGCGGGCGGAAACACCCAAATCGACTTCCCGCGCGGCGACGCCATCATCGCCTTCACGGTCGAATGACGGGACGGCTAGAGCCGCCGCTCCGTCCACCTAAGCCGCGGTCCATAGCCTGCCTATGGACCGCGGCTGGACGACCGCGACTGTCGGCGCGCGTGTCGAGCGCGCCTGACGCGGCCAGCGGCCGCGTCTACAAGAGGGCGGCCTTTTTCGTTGACGGCGGCCCGGCGCGACGCTCATTAACGCCGGCGGGTTGAGCCCGCGCACGGGAGAACTGTTGTATGTTGCGTATTGCGCTGGCAGCGGCGCTGCTCGTCGTCTCAGGCGCAGCCTATTCGGAGTCGGTGGTAGAGAAGGCGGAGATCTGCGGCGCCTGCCACGGCCTCAAAGGCGTGCCGGAAGACAAAGCGACGCCGATCATCTGGGGGCAGAACGCCGGCTATCTCTATCTGCAGTTTCGCGACTTCCAGAAAGGGGCACGCACGGCCGAGCCGATGGCTTCGGTGGCGAAGAATGTCGTCAAAGAGGACGCTGTCGCGCTCGCCGAATATTTCTCCGCCAAGCCGTGGCCCAACACCGGCGCTCCGCCCGCGCCGAAGGCCGACGCCGACATCGCCAAGACGGCGATCAAGTCGGTCGTCTGCACCAGCTGCCACCTCGAACAGTTCCAGGGCGATTCGTCCGTTCCGCGGCTCGCCGGGCAGCAGCGCGACTATCTCCTCAAGACGATGATGGACTTTCGCGATCGCACCCGCGCCAACAATCCGGGCATGTCCGATCTGATGAACACGGTCACCCCCGAGCAGATCGCGGCGATCGCAAGCTATCTGGCCGGGCTGTGAGGAGCGCTCGCTGCGTGGGACGATGTAGCCGCGCGCGCTGAGCGCGGCGGCCGCGTCCACAGAGCCTACTTCGCCTCCAAAATCTTCGCTTCGCGCTCGCGTCCGAGCTTGCGCGCAATGTCGGCGGCGGTTTCGCCGCGGTCGTCCTTGAGGCCGCGCTCGGCCCCCCGTTCGACGAGCAGCTTCAGGGTGGCGTCCACGTCCTCGACGCCTGCGCCGGCGTCGTGGCCTGCGGCCCACATGAGGGCGGTCAGGTCGTGGCCGTAGCGGCGGTTGACGTCGACGCCGGCCTCGACCAGCCGGTCCACGATCGGCGCATAGGCGCGTCCTGCGGCGAAGACCATCGCGCCCTTGCCCTCGTCGTCGACCGCGTTCGGGTCCGCGCGGTGCTCGAGCAAGAGTTCGACGGCGCCGATCGAACCGTTGTAGGCGGACGCGGCGATCGGCCTCTCGCCGCTCCGGCCGGGGATGTTCGGGTCGGCGCCGTGGTCGAGAAGCAGGCGGACGGCCTCGGCTCGATCCGATTCCGCCGCATAGAAGAGAGGCGTCGATCCGTCGACCGACCGCGCGTCGATTTTCGCGCCCTTGTCGATCAAGAGCCGCATGACCTTGACCTTGCCGGCCCGGGCGGACCTGGCGAGCGCGGTCATCCCCTCGCGATCCCTGGCGTCGACCGTCGCGCCGTGGTCGAGGAGGGCGTGCGCCTCGCGCTCGCAGCCGAAACGCGCCGCGGCGAAGAGCTGCGTCGTCGCCTGGAATTCGTCGTCGGCATTCAGCGTGGCGACCGCGCGCGCGACGTCCGGGCACGGATCCGCCGCGCGAGCCGCGCCCGGCGCGACGAGCGCCGCAAGGATGGCGAAGACCGCAAGCCGCATTATCCCTTCCCTTTCAGGCAGTCGGCAGCCGGAAGCAGGCAATAGGGCATTTGCCGGCGCGCCGCCAAGCCGGACGCGGAACGCCGCCGCTGCCGCCAGGATCGGCCGCTCTCACGAGGCAGCGCCGACCGGCTACCGTCTTTCGTGCCCCAGCGGCCCGGCCGGACGCAGCGCGCCGACCTCGATTCCGCTCCAGTTCATGAGCCTGGGCGCGGCGAACGGCGCGAGCTTCGCGTTCAGCCGGTCGTCGAAACCGCCGAAGCGGCGAAGGAGAGCGGCGATCATCGCCTGCGCGGCGCGCCCTGCCCCATCGTCGGCCTTGACTGCGAGCCCGAGTCCGAGCTCGGGCAGAGCGGCGCAATACGCGCCCTCTGCGCCCGTCTTGGTGAAGGCCCGCGCGCCGAGGATCTTCATCACTTCGGTGTCGAACCGCCCCGCCCCGGCGACGACCGCCGGATGCGCCGCGACCGCGGCGCGAATGCGCGCCGCGGCCTTTGCGCGCGTGGCGGAGAGCCCCTGCCCCGTCGCGAAGCGGGCGAACCCGTGCGCCAGCGCGCGCAAGGGAATCGCATAGGTCGGGATCGAGCAGCCGTCGACGCCCCGCGTCTCCTCGTCGAGGCGGGCCTGCGTGACGTCCGCCAGCGCCGCCGTGACCTCCCGCTGCACCGGGTGGTCCCATGCGACGTAGCCCTTCGGCCCGATCCCGGCGGCGCAGGCGACGCAGACGAAGCCGGCGTGCTTGCCCGAGCAGTTGTTGTGCAGCGCGCCGTGGTTTCGGCCCGCCCGGGCGAGCGCCCGGGCGGCCGCTTCGCCGAGCGGCCAGTGCGCCCCACATTCGAGGACGCTTTCGTCGCGCCCGGCTTTCGCCAGCATCCCGCCTGCCAGCGCGACGTGTTCGTCGTCGCCCGAGTGCGAAGCGCAGGCGAGCGCGATCTCCGTCTCGCTCAAGCCCAGCCGGTCGGCGGCGCCGCTCTCGATCAGCGGCAGCGCCTGCAGCGCCTTGACCGCCGAGCGCGGGTAAACGGGACGATCGACGTCGCCGAAGGCGAACACGATCCGGCCGTCCGGGTCGACGACCGCACCCGCCCCGCGGTGGGCCGATTCGACCCGATCGCCGCGCAGAACTTCGACGACGAAGGGATTGGTCATAGTTGGCTCCGTTGCGGCAGTCGGCGGCTCGTTCGCGCCTTCGGCGCTTCACCGGGCACTAGGCAGCAGGCGGCAGGTCCTAGGCAATAGGCATTTGCGGGACGAACTCCGCCGGGCTAGGGCAGGCCCGCCGACCGGCGTTGCCGGCGGCCAACCGCCAGCGGGGCTTCGCATGCGTGTCCGAGACGTGATGACCTATGGCGCGATCGGCGTTCCCGAGTTGGCGACGCTCGCCGAAGCGATCGAGACCATGCTTCGCTCGCGCGTCAGCGCCCTCTTCGTCTTCGACGCAGACCACGCGCTGGTCGGCGTCCTCAGCGAGGGCGACCTTCTGCGGCGGGCGGAGCTCGGCACGGAGAAGAAGCGACCCCGCTGGCTGGAGTTCCTGCTGAGCGGAGGACGGCTGGCGGATTCCTACGCCCACACGCATGGACGCAAGGTCGGCGAGACCATGACCTCGAACGTGGTCACGATCTCCGAGGACGCCGATCTCAGTGAAGCCGTCGACCTGATGATGCATCGGCGCGTCAAGCGGCTGCCCGTGCTTCGCGGCGAGACCGTAGTCGGCGTGGTGTCGCGCTCTGACCTGCTCAAGGGCCTCTTCGCCTCGCTGCCGAAGGCCGACGCCGGCCATCCGGACGCCGAGATCAAGGCCTCCATCCAGGCCGAACTCGACAAGCTCGGCTGGGCGCCGCGGGCGAGCGTTCGGGTCGAGGTCATGAACGGCGCCGTCACCTATGAAGGGGCGATCACCGACGAGCGGCTCCGCTCCGGCCTCAGGGTGATCGCCGAGAACACGCCGGGCGTCACCGAGGTGCACGACCACATGTGCTGGATCGAACCGAATTCGGGGTTCTATGTCCCGTCAGAGGAGGAGGAGCAGCCGGAGGAGTGACGGCAGGGAGTTTTGTCCAACGTCCGTGACAACGCCCCGATCTTCGGCGGCAGCTGGTCGGTCCAAGCGCAGTTTCGGAAGTCATGGCGGCCTTTGAAATTGGCCTTAAGGCATGACATAGGTCGCCCTGCCCTGACCGGTCAACGCTTCGGGAATCGCGCCAGGCTCGTTGACCGAGAAGACGACGATCGGGATGCCGTTGTCGCGGCAGAGCGCGAAGGCGGCGGTGTCCATGATCTGCAGGTTGCGGAGAATCGCCTCGTCGTGGCTGAGCCTGTCGAAGCGGGTCGCGGTCCGGTCCTTCTTGGGGTCGGCGGTGTAGATGCCGTCGACCTGGGTCGCCTTCATCACTGCGTCGCATGAGAGCTCGCAGGCGCGCAGCGCCGCGCCGGTGTCGGTGGTGAAGAAGGGATTGCCGGTGCCGCCGGCCAGCATGATGACGCGATGCTTGACCAGATGGGCGAGCGCCGCCTGGCGCGAATAGGGCTGGCATAGCGAGGGCATGGCGACGGCCGACAGGACGCGCGCCGGCTGGCCGATCCGCTCGAGCGCGCCTTCCATCGCCAGCGCGTTCATCACCGTCGCCAGCATGCCGATCGAATCGGCGCGGGCGCGCTCGATGCCCTTGTCTGCGCCCTGCAGGCCACGGAAGAAGTTGCCGCCGCCGACGACGACCGCGACCTGGACGCCGAGATCGGCCGCCGCCTTGAAGTCCGCCGCCATGCGCGCGACCGTCGGCGCATGCAGTCCGAAGGGATCCGGCCCCATCAGGGCCTCGCCCGAGAGCTTCACCACGACGCGGTTGAACAGGGGTTTCGACGTCATGTGGCTCCCTCGCGGCCTGTTTCGCGCGCCCCGCGAGACGAGTCAAAGCGAAAAAAGCGGCCTTCGCGGCCGCTCTTCGACGAGTGAAGGCTCTCAGCCTTCTTCCGCCGGCCTTTCGACGCCCTCGCCGAGGGCGTAGCGCACGAAGCCGGCAACCGCGATCGGCGCGCCGGCGGTCTTCTCCGCTTCCTTGATCGCCTGGGCGACGCTCTTGCCCGGATCGTGGACATAGGCCTGATCGAGCAGGCACACGTCCTTGTAGAAGGTCTTGAGGCCCGACTCGACGATTTTGTCGATCACGTTGGCCGGCTTGCCGGCGTTCTTCTCGGCGAGCACCGAGCGCTCGCGCGCGACTGTCGCGGGATCCACGCCGTGGGCGTCGAGCGCCACCGGGCTCGCGGCGGCGACATGCATTGCGAGCTGTCGGCCGAGCGACACCAGCGCGTCGCGATCGCCCTTCGACTCGAGCCCGACGATAACGCCGATCCGCCCGAGGCCGTCGACGACCTGGCCGTGCACATACTGGCCGATTGCGCCCTCGGAGACGCGCAAGCCCTGGACGCGGCGCAAGGTCATGTTCTCGCCGATGGTGGCGATTCCGTTGGCGATCGCCTCGCTGACCGTGCCGCCGCCCATGTAATGCGCGCCGAGCACCGTGTCGGCGTCGACCTCGGGCGCCTTATCGAGCGCGACGGCGAGGATCCCGCGCACCAGGCCCTGAAAGTCGTCATTGCGGGCGACGAAGTCGGTCTCCGAATTGACCTCGACGACCACGCCGACGTTGTCCTCGACCGCGACCCCGACAAGGCCGTCGGCGGCGATGCGCCCGCTCTTCTTCGCCGCCTTGGCGAGGCCCTTCTTGCGCAGCCAGTCGATGGCGGCCTCGATGTCGCCGTTCGTCTCGCTCAGCGCGTTCTTGCAATCCATCATGCCCGCGCCGGTCTTCTCGCGCAGATCCTTCACCAGCCCAGCGCTGATCGCAGCCATCGAATTCCTCACGTTCCCTTGAACTGCGCCAAGAAAAGCGGCGCGGCGTGTCTCTTGAAATGCGGTGCGGGCGCAACGCCCGGCGTCAGGGCCGACCGCCCGAACCTCCTGGCGACCGCACGTCTATTCGGCAGCCATCAGCGCCCGCGCCTGCTCGCTCCACTTGTCGCGGGCGATGCGGCCATTGAACCTCAGATCGGCGTCGAGCTTAGCGACCTCGTCGTCCGTCATGGCGGCGAGCTGCCAATAGTGGAACACCCCGTGCTCGTTGAGCTTCTTGACGATTTGCGGGCCGACGCCGGTGAGCTTGGCCAGATCGTCGGGCGCCCCCCGCGGGGCGGTCAGCAATTCGAAGTGATCGGTGGCCGACTCGATGTCGGGCTCGGTGGGCGCCTCCGGCAGCGGCTCGGCGATCGGCGCCTCTGCCTCGCCCAGGTCGACGCCCGCCGCCCCTTGGCCGCGTCCGATTCCGTCGATGGCGGCGCGCGCCACGAGGTCGCAATAGAACTGGATGGCCCGGCCAGCGTCGTCGTTCGCGGGAATCGGAAAGGCGATGCCGTCGGGATCGGAGTTGGTGTCGAGGATCGCCGCTACCGGGATCTTGAGGCGGTTGGCCTCCTTGATCGCCAGCGCCTCCTTGTTCGTGTCGATCACGAACACGAGGTCGGGAATGCCGCCCATGTCTTTGATGCCGCCGAGCGCCGTCTCGAGCTTGTCGCGCTCGCGCGACATCATCAGGCGCTCCTTCTTCGTGAGGCCTTTGGCGCCCTCGCTCAGCATCTCGTCGAGCTTGCGCAGGCGGGAAATCGAACCCGAAATCGTCTTCCAGTTCGTCAGCATGCCGCCGAGCCAGCGGGCGTTGACGAAATACTGCGCCGAGCGCCTGGCCGCGGCGGCGATTTCGTCGGACGCCTGGCGCTTGGTGCCGACGAACAGCACCCGTCCGCCCTTGGCGACCGTGTCGGAGACCGTCTTCAGCGCCTGGTGCAGAAGCGGCACCGTCTGGGCGAGGTCGATGATGTGGATGGAGTTGCGCGTGCCGTAGATGTAGGGCGCCATCTTCGGGTTCCAGCGATGCGACTGGTGACCGAAGTGCGCGCCCGCCTCGAGCAGCTGGCGCATGGTGAAATCAGGCAACGCCATAGGTAAAGTCCTTGTCCGGTTGAGCCTCGGCGAATCGTGAACGGCGAAGCGAGCTTCGCCACCGGAGCGGAACCTTAAGCAGGAGCCGCGATAATCCGCCTGTGGAATGACGCGGGATATAAGCGAGCCGATGGGGAAACGCAAGCGCGGCCTGCAGGGCGTCGCGCGGAAGAAGGCTCCGTTGGACTAACGGATCATCGCCGGGACTTGCCGGCGGACCGCCTCCCGTCCCCGCTCACCCTCGTCGAAAAAATCGGATAAGGCGGGGCGCCGGCGGCCGAGCGGGCTTTATCGTCGCCCCCGCATCGTCGCCCGCGCCTGTCGTCACATCGTCACATCGCTTGGCCAAGTCTCGTTTTATTCGGGCGGGCGCTCAATTCGGTTGCCTCGGTGTCGGGCCTGTGTCTATGCGTCCGCTCGACCGCGCGCGCCTGTCTTGCGGCAACCGGAAAAGCCCATGCTGAACACAATCGCGTCCGCCGGACGTCGGGTGTTGCCGAACCAATGGGACCTGATCGCATTCGCGGCGATCATGGCGGTCCTGACGGCGATCGCGCAAAGTTACCACGGCATTTCGGCGCCGCTGCCGGCGCCAAACGAGCCGGTCATCTCGCTCGCCTATTCGAACCTGCCCTATTACGCGCTGCGCACCGCCTTGCGCATGTTCGCCGCGCTCTTCTTCTCGCTCGTCTTCACATTCTCCTATGCCACTCTGGCGGCCAAGAGCAGGCGATGGGAGATGGTGCTCGTCCCCTTGCTCGACATTCTGCAGTCGGTGCCGATCCTGGGCTTTCTGTCCTTCACCGTGACGTTCTTTCTCGGCCTCTTTCCCGGCAATACGCTCGGCGCGGAATTGGCGGCGATCTTCGCGATCTTCACCAGCCAGGCGTGGAACATGGCCTTCGCCTTCTACCAGTCGCTACGCACCGTCCCGCGCGACCTCGATGAGGTCTCGCGCAGCTTCCGCCTGACAGGATGGCAGAAATTCTGGCAGCTCGAGGCGCCCTTCGCTATGCCAGGCCTCATCTGGAACACGATGATGTCGATGTCGGGCGGCTGGTTCTTCGTCGTCGCCTCGGAAGCGATCACGGTCGGCGACACCACGATCACCCTGCCCGGCGTCGGCTCGTACATCGCCAAGGCGAACGACGAGGGGAACTGGTCGGCGATCAGCGCCGCCATCCTCACCATGGGCGTCGTCATTCTCCTTTACGACCAGCTGCTGTTCCGGCCGATCGTCGCCTGGGCGGACAAGTTCAAGGTCGAGCTGTCGGCCAGCCAGGAGGTTTCCAGTTCCTGGGTGCTGAACCTTCTGCAGCGCACCTATTGGGTGCGCATGGCGTCCCAACCGGTTTTCGACGGGCTTCGCCGCATCAGCCTTCTGCCGGTCCGCTTGCCGCGCGTCGTCCCGCTCCCGGCGAAGAGCGCGCCGGACAGCCAGCTGTCCAGAATTCTCGACGCCCTTTGGATCCTCGTCGTCGTCGCGGTCGCCGCCTGGGCGGCGTGGCTCACCATCCAGTACATCGCGACGGAAGTCCGCTGGGACGAAGTGGCGCACGTTTTCCTTCTGACTTGCTACACGCTCGTCCGCGTCTTCGTGCTCATCGTGCTGGCGAGCCTCGTCTGGGTGCCGATCAGCGTATGGATCGGCCTCAGGCCGCGATTGGCCGAGACGGTCCAGCCGATCGCCCAGTTCCTCGCCGCCTTTCCGGTCAACCTGCTGTTCGGCGCAACGGTCAGCCTGATTCTCGCCTTCAATCTCAACACCAACATCTGGCTCAGCTTCCTGATCATCTTCGGCACGCAGTGGTACATCGTGTTCAACGTGATCGGCGGCGCGGCGGCCTTCCCCAACGACCTCAAGGAGGCGGCAGAGAATCTCCACGTCAAGGGCTGGCGGTGGTGGGTGCAGGTGATCCTGCCCGGCATCGCCCCCTATTACCTGACCGGCGCCCTCACCGCCTCCGGCGGCTCGTGGAACGCCTCGATTGTCGCTGAATACGTCAAGTGGAAAGACCATACGGTCATTGCGCAGGGCGTCGGCTCTTATATCGCCGAGGCGACCGAGAAAGGCGATTTCCCGAAAATCGTGCTCGGGGTGGCGATGATGTCGGTCTTCGTCACCGCCTTCAACCGGTTGTTCTGGCGCCAGCTTTACGCTTACGCGGAGCGGCGGCTCAGCCTCTGACCCCATCGCCGACCGAGGAATTCCCGATGCTGGATCCTGCGACCACGACGCTCCTGAACGTCGACAACGTCACCCAGGTCTTCGCCACGGGCTCGGGCGAAAGCCGCAAGCCGGTTCTCGAGAACGTTTCGATGAGCCTCAAGACCGGCGAAATCGTCGCCCTGCTCGGCCGGTCCGGCTCGGGCAAATCGACGCTCTTGCGCATCATCGCAGGGCTGGCGCGCCCGACTGCGGGAAAGGTGACGATATCGGGCGAGCCCGTGACCGGTCCGGCGGAAGAGGTCGCGATGGTGTTCCAGAGCTTTGCGCTCTTCCCGTGGCTCGACGTGCTCGACAACGTGGAAATCGGCCCGCGCGCCAACGGCGTGCCGCTCGAGGAGACGCGGCAGCGGGCGCTGAAGGCGATCGACACGATCGGCCTCGACGGCTTCGAATCCGCCTACCCGAAGGAGCTTTCAGGCGGCATGCGCCAGCGGGTCGGCTTCGCCCGCGCCCTCGTCATGCAGCCGAAGATCCTGCTCATGGACGAGCCGTTCTCGGCGCTCGACGTTCTGACCGCCGAGACCCTGCGCACCGACCTCCTCGACCTGTGGCAGGAGGGCCGCATCCCGATAAAGTCGATCCTCATGGTCACGCACAACATCGAGGAGGCGGTGCTGATGAGCGACCGCATCCTGGTCTTGTCGTCGAATCCCGGCCGCATCGCGTCCGAGATCCAGAACACGATCCCGCATCCGCGCGATCGGCTCGACCCGCCGTTCCGCGCCCTGGTCGACAAGATCTACGCGCTGATGACCCAGCGCCCCGATACGACCCGGCCCTGCGGCGCGCGAAGCCGCGGCGGCCGGGCTCGCCCTCTCCCTGCCGACGGTTTCGACCAACTCGCTCGCCGGCATGCTCGAGGAGATCGCCGCGCCGCCCTACAACGGCAAGGCCGATCTGCCGCATCTCGCCGACTCGCTCGGCTTCGAGATCGACGATCTGTTCCCCCTCGGCGAGACGCTGCAGCTCCTGAAACTGGCCGATTTCGAAGAGGCCGACATCAAGTTGACGCCGCTCGGCAAGCGCTTCGTCGACATGGACGTCGACCAGCGAAAGAAAGTGATCGGCGAGCAGGCTCTGGCGAACATCCCGCTCGCTTCCCACATCAAGCGGGTGCTCGACGAACGCCCCAGCCACCGTGCGCCAGCCTCCCGCTTCCGCGAGGAGCTGGAGGACTACATGTCCGAGGATTACGCCGATCGGACGCTGCGCACCGTGATCAATCTCGGACGTTACGGCGAGCTGTTCGCCTACGACGAGAATGCCCAAACCTTCAGCTATGAGAACCCGGAATAGGCAGGGGCGCCAAGGCTGCTCCTTTGGTTTGGCTTGTTCGCGTCGCTTTGCCACGGTACGGATTTTGCAGCGCAAACTTACGGCTCGACCGAAGGGAGAGGCTAGATGACCCAGACGACCGCCACCATCAAGGTCGGCGACAAGACGGTCGAAATGCCGGTGATCGACGGCACGGTCGGCCCGTCGGTCGTGGACATCGGCAAGCTCTACGCGCAAACGGGAATGTTCACCTACGACCCTGGCTTCACCTCGACGGCGAGCACCGAATCGAAGATCACCTACATCGACGGCGACGCCGGGGTGCTCCTCTATCGCGGCTATCCGATCGATCAGCTCGCCGAGCACGGCGATTTTCTCGAAACCTGCTACCTGCTGCTCTACGGCGAACTGCCCACCGCTTCGCAGAAGGCCGACTTCGACTATCGCGTCACCCGGCACACCATGGTGCACGAGCAGATGAACCGGTTCTTCAACGGGTTCCGCCGGGACGCGCATCCGATGTCGGTGATGGTGGCCTGCGTCGGCGCGCTTGCTGCCTTCTACCACGACTCGATCGACATCAACGATCCCTGGCAGCGCGAGGTCGCTTCGATCCGGATGATCGCCAAGATGCCGACGCTGGCGGCGATGGCCTACAAATATGCGATCGGCCAGCCTTTCGTCTATCCGAAGAACGACCTCGACTACTGCTCGAATTTTCTGCGCATGTGCTTCTCGGTGCCGTGCGAGGAATACAGGGTCAACCCGGTGCTGTCGCGCGCTCTCGACCGCATTTTCATTCTGCACGCCGATCACGAGCAGAACGCCTCGACCTCGACCGTTCGCCTCGCCGGGTCCTCCGGCGCCAATCCGTTCGCTTGCATCGCGGCCGGCATCGCCTGCCTTTGGGGCCCGGCTCATGGCGGCGCCAACGAGGCTGCGCTGAAGATGCTCGGCGAGATCGGCAAGGTCGACAACATTCCGAAATTCATCGCCAGGGCCAAGGACAAGAACGACTCGTTCCGGCTGATGGGCTTCGGCCACCGCGTCTACAAGAACTACGATCCGCGGGCGAAAATCATGCAGCGGACGGCGCATGAAGTTCTCAA
The DNA here is from genome assembly GCA_963823165.1 of uncultured Alphaproteobacteria bacterium. GTDB lineage: Bacteria > Pseudomonadota > Alphaproteobacteria > Rhizobiales > Beijerinckiaceae > Roseiarcus. Next base: position 33,957 of record CAWGKV010000022.1, on the reverse strand, counting down.
TGAACTCGGCCTCAAGGACGACCCGCTTCTCGACGTCGCGATGGAGCTCGAGCGGATCGCGCTGCACGACGATTATTTCATCGAGAAGAAGCTCTATCCGAACATCGATTTCTACTCCGGCATCACCCTGAAGGCGATGGGCTTCCCGGTCGCGATGTTCACCGTGCTGTTCGCGGTCGCGCGCACCGTCGGCTGGATCGCGCAGTGGAAGGAAATGATCGACGATCCCGACCAGAAGATCGGCCGGCCGCGCCAGCTTTACACCGGCGCCACGCAGCGCGAGTACAGGCCGATCGGCAACCGCTGAGGCAGGTCGCGGCGCTCGCGTTCACCAAGCGGCCGGCCGCCGTGGCGAAAACAAGCCTCCGGCCCGTCGTCAATCGACGCTGACCGGCCGGCCTCCGGCGCCGCCCATGTCGGTCACGACCCAGCGGAGGCAGACGGCCTCGTCCCGCGCTCGCCGCCGCCTGCGTCAGGCCGATCCTCGCTGGACCCGCCGCTTGGCGCGTTCGGCCGCGAGTTCGACCAGTCCGCGGTCGCCCACCTCCTGCTCCATCGCGAGCGTCATCGCGGTCACTTTCCAGCGGCCGCCGATCCTGCCGAGCGTCCAGCGATAGGCGCCGATCGGCCGCCACAGCGCCCCGCCGATCCAATGGCGGGCGTCAACGAAGGCGGTCGCCGTCGCCCGCTCGCCCTCGATCGTCGCCTGAACGTCCCTGAGCTCATGCCGCGTCGCGTCGAACCCAGGCACGAGGCCGCGCCAGGCGTCCATCAGCGCGCCGGGCGTCATGCGCTGCGGCTCGCCGCCCCACAGGCTCGTGTAGTCGATGATGACCTCCGGGGCGAAGGCGGATTCGGCGAGATCGTAGCGCGCCAGGTCGACCGCGAGCGGGATCGACGACACGAGGGCGATGACCTTCGCGCTTTCGGGGTCTCCGGCGGGCGACAAAGCGTCCGGCATGGCGTATCTCCCACTCTTGCAGTGCTTCAAAGATCGGCGTGCGACAAAGCGAATGCAAGGCAAACCCGCCCCGATCGCCGTTCCAGCGCGACGCCTCCCTCACGGCCTCTACGCGTCGTCCCTGACGACGATCTCGGTGCGCTTGACGCCGATGGCCGCAGCCAACCATCGCAGACGGTCGACGACGACTTCGCTGTCCGGGGCGCGAGCCGCCGACGCGACCTCGAGCCGAACGCAATCCGATTCCACGCGCAGCCTGGCGCCGGCGAGCACAGCGGGAACGACCCCGGAAAACCTGTAGGCGAGCTGAATCGTCCGTCCCAAAATCTGCGCCCGCCGTTGGGCGGCGGGAGAAAGCAGGCCGATGGCGGGGCTCAGCCATCGGGCGTCGGGCCGGCCGGAATAGCAGGCATGAATTGCGGCGGCGATAAAAACCCTTTCGGCATGATCGACGCCGATGAAGGGCAAGGTCAGGAGCCGCCGGAAGCTCTCTTCGGCTCTGAGATCCGGGGCGTCTCGCCAGGCGATGTCGGACAGCGCGCAAACGGCGACGCGCAGACGCGTCTCCGCCGGAGTCTCCCCAGGGAACAGCTCCGCTGTCCAGGCGGCGAGAGCGGGGGCGAATTCGGGCACGCGGGCGAGCGGAAGGCCGATCAGCTGCGCGCCTTCGACCAGCGGGTCCAGATATTGCTCTGCCTGGCCGAGCTGCGCGTAAAGGAGGCCTTCGCGTAAGCCCAGCGCCGAGAACACCACCCGCTCCGGCGCAAGATGTTTCAGCACCCGATCCAACAGCAGCGCCGCGGCCGGCAGGGTGCGCGCCCGGCGCGCCGGGACGCCCGGCGTCGCCGTGAGCTTGGCCGGGGAAAGACGCGACAGCGATTTGGCAAAATCGCGCGCGACCGAGGCTTTGAGCGTATAGCCGTGCACCACCCTGACCGGAGCGTCGACCGCCTCGATGTGGGCTTTGGCGAGCGCGCGCCAGCCTCCGCCGACCGGATAGAACACGGGCCGCGCGAGCGTTCGATCGAGGCTACGGCGAAGGATCTCGTCGATCCGGCGCTTGGCCGCCGAAAGCCCGTCCGCGAGCATCGCCTCGACCGGCAACGCGCCGAGCGGCAGGCTGACCCAGTTTTCCCCGACGCGGTCGTCGATCGCCTCCGTCACTTCGAGGCTGCCCCCGCCCATGTCGCCGACGGTCCCTACCGGGCGAAAAAATCCCGAGATGACGCCCAGGGCCGCGTAGCGGGCCTCCTCGGCGCCCGACAGGATGCGGACGTCGAGCCCCGTTTCCGCCGTGATTCTGGTGGCAAGCGCAGGGCCGTTGGCGGCGCGGCGGATCGCCTCGGTGGCGGTGACGTCGAGCCTGCTGACCCCCATCGCGTCGGCGATGGCGCGAAACCGACGCATCGCTTCGACGGTTCGGTGGAATCCGTCGGGCGCGATGACGCCGGTCTGCGCCAAGCCCTCGGCGAGCCGGCAGAGCGACTTCTCGTTGAACCTCGGCATTGGGGCGCGGCCGAGCTGGTCATAGACCATGAGCCGCACCGAATTCGACCCGATGTCGATGATGGCGTAATGCGGACGATCGGCGCGCAGGACGCGGCCGGGATCGAGATCGAGCGGCCTTCGCGGTTCTTCGGCCGTATCCATCGTGCTTCCTCCCGCTGAACCCGATCATGCGCAATGGCGGCGGGTTTGACCAGCTCAAGCGCCCGGTCGAGGGCGATCGGAGGGTGCGCGTCTCGCGCACCGCAGTCTGCGAGACGCCGGCCCTCCGGCTGCCCGACCGGCCAGGTCAGCGCCAGTAGCCGGGCAGATCCTGCGCCTCGGACAGGCGCGCGAGCTTCTTCGCCAGGTCGACGGCGAGATCGAATTCCAGCTCGATCAGGCGGCGGCTCATGAAGGTGCGAAAATAGTCGCCCCACATGAATTCCTGAAACGGCGTGTCCTGGTCTTCGAACGCCTTGCCGCGCAGACCCCTCGCCAACGTGCGCCAGACGTTGTCGGTAAGACCGGCGACGGACGTTGGAATAGCCGCATAGGGCCTCCGATTGCCCTCGGCGTCGATCGGCCAGCAGTAACCCTTGGATTCCATCATCCGCCAGAACGCCTTCGTCTCCAGGTCGGACCAGTCCGCCAGTCGCTCGCCGAGAACGACTTCCGATATTTTCAGCGACCACAGCGCCCGCGCCAGATGGTGGTGGTCGACGATGTACATCTGCTTTCCGGGCCCCAGAACGTGGGGGATGGGCTTGTGCTGGAGGTAGGCTTCGCGCTCCGAGGGCGTCATTGCCGCGATCTTCGCCGCGCGTTCCTCGACCTCGGCGAGCCCCAACGTGAGCTGGGTCGGCCTCAGGTCCGCGATCTGCACTTTCGGTCCCGCCATATGCGCGTCCGGTTCCTTGATCATTTGGTTTCGATCAGCTCAGCCGGGCTCCGCCGCCCTGCGGTGGCGACGACGATCCTTATCCGGAGGCTCGCCGCATTCAACAACTTTGAAGCCCAGTAAGGGCATTGGCGGGCGATCCGGTTGACTCCGTCGCGTCCAGCCGTGATGCAGGCTCCGACTATGACGGCTTCCATCGCCTCCCCTTCCCTTTTCGCGCTTCTTGCGACCGGCTTTCTCCTCGGCTGGTCTGTCGCCTGGCCGCCTGGGCCGATCAACGCCGAGATCGCCCGCCGCTGCGGCTCGGGCAATTTCTGGGGCGGGATCGCGGTGCTCGGCGGCGCGTCGAGCGCCGACGCCCTCTGGGCGGTAGCGGTCGCGCTCGGCGTTGGGCTTCTGTTCGCCGCGCCGCTCGCGCGCGCCTCTATGGGCGCCGTCAGCATCGCCCTCCTGATGGCGCTCGCCTGGCTCTTCCTGCGCGCCGCGTGGCGCGCCTTTGCGCGCGGCGACGCGCCGCAACCGACACCCGAGGCGTCGAAAACATTTGGCTCCGCTCATGGCGGCTTCGGGCTCGGCGCGGCCATGGCGCTGACCAGCCCGTGGAACGTCGCCTTCTGGCTCGCCGCCATGGGAAGACCGGAACTCGCCGGCGCGAGGGCTGCCTCGCTCCTCGTCATGGCGGCGGCGGTGATCGCCGGCGCCTTGACCTGGGGAATCATCTGGGCTGCGTCCAACGCGCTCCTCTACCGCGGCCTCGAGGGCGCGGCGAAGCGGTGGTGGACGATCTTCGTCGATCTCGCGACCGGCGCGCTGATGCTATACTTCGCAATATCGTCGGCGCAGCGGCTGATGGCGTGATGAGATCAAACCCGTGCGGCTCCTCGAGTCGCATAAGGAGCGGCGATGTGCTACAAGGCTCCAAATCGGAGCAGGTTTGGAGCCGGTGCCCATCAATCTTTCGATCAAGAACGCCCCGGAGGAGGTCGTTCAGCGCCTTCGGCGGCGGGCAGAGCGCCACCATCGGTCGCTCCAGGGCGAGTTGCTTGCGATCATCGAGGAGGCGGTCCAGTCGAATGGGGGGCTAAGCCCCGGCGAGCTTTTGGGGGAGGTGCGCCGCCTTGGCCTGCAGACGCCGGCCGACTCGGCTGGCATTATCCGCGCCGACCGTGACCGTCATTAAGGTCGTGGACGCTTCAGCGCTCGCCGCCGTTCTGTTCGCGGAGCCTGAGGCGGAGACGGTTGTCGGGCGGTTGGAGGGCGCTCGGCTCGCGGCGCCCTCCTGCTGGACTTCGAACTGGCCAATGTCTGTTTGGCCAAGATTCGGCGAAATCCGAGCCAGCGGGATGCTCTGCGGGCGGCCCTCCGGCTTGCGCACAGGCTGAGGGTGGAAACCGTCGCGGTGAACCACGCGGCGACGGTTGAGCTGGCCGAGGCGGCAGGCCTTACCGCCTACGACGCGAGCTACCTTTGGCTGAGCCGGGCGTTGGACGCAGAGTTGGTCACGCTCGACCAGAAATTGGCGGCGGCCGCGGTATGATGCCCTTCATGTTTTCTTAGTGTGCTTGGCGGCGGCGGATTGTCTTACCGCCAAGAGTACCAAGAACCACAACGAAGGGCTGATTTGGCGCATGGCTCACCGCGCCCTTCGGGAGGAACTCGGCGATGCAGCAGAGGCTGAAATTCTACGGCTGGGGTTTTGAGAACACCGGCCTGACTGAGCCCGAGCGGAATCATCTGTCCCGCTTCATCGCCGAAAGGCTCGGCGTCGAGCCGCGCCTCGCGCCGCCGCCGCAGGCGAGCGAGATCGCCCTCCGTGCGCCCCGCATCGCTGCCCCCGCCGTCCTCGCGGGCGTCCTGACGGACGATCCCTACGAGCGGCTCCTGCACACCTACGGCAAGTCCTTTCCGGAGACCGTGCGGGCCTTCGCCCGCGACTTCGCCAACGCGCCCGACCTCGTCGCCCTGCCCATTAGCGAAGCCGACGTCGCCGCGGTTCTCGAATGGGCGAGCGGCGCGAAGATCGCCGTCATTCCCTTCGGCTGCGGCTCCTCGGTCGTCGGCGGCGTCGAGCCGGCGGTCGGCGATGAATTCGCGGGCGCCGTCAGCCTCGACCTCAGCCGCCTCGACCGGGTGCTCGAGGTCGACGAGACGAGCCGGGCGGCGCGCATCGAGAGCGGGATTCGCGGACCGGCGATCGAAGCCGCGCTGAAGCCGCACGGACTCGCGATCCGGCACTACCCGCAGAGTTTCGAGTTCTCGACCCTCGGCGGCTGGATCGCAACCCGCTCCGGCGGGCACTTCGCCACGCTCTACACCCACATCGACGATTTCGTCGAAAGCCTCCGCACCATCACCCCGGCGGGCGCGATGGAGTCGCGCCGCCTGCCGGGCTCCGGCGCCGGGCCCAGCCCGGACCGCATGATGATCGGCTCCGAGGGCGCGCTCGGCGTGATCACTGAAGCGTGGATGCGACTGCAGGGCCGGCCGAAATTCCGCAGCGACGCCGTGTTCGGCTTCCAAAACGTCTTCGCCGCAGCGCGGGCGGTGCGCGCCGTCGCTCAGGCGGGGCTCTATCCCTCAAACCTGCGGGTCATCGACAACGACGAGGCCGGGACCTACGGCGTGAACGCCTTTGAGGAGAGCCTGCTCGTGCTCGCCTTCGAGTCGGCCGACCATCCGGTCGACGCCTGGATGGCGCGCTCGATCGAGCTTCTGCAGGACCACGGCGGCCGCCGCCATATGGACGAGGCCGCAGCGCTCCGGTGGCGCACGGCCTTCATCCGCATGCCCTACGCCCGCGAACTGACCGTGCCGATGGGGGTGATCAACGACACGTTCGAGAGCGCGATCACCTGGAACCGTTTCGAGGCCTTCCACGCCGCGGTGCGCAAGGCGACCCTCAAGGCGCTGAAGGAGGCGACCGGGAATCCGGGAACGGTCTCGACCCGCTTCACCCACGTCTATCCGGATGGCCCGGCGGTCTATTACACCTTCAACGTCCGCGGCGACCCGGCCCGGCTGATCGAGCAATGGCGGCACATCAAGACCCGCGCCTCGGACGCCCTGATCGCCGCCGGCGGCACGATCACCCACCACCATGCGGTCGGCCGCGATCACATGCCATGGTATTCCGCGCAGCGGCCAAAACTGTTCGGCAAGGCGCTCGAGTCGGCCAAGCGCGCCCTCGATCCTGCGGGCGTTCTAAACCCGGGGGTGCTGGTTCCGTGAAGAGGTGCTCGGCGACAGTCGCCAATATTCTCTACGTTCTCCGCTGCCCTACTTTCCGTCGGGCGTTCTCACGCCCCAAAGCTTGGCCTTGACCTGATTGAAATGCTGCCGCGGATCGTATTCTTCGACGGCGAGATTGAGCGTCGGGGCGTTCAGCCGGCCGATCGCCGAGAGCAGCGAATAGGAATAGACGACCGCGTCGTGCTCGGCCGTAACGAGATTGCTGCGAGCCTGCAAAAGCGCCTGTTGAGCATTGAGCACGTCGAGCGTCGTGCGCTGGCCGACCTTGGCCTCCTCGCGCACGCCGGCGAGCGCCACTTCGTTGGCCGAAACCGACGCCCGCGCCGCGCGGATGACGCCCACCTGCGCCTGATTCAGGCCCCAGAACTGGACGACGTTCCGGCGCACGGTGTCGCGGTCCTGGTCGAGCGTGAGTTCGGCCTGCGACAGCTTTTCCTTGTCCTGGCGGATGCTCGCGTACTCCTGGCCGCCCTGATAGATCGGGATGGTGATGTTTCCAGTCAACGATGCGGCGAACGCGCGCTCTCCCGGAGTTGCGTTGAGGTCGAACTGCTGGGCGACCTGCGCCGTCAGCCCGACTTGCGGATAGAGCTTGCCCTCGTCGACTTTGATCGCGAGTTCGGCAACGTCAACCGCATGCAAATCCCCGACGACCTGCGGATGCTCGATCTGGGAAACGAGGACGGATTCCTCGAGCGTCCTCGGCAGCGGCTGGGCAATCGGCTTGACCGGCGCGAGCCTCGTCGGCTGCTCGCCGATGACCTGGCGGTAATGAGCGATCGACGTCTCGAGAGTCGCCTCCGCCTGGAGTTCCTGGGCCTGCGCGCTCGACAGGCTCGCCTCGGCCTGCGCGACGTCAGTGCGGGTCACCTCGCCGACCGTGAACCGATCACGCGTTTCCCGCAATTGCTCCTGCAGGACCTGCACGTTGTTGCGCTGCAGCTCGAGCAGCGCCGTGTCCCGCAGGACGTCCATGTAGGCTGTCACGCCGTCGAGCAGCGTGCTCTGTTCGCTCAGGCGGAGACCCGCCCGCGATTTAAGGACGCCCGATTCCGCAGAGCGTATCCGGTTCATCGTCTGGTAGCCGTCGAAAACGTTCTGGTTGAGCTGCATGCCATAAGAACGAGGACGGGCCCCGTAGGCGAAACGCAGCTCTTCCAGCCCCCCGGACCCATTTGGAAAGAGCGTGTTATAGTTGGAGTGCTCGACGCCCATGCTGCCTGTCGCGGCGATGGTGGGCAAGTACCCCGCGTTCGCCCTCGGGACGTTCTCGTCCGCCACGCGAACCGAGGCGCGCGACGAATTGATTGTCGGATTGTTGACGTAGGCTTTGATCAGCGCGCCCGTCAGGTTCTCAGCGCGGCCAGGCTGCACGCCCACGCCGAACGCCGCCGTTGCGAGCAACAGCGCGCGCAGAGCGCGGAGAGTCGGCAAGCCTCCAGCAACGGCGCTCCGCCCCTCGCCCGCCCCTGTACTCCAGTCCATTTCCGCCTCATCGCCCAAGACAAGGACGTCCTCGCCGCCGCCTAAGTGACACGTCCGCCAGAGAAAGCATAGAGACAATTGCGCGTAAGGAAGTCACTCCCGAGATGACCGCCCCTCTTCCGGCTTGCTGGAAACCGAGCGGGAGCCTCATCATAATCCGCGAAGACATCGGCGCTACCCGCGCTTGCTCTGCCGGACGCGAAGTGGCCGCTTTTGTGCCGAAGTGTCGCAAAGATGCGACACTTTTCGGCGGCGGCTCGCCTTGCGGCGGCCGATGCGCGCTGGAGCAGAGTCCGATCAAGTTGGATCATAGCCGCAGGCGGCGAAGGAGTATGTGGATTTGCCGGAGATGTCGGCGAAGGCTTCGAGCGCCCTGATCCAGACAGCAGATATCGCTATGGGCGCCAGTGGAATTGATGAGTCGCTCGATCCGCGCTCCCATAAGCCCTGCGGCATTCACATATCCGAAGCCGCGTTTCGAGCTAGCTGAAACATGTTCTTATTTTCCGAAGGCTGACGCGCTACACGACCAAATTTTCCCAAGCCAAACCAAATTTCTTCCCAGCCAAACAGCAATAGAACCAAGGAAAGCGGTTTGGATTCCTTTGGATTTCCTTGGATTCTTTCGTCCGATTCCGGACTTTTCAAAGACTTACGAGCCGCGCCCTGCGAAAATTATTTTTGCCGACTGGACGAACGCGATTTCTTCCGTTCAACCGAACACGGTCTCCGCGAAGCCCAAGGCCACAATGCATCGTGTCTGCGTCCGCCTCCCATGCCGGCCTCGCCTGCCATGGGCCCGTCAAGGCGCGGCGACAAAACCAACTTGACACGGAGTTCCTGAAATATTGTGAACAAAAAACGAACAAACTTGCCGGAACGCTCGAACCGTCAGGGCTAGTCTGCATCGGGACCGTCGAAGCCAAGAATGAAATGGAGGCTCGTCGGCGTCCAGCCCCATCATGGTGAGGGACGATTCCAGCCGATCGGAACCCGCTCTAGAAGGCGAAGCTGACGCCCGGCTGGAAGCCGTCCAGCGTCTCAGCCGTCGTTTCGAAAAGGGCGCGCCGGCTGAAGCCCTCGCCTCGCCTTTCGTACAGGGCGGCCTGCGAAGCGCCCATCGTTGCGTCTATTCCGACCAGACGCCCGCCGTCGGCAAGGAGCGCAAGCAGGGCGTCGGGAGGAACCCGGAACGCGCCCTCGACCACGATCACGTCGAACGGGCCGAGCGTCTTTGCGCCTGAATCGAGAGGCCCATGCACGACCGTCACGTTGTCCCGGCCGGACAGCAGCTCGCACGCGGCGCGGGCCGCGCCGGGGTCCGACTCGAGCGCCACCACCTTGGCGCCCATGGCGGCCAGAATCAAAGCGCCGTATCCGGATCCCGCGCCGACGTCGAGCGCCCGGCTGCCGGGCGTAACCGCCGCGGCCTGCAGCATGCGCGCGAGCGTCAAGGGTCGGAGCAAGCAGCGTGTCTTAGCCCCCAGGGCGGGCGCATCCCGGTCGAGATACGCGAATGCGGCGAAGGACGGCGCGACGAAAGGCTCGCGCGGCGTGCGGAGGAAGGCGGCAAGCACGTTCTGGTCGACGACGCCGCCCGTCCGCAGCTGACTGTTCACCATGGCGAGACGCGCCTGGTGCGTTTCCGCCGAAGAGGTCGCCGCCATCGATAGCCCCGCCGCGCAGGCGCGAAGCCGCCCGCAAAATGCTTGTTGGAGGCCTCGCCCGGAATCGAACCGGGGTGCAAGGATTTGCAGTCCTCTGCGTAGCCACTCCGCCACGAGGCCAGGCGACGAACCGAGGCGCGCCGCGACGGGCGGCCTATAGCAAGGATTGGAGCTTGCCGGCAAGGCAGTTCACAAAGGGGCGCACAAGGGGCGCCGCCCCGTCTCACGCCCAGGGAGAATGTCTCAGGAGCGGCAGCGCCAGAAAATAAACAGCGGTGGCGACGAGGCCGCCGGTCACCCAGCCGGACGGCGACAGCTTCTCGACAATCGCCGCGGTCGCCAGGGCGAACCAGGCCACGCTCATCGCGACCGTCAGCCCGCGCAGCTTCGCCACCCGCAGCGGATGGACGAATACGACCGGCGAGAACATCATCGCAGCCGCAGAGAGCAGAACTGCGGCGCTGACGACCCACGGAGGCCGAAGGACGAAAAGGTAGAGGACAAGAATGTTCCAGGTCGCGGGGAATCCCCGGAACCAATAGTCCTCCGTCTTCATGCGGGTGTCGGCGAAATAAAGGGCCGAGGCGATCGTGACGACGAGGCCGATCCAGAACGAGGCTTCCGTCGGCATCAGGTCCGACCGCCACAACGCAACCACCGGAACGAGAACATAGGTCAGAAAGTCGATCACGAGATCGAGAATCGCGCCGTCGATCGACGCCGCAGTCACGTGCACCTTGGCGGCGCGCGCAAGCGTTCCGTCGATCCCGTCGATGAAAAGCGCGAGACCGAGCCAAGCGAAGCAGGCCGGGAAGTTGCGCTCGATCGCCGCGTAGAGCGCGAGCACCGCCACCGCCCCGCCGGACGCCGTGAACAGGTGGACGGAGAACCCCGCCGCCTGAGCCACCTTCTTTTCCGGCGTCCTCTCGTTCGGCATCGCGGCTTCGTTCCGACCCCCCGCGCAATAACGCCAGAGCTGGGGACTCCGGCTTGACCACGCCGCGTTCGGCTTATCAAAATCGGAGCCGCGCGTCTCGCCTTAGCGTCAAGCGTAGGAATATGGGAGACTTCGCTGATGAAGGATGTGGAAAAATCCGCCGGGCGCGCCTGCGACGTCCTGATCGCGGGCGCCGGCCTCGCCGGCCTCACGGCGGCGATCGCTTTCGCCCAGGCGGGATTCGACGTCGTCTCTTCCGGCGCGGACGAGCGCCATGCGCGCGGCCGCACCGTCGCGATGCTCGACCGGTCCGTCGCCTATCTCGATTCGCTCGGACTCTGGGCGGCGATCGAAGCGAGCGCGGCGGCGATGCGCGGACTGAGGATCATCGACGACACGGGCGCGCTGTTCCCGCCGCGGCCGGTCGAGTTCCATTGCTCGGAGATCGGCCTCGAGACCTTCGGCTGGAACGTCGAGAACGACCGCATGGGCGACGCGCTGGCGCGTCGCGCGGAGCGGACGCCGGGCGTCGAGCGCGTCAAGGCCGCCGTCGTTTCCTACGACTTCGCCGGAGAAAGGGCCGCGGCCCGGCTCGAAGACGGGCGGCTCGTCGCCGCCGCCCTGGTCGTCGGGGCGGACGGGCGCGCCTCCCAGGCGCGGCGCGCCGCCGGCCTTTCCGTCCGCGTCCACCGCTATCCGCAAAGCGCGCTGACCGCGCTTCTCGCCCACCGCCTGCCCCACCTCGACTTTTCGACCGAATTTCATACCAGGCAGGGGCCGTTCACGCTGGTGCCGCTTCCGCCCAGCGAGGCGGCGGCCAACCGCTCGGGCCTCGTCTGGGTCATGGCTGACGGAGAAGCGCGACGCCGGGAGGCGCTTGAGGAGCCCGCGCTAGCCGACGAGATCGAGCGCCAGGGCCGCTCGCTGCTCGGCGCGATGCGCCTCGAAGGCCGGCCGGGGGTGTTCCCGATGGTCCGCCAGATCGTGCCGAGGATCACGGCCCCCCGCCTGGCGCTCGTCGGCGACGCGGCGCACGCCTTCCCGCCGATCGGCGCGCAGGGACTGAACCTCGGCCTGCGCGACGTCGAGGCGATCGTCGCCTCGGCCGTCGAGGCCAGGATGATGGGGCGGGACATCGGCGGCCGCGACGCCCTCGCGGCCTACGAGCGCGCGCGGCGCGCGGACATCGCCCTGCGCACCGCCGCGGTGGACGGCCTCAACCGGGCGCTCATGACCCGCTTCGCGCCGCTCGACCTGGCGCGGGGCGCAGGTCTTGCGGCGCTGGGCGCCGTCGGGCCGCTGCGCCGCCTCGTCATGCGCGAGGGAATCGCGCCGCGGCTGGCTCGATGAGCGCCGCGCCGGCATGGTCGGAACACCGTTGACATCCGTAACAGGTTCGGGCCAGATCGACTGCATATTGTGCATATCCGCGCGGCAGGGCAGGCGCGATCGGCCGACGCTATGGAAGGTCCCTCGATGAAACATCTTCCGTCGTCGCTCGCATTGGGGTTGGCGGTCGCGTTCATTTCTTGCGCAGCGGAAGCCTCGACGATTACCATAGACGCTGCGCGTCAGGGGGCTCTGAGTTCATCCAATGCCCGTTCAGGACACGACAACTACCTCGCCGGATGGTGCGCCGAGGGCTGCGGCCTCTGGCGGAACTATTTCTACTTCGACGTGCCGACATTATCGGCGCCGGTCACCTCCGCCGAGCTCGTGGTCAACAATGCCGAGATCGACATGTACGGCTTCGGCTACTCGGGAATCACCTATCAGATCCGGGGCCTGAAGGCGGCCAAGCCGACCTACGCGAGATTGGGCAAGGGGACGAAATATGGCTCCGTTCATTACACGTCCCCATCGCAAAGCTTCGAGGTGCAGGATATTCCGCTCGACGCCGCCGCTTTGGCGCAGATCGCCGAGGGCGGCTCGACCTTCGGAATCGGCGGAGAAATGATCTATCCGACGTTCCTGACGTCGGAATATCCCGTCTTCCTCTTCGGCTTGAGCGGCGGCTATACGGCCCAGCTGGTCCTGATGACGAGCGGCGCCACGGCGACGCCGACCCTCGCGCCCGAGCCTTCGACATGGGTGATGCTGCTCGCCGGGTTCGCGGGCCTGGGCGTCGCGGGGTACCGAAGTTCGAGGAGACATCGGCCCGCCGCCCGGGCCGCATAAGCCGAGCTCCAGCCGCAGGCGGAAACCCGGCGCCGGGGGCGGCTCCCTCGTCCGCTTCGTTAAGCTCGGCGCGCTTCGCCGGCTTCTTCAGGATGCGGAGACGGGCGGGCCATGATCCGCCCCGGGATTTCCCCCTGTCGCCGCCAGGGCCAGTCTGCCGAGGTAATGCGTCCAACCCCGTCCGTGGCTTTCGTGGTGCGCTTCGTCGGGCAGGCCGCTATGGGTCAGCCGCAGCAAGGTGCCCCCGTCGCGCTCGATCAGGTCGATCTCGACGAGGGTCGATCCCGGCGGCATGGCCTCGTCCTCGTCCCACCCGAAGCTGTAGGCGAGCCGGTGGACCGGCACAACCTCGCGAAATGAGCCGCGGGCCGTGTTGTGGCCGCCGACGCGCTTGACGAGATAGAGCCCGCCCGAATGCGGCTCGGTCGTCGCTTCGGAGCCAATCCAGCTCAAAATCTTTTCCGGATCCGTCAGGAAGGCGAAGACGGTCGCCGGCGGAGCCGGGACATGGGTCTCGCGGACCACGGGGGGTGCAGGCATCGGAGCCTCCTTGGTTCAAGGGCCGCGCATACGGCCCCGGTTTTCGCGCCAATGACGGTTCAGGGTTCACGCGGGCTCCGGACCACGATCCACGCCCGGATTTCTGCCCGCGGCGGCGATGGCGAGCCTGCCGAGGTAGTGCGTCCAGCCTTTGCCGTGGGCGGCGACCTGGGCGGCGTCGGGAAGACCGCTATGGGTCATGCGCAGAAGGGTGCCGCCGTCCCGGTCGATGAGGTCGATTTCGACCAGGCTCGAATCCGGGGGCACCGCCTCGCTGCCCTCCCAGCCGAAGCTGTAGGCGAGCCGGTGGACCGGGACGACCTCGCGGAAGGTTCCGCGGGCCACACGGGCGCTGTCGCCGCCCATGCCCTTGACGAGGTAAAGGCCGCCCGCATGCGGTTCGGCCTGCGCCTCGGCGCCCATCCAGCTCAAAATCTTTTCCGGATCGGTCAGAAAGGCGAAGACGGTGGCGGGCGGAGCCGGGATATGGGTCTCACGGACCAGGGGCGGTGCAGGCATCGGAGCCTCCTTCGTGCGCCGCCAAACGAGGCGGCCGAGTCAGAGCCAAGTCCATAGTGTCCGTCATCCAGACGCGCCCTTTGCGAAAGCAAACGCCTTCGAAGGATGCTCGCTGACGGCGACGCCAGCGTATGGTGGAACGTCCCCTTCGGCAGGCTCAGGCCAGGCCCTTTGGGCGCCTCGGGAGGAGGACATGGACTTTTGAAACAGGTTCTCAACCGGAATTGTTGATGACAACGGCGCCGTGTCAACCCCATGATCGCTCGATGCAGCTCAGCTCGGCGCTCGCCTGGCTCGTCGACGCCGCCGCCGGTACGCCGGGCGCCGACATATTCCTGGCGAAGCTCGGCGCGCTCCTGATCGACGATGGCGCGCCGCTCGCCGGCGGCGCCCTGACGCTGGCTTCGCCGCACCCGCTGATCGTCAGGCGGACCTGGCTGTGGCGGGCCGAGAGCGGACAAGTTATCGAGGCCCTCGGATTCGCGCCTGCGGGACTGTCCGGGGAAGCGGGCCCGCCCGGCGCTTCCGGCCGGCGCTGGCTGGAAGGCGTCGCGGCCGGGATGGTGCATGAAGACGCCGTTGGGCCGGGGCCAGACGGTCCCTTGCTCGGCTGGATCGGGCCGCGCCCCTTAACGCCGGACGAGGCGAGCCGCCTCGGCGAGGCCGCGCGCTACGCTGCGGCGCCGCTCGCCGCGCTGACCGCGCGCTCGACCTTGACCGCGGCCCTGGAGGCCTATCTCGGCAGACGCAGCGCGGCCAGGGTGCTCGCCGGGCCGCTGCGGCGCGGCGTCGGCGAAACCATTTCGGCGGCGCTGTTGTTCGCCGACCTGCGTGGCTTCACCGTCCTGTCCGAAAAGAATCCGCCGTCGGAAGTGATCGCCGCCCTCAACGCCTGGTTCGACCGCATCGCCCTGTCGGTCCACGCCTTCGGCGGCGAAGTATTGAAATTCATCGGCGACGGCGTCCTGGCCATCTTTCCCGTCGCCGGCGGGTCGCCCCGCGCCGCCTGCGATTCCGCGCTCAGGGCGGTCTCCGCCGCCCGGACCGGGATGGCGCATCTCGACGAGGCGCGGCGGAGTCAGGGTCTGGCGCCATTGCCCTTCGGCGTCGCGCTGCACGTCGGCGAGATTCTTTGGGGCAATATTGGCGCGGCCGACCGGCTCGATTTCACCGCCATCGGCCCCGCGGTGAACCTGGTGAGTCGGCTCGAGGGGCTGTGCCGGCCGTTGGGCAAGACGGTGCTCGCGTCGGGGGCGTTCGCGGCGAAGTGCGGGACGCCGATGAATCCGCTTGGGACGCATACGCTGCGGGGAATAGCGACGCCATGCGCGGTGTTCAGCGTTGCTGAGGATTGAACCAAAGCCAGTCTGCTGGACCGCTGGCGCACGGCTCGCGGCAGCGCCCGCATCGGACGCGGGCTCGATGACGCTGTGCCGATCATCGGCCCGCAAGTCAACTTGGTCTTCGGGCGCGCCAGCACTTCAAGAATATAGATGACTCTCATCCCCGAAGACGAGAAGCCGGAATATTCGTTCGGGCAGCAATTGCCGACGGCCGGCGCCACGATAACTGATCGTCCTTATGCGGCATCACCTGACCCATCGGTCGTCGATGTCCCGGCCGGGTATCGCGCACGAATATCTCAATTAATTCGTTCATTACGAAGTTTTAATGACCCAGCCCTGATGTTACGTTGACGATTGCCGGTACGCCGATATAGTTTCCGCATGTTCCTGTTTCGCCGTTAAACGAGGTTCGCAGGAACACAGGCCGCTAGAGGGACTCTACCAAAGGCTTACATCTGATCACAGTTTTCTCGCCATATGTGACGCGGATCTTCGCGCCGCTGGTTATGAAGCTGGCTTTGATCTTGGCGCAACTCGGGGACGGCGCCGTGCACCGACCCGGAGGAGAGCCACCAAGCGCAACAACAAGTTAATGCTACGGTGTAAGAGGTCCTGTACTCACCCAGATTGGAATGCTCGCCTTTTGACGCAAACACTCGATGTTAGGGGTTAACCGATCTGGCCGTTGCAACCAAATGATGGGCGGAAAATGTTTGGCTTAATCGAAATAGAGTTGACGAGAATCCGACGAATGGCTGAACAAGCCGGTGACGGATTTCTTATGTATATAATTGACATGGCGATTATTCAGGCGAACAAACAGGCGCGCTTGCACGAGGACGACTTCGAAGCGCACGGCGCCCGGTCATCACGGCAGGTCCAATCGCCGCCTGATCGCCGAGTGCAGAACTGACCTCTGAACGCTACTGTTTTTCGTCGTCGAGCCTAGAGGACTCCATTGCAAACTTGATAATCGCCTCGCGCAATGCCGGTCGCTTAATACCGGCAAATATTCGAATTAAGCGATATCCCTCTTCAGGATCTGTGGAAGAAAAATCACAGTCCGGATCATTTTGACCGTGATTGAGGCTAGTATTCCGATAGCTGACTGAAATTTCCGCGTGCTTTGTCACACGAATTCCCCGTTCATTCCGCCTGTTAACAGTCCCGAGCCTTTGTTCATATGTTAT
The DNA here is from genome assembly GCA_963823165.1 of uncultured Alphaproteobacteria bacterium. Lineage (GTDB taxonomy): Bacteria > Pseudomonadota > Alphaproteobacteria > Rhizobiales > Beijerinckiaceae > Roseiarcus. Next base: position 17,499 of record CAWGKV010000022.1, on the reverse strand, counting down.
CTACACCCGGAGAGCAATGGGCGGACGAGTCTCACAAGATTAAAATCGATATGGCCGCCCGGCGCGTACTGCGCGGCGCGTATTCCCCTCGGGGTGACCAGACGCTCGGCCCCGGGTCTTCCTGCTCGGCCGAAGGACGCAACGTCTCCTAGGCGCCCAGCCCCGACCCTCGCGGTCGAACTGTCGATTAGCATCCTCTCAGCGCCTCGGCGCTTGGATAGTCTCGAAGTCCCCGCCCGACCAGCTCGCCGCGCTATTTCGTCGGCCTCCACTCCTGCGCCAGCCGCTGCGCCTCGGCGACCTGGGCGGGGGTCATCGTTCGCGCCAGATGATCACGGTTGGCGAGCGCGCCGGCGTCGCCTTGGGCGGCGGCGAGGTTGGACCACATGTGCGCGAGAACGTAGTTCTGCGTCACGCCCTGGCCTTTGACGTAGATCGCGCCGAGAATGGTCAGCGCTTCGGCAAAACCCTGGTCGGCCGCCTTGCGGAACCACTTCGCCGCCTCGGCGTCGTTCTGCGCCACGCCGCGGCCTCTGGCGTACATGAGGCCGAGATTGGACTGGGCGGCGGCGTGCCCCTGATCCGCGGCCTTGTGGAACCACTTCGCGGCCGCCGCGTCGTTCTGCGCCACGCCCTCTCCTTTGGCGTACATCACGCCGAGAAGGGTCTGCGCTTCGGGCGATCCTTGATCCGCAGCCCTTCGGCGCCACTCCGCCGCCTGCGCCCAGCTCTGGGCCGCGCCGCGCCCGACTGCGTACATTGCGCCGAGAACGAGCTGCGCGAGCGCGTGGCCCCGGTCGGCCAGCGGCCGCGCGAGCGCATGGGCCGTCGCATAGTCCTCGCGCTGAAGAGCCGCGAGCAATTCTTTGACGCCGCCGGCGCGAACCGCCGAAAAACCGCCCGCCTTGATCGCGCGCCAGATCGTAGACTTGCTCGCTCCGGTCTCCTCCAACCGAACGGAAGCGATTTGGCTCGGAGAGGACATTGCGGGGGGGACCCATTACCTTCGGGCAGGTGAACGCAGCGGGACTAAGAAAGTGTTAAATTCCCTCGGTCGCCGCGATGATTCTCGCGCAGCTTCGTTGTTCAGGCTCGAGTGAAGGCGAAGTTCCCCATCGACTTGCGGAGGGTCAGCCTTTTCGACGCGTCGAGGCTACGCGACGTAAAAGAGTGTCGAGGCTGCGCGGCGCAAATAAGACTGGATTATCGATGCAAAAGCGCCTGGGTGTCCGGGACCAGCCCGTGACACTGGAAGCGTCCGGTAGACCCGGCCTTACAGCACGACGACCCGCGTTCCCTTGGCGACCCGCTGATAGAGATCGATGACGTCGGCGTCCATCATCCGGATGCAGCCGGAGGACACGGCCTTGCCTATCGACTTCGGTTCGTTGGTTCCGTGGATACGGAACAACGTGTCCTTTTTTCCCTCAAACAGGTAGAGGGCCCGGGCGCCGAGCGGGTTATCCATGCCGCCCTCCATATGCCTCGGCAGGTACGGCTGGCGATCGATCATTTCCGGCGGCGGCGTCCACCCCGGCCAGAACGCCTTCCGGCCGACCTCGGCCACGCCCTTCCAGGCGAAACCCTCGCGCCCGACGCCGATGCCGTATTGCAGCGCGCGGCCGTCGCCGAGCGAGAGATAGAGTTTTCGCTCGTGGGTGTTGATGGTGACCGTGCCCGGCTGTTCCCCCGTCGGATCAATGACCAGCCTCCGGGTCGTGAGGTTCATGTCGACGTCTTGGTCGAAGCCTCCCGGGGTGGAATAGTTCGGGTCGGCGTCCGGCGGCAGGTAGTTCGAATCGACGCCGGGCTGCAGGCGGAGTGGCGCTTCGGGCGCCAGCGGAGCGGGCTTCGGAACCAGCGGAGCGGGCCCCGGAAAAGGAAACAGCGATTGGGCTGCTCCGTTGTCGGGCGAGACCGCAACGCTCGCCAAGCCGATCAAGAGGAGGATTCGCGCGCCAGACATGGTCGACCCCGTCCCTGAAGACCCTGCGTTCCTTGTCGAAAATAAAAACGGCGAAATGCGGACAGTCGCAATCGCTTTGCCGCGGGTAGTGACCTCGTCAAACTCCCGCGATCCTCCGATGCGACAGAATTCGCCATTAGGGGCCAGTCGCGGGCGACCATCCGACGGGTCTCAGCGCGCCAGTCCTGTTGGAGCCGCCGCCATGATATCCACTTTTCGAGGATGTTTCGCGCGATTGATGCTAACGCGCCCTCCTTCGCGCACGTCTGAGGACGCCATGTCGTATTTCACCCTTCGCCAGAGACCGGCGTCCTTGCAGTGGGGAGCGTTGCTCGGCGGGTCGCTCGTCCTCGTCTCGCTCCTCGAACTGACGCGCCTCCCCGCGGCGTTGCTGCTCGGCGCGATGGCGGCGGCGATTCTTCTCGCCTGGTTCGAGGGGCAAGTGAAGATCCCACCCTGGTCCTTTGTCATCGCGCAGGGAATCGTCGGCTGCCTGGTGGCCCGCAGCATCAGTCCGGCCATCGTGGTCGAGATGATCCGCGACTGGCCGATGTTCCTGACCTCAATCGGCGCGGTCATCCTGTTCAGCGCCGCCCTCGGCTATGCGCTCGCCCGCTTCAAGGTGCTGCCGGGGACAACGGCGGTGTGGGGCTCCTCGCCCGGCGCTGCGACCGTCATGGTGCTGATGGCCAATGCGTTCGGCGGCGACATGAGGCTTGTCGCCGTCATGCAATATCTACGCGTCGCCTGCGTCGGCCTCGTGGCGTCGGCGGTGGCCAGAATCTGGACAGGGTCGGGCGGCGCAGCAGCGGCCGCATCCGACTGGTTTCCGCCTCTCGATGCCCCTTTCCTGGAGACTTTGGCGCTGGCGGTCGGCGGCGCCGTGATCGGCGCCAAAGCCAAAATCCCCGCGGGCCCCCTGCTGCTGCCGCTGTTCGCCGGCGCCGCCCTGTCGGCCGGCCACGTCGTCGCGATCACGCTGCCGCCGTGGCTTCTCGCCGCATCCTATGCGCTGGTCGGCTGGTCGATCGGTCTCCGGTTCACGCGGCAAATCGTGCTCTACGCGGCAAAACACCTGCCGCAGATGATCGCCTCGATCTTCGCCCTCATCGCGATGTGCGGCGGTCTCGCCTATGTTTTGCACCGGGTCGCCGGAACGGATCCGCTGACCGCCTATCTCGCGACGAGTCCAGGCGGCGCCGACGCCGTCGCGATCATCGCCGCATCGTCCAGCGTCGACATGTCGTTCGTCATGGCCATGCAGGTCGCGCGCCTCATCCTCGTGATATTGATCGGCCCCAGCCTCGCCCGCCTTCTGGCGCGGTGGACGGGGGAGGCTTGACCGACGTCTAAGCCGCAGCGCTCTGGCGCCGCGTCCGGCGTCAGCCGATCCGTTCGGCCTGGAGCAGCCGGGCCGCGTAGCGGGCCATCTGGTCGACCTCCAGATTGACCCTGTCGCCCGCCCTGCGCTCGCCCCAGGTCGTGACCTCGAGCGTGTGGGGGATCAGGAGAACCTCGAACGCGTCGCCTTCGACCGCGTTGACCGTCAGCGACGTCCCGTCGAGGGCGACCGACCCCTTGACCGCGATGAATTTTTCGCAGTCCTTCGGCGCGCGGAAGCGGAAATGCGCCATCCCGTCGAAGTCGCGCCGCGATAAGATTTCGGCGACGCCGTCGACATGGCCGCTGACCATGTGGCCGCCGAGTTCGTCGCCGAGCTTCAGCGAGCGCTCGAGATTGACCTGATCGCCCTTCTTCCAGCCGCCGAGGGTCGTCACCGCGAGCGTCTCGGCCCCGACGTCGAAGTCGATGCGGGAGCCGGCGCCGTTCGGCTCGACCCCGACGACGGTCAGGCAGACGCCGGAATTGGCGATTGACGCCCCGACCTCGATCGAGGCCGGATCGTAGGCGCTCGCGACAACGAGTTCGGCTGCGCTCGCCGAGTGATGTCATTTCCGTGATTTGGCCGACGTCGCTGACAATTCCGGTGAACATTTCTGCCTCGGCCCTTTGAGACGGGCGCTGGCCCCGTGGTCGATGGACTTGGCCGTCTGGCCGATTGCTTGACTCCACACCTTTGACCATAAAAAGAAAACCGGCGCCTGGCCAGAAGATTGGCCGATCTCTTGGCCGATCTTCGGCCCAAGGCCGCGTCCCCTCTGTAGGCGCGGGCGTTGACCGCGCCAGCCGCGCTCAGCGCGCGCGTCCCTTCTGTAGGCGCAGGCGTTGACCGCGCCAGCCGCGCTCAGCGCGCGCGTCCCTTCTGTAGGCGCAGGCGTTGACCGCGCCAGCCGCGCTCAGCCCGCGCGTCCCTTCTGTAGGCGCGGGCGTTGACCGCGCCAGCCGCGCTCAGCGCGCGCGTCCCTTCTGTAGGCGCGGGCGTTGACCGCGCCAGCCGCGCTCAGCGCGCGCGGCTACAACCGCTCCCAGACCCGCAGGCGGTCAGCGCCGTATTCGGCCGTCTGCACGAGCCGGTAGCGCTCCGGATCGTTCAGCGTCGCGCGCGCCTCGTCGTCGAGCGCCGGGAGCCCCGGGCGACCGAGCGGCTTTTCGGCGGTGAACAGCGCAACCTCGTCGGCGAGATCCGTCGCGATGAGCCGCGCGGCGATGCGCGGGCCGCCCTCGCTGAAGATGCGGGTGACGCCGCGGGCTGAGAGCGCGCCGAGCGCCTGGCGAAGATCGACATGGCTCTCGGCGTCGAGCCCGACCCGCTCGACGACGACCCCGAGGTCGGCGAGGCGACGGGCCGCCTCGGCCGGCGCATCCGGCCCGGCGATGACCAGCGTCGGCAGCCCGCGCGCCTCCGTCGCGAGGCGAGACCCGGCCGGCAGGCGCAGATGCGTGTCGAGCGCCACCCGCCAGGGTTTTCGCTCGAGACCGGGCAGCCGCACGGTCAGCGCGGGATCGTCGGCGAGCGCCGTCTCGACGCCGACCATGATCGCCTCGTGCGTCGCCCGCATGATCTGCACCCTGAGATTGGCGATCTGCCCGGTGATGCGCAGCCGCGAGTCGTGCGAGCCGCCCGAGGCGAAGCCATCCGCCGTCTCTGCGAGCTTGAGCGTCACGCACGGCCGGCCCTCCGTGACCCGGAGAATATGGCCGCGATGATCGCGCCGCGCCTGATCGGCGCCCGGTCCGACGACGACCGCTATTCCTGCGGCCCTCAGGCGGGCGTGGCCCCGACCAGCCACTTCGGGGTTCGGGTCCTCGATCGCCGAGACCACCCGGGCGACGCGGGCCTCGACCACCGCCTCTGCGCAAGGCGGAGACTTGCCGAAATGCGAGCAGGGCTCGAGCGTCACGTAGAGGGTCGCGCCGCGCGCCGCCTCGCCTGCCTCAGCGATCGCAAGCGGCTCGGCATGCGGCCGTCCTCCGGGTGCGGTGGCGCCGCGGCCGACGACCGCGCCGTCCTTCACCAGGATGGCGCCGACGGAAGGATTGGGCGCGGCGAGCCCCAGCGACCGCTCCCCGAGGTTGAGCGCAGCTTGCATCCAGCGCCGGTCCTCGTCGAAATCCTCTGCGGCCCCGCCGGTCATTTCGCCGGAGTTTCCTTGCGCGCCTTGGCCTCTTTCGCCGGAGCGGCCTCAGGCTCTGCTTCGAGCTCCCCGACGATCGCATTGAAATCGCGGGCTTCCCGGAAATTTCGGTAGACCGAGGCGAAGCGGACGTAGGCGACGTCGTCGAGCGCCTTCAGCCCCTCCATGACGAGTTCGCCGATCCGTTCGGTCGGAATGTCGCCGTCCGTCTGGCTTTCGAGCTGCCGGACGATGCCGTTGACCATGCGCTCGATGCGGTCGGGCTCGACCGACCGCTTTCTGAGCGCCACCTGGACCGAACGCATGAGCTTGTCGCGATCGAACGGCGCGCGCCGGCCGTTCTTCTTGACCACCATGAGTTCGCGCAACTGCACGCGCTCGAAGGTCGTGAACCGGCCGCCGCAGTCGGGGCAGACGCGGCGGCGGCGGATCGAGGCGGAATCGTCGGTCGGCCGGGAATCCTTCACTTGCGTGTCGAGGCCGCCGCAATAAGGGCATCGCATCGCAAGCCGTTCCTTTCAGCGCCGCCCGACCTAGTAGATCGGGAAGCGGCGCGTCAGTTCGGCGACATGCGCGCGCACTTTCGCCTCGACCGCGACATTCCCTGATTCTCCGTTCGCCGCCAAGCCGTCCAGGGTCTCGACGATCAGTCGGCCGACCTCGGCGAATTCCGCGGTCCCGAAGCCCCGGGAAGTGGCGGCGGGCGAGCCGAGGCGAATGCCCGAGGTCACCATCGGCTTCTGCGGGTCGAACGGAACGCCGTTCTTGTTGCAGGTGATGTGGGCGCGCCCGAGCGAAGCTTCCGCCGCCTTGCCGGTCAGCCCCTTGGGCGTGAGGTCGACCAGCATCAGGTGATTGTCGGTGCCGCCGGTCACGAGCTTCAAGCCTCCTTCGAGGATCGGCGCCGCCATCGCCTTGGCGTTGGCGACGACGGCATGCGCGTAAGTCCTGAACTCGGGCGTCAACGCCTCGTGGAACGCCACCGCCTTGGCGGCGATGACGTGCATCAGCGGCCCGCCCTGCAGGCCGGGGAAGATCGCCGAGTTGATCTTCTTGGCGAGATCCTCGTCGTTGGTCAAAATCATGCCGCCGCGCGGGCCGCGAAGGGTCTTGTGCGTCGTCGTCGTGACGACATGGGCGTGCGGGAACGGCGACGGATGGGCGCCGCCAGCCACCAGCCCGGCGAAATGGGCGATGTCGACGACGAAATAGGCGCCGACCGCGTCGCAGATTTCGCGGAAGCGCTCGAAATCCCAGTGGCGCGCATAAGCGGAGCCGCCGGCGATGATGAGCTTGGGCCGATGCGCCTTCGCCAGGCTCTCGACCTGATCCATATCGACGCGATGGGTGACGCGATCGACGCCATAGGGAACCGGCTTGAACCAGCGGCCCGACATGTTGACCGGCGAGCCGTGGGTCAAATGCCCGCCGGCGGCGAGGTCGAGGCCCATGAACGTGTCGCCGGGTTGCATCAAGGCGAGGAACACGCCCTGGTTGGCCTGGCTGCCCGAGTTCGGCTGGACGTTGGCGAAGCGGCAGTCGAACAGAATGCAGGCCCGCTCGATCGCCAGCTGCTCGGCGATGTCGACGAACTGGCAGCCGCCGTAGTAGCGCCGGCCCGGATAACCTTCCGCGTATTTGTTTGTCATCACCGAGCCCTGCGCCTCGAGCACGGCGCGGGACACGATGTTTTCCGAGGCGATGAGCTCGATCTCGTCGCGCTGGCGGCCGACCTCCAGTTCGATAGCGCGGGCGATCTCCGGATCGGTCTCGCCGAGGGGCGCGGAAAAGAACGAGTTCGAGCGGCTCAGCGGCGGGGCGTTGACGTTCATCGGCGGGTTTCCTGACCGGGCGCGATTCCAGACCCATCCCGGCTTTAGCATGAGCGGCGCGGGAGCAAAAGCAAGCGTCGCCCGGGGGAATTGGGTCAGGTTGAATTTCGGGTATGGTGAAGGGTTACGGACGTTGGCACTACGGTCGTCGGCTATGGAACGCCCGCAATCGACGTATTGCGGTCGTCGCCGTACGCGGCCTTGGACGCCTTAGCTGGGCGAAGAGCCGGCGGTCCGCGGGGTCAGGCCGCTAGACTAAATGAATTGGGCCAACCGAAATAGAGACGTCGCCCAGGGAGGGGCCGCGTTTCACGCAGGCTCGAACGAGGCGGAGCGTTACGCGAGCGCTGCACTCTTCCGTGAAGCCCGATAGGTCCGAGAAAGCAGAAGTTTGAGTTGCCTATATTTGAGTTGCCTATAGAGGACGAGATCGCGCGGTATTTCTGCCGGCGTTTTTATCGACCTCGTTTTGGACTGTGACGGCCGTCACAGACACCGCAGACGCTTCGTGCATGTTACCTAAAATCGGATCTTTGGAAGCGATCGTTGGAATTTTAGGCGCACCGGTGAGGAGAGTAAAGATAGGTCATCACTCGTACCGTGTCAACCGCCGTATTTACTATCATTAGAGGATTCATCGCCATGACTGAATACGACGACGGCGAGGTCTTTGATAATGAAATAAAATCTGCTATTTTCGACACAGGGATTCTTTTAGAATACTTGGCAAGGGCGCCAAACTCGCGCCTTCAATCTCAATTTGAGGATACCAAAAAGGGGAGTGCCTCGTCCACGTCTGTATCCATAGCGCCCCCATGCAAGGACTACTCTGAGTTCCTAAATCGATTAACGGAGATTCGCTTTGAGTATGCAGAACGGTCGACAATTTCGGAGGATAGAGAGCGCGACGATGCCAAACTATCAAACAAGGCCTTTCTGTTTTGGTCAAGAGATTTTCTTTCTGGGTTAGCCGCGCCGGCGACTGCAGAGACAATTCGGCTAACTAACGCATTTGTTGAATACAGATATATTAATAACAACAAGAGTAATATGTCAGCCGACAACCAATACTACGAATACAGTCGTATCGCAATTAATCTTGTTAAGACGGCAACACGTAGTCAGCTTATTGTAGTTATTGCAACAATTTTTACTATTATCCTGTCTACGTACGCCTTTTCTGGTCATCAGATTATTTCCGCTAGAAATGACGCCTGGGAGCGCTTCAACAACGTAAATAAAAGACTTGAGGAATTAGCGAGTACCACCTCCGAACATGGTGGAGTGACTATTGCAAAGCTTGAAGATTACAAGACTCATCCAGCTGGAGGGGAAAATTCTTCGGCAGATGATGTTCTTCACTGCGACAATTTGGTGATAGTAAGTGACTTGCCCACGGAGAAGGTAAAATTTAACGGGTCTCCGTTGCAGTTCGACCTTTGCCAGGAGAGAACGAGGACAAGGGTTCAATTATTTGCGGTCGCGGGGCAATTGATAGCGTGGCAAAGGGCGTTCACAAATCCTTTTCAGTCTCTCTTGGGCTTTCATCCACTAACCTTGGATCAAGATATTCAAGTTGAAGCGTCGACCCCAAACCGAGTAGAGGCGGCACCAGTAAGATCGGCCAGCTTAACTGGAACTATTGACCCGAGCCCTGCGTACACGAAGAACATACCTGTGGTGCGTCAATCAGAGCAGTGGAACGAAATTGCAGGCTTATTAGAGAGTATTGCCGCCGCGCCATCGGAGCTGTTTGGTCGCTCATACGCTGTCGACCAAGAATTCTCTCATAATAAGTCAATATGCAGTGACTTTGGTGAAGCAGAAACAGGAGATCTGTGCGCTATCCATTTGGCAGAAAAAGTGGAGTATTATGGAACCATATCCGATTCTATTATTGGCTGTCTAACACTATATATCCTACCGTGCTTGTACGGATTCCTTGGGGCGTCTGTCTTGTCGTTACGTGTATTGCGCAGTAATGTTGATAACCATCTTGTTAGACTTACCGACAGGGCAACGATAGTCCAGAATGGGATTTTAGGACTCGTTGCTGGGTCGGTAGTCGGGCTTTTCGCCGCATATTATACCGGCAGCGCTCAATCCACTGGAACCCTAACCGTTTCGGGGATCGCATTTCTAGCGGGATATAACATACCTCGTTTGTTTAGTTTTCTCGATAGCCTCTCCGGTAGGGTCTTTCTGGGTAACGAACCGAGAACTGGGGCGCGAACCGCGACACCTTGAGTGCGGAGGGTCGAGAGTGAAGTTTGCTCCCGCAACTGAACTTTGCGATTTGAGCTTCAGTCCCTCCGCGCGATGCCACCAAAATGAAGTCCAGGTGCCGGCGAAACAACTTTTTGCGTTCTTGGTGCGAGGCCGAACGCCCGTTCCGGGCGCGATCCATTCCTCATCCAAACGGGAAAGGCAGCAAAGGGTTTGATATGATCCGCTCGCCGGGCCGTCCGAGGATGCGCGCTATTTGCGCATCCCGCTCGTTCATCGGCCGATCAGGGACGGCAGCAAGGGTCGAAACCGCAACTTCAAACTGAGACCCGACCTCGCCGGCGGGCTGGCCGCTGAATCCCGCGTTCAGCGACGCAGACCGGGTGCGGTGAAAATGACGATCTCGTCCTTGGCGACCCGGTCGAGCTTGGTGTGCGCCTCTTCCTCGAGAAGCTCGCGGTCGACGCTTTCGGGCCTGAGGGCGGCGACACGCCGGTCCCAGCGCGCTCGTTCCTCTTTCAGCCCGGCGAGCTCGGTCTTCATGACTTCCGCCTCGGCGTCGTATTTTTCTTTCGTCTTGAGCCCGTGCTCGCCGTTCGAGGCGCCATAAACGAGATAGCCGCTCGCGGCCCCCAGCACGAGGTAGAGGAGGATCGGCAGGAGGATCGAGCGCAGGCGCGTTCTTCTGACCATGCGCCAATCCTGCCGGGTCCTTGGTTAAGGAGGCGTTACGGAAACCCGAGGCGAGGCGCCAAGGGCCAGTCGTCCTTTCGGATGCTCGCCACGCTCCCGGAAAGCTCGCTGCTCCGGGCGGCGGCCGGAAAATCGCCTGCGTCGCCGGCGCCCTCAGACCCGGGTCGGAACAAACAGTGTACAAGAGCGGGAATTTCTGCTATGCTTTGCTTTGGGTCGCGTTTCGCCAATCGGGATGGAACCGGCGCCTGGCCGAGCGGGCGCGCGTCCCGGTCGGAGCGGAGAGACGTCGCGGGGAATAAGCGAGGGAGCGGTGCGAATGAGCGTTCGGCTGGAGCCGCGGCGAAGGCCGGTGCGGAAAGTCGGCCGGCGGAAGACGGGCCGGGGGAACGCGCTCCTCAAACGGAAAGGTCCGAGGAGCTGCCGGCAAATGGCGCAGCAACGCATTGAAAAGGTTCGATTCGGGAAGGCATAGCCAGCATGAGGGAGGGATCACGCCGTGCAACGGGACCCGTCGCAGGCAGTCGGAGCCGGCGGCGGCTACAAAAGGCTGGGGCGCGGCCCCCTCCACCGCCCTTCGGGCGGTCCCCCTCCCCCGCTCCGCTCCGCTGCGCAGGGGAGGATAGCGCGGCGCCGGCGATTTCCTCCCCTGTGAAGCGTTAGCGGAACGGGGGAGGGGGACCACGCGCAGCGTGGTGGAGGGGGCATGCCGCGAAAGCGACCGCGGCTCGGAGTTACGAAGGACGAAGGGACATAAGCTTTTGGCGCCCAACGCTTTGAAAAACCTCGATCGTAGCCAGGATTGGCGTCCGGCGAGGCCGTCGCCGGCGAGCTCGGCCTCGACAGCGACAGCCTGGCCGTGGAGCGACGGCGTCCTGCTGTCGAACCCGCCGCCGCCTCGACCCTCAGGCCGCCTTGATCGAGGCGGGGCCTGCGTAGCGGGCCTGGTCGCCGAGCTCCTCCTCGATCCGGATCAGCTGGTTGTACTTCGCCAGTCGGTCCGAGCGGGAGAGCGACCCGGTCTTGATCTGTCCGCAGTTCGTTGCGACCGCGAGATCCGCGATCGTCGAATCCTCGGTCTCGCCCGAGCGGTGCGACATGACGGCGCTGTAGCCTGCCCGGTGCGCCATCTCGACTGCCGCCAGCGTCTCGCTCAGCGAGCCGATCTGATTGACCTTGATCAGGATCGAGTTGGCGATCCCTTCCTTGATTCCGCGGCCGAGAATCTCGGTGTTGGTGACAAAGATGTCGTCGCCGACCAGCTGCCGGCGCGACCCGAGCTTCTGGGTCAGGAGCTTCCAGCCTTCCCAATCCTGTTCGGCCATGCCGTCCTCGATCGAGAGGATCGGATAGGCGTCGGCGAGCTTGGCGAGATAGGCGACCTGCTCTTCGATCGAACGGGTTTTGCCTTCGCCGGAATAGACATAGGCCCCGTCCTTGAAGAACTCCGACGCGGCGCAGTCGAGGCCGAGCGCGATCTCCTCGCCCGGCTTGAAGCCGGCCGCCTCGATCGCCTTCACGCAAAACTCGAGCGCGGCCTCGGCCGACGGGAGATTGGGCGCAAAGCCGCCTTCGTCGCCGACATTGGTGTTGTGGCCCGCCTTCTTCAGCGCGCTCTTCAGCGAATGGAACGTCTCGGCGCCCCAGCGCACCGCGTCGGCGAGGGACGGCGCGCCGACGGGCAGGATCATGAATTCCTGGAAGTCGATCGGATTGTCCGCATGCACGCCGCCATTGACGATGTTCATTTGCGGGGTCGGCAGAACCCGCGCCGTCGTCCCGCCGACATAGCGGTAGAGCGGCAGCCCCGACGCCTCCGCCGCCGCCCTGGCGACCGCGAGCGACACGCCGAGGATGGCGTTGGCGCCGAGCCGGGACTTGTTCGGCGTGCCGTCGAGGGTGATCATGGTCTCGTCGATCTTGAGCTGGTCCTCCGCCTCGAGGCCCGAAATCGCGTCGAAAATGTCGCGGTTCACCGCTTCGACCGCCTTCAGCACGCCCTTGCCGCCGAACCGGCCCTTGTCGCCGTCCCGCAGTTCGACGGCCTCGCGGGTTCCGGTCGAGGCGCCCGAGGGCACGGCCGCGCGGCCCATCGAGCCGTCCTCGAGCACCACATCGACTTCGACGGTCGGATTGCCCCGGCTGTCGAGGATCTCACGCGAGACAACGTTGACGATGGCGGTCATGAAACGGCTTCCTTCCTGGCTCCCGCGCCGGCTTTTACGCCATCGCTGCGTCAGGCGGAAGGCGGCGCCCGAACTCTCCTTTGTCGCAGGCTCGTTGCATCGCCGACATCCTGCGCCTTAAAAAGGCACTTTTGCTTCCCCGGCGAGACAATTGACCAAACCTCCGCGTCCCAGAAAAAAATTGCATGGCAGGGCTGCCGAAGCTCGTGACAGCGCCGAAAAAGTGGACTAGCAATAGCTTGCGAAAAGGAGGCCGCTGCCAAAGCTTTTGGCGCCGGACGCCGCAAAGTCTGTGGGAGGACGACGCGCTTCACCGTCCCTACCGGTCGCATTCGCGCCGGGGAAAACAAAAGAAAATCGGGATTCTGGAAGCGCACGCGAGGACGAAGACAAGGGGCGAGCCGCCCTAGGGCGGTTCGCCCCTTGCATTTGCGATGTTCTCGATTTCACTCATTATTTCTACACTTATCTCCACGCTGAAAGTTTACGTCGCCGGCCCCGCCGGCTTCGAGCCCGCGTTGGGGAAAATTCTCATCCGTCAGTCAGCATTAACCGCCTGAACATACGCGCCTTTCGCAAGTCGCCGAGGATTGTCGAGCGGGGGTTGCGCCGCCCAGACGGCCGGCCCACGGGCGCTTGTGCGCTAGGTCGGTTACATGCGCTCCGCCTCGCCCTCGGCCCAGCCCCGCTTCGTATCCTCGATGTAGGCGGCGAGCCGCCCTTCGCCGATCGCCCGGCGGGCGCCCGCCATAAGATCCTGATAGTAAGCGAGATTGATCTCCGTCAGGGCCATCATGGCGAGGATTTCACCCGACTTGACGAGGTGGCGCCAGTAGGCGCGCGAGTAGTCGTGAGCCATCCGAGACGACGACATCGGGTCGACCGGTCGAGGATCGTCGGCAAAGCGCGCATTGCGCATATTCATCCGGCCATGTCGAGTGAAAACCAGTCCGTGTCTGCCGGCGCGGGTCGGCATGACGCAGTCGAACATGTCGACGCCGCGTTTCAGCGCGTGCAGCAGGTCGTCGGGCGTCCCGACCCCCATGAGATACCGCGGCCGGTCGGCGGGCAGATGGGGAACGACCGTCTCGATCATCTCGAGCATTTCGCTCTGAGGCTCACCGACTGCGAGTCCGCCAATTGCGTAGCCGTGAAATCCGATGTCGACCAACGCCTCGGCGCTCGCGACGCGGAGATCCCTCTCGGTGCCGCCCTGGACGATGCCGAAGATCGCCCTGCCCGGCTGCTCCCCGAACGCCGTCCTGGAACGCTCCGCCCAGCGCAGCGACAGGCGCATCGCGCGCTCCGCCTCTCCACGCGTACACGGCAGTCTGACGCATTCATCAAGCTGCATCTGGATGTCGGAGCCCAGCAGGCGCTGGATCTCCAGCGATCGCTCCGGCGTCAGTTCGTGACGCGACCCGTCGACGTGCGACTGAAACGTCACTCCCTTCTCATTGAGCTTCCTGAGTTTCGCTAGACTCATCACCTGGAAGCCGCCCGAGTTGGTCAGGATCGGGTGCGGCCAGTTCATGAACTTGTGCACGCCGCCGAGCGCCGCGATCCGCTCCGCGCCCGGCGACAGCATGAGATGATAGGTGTTGCAGAGGACGATGTCGGCCCCGAGCGCGCGCACCGCCTCGGGATGCATCGCCTTGACGGTCGCCGCGGTGCCAACCGGCATGAAGGCCGGCGTGCGGATGACGCCGCGCGGCGTCGCGATCTCGCCGAGCCGGGCGTCGCCGTCGACGGCGCGGACGGCGAAGGAGATGTCGGGGGTCATGCCGCCGGTCGGTTTCCGTTGGGCGAACCGCCGATCAAAAGGCAGGCGTCGCCGTAGGAATAGAAGCGGTAGCCCGCTTCGATCGCGTGGGCATAAGCCGCCCGCATCCGCTCCAGGCCGCTGAAGGCGGCCACCAGCATGAAAAGCGTCGAGCGCGGCAGGTGGAAGTTGGTCATCAGGATGTCGACGGCGCGGAACCGGTAGCCTGGGGTGATGAAGATCGAGGTTTCGCCCGCGAACGGGCGGATGCGCCCGTCCTGATCGGCCGCGCTCTCGAGGATTCGGGCCGAGGTGGTGCCGACGCAGACGATGCGTCCACCCCTCCCGTGCGCTTCGTTCAGCGCCCCGGCCGTCGCCTCATCGATCGCGCCTTCCTCGGCATGCATCCGGTGGTCCCGCGTGTCCTCCGCCTTGACCGGCAGGAAGGTGCCGGCGCCGACGTGCAGCGTGACGCCCTGAACGCTCACGCCGCGCGCCCCGATCTGTTCGACCAACGAAGGGGTGAAATGGAGCCCGGCGGTCGGCGCCGCGACGGCCCCATCCTTGGCCGCGAACATCGTCTGGTAGTCGGCGCGATCCCGCTCGTCCGTTGCGCGCCGCGCGGCGATATAGGGCGGCAAGGGCGGCGAGCCCAGCCGTTCGATCGCCTCGTCGAGCGCGGCGCCGGCGAACTCGAAGCGCAGCAAAACCTCGCCCGCTTCGCCCTTCTCCTCGACTTCGGCGTTCAGCGCCGCGAGCAGGCAAGCCATGCTTTCGCTCGTCTCGCCAAATCGGACGCGCTCGCCTGCGTTGAGTTTCTTCGCCGGCCGGACGAGCGCCCGCCAGCGGCAGTCGTCGACCCGCTTGATCAATGTCGCCTCGATCGAGGCGATCGCCTCGCCCCTGACGCGGACGCCGTCGAGCCGCGCGGCGATGACGCGCGTGTCGTTGACCACGAGGGCGTCCCCAGGCCGCAGGAAATCGGGTAAATCGGAGACGCGCGCATCCGCGAACTGGCCGTCGGCGCCGACGACCAGCATCCTTGCGCTGTCGCGCGGCGACGCCGGCTGAAGCGCGATCCGCTCAGGGGGGAGTTCGAAATCGAATGCGTCGACGCGCATCGGTCGCTCAGCTAGCGCAACCGGCCTTCTGTCTCTCCGGTCCCCGCGGTGAATCTTTTCACCACCAAGTCGCCAAGTTGCACAAAGCCGCGAACGCCGTTGAAGGCGCCTTCAGCTCAAGCTCGCCTTGACGATCTTGTCGGGGTCGCGCACCGGCTCGCCCCGCTTGATCTTGTCGACGTTCTCCATCCCCGACGTCACCTTGCCCCAGACCGTGTACTGGCGATCGAGAAACCGGGCGTCGTCGAAGCAGATGAAGAACTGCGAATTGGCCGAATCCGGGCTCTGGGCGCGAGCCATCGACACCGTGCCGCGGACGTGCGGCTCCTGGTTGAACTCCGCCTTGAGGTCGGGATAATTCGACCCGCCCGTCCCTGTCCCGTGCGGGCAGCCGGTCTGGGCCATGAAGCCGTCGATTACCCGGTGAAAGACTACGCCGTCGTAGAAGCCCTCGGAGACGAGCTTCTTGATGTGGGCGACATGTCCCGGCGCGACCGCCGGGTTCATTTCGATGACGACCGCGCCCTTGGTCGTCTCAAGAGTCAGCGTGTTGCCTGCACTCATTTTCAAACTCCTACTTGGACGGCCCGGCCATCTTCATGCTGACGATCTTGTCCGGGTTCGTCACCTGGCCGTTGTTGGCTTCCGTTCCGGCCTTGATCTTGTCGACCGCGTCCATGCCGGAGACGACTTCGCCGAAGGCGGTGTACTGGCCGTCGAGGAAGCCCGCGTCGCCGAAGCAGATGAAAAACTGGGAATTGGCCGAGTCCGGGTCGCTCGAGCGCGCCATGCCGAGGATGCCCCGCTTGAAATGCGTCTTGTTGAACTCGGCCGGCAGGTTGGGCAAATCGGAGCCGCCCGTGCCAGTGCCGGTCGGGTCGCCCGTCTGGGCCATGAAGCCAGGGATGACGCGATGAAACACGATGCCGTCATAGAAGCCGCGCTTCACCAGGGTCTCGACCTGCGCGACATGCTTGGGCGCCCAGTCTGGACGCAGGCGGATGACGACCTTGCCGTTCTTGAGCTTCATAACAACGGTGTCGGCCGCGTCGTCCGTCGCCGCCCGGACGGCTGAAGCCGCGACAAAGGGAAGCAAGAACGCGGCGCGGCGGGTGAAAGACAGCATGCATGGCCTCGGGAGGGTGCGGCAGGATCGCCGCGGCGCGCGTGATATCCAGGTTCAAGGGGCATTGCAACCGCACTGCCCTCATAAAAAGGCTTGCGACAATCGGTCCACAGGGAACAAAATCCATTGCTCCATTTTCGCCACTTTTTCAAAATAGTTGGAATTGTGGCATCGGTGGGCTTGGGCGCGCCGAGGCCAACTAGGCTCGTTCAACTCTTAATCCGATGGGAATTGAATGAACTGTACCCCACTGGCGATTGCGGCGATCGCCGCGCTTCTAACGACCCCTCTTGCCGCCCAGACGGTAACGCGCAGTTGCGCCTACAAGGGCGACGGAAAGCTCGGTCCTCTCACCATTGCCTTCGACGAAGCCGCACGGTCCGTGCGGGTCACGACCCAGGACGGACGCACTTACCGTTACCAGGACGGCGTGACCGGCCGCATCAGCCCGATTTCGAACCAGGACGACCTCGGGCCGGTCGAGCAATTCGTGAAATACCTGCCGGACGAGGTCGAGGTCGGGTTCCGCTGGATCGACGACGGCTCGACCGGCCATCTCGCCTATTTCGATCGCGCCGCCTTCGAGGACCCGTCCAAGCCGTGCCTGTGGCGGTCGCTGTGGAATTTCGCCACCGGCTAATGCGGCGAAAAGCGGACGCGATCCACGAGGCTTCGCGTCCGCTGCGGTGCGGAAATATCCATAGCGGGACGCTCGTCGCGGAGCGGCCCCCAAAAATCGTCGGCGCGCCTGATGATCTGCGCCGCATGGTGAGGGTCCATTTTGCGTCGCCGGCAAGTCGCTGGCGCTTGACCGGCTGAACCGAGCCCGCTTCGGCGTAGAGCCGAGAACACTGGCCCGAAGCAAGAGCTGAAATTTACGGCCCGACCGGGATCAGCTTGCCGACGAAGACGGGCGGGCCGGGGGGCTTGCCGTTCGGCGCGCCGCGGGGCGCGCTCGACGGTGACGGCGTAGGTGGCGTTTTCGACGACGGCGCGGTCGTAAGCCGCGAGGCTCTCCGCACGCCCAGCGCTGCCGATCACGCCGAGCGAG
>CAWGKV010000021.1:0-92738 GCA_963823165.1 uncultured Alphaproteobacteria bacterium | reverse complement strand
CGAGCTAGTCGCTAGCGTCAACGAATTGGTGGTGATTTTCTGAATCTCTGTCGCCGCGGGAGGAGCGACGGAGGTGATTCGTGGCCAAGAAGGAGATAGCGGTCAAGAAGTACGTGGTGAAGCTGAGCGCCGAGGAGCGCAAGCGGCTCGAAGCTCTGATTCACGCGGGCAAGAGTTCGGCGCGAATGCTGACGAGGGCGCGCATCCTGCTGAAGGCCGACGTTTCGGAGGCGGGCGAAGGCTGGAGCGACAGCGCAATCTCGGCAGCGCTGGACACCAGCGTCAACAATGTCGCTCGCACGCGTCAGCAGGTGGTCGAGGAGGGGTTTGAGGCGACGCTGAGCCGCAAGTTCAATCCCAACTCTGCCCGGCCGCGGATATTCGATGGGGCGGCGGAGGCGAAGCTGATCGCTCTGGCTTGCTCACCCGCTCCGGAGGGGTTCGCGCGTTGGACCCTGCGTCTCCTCGAAGAGAAAGTCGTCGAATTGAACATCGTCGAGAAGGCGAGCGACAATACGATCGGACGGACGTTAAAAAAAACGCTCTTATTGCGAAGTCTGTTGAGAGATGAGAGACTTGGGGTCTGGGCTTCGAGGGCTGGTGAGATGGACACCGCGGCATTTGCGACTTGGCTTGGCGGGATTGGTCTTTTGCACCCGGCGCAACGCGCCGAGGCGTTCCGAGAATTGGCGCTGGCCGAAGCGGACGATCCGGTCGAGGCTTCGGCTCATCCTGTCGATGCCGCTGTACCGCTCGATGAGGCTGCTGTCGCGCCCTCGCTGCCGCTCGCGAAGACGGACGATGCCGCGCCTGAGGAAGACCTGTTGTCGAAGGTCGGGCGGGATCGGATTGCGCGCTTTGGCTGTCCGCACTGCGGTGGGGATGACGTTCGTCCCTGGGGCAAGGCCGGCGGAAAGCCTCGGTACCGCTGCACGAGCTGCCGGAAGACATTCAATCCGCTGACCGGGACGCCGCTGGCCGGCTTGCATCACCAGCATCGCTGGCCTGACCAGGCGGAGGCGCTGATGGCCGGCGAGACGGTCGCGAAGGCCGCGGAACGCTGCAAGGTGGCCTACACCACCGCGTTCCGGTGGAGACATCGGTTCCTGTCCGCGCTCAATCTCGACAAGCCGCCGCGCCTGTCGGGGATCGTCGAGGCGGACGAGACCTTCATCCTCGAATCCTTCAAAGGCAAACGCCGTGATCTGCCGAGAGCATCGCGCAAGCGGGGCGGCAAGGCCGCCAAGCGGGGTCTGTCGGCGGAGCAGATCCCTGTCATCGTCGCCCGCGACCGCACCGGCGCGACCATCGACGCCGTCCTGCCGCGGCTCGACGCCGCCAGCATCACGGCCGCGCTCGGGCAGGTCATTACCCGGCCAGCGGAACTGTGCTGCGATGGAGGCGCGGCGATCACCGCATTCGCTCGGCGCGCCCGGGTCAAGTTCCATGTTTTGCCCGCACCCGGTACGCCAAAGCCGGAGGCGCCAGATCTCCACATCAACAACGTGAACGCCTACCACGGCCGGCTGAAGGAGTGGATGCGGCGCTTCCATGGCGTCGCCACCAAGAACCTCCCGAGCTATTTGAGCTGGCGGCGAACCATCGAGGCCCTCTCAACAGACTCTGCCGCGAACGCCTGGATAATGGGCGCCGCCGGATTGGGTCCATATCAACAGAGTTCGATATAAGAGCGAAAAAAAACGCCCTTAAACCGCACCGCAGGCGGCAATGGGTGATCCCGCCCGAAGCCAATCCGGGCTTCGTCGCCGCCATGGAAGACGTGCTGGAAACCTACCAGAGGCCGCGCGATCCCGATCGTCCTCTCGTGTGTTTGGACGAGACCTCCAAGCAATTGATCGCCGAGACCCGCGTCCCGATCCCGGCCAAGCCCGGAAGACCCGCTCGTCACGACTACGAATACCAGCGCAACGGCGTCGCCAATCTCTTCATGATCTTCGCGCCGCTCGAGGGCTGGCGCCGCGTGGAAGTGACCGACCACCACGCCGCCGTCGATTACGCGAAAGTCCTCAAAGATCTATCCGACGTGCATTTCCCCGCCGCCGAAAAAATCGTGTTGGTCCAGGACAATCTGAGCACGCATACCCCGGCCTCGCTCTACGCCGCCTTCCCCGCGCCCGAAGCGCGTCGCCTCGTCAACCGGTTCGAATGGCATTACACACCAAAGCATGGAAGCTGGCTCGACATGGCCGAGTCCGAACTCGCCGTTCTGACCACCCAGTGCCTGAGCCGCCGCATCCCCGACAAGACGACCCTCGACAAAGAAGTCGCGGCCTGGGAGACCTATCGAAACAAACGCCACGCCAAAGCCGACTGGCAATTCACAACCGAAAACGCCCGCGTCAAACTGAAAAGACTGTATCCCCAGTTTGAGTGACTCGGGCGACTAGTTGGGGCGAAGATCGCGGGATTTCCGTGCGCGCCAGCCTGCCAATCGAGCCTCCGCTTCATCGCCGCCGCTCAAATTTGATCCATGCCGGGGTCATTTCCGCTTGGCGGGCGGACGCTGTTCGAACGTCCCTCAGGCCCGATTATGATTTGTTCATAACGCAAGACATTGTTCAGGCGGCTGCCCGCCAGGGTTAACGGCGCCGCGTTCTGGGCGGGCGTCCCGGCGATCGATACGATCGTCGACGGGCGCGCTTCCCGCGCGGGGGCTCGCGATTGGGGCGCCGAAAAGCGGGCTTACAAGGGCCATTAGGGAAGGCTTGGCGTCCGCCAGAGCACGAAGTCGCTCCGCTCCGGCCCCGCTGCGCGGGGTGGCGTGAGTCGGGAGCCTGGGTAGCAGGCGGATAGAATTAGCGATGGCGCGCCGGAGGGCCCCGTCCTGAGAATTGAGGTGTTGTGACCCTCACTCAGGATGGAGCTCTCCATGAGCAAGACCGACACTGTCAGTCCGCTGCGTCAGCGTATGATCGACGACATGGCCGCGCGCAAGCTCGACCCGCACACGCAACGCGGCCACCTCTCCAGTTGCGAGCGGTTCTCCGCCTGGCTCGGGCGTTCGCCGGACACGGCGACGGCCGACGAGGTGCGCCTCTTCCAGCTGCACCTCGTCGAGAGCGGCGCCAGCATCTGCAACCGCAACCGGATCGTGACCGGGGTGCGCTTCCTGTTCCGCGTCACGCTGCGCCGCCACGACCTGGCGGCGGAGATCTGGCACATGAAGGAGCCGCAGAAGCTTCCGCCGGTGCTGAGCCCCGAGGAGATCAGGCGCGTCCTGACCATGGCGACGAGCCTCAAGGCGCGGGCGATGCTGTCGGTCGCGTATGGCTGCGGGCTGCGGGCCAGCGAGGTGACGCGGCTGCGGGTGTGCGACATCGACAGCGACCAGATGATCATTCGCGTCGTGCAGTCGAAAGGCCGCAAGGATCGGAACGTGATGCTTCCGCCCGAGATCCTCGACCTGCTGCGACAATGGTGGAAGGCGCGGCCGAAACGGCGTGACGCCGGCGTTCCGCCACAACAGCGTTGGCTGTTTCCCGGTCGCCATGGTCATCTGACCACGCGCCAGTTCGGCCGGCTGTTCAAGGACGCGGTGAAAGCGGCAGGGCTGCGCAAGGCGGTCTCGCTTCATTCGCTCCGTCATTCCTTCGCAACCCATCTGCTCGAGGATGGCAAGGATATTCGTCTGATCCAGGCGTTGCTCGGACACGAGAAACTGGACACGACGGCGCGCTACACCCGCGTGGCGACGGGACTGATCGCCAAGGTCGAGAGCCCGATCGCGCGCCTGATCACGCCGCGCCACAGGCAGGCGACGCGAAACCTCGAGAAGCCGCCGGCGCGATAGCGCCGCCGGTCGTGGTTCGGCCCGTTCTGGAGCTCGCGGACATCTTCCGCGAGCACGGTTCCGCGTGGCGCGAGGCCAACCGCGGCCATGCGAGCCCCCGGGTCACAGCCCGGGGGTGATGAGCGCGATCGAGCGCTGCCGCACAGCGGCGCTCGGCGGCCACGTCGCACGCTGCGAGAACCCGGCGTGCGGCCATACGCACGTCGCTTTCAACTCATGCTGGGATAGACATTGCCCGAAATGCCAGGCCGCGGCGTCGCGCCGATGGCTGGCCGACCGCGAAGCGGAGCTGCTGCCCGTCCCGTACTTTCACGTCGTGTACACGCTGCCGGGCAAGCTGCGCGACATCGCCTGGCAGAACAAGCGCGTCGTCTACGATCTCTTGATGAAGGCGGCGGCCGAGACGGCGCTCGCCATCGCCGCCAATCCCAGGCGCCTCGGCGCCAGGATCGGCGTCACCGCCGTGCTGCACACCTGGGGCTCGACGCTCACCCATCATCCGCACGTGCACATGATCGTGCCCGGCGGAGGGCTCTCGCCCGACGGGTCGCGATGGGTCGCCTGCCGCTCCAACTTCCTCGTGCACGTCAACCTGCTGGCCCGCCTGTTCAGCGGCAGGATGCTGGCGATGCTCACGGACGCCCACGACGCCGGCCGGTTGACGTTCTTCAACGCGCAGGCCGGGCTCGCCGACAAGACCGCGTTCAAGCGCTTCATCGCCCCGCTGCGGCGCATCAGGTGGGTCGTCTATTGCAAGGCGCCGTTCGCCGGACCGAAGCAGGTGCTGCGCTATCTCTCCCGCTACACCCATCGGGTCGCCATCTCGAACCGCCGCCTCGTCGCAGCCGACGACGCCGGCGTCGTGTTCCGCTGGAAGGATTATCGCATCGCCGGTCCGGACCGCTGGAAGACGATGCGGTTGCATCCGCACGAGTTCATCCGGCGCTTTCTCCTGCACGTGCTGCCCAGGGGCTTCCACCGCATCCGCCATTATGGGCTCTTCGCCAACGCCAAGCGAGCCGCAAACATCGCAAAAGCCCGTGCGCTGCTCGGCGCCGAGCCGCCTGCCGCCGGCCCGAAACAGCAGCCGGAGACCACACCGGACACGCCGCGTGTGGCGCCCTGCCCATGCCCGCGCTGCGGCGCCCGCATGATCGTCATCGAGGTCTTCGCGCGCGGCTGCGAGCCGAGGTGGCGGCCGACGCCAAGCGGGTTCGATACGTCGTGAGCCGGACTTCCTCCGCGCCGCGACGCATCCCCGTCCCTGGCTCGACGCCGGCGGCGGTCCCGCTCAGCCCGATTCAGGGCAATCCATGCGGCCGGCGCCCGTTTATACCGTTCAACCCCCCTCGGGACGCTTCTTCCACCCTCTCGCCCGCCGCCGCGCACAGGCATCCGGGTCCCATCGCTCCGGCGTCTCGCCTCCATCGAATACGCCGCCAACCTGAAATCCCCATAGCGCTCGCCGCCCAACCGCTGCC
The DNA here is from genome assembly GCA_963823165.1 of uncultured Alphaproteobacteria bacterium. Lineage (GTDB taxonomy): Bacteria > Pseudomonadota > Alphaproteobacteria > Rhizobiales > Beijerinckiaceae > Roseiarcus. Next base: position 87,446 of record CAWGKV010000021.1, on the reverse strand, counting down.
CAGCTGACCGCGACTTCGTGCCCTGGCGCTTTCTGGACGCCGGCCGTCCGAGCGTGCGGAAAGGGTCGATGCCGCCGGCGTCCAAAAACCTGCACATGAGCGGTCCTCGCGGACTACAATGACGTCCCACCGTCGCGACAATCGCAGTGACCCGAGCAAATCCCTCAGCCACGAAATATGAACCAGCACGATGCCGCCGCGCCATTGCCAGGCAATTGCTTCCTAAACCAATCGTCGAGCAGATCGACGTGATTTGTGACGGTGACCTGCATGTTCGGAAGCTCGAAATGATCGAAAAGCCCAGGGGTGCACAAACATTCAAACAGCGTGCGCGTCACGCCGGATCTCCAGCGGCGCTTGTCCGAATTTACGAACGAAGGCTCGGCGCATGCGGTCGCGGGTGCCAAAGCCCACTTCCTGCGCGATCACGTCAATCGTGTGCCGGCTGTCTTCCAACATCAGTCTCGCCACTTCAATGCGTAAGTTTTCAATTGCTTTGGCGGGCGACAAACCGGTCTCTCCCTGGAACGCCCGACTGAACTGGCGCGGACTGAGACATGCGGCTTCCGCCAGACGCTCGACCGTCAATTGGGCCTTCAGATTGCAGCGCGCATATTCCAACGCGCTTTGAATGCGGTCTGTCTTCGGCTCGAGCGCGAGGAGCGCCGAATGCTGCGTCTGCCCGCCGCCCCGGCGATGGTAGAGAACCAGGTCTTTTGCGACCGCTCGCGCCAGTTCCTTGCCTCCATCTTTCTCCACCATCGCCAGCACGAGATCGATACAAGTCGTGCACCCGGCAGAGGTCCAGATCGAGTTGTCGATGATATAAATGCGGTCTTCGTCGAGCTTTACCTTCGGAAATTTGTCGCGAAAATAGCGGGCGTACGCCCAGTGAGTTGTGGCTCGACGACCGTCCAGGAGACCAGCTTCCGCGAGGACGAGCGATCCGGTGCAGATGGACGCGACCCGACGTGACTTTCCCGGAGCGTTTCTCACGAATTCAACCAGGCCGGGCGAAAAGGTCGGGTTATCGACAAGCGTCCCGAGCACGATGAGGGTGTCGAATTGATCGTCGTTGAACTTTGTAGTTTCCAAGGTCAACCCGCTAGACGTCCTAATAGGCCCTCCAGTTTCGGACAGCATCTGCAGCTCATAGAGCGGCTTTGCCGAAAGTATATTTGCGCATTCGAAGGCTGAGACCGTGCACAGACTCAAGACTTGAAAGTCCGGGTATGCGATGAAGCCGATGCGTTGCATGGGACGAGTCTCCCGCAAGCGGACGGCAGGAAGCACCTGAATATGGGACCCATCGTCGGCTTGCAGTTGGTTAGCTGGTTGACCCCCCGGCGGCGTGCTAAAGTTTTGACCAACGTGCTAAAGTTTTGACCAAAGGTTAGAGCCCTGGCGACTGCGGTAACCTCGCACCGCGACGCCCCCAAATCGATCCTTTTCTGAACCCTTCGCCGGCATAGATGACAATGCCGGCCTCGCGCGTCTTGCCTCGATATGCCAAAACGAACGCGTATATGGTACTTTGGTCAACGAAGATAAGCATACGAGAAATAGACGCGCAAGGAAAACGCTCGCCGAGATGCCCCAGTCCGTCACATGAACTCTGCGGCGACGGGAGCCTGAGGACCAACCCCCATTGCCATAGGTCCGCTGAAGACTTAAATCATAAATGTAAGCAAGTTCCATTAGCTCCTTTAGTAGCTCTTTATTCTTGGAGATTTCTTCGTTGCGAAGAGCTAATCGATATCGCTCATGCCTGTATTCGAGTGTCTCGATACCAGAATCTTCTATTTTCTGGTCTACATCAGCAGAGCGAGGTATATTAAGAGTAATGTTAAGCACGTGCCTCCTAGGCTGAAACGTCACAAAATTAAATGGCTGCCGATCTTTCGATAGTCCGATGTAGGATACGGTATAATTCAGTTCCAACTTGGAATCAATTCCCTTCAAAATAATTAAGCATTGATCAACAAGTTGAAGGATCGCTGCTGACGATTTTCTCTCCCATTTAGCACGATCTGCCGGCTCCGGCGGAATCTCATCTTCCTCTACGACGCCCCGAGGAACATAATCAAACACTTTTGTAAATACAATTGTGTTATGGCTGCCGACCCTCAATCCGAGGCTTATCCCGTTGTCCCAGGTGGCCCTAGATGCGGTATGCAGGCGCAGTTGAGTTGCTGTTCGAGGCGACCGCGACGGGGCGCGCAATGGCCAAGGGTCGATCGCTTTCGCAGTTTCAAGAGACGTTTCCCGACGAGGCGAGTTGCGCCGCCTTTTTGTCGGAGCGGCGTTGGCCGAAGGGTTTTGTTTGTCCCGGCTGTGGCGAGCAGCGCGCGGCGGCGCTGAAGAGCCGGGCGTACACAAACGAATGCCTCGATTGCGGCCGACAGACCTCGGCCACGGCAGGAACGGTGATGCATCGTTCCAAGCTGCCGCTGACGACGTGGTTCTGGGCGGCGCATCTCATGGCGACACATTCGAACGGCATGTCGGCGCGGCAATTGGAGGATCAACTCGGCGTCACTTACAAGACCGCCTGGCTGCTGACGCAGAAATTGCGCCGGTCGATGGTCGACCCGGATCGCGATCCCTTAGAGGGCGTCGTCGAAGTCGATCAGGCGGAAATTCCCTTCCGCGAAGGCGACGCCTTTTTCGAGCGCGGCAATGCCGGTAAAATCCTCGTCGTCGGGGCCGTCGAGGTGATCGATCGCGACACCAATCAGCCGAAGCCGCGACGCAAGCACGCCAAATACCTCGATACGCGCTCCGGCCGAATACGCCTCGCTATGATCGCCGACAATTCCGCGGCGTCGATCGAGGCCTTCGTGAGAGCCAACGTGAAGCGTGGAGCCACGCTCCTCACCGACGGCCACGCCTCCTATCCTGGACTGACCGACTACCGGCACGATCCGCGCATCGCCGGCAAAATGGCGGGACATGTTGTCCTGCCATGGATTCACCGAGCCTTCTCATTGATGAAGCGATGGAGCCTGGGCACGTATCATGGCCTGCGCCGCACGCACGTCGACACTTATCTCAATGAATTCGTCTTTCGCTACAATCGTCGCTTCCACCGGCATGTTTCGTTCGAAGCCTTGCTCGGGCTGGCCGCACATCATGCGCCTGCGAGCTACTGGGACATCGTCAAACGAGACAATCCTCGAAGGGGCGGCCAAACGATCAGGCGAACGCCGCGCCGCCGCAAGACAGCCACCGGAATGCGACAGGATCGTGCGCCACCAGCACTCGATGCCGCCCAAAATCAATCCGTCAAACCAGTGCATCCACTACATATAGATGAGCCTGGGACAACGGGATAAGCCTCCTCAATCCCTGCATTTGAATAGCGATCAACGGCAGGTAACCATTGAATACTGCAATTACGTTTTGGAATCGTCGTGTGATTTCTTCCGCGATTAACACAGCACAATGATCGTAATCAGGATATTTCTTACGTTCTATATCCCAATATTCAATTGTCCGGATGATGTGTGACTCGTCGGTTGGCCCAAGTTGAATTTCGACCTCGTAACGACGGCCACCCACCTCCGGTTCTTGGAGGAGTAGATCAAGCCTCCCGGCGCGCTGTCTGCGTTCACGGCCCCTTAGCTCCAAGGGACCCAGGCCGAGGATCGCGGGATCGGCAGCGATTAAGTCTGAGGCTTATCCCGTTGTCCCAGGTGGCCCTAGATGTGGTATGCAGGCGCAGTTGAGTCGCTGTTCGAGGCGACCGCGACGGGGCGCGCAATGGCCAAGGGTCGATCGCTTTCGCAGTTTCAAGAGACGTTTCCCGACGAGGCGAGTTGCGCCGCCTTTTTGTCGGAGCGGCGTTGGCCGAAGGGTTTTGTTTGTCCCGGCTGTGGCGAGCAGCGCGCGGCGGCGCTGAAGAGCCGGGCGTACACAAACGAATGCCTCGATTGCGGCCGACAGACCTCGGCCACGGCAGGAACGGTGATGCATCGTTCCAAGCTGCCGCTGACGACGTGGTTCTGGGCGGCGCATCTCATGGCGACACATTCGAACGGCATGTCGGCGCGGCAATTGGAGGATCAACTCGGCGTCACTTACAAGACCGCCTGGCTGCTGACGCAGAAATTGCGCCGGTCGATGGTCGACCCGGATCGCGATCCCTTAGAGGGCGTCGTCGAAGTCGATCAGGCGGAAATTCCCTTCCGCGAAGGCGACGCCTTTTTCGAGCGCGGCAATGCCGGTAAAATCCTCGTCGTCGGGGCCGTCGAGGTGATCGATCGCGACACCAATCAGCCGAAGCCGCGACGCAAGCACGCCAAATACCTCGATACGCGCTCCGGCCGAATACGCCTCGCTATGATCGCCGACAATTCCGCGGCGTCGATCGAGGCCTTCGTGAGAGCCAACGTGAAGCGTGGAGCCACGCTCCTCACCGACGGCCACGCCTCCTATCCTGGACTGACCGACTACCGGCACGATCCGCGCATCGCCGGCAAAATGGCGGGACATGTTGTCCTGCCATGGATTCACCGAGCCTTCTCATTGATGAAGCGATGGAGCCTGGGCACGTATCATGGCCTGCGCCGCACGCACGTCGACACTTATCTCAATGAATTCGTCTTTCGCTACAATCGTCGCTTCCACCGGCATGTTTCGTTCGAAGCCTTGCTCGGGCTGGCCGCACATCATGCGCCTGCGAGCTACTGGGACATCGTCAAACGAGACAATCCTCGAAGGGGCGGCCAAACGATCAGGCGAACGCCGCGCCGCCGCAAGACAGCCACCGGAATGCGACAGGATCGTGCGCCACCAGCACTCGATGCCGCCCAAAATCAATCCGTCAAACCAGTGCATCCACTACATATAGATGAGCCTGGGACAACGGGATAAGCCTCTTAAGTCTTGCACCCATTTCTCGTTGATCTCAGGATGATCTCTGAGCGACCAGCGGTCGGATCGGGTGAAGTCCATTTTGTTGTTCCAACCTAAGCGTGCGCCGTCCCTTAGCGGAACCGCGGCCCGAGGGTGTTCTAGAATAAATGCATCGGCTTATGCAAACACCTTCGCAACCTTGCTGTCGGTCGGGTTTGCGTTTAGGTTCTTCCGCGGTGTGCCTTGATTTTTTCCGCGGCCGGAAAGTCTTCGGGTTGAATAGACACGTCCGTAACTTGCTCGGTAACGTCCGCACCTGTGCATCTTGCCCGTTGCTCTTAAGGCCGCTTTCTCGCCCTCTCGGCCCCTTCCGCGAGAGCAGCAAGGGATCGAAACTCAATCCACTGGATCGGAACGGCGCCGCTCGCGTGATCTCCGCCCTTGCGGCTAAGGCGCGGAGGAACGCCATGCTTCCGCTGATCGCTGAACGCCGCTCCGAGATCGCGGACATCTGCCGCCGCTTCGGCGTCCGCCGCCTCGCCGTCTTCGGCTCCGCGGCGCGGTTGGTGGATTTCGAGCCCGAGCGATCGGACGTCGACTTTCTCGTTGCGTTCGAACCGGCCGCGAACCCCTCTCTCGGAGAATACTTCGCGCTGCGCGACGCGCTTGCGGCGGAGGTCGGCCGCCCCGTCGACCTCGTGGTCGAAGGCCGCGTCCGCAATCCATTCATCTGCGCCGGCATCGAGCGGTCGGCGGAGACCGTCTATGGACCATGATCCACGCGCCTATCTCTGGGCGTCTGTTTCAAAAGTCATCGACCTCATCCTGAGGCGCCCTTTGCGAAAGCAAAGGGCCTCGAAGGATGCTCCAGAGGACGCTTGCGGCGCCGCCCGCGCTCCCTGGACCGTCCTTCGAGGCCCCTTCGGGGCGCCTCAGGACGAGGGTGGTGGGCTTTTGAAACAGGCTCTGGGATGCAAAGAAGAGCGCCGACGCGATCGCCGAGTTCGTGCGTGGGCGAACCTTTGACGACTATGCCGCCGATTCGATGCTGCGCTCCGCGGTCGAGCGGCAGCTCGAAATCATCGGCGAGGCGCGTCGACAACTCGAAAAGGCGGCGGCCGATGTGGCGCTAAGGCTGCCCGAACGGTCGTAGGCGATCGCGTTCCGCAACATTCTGGTCCACGGCTATCACTCGATCGACGACGGCATCGTCTGGCGTACGATCCATGAAAGCCTGCCTGCGCTCAGGGCGCGAGTCGCAGCGCTGCTTGACGAGATGGGAGGCCCATGAGCAAAAGAGGTCCCAACTATAGACAGAACGTCGCCTTGACTGGCGCGTGGTCGGAGGGGCGCTCCCAGCCTCGGGCTTCGCGCAGAACCGCCATCGACCTCAGAGCAGGCGCGAGCGCGGGGCTCACCCAAACATGGTCCAGGCGGCGGCCCTTGTTGGCGTTGGACCATTCCGGCGAGCGATAGCTCCACCAGGTGTAGAGCTTCTGGTCGTCGGGGACGAATTTGCGCAACGCGTCGACCCAGGGGCCGGCGGCCTGCGCGCGCTTGAGCTTCTCGACCTCGACCGGCGTGTGGCTGACCACCTTGAGGAGCGCCCGGTGGCTCCAGACGTCGTGCTCGAGCGGGGCGATGTTGAGGTCGCCGACCAGGATCGCCCGGCCGGCCGCCGCCTTGTCGGACGCCGCCCATTCGGCCATCGCGTCGACGAAAGCGAGCTTGTGGGCGAACTTCGGGTTGATCTCCGGATCCGGCTCGTCGCCGCCGGCAGGCACGTAGAAATTGTGCAGTTCCACGCCCCTCGCCGCGCCGTCGAGCACGACGCGCAAGTGGCGCGCGTCGCCCTTCGAGCAGAAGTCGCGCACCGACGAATGGGCGAAGGGGATGCGCGAGACCATCGCCACGCCGTGATAGCCCTTCTGGCCGCTGATCGCGATATGCGGGTAGCCGGCGCCGCGAAACGCGCCCGAAGGAAAATTTGCGTCCGGGCACTTGGTCTCCTGCAGGCACAGAACGTCCGGCTGGTGCTCGGCGAGATAGCGCAGGACGAGGCCGATCCTGAGCCGGACCGAATTGATGTTCCAGGTGGCGATGGAGAATTGCAAGGGCGGCCCGAAGTTCAAAGGGGGACACATTCCCGGCCGCGGGCCCCGGCGCAAGGGGCGACGCGCGCTTTCCCACAAATGGCTGCGATGGACCCGCTTCCGCAACGAGCGCGCCTTCCCGCCCCAGAGCAGCCGGGTCGACGCGAAGGACCAGTGGTCCGCTTCGGTGAAAGGGAATCGTTCTGCCGTCAATAGCAACTTGTCATCCCCGCGGACAGCGGGGATCCAGCTTCAGCCACCGGATTCTGGACCCCCGCTTTCGCGGGGGTGACAAAGCAACCTGGTTTCAAACGGTGTGAATCGGACCACGAGTCCAAGCAAACCGCCAGCCCGGGGGAAACAGATCGCGTCACGCCGGGGCCGGCGCATGCCACACAGCCTCGTAGGCTTCCCGAAGGTTTTCCCGGGTCACTTTCAGCCCGGTCGAGGTGATCCAGGCCGGCGGCGAGCGTCCGATCAGGCCGAGCAGCGCGGCGCTGGCTGCGGCAGAACCCTGGTCGTAGGGGCGCTGCGCCGCGACGCCCTTCAGCGGACCCTCGCGGCGCAGTTCGGCGGCGATGTCGTTGCCGAGATCGACCGTGATCATCGGCAGGCAGCGCGCGCCGTCCCGAATGGCCGCGAGAACCCTGAGGGCGGGGACGTCCCAAGCGACGAAGACGCAATCGAGGTCGCTGTTCTGCTCGATGAGCCGCAGATAAGCCGCGCCGGCCTCCTCGACTTTGCCGAAACGCCCGCGCACCAGCGTGACATCGGGCCGCTCGGCGCTCATCCATTTGCGAAAGGCGATCTCGCGTTCGTTGGTGACGAAGAATTCCGCCTCGTAGTTGAGGATGCCCGCCACCCCCTCGTCCGTGACGAAGGGCGACGCCAATTCCGCGGCAATCGCGCCGAGACCGAAGTTGTCCGCCGAGATGACCGACAGGTAGTCGACGCCCGGGCGTAGTCCGGACGGCGCGTTGTCGAGCAGGATGAGCGTCTTGCCGGCCTTGGGGATCGCGCGATGGCCTTCGAGGACGCCTGAAGACCCGATCGGCAAGCTGATCACGGCGTGGATCCGGGCGGCCGCGAGCCGCAGCAGCTCCCGGTTCTGCTTGTGCTTGTCGAAAGCACAATCGACGATCTCGGTCACCACGGCGCCGTAGCGCCCGAGGGTCGCGATGATGCCGGCCAGTTCCTGACGGGACCAGTCGCTGGTCGTGGTGTGCAGGACAATGGCTGCCGCGAACTGCCCGGCGCGCGCCTGCTCGGCCTCGGCTTCGGTCAGGATCAGCTTGTCCGCCGGGAAGGGTCTTTCGCCCCGCGGCCCGAGACCGATGGTCGGCATCGCTCACCTTTTGGTTGACTGCCGGGGTTTGGCGCCGATGGAGCGTCGGGGCAAGTTTTCGGGGGGCCGCCGGGTGGGACCATGCGGGCCGTCCGCCGGCGGCAACCCCGCGGAAGCGGGGATCCATCCGGCGGGCCGGACGCCCCCTGGGCCCCCGCGTTCGCGGGGGCGACACAGCATGCCGGGCGGAATGCTACCGCCGTTGGACCGGGGCCGAAGCCGTTGGCGGCCGGGACTTGCGCTTTCGCGCCTTGGCTTCGGCCATGAACGCCTGGAACGAGGGCTGGCGGCGCGGCGTGCCGATCGCTATCCATTCTCGGGCGCGCGCGGGCGCGAAAACTTCGTCGGCGGCCAGACCCGCAGCGCCGACGAGCTCGGCCGAGCCGGCGAGCTCCGAGCGCACGATGCGCAGATCGCGCGTCGCGAGCGGATGCGACCGGCGATAGATCGCCTCCCGGACGGCCGCCAGCACGATCTCGCCGGAATGCGCGAGGGGGCCGGCGAGCACGACGACGGCCGGGTTCAGGAGGTTGACGAGCGGCGCCAGGCTCTCGCCGATCAGGCGGCCGGAACGAACGAGGAGTTCTGCGCAGAAAGCGTCGCCGAGTTGCGCCCCGTGACTGACGTCGTCGGCCATCACGTCGCCCTGGCGCTCGATCATCTCGGCCAGATATCGGCTGCGTCCCTCTCGCGCCGCCGAAAGCGCCTGCCTAGCGACCGCGTCGCCGCTCGCCACCGCGTCGAGGCAGCCTTTGGCGCCGCAATGGCAGGCGACGTCTCCCCCCTCTCCCGTCGGGGCGTGGCCGATGAGGCCGGCAAAGCCCTGCGCGCCGGAATGAAGCTGCCCGTCGGACACGACGCCGGCGCTGACCGTCCGATCGAGGCGGACGCAGAGGACGTCCCGCACGCCCTGGCCGGCGCCCGCCTTCATCTCTCCGAGGGTCATCATCTCGGTATTGCTTCGCACCCAACAGGGCGCGCCGAGGCGCAGCGAAATCTCAGCCGCAAAATCGACGCTGCGCCATGCCTTCAGGACGTCGAGCGCTGCGATGCTGAACGCCCGGCCGTCGTTGGCGTCGAGCAGCGCGATCTCCGGCAGCGCAATGCCGATCGACCACACGCGCTCCTTCCCGCCCCGCTCGTCGAGAAGCCAGATGAACAGCGTGGTCAGCCGGTCGAGGATGGCTTCCGGGCCGAGCGCGAGATCGGCCGCCTCATGGTGCTCGACGATCAGATTGCCGTCGAGATCCGCCAGCCCGACCGCGAGCGACGCCCGATCGACGTGGGCGGCTAGAATTGCTCCGGCGTCGACGCAAAACCGCATGTTGCGCGGCGCGCGGCCGCCGGTGGCCAATGCGAGCTCGCCCTCGGCGACCAGGCCCAGCCGCTCGAGGGTCGCCAAACGGTCGGCGACGACGGCCCGACCCAGCTCGGCATGGCGTTCGATGTCGAGGCGGGTGGTCGCGGAGCGCGAGCGGATGAGCGCGAGGATGGCCGCCAGGCTGGCGCCGCCGCTTGCCAAGGCGGTTGGACGGCCGACGCGCCGTCGAGCGGTCGGGGTTCCGGGGCTCTTGGCGTCGCTGTCCATCGAAGACCTTGCCGCCGCCCCGCTGGACTCGCTTCCGGCGCCGCCCTGGAATCATTTTCAGGAGGGCCGGCTTCAGCGTCAATACCGGGACCTAGAATAATTTTCCAGCAAAAGTGGCCATGCTTTTGCGCTGTTTCCGGTTGACGTTGGGAGCCGGCGTCCGCATTCTCGGGGTCTGTCCTGAAGAGCGCCGAGCAAAATCAGCGTCGCGGATATCAAGAATGCGGTCTTCAACGGGAGGAACGGCCGTGAGCGTTCGATTCGCCTATCAGGCCAATTGCTGGGGGCCGCTCGGCGGCGCCGCGGTCGGCGTCACCTCGATCGGCCAGCTGTTCTACCAGACGTTCGGCGATATGAGCCGCGCCATCGCCGAAATCGCCGCGGCCGGCTATCAGGGCGTCGAAATGTTCGACGGCAACGTCGTCGATAACCCGGGCGGTTTGGGGGCGCTGAAGACGGCGCTCGTGGGCGCCGGGGTCGAGCTGGTCGCCGTCTATTCCGGCGCGAACTTCATCTTTCCCGACGTGCTCGACCAGGAACTCGGCCGGATCGCGCGCGCAGCCGATGCGGCGGCGGCCCTTTCCGCCGAGCATCTGGTTGTCGGCGGGGGCGCCAAGCGTTTGGAAGGCGTCGCGAGCGGCGACTACGAGCGCCTCGCCGCCGGACTCGATAAGGTCGTCGCGATCGCCAAGGCGCGCGGCCTGAGAGCCCATTATCATCCGCATCTCTCGACGATCGTCGAGGGACCGGCGGAAGTGGACCGCATCTTTTCGCTGACGTCGATCGATTTCTGCCCGGACACGGCGCATCTCGCGGCCGCCGGGGGCGATGTCCCGGCGATGGTCCGCAAACACCGCGCGCGCATTTCCTACGTTCATCTCAAGGGCCTGCGGAGGGAGCCGTTCGCCTTCACCCCGCTCGACGAAGGCGATCTGGACAACGCGGCGGTCATCCGCGCCCTGGCCGACACGCATTACAGCGGCTGGATCGCCGCGGAGCTCGACGCCTGGCCCGATCCGAAGGGCGGCGCGGCCCGCAGCCTCGCCTTCATGAAACGGAACGTCGGAGCGGGCTGAAGCCGCGGGGCGTGGAAAGGAGGCGTGGGCCGAATGCAACAGGTGCGCGCAGCCAACGCAACCGCCGAGGCGCCGGCCGCCGTCCGCATGACGGGCATCAGCAAAGCTTTCGGCGGCGTTCAAGCCCTCGCCCAGGTCGACTTCACTGTCCGATTTGGCGAAGTCCACGCCCTCTTGGGCGAGAACGGCGCCGGCAAGTCGACTTTGCTGAAAATTCTGCGCGGAGTTCTGCCGAGCGACTCGGGCGCGATCGAGATCGCGGGCGCGCGACTGCCCGAATACAACGCGGACACGGTCCGACGGGCCGGCGTGGCGATGATCTTCCAGGAGATGAGCCTGATTCCGACGCTGAGCGTGGCGCAAAACATTTTCCTCAATCGGGAGCCGCACGGCCGGTTGGGCCTGGTCGACGACAGACGCATCGTTCGGGACGCCCGCCGACTGTTCGATGAATTCGGCATGGCCATCGACCCCGAGTCGCCCCTGGCGGCACTCAGCGCCGGCCAAAGGCAATTGACTGAAATCGTCAAGGCGCTCTCCCAGCGCAGCCGCATCCTGATCCTCGACGAGCCGACTTCGGCCCTGTCCACCGCGGAGGTCGATCGACTGTTCGAGTTCCTGCGCCGGCTCAGAAGCGACGGCGTCGCGATCATCTATGTCTCGCACCGCATGGACGAAATCATGCGCATCGCCGATCGCGCGACGATCATTCGCGACGGCCGCCACGCCGTCACCGCGCCGCTGAGGGAGCTCACCCTCGATAAGATCATCGAATACATCATAGGCCACGCCTCGCGCGGCCTCGGCGACGTCGAGCGCAGCGAAGACGCGTGCGGCGAAGCGCTGATCGAACTGCGCGACGCCTCGGGAGCGATGAAGCCGAGGAATGTCAATCTGGTCATCCATCGGGGCGAGGTGGTCGGAGTCGCCGGCCTGCTCGGAAGCGGCCGCAGCTCGCTGGCGCGCCTCCTGTTCGGGATGGAGGCGCTCGCGAGCGGCCAAATCCGGATCAAAGGCGCCGACGTCAAACTGACATCGCCGCAGGACGCCATCCAGGCGGGCGTCGCTCTCATTCCGGAGGACCGCCTGCGCGAGGGCGTCATCGCCCAGCACAGCGTCGGCAGCAACATCACCTTGCCGGTGCTCGATCGGATCAGCCGTTATGCGTGGGTGTCGGATTCGGCCGCGGCGGAGGTGAGCCGCGAGCAAATGGCTCAGCTCCGCATCAAGGCGGCGTCGGCGGACACCTCGGTGAATACGCTCTCGGGCGGCAACCAGCAGAAAGTCGTAGTCGCGAAGTGGCTGGCCACCACGCCGAGCATTCTCGTCCTCGACGAGCCGGCGGCGGGGATCGACATCGGCAGCAAGAGCGAGATCGTCGCCCTGATCAGGCAGCTCGCGCGCAACGGACGCGCCATCCTGCTGATCTCGTCGGAAATGTCGGTGCTGCTCGCGGCCTGCGACCGCATCGTCGTGATGTCGGAGGGACGCATCGTCAGCGATTTTCCGCGCCGCCAGCTCGACCCGCCCTCGGACATGGAAAGCGACGAAGGCGAGCGGGTTCGCTACGCGGAGCGACAGCTTCTCAGGGCAATCCAAACAGGGACGGCCATGACCGCATGACGAGCCGGTGCGGCCGGCCGCAGAGAGACGTCAAAGAAGCGAAACAGTCGAATACCAAGCAAAGGCACGGAGGAAAGCCCATGAACGGAATGACATCGAGCTCGGCGAGAGCGTTGCTGCTCGCCGCAGCTTTCGCGGTTTCGGCGGCGGTCGGCGCAGCCCACGCCGCGGATCCCGACGCTGAACTCGCCGCATTGAGCGGCAAAGTGCTGAGCACCGGACCGAACGGCGAGACGCCTTCTCCGGCTTCGGTCGTGACCCTTTCCGACGACGAGATCGCCAAAGTCAAAGCGATGCACGCCACGGCGGCGATCGTGCTTCATTATGGAGGCAACGATTGGTCGCGCGCTCAGGTCGAAGGACAGAAGGCCGAGTTCGCGGCCCTCGGGATCGACGTGGTCGCGGTGACCGACGCGGGATTCAAGCCCGAAACCCAAGTCAACGACATCGAAACCGTGCTGGCCAAGAAGCCCAGCATCATCATATCGATTCCGGTGGACCCGGTGTCCGAGGCGGGGGCCTACAAGAAGGCCGCCGACGCCGGGGTGAAGCTGGTGTTCATGGACAACGTGCCCAAGGGCCTGGTCGCCGGCAAGGATTACGTCAGCGTCGTCTCGGCCGACAACTACGGCAACGGCGTCGCCGCCGGACTGCTGATGGCGAAGTTCCTCAAGGGCAAAGGCAATATCGGGGCCGTGTTCCACGCTGCGGACTTCTTCGTGACCAAGCAGCGTTACCAGGGCTTCCAGAAGGCGATCTCGGAGTTCCCGGACATCAAGGTCATCGAGGCGCAGGGGATCGCCGGCCCCGACTTCTCGGGCGACGCCGACAAGGTCGCGTCCGCCATGATCACCGCTCATCCGAACATCGACGGCATCTGGGCCGTGTGGGACGTCCCCGCCGAAGGTGTGATCTCGGCGGCGCGTTCCGCCGGCAAGGACAACCTCGTCATCACCACCGAGGACCTGGGCGAGAATGTCGCGATCAACATGGCTCAAGGAGGGTACGTCAAGGGGCTCGGCGCCCAAAGGCCCTATGACCAGGGGGTGACCGAGGTGAAGCTGGCGGCTTACGGACTGTTGGGCAAGAAGGCGCCGGACTACGTGGCGCTGCCGTCGCTGGCCGTGACCAAGGGCAATCTGCTCGATGCGTGGAAAGCGGTCTACCACACCGACGCCCCGGCGGACGTCAAGGACAGCATGAAGTAGAGCAGCGGCCGATTGCGCCCGGCGCACCGTCTCACAACAGAGCGTACGCCGGGCGCTTTTCGTCTCGAACCAGGAAATCCGTCTCGACTCACGGTGCGCCGCGTTGGCTTCCGACTCCAAGCTCACTCAGAGCATCAATCGTCCGCGCCCAGGCTGGCGGTTGTTAGCGCATTGGCGCCAGTACATCATCTATATCGGCTTCGCTTGCATTTTTGCGATCTTCGCGGTCACTCTCAGCAGCCAGGGGTTCCTCAACCCGATCAATCTCCTCAACATCGTTCGCCAATCCGCCATGATCGCGGTGATGGCGGTGGCCATGACCTTCGTGCTGGCCGCAGGAGAGATCGATCTTTCCGTCGGATCGCTGGCAGGATTCTCTTCTGTCGTAACGGCGATGACGATTCGCGCGGCGGGGGCGCCGGCGGGTGTCGCCGCAGGCGTCGCGACAGGAGCCGCCGTCGGCCTTTTCAACGGGCTGGTGACGACTCGCATCGGCATACCTTCGTTCCTCACCACGCTGGCGATGATGGGCATTTCGACGGGCTTGTCGATGTGGGTGAGCAACACCGCAGCCATTCCCATCATCAACAGGACATACGCGTTCATATTTGGCGGCGGCAATTTGGGCCCCGTGCCGATCCTGCTCGTATGGACGCTGTTGTTCGGCGTCGTCGGACACCTCGTGCTGAAGAAGACGACGTTCGGCCGACGCATTCTTGCGACAGGCGGCAACGAAATTGCGGCCCGCTACAGCGGAATCAACACCAGGTCGATCAAGCTGCGGGTGCTGATGATCTCGAGCATAACGGCGGCCGTCGCGGGCATGCTGTATGCGGGGCGGCTGGAAACCGGCCGCTATCAGTTTGGACAGGGCGACGAGCTTTCGGTGATCGCCGCCGCCGTCCTGGGAGGAAACAGCCTGTTCGGCGGAGTCGGCACGGTCGCCGGCTCGATCGTCGGAGCCTTGATGATCGGCCTGATCAACAATGGCCTGATCCTCATGGGGCTCGAGTACAGCCAGCAGCTGATCGCGCGGGGAGCGATCATCATTTTGGCTGTGGCGCTCAGCCAATCGCGCAAGTGACGGAGGATTGGTCCCGTGAAGCTCTGCACCCTCATCGGCACGGTGGTCGCCAAGGACGGAACGCGCGACGAGTTGCGCAGGATTCTCGCCGATCAGGTCGCGCCGACGCGCGCCGAGGCCGGCTGCGTCAACTACGACTTTCATGTCGATGTCGAGGATCCCAACGTCTTCGTCTTCTATGAGAACTGGCGAAGCCGGAAGGACCTCGACGCCCATTTGAAAGCGCCGCACCTGCAGCCCCTGTTCGGCCGGCTGCAGGAGCTTCTCGCCCGGCCGGTCGAGATGAGGTTTCTGGAGATGATCAGCAACCCCGCCGACTGACGGAGCGGCCGAAGCCCGGCGCCCGGTTTCGCGATCCCGGACCGCCGCGAGCGGCGATCCGCCCGCCGCCACAGGCGCAGGATGTCTTGCAAGCGAAGGATGATGAACCATGACCAGGACACTCAATGTCGCGATGATCGGCGGCGGCTTCATGGGAAAGGCCCACGCGTTGGCCTATGCGGCGATGCCGATGTTCTTCTGGCCGGCGCCCGCCATCCCCCGACGCAAAGCGGTCGTCGACGTGACCGCCGACCTCGCCGAGACCGCGCGCCAGCGTTTCGGGTTCGACGAGGCATCGACGGATTGGCGGGCGGTCGTCGCCCGCCAGGACATCGAGGTCGTCGACATCGTGACGCCGAACGACAGCCACGCGGAAATCGCCATCGCCGCGGCCAAGGCGGGCAAGCACGTCATTTGCGAAAAGCCGCTCGCGCGGACCGGCGCCGAGGCCAAAACCATGCTCGACGCGGTCGAAGCGGCGGGCGTCACGCACATGGTCGCGTTCAACTATCGCCGCACGCCGGCCGTCGCGCTGGCGCGGAAGTACATCGAGGACGGCCGGATCGGAAATATCCTCTCGTTCCGCGGCACCTACCTCCAGGATTGGTCGGCCGATCCGAACGGACCCCTGTCGTGGCGCTTCCAGAAGAAGATCGCCGGCTCGGGCGCGGTGGGCGACATCGGAACGCACGTCATCGACCTCGCACGCCATCTCGTCGGCGAAATTTCCTCCGTCAACGCCGTGGTGAAGACCTATATCGCTTCGCGTCCCCTGCAATCGGGCGGTTTCGACCAGCTCGCGGCGTCGGACAAGAGCGGCAAGGGTCCGCGCGGAGCGGTCGACGTCGACGACGAGATGCTGACGCTCATCAAGTTCGCCAACGGCGCGACGGGATCCATCGAGGCGACCCGCAACGCCTATGGCCGAAACAACTTCATCACTTTTGAAATCCATGGCGACAAGGGATCGATCGCCTTCAATTACGAGCGCATGGACGAGCTGCAAGTCATGTTCGCCGACGACCCGGCCGACGCGCGCGGGTTTCGCACCGTCTACACCGGCCCCGCCCACCCCTACGGCGATGCGCTCTGGCCGATTCCGGCGCTCGGCGTCGGCTACGGCGAGACCAAGATCATCGAATGCTTCGATTTCATCAGCGCGGTCGTCAAGGGCGAGCAGGCGTCGCCGAACTTCCGCGACGGATATCGCATCTCGCAAATCGCCGACGCGATCCTGCGATCCGGCGAGACGCAGACCTGGACGAGCGTCGGCTGACGGTCGCCAGGCGGCGTCGCGACATTCGCGGGCGCGCCGGCTGGCCCTCGCCTTAACGGGGCGCCCCTTGGAGCGCCCGCACCGCGGCGAAGAATGCGGGCTTGGGCTTGTCGTCCTCGTCGAAGAGAAGCGCCGCGCCGTATCCGGGGAAGATCGAGGGAATCCACGAGTGCGCGTCGGAGACGCCCCAGGTGGTGATTCCGACGCATGGCTTGACCGCCAGGCAGGCGCCGATCACCTTCGCGTAGTCGGCGGCTTGCGCATCGAGCGACTTCGCGTCCGGCGGCAGTTTCATGCGGACATCCAGCTCCGTGACCGCCACGTCGACGCCGAGATCGGCGAATCTCTGCATGACCTCGCGCAGGTCGTCGGGAACCTTGCCCGAGATGAAATGCGATTCGAAACCGACGCCGTCGAGCGGAGCGCCCTTGCGCTTGAGCGACGCGACGAGATCGTAGAGCGCCCGCATCTTCGGGCCAGCCGACTCGATGTTGTAATCGTTGATGTAGAGCTTGGCCTGCGGGTCGGCCGCATGAGCAGCCCGCAAGGCGCTCTCGACGTAATCCGGCCCCATCGCCTTGAACCAGATCGTGGGCCGCCAGGCGCCGTCGTCGGCGAATGGTTCGTTGACGACGTCCCAGGCGTAGATGGCGCCCCGGAACCGGCCGGCTTCGAGCGTGACATGGTCGATCATCAGCTGTCTCAGCTCCGCCGGCGTGAACGCTCCGGCGGGAAGCCAGGACGGCAATTGCTCGTACCAGACGAGGTTGTGGCCGCGAATTTTTTGGTCGTTGGCCTCGGCGAAGGCGACCAGCTTGTCGGCCTCGCGCCAGTCGAAGACGCCGCGCGTCGGCTCCACCGACGCCCATTTCATCGCGTTCTCCGGCGTGACGGCGCTAAACTGATCCGTCGCCAGCCGGCGATAGGGCTCTTCGTCGAACAGGCCGGGATCGAGCGCCGCGCCGAAATAGCGGCCGCTCGCGGCGGCCGCCGCCTTCAGCGTCGGGCCCGCCGCGGCCGCCAGGCCGGAGGACAGGCAAAGGGCGAGGGCCCCGCCGCAGACGAAGCGAAGGCGCCTCCCGCGCGATTTCCGGTCATGCGCGCGCCCGGGGCTCACCCCTTGACCGCGCCCGCGGTCAGGCCGGCGACGATGTAGCGCTGCGCCATGAGGAACATCAGGATCGCCGGCAGGATCGTCAGGGTGATGAAGGCGAGCACGAGTTGCCAGGCGGTCGAATACTCGCCCTGATAGGCCATCATGCCGAGGGTCCACGGGTATTTCGAGTTGCTGTTGATGACGACGAGCGGCAGGAGGTAGCCGTTCCAGCTGCCGACGAACGAGATCACCGCGACGGTGGACAAGATCGGCCCGACGAGCGGCAGCGTGACGAAGAAGAAGAAGCGGAAATATCCGCACCCGTCCATGAATGCGGCGTCCAGGAGCTCGTTCGGCAGCTGCTTGAACGCGTTGCGCATCAGGAGAACGCCCATCGCCAGCGAGAATGCGACCTGCGGCAGGATCACGCCCCAATAGGAATTGAGGAGCCCCAGATCGCGGACCCTGATGAACAGCGGCAGGATCGCCGTCGCGAGGGGAAACAGGAGCCCGAGCTGAAGGTAGTTTAGGAGAAAACGATCGCCGAAGAAACGCAAGTGGGCGAAGGTGAAGGCCGCCATCGAGGAGACCGCGAGCGTCAGGACGACCGTCAGGACGGCCATGATCAGCGAATTGCCGAGGACTTGCCAATAGCGATAGCTGGTGAGGATGCCCCAATAGTTTTGCCACACCCAGACATGCGGCAGGCCGAACGGATTCGACTGGAAGTCGCCCAGCTGCTTGAAGCCGTCGATAATCGTGGCGTAGATCGGAACCAGCACGATTGCCGCGAGGACGACGAGCGTCGCGAAGATCGCAATGCCGCCAACGCCGCGCGGAGCGCGGCCGGACTCTTGGCGAGTCGCAGTCGCGGCTTCGGGAACAAGGTCATACGAGGTCTCAGCCATCACGGGCCTCAATCTTCGCGCATGAAGAGCCGCCTGTAGCCGAAGGCGAATGTCACGCAGATCAGGAACAGCACCACGCCGACGGCGGAGCCGAAGCCGGCGCGCATCCGCGTGACGCCGAAATAGTAGAGGAAGGAGACCATCGTGTTGGTGGTCTCGAACGGACCCCCGCCGGTCAGCGGCACGATGATGTCGAACAGCTGCAGGGCGCCGATGACGGAAAAGAAGATCGAGAGCCGGATCATCGGTCCGAGCTGCGGCAGGGTGATGTGCCAGAACCGCTGCCAGGGGCT
The DNA here is from genome assembly GCA_963823165.1 of uncultured Alphaproteobacteria bacterium. Lineage (GTDB taxonomy): Bacteria > Pseudomonadota > Alphaproteobacteria > Rhizobiales > Beijerinckiaceae > Roseiarcus. The sequence continues at coordinate 68,678 of CAWGKV010000021.1, read as the reverse complement.
GGCGCCGTCCATCTCGGCGGCCTCGAGCAGCGATTTGTCGATGCCCTGCAGGCCGGCGACGTAGAGCATCATGTGGAAGCCGAAGTATTTCCACAGGACAACGATCAGCACGGCGCTGAACGCCCAGTCCTTGCTCGCCAGCAGGTAGAAGGGCTGCAGGCCGAGGCCGTGGGTGACCGCGCCGACCAGTCCGTAATCGCCGTCGAACATGAAATGCCAGATCAGGCCTGCTGCGACGTCGGCGAGGACGTAGGGCAGGAAGAAGATCATCCGGAACCACGCCGCGCCGGGAACGCGGCCCGCCACCATCATCGCCACGCCGAGCGCGAACGGCAGCTGGACGAGGAGCGAGACGGCGATGATGAGACCGTTGTTGATCAGCGAGCGCACGAACGTCGGGTTGCCGATCAAGTAACCGTAGTTCTTCAGCCCGATGAATTTCTCGGGCCTGCCATAGCCGTTCCAGTTGAAGAAGCCGTACCAGGCGGCCTCCGCCATCGGCAGCGCGACGAACACGGTAAAGAGCAGGAGCGCCGGCGGCAGGAAGATAATAAGGGTCGCCCAGCCGTTCGCGGTCATGCGCCGGGCTGGTTCGACATAAGTCGTCTGCACCATCGCCAAGGCGTCAACCTCCCATGCCCGGGGAGAGCGCCCCGCCGCTTCTGACGGCGGGGCGATGCGATGTTACTGCTGGTCGAAAGCGTCCTGGATCGCCGCCGCCCCGGCCGCAGGCGTCATTTCGCCGGCGGCGACATTGATCGAAACGTCGTTGATCACCCGCCCGACCGAGGGACCGAGATCCTGATCGAAGAAGTTCTGGTGCCAGGTGGACTTGTCAATATCCACCGCGATCTCCCGCATGACCGGATCTTTGATGTATTCGGCAGTGCCCTCGTACACGGGGATGTAGGCGCCCGCCTCCGCAGCGTCTTTCGCGTATTTCTCCTGGCTGAAGAACTTGAGGAAGTCGACGGCCTCCTGCGGCGCGGTCTTGGTGACGAGGAAGGCGTGGACGCCGCCGAGAACGTCGGTCGCCTTGCCCTTGCCGCCCTGCACGAGCGGGAACGACATGACGCCGATGTCGCCTTCCGGCAGCCCCTTGCCGCTGGTCGAGCTCGACGCCTGCATGCCGAGCAGCCATTCGCCCATCAGGTCCATGGCGGCCTTGCCATCGGCGAAAATCTGCGCCGACTGCGCTTGCGAAGTCTGGAGATAGCCGGGCTGGAACGGCTCGAGCTTCGCAAGGTCGCGCAACATCTCGCCGGCCTTGACCCAGGTCGGGCCCTTGAAGCCGCCGTCCTTGCCGGCCTTCGCGTCGACGAGCGCCTGGTCGCCGCCCAGGCGCATGACGAGATACGAGTAATAGAAGTGCATCGGCCACTTTTCGCCGCCCCCGACGTCGAGCGGGGTGATGCCGGCGGCCTTGATTTTCTTCACCGCGGCGAGGAAATCGTCCCAGGTCTTGATGTCCTCGGCCTTTACGCCGGCTTTGTCGAAGAGCTGCTTGTTGTAGAAGAAAGTGACCGCGCCGGTGTCCCACGGCACGCCGACGACCTTGCCGTCGACCTTGAAGGCGTTGACGGCGGTGGGTTGGAGGTGGCTCTCGACGCCGGAGACGTCGGCCGTGATGTCCTTGAGGAAGCCGGCCTGGTACTGCGCGACCATGACGCCGCCGCCCCAGGAGTAAAACAGGTCCGGACGCGAGTCGGCCGACTGCAGCATGGTCGGGAGCTTGGCTTTGAAGGCCTCGTTTTCCAGATACTGGAACTCGACCGTCACCCCCTTGTGCTCAGCCTCGTAGTCCTTGCTGATCTTGTCCCAGAGCGCGATGGCGGCAGGATTGTTTTCGACGTGGAGGATCTTGATTTTCGTGGCGCCGAAGGCAGGGGCGGTCAGTGCGGCGAGACCCGCGGCGAACGCAAAAAGGCGTAATTTCATGGTTTCCTCCCGAGCAATTACGAAGAACGGCTTTTTATCCGTGACGCAAATTAAATGTGTCCCGAATTGGAGCTTCTGTCAAGAGAACGAGAGAGGAATCCGAAGGAACGTGTGACGTTGCGCTTGACAGGAGGCGGCTGGAATGGGAATAAATCCGCCTCCCGTAAAAAACTGCGCGAATGCGCAACCTTCCACAGCGATGAAAACCGCCGATCCGGAACTGATGCGCGCGATCAATCGCTTCCACGTGATGGACGCGATCAGGCGCTTCGGTCCCGTTTCCCGCGTCGAGATCTCACAGTCGACCGAATTGAGCGCGACGACAGTATCCGCCATCACCGCGGCGCTCCTCGACGACCGGCTGATCGTTCCGCTGCAGGTCGGCGCGGTGCGGGACGCCGGACGCGGGCGGCCGCGCGTCATGCTCAAGCTCAATCCGGACGCGGCCCGGGTGGTCGGCGTCAAGCTCGCGCCCGACCAGATTACGATCGCGGTGACGAACTTCTGCGCCGACATCCTCTCGTCGCTCGCCCTGCCGATCCGCATCGACCGCCAGACTGCCTCGGTCATCGCCGATCTCGTCGAGGACGGCGTGCGCCGGTGCGTCAGCGACACGGGCCTCGACGTCGCCGAGATCTCCGGCGTGTGCGTCGGCATGCCCGGCGTGGTGGAACGCGCTGCGGGCGTCTGCCGCCAGAGCCCGATCCTGCAGGAGCGGGACGTGCCGTTCGGCTCCGATCTCTCTCAACGCCTGGGCGTGCCGACGTCCATCGACAGCGACGTCAACCTCGTCACCCTCGCCGAGCACTGGTTCGGACAGGCGCGCGACCTGAACGACTTTCTCGTCGTCAATGTCGAGCGGAGTCTGGGGCTCGGCATCCTTCACAACGGCGAATTGTTTCGCGGCGCCAACGGCCTCAGTCCCGACCTCGGTGATCTCATGGTCCGCCCGCCCGGCAGCGGCGGCGGCCGCCTCGCCGACGTGGCCACGGAGGCGTCGGTGATCGGCGAGGCGGAGGCGCTCCTCAGCGCCGCAGGTCGCGGCGCCGCGCAGCCGCCCTCGCGCTCGATGGCGCTCATCCTGCGCTTCGCCGACGAGGGAGACGCGCGCTGCCTCCGAGCGCTCGCCGCGGCCGGGGAAGCGCTGGGCTTCGCCATCGCCAACCTCATCGCGCTGTTCGCGCCCCCCAAGGTCATTATTTCCGGACGCGCCATGGCGACGAGCGAACATTTCATCGCGCCGCTCCGCAAGACCGTGGCCGACCTCCTGCCGGCGAGCCTTGCGGACGTGTCGGACATCGTCGTTCGGGAATGGAGCGAAGGAAACTGGCTGCGCGGCGCCGCGGCCATGACGCTTCGCGATCTCTATGGCGCCCCCTGGGGAACGACCGGTCCGGCGCCGGCTCGCAATGCGCCTTCGCTCGAGCTTGGAGAAGCGCCATGAAACCGGTCGGAGTCGGCGTCATCGGATGCGGCAACATCAGCTCGGCCTACCTGACCGCGGCGAAGAAGTTCCCGATCCTCGAAGTCATAGCCGTATCGGATGCAAGTCAGGCGACCGCGGAAGCGAGAGCGGCGGAGTTCGGGGTCGCGGCGAGCTCCGTCGACGCGCTTCTCGCTGATCCGGCCGTCGAGGTCGTTCTCAATCTCACTGTCCCCAAGGCGCATGTCGACGTCGGCCTCAAGGCGATCGCGGCGGGAAAGCACGTCCACTCGGAAAAGCCGATCGGGGTCGACGTCGCCGAAGCGCGCAAGCTCGTCGAAGCCGCCGCGGCCAAGGGCCTGCGCGTGGGCTGCGCGCCGGACACCTTTCTCGGCGGCGCCCACCAGACGGCGCGCCGATGCGTCGACCAGGGGCTGATCGGCCGGCCGATCGGCGGCGCGGCGTTCTTCATGTGTCCGGGCCACGAGCGCTGGCACCCGAATCCCGGCTTCTACTACCTCGGTGGCGGCGGCCCGATGCTCGACATGGGCCCCTACTATGTCACCGACCTCGTCAATCTGCTCGGTCCAGTCGCGAGCGTGAGCGGCGTCGCCACGCGCACAAGGGCCGAGCGCGTCGTGACGAGCAAACCGCTGGCGGGCGCGCGCATTCCCGTCGAGGTCGCGACCCACGTCACGGGCGTGCTTCTGTTCGCCAGCGGGGCGGCGGTGTCGATGACCATGAGCTTCGACGTCGCGCGGCACAGGCACGTCCCGATCGAGCTCTACGGCGAAACGGGCTCGCTCATCGTTCCCGATCCCAACTATTTCGGCGGCAAGGTCGAGTTCGCGACCGCTGCCGAGGACTGGCGCGAGATCCCGACCGAGGGCCCTTACGCCGACGGCAACTACAGAATCCTCGGCCTCGCCGATATGGCGCAGGCGATCCGCACGGACAGGCCGCACCGCGCGAGCGGCGAGCTGGCGTTCCATGTCCTGGAGGTGATGGAGGCTTTCCAGCGGTCGTCTGACGAGGGCCGGGCAGTCGTCATCGCGAGCCGGCCGGCCCGGCCGGCGGCGCTGCCCGCGTCGCTCGCGGTCGGCGAACTCGATTGAGACAGTGCGTGGCCCGGCTCGCCGAGCGCGGCTGACGTGGTCGGCGACCGCGTCTTACAGAGGCGCCGGCCACTTGGCGTTTCGACGCACACGGACAGAGCAAACGGAGAAAGCAATGCGAGAAGCGCTCATCGTCTGGGGAGGGTGGAGCGGCCACGAGCCGGAGAAGGGCGCGCATGTCGTCGCCGGCATGCTCGAGGCGGAGGGTTTCAAGGTCTATGTCGAGAACACCACAGAGGCGTTCGCCGACCCGGCGATCGCCGACATGAGCCTCATCGTGCCGATCGTCACCATGTCGAAGATCGAGAAGGAAGAGCTCGCAAACCTGACTGCGGCGGTGCAAGGCGGCGTCGGTCTCGCCGGCTATCACGGCGGCATGTGCGACGCCTTTCGCGAAAGCCCCGACTATCAGTTCATGTGCGGCGGCCAATGGGTCGCCCACCCCGGCAACGTCATCGACTACCGGGTCGACGTGGCGAAGCCGGACGACCCGATCATGCAGGGGATCCCGAGCTTCCCGTACCGGTCGGAGCAATATTACATGCATGTCGATCCCTCGAACGAAGTGCTCGCGACGACCACCTTTTCCGGCCGATACGCGCCCTGGACCGCGGGCGTCGTCATGCCGGTCGTGTGGAAGCGCAAGCATGGGGAGGGCCGCGTCTTCTACAGCTCGCTCGGCCATGTGGCGGCCGAATTCGACGTGCCTCAGATGAAGGAGATCCTTCGCCGCGGCATGCTTTGGGCGGCCCGCTAGGGCGCCGTCATCGCGATGGAGCGAAGCGACGCGGCGATTGAACCTCGCACCGTACACCGACAGGAACCCCTGATGCAGACGATGCAGACCGACGCCGCCTTCGCCAGCCTTCAAACCGCCGAAACCCTGACTCCAAGCCAGATCGAACAGCGCGCCCGGGCTTTGCGCGACCAACTCAGCCTCGACGAAAAAATCAGCCTGATGCACGGCCAGCTGCCCCTTTGGCCAGGACTCGCGGCGATGACGGCGCCCGGCGGCTACAGCAGCAGGTTCTGGTCGGCCGGCGAGCTCAAGCGCCTGGGCATTCCCGGCGTCCGCTTCACCGACGGGCCGCGGGGCGTCATTCTCGACGGAGGAACCACCTTCCCGGTCTCGATGGCGCGGGGAGCCGCTTGGGACCCGGGGCTCGAAGAGCGCGTTGGCGACGCCATCGGGCGCGAAATTCGCGCCTTGGGAGGAAATTATTTCGGCGGCGTCTGCATCAACCTGTTGAGACACCCCGCATGGGGGCGCGCCCAGGAAACCTATGGTGAAGATCCTCACCATCTTGGAGCCCTGGGCGCCGCGCTGACGCGCGGGGTGCAGCGCCACGTGATGGCCTGCGCCAAGCATTTCGCCCTCAACTCCATGGAGAACGCCCGGTTCAAGGTCGACGTGACGATTGATCCGCGGGCCCTGCACGAGGTCTACCTGCCGCATTTCAGGCGCGTGGTCGACGAGGGCGTCGCTTCGGTGATGAGCGCCTACAACAGCCTCAACGGCGAATGGTGCGGGCAGAATTTCCAGCTCCTCACCGGCATCCTCAAACAGCAATGGGGTTTCCAAGGGTTTGTCGTGACGGATTTCATTTTCGGCATGCGGGACGCGAAGAAGGCGGCGCTGGCCGGGCAGGACATCGAAATGCCCTTCGGGCTGTTGTTCCCTCGTGACCTCAAGGGCCTCGTCGAGCGCGGCGAGGTTCCCTTGGAGCGCGTCGACGACGCTGCGCTACGGATCTTGCGCCAGGAGGTGCGCTTCGGCCAGGGCCGCGACCCGCGGGACTATGGTCCCGAGGTCGTCGGCTGCGAAGCCCACCGGCGATTGGCTCGCGAAGCCGCCGAGAAGAGCATCGTGCTGCTCAAGAACGACGGCGGCCTGCTGCCGCTCCGGGATGTGCGGCGTCTGGCGGTCCTGGGCCGTTTGGCCGATACGCCGAACACGGGCGACGGCGGCTCGAGCAACACGCGGCCGGCCCACGTGGTGACGCCGCTCGAGGGCCTGCGCGCCGCAATCGGCGATAAGGTCGAACTCGCTTACGACGACGGGGCGGAGCCGGCGCGCGCGGCGGCGGTCGCCCGCGATGCCGACGCGGCGCTGGTGGTCGTCGGCTACACCCACGCGGACGAGGGCGAATACATTCCGCCGGACATCTTCGCCGACTTCCTGCCCAGCTTCCCGCCGCCGGGGCCGGAACACCAGGCGTTCGCAGAGAGCATTCAGGGAGGCGGCGCGGACACCGGCATGCCGCTGGGCGGCGACCGCGAACGCCTCACGCTCAATCCGCGCGACGAGGCGCTGATCCAGGCGGTCTCATCCGCCAACCCCCGCGCCATCGTGGCCATCATGGCCGGCAGCGCGGTGATCACGGAGGCTTGGCGCGACCGGGCGCAAGCGATACTGATGCTGTGGTACCCCGGCCAGGAAGGCGGCCACGCGCTGGCGGAGGTGATCACCGGGAAGGTCAACCCGAGCGGCAGACTGCCCTGCACCTTCCCCGCGCGGGTCGAAGACCTGCCGTTCTTCGACCGGAACGCGACGAAAATCACTTACGATTTGTGGCACGGCTACCGCAAGCTGGAGCGGGACGGCGCCGCGCCAGCCTTCCCCTTCGGCTTCGGCTTGAGCTACACGACTTTCGACTATTCCGGCCTCACCCTCGTGCGGAGCGAACTGAACGCTAGAGAAGCACTGGAGGCGACGGTCGAGGTGACCAACGCCGGCGCCGTCGCGGGCGAGGAGGTCGTGCAGCTCTACGTCGGGACGGAGGGCTCCAAAGTGGAGCGCGCGCGGAAGGAGCTGAAAGCGTTCGCCAGGGTGGCGCTCGAGCCGGGAGAGACGCGCACGGTGCGCTTGTCCGTTCCGGCAGCCGACCTGGCGTATTTCAACGCAGCGACATCCGGCTGGGTCGTGGAGCCGATTGCGTACGCCGCGATCGTCGGCCGTCACGCCCTGGACCCGGACGCCCTCCGTGCAGAATTCCGCGTGATCTGAGCGCCTTTCATCCGAAGGCGAAGGCGGCAGGCGTCTGGAAGCGAAAGTCGGCCGTCGGAAGGATCTTAAATAGGAAGCTGGAAACTCAGCAGAAGGGAGGAGCGGAATGGCGACCATCCACAACCCTATACTTCCCGGCTTCAATCCCGACCCGTCGATCTGTCGGACGGGCGACGACTATTACATCGCCACCTCCACTTTCGAGTGGTATCCCGGGGTTCAGATCCATCACTCGCGCGATCTGGCGAACTGGCGCCTCGTCACCCGTCCGCTCGACCGTGCGGTGCAGCTCGACATGCGCGGCGAGCCCGACTCCGGCGGGATCTGGGCGCCGTGCCTGTCCTACGCCGACGGACAATTCTGGCTCGTCTACACCGACGTGAAACGCCTCGAGGGCGCCTTCAAGGACGCGCACAATTACATCGTCACCGCGCCGGCGATCGAGGGGCCCTGGTCCGACCCGACCTTCGTGAATTCGAGCGGCTTCGACCCCTCGCTGTTCCACGACGACGACGGCCGGAAATGGTTCGTCAACATGGTCTGGGACCACCGCTTGGACGGCCCAGCGCGCAATCGGAGGAACCCGCACTTCGCCGGAATCCTGCTGCAGGAATACGACGTCGCCTCCGGCAGGCTCGTCGGCCCGGTGGAAAACATCTTTCCCGGCAGCGACCACGGGCTGGTCGAGGGGCCACATCTCTACAAGCGCAACGGCTGGTACTATCTGACCGTCGCCGAGGGCGGCACGGGTTACGACCATGCGGTTACGATGGCCCGCTCGCGCGACATTCGCGGCCCGTACGAGCTTCACCCCAACGTGCATGTGATCACGTCGAGGGACGCGCCAGAGGCGGCGCTGCAGCGCGCCGGTCACGGGCAGATCGTCGAGACGCCGGACGGTCTCGTCTACCACACGCATCTCTGCTCGCGCCCGCTGAAGGGTTTTCGGCGCTCGCCGCTCGGACGCGAGACGGCGCTGCAGCAATGCGTCTGGGGCGAGGACGACTGGCTCTATCTGGCGCAAGGCGGTCATACGCCCGCCGTCGACGTCCCCGCTCCTCCCGGAAGCGTGGCGCAGCAGAAGCCGACGACGCTGCGCGCCGCGTTTTCCTCCACGCAATTGCCGCTCGAATTTCAATGGCTGCGGACGCCGTATCCCGAACGCATCTTTTCGCTCTCGGCGCGGCCGGGATGGCTGCGGCTCATCGCGCGCGAGTTCGATCGGCTCGTGGTTCGAACAGGCCCTCGTCGCGCGCCGGCAGGAACACTTCTCCTTCCGGGCGGAGACCGAGCTCGATTTTCGACCGCAGACATTCCAGCAGGCGGCTGGGATCACCGCCTACTACAACCGGCACAAGTTTCACTTTCTCGCGGCGACCTTCAACGAGAGCCTGGGCCGCGTGCTGACGATCATGAGCTGCGACGCCGACTATCCGGTGGGGAATTTGTCCTTCCCGCTCGCCGAGCCGGTTCGGCTCGACGCCGACGGTTCTGTGCGGCTCGCCGTCGCCGTCGATCGGGAGAAGCTGCAGTTCTCCTACGCTCAGGGCGACGAATGGCGGAATGTCGGACCCGTTCTCGACGCCTCGATCCTGTCCGACGAAGCGGGGCGCGGCGAGCACGGCTCCTTCACCGGCGCCTTCGTCGGCATGGCGGCCTTCGACACCTCCGGCGGGGCGATCCCGGCGGACTACGGATATTTCCTCTACCAGGGGCTCGATTGAGCCTCCGCCCGATGCGGCCGGCGGCCCGCCTACGCAGCGGGCGCGCGCGCCCGCATCATTTCGGCCACCCGGCCAAGCGCGATCGGCGCGAAGGCGTGGCTGTCGACGCCGACATCGAGGCTGAGGCCGAGCGGGTCGCAGTCGAATTTTCCATGAACGTGGCCGTAGAGGTGCCACGCGCCGCGCCAGGCGTTCGGCCAATCGCGCATCGGGTAGTGGCAGAGGAAGATCCGCTGCCCGCCGATCGCCATCTCGCGCATCTCGCAGATCGAAGCGAAGCGGCCCGTCGCCTCCATCGCGCCGCGCACGTCGTTGTTGCCGAGGATCAGATGCAGGCGTCCGTTGAGCCGCCCGACGACGCCGCCGACGTCCCCGTGCTCGCCATGGGCGAAGTCGCCGAGATGATAGACCTCGTCGTCCGGGCCGATCGTCGCGTTCCAGCGCGCGACGAGAAACGCGTCCATCGCGTCGAGCGTGTCGGAAGGGCCGGTTCCGCTTGGTCAAGGCGAAGTCATGCCCGAAGTGGGTGTCGGAGGTGAAGAAAATCTTCCCCATGATCAGGCTCGGCCCCTCGAAAAATACGTCGCCGCCGGCGCCCGCCGGAGCGACGGCTTCGGCATGAAATCGGTTGCGTCGCGCGGCGCGCGGCTCACGTCCCGCCAAGGCCGGCGCGCGCCCTGGCGATCGCCTCGTGCAGCACGTTCTCGCGCAAGGGAAGCGTCGGCTCGTTGAACAGGACCGCGCAGAGCCAGTCGAGCGCGAGCTTCAGCAAAGCCTCGTCGTTGGTCGCGAGATCGCCGTGCGTCTCGGGGGCGACGGCGTAGCGCTCGAGAAAGCTCGTATCGAAGACGAAGCGGCGGAACGCGTCGAGGTCCGTCGTCGCCATCAAAAACATCCTCTTCGTGCGTTCGTCCGGCTCCTTGCCGAACGGGCCGCCGAGCGTCTTCCACGAGGCGAGCTTCATCAGGATGTGGATCCAGCCGCGGTTCTGCTCGTCGTACGGCTCGACGCCCTGCCCGGCGCGGAAGTCGGCGACCGTCTGCTCGCGCGGCTCCTCGTGGCCTTTGCAATGCGGCTCCTTGACCAGGAAGTAGAAGTCCTCCGGCGCGTCGTGGCCCTTCATCTTCACCGAGGCGAGGCCGAGCGGGTAGTAGCGGCAGGCCGCCGGGCGGTCGGCGTAGATCGTGCACCCTTCGACCGGGTCGAGGAAGACGCACGGCCGCTTCGGCTGGCCGTTGTCGACCCGCTTGAGCTTGAGGACCGGCATGCCGGATGCTTCGTGGACCGCCTCGGTCCCGAACATGCGCGCCGCTTCGCCCGACGCCATCTTCAGCGCCCGCCCGATGCGGACGAGGTCATAGGGCGTCAGCGTGATGTCGGTGTCGTGGCAGCATTCGTTCCAGCACGACACGCCCTTGTGGCAGGCGAAACAGAACGTGTTCGACCCGGCGAGGCGCACCGGAACGACCGGCCCCTCGGCAGCGTGCCGCAAGGCCGAGACGATCGGCACGTCGAGGTCGACTTCGGCCTCCCGGCGACGCGCTTCGTCGTCCGACATCGTTTCGTCGTCGCCCTTGAGGCCCTTTCGTTCGGTTTCGTCGCGCATCATCTCGTTCGTCAACGGTCCGCCATTTTCCTCCGCCGGCCGCGGCCGGCGGTCTTTCGTCTCTCCGCGCGCCCGCGTCAACGGTGCCGCGCGGCGATCACGACGTCACGCAGCAGATTGACCTCGTTGCGCGATTCCTGCAACCGCCAGTCGGTCACGTCCCGGATCGACAGCATGCCGATCAGCTTCCCGCCGTCCACCACCGGCAGGTGGCGAAAGCGATGCTTGTTCATCAGACTCTCGGCCTCGGACATGCTCTCGTCCGGCCCGCAAGTCACGACTTCGCGCGTCATCAAGTCGCGGACGGTGCGCTCGGTGAGCTTCGCGCCGTTCCTGGCGAAGCCGCGCACCAGGTCGCGTTCGGATATGACTCCGATCAGCGCCTTATTGGCGCCGCAGACCGGCATGGCGCCGATGTTGAGCGAATGAAGGCGCTCGGCAAGGGTGAGAATCGGCTCCTCGGGCGTGCAGCAGGCGAGGATCTGCCGGTTTGCTTTCAGAACTTCGATGACCTTCATGAAGACTCCTCCCTCTATGTAGACGCGTTCGCTGACCGCGTCGGCCGCGCTCAGCCAGCGCGGCTAAAACAGCGCCGGCCTGAAAAGAAACGGGGCCGGCGAGGCCGGCCCCGGAACGATCAGTGCTTGGCGGCGCCGTAGGTCTTCGGCACCAGGTCCTTGTGCGGCACCTTTTTCAGGGACCAGGTCTTGGTTTCCGGGTCGAAGCGGGAATTGACGAACACCTTCCAGTTGGCGTCGTCGAGCTTCGGGTAGTCCGCGCGATAGTAGAAGCCGGGATAGCGCGTCTCCTCGCGGAACTGGATATGGCGCATGTGGGCTTCGCCGGTCCACAGGCGGTGGTAGTTCTCCCAGGCGCGCATCAGCTCGTGCAGGTCCTTGGCGCGCATGTGGACGCTGTCTTCCTTCAGCATCGCGAGGTAGTGGGTCGCCCGCTTCAGCATCTCGCCGTTGGTCTGGTAGTAGGTGGCGACGCCGGCCACATACTCGTCCATGATCTTCTGCAGGCGCATCTGGAACATGCGTGGCGTGATGTAGAACGGGTTGAGGTCCTCGGAGGTCGTCTTGTCCTTGTGCTCGAAGTAATTGCGCACTGGGCGATAGATCTCCTCGCTGATCGCCTTGATGTCGCCCTTGAGCGCCGGCTTGTAGTCCGGGTGGTCGAGCACGAACTTGACCATGTTCTTGCCGGCGATGCGGCCTTCGGCGTGCGAGCCGGAGGAGAACTTGTGGCCCGAGGCGCCGACGCCATCGCCGGCGGTGAACAGGCCTTTCACTGTCGTCATGCGGTTGTAGCCCCACTGCCATTCCGGCGGAGCGATGTCCGACGGGCCCGACACCCAGATGCCGCAGCAGCCGGAATGCGAGCCGAGCAGATAGGGCTCGGTCGGCATCAGTTCGGAGACCTGCTGCTCGGGACGGATGTTCATCCCCGCCCAGACGCCTGCCTGGCCGATGCACATGTCGAGGAAGTCCTCCCAGGCCTCGGCCTCGAGGTGCTTGACCTCCTTCGGAGTCAAAGTCTCGCCGAGCTTCTTCATCGCGGCCGGGGTGTCCATCAGGATCGGGCCGCGCCCTTCCTTCATCTCCTTCAGCATCGCATGGTTGCGCAGGCACGAGGGAACGACGAACGCCTTGTCGTAGGGCGCGAACTCGGTGAGCATGCCCGCGTTCTTGACGACATAGTCCTCGCCAAAGGCGTTGGTCGCCTTGGCCTTGAACAGGAGGAACCACGCGCCGACCGGCCCGTAGCCGTCCTTGAAGCGCGTCGGAACGAAGCGGTTCTCCATCATCGTGAGCTCCGCGCCGACCTCGGCCGCCATGGCGTAGGTCGACCCGGAGTTCCACACCGGGTACCACACGCGCCCCATGCCCTCGCCGGTCGTGCGCGGGCGAAACACGTTGACCGCGCCGCCGGCGACGTTGAGGATGGTCTTCGCCTTGAAGACGTAGAGCTTGTGCTCGCGCACCGAGAAGCCGACCGCGCCTGCGACCTGGTTCGGGTTGTTGGCGTCGAGCAGGTACTTCACGATGAAGACGCGCTCGAAGATGTTCTCCATCCCCAGGGCCTTCTTGGCCGCCTCGGCGACGATGGTCTTGTAGCCTTCGCCGTTGATCATGATCTGCCAGCGGCCGGAGCGGACCGGCTTGCCGCCGTCCTTGAGGCTCTTGCCGCCCTGCTTCTGCCAGCTCGCGCCGTCGACGCGGCCGCCTTCCATCTCCTTCCAGATCGGCAGGCCCCATTCCTCGAACAGGTGCACCGAGTTGTCGACGTGGCGGCCGACGTCGTAGACGAGGTCGTCGCGGGTGATGCCCATGAGATCCGCCGAAACGTAACGGCAATAGTCCTCGGGCGTGTTCTGGCCGAGATAGGTGTTGATGGCCGAAAGACCCATCGCGACCGCGCCGGAGCGATCCATCGCCGCCTTGTCGACCAGCGTGATCTTGACCTCGTCGCCGCCCCAGCGACGCGCCTCGAAGGCGGCGCCGCAGGCGGCCATGCCGCCGCCGACGATCAGGATGTCGGTTTCGTGCTCGATGATCTCAGGGTTGCCGAAGCTGGGTTCGCTCATTTTAGCTCCTTGACGCGACTCCAGGCGAACGCGGCCCGGCCCACGCGTCGAACAAAGTGAAAGTGACAGTGTCGAACGCGGTCGCCTTATTGGGCGGGACGCGGCAGCTGCTTGCCTTCCTCGGTGAAGAAGCGATGGTCGGCGAGGTCGCCGGCCTGCGGCTTATTGCCGTAGGGATCGATCGAGCCGACTGGGGTCGTGCGGACGGGGAATTTGAAGCGCTTGACCTCGCCGTCGCGGAACTTGATCGTCCACATGATGGCGTTGTCGGTGCGCAGCGGAATCGCCGCCCCGCCCATCGGCACCCAGTCCGCAAACGAGCGGACCTCGATCGCCTGCTGCGGGCAGGCCTTCACGCAGCACTGGCACTCCCAGCACTGATCCGGCTCCTGATTGAACGCCTTCATGCGGGTCACATCGAGCTTCATCAGGTCGTTTGGGCAAATGTACATGCACGCGGTGACCTGACCTCCCTTGCAGCCGTCACACTTCTCCGTGTGGACGAATGTCGGCATTTAAAAACCTCCCTCAAGGACTTGACCAGTTACGAGGCGCTCGCGTGACAAGGCGCCGACTGGTCCGCCGCTCCCTCGCCAAAGGCGCCGCTCCAGCTTATATCATGACTGTTGAATATGACAATATGTAAATCGCCGCGACCTCATGTCGCGCCCGAGGCGCCTCTTTGGTGCTCCTTACGGAGCGCCGAGGTTGCCGAGGAGCGCGGCGACTTCGGCCTTGCCCCGGATTTCCGCGACTTCGCGCGGGATTCTGCCGGAGCCGTCCCGCGCGTCGATGTCGGCGCCGCGCGCGACCAGCAGTTCGGCCACTTTTGGCTCGCCGCGGGCGGCTGCCCAGTGCAGCGCGGCGCCGCCCTTGTCGTCGCGCGCGTTCGGCGAAGCGCCCTTTTCGAGAAAGGCGTGAACGATCTCGACCCGCCCGCGCTTGACTGCTTCGATGAGGTCGCGGTCGAGGCCGAATTGACCGGTGTCCCAGCCTCCGACAGGCGCGAGCACGAGAGAGGGCTTACCGTCGACGAGCCGCACCTCCTGCAGCATCGGCATGTAGGCCTGAGCGAGCGTGTCGACGACGGCGGCGCCGAGCCCATGTTCGAGAGAGACTGCGTTCGCGACATTCTCCGCGTCAAATCCGAACGCGGAGCGCCCGTCGGGGGAGCGGACGTAATAGCGATGGGTTTTTGCCGTCACTGCGGGTCTCTCGCAAGAGAAAGGGAGCGGGCGAGGCGGAGGCGAGGACGGGCCTCCCGCCCCTCTTATGGAACAGGGAGCGCGTTACCTCACAAGCGCCCGGCGGCGTCAGCAGGCAACATGTCACCCGGCCCGGTTTTCGAGGCCCCGATAATAGTCGATCAGAATCTGCGCGACTTCCGCCCGCGAGAATTCGGGCGGGGGCGCGACGCCCTGGCCGAGCATCTCGCGGACCCTGGTGCCCGACAGCGCGATGAAATCGTCCTTGGTGTGGCCGGGCGCCTCGCGCATCATCACCACCTTGTCGAGCTTCTTCGAATAGGCGGTGTTGTCGGCGCGGAAGATCTCGATCTTGAGGCTGCCGGGCGGAATGTCGTCGAAGATCGTCTGCGCGTCGAACGGCCCGTAATAGTCGCCGACACCCGCATGATCGCGCCCGACGATCAGCGTGGACGCGCCCATGTTCTGCCGGAACACGGCGTGCAGCAGCGCCTCGCGCGGCCCCGCGTAGAGCATGTCGAAGCCATAGCCCGTGACCATCGCCGAGTTCGGCGGAAAGTAGATTTCGACCATTTTTCGGATCGCGGCGTCGCGCACCGGCGCTGGAATGTCCCCCTCCTTCAGCTTGCCGAGCAGCATATGAATGACGAGGCCGTCGGCCTTCAGGCGCTCCATCGCCATCCGGCACAGTTCCTCGTGGGCGCGGTGCATCGGGTTGCGGGTCTGGAAGGCGACAACATCCCTCCAGCCGCGCTCGACGATCTCGTTGCGGATTTCGACCGCGGTGCGGAAAGTGTCGGGAAACTCGCTCTGGAAATAGCTGAAGTTCAAGACCCTGATCGGGCCGGAAATAATCGTTCGGCCCTGCGCGACGAACGCCGCGACGCCCGGGTGCTTCGGGTCCGAAGTGCGGAAAACCTTGTAGAGGATGAGCTCCGCCTCTTCGTCGGACAACTTTTCGATCGCCTCGATGTCCATGACGGCGAGAACCGGAAAGTGCAAAACGTTCGGGTCCCTCAGCGCGACGCGCTGGCCCGGCGCGAGCCCCGACGCGTCCTCGACGAGGTTGAGCACCGGAACTGGCCAGAATAGGCCGCTCACGGTCTTCATGTCGCGGGCGACGGAGAGCGCATCAGCCTTGTTCATGTATCCGGTCAAGGGATTGAAATAGCCGCCGCCGAGCATGACGGCATTGGCCGCCGCGGCGGAACTCACGACGACGGCGGCAAGACCTTCGGCCTCCCGCTGTAGCCGTTCGTTCTCGCGCGGATCGGCGACAAAAAGCCCATGCAACTCGGTCGAGCCGTGCGGTTCGATGATTTGAAACGCCATTGATCCGTCCTCCCTCGCGCACCCGTAGGCCGACCCGGGTCCGATCACGGTCAGAAGGCCCTTCATTCAGATTGAGCGGGCGGACCGAAGGTCGCCGGGTGGCTCCCCTCTTTACATCATCATATTCGAAATTGCGAAGATGAAAAGGGCCTCCGCGGCTGATCCCTCCGCCGGACTGTGCACGGATTGCGCCAGCGTTACAGCGAACCGACACGAGTGCTGGTTGCAGCCGTCAAGCCTCTTTGCCGATCTTGCCCACGGCGGCCGCGAAGTCGCCGCCCACGCGATCCTTGGCGAAGCGAACGAGCTTCTCGAAGGTGCTCGAGTCGAGGCAGACGTGGCTCATCTCATCGTTCAGAGGGTTGGGGAACGTGAGCCAGATGCCGAGCCCGTCGAAATACGCCTGCACGTCGCCGCCGACCGAGATCGGATGGTTGAGGTCGATGGGATTCTTCCCCTTCGTTTTGGTCATTATGCTCCGCTCCGCGGCTCCTTCCTATATTTGGATGACCTCGGAAACAAGGAACGGGAGGGAGCGCCATTCCCATTTTTGTCGACCGGAGCCGATGCGCCGTACGCCTTTCTTTCGTGTTCGGTTGCATGTTCCACTTCTCAATGGACTCCATGACGCCAAGATCGACGGCGGCCCGGTGCGCAGACTTCGTGGGAAACTTCGTCATTCGCGACAATAGCCGCAGTCGGGCGTGACGAGGGCCCCAGCGCAGTGCTAGAAGCTCCGCGCGACCAAGCTAGAACCTCCTGAGACCTTTATGCGCAAGCGCGCCGATATCGCCCTCGTCGGGCGCGGCCTTTTTCCGAGCCGCGCGCAGGCGCAGGCGGCGATCGCGGCGGGGCTGGTCCGCATCAACGGGGTCGCGCTCAAGAAAGCGTCCGAGGAGGTCGCCGATGACGCCTCGATCGAGGCCGAGGCGCCGCACCCGTGGGTTTCGCGCGGCGGGGTCAAGCTCGCCGCCGCACTCGACGCGTTCGCGCTCGATCCCTCGGGCCTCGTGTGCCTCGACGTCGGCGCCTCGACCGGAGGATTCACTGACGTGCTCTTGGCGCGCGGCGCGGCGAAGGTCATTGCGGTCGACGTCGGCCGCCGACAGTTCGCTCCGCGCCTCGTTACGGACAAACGCGTCGTTTCTCTCGAGGGCCTCGACGCGCGTTTGCTCACGCCCGGGCGTCTCGGCGAGCGGGCGGACGCAATCGTCATCGACGTGAGCTTCATTTCGCAGTGGCTCGTCCTGCCGAGCGTGCTTAAACTCGCGGCCGACCGGGCGTGGCTCGTCAGCCTGGTCAAGCCGCAGTTCGAGCTCGGCCGGGTCGATATCGTCAAAGGCAGGGTCAAGAGCGAAGCGGCGCTGGAGCGCGCCTGCGCGAGCGTGCGCGCGTGCGTCGTGAGGCAGGGCTGGACGATTGTCGGCCTGATCCCCTCGCCGATCCTCGGCGGCGGCGGGGCTAAGGAATTCGTCATTGCCGCGCGCCGTGGCTGAAACCCTCGAAGACCTTGCAATCGTCGCCCTCGACGCGCGCGGCGACGGCCTCGCCGACGACGGCGTAACCGTGCCGGGCGCTCTGCCGGGCGAAAGGGCGCATGTCCGGATCGCCGGGCGGCGTGCCGAGCTGATCGAAGTTCTGAACCAAAGCCCCGAGCGGGCCGCGCCTTTCTGCTGCTGGTTCGAGAATTGCGGAGGCTGCGCAGCCCAGCATATGTCCGATGGCCTCTATCGCACGTGGAAGCACGGCCTCGTCGTCGAGGCGCTGAAGCGGGCGCGCGTCGAGGCCGAGGTCGGGCCGCTGGTCGACGCGCATGGCGCGGGACGTCGTCGGGCGACTTTTCACGCGCGCTTTCCACATGGAAGGCCGGACGAGGTCGGCTTCATGCGGGCGCGGTCGCACGAGATCGTCGCCATCGACGGGTGCCCCCTGTTCGCGCCCGGGATGGCGCGCGCCCTTCCGGCGGCGCAGGCGCTCGCCGCCGACCTCAGGGGCCTCGGCAAGCCGCTCGACATCCTTGCGACCGCGACGCTCGCCGGTCTCGACGTCGACTTGCGCGGCTCCGGCCTGCTGGAATTGCCTGAGACGCGGAAAATCGTTCGAACTGCCGAACAGCTCGATCTTGCGCGGGTCTCGAATCACGGCGCGGTCGTGATCGAGCGCCGCCCGCCGCGGATCGCCTTCGGCGAGGCGCTCGTCGCGTTGCCGCCCGGGGGATTTCTGCAGGCGACCGAGGCCGGCGAGGAGCTTCTCGCCGAGTTCGCCGAAGCGGCGCTCAAGGACGCGAAGAAGGTCGCCGACCTCTTCTGCGGCGCAGGCGCCTTCGCTCTTCGCCTCGCCAGGCGCCGCGAGGTCTACGCCGCCGATTCCCACCCGGCCTCGATCGCCGCGCTCGAACGGGGGGCGGCCGGGGTCGGATCCTTGCGCAAAGTCGTCGCCGTGACGCGCGACCTCGAGCGCCGTCCCCTGCGCCCCGACGAGCTTTCGTCTTTCGACGGCGCCCTCTTCGATCCGCCTCGCGCCGGAGCGGAGGCCCAGGCGCGCCAATTCGCCGCGAGCGCGCTGCCGCTCGTCGTTTCCGTCTCGTGCAACGCAGCGACCTTCGCCCGCGACGCGCGCCTCATGATCGAGGGGGGCTTTCGCCTGGAGACGGTCGCGCCGCTTGACCAGTTCCGCTTTTCCCCCCATGTCGAGATCGCCGCCGTCTTTCGCCGTCCCATGCGCAAGCCGCGCGCGCGGAGGCTTCTCGGTTGAATTCAGATCGCGACGCCGCGCTCGGCGCCTTGGCAAGAATTGTCGGCTCGCACAACGTGCTGAGCGACCCCGCCCTCATAGCCGGCGCACTCGTCGAGCCGCGCGGCCTCTATCAGGGCAAGGCGCTCGCCCTCGTTCGTCCCGGCTCGACCGCGGAGGTCGCGGCGGTGGCGGCGGTCTGCAACGAGAAGCGGATCGGGATCGTGCCGCAGGGCGGCAATACCGGCCTGGTCGGCGGCCAGACGCCGGACGAAAGCGGCGATGAGATCATCCTCTCGACCCAGAGGCTGAAGCGGGTGCGGGAGGTCGACCCGCACGCCGAGGTGATGATCTGCGAGGCGGGCGTGACGCTCGCCGAGGCGCAGGCCGCGGCAGCCGCGGCCGACCGGCTGTTTCCGCTGTCGCTCGCGGCGGAGGGGACCTGTACGATCGGCGGCAACGTGTCGACCAACGCCGGCGGCGTGACGGTCATCGCCTACGGCAACGCGCACGATCTCGTCACCGGCGTCGAAGCGGTCCTGCCCGACGGGCGGATCGTCAACGCGCTGAGCAAGCTGCGCAAGGACAACACCGGCTACGACGTCAAAGCCCTGTTCGTCGGCTCGGAGGGCACGCTCGGGATCGTGACCGCCGCGTCGCTGAGGCTCTTCGCCAATCCGCGGGCGCGCGCGACCGCCTTCGTCGGGCTCGAGAGCCCCGAGCAGGCGCTCGAGCTGCTCGCGCTCGCCCGCGAGCGGCTGGGAGGCGGGATCACGAGCTTCGAGCTCATCGGCCGAACGGCCTATGATATGGCGGTGAAGCAAGGGCTCGCGCGAGCCCCGCTCGCGGGCCCGCACGCCTGGTGCGTGCTGATGGAGGCGTCGTCGCAAATTCCCGACGGCCTCGACGCCGCCCTCGCCGGGGCGCTCGAGACCGCTTTCGAAAGAGGCCTGGTCGAGGATGCGGCGATCGCCGCCTCGCTCGACCAGCGGCGCGAGTTCTGGAAGTTGCGTGAATCGATCCCCGAGGCGCAAATCCACGAAGGCGCGTCGATCAAGCACGACGTTTCCGTCGCGGTCGGCGACGTGCCGGAACTGATCGCCGAAGCGACGCGGGCGGTCGAAGCGTTCGAGCCCGGAGCGCGCGTCGTCGCCTTCGGCCATCTCGGCGACGGCAACATCCACTTCAACGTGTCTCAGCCGGTAGGGGCGGACAAAGCCCGCTTCCTTGCGCGATGGGACGGAATGAACGAGGTCGTGCACGCCATCGTCGCGCGCCTCGGCGGCTCGTTCTCCGCCGAGCACGGCATCGGACGCCTGAAACGCGAACTGCTCGCCCGGACGAAGGATCCTGCGGCGCTGGCGGTGATGCGCCAGATCAAGGCGGCGCTGGACCCGAACGGGATCATGAACCCGGGCAAGGTTCTGTGACCCTCGCATGCTCCCTCGATTTCGCATGGATCGCCGATGGACTTCTGCTTCGGCGGGCGGCGGAATACCCGGCCGGTCGGAGACCATCATCCACGCCCATGCGTCGCGGCGCGCTCAAATGAGGCGCGGCGGATGGCGCGACGTCTCGTGAGCCGTTATCCTAGAACACCACCGCGATTCGGCGGTCGGCTGCGAGCGCGGCCCGGCCCCAGACTGGTTTAAGGATCGAACGCCCGTGGCGCCGCCGAGCGGATTCGCCCTTCCGACCGTTCTCTTTGGTCTCGCTTGCGGTTTCGCCGCGCCGGCGAGCGCCGCCTGCGCCCCGAAAGACTTCGACGGGGCAAAATTCACCGTCTGCGCTTTCGATCCTCGCCACGAAGATATCCGTCTCTTCTGGAAAGGGGCCGGCGGCCGGCCGTACGGCTCGCTCGCCACGCTCGCCGACGACTTGCGCGCCAGGGGCCAGCGACTGGCGTTCGCGATGAACGCGGGCATGTTCAAGGAAGACCAGTCGCCCGTCGGACTCTACGTGGAAAGGGGTCAGAAATTGCACGACGCCGACACCCGCGGCGGGGCGACCAATTTCCACATGAAGCCGAACGGCGTGTTCTGGATCGGCGACGGCGCCGCGGGCGTCACCGAAACCAGCCATTACCTGGCCGCGCCGCCCCCCGCGCGCTACGCCACCCAGTCGGGGCCGATGCTGATTGTCGACGGCAAGATCCATCCGAAAATCCAACCGAACGGCACGTCGGAGAAGGTCCGCAACGGCGTCGGGGTTTCGGACGGGGGCGGGGTCGTGTTCGCCATCGCCGACGAGCCGGTGACCTTCGACGCCTTCGCCCGCCTGTTCCGCGACGGGCTCGGCTGCCGCAACGCCCTCTTCCTCGACGGGTCGGTCTCCTCGCTCTATGCGCCCGAACTCAAGCGCGACGACGAACTGGGGCCGATCGGGCCGATCGTCGGCGTGGTGCGGCCGGAGACGGCGGGGGCGACGCAGTAAGGGCAGTCGCCGCAAACCTGGGAACGATTGTCGGTTCGGTCCCATACGAGACGGCCCGAGTGCGCAAATAGCGGTCATACCCAGCTTTGCTCGCCGAACCGAAGAGACCTTGATCTAATTATTGGGACCTTACGCCGCTTCTTTCGCGCCGTCGCGCCGCGCGAGTTCGTAGCGAACCAGAAACTCGGCATCTCTTCCGACGCTCAGGAAACGTCCCGAGCCCCAGGTCCAGAGCCAAGGAAGACCGAGAACATAGGCGCCCGACTCCGGAGTGACGCCACGGCGGTGAACGGGATATCCGGTCCCGTCGAAGATTGGCATTTGCACATAGGACCAGTCAGGGTCGAACCCGGTCGCCCAAACGATAGCGCCAACGCCTGCTCCCGCGAGGTCGAGTTCGCTTGGTTCGTGTAGCGGTTGCCACACGGGTGAGTAGATCGCGCCCGGAGGCGCATCGATGCCCTTTTCTCCTATGTAGCGATCGATCAGCGCGTTTATCCCGTTGTAAACGCGATCGGCTTCGTCGAGATGCTTCCTGAGGTCTGGGTTGAACCGCATTCGGCCCTTCTCGACCGCCCGCAAACGACCGTAGAGCGTCATCCCCTCTCTCGCGAAGGCGCGCAAGTCGATGTCGCGGCCGCCATCGCGGCCGGTGAGATAGTGGTTGGTCTCGTGACGCTTGCGGCCCATGCCCTCGTCCGCGACGGTGATGTCGTAATGTCCGATGTCCCACAGCCAGTCGACGACGTCGCGGCCGCGATAGAAGCGCGCGCAGCGCGGGGAATCGCCCGTGACGAGATGGACCTCGCGGCCTGCGAGATGCAGATCCTCGGCGATCTGGGCCCCCGATTGCCCTGAGCCGACGACGACGACGGCTCCTTGAGGCAAGGACGCCGCATTGCGATAGCCGGCGGAATGGATCTGGAGGATCGACTCAGGGATCCGCTCGGCCGCACGCGGAAAACTTGGCTTCCCATAAAGGCTGGTTGCGAGAAACACCGCATCGGCTGTGCATCGCCCCTCCGAGGTCACGACGCCAAACCGATCGCCTGTCTTTTCGACCGAGAGGACCGCGACGTTCTCGTGTAGCGGCGCCTGCGCCTTGCGTGCGAAGCCGTCGAGATATTCGACGATTTCCTCCTTCACCATGAAGCCGTGCGGGTCGGGCCCGTGATAGGAGTGTCCCGGCAGCTGGCACTGCCAGTTCGGCGTCACCAGACAGAAATTGTCCCACCGCTCATCGCGCCACTTGTGCATGGCCGTCTTCTTCTCGAATACAATATGCTCGACGCCGGCGCGGCTGAGGCAACAGCTTACGGACAGCCCGGCCTGCCCTCCGCCGACGACAACGGCGCCGTAATGGCGCCCGATACGAGGCTCAGCGTGCATTTGAAGTCTCCGTGATGAAGGATTTGCAGACGACCTCCGCGTTTGCCTCGCCCGCGAACCGCACGGCTGTCGCCTCGATGCGGCTGAGCTGGCCGAGCGCAAGGGAGCAGGAGCGGCCGTATTTGGCCTGCACGCGGTCCGAGGCGATCTGCAGCGCCTCGCGGCTGCGCGCGAGAAAATCGGCGAGCGCGTAGGTTTCGCCCTCGCGGAAATAGTCGCGGATGACGAGCGAGGGCGAATAGCAAGCCTCGCGTCGTCCGTCGGGCCAGCACACGACGAAACGCATCTCAGGCATGGGCGGGCTCCCGAAGGCGGTAGTAGAGCGGAAGATGACGCAGCGCGACGCCACGCCAGTCGAAGCGCGCGGCGACGGCGGGACCGCACGTTCTCGCCGCGGCGGCGACGTCTTCGCGTAGCGCGGCGCGCATTGCGGCCGCGATCGAGGCGGGCGTGAGCGGATCACACCACAGGACGTCACTATCGCCGAGATAGCCGACGAAGGGCTCGATGCGCGATACGACAGTTGGAATTCCGCTCGCCAGCGCCTCCAGCACGCAAAGGCCGAACCCCTCCGCGACCGAGGCGAAAACAAGGGCCGTCGCGAGGCGATAGAGCCCGGGCATGTCCGCGTCGGCAAGCGTCCCAGCGCATACGATCGCGCCGGCCCCATCGCCCATCCGCGCAAGTTGGGCAACGAATTCCGCCTGATAAGCGCTGTGGTCGAGCAAGCTCTCGCCGCCGGCGATGACAAGACGCGCGTCCCGCCTCTCGCCCAGGACGGCATCAAACGCCTGGAGAATGCGTACCGCATTCTTCCGCGCTTCGACGCCGCCGACGCTCAGGAACACCGGCCCGTCGCCAAGATTGAGCCGCCTGCGGAGCCTCGCCTCCGATCCGTCGATCGACGCCGAATAGCGGGCCAAATCGACGCCATTGCCGCCAATTTCCGCTTCGACGCCAAATGTCTCCGCGAGCTGGCGGCGCCAATGCGCGCTGACGACGAAAAGTGCGTCGGCGGCGCGGATCGCATCCGCCTGGAGGCGGGCGACGCGCTCGTCGCCAAAAGCGTCGATGTGGTGAACGGTGCGGATATGAGCAGGGATCAGGCCTTCGTCGCGCAGCCTCGCGAGCGCGTTGCCGGAGATGCCATCATGCGCGTGATAGAGATCGAAACCCCGATTCTCTGGCCGGCGGAACCATTCCACATAGTCTGCGACGCGCTGCTCGACCATCGCGAATGTGTCGCGCGGCGCAGGCAGGACGGGGAAGGCGATCGTGCGGCACGGCGCTGAGCGGAAGAAGCCATCGCCCCGGGCATCGGGCGCGTGCAGCACGGCCTCGCAGCCGAGCAATTCGAGCGTTTCGCAGAGGTTCATCGCGTGGACGACGCCGCCGCGGGGAATGGTCGAATGCGTGAGCATCGCGACGCGAAGCGGCCGACTCAAGGCGCAGACTCCACGGGGCCGAAGCCCATCAAGGGCTCGCGGGTGAAATCGCGTAGGACGGCGCGCTGCGCGCCCGAGACGAGCGCCACTTCCTGCCCATATCGAACGGCGCCGATCGGCGCTGCGTGAAGATTGCGCGCACGGAAGCCTGAAAGCAACGCCTCGAGCCGCGCCGGGGTGACGCTGATGAGGAAACCGAAGCTTGGAAAGGTTTTTAACCAGCGATCGAGCGAGACCCCGGGCGGTGGCTCGATGGCGTCGAGATCGAGTTCGATCCCAACGCCAGAGCTCTCCGCGAGCATCGCCGCGGTGCCTGGAATGCCGCCCTGGCTGATGTCTTTGGCGGCGCGCGCGAGGCCCGCCTCGGCGATTTCGGCAAGCAGCGCGAGATCGCCGCGCAGGCGCTCCGGCGGCGCTCCGAGCGCTGCCTGATAGTTGTCGAACGGCTCGCGGTAGGCGCCGCGATGGTCGATCGCGGCGACGACCACGTCGCCCGGCCGCGCGTCGAAGCTGGTGAGGATATGGCGCCCGGCCCGGCCGAGAACGGCGACGGCGAGCTGCGCTTGGGCGGTGCGCAGATTGCTGTGGCCGCCCACGATCGGAACGCCGTAGGTGGAGGCGGCCGCGCGCAGACCTTCGAGGATCGGCGACGCCTCGTCCTCCCCGTCGGCCCAGACCGCGTCGACCAGCGCGATCGGGCGCCCGCCCATCGCCGCGATGTCGGAGAGATTGACCATCGCGCCGCACCAGCCCGCAAACCACGGGTCGGCGGCGACGAACTGGTTGATGAAGCCTTCGATCGCGAACAGAAGATGGCCTTCTCCGTCGGGAATCGCAGCGCAATCGTCGCCGACCGGAATGACCCCTCCCGGGAGGCCGAGCCTGCTCGCGACACGGCCAATGTCTGCCTTGGCCGCGAGGCCCGAACTCTGCCGCAGGGCCGCGACCAGGTGCTCGAACGCTCCGGCCTCCACGTCAGGCCGCCTTCCGCAACGCGACGAAGCCGAGTTCGGGCGCGTGGCACGGCGGGTAGAAGTCGAGATCGGCGCGCATCTTCAGATGCGGCCGTCCGTGCAGATCCTCCGCCTCGAGGGTCTCCCAATGAAGCTGATGAAACAGCGGGCCGTTCTGCGCCTGCACGTGAGCGAGGAAGGTTCGGCAGCCCATCGCGTGGGCCGAGGAGACGGCAAGGCGGATCAGCGTCGCCCCGATCGCGCCGATGCGCCGATAGTCGCGCTCGACCGCGAGGCGCGAGCCGAACCAGAGGCCCGGCTCCTCCTCATGAATTCGTACTGTGCCGACCACGCGGTCGGCGGCGACGCCCAGCATCGAAAGCGCGACGATCGGAATCGCGTAGTCATCGACATCGTCGCGGTCGTCGTGCTCGAACAGACCCTGCTCGTCACGGAACACCGCGCGCCGCAAGGCATAGGCGGCTTCCCGCTCCCAGCGCGAGGCGGCGAATTTGACGCGATATTCGGCTGGCAGGAAGGGCGCGAAGGCTTCGACGATCATGACGCGAGCTTCCTTTCGTAGGTCGACAGCGCCGAGCAGGCGCCGCATTTGCCGCAGCCGGCTTTGATGTCGGTCGCCTTGAGTCCGTGATCGACGAGCATATTCGCCAGTGGCCCCAGGATTGCGTGCATGAATTCGGGCGCCGGCGCCGGATGACTTTCAAGCGGCGTGCCCGAGATCGGCACGAACGGCACGACAAAGGGATAGACGCCGAGCGCAACGAGCTTCGCCGAGATGTCGAGGATTGTTTCGACGCTGTCGCCGAGTCCGGCCAGGATATAGGTCGACACCTGGCCGCGGCCGAATACGGGAACCGCCGCGGCGAAAGCGGAGAGATACCGCTCGACAGGCACTTCCGCCTTGCCCGGCATGAGGCGGCGCCGCGCATCTGACGTCACGATTTCCAGATGCATGCCGAGCGCGTCGACGCCCGCTGTCTTCAGCCGCTCGAACCAGCGGTCGTCGTCGGGCGGCTCACATTGCGCCTGGATCGGCAGATAGATCCTGTTCTTCACCGCGCTGGCGCTCTCGCAGAGGATCGCCGCGCCGCGATCGCCGCCTCGCGGCGTCCCGGTCGTCATCACCATATGCTTGACGCCGTCGAGCTCGACGGCGGCCTTCGCGACTTCGGCGAGTTGGGCTGGCGTCTTGCGCTCGACCGTGCGGCCCGCCGCAAGCGACTGGCCGATGGCGCAGAAGCGGCAAGTCTTGGTCCGGCTCTGGTAGCGAATGCAGCTCTGGAGCACGGTGGTCGCGAGCACGTCGCGGCCGTGCAGCGTGGCGATCTGCCAGTAAGGCACGCCGTCGGCGGTCAGAAGATCATAAAAGCGCGGTCGTTCAGGAAAGCGCACCTCCGCAAGCGCCTCGCCGTCGCGCAACACACGGCTTCGGCCCGCCCGGTCGGGCTTCTCCACGACATAGGGGCTCTCGAAGGCCGGCGCGGTATGGACCGGCGCCATGAAGGTCATCCCGTCGATCGTCAGCGCCTTGTGATCTGAAGGGCCGGCGCCGCCGCGGCGGCTTTCGAGACCCGCTTTCGGATCAACCAGCCGAACGCCGTAGCTCTGCAATTCGTTGATCAGACGCTCGGTCGGCAGGCTCACGGACGTCTCCATCGGCTGTCAGGTTTGAGGCGATCGCGGCGGGCTGGACCGGCGCAAAATGCAGCGGATGCGCGGAACGCTGATCGAGGGTGACATTGAGGAGTTCGGGCCGGGCGTAATGGCCGACCGAATCCATCATGCGCTTGCGCTTGACGATGAGGGAAAGATCGAGATCGGCGACGAGAATTCCCTCGCCCTCGGTCAGCGGCGGGACAAGATGACGTCCTTCCGGCGATATGATCGCCGTCATGCAGCCGCCGCGCAGGCCCCGTTGCAGCGCCTCGCTCGGCGTGATCGAGGCGATCTGATCCTCGTTCAGCCAGCCTGTCGCGTTGACGACGAAACAACCGCTTTCCAGCGCGTGGTGGCGAATGGTCACTTCGATCTGTTCGCCGAAGATCGGTCCGACGAGCGAACCGGGAAACTGCGAAGCGTGGATTTCCTCGTGCTGCGCCATTAGCGCGTAGCGGGCGAGCGGATTGTAATGCTCCCAACAGGCGAGCGCGCCGACGCGGCCGACGGCGGTCTCGGCGACCGCGAGGCCTGAACCGTCGCCTTGTCCCCAGATCATGCGCTCGTGAAAGGTCGGCGTGATCTTGCGGCGTTTCAGCTTCAGCGCGCCGTCGGCGTCGAACACGAGCTGAGTATTGTAGAGCGAGCCGTGGTCGCGTTCGTTGATCCCGAGCACGACGACGGCGCCATGCTCGCGCGCGGCCGCCGCGACGAGATCCGTCTCCGGACCCGGCGCGACGATCGCATGTTCGTAGAGGCGGATATGTTCGGCGCCGCTCTGCACCGGCGGCGTGACGAAGGAGAAATACGGGTACCAGGGAACGAAGGTCTCGGGAAAAACGATGAATTCGGCCCCTTTCCCCGCCGCCTCGCCGATCGCGGCAAGGACGCGGGTCAGCGTCGCAGCGCCCGAGGTCAGATTGGGCGCGATCTGCACGGCCGCCGCACGCACCTTTCGCGTCTTCGACATGAGCGTCCTCGTTCGTGAGGTCCTGCGGAAACTTGGGTCCCGCCGGCGCGCCGGGAAGGCTTCAGAGCGTCCAAGTGTCGAGAATGAAGGCGTTGTCACGCCGGTGCAGGAGCACCAAATCCAGCACGTCGAGCGGGCTGATCGGCCGAATGCCTTCGATCAGCGAAGGCTCGCCATGGCCGTAGAGCGCCTGCAGGGCGAAGCGGCACGCGTAGACCTTGCCGCCCTCGCCGATGAACTTCGTGATCTGGTTGTTGAAGTTCTGATGGCCTGGAAACGCTTCGTCGCCGATCTTGGGGAAGCCGCGCTGCACGCCGAGCGTGACGCCCGGCCCGTACAGCAGGATCGAGGTCTCGAAGCCTTTGCGAAGAAGCCGCGTCGCCTGGAGCAGATTGACGAGGCCGATCGAACCTTCGAAGGCGACGGTGTGGAACGTGACCAGCGCCTTTTCTCCCGGTTGGGCCTTCACATCCTCGAAAACTTTCTCCTCGTAATCCACAAAGGCGTCGCCCTTTTTGTGGGCCGGATGGGTGACCGCTGGCATTGCGCTTAAGCCTCCGAGTTCGAACCGGCCTCGCCGGCGACGCGGATCGCTTTGCAATCGCCGTGCCATCGCGTTTCCCATCAATTATGCATTCAATACTGCTTGACCTGGAGCAGATTTCCATTCATTTACCCCGTAGGTACGGTCATACACCGGCGAAACGACCTAATTTTATAGCAGGCCGGCGCCTATGGGCCACGCAGACCGCTCGCAACAATTTGCAGTCAATTTCGCCCTTGGGGACAAGAACCGCCCGCGCATGAAGACTTGGACCCCCACCCTTCAGGGCCGCGAAGGACCCCGGTACCTCGTTATCGCCGACGCCATCGCCGCCGATGTGGCCTCCGGGCGGCTGGCGCCGGGCGACCGGTTGCCACCGCAGCGCGACCTGGCGGGCAGACTGTCGCTGGACTTCACCACTGTCGCGCGCGGCTACGTCGAGGCTGGCAAACGAGGCCTCGTCGAATCCGTCGTTGGCCGCGGAACTTTCGTGCGCCGCAACGCCATGGTGGAGGGCGGGGCCGGCCCGCGCCGCTCGCGAGCCGACTTCACGATGAACATGCCGCCGGAGCCGGAGGACCCCGACCTGATCGCGCGAATGCGGCAGGGCTTTGCGAGCGTGGCTGCCGATTTGAGCTCGCTTCTGCGCTATCAGGGCTTTGGCGGCTCCCCTGTTGACCGCGACGCCGCGTCAGCCTGGCTCGGGCGTCGCGCGCTGGT
The DNA here is from genome assembly GCA_963823165.1 of uncultured Alphaproteobacteria bacterium. Taxonomy (GTDB): domain Bacteria; phylum Pseudomonadota; class Alphaproteobacteria; order Rhizobiales; family Beijerinckiaceae; genus Roseiarcus. Next base: position 39,874 of record CAWGKV010000021.1, on the reverse strand, counting down.
GCCTTCGCAGGATCGCATCTTCCTGGCCCCGGGGGCGCATGGCGCAATGGTCGGCATCTTCAGCCTCGTCGCCAAAGCGGGCGAAACGATCCTTTGCGAAGCCATAACCTATCCCGGGGTTCGCGCGATCTGCGCGCAGCTCGGACTCCAACTGGTTGGCGTCAAGACCGACGGCGACGGCGTCATCCCCGAGGCCCTCGAGGAGGCGGTTCGCCATTTCCGCCCGAAGGCGGTCTACCTCAACCCGACCTTGCAGAACCCGACGACCGTCACGATCCCGGAGCGCAGACGCGCCGCGATTTGCGCGGTGGCGCGCCGCCACAACACTTTGATCGTCGAGGATGACGCCTATGGCTTCATTCCGACCCACGGGCCCGCCCCGCTCGCCGCCGTCGCGCCGGACATCTGCTGGCATATCGCCGGCCTTGCAAAGTGCATTGGAGCCGGACTGCGTCTCGCCTACGTGGTAGCGCCTGACGCCCGCTCTGGTTGGTCGTTCAACAGCGCGATGCGCGCCCTCTCTGTCATGGCGTCGCCGATTTGCGCCGCGGTCGCGACCCGATGGATCGACGATGGCACAGCTGACACGATCCTTCGTTTCATACGGGCGGAATCCATGGCCCGCGAGCGGATCGCAGCCCGTTTGCTGGAGCCGGGCACATATCTGTCGGATCCCCTCAGCTTCAACATCTGGCTGCCGATGCGCAACGACTGGACGCGCTCGGTATTCGTCAGCCATGTGCGTTCAACCGGGATCGGAGTCGTCGCCAGCGACGCATTCACGGCTGAAGGCTCCCCACCTGAAGCCGTGCGTGTCGGCTTGGGCGGACCGGTCACCCGCACGCAAGTCGAGCGCGGCTTGGAATTCATGGCTCACGCGCTTGAGCGACAACCCGAGTCATTCGCAACTTGACCGGGACCGCTGTACAGAGAAGGTAGCAGGCGTCGGCGCATCGCAACGTCAGATGAACGACGGCTTCGCCAGCCGGATCCATTCGGCGTCGACACAAGCCGATCTCGGTTCGGCCTCGCGCGTCAAGGAAACAGCCCCCGCGCCTGCTTGGCCTTCACCACCCGCTCGACCCCGATCGCCATGGCGGCGACGCGGTTCGTCACGCCTTCGCGTTTGGCGCGGTTGACGACCATCGTCCAGCTGCGGTCGAGCGCCCGCTCCAGCCGGTCCATCACCTCGTCCTTCGACCAGAAATACTGCTGCAGGTCCTGCACCCATTCGAAATAGCTGACGACGACGCCCCCGGCGTTGCAGAGGATGTCGGGGATGACGAAGATCCCGTCGTTGCGCTCGCGAAGAACCCGGTCGGCCTCCGGCGTGGTCGGCCCGTTCGCCCCCTCGGCGATGATTTTGCAGCGCAGCCGACGCGCCAACTCGCCGTCGATCACCCGCTCGATCGCGCAGGGCGCGAGCACGTCGCAGGGCTGCTCGAGCAGCGCGCGCGGATCGATCGCGGCCTCGGTCGACCAGCCGGCGAGCGAGCCCGCTTTTCGCGAATGATCCACGAGCGACCGCGCGTCGAAACCTTTCGGATCGTAATAGGCGGCGCGGTGGTCGCTGACGCCGATCAGCTTGACGCCGCGCGCCGCCAATCCCAGCGCCGCGTGCGAGCCGACGTTGCCAAAACCCTGGATGATCGCGGTCGAGCCGATCGGGTCGATCTCGAGCGCCTCCATGGCGCGGAAGGCGAGAAAGGCGACGCCGTGCCCGGTCGCCTCGCGCCGCCCGAGCGTGCCCCCCGTGCCGACCGGCTTGCCGGTCACGATCTCCGGCACGGTGACGCCCTGGTACATCGAATAGGTGTCCATGAACCAGGCCATCACCTGCTCGTCGGTGCCCATGTCCGGCGCCATCACGTCGACCCGAGGGCCGACGAAGGGGATCATCTCCTGCATGTAGCGGCGCGACAGATTTTCGAGCTCGTTGAGCGAAAGCTGCTCCGGATCGACCGCGACGCCGCCCTTGCCGCCGCCGTAAGGCAGGTCGGCGAGCGCGCATTTCCAGCTCATCCAGATCGCCAGCGCCGCGATCTCGCCGATGTCGACATTGGCGGCGAAGCGCGTGCCGCCCTTGGCGGGCCCCAGCGTCAGATGATGCTGCACCCGATAGCCGGCGAAGACCTTTGTCGTGCCGTCGTCCATGTGGATCGGGCAGGAAACGACGATGGCGCGCTTCGGATAGAGGAGCCGGTCGCGCTCGTCCTCGGAAATCGCCAGGTGGTCGGCGATGACGTGGAACTGCTCGCGGGCCATGTCGAACACCGGGCCCGAATAAAGGTGCTTCATGCGGTTCTCCCGACGTCGAACGCACGCCTCTGCGCTGGGTTCTCTCACGGCGGCGAAGCGAGCATAGCCGGACCGAGGGAGTTTGCGAATGCGGACCGCGTCTTCGGCTTGACTTCCCGCCCGCCCCGACTATTTTGCCCGGCTTGATGCGCCCGCCTATTCCGCGGGCTTTTTTCCGTTTCCGGCGCCCTTAAGCGCCAAGCTCAAGGACGCCCCGCCATGGCCAAGGCCGCCTCGCTCAAGATCAAGCTCCTGTCGACCGCCGACACCGGCTATTTCTACGTCACCAAGAAGAACGCCCGCACGAAAACGGAAAAGCTGACCTTCAAGAAATACGACCCGGTCGCGCGCAAGCACGTCGAGTTCAAGGAAACGAAGATCAAGTAAGCCGGCCACCCCAGCGTACTGGGCCTTCAAGGGCGCCTGCGGGCGCCCTTTTCGATTCGCCGATCGCGACCGAACGTGAGGCAGCCGCCGTAGGACTCGTTGCAGCGGCTTTTCTTTTTATTGGGACACAATCGACGTTTTCCTCCGACCATTCGCAACGGCAGCGCGCCGAGCGTTGCGGTTTGTTAACGTTCGATGACGTTGCGGGAATGTCACACGCTGCGAGACTCTGGGCGAAACGGCCAGGGAATCGGGTGAAGCTTTTTTACCGGGTGATCAGGCTGGCGAGGAAGTCGTCGTCCCATCCGGCGGTCTTTCGCTTGAGCCGCAGGGAAGCCTTTCCGGGAGCCAATCGGATCAGGTTCTGCGCCATGTGCTTGATCATACAGAAGTTGGCGGGTGCGTGATCGGTTCGCAGCCGACACTCGTCGTCGCGGAACACCATGTCCAAGATCCAGTGCAGGCTATTCTCGATCGCCCAGTGGCTGCGGACGATCGGCCCCAGCATGCACGCCATCAGCGCCAGCGACGTCAGGTAGAAGCGGGTCTCCCGCTCGATCTTGTCGCCGGTGTCCCGCTCGCTTTCGACCACCACCACGGCCTTCAATCCCGGCCAGTTGTGGCGCTCCTGCAGCCAGCCGATGTCGTGAATGACGGTCGTGGTCCTGGTCTCGATGCGGCCATGATCGCCATCCACCGTTTGGTTGCGACTGATCGTTGTGTCCCTGAAACCGGCGGCTTTCTGCTCGGCCACGAACAGTTCCACGTCCTCGCGCAGCGATCCCTGGTTGCCTTTCAGCGCCAGCACGTAGTCGGCTTTCTTCTCCACCACTGTCTGCGCGATGTCGCGCTGACACCCCATGGCGTCGATGGTGATGATCGCCCCCTCGATGACCAGCAGGTCCAGCAGTTTGGGGATGGCGACGATCTCGTTGGACTTCTCTGCCACCTTGATCTGGCCGAGCACCAGGCGCTGGCGGGCCGCGAAGGCGGAGACGATGTGGATTGGCGCCTGGCCCTTCCGCTTCTGGCCGGACCGCCGGACGGTCTTGCCATCGATGGCGATGACCCCCTCGGGGGTTCCGGTCAGTGCCGCTGCCCAGGCGACGAAGCAGCGCTGGAACTGCTCGGGATCCAGCACGGCGAGGATATCGCCAAGATGGTCGTGCGCCGGCGTGCCGTTGGCGAAGGGGCGGAAGCGGCGCAGAAAGTCCAGCTTCTTGCGGCCGAACAGGGCGATGTCGGTGATGGTCTCCGCGCCGGCCAGGACGGCGATCAGGCAGAGGAGAAGGATCTCTTCCAGCGGGTAGTCCACCTTCCCCTGCTGGCGGTGATCCTTCAGATCTCTGAAATGACTTAGAAAAACTACGGTTTCGTCAAACGCCCCGCAGTCGACTGTCGCCTCGGCCATACCTCGCCCCTCTGATGCGAATCGAGGGTCGTCATGGATTCAGCACTTTCGCCGTTTGTCACCAACTTCCTTCACCCGATTGCCCTGGCGAAACGGCGTCAAAATATTGACTTTTCTGGCCCCCGCCCGAATACCTAAAAAATTATTGTTGAGAATCAGCCGCATTGATAGCGGGAGGGGGCGGTTCTTTACTGGCTGCGCTTGCTGTTCGCTCTGGTTGGCCTTTGTGCGCTGGCGTCCGGCGGCGCCGAGGCGCAGCAAAATATTGGCTCGACCGCCCTTTCGCAAAACAAAGTCTCCCGCGAAATCTCCGGCGCCGCTGCTCCGCTGAGCTCGGGAGACCCGGTCTATCGTGACGAGGTGGTCCGCACCGGCGAGGCTTCGCTCGCCAAGCTGGTCTTCCTCGATTCGACCAACCTGGCGATCGGGCCGGTTTCGCGGGTGACGCTCGACCGGTTCGTCTATGCCGGCGGGACGAGCGGACAGGAACTGACAGTCAATCTGGCCAAAGGCGTGTTCCGCTTCACCACCGGGACGCTCGACAAGAAGGCCTACGTCATCTCGACGCCGACCGCCTCGATCGGGGTGCGCGGCACGGTGCTCGACATCGACGCGCGCAGCGCCCAGTCGCGAGTGACCCTGGTCGAGGGCCAGGCGCTGGTCTGCCCGCGGCGGCCGGGGATCACTTTCGATCAGCAAAGGCGCAATTGCGAGCGCGCCGCAGCCGGGGCGCGCGGGGCGCGATGCGATTGCGTCGATCTCGACCACGCCGGTCAGACTGCGCTGGTCAAGAAGACGGCTGGAGGCGACCGCGCGAGCCTGACCGCGACGCCGGTCAATTTCGCCTCCCTCTGCGCCGGCGACGCCGCGCTCTGCTCGGGCGCGACTTATGCGTCGCTCAGCGGGCCCCTGGGCGGAGGCGGCGGAGGCGGATTCCCGTCGGGGGCGCTATGCGGGCATTAGAATCAGGCCAAGAGAGGAGGGAGCGCCGCGGATTCCTGTGGGGATCCCCATCTCCCTCTAGGAGAAGGCAGCGCCATAGGGTGTCGAAGACGCCCGTCTTTCGACGGGCTGTGGCGCCGGATGAGGGTTCGGGCGACTGGCGCGAGTTATCACCCGGGCAGCATGGCGACCAGTTCAACGTGCATCTTTCGACCGATGATGGCGGCGCAAACCCTCATCCGGCCGACTTCGCCGGCCACCTTCTCCCAGAGGGAGAAGGTGCGCGCGTGGCGCGCCGCCTCTCGGTACTCGCGATGGGCTTGTCTGCTCTGGCCGCCGCCGTCAGTCCGGCGAACGCGACCTGCACCGCCAACAACGCCGGCGTCAATATCCTTGCCCTCTCCGGCGACACCTGCTTCGCCGTCGGTTCCTATTCGACGACGACCAATCTCGTCGCCGGCCACGCGTCGGGTGCGAACGCCCTCATTACCTGGCCGGGCGAGGGCTCGGTTTCGTTCTCGACCACCGCCGCCAACACCGATGCGGTCCAGGCGGATTCGGGCGGCGCGGTCACCTTGAATTTGACGTCGCCATATACCGGGACGGTGACGACCAGCGGCACCGGCAGTATCGGGCTTTATGCGACGGGGGCCGGATCGTCGATTACCGCGACCAACGTCGCCGTCTCGGCCACCGGCGAGTACTCGACCGCCTACGGCGCCGACACCGGCGCGTCGGTGACGGTGTCCGGAGGGACCGCCCAGGTCTCTGGACCCTATCAATCCTTCGGCGCCTTCGTCCAAGGCGCCGGAAGCGCCTTGACGATGACCGGGACGCAAATCACGTCGTCCGGCCTCGGCGGCGGCGGCGTTGCCGTTAACGGGACGGGCACGACGCTCTCCGTCTCGGGCGCCACGATCAACGTCAGCGGCGCCGCCGACACCGAGGACAGCTATTACCCTGTCGGCGTCGTCAACGCCTCGTTCGGCTCGTTCACGGGCGGCGGCGCGGCCACGGTCACCAATTCGACGATCAACGTGACAAGCCCGCAATACGCGATCGGCGTCTACACGGCAAATGGCGGCGTGACCACGCTCAACAGCGACGCGATCACCATCACGGGCGACAACGCTTTGGCCGGGGTCGAAAGCGGTGTCGGCGGACAGACGACGATCAACGGCGGCTCGGTGACGACCCAAGGCGCGAACTCCCCCGGCCTCTACGCGACGGGCGCCGGGTCGAGCGTGACGACCACCAACCTCCCTGCGACAGGCCCGGTGACGATCACGACCATGGGAGCGAGCAGCCCGGGCGCGCTGGCGGACACGGGCGGCACGGTGACGTTGAATGGCGCCTTGATCACGACGTCGGGCGCGAACAGCGGCGCCGCAGTGGCGGAAACGGGCGGTACGATCGACATCACCGGTGGATCGTTCACAACCACGGGAGAAAACTCGGCCCCTGTCGGCGTGCTCAATGCGGGAACGATTAACATCGCTGGAGCGACGCTGTCCGCGAGCGGTGACGGCTCCACGGGGCTCGTCATAAACGGATCGGGCGGGACCTTGATCGCCAGCGATGTCAAGATCACCACGAGCGGCGGGGTAGCATCCTCCAACAACAGCCACGCGGACGGAGTGTTCAACGGGCCGTTTGGAAGCTACGTGGGTGGCGGGAACCTCTCCGTCACAGACTCGACGGTTGTCACGAGCGGCTTTGAGGCCTACGGCGTATCGACCTCAACCGGCGGCGTGACAACGTTTTCCGGCGGCTCAGTGGCCACGACCGGCTTGGAAGCGGTCGCGATCAAGGCGCAGGGCGGGGGCGATCTCACCATCTCGGGAACCACAGTCACGACGACCGGCGACGCCTCGAAGGGCCTCTCGGTGTTCGGGACCGGATCCACGCTCACCGCCTCCAACCTCACCGTCACGACGAGCGGGACGACAAATTCCGCCGATGGCGACAATGCCGAAGGCGTCTTCAACGGATCGGGCAACGGTTACACGGGCGGCGGAACGGCCCTCATCACCAATTCGACCATCCTAACCCATGGCGATCATGCAATCGGCGTCCTCACTGAAAACGGCGGACTGACGACCGTCAACGGCGGCTCGATCAACACCACCGGCAATGCCGCCTACGCCGTCTCCACCAACAGCGGAGGCCTCGTCTCGCTTGGTGGAACCACGATCGGCACGACGGGCAACGGCTCGGGCGGCCTGGGGATCAATGGCGGCGAAATCGACGCGACGGGCGTGAGCATCACGACCACCGGCGCATTCGACTCCGTTTCCGGCCAGCATTCCTACGGCGTCTACAACGGCCCCTTCGGCAGCTTCGCGACCGGCGGCGTGGCGAAGCTCACGGATACCTCCGTCTCGACGCAGGGCGCTGACATGCACGGCGTCTTAACCAACACCGGCGGCGCGACGACGATCCTCGGTGGCTCCGTAACGACGGCGGGGTCGCAGGCGCACGCCATCCTGTCGGAGAATGGCGGCGCGACGACCGTCGGCGTCAGCGGGGTCGGCGCGACGACGCTCGCCACCACCGGAACCGGCGCCTACGTCGTCGTCGCCTACGCGGGCGGAACCGTCAATCTCACCGGATCGCAGATCACGGCCGGCGGGAACGGATCGGGCGGCCTCGGCTTGAACGGCGCGGGCGGCGCGATCACCGCCAGCGGAATCAGCATCACGACCCACGGCGACGTCGATCCGGCCACCGGCGATCTCGCCGACGGCGCCTACAACGGCCCCTACCTTCCCGGGGGAGTTACCTCCGGGGGATACCTTTCGCTTAACAACTCGACGATTTCGACCAGCGGCGTCAACGCCCACGGCGTGGTCACGGACGGCGGCGGGACGACGAACATCGTCGGCGGATCGGTCAGCACCACCGGCCTCGAGGCGGAGGGCCTCCAGGCGCTCGGCGGTGGCGCGGTGACGGTCTCGGGGACCTCGATCACGACGACCGGCGACGCCTCGAAGGGCCTGTTGGTGTTGGGGGCCGGCTCGTCGCTGACGGCGTCCGGCGTAACCGTAGCGACCAGCGGCACGATCAACGCCGCCGACGGCGACCACGCTTACGGCGCCTACAACGGGTCGGGCGGCGGTTACACAAGCGGCGGGACCCTGTCGCTCACCAATGTCACGGTCCAGACCTCGGGCGCCGCGTCGAGCGGCGTCGTGACAACCGCAGGCGGCGTCACCAACCTGAGCGGCGTCTCTGTCCTGACGCAGGGCGCCGGCGCCTTCGGCCTTCTGGCGAGCGACGCCGGCTCAGCCGGCTCGGCCGGGTCGATCACGGTCTCCGGAACCCTCACCATCAACACGACCAACGCCGCCGCTGCGGCGGTCGGGCTGCAGGGGAACGGCGCCTCCATTCTGGCCACGGGCGGCGGGACCATCACGTCCGCGGGCGACGCGATCGAATTCACCAACGCCTCGAACGCGGTCGCGACCTTCGACAATTTCACCATCAACAATACGACCGGCGACCTGATCTTCGCCGACCCTTCGACCGCGACGGTCAATTTCAACCGCACGACCGCGAACGCCGGGCTGAACAAACTCCTCGACGCGACCAACGGCAGCGACATCACCCTCAACGCCAACGCGTCCAGCGCTGACCGGCGCGATCAAAACCGACCCGACATTCGACCACCAACGTCAACCTGACCAACGGCACGACCTGGACCATGACCGGCTCGTCGACCGTCACCAACCTCAACGTCACGAACAGCCTGGTCGTGTTCGCGCCGCCGGGCTCGGTCGTCGGCTTCAAGACCCTGACGGTCACCAACTATGCCGGCTCGGGCGCGAACATAACGATGAACGCGGCGCTCGGCGGCGCGACCACGTCGGCGGACCAGATCATCGTCAACGGCGGAAAAGCGACCGGCTTCACGCTTCTGACGATCAACAATGTCGGCGGCCTCGGCGGAACAACCTCCGGCGCCGGCATCCCGCTCGTGGTCGCGGCCAACGGCGGCACGGTCGCGCCCGGCGCGTTCGCGCTCGCCAACACGCCCCTGGTCGGCGGCTTCCGCTATATGCTCCAGGCATCCAACAACGACTGGTATCTCGTCTCGACCCCGGCCCCGACGCCCGGCCAGGTTCAGGGCTCCGTCAACCAGGTCGCCAAGGCGCAGCAGACGCAAATCATCACCAACCGCGTGCTCAACTCGGTCCTGCTCGGCGCGACCCAGCAGATCAGCACCTGCAGCTGCGGCGGCGGCTTCGCCTCGGTCGGCTCGTTCGCCGCCGGCGCGCAGGGCCGCTGGGGGTTGAGCGACGAGCTGACGCTGATCGGCGGTTTCTCCTACAACGACTGGTACGCCTCAGGCATCTCGGTCCAGAATGCGCCGACCGTCGCCGGGTCACTGGTCTATGATCTCTGGAAATGGGGCGAGAGCCGTCCGTTCTTCGGGGTCGGCGGCGCGCTCACGCCCTACGAGGACGTCCACTATACGCGCTATTACCCCAACGGCCTGACGACCGGGGTCGGCAACGCCTCGGCGATCGACCGCGACCTCTCGCTCTTCGCCCGAGCGGGCTGGATCGACCGGTTTTCCCCGGTCGACGAGGCGGCGGTCTACGGCGATCTCAGCCGGAACTGGATGCAGACGGGCGGCTACACGGAGATGACCAGCGCCCTCAACCCCTTCCCTTCCACGGTGGCCAACGGCCTCGATACGCTGAACGTCGCGCGCGTCGGCGGGCAAATCACCCATCTGTTCAGCGGGAACATCGAGGCGAACCTCAGCGCCGCGGCGGCCTACGGCTTCGGGGCCGGCGCCGGCGCCGCAACGAGCGTTTACGACTTCGGCTCGATTGCGCCGAACACGTTGCCGAACACGGCCTGGATGGAGTGGGGCGCGCGCCTGGGCTACCGCTTCAACGACCGGCTGGTGATCGACGCTTTCGTGGTCGGCACGGCGTTCGGCGAAGTCGGGACGACCGTGCACGGCGGCGTCGGTCTGCGCTACGCCTTCTGATAGCCAACAGATTGTTGCTGCCCCGGCCTCGCGACCGCTTTTGCCGCGCATCGGCGACGGCGGGCAAAATACCCCCTTTTTGTTCTTGATATGTTCGAAACCTCGTGGCATAAGGAATTGACTTGGTCGCAACGGCGTGGGGATGGAAAAGCGAGGTTGGCATGCAGGCGCTTTCGAATCTCACAGCAACCTGCAGCTCTATCGCGCTGGGGCGGGATGTGGCGGCAGCGGCTTTCCGCCCGAGGCCGCTTGCGCTGAGGAGGATCAACTTCACCTCGCTCGGGCCATCGAAGCAGCCGCCGAACGGGTTTGACGGCGTTGTCTTTGGTCGGCAGGCGGGGAAGCGAGTTGGCTGCCGGCGGAGCGCACCGGCGGACAGGCCGCGGACCAAGCGGAGGCGTCAGCGGCAAGCGGAGGAGAAAACAATGGAACTCCCAAGCTGTGAAGTTCGGCGACCCCTCGCCCGCGAAGCGGGAGAGGACGGCGCGGCGAAGCCGCGCCAGGTGAGGGGGACGGGCAACCGACGAACCTTGCGGCCGCCATCAACGCCCGCCGTTCGGCGTTCTCAACCCTCACCTGGCGCTTCGCGCCTGTCCTCTCCCGCTTCGCGGGCGAGGGATACGCGACGGCTTGGGAGTTGCATTTTTAAAAGAATTTGGATTCCGGCGTAACCCGTTGAGAACAGCCGATTCCTGGAAGACTTTTGCTTGGATTCTGCTATCCTGGGCTTTGCTCCGGTTATCCCGGGCTTTGGCGGAACGTCCCGCGGCTTTGACCAATCCTCAGGGGCCGCCAGTGCGCAAGGAATGAGGAAAGCCGCCGAGGCCAGTTCCGTCCAGGCGGCTAGCCGATGGACTTCGGGGGACGGAAGCGTTTTCAACGGATAGTTTCTGTATAAAACCGTGGGGCAATGACTGATTCAGCGCTCTACCCCCTGATCTGGGCGACGATCCCCGCGATGTCGCCCATCCCCCAGTGTTCGACGATCTTCCCGTCGGCGATGCGGAAGATGTCGCAGGAGGTGAACCAGAGCCGCTTGTGGGTGGGCTGGATGCCGTAATATTGGCCATCCTGCGTGCCCTCGTAGACGAAGCTCGCCGCCACCTTGTCTGCTTCAGCGACCGTGGTCTGGATGGAGACCTTCAGATCGGGCAGCGCTTTGAGCCTCGCGGCGAAGAACGCGACGGTCGCCGCCTTGGGGCTGACGCCGGCGGGCGGCGCCGCGGCTGCGGCGCTCGTCTGGTGATTGACGTAGTTCTCGGCGAACAGGGCGGCGAAAGCGTCGAGGTCGTGGGCGGTGAGCGCATCGGCGAACGTCCGCGCGATGGTGGCGTCGGCGGCCTCGGCTTGCCTCGCGAGGAGCGCCGACGCTCCGATGAGCGCGCCGCCCGCGACCAAAGTTCTGCGCCGCATGCCGCCTCCATCCGCCGCTCGACGACCTGCGCGGCTAGCTCCGCGCCAGGGTTTTCTACTCCATTCCGCGCGCGGCGCCACGTTCGGCGTCAGTGCGGCGGCTGGGGCAGTTTGGAATAGACCTCGCCGGGGATGATCGTCATCACCAGGGTCGAGGGGACCTCCTTCGGCCCGAACGGTCCGGGTACGGCGTTCCTGACCGGCGGCAGGCTCCTGAGATAGGCGACGATCGCCAGCGCGTCCTCCCGGTCGAGGTGCGCGAGGTCCTGCCAGGGCATGATCGGCGCAAGCTTGCGCCCATCCGGCCGGAGCCCGGTCGTGAAGGCGGTGATGATCTGGTCGTCGGTCCAATTGCCGAGGCCGGTCTCCTTGTCGGGGGTCAAGTTGCGGCCGACGAACGCGCCGACTCCGGGAATGCCGAAGCCGACGTCCGAGCCGCCGAGGCTGCGCGAGAAGTCAGGCTTGCCGAGGAAATAGCCGGGCGTGAGGCAGTCCCCGCAGCCGCCGATGGTCACGAGATATTTGCCGCGCTCGACCTGCTCGTCGGCGAAGGCGGCCGAGGCGGCGAACACCCGCCCAGGCGACGGCGACGCTCGGGGTCGATCCAATCGCCGCTTATGCCCTCATCTCGATCGGCCGGTCGGCGCGGTGCGACACGGCGCTTGCGGCTTCCTGGCCAGCCAGACGCCACCCTCAGCGATCGACGTCCGCCGGATCGGCGCCGTGCGACGTCCGATGGCCGGGCCGCACAACGCGCTCGTCGCGCACAGCGGGCGGCGCGGGCGACCACAGGCGGTCCTCATCCGTCGAGCGGTCGCTGGTCATGGCGAAGCCCGCCTCGTCGCTGAAGGTCAGCCCGACCGCGCCGAACCGCCTCAGCGCCTTATCGTCGAACACGAATCTCGCCTTGCAACCGGCTGGCGCCGTCAGGGCGCTGACGACCACCTCCGCCCGGGCGCAGTCCTCGTCGAAGGCCAGCGGGTCGAGCACGATGCTCAGGAATTCTCCCTCCGGCAAGGCGGCGACGCAGCCGAGTTGGTCGCAATGGGCGTCCGGGTCGCGCGCGCTGGCGGGCTCGCGTCCGTCGCCGTCGGCGGTGAGCCATTGCTCGGCGGCGAAGGGGTTGAAGCGCTTGCCGACGATCTGCAAGCGGCCGTCGGCGTCGCGCACGGCCGCCGCGTCGCCCGAGGGCGCCACGATGACGTCGTAGCGTGGCCCCTGCATTGCGCCGATCAGGCCGACGATCGCGAAGGGGATCGCGCTCGCACGAAAGAGCCAGCTCCGCCAGATGGTCGCGCTGATCACCGCAACCGCTAGGAACGGCAGCGCGTAAGGCGCGAAAGCACGGAGGTGCAAGGTCGAGCCGGGCGCCTCGGCGATGAAGCGCGCCGCCCATAGGATGAATTTGATCCCCGCCCCGACATAGAGCCAGACCGGCGCGTCGAGCCCAAGCGGATAGAGCGTCGCCCCGATGAGCGCGCCCGGCACGGCAAAAAATTCGATGACGCTCAAGGTCAGCGGGTTGCCGATCAACACATAGGGGCTGAGGTCGTGGAAGTGATAAGCCATGAAAGAGGCGGTCGCAGCCGTCGCGCAGGCGGTGGCGGACAACAGCGCGAGCGGCTTGTGAGCCAAGTCGGCGAACAGACCGGGCGGCGCGACGCCGCGTCGCGGCAGATAGGGATCGGGGTCCGTCTCGAGGCCGGCGAGCCGCGCCTCCATCACCGCGACCAGCGCCGCGACCGCGGCGAAGGAAAGCTGGAAGCTGACCCCGAGGATCGCTTCCGGCTCGATCGCGACGACGGCGAAGACCGCGAAGGCGAGGTTGCGCATGGTCAGCGCCCGCCGGTCCATGATGACCGCGCCGAGGACGATCAGAGTCATTACCAGCGCACGCTCGGTGCCCACGCGCGAGCCGGTCGCCACGTCATAGAGGAGCGAACCCGCCATGGCGACGGCGGCCGCCCATTTCTTGATCGGATAGCTGAGCGCGAGCGCGGGCGACAGCGCGAGCATGCGGCGGGTCACGACGAAGAAGATTCCGGCGACCAGCGTCATCTGCACGCCGGAGATCGTGATGATGTGGAAGATGCCGGCCTGGCGGATGAGGTCTTTTGCGTCGTTCGACAGGAAGTCGCGCTTTCCGGTCACCATGGCGGCGGCGATCGCGCCCTCGTCGCCGCCGATGATCTTGTCGACCCGGACCGCGAGGCGATTGCGCGCGTGGTCGATCGCGGCCGAGAATCGCCGCCGCCAGCTCGCGTCCCCGGGCGGCGGCAAGATTTTGATCGGGCCGAGGGTCGAGCCGACCGCGCCGACGCCGACGAAGAAGGCGTCGCGGGCAAAATCGTAGCCGCCCGGCAGCGCCGCATGCGACGGCGGCAGCAGGCGGGCCTTCAGCGCCACATAATCGCCGGCGACGACGTCCGGGGCTTTGCGCATCGTGACCCGCACCCGGCGCGGGACCTTCTCGCGCGGCATCCCCTCGGCGCTCGTGACCGCGACCATCATCCGCGCGCCGACCGGCCTCAGATCCACCTCCTCGACGTAACCCTGAAGTCTGACAATTCGGACGCGGTCGAGCACCGGCGCGGCGACCCGCGCGGTGCGCAGCGACGTCGACAGGAAGCCTGCGGAAAGGGCTGCGAACGCAAGCGAGACTCCGAGCGCGACCGGCTTTTTGCGCGAGACGATGGCGAGGCCGGTGAAGAGCGCGGTCAGACCCGCAGGCAGCCAGAGAACGGGCTCCCGGTCGGCAGAGAGATTGAGCGCAACGCCTCCCATCGCCGCGACCGGCAGCCAGAGGAAAAACCGACGCTCTTCGACCTCGCGCGCGAGCGCTTGCGCGAACACCCTGCCCCAGTCCGGCGCGAAGACGGCCGGGCGCGAAAACCCCGCCGCCGCCAGAACGCCGGTGCGCCCGGATGTTGACATGACGTAAGGTAAGCACGGGAGGCGGGAGGGAGGAAAGGGCCGAACGACGACGTGGCCTCAGCGTCAATGGTCCGGGAACATTATCCGTCCGTAATTCCGGGCGCGCTCGCGAGGACAACGAAGCGGGCCTTTGCGCACCTGACGGACGTTATGGAACGCTCCCCCGCTCCCTCAAAACTCAGGATCGTCGTCGAGTGGGAGACCGCCTGAACCCCCTGCGTGAAGACGAACGTTTGGGCCAAGCAACGGGACCGCCAGCAGCGCCTCGAAGCGTCGACGATCGCGGGCGCTGAAGGCCGCAAAAGCTGCCGGCGCCGCGGCGCGAGCGCGGTCGGAGGCGCCGCAAGTGGGGAGGAACCTGCGGTGCGAAGCTCAGCGCCGTTGCAGGCGGGGAGAATCACCTGCGGCGGCGCCGGCAGCCGTGAACGGATGTAAAGCGGGATAGTTTAGAGTTCAACCGTGTTCGGATACGTAGTAATACGTATCAGCTGGGCATCGGCGCGCCGGGAGGCGGCTGCTCACCGCAAGCTGGACAAAAGAACACGCCTGCCTGGGAAGGGAGAGCCCGCGTCAACGGCTTGGCGGCCTCGCGGCGTGTACGGAAGCGGCCGTCGCCGGGTCGCGATAGTCGTTGCCGAAGTGGCTGCGGACATAATTCACCACGTCCGCGACCTGCTCGTCGCTCATCATCCGGCCGATCGGCGGCATGTCGCCCTGCCCGCGGAGAACCATGCGAATCACATAGTCGACGGAGGCCAGCTCCGGGTTCGCGGCGAGGGCCGGATAAGCGCCGGCGCCGACGGCGCCTTTCGCGTCGGACTGGTGGCAGGCGGCGCAGACGTTGGCGTAGATGGCGCCGCCGCCCTGCTCGGCGAATGTCCGGCCGGGGCTGAGGGTCGGCTCCTGAGCCGCGGCCGCCGTGACGAGCAGGGCGCAAGGAAAGGCCGCCAGAGCTCGCTGCGGGCGGTTCGCAAGTCTCCCCTTCTGCGCAAAACGGAAAAGAGGGCCGAAGGCCGCCGCACCCCATCCGGCGCTTTGCGCCACCTTCTCCAGCAAAGCTGGAGAAGAAAAGCGCCCCACGCCCTGAGATGGATGAATGCCGCAGCTTGGAGCGGGGCGGGTCACTGCGCCATCACCCGCTGATGCAGGCGCCTGACCGCGTCGAGCGCCGAGAGAATCGCCCCCTCCTGCCAGGCGGGAATCATGGAGGCGTGTTCGCCGGCGAGCGTGATTCTTCCGTCGATCTTGCAGAGGTCGTCGTAGTGGGCGCGGCGGGCTTCGTCCGACCAGTCGCCGGCGCAGCCGAGCGTGAAAGGCGCCCGGGCCCACGCGACGGCGACGCCGCTCTCGAATTCTTTCCGGTATTGCGGGTGGATCTTTGCGCCGATTTCGACCGCACGCTCGATGCGCTCGGCAGGAGCCATGGCGGTGAATTCGTAGGCGTTCGGGCCGCCGAACAAATAGGCGCCGAGAAGCACGCCCTTTCCGCCCGCGTTGAGCCCGCCGCTCGGATAGGAGATCTGTCGGATGGGCAGGTCGGTATAGGAGATCCCCCCGTAAATGCGCTCGTCCTCCTCCCAGAAGCGGCGCTTGAATTGCAGCCCGACCTTGACCGCGGCCGCGTAGGGGACCGCGTCGATCGCGGCCTTCATCGGGGCGGAGACGTCGAGCGGCAACTGGCTCAGGATGGAGAGCGGCAGCGTGCACACGCACCAGTCGGCTCTCGCCTCCTCGAGCGCGCCGCCCGCGTTCATATCCTCGAAGTGAACGCGGATGCCGGATTGGTCCTGCCGGATGTCCGTCACCTTTGCCCCGTAGCGGATCACGCCCGGCAATTGCCGGGAGAAGGCCTCGCCGATCCTGCCCATGCCGCCGACCGGCTGAAACATGGTGGTCTGGAAGTCGTAAAGAAGAAAATTCGCCAGGCCACGCCAGAGACGCGAGGTCAAGATATCGGCGATCGCGATCGGTTCACCGTCGACCGGCGCCGCGCTCAAGCCGCCGCCAGGGTCCTTCGCATAGCCGCGATAGAAGGCGGAGTCCTCCCCCGCCCTGTAGCGAAAGTCCTTGTCGAGAGCGCCGAGGTTGCGCAAGGCCTCGAGCAGGATTTCCTGCTCTTCGTTCGAGACCGAATCGTCGAGCGCGCCTTTCCTGACCGCCTTAGCCAGAAGCTCGGCTGCGCCGCCGTCGAAGTCGGCCTTGATCTCCCGTATGCGTTGCGGCTTCCCGCCGAACGCGTTGCCCGAGTGCAGATAGGCGTTGTGATTGAGCTGGACGAAGGGTTCGAGCGCGACCCCGAAGCGGCGGCAATAGTCGAGAACGGCGTGGTGGTGGTACGGGATCCGCCACGGCCCCGGATTGAAGTAGAGGCCCGGGTCGAACGCGCAGGCCTGGGTCGCGCCGCCGAGCTCGGCATAGACGTCGCCGCCGCGGATCGTCCAGTTCCGCCCGCCGGGGCGATTGTTGTATTCGAGGATTCTTACCTCGTAGCCGGCCTGCCGGAGTTCGTAAGCGGCCGTCATGCCCGCGAGGCCCGCGCCGAGGATGAGGACCGACGCGCCTTTCGGATCGCCCTCGAGTTCGATCGGGCCGCGATACGGCGATTCCGCCGCGAAGCCGAGGCTCCGCATCGCCTGCATGAGCGCGGCTCCGCCCGCTCCGGCGCCGATGCGCTGAAAGAGGGCGCGACGGCTCAGCGCGGGCGCGACGTCGCTCATGCCGCCGCGCCTCTCCTTCTCCCCGCTTGCGGGGAGAAGGAGGCGCGAAGCGCCGGATAAGGGGCAAGGCCAAACGACGCCATGCGGCGTAGCCCTTCACCTCGGCTCTCTCCCCGCAATCCCCGGGTCAGGCTCGGGGAGGGCGAGGGGGAAGCCCCGCATGACGCTCTTCGGCGGGGCCTGGACGACCGGCGCCGCGGCGTCGAGGATCTCGCGCCGGTCGCGCGAGCGGGGCGGATAGATACGCTGGCGAGTGGTCTTCTTGATCCGCTTGGCTTCCGCGCCGACACATTTGAGGCGGTCCGGAGGCTCAACCAGCACATCGCCTCCTTGCCGTCACTTCCGGCGTCTGCCGTCCGGTGCAGCGCGCTTGTCGCCGGCGCCCGCCTCATAGGCGTCGAGTTCGCGACGGAAATGTTCGGCAAGTTGCGCGCCGCCATCTGCGGGAGGCCGCCGCGGCGCTCCACAGGCCGGCGAGTCCGGCGCCGAGCACGAGACTGTGCTGCATCAGGCAGACTTGCCCGAAACGTGCTGGCGAGGCAAGCTCAGCGCGGAAAACGGGTCATCCGGCGCGGTCGGCGCCTTTCCTCGCCCGCTTGCGGCGCCGCAGGCCGGCGGGGCAGGCGCGCTTTGCGCGGCTCGCGGAGGTTCTGAATGGCGGCTCGTCCACTGCGTTTCGTCCTGTTCGCGCTCGCCCTCGCGGCCTCCGGCGCGCTCGCCGACACGCTGCCGCTGCCGGCGAGCCTCACGCCGTTCGCCTCTCCGGACGGCGAGAAGCTGCTGTTCGAAAGCGCGGCGCGCGAAGCCTATTTCCCGCTCTCGATCCATTTTGTCACGCAAAGGACGCAGGCCTTTTGCGGCGTCGCCAGCATGGTCATGGTGCTCAACGCGCTGAACGTGCCGGCGCCATCGACGCCGGCGTTCGAACCCTACCGCACCTTCACCCAGGACAACGTGCTCGACGAGCGCACGGATGCGGTGCTGCCTCGCGACTTGCTGCCGCACCGCGGCATGACGCTCGACCAGCTGGGGGCGATGCTGGCGCTCCACCCCGTTTCGGTCGAAGTCCACCACGCCGCCGACGGAGGACTCGAGGCCTTTCGCGCCGCGGCCGGCGCTGCGCTCTCCGCCGACGACCATTTCGTCATCGTCAACTATTTGCGGACGGCGCTCGGCCAGGAGAAATACGGACACATCTCGCCTCTCGCGGCCTATGACGCCGAGGCGGACCGATTCCTGATCCTCGACGTCGCCCGCTACAAATACCCGCCGGTCTGGGTCAAGGCCTCGGACCTGTTCGACGCGATGAATACGCCCGACGCGTCCAATGGCGGCAAGACGCGCGGCTATGTCGTCGTGGGCAAGAGCGGGGCCGGGCCGGCGAAGTGACGCCACGATTCCCCCTCGCCACGCTTGCGGGGAGAGGTCCGGGGTGAGGGGCTACGCCGATGGCGGATTTCGGCGTCGCCGCTTACGGCGGACTTTGGCGTCGCCCCTCATCCGGCGCTTCGCGCCACCTTCTCCCCGCGAGCGGGGAGAAGGGAGCGGACGCGACCAATCGTCGCCCCTGTAGCCGCGCGCGGCGAGCGCGGCTGACGCGGTCAGCGACCGCGTCTACAATGGCGCAGCAAAGCCTCGTGTTGGAGTCAAACATGACCGACCACCCCGTCGCCAATCTGGACGAATGGCTGGCCGCGCGGCGGCGCCTGCTCGCCGAGGAGAAGGAGCTCACCCGCCTCAGAGACGAACTCGGCCGCAAGCGTCGCGCCCTGCCCTGGCTCACGATCACCAAGGACTACCGGTTCGACGGGCCGGAGGGGCAGAACCTTGCGCTCGGCGACGTGTTCGGCGGGCGGCGGCAGCTCATCGTCTGGCACTTCATGTTCGCCCCCAACTGGGAAAACCCATGCAAGAGCTGCTCCTTCTGGGCCGACGGCTACAACGGAGTGACGGCGCATCTCGAGGCCCGGGACACGCGGCTCGTCGCCGTGTCGCGGGCTTCGCGCGCCAAGCTCGAGGCGACCCGGAAGCGAATGGGATGGACTTTTCCCTGGTACTCGTCAGACGGCGACTTCAACTACGACTTCGACGTCTCTTTCGCTCCCGAATATACGGCGGGCGAAGGCGCGGTCCGCTACAACTTCGAAGCGATCGAGCCTAGGATGACCGACCTGCCCGGCGTCAGCGCCTTCGTCAAGGAGCCCGACGGCGCGGTCTATCGCACTTACTCGGCCTATGCGCGCGGCCTCGACGCACTGAACGGAGCCTATCAGCTTCTCGACATCACTGCGCTCGGACGCAACGAGGAGGATTTGCCATCCCCGATGGCCTGGGTGAGGCTGCACGACGAATACAGCCGCTAGCGGCTCACTTCGTCCTTTTCAAACGAGCCTGTCGGAAGTTGCTTCGCGTCGCAGTCGCGCGCTGCATTCCCGCCTCTTGCCGGAATGACACTACCCGCGACGCAAAGCCGCAGGCGATCAGGACAAGTTTGTCGCAATGCGCCATTAAAAAGGCCGCGTGTCCGGAGCAAGCATCCGCCGCGAAGAGAAATTTATTATGAGTTTGGACCCGGTTCTCCTGTCGCGGCTCCAGTTCGCCTGGGTCGTGGCGTGGCACTTCCTCTTGCCGGCTTTCACGGTCGGTCTAGCCTCGTTCATCGCCGTCCTCGAGGGCCTGCATCTCGCGACCGGTAGGGAGATCTATTTCCGCATCTCGACCTTCTGGATCAAGATCTTCGCCGTGTCGTTCGGCATGGGCGTCGTCTCCGGCGTCACCATGCCCTTCCAGTTCGGCACCAACTGGAGCCGCTTTTCCGACGACATTTCTAATGTCCTGTCGCCGCTGCTCGCCTATGAGGGCCTCACGGCCTTCTTTCTCGAAGCCGCCTTCCTCGGCGTGCTCCTGTTCGGCCGGAGCCTCGTGCCGCGCTGGGCGCATTTCTTCGCCGCGCTGATGGTGGCGCTCGGCACGCTCGCCTCGACCTTCTGGATTCTGGCGGTCAACAGCTGGATGCAGACGCCGGCCGGCTACACGATGGTCGACGGCCGCTTCATGCCGAAGGACTGGCTCGCGATCATCTTCAACCCGTCCTTCCCCTATCGCTTCGCCCACACGGTCGACGCGATCTACATCACCTCGGGTTTTGTCGTCGCCGGCGTCGCCGCCTATTGGCTGCACCGCGGGCGCTTCGTCGAGGAGGCGCGCGTCATGCTGTCGATGACGCTGTGGCTGCTCTCCGTCCTCGTGCCGCTGCAGATCTTCCTCGGCGACGCGCATGGCCTCAACACGCTCGAGCATCAGCCGGCGAAGCTCGCCGCGATCGAAGCGCTGTGGGACACAGGACGCCGCGTGCCGCTCAATCTGTTCGCCATTCCCGACGATCAGGCGGCGACGGACCGCGACCAAATTTCCATTCCGGACCTCGGCAGCCTCATCCTCACCCATGACCCGAACGGATTGGTGAAGGGCCTGAAGGACTTCCCGGCCGACGACCGCCCGCCGGTGGCGATCCCCTTCTTCGCTTTCCGGATCATGGTCGGGATCGGGCTCGTCATGCTGGCGATCGTCGTCCTGAGTTGGTGGCTGCGCTGGAAAGGCCAACTGTTCCAGGCGGGGTGGTTCCTGTGGATCTGCACGCTCGCCTCGCCGCTCGGCTTCTTCGCCGTTCTCGCAGGCTGGGTGACGACGGAGGTCGGCCGCCAGCCCTGGACGGTGTACGGGCTCCTGCGCACCGCCGACTCCGTGTCGCCGTCGCTGACCGGCGCGGACGTCGCGCTTTCCTTCGCCGCCTACTCCATCGTCTACATCGTTATGTTCGCCGCCGGCATCGTGCTCATGCTCCGCGTCGCTCGGCGAGGCCCGAAAGAGCCCGACACCGAGCCGGACTTCATCGAAAGCGGACGGCCGCAGAATCCGGTCGAGGCGTTGCCGCGCGCGGGAGGGCAGCCATGACCGGGCCGGTTCTCGATTTCATTCCGATCTGGACGCTGGTGCTCGGCGTCGGGGTCTTTCTCTACGTGCTGCTCGACGGCTTCGACCTCGGGGTCGGCATTCTCTACGGCTTCGCACCCGATCGCGACGCGCGCAATCTGGTGATGAATTCGATCGCGCCGGTCTGGGACGGCAACGAGACTTGGCTGGTGCTCGGCGGCGTCGCGCTGCTCGCCGCCTTTCCCCTCGCCTTCGCGATCATCCTGCCGGCGGTTTATTTCCCGATCCTCATCATGCTGCTCGCGCTCGTCTTCCGCGGCGTGGCGTTCGAATTCCGCTACCGGGACGCCGAGCACCGCACCTTCTGGGACCACGCCTTCTGCTACGGCTCGGCGTTGGGCGCCTTCGCCCAGGGGGTGGTGCTCGGCGCGTTCGTCCAGGGCTTCGAGATCGACGGGCGCCATTTCGCCGGCCATTCGCTTGACTGCTTCACGCCGTTCTCCATCGTGACCGGCCTCGCGCTCGTCCTCGGCTACGCGCTGCTCGGCGCGGGATGGCTGGTTTTGAAGACGGAAGGGCCGCTGCAGGCCTGGGCGCGACGGCTGGGGCGCTATGCGCTCATCGGCGTGCTCGCCGCCATTGTCGCGGTCAGCCTGTGGACCCCCTCGATGCAGACGGAAATCGCGGCACGCTGGTTCTCGTGGCCGAACGTCGCCTTTCTTGCGCCGGTGCCGATCGTGACCGCGCTGATCGCCTGGCTCGAGTGGCGTGCGCTCAATAGCCGCTCAGAAGCCGCGCCGTTCGTCTTCGCGATTCTCCTGTTCGTCATGTCTTATCTCGGAATCGCGATCAGCCTCTTTCCGATGATCGTGCCCTATAAATATACGATCTGGGAAGCGGCCTCGTCGCAGGCGACGCAGGCCTTCCTTCTCGTCGGCACGCTGTTCCTGCTGCCGATCATCCTGATGTACACGGGCTGGTCGTACTGGGTGTTCCGCGGCAAGGTCAGGGCGGACATCGGCTATCACTGAGGCGGCGCGCCCGACCCTCATAGCGTAAAAAGAGGGGCGTCCTGTCGGACGCCCCATAGCCCATCGAAAGAAGGGCGCCCTATGAGGCGCCGCCAGCCGTCACGGCACCACCTCCACGATCTTCCGCGTCGACGGGTCGACCAGCACCGGCTGCCTGTCGACAACCGTGTATTCGTACCGCGTCACGCCATATTCCCGCGGGACCGGATAGAGCGTGACGGCGGGCGGCAGGACCTCGCCGACCACCACGCGCGGATGTTCCGTCCAAGTGTACGACGGGATGTCCTGTTCGACGACGTAGTGGTGAAACCGGGGGGCGTCGGCGCCGGTGAGGCCGCCGATGATGCCGCCCGCGATCGCCGCGGGCGCCCCGACAATCGCGCCGACTGCGCCTCCAACCGCGCCGCCCGCAGCGGCCCCGGCCGCCGCGCCGTTGTCGACGGGGTTGTCCTGGGCGTACGCCCCCGCCGGCACGCCGGCGAGAAGAATGGCGAATAGCAAAGCCTTAGACATCGTACTCTCCTCAAATTCACCCGGCCAAGGCCCGGTGCAACCGATCAACGATTGAAGCATTGTCGGGTTCCGTACCGCCGAAGGCGCCGTCTCGCCCGGATGGGCGCCGTTCCGCCCGCAAAACGATTCCTCAAGGCATTTCAGGCGGCTCTTGATGAAAAAAAGTAAAGGAACGACGCGTGGAACAAAATCCAAAATCGGCCATTCCGCTTGTTGCGCCCCGTAAACCGAGCCGTAGCGAAAGGCGCGCTGGGCCGGACGAGCGCTAACGACGGGAGGTTTGAATGAAGCGTGACACGCGGCGCGTCCCCGGGACTTTTTTCCGCAATTCGCTCGTTCTGACGGCGGTCCTCGGAACCGCATCGGCGCTGGCCCTGTCAGCTGCCGCGTTCGCGGCGTCCAACGAGGCGACCAACCAAACATCCGGCAATTCAGCCGCCCAGGCGAACAGCACCGCCGGGCCATCGGCGCAGGATTTGATCAATTCCCAAAACGATGCCTCGAACTGGATCCTCCCGGCAGGCGACTACAGCGGCAATCGACAAGTCAAGGAAAAGGAGATCGGCCCGCAGGACGTCCAGCAGATGCAGGTCGCTTGGACCTTCAACATCCCTCAAAACGGCGCGATCGAATCTTCGCCGATCGTGTGGGACGGGACGATCTACATCACGTCCAATCTGGACGACGTCTACGCCGTCGACGCGAAGACGGGCAATCTGAAGTGGCAGTACAACCCGAAGCCGGAGCAGTTGGTGGGCTTTCCACGCAACCGCGGCGTGGCGATTTACGACGGCAAGCTCTTCATCGGCATGATCAACGGTCATCTCGCGTCGCTCGACGCGAAGACGGGGAAGGAGCTGTGGAACAAGCAGACCGTCGCGGACCCGAAAGACAGCTTCTATACGATGCAGCCGGTCCCCTATAAGGGCAAGATCTTGCTCGGCGTGTCCGACGGCGACTGGGGCGGCATCGGCAATATCAGCGCCTTCAATCCGGACAACGGCGACCGGATCTGGCAATTCAACACGATCCCCGGCCCTGGTGAGAAGGGCCACGAGTTCATGGGGAGGCAACTCCTGGAAACGCGGCGGCGGCGCCGTCTGGCAAGGCGTTGCGATCGACCCGAGTTCCGACACGCTTTATGTCGACGCCGGCAATCCGCAGCCGGACTTCCTCGGCGATGAGCGCAAGGGCGACAATCTCTATACCGATTCGATGATCGCCGTGGACATCTCCGGCGATAAGCCGCAGATGAAATGGTATCACCAGTTCGTTGCGCATGACACGCACGACTGGGATCCGGCCATGCCGCCGGTGCTGTTCACCGGCAAGATCGACGGCAAGGAGACGAAACTCGTCGCGGCCGGCGACAAGGCAGGCAACTTCTGGATCCTGAAGGCCGAGAATGGCGACCTCGTCAGCCACACTCCGGTGAGCTATCAGCTCAACCAGGATACGCACCCCGCAATAAACGGCTCCAATATCGCTTGTCCCAACACCAACGGCGGAGTCGAATTTAACGGCGGCTCGTATGACCCGGCGACCAACATGTTCTTCGTCGCCAGTTCGAACCAGTGCGGCAAGTGGAGCGCGCAGGACAAGGCTGTCTGGGTCGCCGGCCAATTCTATCTTGGCGGGTCCTTTCCGAGCCTCGTCGGGCCGAATACCGGCTGGTTCACCGCGATCGACGTCGGTACAGGCGCCCCCGCCTGGCGTCATCATCTCGACCTGCCGGCGAACGGCGGCGCACTGGTGATGAACTATAATTCGAGCCGGAGGCCACAGGAGAAGGAATCGATCGTCTTCAGCGGCACATTGGACGGCAAGTTCAACGCCTATCGCGCCGACACGGGAAAGATCCTCTGGCAATACGACACCGGCGCCAGCATCATCGCGCCGCCGGCCACTTTCACCATGGACAACAAGCGCTACGTCCTCGTCAATTCCGGTGATCCGGGGTTTCTCAAGGTGCCGGAGCTCGGGTCGGCGATCGGCCCCGCCCATCTCACCGCGTTCGTGTCCGGCGCCCAAAAAGCCGCTTCGGCGCAGTGACCGACCGATGAGCGGAAATCTGGTCAAGGGGCTGCTGCTTCCGTTGCCGGCAGCAGCGGCCCTGGCGGGCCTGTACGCGCTCCCTGCAGCAGGCGCGACAGCCGGGGACGTGCAAAATCCCCACATTCAGGCGCTGCGGGCGCTCAACGATCTCGACGTCGCCGTCGGCGAATTGGACAAAGCCGCAAGCCTCACCGAGCATGCGCCCGATCCCTACAAAGCCGCAGCCCAGCGCGCGCTCGACGCGCTGGTCGGGGTGAAGGGGAACGAGAGCAGCCGGACTGAGAGCGTCAACTCCGCCGACGAGGAGGGCGCCATCTCGCAACTCGACTGGCTGGCCAGCCATGCCGGGTCCGCGCCTTGGAAAACAGCGGTGCAGGGCGCGGAGGTGAATGCGTCCGCGGCGAAGGCGAGGCTCACCGAGGCGATCGACGCCGACGACTTGCAGCGCTTCCAAGTCTCCGCCTCTTCGGCGCTGGAGGCGCTGCTGGTGGCGCTCGGCCACGACTCCGACGTGGGGCCGCTGGCCGGCCTGCGCGGCGCGCTCGCGACAACCTCGCTCGGCGTCCCGGACGGCGCAATGATGGTCTCGGGCTGCACGACGCCGAACGTCCGGCCCGGCCAGACGCCGGCATACGGGGTACAAAACGGCTATCTCACCTTCATCGCGATCGCCGATCAGGAGCAGCGAACGCGTCTGCCGGAGGCAGTTGGCGTCAGGGACATATCCGTCAAGAACGGAATGGTCATCCTCCACACGGCCGCGGTCAACAGGATCGCCACGATCTGCCCCGAGAACGCTCAGGCATCGGGAGCAGCCGGCGGCGATCGGCACGGCTCGGTTGGCGGCAGCCGGTCCGCGGCTTCCGACCCCGGCGCGCTCACGCTCCCGACCCCAGAGCCCGCAAACGGCAAGCAAGACGCCCCGGATCCGCCGAAACTTTACACCGAAGCGCAAGCCGAGCAGGGAAAGCAGGTGTATACGCAGAATTGCGCCGCGTGCCACGGCGATCAGCTGCAAGGGAAATCGGCGCCGGCCATCGCCGGCACGGCGTTCCTCAAAAAGGCGGATCTCCTGGATTGGTCGGTGGCGGACCTGCGCACGATCGTCGTTACGCAAATGCCGCGGGACAATCCCGGATCGCTTTCGCCCGATCAATACGCCGCGGTGCTCGCCTATCTGCTCGATAAGAACTGCTATCCGGCGGGCCAGGATAAGTTTCCCACCAAGGCGACCGACGCGATCAAGAACGCAAAGCTTCAGCCGGTGAGCGCGTTGGACAAGAATCAGAAGACTGGGACCTGCCCGGTGGCGCAGGCCAGCAAGTAAAAGGCGCATGGCGATGACCGCGACCATGCGCTTCGCCGGCCTGGTCGCGGCGGCTGTGGCCGTCGCGCCGGTCGCTGTCGCCAAGCCGCTGCCGGCGACAATCGTTCTCCACGACAGAGGCTTCGGCTTCCGCGACATCGGCTTCCGGTCGAAGCAGGTCGCGCTCACCGTGGTCAACCACGGGGACCGGCCCCATGCGCTGGCGATCGCGTCCGACGTATCGCGGAGCGGGACGCCGATCGAGCGGACGCCGGCGCTGTCGCCGGGGCAGTCGACGCATCTGACCTTTGCCTTGCCGCCCGGCCAGTACCGCATTTACAGCCCGCTCGACCACGACCGCGCGCATGGGCTCTCGGCGCCGATGACGGTGATGTCGCCGGGAGGAAAGGGCGGCGCAGAAATGGATCGGGCCTTCTACAATTTTTGACAGGATACTTCTTCGTTCCCAACCGATCGACAGGAGAGGCTATGAACGATGAGCAGGACGCCGCCACCACGACGCGCAGGACTTTTGTGCAGACGTTGTTGGGCGGCGCCGTCCTGGCGCGTCTGCTTCAGCCGCAGGAAGCCCTCGCCGCAGGGATGAGCAAGACGGCGGCCGGCTACGTGAGCCATCCCCATCACGGCCAGAAATGCTCGGGATGCCGATACTTCGTACCGCCGCATTCCTGCCAGGTCGTCTCCGGCCATATCAGTCCGAACGGCTGGTGCAGGTTGTACGTGGCGGCCTGATACGCAGCCATAATCCAGGCTTTTGGCTCTGCAGCGACCGCGCCGGGCCCCGCCGCTTGCGGCCGCGCAATCGCCCCTCCCCGGCGCCGATTGCGCATTGCCGCCAAACGTCCGACAATGCGCGCCGTCGCCTGGAGTGCGCCCGCTGGTCGAGTCCCTGCCTGTCTTCGACGTCCTCATCGCCGGCGGGGCGGCGAACGGTCTCGCCTTGGCGGCCGCGATCAAGCGCGCCCTCCAAACAGGCGCCGCGGTCGCAGTCGTCGATCCGGCGCCCCCTCCGGCTTCCGAGTCCGGCCGGCCGCTCCTGCGCACGGTGGCGATCGCCGAGGGGCCGCGGCGGCTTCTCGAGAGCGTCGGCGCGTGGGAGGCGATCGGCCCGAAGGCTCAAGCCATCCTTTCGATGGAGATCATGGACGGCGGCGTGCACGACGCGGTGCGGCTGCCCCATCTTCATTTCGCCGCCGGGGGCGACGGGCCGCTCGCCCATATGGCGTTCAACGACGATGTCGTCGCGGCGCTGGCTGCGCTCTGCGACAGGCTCGGCGTCGAGCGCGTGACGGGATCCGTCGCGCGCTGGAGCCCCGGCAAGCGCGTCGCCGAGCTTTCGCTTGCCGACGGCCGCAGGCTTCGCGCCCGTCTTGCGGTCGCGGCCGACGGCGCCAGGTCGAAACTGCGGGCGCTCGCCGCCATTCCGGCCTACGGCTGGGATTACAACCAGTCGGGCCTCGTCGCGACGATCGAACATGAGCGCGACCATCAAGGCGTCGCCCAGCAGCACTTTCTGCCGGCCGGCCCGTTCGCCGTCCTGCCGCTGCCCGGCCGTCGGTCGAGCATCGTCTGGAACGAGCGCCGGGCCGACGCCCGCGCGCTCCTCGCCCTGGGGCCGGAAGATTTTTTGCGCCAGCTCGAATTGCGCTTCACCCCGAAGCTCGGCCAACTGACGCTCGCCTCGCGCGTGGAAGCCTTCCCGTTCCGTTTCCAGATCGCTCGCCGCTTCGTCGGCGAGAGGCTCGCGCTCGTCGGCGACGCCGCCCATCTCGTCCATCCGATCGCAGGGCAAGGCCTCAATCTCGGTCTGCGCGACGTCGCGGCGATCGCCGAGGCGATCGTCGGCGAGATGCGGCTCGGCCTCGATCCCGGAGCGCCGGCGCCGCTCGCAGGCTACCAGCGGGCGCGCCGTTTCGATGTCGCGGCGAGCGGGATGGGAATGGACGTCATGAACCGCCTCTTCTCCAACGACTTCGGTCCGCTGCGTTTCGCGCGCGATCTCGGCCTGCGCATCGTCGACCGCGCGCCGGCGCTGAAGGACCTCATGATCGTCGAGGCGGCCGGCGCCGGACGAGGCGCGCCAAAACTCCTGCGCGGGCTCGCGCTGTGACCGGCGAGCAGGACGGCGCCTGGAGGCCGCGGACGCTCGCCGCCCAGGCGCTCGGCCGGATCGACGAACCGACGGGCGCGATCGTGCCGCCGCTGCACCTGACGACGACCTTCCAGCGCGATCCTGCCTACGCCGACTGGAGCGGCGATATCTACGGCCGTCCCGACAATCCGACGGCGCGGGAAGCCGAGGCGGTGATCGGAGCGCTGGAAGGCGCGGCCTCGACGCTCGTGTTTGGCTCGGGCATGTCGGCTGCGATCGCTTTGTTTCTGTCGCTCGGCGCAAACTCGCATGTCGTCGCGCCGCGCCGGATGTACTGGGCTTTGCGGAACTGGCTCGCAGACGAGGCGCCGACGCACGGCCTCGACACGGCCTTTTGCGACACGGAAGATCTGTCTGCGGTGGCCGCGGCGATCCAGCCCGAGCGAACGAAGCTCGTGTGGCTCGAAACGCCGAGCAACCCGATGTGGAGCGTCACCGACATCGCCGGGGCGGCGAATCTCGCGCACGAGGTCGGCGCGCGACTGGCTGTCGAACTCGACGTCGGCGACGCCCGTCTTCACCCGTCCGCTCGTTTTCGGGGCCGACGTCGTCATGCATTCGGCGACGAAGTATCTGAACGGTCATTCCGACGTGATCGCCGGCGCCTTGTGCTTCGCCCGCAGCGATGCGCTGTTCGAGCGGGCGCGCGACATCCGGAGGGCTCACGGCCTCATCCTGCATCCGTTCGAGGCCTACCTTCTGACGCGAGGATTGCGGACGCTCGAGTTGCGAGTGCGGGCCGCGGCGGCGAATGCGATGGAGCTCGCCATCCGCCTCTCGAATCACGCCGCGGTGTCGGATGTGCTCTATCCCGGCCTGCCGCATCATCCCGGCCACGACGTCGCGCGGCGGCAGATGCAGGGCGGCTTCGGCGGCATGCTGTCGATTCGCGTCCGCGGCGGAGCGGAGGCGGCAATCGCTGCGGCGGCGCGCGTCGGATTGTGGAAGCGCGCCACCTCGCTCGGCGGCG
This sequence comes from uncultured Alphaproteobacteria bacterium, assembly GCA_963823165.1. Lineage (GTDB taxonomy): Bacteria > Pseudomonadota > Alphaproteobacteria > Rhizobiales > Beijerinckiaceae > Roseiarcus. Next base: position 10,789 of record CAWGKV010000021.1, on the reverse strand, counting down.
TCGAGTCGCTGATCGAGCACCGCGCCTCCTACGAGGGGCCCGACTCGCCCTGCCCGCCCGACCTCTTGCGTCTCTCGGCGGGAATCGAGGACGTGGAAGACCTGTGGCGCGACCTCGACCGCGCGCTGAGCAAATTAGGCCCGAACAGCGCGTAACGCGAAAATAAACAGATCGTCATAGGGTTGTCTTTCCGGCGCGCTCCAAGAGCCCCGCGGCCGCGGCCCCCGTCAGCGCTCATTCCTGCTGCTCGATGCCCTCGCGCAGAATTTCGAGTGACAGCCACTCGTCTTCCGCCTTTTCCAGCTCCTCGCGGGCGCGTCCGTAGCGAACCGTCGCCGCCTCGAACGCCGCCGGCTCGCGAGCGGCGAAATCGGGGTCGGCGAGCCTCGCCTCGAGCGCGTCCAGCTCCTGACGCAGGGCGTCCATGCGTTCCGGCAGCAGTTCGAGCGCCCGCTTCTCGTTGAAACCGAGTTTCCGCTTCGCCACAGGCAGGCTCTTCGGCCGGACGACCGGCCTGTCCGGTTTCTCCGCCGGCGGGGCGGCGAGCGGGCCGGAGAGCCCATAGCCGCGCTGCGCGACCATGTCGGAATAGCCGCCGGCATATTCGAGCCAGCGGCCGCCGCCCTCGCTGACGATCACCGACGTCGCGATGCGATCGAGAAAGTCGCGGTCGTGACTGACCAGCAGAATGGTTCCCTTGTACTCGCCGAGCAGCTCCTGCAGCAAATCCAGCGTCTCGATGTCGAGGTCGTTGGTCGGCTCGTCGAGCACGATCAGGTTCGACGGGGCCGCGAGCGCGATAGCGAGCGTAAGGCGGCCGCGCTCGCCCCCGGACAGCTTTTCGATCGGCGTGCGGGCCTGCTCGGGGCCGAACAGAAAGTCTTTCATGTAGCCGACGACGTGGCGGCGCTCTCCGTTGATCGTCACGTAATCGCTGCCGCCGCCGGTGAGCGCGTCGACCAGCGTCGTGGACGGCTGGAGCGAGGTCCGCTTCTGATCGAGCTGCGCCATGAGCACGTTCGATCCGACCCGCACCTCTCCGCCGTCCGGCGCCAGCGCTTTGGTCAAGAGATTGATCAAGGTGGTTTTTCCTGCGCCGTTGGCGCCGATGATCCCGACCCTGTCGCCGCGCATGATCCGCAGCGAGAAGTCGCGAACGATCGGCCTGCCGTCGTAGGATTTGCTGATCCTCTCGGCCTCGACGACGAGCGCCCCGGAGGCCTTGGCGTCCTGCGCGGCCATGTTGGCGAGCCCGACCGAGCGGCGCGCCTCGCGCCGCTCGCGGCGCAGCGCCTCGAGTTCGCCGACGCGGCGCATGTTGCGCTTGCGCCGCGCGGTGACGCCGTAGCGCATCCAGTGCTCTTCGTCGACGATCCGCCGGTCGAGCTTGCGCCGCTCAGATTCTTCCTCGTCGAGCTTGGCGTCCCGCCAGGCCTCGAAGGCGCTGAAGCCGCGGTCGAGGCGGTGCGTCGCGCCGCGATCGACCCAGACCGTCGCGTTGGTCAGATCCGCCAGCAGGCGCTTGTCGTGGCTGACGAGGGCGATCGCCGAGCGGCGTCCGGCGAGATGGTTCTCCAGCCACTCGATCGCGATCAGGTCGAGGTGGTTGGTCGGCTCGTCGAGCAGCAGAATCTCGAGTTCGGGGCTCAGGACCCGCGCCAGGGCCGCCCGCCGCGCTTCCCCGCCGGACATGATCGCCGGGTCGGCGGCGGGGTCGAGCCCGAGTTCGGCCATCATCGTCCGCGCGGCGTGGGCGTCATCGTGCTCGCCGAGGCCCGCCAGCACATAATCGAGCGCCGTGGCGAAGCCGGACATGTCGGGTTCCTGCGCGAGAAAGGCCAGGCGGGCCGTGGGCTGTTGAAACCGCGTCCCGCGATCCGGCTCCGCTAGCCCCGCGGCAATCCGCATCAGCGTCGATTTCCCCGAGCCGTTCCGGCCGACGAGGGCGATCCGGTCTCCGGGGGAAATCGACAGCTCCGCCTTCTCGAACAGCGGCGCGCCGCCGAGCGTCAGGCCGATGTCGCGCAACTGCAAAAGGGGCGGCATGTGCTGTTCCCGATCGCCGCGTCGCTTCGCTCCTCGCGATGACCGCGGCGCGTCCGTCAAATTGGCGTCGCCCTCACGCCGCCTCGAGCGACAGGCCCCGCGCGGTGCTCGCGACCCGCAGCCGTTCGGCGCGGATCATCGAGTTGACGTGCGCCAGCGCCTCGCCGAAGGCGAAGACGAGCTGGTGCGGGTCGTCAATCGCCCGGCCGAAGATGACCGGCACCAGATCGGCGACCGTCTGCGGCTCGATCTTGCAGGCCTCGAGGATCGCGGCACACCGCGCCTCGTGATGGGTGATGAGTTCGTCGGCGCGTGCGCTCAAGCCGACGAACGGCAGGTTGTGACCCGGCAAAACAAGGACGTCCTCCGGCAGCGCGGCTTTCAGCTTCTCGAGCGAGCGCAGATAGATGCCGAGCGGATCGCCGTCCGGATCCATCGCCTCGACGCTGACGTTCGGCGAGATTTTTGCGAGGATCTGGTCGCCGGAGAGGATGAGATTGTCGGCAGCCGAATAGAGCATGACCTGCTCGGGCGAATGTCCGCCGCCTGTCATCACCTCGAACTCCCGTCCGCCGATCCTGACCTTCTCCTCCGCGATGAGCCGCAGAAAGGTTCTCGGCGGCGTCGCCACCATGCGCAGGTAATTCAGCCCGTGGCCGAGCAGAATCTCGGTCGCCTCCGCGGATAGGCCGTGCGACCGGTAAAAGCTTCGATAGGGCTCGGACATGAGGCCAGCCGGGTCCAGGCGGATGTTGAGCGCGATGAGGTACTCCGTCTGACTCATCGCCAGCGGCAGGTCGAAGCGCTCGCAGAGCCAGCCGGCGAGGCCGATATGGTCGGGGTGGAAGTGGGTCGCGATGATCCGCGTGAGCTTCCGTCCGGCGAGCGGCCCCTCGAGCAGCGCGTCCCACGCGGCGCGCGAAGCGTGGTTGTCGATCCCCGTATCGATCAGCGCGAGGCCGGCGCGGTCCTCGACAAAATAGATGTTGACGTGGTCGAGCCGGAACGGCAGCGCGAGCCGCGCCCAGAAGATCCCGGGACGCACTTCGATGACCTCGCCCGCCTTCGGCGGCGCGGAATAAGGAAACTCCAGCGTCTCGGGCATCGCTCGAGTGAGCATCGCTTCTCCTTCACATCATTCGAGTGGCGCGAAGCGCGGCGCCGCCGCCGCGTCGAGCCGACCGTCGTCGCTTTGCCGGTAAACTCCCCGTGCGGCGTTCTGCGGATGCGCCGCCGCTTCGGCGATGGTCAGCACCGGCGCGAAACAGACGTCGCTGCCTTCGAGCAGCGCGCGCCACTCCGCGCTCGGCCGGCTCAGGAAAAGTTCGCGGAAGCGAGCCTTCAGCGCCGGCCATTCGCTCATGTCGTATTGCGCCTTCGGATCGACGTCGGCAAGGCCGAGTTTGTCGAGGAGCAACGCGTAGAACTGCGGTTCGAGAGCGCCGATCGTCACGTAGCGGCCGTCGGCGCAGAGATAGGCGTCGTAGAAGGGCGAATCGTGGAAGACGCTCGGCCGCGATCCATCCAGCATCCCTCTGCTGCGCCCCCAGAGCGCGATGCCGCTGAGGGCCGCGACGACGTCGACGATCGCGGCGTCGACGACGGCCCCCTTGCCGGTCCGGCTCGCGGCGAAGACGCCGCTCACGAGACCGAAGGCCATGCCCAGCGCGCCGCCCGCGTCGCCGAGCACGGTCGGCGGGGCGATCGGCGCCGCGCCGGGACGCTGGGTCAGCGACAGCGCGCCGCTCAGCGCCAGATAGTTGAGATCGTGTCCGGCGGCATTCGCCAGCGGCCCGGTCTGGCCCCAACCGGTCATGCGCCCGTAGACGAGACGGGGATTTCGCCGGGCGCAGTCCGCGGGCCCGAGGCCGAGCCGCTCCATTACGCCCGGCCGGTTTCCCTCGATCAGGGCGTCGGCGCCCTCGATGAGGCCCAACGCCTCCTCGACCGCCTCCGGCCGCTTGAGGTCGAGCGCGACGACGCGCTTGCCGCGCCGCAATGGGTCGCCGGCCACCGCGGGGTCGGGATTGCCGAGAACCGCTTTCATCGGCCGGACGACCACCACGACCTCCGCGCCCTGGTCGGCGAGCATCCGACCGGCGAGCGGCCCCGGCCCGATGCCCTCGAACTCGATCACTTTGAGGCCGGCGAGCGGACGAAGCATGGAAACTTTCCCCAAGGATTGTTTAGCCGCGCTCCGGAAACAGCGCCCTCAAGCCCTCGGGCGACGCCTCTGCGACGCCGCGCTCGGTGATGAGCCCGGTCACGAGGCGGGCCGGAGTGACGTCGAAGGCCGGGTTGGCGGCGGAACTCCCTTCGGGGGAAATGCGCACGCGCGTGACCTTTCCGTCCGCTCCTCGACCCTGGACGAAGTCGACCTCGTCGGCGTGGCGCTCCTCGATCGGGATCTCCTTGACGCCGTCGCGCGCCGTCCAGTCGATGGTCGGGGAAGGCAGGCCGACGTAGAAGGGCACGTCGTTGTCGCGCGCCGCCAGCGCCTTCAGGTAGGTGCCGATCTTGTTGCAGACGTCGCCGTTGGCGGTGGTGCGGTCCGAGCCGACGATGACCATGTCGACGAGGCCGCGCTGCATCAGATGGCCGCCGGCATTGTCGACGATGAGCGTATGCGGCGCGCCATGGTTGACGAGCTCCCACGCGGTCAGCGAGGCGCCCTGGTTGCGCGGCCGAGTCTCGTCGACATAGACGTGGACGGGCAGGCCTTCCTCCAGCGCGAGATAGATCGGCGCGGTGGCGGTGCCATAATCGACCGTCGCGAGCCAGCCCGCGTTGCAATGGGTGAGGACGTTGACCGGCTCTCCGGCTGTCTTCGTCGCCGCGATGCGGCGGATGATCTCGAGCCCGTTGCGGCCAATGGCGCGATTGATGGCGACGTCCTCGTCGGCGATCTCCGCCGCCTGGGCATAAGCGGCGGCGGCGCGTTGGGAGGAGGCAAGGGGACGCAGTCGGTTGCGGACGGCGTCGAGCGCCCAGCGCAGGTTGATTGCGGTCGGCCGGGTCGCGTGAAGCTTTTCCCAGGCCTCGTCCAGCGCGGGGTCGCCCGGGTTTTCCCGCATGGCGAGCGCCAGGCCGTAAGCGGCGGTTGCGCCGATGAGCGGGGCGCCGCGCACCCACATGTCGCGGATCGCCGTCGCCGCCTCGGCGACAGTCCGCAATGTCGCGACACGGAAGTCGTGCGGCAGCCAGCGCTGGTCGATCACGTCGACGCCCCAGCCGTCCTCGTTCAACCATATGGTGCGATAAGCGCGTCCGCCGACCTTCACGCCCGACTTCTCCTCTACCTTGCGACAGGGTAAGGCTGATACCACGGCCGCGGGGCGCAAGGAATTCAGGCGCGCGCGCATAGATTATCGAGTTCAACCAGGAACCCGTCGGCGCTTATCCTCGAGAGCGCCAAGTCGACGCGGACCGGGCCGGAGGGAGGACCATGGATACGGCTGGCTCGACGGCGCGGCGCGAGCGCGGCGGAAGAGCCCGCCGGCGCCGCGCCGGGCTGGGGGCGCACGCTGTCATCGCCGGGGTCGAGCGAAAAATCCCGACCTATGAGCTTCTCGGCGAAGAGGGCCTCGCCCGGATCGAGGGCGCCGCGGACGCCATTCTGCAAGAGGTCGGCATCGAGTTCCGCGGCGACGCGGTGGCGCTCAGGCTATGGCGAGAGGCCGGCGCCGACGTGCAAGGCGAGCTCGTCCGATTTCCTCGAGGACTCCTGCGTTCGATCCTGAAGACCGCGCCGAACGCCTTCGTCCAGCACGCCCGCAATCCGGAGCGCTCGCTCGCGATCGGCGGCGCGCATGTCGTCTTCGCACCTGCCTACGGCTCCCCCTTCGTCCGCGACCTCGAAGGCGGCCGCCGCTACGGGACGCTCGCCGATTTCGAGAATTTCGTGAAGCTCGCCTATGCGATCCCGTGGCTTCACCATTCGGGCGGCACGGTCTGCGAGCCGGTCGACGTTCCGGTCAGCAAGCGCCATCTGGACATGGTCGCGGCGCATCTCACGCTCACCGACAAGCCGTTCATGGGGTCCGTCACGGCCGAGGCGCGCGCCGAGGATTCGATCGAGATGGCCCGGATCGCGTTCGGGCGGGAGTTCGTCGAGCGCAATTGCGTGATCATGGGCAACATCAACGCCAATTCGCCGCTCGTCTACGATGCGACGATGACGAAGTCGCTGCGCGCCTACGCTCGCGCCAACCAGTGCGCCGTGGTCGTGCCGTTCATCCTCGGCGGCGCGATGGGGCCGGTGACGAACGCCGGGGCGATCGCCCAGTCGCTCGCCGAGACGATGGCGGGCTGCGCCCTGGCTCAGCTCGAGCGGCCGGGCGCGCCGGTCGTGTTCGGCAATTTCCTGTCTTCGACGGCCCTTCGCTCGGGATCGCCGACTTTTGGCACGCCGGAGCCGGCCCTGGGCTCGCTCGTCGTCGGGCAGCTGGCGCGCCGGCTCAACCTGCCGCTGCGCTGCTCCGGCGCGTTCACGTCGTCGAAGATCCCCGACGGCCAGGCGATGCAGGAAAGCACGATGTCGATGCTCGCCGCGGTGCAGTGCGGCGCGCATTTCATCCTGCATTCGGCCGGCTGGCTTGAGGGCGGGCTGACGATGGGCTACGAGAAATTCGTCATGGACGCCGACTTCTGCGCCGCGCTGCACGTGTGGATGGGAGGCGTGGCCCTCGACGACAATGCGCTCGCGCTCGACGCGTTCCGGGAAGTCGGCCCCGGCAAGCACTTCTTCGGCTCGGCCCACACGCTGGCCAATTACGAGACGGCCTATTGGGAGAGCGCCGTCGCCGACAACAACTCCTTCGAGCAGTGGCGCGACGAGGGGATGAAGGACCCGCCCCGGCGCGCCGCCGAGCGGTGCAAGCGCCTCCTCGCCGAGTACGAGCGGCCGAAACTGGATCCCGCCGTCGCAGAGGAACTCACCGACTTCATCCGGCGCCGCAAGGCCGAGCTGCCGGACCAGTGGCACTAGTTATACCAGAGGCCCCGCTGGCCGTTTGCGAAAACACGGGCGAGAGGCCGATGACCGCGCCGACGCGGCCGATCCAGCCGGCCAATCCCGATAAATTGTACATAACTATTAGTTTAATACGCTTCCATTCCCCGAAGTCGCCCCGGATTGGATGGAACTGGCCGCGGCGGCTTTCCTGACGCCTTGAGCCCTCTGGCGGCCCCTCAAGACGCAAGCCGCGGAACGTCCCGCCAAAGCCCGGGATAACCGGAGCAAAGCCCAGGATAACAGAATCCAAGCAAAAGTCTTCCAGGAATCGCCTGTTCTCAAGGGGTTACGCCGGAATCCAAATTGTTTTCTCCTCCGCTTCGCGCTGACGCCTCCGCTTGGTCCGCGGCCTGTCCGCCGATGCGCTCCGCCGGCAGCCAACTCGCTTCCCTGCCTGCCGACCGAAGCCAACGCCGGCAAACGCGTTCGGCGACTGGTTCGACGGCCCAAGCGAGGCGAAGTCCATCCTCCTAAGCGCAAGCGGGCTCAGGCGGAAAGCCGCCGCCGCCACGGCCCGCCCAGAGCGTTCGAGCTGCAGGTTGCTGTGAGATTCGAAGGCGCCTCCATGCCAACCTCGCTTTCCATCCCGACGCCGTTACGGTCCATCACCCCTTATGCCACGAGGTTACGAAACACGTCAAGAACAAACAGGGGTTATTTCAGCATCGATGGTCCACGAGCGGCAAACGCAGTCCGCACGGACGGGGGCAGAGGCCGCGCAAAACGGAAAGCTAACGACCGCCTGGGCAACGCTTTTTCGCCTTGTCCGCTTGACGGTGCATAACAGCGGTAAAAACTGCAGCGGAAAAATTCGCCGGAACAGCGGATTTCAAGCTGGGGAGCAGCGAGCGCTTCCCCTGGGCTGACCTGCGCCCCGGCATTCTTCGGCTGAAGCGCATTTCGCTTTCCTCGCAAGGCTCGCCATGCGAACCCTTCTGCAGCCCCGATGCCGGATTTCCACGTTCTTTGCTGGAATTAGCGAGCCATGACGCTCACCACCGCAATCATCGCTTACGAGAGCGAGGAGGCGGCGCGGCGGCGTCTTAAGGCGTTCGGCTATCCGCCCGACGTCGCCGGCGAGATTGCGGTCTATCTCGCCCAGTCGACCGACCTGCCGTACTTTTCCCGGGAGATCGCCGGCGCGCTCAGCGAGGACGGCGTTCGAACGGAGTTCGTCCTGCTCGACGATTTGCCTGCGCGACTGCGGGACCTCGCGCCGCGCCGGGAGGAGACCATCGTCTGGGCGCTGACTGACGGGGTGCGCTTCTATCGCGGCTCATCGGTTCCGGCGCTCGTCCGGCTCGAAGGCTTCGCCCGCTTCGGCAGTCCGGCGACCGCGGCGCATCTCGCCCAGGACAAGTTCGCCAGCCTCGCGCTCGCCTCCGCCGCCGGCCTCGCCGTCCCGCCGACGCGGCTGATGGAGGGCGAGAACGAGCTCGCGAGGCTGGGATCCGAGCCGCAGGCGGGACCGCTGTTCGTCAAGCCCAACACCCTCGGCGCCAAGATCGGCATTTTCGCCGACAGTTTTTGCGCGACGGAGGAGGAGGCGGCCGACCGCGCCCGGCGCATTTTTGACCGATACCGCGACCGGGCGCTGATTCAACCGTTCGTCGAGGGCGACGACGTCCGGGCGAGCTTCATGGATTGCGGCGGCGCCTTCGCCGATCAACTCGGCGTCGAGCGCATCGCCAAGAATCCGGTGAGCGAGACCGGCGGGGCGTTCCTGACGATGAGGGACAACGAGACGCTCTCGGGCGCGAAGGACACGTCCGGAGGCCGCGGAGGCTTCGGCGAGCTTCGGCCGGCGGCCTTCGTTCCGAGCATGGTCGACCTGCGCCGGCAGGACGACGAGCGGTCCCGGCGCGCGCTGGAGGCGATCCTCGACCATTCCGCACGACTCGCGCGCCTCGTCGGCCTGAGCGACTGCTTTTCGATCGACTTTCGCATCGACGCATCCGGGCGTCCGACTTTTTTCGAGTTCGAGGTCTCACCGGCGGTGACGATCTACGATTTCCAAAACTATCTCGCCGGCCACGGACTGACGCTCGGCGCGGCGCTGGCGAAGGCGATGCGGCTCGCATTCGCACGGCGCATGGCGGCGACCGAGGCCTGACGGCATTGTCTCGGTTAAAGCCGGCCTCGGGCGAGAAACGGGCCGAATGAGCCTCGCGGCCTCGCCGATGATCTCGATATTGCGGATGACGGCGTCCTGATCGCGCCGGCTTTGCCGAAAGGCGATCGCGCTGCCCAAACGCTCGGCATATTCCACCGCTCGCCCGATCGCCTGGGTCGTGTGCTCCAGATAGTCTTCAACGCGCTGCGGGTGCTTCACAGCGGCTCTGTCCGTTCCAGCACGTGATCGCGAAACTTCGGAGATAAAAACCCAGGCGTCAGAACCGACACCGGAACACGGAGCAATTCTTGCGCGGCATGCTCCAGCCGGGCGAGTGTGAACAGAGTGGTCGTTTCCGCAGGATCAACCAGCAGATCTAGTCGCCCGAGTCACTCAAACTGGGGATACAGTCTTTTCAGTTTGACGCGGGCGTTTTCGGTTGTGAATTGCCAGTCGGCTTTGGCGTGGCGTTTGTTTCGATAGGTCTCCCAGGCCGCGACTTCTTTGTCGAGGGTCGTCTTGTCGGGGATGCGGCGGCTCAGGCACTGGGTGGTCAGAACGGCGAGTTCGGACTCGGCCATGTCGAGCCAGCTTCCATGCTTTGGTGTGTAATGCCATTCGAACCGGTTGACGAGGCGACGCGCTTCGGGCGCGGGGAAGGCGGCGTAGAGCGAGGCCGGGGTATGCGTGCTCAGATTGTCCTGGACCAACACGATTTTTTCGGCGGCGGGGAAATGCACGTCGGATAGATCTTTGAGGACTTTCGCGTAATCGACGGCAGCGTGGTGGTCGGTCACTTCCACGCGGCGCCAGCCCTCGAGCGGCGCGAAGATCATGAAGAGATTGGCGACGCCGTTGCGCTGGTATTCGTAGTCGTGACGAGCGGGTCTTCCGGGCTTGGCCGGGATCGGGACGCGGGTCTCGGCGATCAATTGCTTGGAGGTCTCGTCCAAACACACGAGAGGACGATCGGGATCGCGCGGCCTCTGGTAGGTTTCCAGCACGTCTTCCATGGCGGCGACGAAGCCCGGATTGGCTTCGGGCGGGATCACCCATTGCCGCCTGCGGTGCGGTTTAAGGGCGTTTTTTTTAACGTCCGTCCGATCGTATTGTCGCTCGCCTTCTCGACGATGTTCAATTCGACGACTTTCTCTTCGAGGAGACGCAGGGTCCAACGCGCGAACCCCTCCGGAGCGGGTGAGCAAGCCAGAGCGATCAGCTTCGCCTCCGCCGCCCCATCGAATATCCGCGGCCGGGCAGAGTTGGGATTGAACTTGCGGCTCAGCGTCGCCTCAAACCCCTCCTCGACCACCTGCTGACGCGTGCGAGCGACATTGTTGACGCTGGTGTCCAGCGCTGCCGAGATTGCGCTGTCGCTCCAGCCTTCGCCCGCCTCCGAAACGTCGGCCTTCAGCAGGATGCGCGCCCTCGTCAGCATTCGCGCCGAACTCTTGCCCGCGTGAATCAGAGCTTCGAGCCGCTTGCGCTCCTCGGCGCTCAGCTTCACCACGTACTTCTTGACCGCTATCTCCTTCTTGGCCACGAATCACCTCCGTCGCTCCTCCCGCGGCGACAGAGATTCAGAAAATCACCACCAATTCGTTGACGCTAGCGAC
>CAWGKV010000020.1:0-26594 GCA_963823165.1 uncultured Alphaproteobacteria bacterium | reverse complement strand
GCCAGGAGATCGCGGTAGAGCTCGTAATCGTCGTCGCCGAAGAACACCGGCTCGCGCCGGTTGCCGCGCTTATGTGAGGTGATGGAGAAGGCCGGGGACGACGAAGCGGGCGATGCGAGCCATTCCGTAGCTCCAGGTTGCGGGCGCCCCGCAGCATCTCGCAGAATAGGTATTTAGTAAACCGTCACGTAATACGAGCGTCACCGTAATACCGAGCGCCGCGTAGATCGTTGGCAGCTCATGAATCCCCTCATTTTCACGGGACTCGAAAAAGCCTGAGTTTGGGATTCCTCGCGGTGCCCGGATGGAGAATCAGCGGGCAGGGGGATCGATGCGAGCGCCGAAGGAGCGATTTGATTTCGTTCATCAATTCTTGAAACGGGTGTTTATCGACGACTTGCATGCCAAGCGCGTGCTGTCTTTGGCCAATGGAGCGCTCGGGGTGATGACCGGGGCGGCGCTCGCGGTTTCCTTGATCGGGCAGGCGCTCGCGCAGGCGCGCGGATTGTTCGCCAAGTCCGCGATCAAACAGGTCGATCGCTTGCTGAGCAACGCGGGCGTGGTCCCCTGGGACTTGTTCGCCTCGTGGGTTCGCGAGGTGGTGGGCGAGCGGCGCGAGATCGTCGTGGCGATGGACTGGACCGACTTCGACGCCGACAACCAGTCCACGCTCGCGCTGCATCTCGTCACCCGCCACGGAAGGGCCACGCCGCTCCTCTGGCTGACCGTCGACAAGGACGAATTGAAGAACCAGCGCAACGATTTCGAGGACCTGTGCCTGTCCCGGCTGAAGGCGCTCCTGCCTGAGGGCGTCGCCGTGACGATCCTGGCCGACCGCGGCTTCGGCGACGTCAAGCTGTTCGAGTTCCTGGAGAGCCTGGGCTTTCGATACGTCATCCGCTTTCGCGGCGACATCCATGTCCGCGCGGCCGACGGCGAAACGCGGCTCGCCGTCGACTGGGTCGGCAAAGGCGGACGGGCGCGCATGTTGCGCGACGCCGAAGTCACCGCCGCCCGCCAGAAGGTCGGCGCGGTCGTTTGCGTGAAAGCTGTGGGCATGAAGGAGGCTTGGCATCTGGCCGCCAGCGACGGATCGCTTTCCGCGCCCCAGATCATCAAGCTCTATTCCAAAAGCTGGACCATCGAACCCAGCTTCCGCGACAGCAAGGATCTGCGCTTCGGAATGGGCATGAGCGTGCTGAGGATCGACGATCCGCAACGCCGCGACCGCCTCCTGCTCCTCAACGCCTTCGCCATCCTGCTGCTGACGATTTTGGGCGCCGCCGGCGAGAGCCTCGGCATGGACCGCCAACTGCGGACCAGCACCGCCAAACGCCGCGTCCATTCCCTGTTCCGGCAAGGCTGCCTGCTCTACGACCTCATCCCCAACATGCCAGACCAACGCCTGCGACCGCTCATCGAACGCTATCAAGAACTCCTAGGTCAAAATCGCACCTTCTCCGAGGCCTTCGGCATCGCGTCAAAATGAGGGGATACATGAGATGGCAATGGGTGATCGAAGAAACTGTCACCGTAAACTCCGGATTTAGTCAGGTTGTAGATCGTAGATGGCAGGAGCGTTGCCGCATTTACGAGCCGATCATGCCGGCATAGGCTTCCGGTGCACCCTTGGACCAATAGGGGTCCTCGAGTGCGCCATCGGCAATGTTGACGAGGAGGGGAGGAATCGGAAAGTCGGCCGGTAACGCAAAGCCACGTTGCTCTTGTCATAGTCTCTCTGCTGAGGCTGTGCATAAAACCGAGCAGAAGAGGCCCTTTATCCTTGCGAGCTGCGTGGTGGTTACCGGAATCGTGCCATCGGCGCTGCGTTGAAGTTCACGACCATAGTCGCCGGATCGAAAGCGTACGCGAGTACTGATGTTCGCCAGGCCCACCAAGATCGGCTTAAAGCCGAAGCCGTGTCCCGGTTCCTGCAACCTGGATACTCCCTCGCTCAACGCGTATTCGAGCGCCGTTCCGGAGTTGGCGATATTGGCGTAGGCGGGATTCTTGTGTAGGCTGCTCAAGACGCCGATCCCGCTATCGCCAACCACGAATTCGAAAGTCTTCCCGTTGGTCGCATACGCGACGTATCCGGAATTGATGCGCTCGCTGTGATCGACGACGTTGCCGTAGATTTCGCCGATCGCGGCCGTCAGCTGCCAAGCATCGTCTTTCGTGAAGCCGGCCGCTTGCGCCGCACGCGACGCTCGTATCGAGAAGTCATTCCATGCCAGCCGATCGTCGTTCAATCGCTTCACTTGAATGAAGCCCTGGTTGTCATGCACGTAAAACCAGCTCGAACGGTTTTGCACTCTTGCTGCTTCGAGACACTTATAGATGCCGGGCAATATCTCGCCGCAGTAGCCGTTGCCCAATGTCTGTATCAGCTCGAAGAGCGGTCCGAGTGACTGCGCGAACGAGGGAGGAGCCTGCGCCAGCGTGAGCGTACCGTCCTGAAGACCAAGACAGATGTCATCAACGAGGTCGAACGTCAGGGCTTCGATGATGGACCTCACGCTGCTCGGCATGCTGAATACTAGCCAAAATACTTGGCCAGAAGAAAGGCCCTTTGCTCCTCGACATTCGTTCGTAGGATGAGATCGAGGTTGGCGCTGGGCTCGGTATAGGCGCGGTTCCAATCGAGCGCGTTATTTGCCAAGCGCTCGGCTATGCGGCGCTTGTGCGTTTTCATGAAAGCCGTCGTGTCGATGTAGATTATCTCGCGATAATGAGCGCGCAAAGATGGGATGACCTGCGGGTCCCCGCGTACGACGATATCGAGGGGACGACCTGCGGCCTTGGCGATATCGATCAAGCGGTCGAGATGGAATTGGCGTCGCGCGGATCGGCCCGACCCCGTGATGAATTCATAAGCCAGCGTCGACACCTCGGGGCGCTTCGCGACGAATGACGCCCACCGCTCGAAGTCCCGGATTGTCCGGCCATTCGGATGCAGCGCGCAAGCGAGGCCTTCCTGCAGGAATTCCGTGAATGTGATGGCGATCCGCTTCATCGCGTGTAGGTCGTCCGGGCGCGGATTATCCAGCAGCAGGCTGAAGTTCGGCGTGGCTACAAGGGCGATGCCGAGGCGAACTAGCGAGCGAATGATCGTGATGCGGGCTTCACCGAGCGACCACCACGGCTCGATGCGAGCGTCGTGATCGACGCCGGTCAAGATGATGTTGCAGGCAGAGTCGATCCGGAAGGCCGCACACATTTCGTGGCGGGTGGCAAACCGAACGCGCTTGCGGCGATAGTCAACCACGTCGGCCAGCCTCAAGGCGATCGTTCGGACATGCAACACCGCTTGACGGCTGCTGCCGTGATAAATCAACTCGGCGATGTCGCTGCCGAGGTTTGACGGTCGCGCGGGGGCTCGGGGCGTATTGTCGAAATTGAAGCCGACGACCTCGCGGCTTTGGGCTACGAACGCCTCCGGCTTATTAGGGCAGACGCGGGAGCATCTTCCGGGCTCTCCGCAACATAGCGACAGGCAATCTAGGAGATGCGCTTCGACATGCAGCCCGCCGCATTCCGCGAAGTGCGCGCAGGATGGGCAGCCGAGCGACATCACGTTGACCCCGGGATCGTCGGTTAGCGTGCGCCGGATGACATCGTTGCTGCGCGGGTCTTCTCGTTTCACGTTCAGCACAGCGTCACGTCAGCCTTTCCGGAGAGCTTATGAACGCGCCGCACGATCCCGTTCGCGACGCCGCCCAAGCTCTCAATGCCTACGACGACTTCGTTCGGCGGGTTGTCCAGGGAGACGACGACATCATTGCCTCGGCGCATCTTCACGGAGCCGTTGCGAACTTCGGCAATTAGGGATTCGCCGTTCGCCACGTTGGCGCCGGCAACGATCGTAGCAACGTAAGTGCGCGGGCGATCGCCCGGCTCGGTCGTGAAGAGCCAGGGCGTCGCCAGAGCAGCACGTTGCGTATCGATGCGCTTGGCGATCGTCTTCTTGGTACGATTGAGGAATTCGGTGCCCATTAACCGCTCACCTCCAACACCGGACGGTAGTATTTGGCACGACCGCGTGTGAACTCACGAATGAGGCCGCGCGCGGCAAGGCCTGCCAAGCGGTTGTTCCAGGCCGTCGTGCTGGTGATTTGCTCTTCTTCTCCGTATTGCTGCATTAAGCGGCCGGCATCGGCGTTTTTTAGCTTGTTCACCAACTCGAAAGTCATCTGCTGCTTAGGGTCCAGTTGGCCGATCAGCGAAATGTCGGAAACGGCGCCTTGTACACTCAGGCTGCAACTGATGATCGCGTCGTTCCTGGCATTCGCGATCGTTAACAACTCGTCATAGACTGCGTCATTCGCGTTTGCCGTGACAGGATAATACTTGGAACCGATGTTTCTTAGGTAGGCTTTCAGGGCGAACACGGATTTACGCAGGTAGCTGGCGGTCGCGACGCCGACATGCGCAAAATCAAGGTAGAGCGCCGCAGGGGAGGGCGGTTCTTGATCGATCGACTTCACCATGGCGGCGAAGGCCGTCTTTCCGTTGATTGCCCCAGACAAGACGGGCTCAAAGCCCGGCTGCACCATGTTGTATCTCATTTATCTCACCTAACTCACTAAGCTCGCGTGAGCATGTGCTAATGAGAAGCGGCCCTGTCAAGCGTTTCATCCAGAATTCGCATCATTAGAGGGGATATCCCCAGCGCCGGCTCAAAGCGCATGTCGCAATGTTCTGCCGGCACCGCGACCGGTGCTCGCTCCGGGCGGAGAACCCTGTTTCGTGCGCGCACCGGAATGCCGGTTTTCGCCCACACTCTGGTCCTTCCCGGGACGACTTTTTTCGGTGCTTTCCGTCCGAACCCGAATTTCAAAGTTAGACGCGACCCGATCAGCCTTGCCGGAAGCGTCGTCGGCGCCTCCGGCAAGGCCAAAGCGAAATTTCTCTTGCCAAAAGAACAAACAGCGAACATAATGCCACGATAAAAATCCGCATGGCGGACATTTTTCGCAGACCAACTCCGCCAAACACGCGGGAAAGCGAGGCAAGCATGGATGAAAATAAGGGGCCAACCGTCAAGCGACGTCGCGACGCCTATGCGAGGATCTTGCGGCGGGCGCGCGTCCTGGCCCGGCGCCGCGAGGGCTGGGCCTATGACGAGATCGCGCGCGAGGAGGGGCTGAGCGCCGAGCGCATCCGGCAGATCGTTCGCGAGGTCCTCAGCAAGCGGCCGGTCGAGAACGGCGCCGATCACGCCAAACTGCAGCTGGCGCGCCTGACGCCGGCGCTGCAGGCGGCCGAGTTGGCGATCCTCAACGGCGACATCAAAGCCATTGCGCCTTTCTTGAAGGCGCTGGACCAGGCCGACCGCTGGCGGGCGATCGCCAGCGAATACGCGGAGGAGGACGACGGCGCCCGCAAGAGATTGATGGACAAGCTCAACCAGGTGCACGAGCGGCTGTACGGCGGCGAGGCGGACAAGGACGCAGACCCGCAAGGCGTCGAAGCCGGCGAACCGGTCTGACGGCGTCGGTCTTTCGGCTTTTGGCGCATGGCGCCCATGCGCCCGGTTCTTTCAACAACGCCCGACGGCGACAAAAGAGAGGCGAAATGGTTCAGGAGAGGGTTTCCGTTCCGAGGCGGTTTCTGAGCGAGAAGGAGCGAATGTTGCGGCGGCAGCGCATTTTCGCCCGGCTGCGCGAGGGCTGGCCCTATGCCGAGATCGCCCAGGCGGAGGGATTGTCGAGCAAACGCATCAGCCAGATCGTCAGCGAAGCCCTGCAAAAGCGAACCTTGGACAGCGTCCCGGACCACGCGATGCTGCAGCTGGCGCGCCTCGAGCCGGCGCTGAGACTCGCCGCCGGCGCGCTCGCCGAGGGCGACGTCGGGGCGATCTCGCCCTATCTCAAGCTTCTCGACCGGCTCGACCGGTATCAGAAGCCCTTGGCGGCCGTCGTCGTCTACGACGACAAGGCGCGCGAAAGACTGATCGCCAAGATGGACCGCCTCATCGCCCGCGTCCATGCCGAAAAGGCCAGGAAGGCCGCAAAGGCGGCGAGCATGGACCCGGCCCGGCTGCCGCCGGCCAGCGTCGGCGGCCACGCCGCGGACGAGGCGGCAGGCGAAGGCGCAAGCCAGTCGGGAAACAATGAAACTCTCGAGCAGGCTGGGGCGCCGCCCCCTCCACCGCCCTTCGGGCGGTCCCCCTCCCCCGCAAGCGGGGGAGGATAGCGCGGCGCCGGCCATATCCTCCCCTGTGAAGCGTTAGCGGAACGGGGGAGGGGGACCACGCGCAGCGTGGTGGAGGGGGCATGCCGCGAAAGCGACCGCGGCTCGGGAGTTGGGAAACAATTTGGATTCCGGCCTAAGTTATTGAAAAGCTAGGATTCCGGGAAGACTTTTGCTTGGCTGCGGCTATCCTCGGCTTTGCTCCGGTTATCCCGGACTTTGACGGAATGGCCTCTGTCTTGGATTGTCTGGGGGTTGTCGTTCTCGAGGCGTAAGCAATGCCGCCGGGGCGAGCTCCGTCCAGCCGGCGCCAGGCGGTGGACTCCGGGGACGGAAGCGGGTTCATTGTCCAGCGCTCTGTCGGCGGAGGTTGGATGGCGAGGCGGCTGGTCTGGGGAGCGATCCGCCTGGTCGTCGCGCTCGCGGCGGTCGCGGCGCTCGCCGGCGCCTACCTGTTCTGGCGCGCCATGCCGGCCTATTCCGGCTCGGCGAAGCTGCCGGGGCTGTCGGCGGAAGTCCATGTCTGGCGCGACGGCTACGGCGTGCCGCACATCTTCGCCGCCTCGATGGACGACGCCGCGCGCGCCCTCGGCTACGTGCACGCGAGCGAGCGGCTCTTCCAGATGGAGTTGCAGCGCCGCGTCGGACAAGGCCGCCTCGCCGAGGTCTTCGGCGCCGATCGGCTCGACGTCGACAAATTCATCCGAACCCTCGGCTCTCTACCGCAGAGGCCGAAAGCAGTTTCGCCGCCCTCTCGCCTTGGGCGCAAAAGCGCCTTGAGGCCTACGCCGACGGCGTAAACGCCTTCCTGGAAACCCACAAGAACGCGCTGCCGCCCGAGTTCCTCATCGTTGGAGACGCTCCGGAGCCCTGGAAGCCGGCCAACTCCCTGGTCTTTGGCAAGGTGATGGCGCTTCAGCTGTCGCACAATTACGAGATCGAGGCGCTGCGCGCCCGTCTCCGCGAAAAACTCGGGCCGGAGCAGGCGAAGTGGATGTTTCCGGGGGTGAAGCCGGGCGATCCGATCAGCACGCTGCCGGCGCTCAACCGGACCCATGCGCAGGGCGAGAGCGTCGAGGACGAGATCGGCGCGCTGACCGGAATAGGCCGCGGCGCCTCGAACGAATGGGTCGTCTCGGGGTCGCGCACCGTGACAGGAAAGCCGATCCTCGCCAATGATCCGCACCTCGGACTCGAAGCGCCGATCCTCTGGTATCTCGTGCGCATCGTCACGCCGGAGGGGTCGGTCAAGGGCGGCTCCGTGCCGGGGACGCCAGGCGTCCTCCTCGGTCAGAACGACAGAATCGCGTGGGGCTTCACCACCGCGGACACCGACACGCAGGACCTCTTCGTCGAGACCGTCGATCCGTCCGACCCGTCGAAGTACCTCACGCCGGACGGGCCGAAGCCGTTCGAGACGCGCGAGGAGACGATCCGCGTCAGGGACGCGCCGGACGTCAAGCTGACCATTCGGACGACCCGCCACGGACCCGTCCTGTCGGACGTCAGCAAAAACCTCGGCGAACTCGCCGGCTCGGGCAAGGCTGTTGTGCTCGCCTTCACCGGGCTTGGCGAGCGCGACACGACAGGGGAAGCGGTCATGCGCCTCAACGTCGTGGGCGACTGGAGCGGGTTCCTCGATGCGATGCGCGTCTATCAGACGCCAACGCAGAACATCGTCTACGCCGACGTTTCCGGCGACATCGGCTTCTTCAGCGCCGGCCTCGTGCCGTTGCGCAAGTCGGGTGACGGCCTCGCGCCGGTCGACGGCGCGTCCGGCGCCTTCGACTGGATCGGCGTCGTCCCGTTCGAGCAGTTGCCGCAGCTCCACAACCCGCAGGCCGGCTTCGCGTTCAACGCCAACAACGCCGATGTCGAGGACGACCACCAGCCGACCTTCGGCCAGGACTGGGAGGAAAATTTCCGCGCCCGCCGCATCCAGCAATTCTTCGACACGATCGGCAAGCACAGCCTGGCCACCTCGGAGGCCATGCAGGCCGACCACCTGTCGCTCGCGGCGAAGGAATTGCAGCCGTTCATCGCAATGATCGCGCCGACGGACGAGCGGGCGCGGCAGGCTCAGGCGATCCTGGCGAGCTGGAACGCGGTGATGGACGAGGATCGCCCCGAGCCGCTGATCTTCACCGCGTTCCTGGGCTCCTTGCACCGGATCCTGCTCGAGGAGAAGACCGGGCTGAAGATGGAGGCGGAAGATCCCTTTGCGGCCTCCACCCTCGTCTCTCTAATGCGCGAGCACCCGTCGTGGTGCGACGCTCCGGGCAAGCCGGACCCCGAGTGTCGTAAGGCGCTCGGGCGCGCTCTCGACGAGGGCCTCGCGCTGCTCGTCAAGCGCGACGGCGCGGACATGAGCCAGTGGCGCTGGGGCGCCGAGCACGTGAGCCTGCTGCAACACAAGGTCTACAGCCATGTGCCGCTGCTCGACCGGATCAGCGACCTCAGCATCCCGTCGAGCGGAGGCTTTTACACCCTCGATCGCGGCGGCGGATTCGAAACACCGCGGGCGGAGCCGTTCGCCCGCACGCAAGGAGCCGGATTCCGCGGCCTTTACGACCTCGCCGATCCGGAAAAATCCCGCTTCATGATCACCACGGGCGAGTCCGGCCACATCTTCTCCCCCCATTACCGCGACCTCGTTCCGCTCTGGAACAACGCGAAGTCGATCACGCTGACCGGCTCCGAGGACGAGCTTAGAAAAGCGGGCGCTCGAGAGCTGGTTCTTTCGCCATGACCGACTCCGTCCGCGTCCTGGGCTTCCTCCGAAAGTATCGGCGCCCGAAAGTACCGTTGCCGGCGCGGCATTTCCTCGGAAGATATGACGACGACGCGGCCTTGACCTGGCTTGATTTCAGGCCGGAAGGCGACGCGTTCGACGGAGGAAACCGATGTATCAGGCAGCGATTGACAAGATTGCGGCGCGCGGGCTGATCCGCGACCGCTACGACAATTTCATCGGCGGCAAGTGGGTCGCCCCGGTCGAGGGCCGCTATTTCGACAACCCGAGCCCGGTGACGGGGAAGCGTCTGTGCTCGGTTCCCCGCTCATCGGGCGCCGATGTCGAGCTCGCGCTCGACGCCGCCCACAAGGCCAAGGACGCCTGGGGCAAGACCCCGGCCGCCGACCGGGCGCTGATCCTCAACCGCATCGCCGACAAGTTGGAGGCCAACCTCGAGCTTCTGGCGCTGGTCGAAACCCTCGACAACGGCAAGCCGATCCGCGAGACGACTTACGCCGACCTGCCGCTTTGCATCGACCATTGGCGCTATTTCGCTGGCGCACTGCGCGCCCAGGAGGGCTCTCTCTCGGAGATCGATCACGACACCGTCGCCTATCATTTCCATGAGCCGCTCGGCGTCGTCGGCCAGATTATTCCCTGGAACTTCCCGATGCTGATGGCGGTATGGAAGCTCGCGCCGGCGATCGCCGCGGGCAACTGCGTCGTGCTGAAGCCCGCCGAGCAGACGCCGCTCGGCATCCTGATCGTGGCCGAGCTCATCGCCGACCTCCTTCCGGCCGGCGTCCTCAATATCGTCAACGGCTTCGGCGTCGAGGCGGGCAAGCCGCTCGCCCAGAGCAGGCGCATCGCGAAGATCGCCTTCACTGGCGAGACGACCACCGGCCGCCTGATCATGCAATATGCGTCCGACAACCTCATCCCGGTCACGCTGGAGCTGGGCGGCAAGTCGCCGAACATCTTCTTCGCCGACGTGATGGACGCCGACGACGATTACTTCGACAAGTGTCTCGAAGGCTTCACCATGTTCGCCCTGAACCAGGGCGAAGTCTGCACCTGCCCCAGCAGGGCGCTGGTTCAGGAGTTGATCTACGATCGCTTCATCGAGCGGGCCGTCGAGCGCACCAAGAAGGTCAAGCAGGGTCATCCGCTCGACATGTCGACGATGATCGGCGCGCAGGCCTCGACCGACCAGCTCGAAAAGATCCTGAGCTACCTCGACATCGGCAGGCAGGAGGGCGCTCAGGTGCTGACCGGCGGCAAGCGCGCTCATCTCGAGGGTGAACTGGCCGAAGGCTATTATATCCAACCGACGATCTTCGCCGGCCACAACAAGATGCGCGTCTTCCAGGAAGAGATCTTCGGCCCCGTGGTCTCGGTGGCGAAGTTCAAGGACGACGCGGAAGCGCTCGAGATCGCCAACGACACGCTATACGGGCTCGGCGCGGGCGTTTGGACCCGCGACGGCAACCGGGCGTATCGCTTCGGTCGCGCCATTCAGGCCGGGCGCGTCTGGACCAACTGCTATCACGCCTATCCCGCCCACGCCGCCTTCGGCGGCTACAAGCAGTCTGGCATCGGACGCGAGACGCACAAGATGATGCTCGATCACTATCAGCAGACCAAGAACCTTCTCGTCAGCTATTCGACGAAGGCGCTCGGCTTTTTCTGATAGGGTTCTTCTGACGCACACGGGCGGCGGCGTCCGCCTCCGCCCGTCCATCGCCGTCCAGGAGCTTGACGATGATTCGACGTGTCGAGATCACGGAGGCGGCAGCGGCCGTGGTCCGCCGCCTGCGCCAGGCGCATGGCCCGCTGATGTTCCATCAGTCCGGCGGCTGCTGCGACGGCTCCTCCCCGATGTGCTATCCGGCGGGCGAGTTTCGCGTCGGGCCGCAGGACGTCCTTCTGGGCGAAATCGAACATTCTCCGTTCTACATAGGCGCCGCCCAGTTCGAATACTGGCGCCATACGGGGCTGATCATCGACGTCGTCTCGGGCCGCGGCGGCGGCTTTTCGCTCGAAGCCCCCGAAGGCCTCCGATTTCTGACGCGCAGCCGAGTGTTCACGGACGACGAGGCGGCGCAGCTCAACGCGGCGGGCGAGCCGCCGCGAGCGGCGTGAGCGGACCATCGCAGCGACAGGCGATGGAGCCGCCCGGCCGCAACCTTGCCGTATTCTCAGACTAGCGGCGCGGTGGCGTAGCCGGTAAAGTGCGGCCAAATGACCCAGGCGCGGCGAATACTGATCGTTGACGACGACGTCGACTTGCGAAACGCGCTCGTCGAGCAGCTCGCCCTGCATCCAGAGTTCGAGGTCGATGCGGTCGACACGGCGGAGGGGGCGCTCAAGACCGTCCCCAATTCGCCGCCCGATCTGGTGATCATGGACGTCGGCCTGCCGGACCTCGACGGCCGCGAGGCGGTCAGACGCCTCAGGCGCGAAGGCTATCGCAGGCCGATCATCATGCTCACGGCGCACGATTCGGACGCCGACGCCGTGGCCGGGCTCGACTCCGGCGCCAACGATTATGTCGGCAAGCCTTTCCGGTTCGTCGTCCTGCTGGCGCGCATCCGCTCGCAACTGCGACAATACGAGGCGAGCGAGGACGCCGAGTTCCAGGTCGGCCCCTATACTTTCCGTCCGACCTCGAAGAACCTCGTCGACGCCCAGGGCGTCAAGCTCCGCTTGACGGAGAAGGAAGCGGCGATCCTTCGCTACCTGCACCGCGCGGATCAGCAGCCGGTGCCGCGCGAAACGCTGCTCAAGCACGTCTGGGGCTACAACGCCAACGTCACCACGCACACGCTGGAGACCCACATCTATCGCCTGCGGCAGAAGATCGAGGACAATCCGGCCGAGGCGCAGCTCCTCGTCACGGAAGCGGGCGGCTACAAGCTGGTGGCGAGCGGGGCGACTGGGGGACGCTCGGATTGACGCTCGACGCCGACGTCGCCCGGCTCGCCCGCACCCGCCCCTTCTGCCTGCTGCCGCGCGAGGCCGTCCAGCTCGTTGCGTTCTCGTGCGGCAAGCGCCGCCTCAAGACGGGCGACGTTCTGTTTCACGCCGACGAGGCAGGCGACGAAGGGTACTTCCTCCATTCGGGCGCGGTGCTGTTGTCGAAAAAGGGCGGCGAGCCGGGCGATGCAAAGCGGGTGACGGCGGGCGCGCTCATCGGCGAGAACGCGCTTTACGCCCCGGTCGTCAGGCAGGTCGAGGCGCGCGTCGCCGAAGACGCGGTCGTCACCCCCGTGCCGCGGGAGACGTTCCGGCGGGTCCTGGCGGAATTTCCGGCGGCGGCGGACAAGGTGCGCGCCGAACTCGCTGAGCGGGCCCGCCGCCTGGTGGACGGGCTCGACGCCGCGCGCGTCCGATCGCTCGACGCAGTCGGCAGGAAACCGGGGACAGGGCCATGACGGGGAAGGGGGGGACCGAGGTCGGAGAGCTCCGCGCGCCGACCCTCGAGGACATCGAGGCGCTCGCCGACGCGGCTTATGCGCGGCTTCCGGCCGGCTTCCGCCGCCTGTGCGAGGGGCTCGTAATCCAGGTTGTCGATTTCCCCGATGACGAGACGCTCGACGAGATGGAGGCCGAGACCGAATTCGACCTGCTCGGCCTCTTCCGCGGCCGCGGCCTCTCCCAGCGCGGCGCCGTCGCGGAGACGGGCGAGCTTCCCAACATGATCTGGCTCTACCGCCGCCCCCTGCTCGATTTCTGGTGCGACGGAGAGGATACGCTCGCCGCCGTCGTCGCCCACGTGCTCGTGCACGAGATCGGACACCACTTCGGCCTTTCGGACGCCGACATGGAGGCGATTGAGCGCGAGGCGCGCTGACCGATTCGGCAGCCTCCCCGCGCGAGACTTTTTCGAAGCTCCTGGGGAGCCCCGGATTCCGGAGCCTTCACAAGGGCGTCACGCAAGCTGTAGAGTAAGGCGGCGGGCGGATTCTCTCAGCCCGGCCGAGGGTGCGGAGGAACGGAGCGTGTCTTTGTGACGGTTCATGTTCAGGCAGTCACGCCAGGCAATTGCCCGGCGCTCGTGTTGAACGCGGACTTCCGCCCGCTGAGCTATTACCCCTTGTCGATCTGGTGCTGGCAGGACGCGATCAAGGCCGTGTTCCTCGACCGGGTCAATATCCTGTCCGAATACGACACGCTGGTCCGCAGCCCCTCGTTCGAGATGCGGCTGCCCTCCGTCGTGTCGCTGAAGAGCTACGTCAAGCCGACCCGCTTTCCAGCCTTCACCCGGTTCAACGTCTTTTTGCGCGACCGCTTCACCTGTCAATATTGCGGCGAGCGGGAGGATTTGACCTTCGACCACGTCGTCCCCCGCTCCAAGGGCGGGGTGACAACCTGGGAGAACGTCGTCGCCGCCTGCTCGGCCTGCAACCTGAGGAAGGCCGACATGCTGCCCTCGGTGGCGAAGATGTGGCCGGCGACGGAGCCCTATCAGCCGACGGTTCACGACCTCCACCAGAACGGGCGCCTGTTCCCGCCCAATTACCTCCACGAGAGCTGGATGGACTACCTCTACTGGGACAGCGAACTCGAGGCCTGATCAGAGGATCGCTTGGTTTGTCCGCGACGCAGCGTTTTCAGGGGCTTGAGCGTGAAAATCCGTCCGCTTTGCTGCCCGCGCATAGGCCATAGACAGTGGACTAGCGACGGCTCCGCGAAGCCCTGCCGCGCCTGGAAGTCATACCCTTCGCGACGACGGAAGGCGGCCGCGGCGCGTTGGCGCGGCAGACCTTCCGGGCGCGAAGCTCTGGGGCCATTCCATTTCCAGGCGCGAATTCCATCTTTTCAAGCCTTTGCGGCGCCACTTGCCGGCGGTTTGCCACGGCAGCAGTCGCCGGAGAACGATTACCGCGACCGAGTTGGCGATTCTGCATGGCCAAATTCCACTAGCTAGTACCGTTGATCATGGTGATGACGGTTCGGTCCGTCCCAAATGACCGGTTGCGAGCGGCAGCGTTCGGAACGGCTTCGACGGAACCGGACACTCGCGGTCTCCTCCAGGGTGGCGTCGAGGAACATATAAAGAACATCAGAGGCGTTAGCAAGGAATTTTTTGACGTCATCTTGCTAAACGCCTGAAAACGCGTAGTAATATCACGACTTGGTAGCGCGGCCGGGAAGCCGGAAACCAGCCGATCACAGTGGAGGGGCGGCTGCGAATTTCATTTCCGGCGCGACCCGGCGGATGCGTGCCTCTCCTGCCACACCAAGTTGTTCGTCGGCGACCAGCCCTTCGCCTGCGACCAGACGGAGCTTGGCCGCTTCCATCGCGCCTACCAGAGGCTGATGGCGCATTGCCGGACCTTTGTGCCGGCCATGAAACCCGGCGGCCCGGTGCGCACGGTGAGCGCCAATCAGGTGCGCCAGCCGATCTATCGCTCAGGGGGCGCTGGCGCAAACATTTTGCGGAACTGCAGCCGCTTCTCGCGGCGCTGAACGTTCCGTCCGCGTGAGCGGCAGCGTCCACCATGAAGTAGACTCGTGTGAGCGCCGTAACAGGTTCTTTGGAGAAGGGACTCCGGGCGGTTATGTGCTCTTTTCCCTAAGCCCCCTCGGCTTCTTGCTACGCCGCCTCGGCTTGCGACTTGCCGGCGCTCTCCATCGCCCTGAGATAGAGGTCGAGCAGAGACTCCTGCTCGTCGCGCTCGTCCTTGTCCTGCTTGCGCAGGCGCAGAATCTCCTTGAGCACCTTGACGTCGAAGCCCTCGCCCTTGGCCTCGGAAAAAACTTCCTTCTTCCCCTCGGTCAACGCCCTGATCTCTTCCTCGATGCGTTCGATGCGCTCGATGAAGGAGCAAATGCGGTCGCCCGGTATTCCTGCTACGTCTGTCATGCCGTGCCCTTCCTCTTGGGGAGAGCTTACAGCTAGGCGGCGGAGGTAACCGAGGAGTTAACGGCAAAGAGGCAAGCGCGGGCGAGCTCTTCGCTTGGTCCATTTCCGCGGCTCGAGACGTGTGCCGCCGAGCCTCTCATCCTGACCTTCTCCCCTCTCGCATTCTCCAAGGCTGCTCAGGCGCCGAGCGGCGCGTTCTTCAGGGGCAGCGAGCGGATGCGCTTTCCGGTGACGGCGAAGATCGCGTTGGCGACCGCCGGGGCGATCGGCGGCGTGCCCGGTTCGCCGAGCCCGCCCCATTTGTCGCCGCCGGACAGTACGAAATGGGTCTCGATGACCGGCGCATCCGCCATCGTGGCGATCGGGTAGGTATCGAAGTTGCCCTCAACGACGCGCCCATTCCGGATGGTGATCTCGCCGAACAGCGCCGCCGTCAGGCCATAGAGCACGGCGCTCTCGATCTGCATCGCCGCCGTCAGCGGATTGACCAGATGGCCGCAGTCGACGCAGGCGACGACGCGCTGGACCTTGACCGCGCCGCCGTCCTTCACCGCGACCTCGGCGATTTCGCCGACGATCGTGCCGAAGGCTTCGTGGATGGCGACGCCCCGCCCGACCCCCTTCGGCAGCGGCTTCCCCCAGTCGCCCCTGTCGGCGAGAGCGTCGAGCACCGCGAGGAAGTCCGGGCGGTCCTGCAGGAGAGAGCGCCGGTATTCGAGCGGATCACGCTTCGCCGCATGAGCCAGTTCGTCGATGAAGCTCTCGACGGCGAAGGCGTTCTGCGAGGAGCCGACCGAGCGCCAGAACATCACCGGCACATGGGTGTTCTTGAGATTGACCAGCACCTTCAGCGCGTCGGCGCGATAGGGGCAGTTGGCGAGCCCCTCGACCGCCTGGCGCTCGACGCCGTTCTCCACCTTGCCCCAACCGAGCGAGCGGGTGATGGAGCCGACGGCGGTGGTGAACTCCAATCCGGCCGGCGCGCCGTCGTCCTTCAGCGCCGCGCGCATCCGTAAGGCCGCCTGCGGGCGGTAGCGGTCGGCGCGGATATCCTCTTCGCGTGTCCAGATCAGCTTCACCGGGCGCTGGAGGGCCTTCGAAACCTCGACCGCCTGGGTGAGCTCGTCATTGACCGAGCGCCTGCCGAAGCCGCCGCCGAGATAGGCGTTGTGGACGAAGACGGCCTTGGGATCGACTCCGCCGGCCTTGGCCGCGAGCGCGATCGCCGATTCGGGAAACTGCGTTCCCATCCAGACGTCGACGCGGTCGGGCCGCCAGTCGGCGGTCGCGTTCAAGGGCTCCATCGGCGCATGCGCGAGATAGGGGACTTCGTAGAGCGCCTCGACGCGCCGGGCAGGCGAAGCGAAGGCGGCGGCAGCATCGCCGTGGCCGCCGCCGTCGGCAAGCGGACCGTCGAGCGCGGCGCGATATTCAGCGCGGAATTGTTCGCTGTCGGTCGAGGCGGCCGGGCCGAAATCCCATTCGACCGGCATCGCGGCCAGCGCCTCTTTGGCGCGCCAGAAATTGTCGGCGACCAGAGCGACGCCGTTCGTCACCGGAACGGCGGCGATGACCCCGCGCCGGCCGGAGACGGCCGAGAAATCGTAGGATTTGAGGGCGCCGCCGAACACGGGGCAGTTGGCGACGGCGGCGAAAACCATGCCGGGCAAGCGCGCGTCGATTCCGAACCGCGCCTGTCCGGTGACTTTCAGCGGCGTGTCGACCCGCTTGAGCGGGAAGCCGATCAGCTGGAAATGTTCGGGCGTCCTGATCGCGGGTTCGGCGGAGAGCGTGATTTTCGCCGCGTCGGCCGCGAGTTCGCCATAGCTCGCCGAGCGACCGGACGCCTCGTGGCGTACGACGGCCCCCGCGGCGACGCAGGCCGCCGGCTCGACGCCCCAGCGCGCCGCCGCGGCCGCGATCAGACGCTCCCGGGCCGAGGCCCCCGCCTGCTGCAGGAAGACGCGCGACCGGCGCACCGACGACGAGCCCCCGGTTCCCATCGACTGATAGACGTTGTTGTCGACCAGGTTGCGGTGGGCGGAGGCGTATTCGACCTTCACCTTGGAGAAGTCGCATTCGAGCTCCTCGGCGAGGATCATCGCCAGCGAGGTCATGACCCCCTGTCCCATCTCGGACTTGGCGACGCGAAGCGTGATCGAATTGTCGGGGTCGATGGCGACGAAGGCGTTCATCTCGGGGCCGTCGGCGGCGTCGGCGCCCGACGGTTCGGATGATATTCGCGCGGCCGCAGCGTATTCGGGAGCGAAAGCGGCGACGGCGAGGCCGCCGGCGGCGGAGAGGCTGATGCGAACGAAGGCGCGGCGGGTGAGGGTGCGACCGATGGAGACTGTCATGGCGCGACTCCCTCAGATTTTCGCCAGCTCAGCGGCGCGATGGATGGCCGCCCGCATGCGGGGGTAGGTCCCGCAGCGGCAGATGTTGGTCATTTCGGCGTCGATGACGTCGTCGCTCGGATCGGCGTTTTTGGCGAGCAGCGCCACCGCGGCCAAAACCTGCCCGGACTGGCAATAGCCGCATTGCGGCGCATCATGCTCGATCCAGGCCTTCTGCACGGCGTGCAGCTCTTTCGCGCCGAGGCCTTCGATGGTCGTAACCGACTTGCCCTCAATCGCGCCGACAGGCGTCTGGCAGGAGCGCATCGCCTCGCCGTCGACGAGCACCGTGCAGGCGCCGCAGAGCCCGGCGCCGCAGCCGAACTTCGTGCCGACGAGGCCGAGCTCGTCGCGGAGCATCCACAGGAGAGGCATTTCCGGCTCGACGTCGACCGCGACGTTCTGCCCATTGACGACAAATGCGGCCATGGTCTCCGACTCCGTCAGCTGAATGGCGGCGAAGGATAAGCCCAAGTGTGGCGGAATGTCGCGCGCAGGCGATCACATCGGCGCGAGGCGGGGCTTGGACGGCAAGGGCGACAGCAGCTTGGTGCTTGCGTGCAGGCCGCGCGTCATCCGGGCGTCTTGTCCCGAGCTCGAACGCCGCCTAGGCTCCCGCAGGGCAACGCCGGTTTCGAGTTTCAGGCGTCGCTGCCCGACTTCGCGACGCGGCGGATTGAAGAATTCTGAATGGGGAGGACAAAAGCATGTCGCGACCAACAGACAACGCCAAAATGAACTTTGATGCGGCAGACATGCATATCGGACAAGCTGGAATCAAGTTGAAAGGAATAAAACCTCCGCCGGGATTTGAAGCCAGACACGAGGCCGAGTTGGACATGTGGCGGGGACTTTGGTTGACGAACAAAGGACTTGTCGATTTGGCGACCGGCCTGAGGGCAACTTATATTTTGCTTGAGGAAGTCAAGCAGCTGTTGCTGCAGAAACGGTCTTAGTGACCCGAGCCGCTTGCATTCTCGGCTTGTATGCTTGCTTCGCGTTTGCACCCCTCGCGTCTGTCGCGAGGGAGGAGCGTCCCGCGGAGCGGACATGCCTGCATGCGGATTGTGCAGGGCAGCATTTCATTGTGCATCGCAGCATAACATGTTATGAGCTCGCCGCCTACCAGGGGAGGACTCGCTCGACGCCAACAGGTCGATGGAGAACCCGATGCAACATTTCCATGTTGGAAATCTTGAAAAAATCCGAGACGTGCAGCCCGACGCCTGGGCGACGGTGCACGCCAATGATTTCGTGACCTTCAGCGAACTCGTGCGACGCGGATTTCACCTGGTCGACATGCGGGGCGAGATCTGGACGATGCGGCGGCCGGGGTAGAGCTGCGGAGGTTTTTTCGGCGTCGGTAGGACGCCATTCTTTGTGAAATCTTCGTGCCTATCGTGGTAAATTGATTCAACACGATGGACACGAAGAGTTCCACAAAAGGCACGGAAACTTCAAACGGCCGAGCTGCGGGCGACGTCAGGCCAGCGACGCTCCGAGCTTGTCGAGCAGGAAGCCCGTGCCGCGCTCGCGCGAGCCGCCGTCGTCGTAGCCGTCGAGGAAGGCGCCCTGTTCAGTCACCTTCAGCGTCGAGCGGCCGGGGCCGGCGCTAAGAATTTGCATCGTGGCGAGCGAGACGGAGATTTTTTTCTCGTCGAGCCACATCTCATAACAGTAGACGATTCGCTCGTTGGGGACGATGTCGTGGTAAATCGCGTCGAAGGTCGAGACGACGCCGCCCTCCCACTGGCCTTTCGCCCGCTCGCGGCCGCCGACGCGAAAATCCATGCTGCGCTCGATCGGCCGCCATTGGCCCTCCGGACCCCCGAACCACTTTTGCTTGGCCGCCTGGTCCGAAAGCGCATGAAAGACGCGTTCGACCGGCGCGTCATAGGTTCGCTCGAGGGTGAAAGCGGCATGGACCACCGAGCGCGGCGCGTCGGGGCTGGTCAGCATGCGCAAAACCTCGGCCGAGAGCTTGTCGAGGGTCTGGGACCAGCCCTGCGGGGCGCCTTGCGCCATCCACGCCGCCGCCGGATCGATGACCGTGTAGGTCTGCGTGACGGCGAGCTTCGTTCCGCCGACGACGTCGGCGAATTCCGCTTCGGTATGGGCGCGAAACAGCGCATGGCCCTTCGCGTCCTCGACGACGAGATCGAGCGCCAGCCGGTCGAAGCGCGACACTTCGACAAAAGTCCCCCGCGCGAAATGCTCGACGCCGTCAGGGGCGCGCATGAGGACCTCGAAGGCGCCGCCGGCCCGCATGTCCACCGTCGCCTGCGGAACGGTGTAGCCGGTCGGCGCGAACCAGCGTTCGACGTGCTCGGCCGAGCTCCACGCCCGGAAGACGAGCTCGCGCGGTGCATGAAAGGTGCGCGACACGCGCACCGGCGGCAGATCGATTGCTTCAGCTGTCTTGTCGGCGGTCTTGGCCATCGGCCTTTCCTTCCTTGTCGAGGGTTGCGAGATAGTCCCCCAGCCGGTCGAGGCGGCGCTGCCATTCGCTCCGCCGGTCGTTGATCCATCGCTCGGCGAGGCTGAGCCGGTCGGGGTCGATCCGGCAGGTCCTGACCCGCCCTGATTTTTGCGAGCGCACGAGACCGGAGGTCTCGAGCACCGCGAGATGCTGCATCACCGCCGGCAGCGACATTTTGAGCGGCCGGGCGAGATCGCTGACCGAAGCCGGCCCGCGCGAGAGCCGCTCGACCATCGCCCGCCGCGTCGGATCGGCGAGGGCCTGGAAGGCCCGATCGAGCGCGGCGGAATGGTTAAGCATGTGGTTTAGTATCACGGTGCGGATAGTGAAGCAAGAGCTTTAGTTTTTTGCCGGGTTCTAAGCGTCGTGGAACCAGGGACGGAGCCCTACAATCCAGATGCGCCAATGGTTTACCGTAACAAGCGGAAATTTCCGGGCACGGATGGGAACGTCATGGCCGGGCTTGTCCTGGCGATCCACGCGGTTCCGCGCTTGCATCCTTAGCACGTTGCCAAACGCCGGAGAAAAACCCGTAATCTGCAGTCGGTTGCAACGAAAGCGTACAGACGAGAAGCAGTCTCTGCCGCACAAATCGCGTGGATCGCCGCGACAAGCCCCGGCCATGACGGTGAAGGAGGCGGGAATAGGCTCCGCGTCGCCCAGACGAAACCCGAGCGGCGCCTGAACGGCGGCGAAGGCTGTTGACGGCCCGAGTGCGCCCCGGAAGCGAGCGCTCAGAACGGAATGTCGTCGTCGATCGGTCCGGCTCCGCCGCCCCCGCCTGCGGGCAGAGCGGGCCGCCGCGGCTCGGCGCCGGAGGGTAAGGCGCGGTTGAAGCTGCGCGAGCCGTTCTCGTCGGGAAAGGCGTCGCGGGCCTCGCCGCCGCCGCGCGAGTTGAGCAATTGCAGCTCGCCGCGGAAGCGCGTCAGCACGATCTCGGTGGTGTAGCGGTCATTGCCGCTCTGGTCCTGCCATTTGCGCGTCTGCAGCTGGCCTTCGACATAGACCTTCGTGCCCTTCTTGCAGTACTGCTCGGCCACCTTGCCGAGATTCTCGTTGAAGATCACGATGTTGTGCCACTCGGTGCGCTCCTTGCGCTCGCCCGAGGTCTTGTCGCGCCACGACTCCGAGGTGGCGAGGGAGAAGCTCACCACCGGGTCGCCGGAGTTCAGACGACGCACCTCCGGATCCTTGCCCAGGTTGCCGACGAGGATCACCTTGTTGACGCTGCCCGCCATGATCTGCTCCTTGCCGTTGTCGCGCGGTCGCTGACCGCGTCGGCCGCGCTCAGCGAGCGCGTCTACAAATCCGCGCTCGGTGAGCGCGGGACGATCTTCCCATCATGCATAGTCCAAAGCGGCGCGGGCGAGGCGCCCGCGCGCCCGGACAATCGCACTTGTCCACACTTCGGCGCGCGCGACGCTTGGGAAGAAGCGCCGCTGCGCCTACATTAGAGAGAACCGGAGGCGGGGCGCGCGGGGCGCCTTCCCCTTGTTCGTAGTTTGTTCTAGCATCGGAGCCTGTCTCGCGCAAGCGCGATTCGCGCCTGAAGCTTGAGAATTGTCGTCGAGGTCCGCATGGCCAGCGCCAAGCCCATGTCCAAACCGGCGCCGTCGCCGTCCGCGGGGCGGGGCCGGGACGTCGAGGCGTTGTTCGGCGGCCGGGCGATCGTCGTGCGCGGGGCGCGCGAGCATAATCTCAAGAACGTCGACCTCGCCATCCCGCGCGACAAGCTCGTCGTGTTCACCGGGCTCTCCGGCTCGGGCAAATCGTCGCTCGCCTTCGACACGATCTACGCCGAGGGCCAGCGGCGTTATGTCGAGTTGCTGTCGGCCTACGCCCGGCAGTTCCTGGAAATGATGCAGAAGCCGGACGTCGACCAGATCGACGGCCTGTCGCCGGCGATCGCCATCGAACAGAAGACGACGTCGAAGAACCCGCGCTCGACCGTCGGCACGGTGACCGAGATCCACGACTACATGCGGCTCCTGTGGGCGCGCGTCGGCATCCCCTATTCGCCGGCGACCGGCCTGCCGATCGAGAGCCAGACGGTGAGCCAGATGGTCGACCGCGTGCTGGCATTGCCGGAGAACTCGCGGCTTTATCTGCTGGCGCCGATCGTCCGCGGACGGAAAGGCGAGTACCGCAAGGAAATCGCAGATCTGATGAAGCGCGGCTTCCAGCGGCTGAAGATCGATGGGCAGTTCTACGAGATCGCAGACGCCCCCGCGCTCGACAAGAAGCTCAAGCACGACATCGAGGTGGTGGTCGACCGGATCGTCGTGCGGCCCGACATGGCGTCGCGGCTGGCGGAGAGTTTCGAGACCGCACTCGAGCTTGCGGACGGGCTCGCGGTGGTGGAGTTCGCGGACGCGCCCACCTCTCCCCGCGTGCGGGGAGAGGTCGAGCGAAGCGAGGGTGAGGGGCAGGGCCGTACATCTGGCCTTGCCCCTCACCCCGGCCCTCTCCCCGCAGGCGGGGAGAGGGAGTCTCCGAGGCGCATCCTCTTCTCCTCCAAATTCGCCTGCCCGGTGTCGGGCTTCACCATCGCCGAGATCGAGCCGAGGCTGTTCTCGTTCAACAACCCCCACGGCGCCTGCCCGGTCTGCGGCGGCCTCGGCTCCGAGCTCCGGGTCGATCCGTCGCTCGTCGTTCCCGACCCGAAGGCCACGCTGAAGCGCGGCGCGATCGCGCCCTGGGCGAAGTCGAGCTCGCCCTATTACCTTCAGACGCTCGAGGCGCTCGCGCGCCACTACAAGTTCCGCCTCGACCGGCCGTGGAGCGAGCTGCCCGAGGCGGCGCGCAACGCGATCCTTTACGGTTCGGGCGAGGAGGAGATCCGCTTCGCCTACGACGACGGCCTGCGCTCCTACGAGGTGAAGAAGCCGTTCGAGGGCGTCGTCTCCAATCTCGAGCGACGCTACCGCGAGACCGAGAGCGAGTGGTCGCGCGAAGAAATCCAGCGCTACATGAGCGCGACGCCCTGCGAGGCCTGCCACGGCTTCCGCCTCAAGCCGGAGGCGCTGGCGGTGAAGATCGACGGCCAGCACATCGGCGAGGTGAGCCTGCTGTCGGTCAAGG
Organism: uncultured Alphaproteobacteria bacterium; assembly: GCA_963823165.1. Classification (GTDB taxonomy): domain Bacteria; phylum Pseudomonadota; class Alphaproteobacteria; order Rhizobiales; family Beijerinckiaceae; genus Roseiarcus. The sequence goes on along the minus strand of CAWGKV010000020.1, from coordinate 3,840 downwards.
CGGCGATCGAGTGGGCGGAAAACCTGCCGCAAAAGCTCGACGCCAAGCGCAACGAGATCGCCCACCGCATCCTCAAGGAGATCGTCGACCGGCTGGCGTTCCTGCGCGACGTGGGGCTCGACTATCTGACGCTGTCGCGCGCCTCCGGCACGCTGTCGGGCGGCGAGAGCCAACGCATCCGGCTCGCCTCGCAGATCGGCTCGGGGCTGACCGGCGTGCTCTACGTGCTGGACGAGCCGTCGATCGGCCTGCACCAGCGCGACAACGCGCGCCTGCTCGACACGCTCAGGCGCCTGAGGAACCTCGGCAACACGGTGATCGTGGTGGAGCACGACGAGGACGCGATCTGGGCCGCCGACTACGTGGTCGACGTCGGCCCCGGGGCCGGCGTGCACGGCGGCGAGATCGTCGCCGAGGGAACGCCGGCCGAGGTCGCCGCCAACCCGAATTCGCTGACCGGCCATTATCTCTCGGGCGAAAGGACGGTGGCGATCCCGGCCAGGCGGCGCGCGCCGGCGCCGGGGCGCGAGCTCAAAATCGTCGGGGCGCGCGGCAACAATTTGAAGACCATCACCGCGTCGATTCCGCTCGGCCTCTTCACCTGCGTGACCGGCGTCTCGGGCGGCGGCAAATCGACCCTGGTGATCGACACGCTCTATAAGGCGGCGGCGCGGCGCTTGAACAACGCGAGCGACCCGCCGGCCCCGCACGATCGGATCGAAGGCCTCGACGAGCTCGACAAGGTGATCGACATCGACCAGTCGCCGATCGGCCGCACGCCGCGCTCGAACCCGGCCACCTACACGGGGGCCTTCACCCCCATCCGCGACTGGTTCGCCGGGCTGCCCGAGGCGAAAGCGCGCGGCTATCTGCCGGGGCGCTTCTCGTTCAACGTCAAGGGCGGGCGGTGCGAAGCGTGCCAGGGCGACGGCGTGATCAAGATCGAGATGCATTTTTTGCCCGACGTCTACGTCACCTGCGACGTGTGCAAGGGCAAGCGCTACGACCGCGAGACCTTGGAGGTGCGCTACAAGGACAGGTCGATCGCCGACGTGCTCGACATGACGGTCGAGGAGGCGGCCGAGCTGTTCAAGGCGGTGCCGTCCATCCGCGACAAGATGGAGACTCTGAAGCGCGTGGGCTTGGGGTATGTGAAAGTGGGACAGCAGGCGACGACGCTCTCGGGCGGCGAGGCGCAGCGCGTCAAGCTGGCGAAAGAACTGTCGCGCCGCTCGACCGGCAAGACCCTCTACATCCTCGACGAGCCGACGACCGGCCTCCACTTCCACGACGTCGCGCAGCTCCTCGACGTGCTGCACGAGCTGGTCGACCAGGGAAACACGATGATCGTCATCGAGCACAATCTGGAAGTCGTGAAGACGGCCGACTGGATCGTCGACATGGGGCCCGAGGGCGGCGACGCCGGCGGCGAGGTCGTGGCCGCCGGAACGCCCGAGCAGATTTCGCGCAACCCGAAGAGCTACACCGGCGCCTATCTGAAGCCGGTGCTGGCGCGGAAGGGGGCGAAGACGCGGCAGAGCGCGGCGGAGTAGCCCCTTCTCCCGCTTGCAGGAGAAGGTGGCGCCATAGCGCGTCCGGAAGGACGCCCGTCTCTCGACGGGCTAGGGCGCCGGATGAGGGTTCGCCCGGAACCCGGGTTCCGCGAGCATCCTTGCAAGCTCGTCCGCCATCGGAAGTTTCGAGCCGAAAATACTCCGCTGTCTCCATGGAGCTCATCTTGGCCGCGTGAGCCGAACACTTGTAGGATGGGCCGATGAAAAGACGCGATGCGGTCGAGGCTCTGCAGAGGCAAGCGGCCGAGGTCAAGGCGCTCGGCGCTACGGCCCTGTATGTGTTCGGATCGAGGCGCGCGACGAGGCGGCCGTGCGGAGCGACCTTGATCTTTTCATCGACTACGACCGCGGCAGCCAATTTTCCCTTGTCGATCTGGTCGGCGTCAAGCAGCTTTTGGAGCGCCGACTTGGCGTTCCGGTCGACCTGACCACCCGCGACAGCCTGGACCCGCTGCTGAGGGACCGGATCGAGCGCTCAGCCGGGCGCGTGTTTTGACGGATCAGCGTGTTCGTCCAGCTCTTCGCGCCATGCTCGAGGCGATCGAAGGCGTCGAAAACGCCACGCAAGGCAAGCTCGACGACTTCAGCGCCCATTGGCTTCTCCGCCACGGCGTTTTTTTCGACAGACCCGTAGCAAATCTACGTCGTCTTCAATCGGCGCCGATCCCGCGCGCCTTAATTGGAATATCCCATTGACATATCCCATGGCGCCGTCTATGATCGGCGCAGTGGAGAAGACCATGGCCCAGACAAAGCTGTTTCGCTCCAACCGCTCGCAGGCGGTTCGGCTGCCGAAGGAAGTCGCTTTCCCCGAAGGGGTCAAGGATGTGATCATCCTTCGCGACGGAGCCCGCCGCGTCATCGTTCCGGCCAACGCGGTGTGGGACGACTTCTTTGGCGCGCCCGGCATCGACCTTCCGCCGCGCGAGCAGCCGGACGCCCCGGAGCGCGAGGCGCTCTGATGCTGCGGTTCCTGCTCGATACGAACCTGTGCATCCGGGTTCTGCGAGACCGTTCGCCGGTTCTGAGAGATCGCTTCAATCGCGAGGCGGACGCCATGGCGATCTCGACGATCGTGTTGACGGAGTTGCTTCACGGCGCGGCGAAGTCCGCCCGACCCGAATCCAATCGCCGGGAGGTCGAAAATTTTGCCTCCCGGCTAGAGGTCCTTCCGTACGACGCGCCCGCGGCCTATCATACTGCCGACATTCGCGCTTCGCTCGAACGGCAGGGGCGGTCCATTGGCGGGTACGACCTGCTGATCGCCGGCCATGCGCGAAGCCGCAGTCTGATCGTCGTCACGGGCAACCGCGGCGAGTTCGACCGCGTTGACGGCCTGCGCTGCGAGGACTGGGGCTGACGGAGTCCTCTCCGTCGAAGACGTCGAGAGCCGGCGCACGCGTTATGAATAAATCGCCGCCGATGGCCATCCCTGCCGTAGCCGTTTGGATCGCGTCGAAAGACGTGGTCCTCCTCGGGCCGAGCTCGGAGGAACATCGCGACGATTAGGGCGATTGTAATCAGGACCATGCCGGGCCCTTCGGGCTGCGGCTTTGTGCTTGCCGCCGCCCGGAAGCCGATTTCGCCGGGTCGGTCAATATCTCCGTCAGCCAGGCGTCGGACGCGGCGAGAAGGGGCGGCGAGCGCCCTGTATGAGAAGGGCTCTTCGACCATGACCAGCGCGCGCAATTCTGCTCTGCTCGCCGCGGCGACCGTTCTGAGCGGCTGGTTGGCCGGCGCCGCGCTCGAACGCTCGGCGGTCGGGACGTCCGTGTGGCGGGCGCTCGGCCCCGAAGCTTGGGCGAGCTTCAGCCGAAGCGCCGCATTCGGAACCGGTCTCACGATGGACGCCGCGGTCGGGGCGGCGGCGGCGGCGCTGATGTTCGCCGCCGCGGTGTCCGGCCATTTCGACCGCGATGGACAAAGGGAGACGCCGGTCTCTCTGATCCTCGCCCTTGTTTTCTCCCTGATCGGGTTGCTGCTCACCGCCAAAGCCGCCCATCTCCTGCAGTTTCTCGATGCGGCCCAGCCCGCGGCGGACCTGCAGCCCATCTTCAATGACTATGTGCTCTGGGGCGTCGATCTTCGCGCCGCGGCCGACGCCGCGGCGTTCGTCGCCGCGGTCTGGACGCTGCGCTTGGGGCGCGCCCGCCGCGTCGCGGAGTTTGAGGGCCGCGGAAACGTCGGCCGCTGGCCATGAACGGGTGGTGGGCGGAGCCTATCCTGGCGTGTCCCGAACGGATTGAGCGCCGATCGTCGAGCCGCC
>CAWGKV010000019.1:0-35963 GCA_963823165.1 uncultured Alphaproteobacteria bacterium | reverse complement strand
CCGGCCGGAAATGTTCGCCCGCGGGCTCGATCTTTTCACCGTGCACATCCGGCGCACGGGGCCGGCGGAGCAGGACCAGAAGCTCAACTCGCATTCGAAGCTCAACTGCGTTCTCGCCTGCATCCAGGCGATGGAGGCGGGCGCGGACGAGGCGCTGATGCTCGACGACCGGGGCTTCGTCGCCACCTGCAATTCGACCCATTTCTTCATCGTGCGCGACGGAGAGCTCTGGACCTCCGCCGGCGGCTATTGTCTCGGCGGCATAACCCGCGACGCGACGCTGCGGGCGGCGCGGCGCGAGGGCGTCCCGGCGTTCGAGAAGGACTTCTCGCTGTTCGACGTCTACGGGGCGGACGAAGCCTTCACCACCGGAACCTTCGCCGGCCTTGTTCCGGTCGCGCGGGTCGACGGGCGCAGGATCGGCGAGGCGCCGCAGGCCGCCGGCGACGCCTCCGGGCCGGTGACGCGCCGGTTGCGCGTCGCGGTCAAGGCGCTGGAGGCCGAGGAAGCCGAAGGGAGGAGCGCATGAACGCCAAGCCGGTCGTACGCATCGCCATGTGGTCGGGTCCGCGCAACATCTCGACCGCGATGATGCGCTCGTTCGGCGCGCGGGCGGATTGCGCGGTGACCGACGAGCCTTTCTACGCCGCCTATCTCGTCGGCACCGGCCTCCTCCATCCGATGCGCGAGGAGGTGATCGCCTCCCAGCCGACCGACTGGCGAAGGATCGCGGACGCTCTTGTCGGGCCGCCGCCGGAGGACAAGCCCGTCTGGTACCAGAAGCACATGACCCACCACATGTTGCCGGGTTTCGGCCGCGAATGGTGTGACGGCGTCGTCAACGCCTTTCTCATCCGCGCGCCCGAGGCGGTGCTCGCCTCCTATTCGGTGAAGCGCGACAATTTCACCCTCGACGAGATCGGCCTGCCGACCCAGGCCGAACTGTTCGACCGCGCGGCGGACAGGCTGGGCCGCGCGCCCCCTGTCGTCGAGAGTCAGGACGTGCTCGCGGACCCGCGCGGCGTGCTGTCAGCGCTCTGCGCCGCCTGCGGCGTTCCGTTCGACGCCGCGATGCTGTCCTGGGCGCCCGGACGGCGGGCCACCGACGGCGTCTGGGCGCCTGTCTGGTACGAGGCGGTCGAGCGGTCGACCAAGTTCGCGGCGCCGCGCCCCGAGATCCTGTTCGACGAACTGCCGGACATCCTCAAGCCGCTCGCGGCGGCGGCGCGCCCAATCTATGACCGGCTCGCGGCGCACAAGCTCGAGGCCGCGACGAAGTGACGGGCGAATGGACGCTCGAGAAGCAGACGATCGGGCCGGTCGGTCTTGACGTGGTCCCGGCGCCGGCGCATCAGGGGCGCGCCGATGCCGACGCTTGTCCTGCCCTTTCCGGCGATCAATCCCGTTCTCGTGCAGTGGGGGCCTCTGGCCATCCGCTGGTATGCGCTCGCCTATATCGCCGGCCTCGTGCTCGGTTGGCTGCTCATCCGCGGGATCGTGTCGAACGACCGCTACTGGGGCGTCCAAAAGCGGCCGAGCGCCGACAGCATCGACGACCTGCTCGTTTACTGCGCTTTCGGGGTGATCATCGGCGGTCGGCTCGGCGACGTGCTGTTCTACGACCCGAAATACTTTCTCGCCCATCCGCTCGATGCGTTCAAAATCTGGGAAGGCGGCATGGCCTTCCACGGCGGCCTGATCGGCGCCTTCGTCGGCATGCTCCTCTTCGCCCGCCGCCATCGGACGCCGGCGCTGACCGTGATGGACCTCTGTGCGCTGGCCGCCCCGATCGGCCTGTTTTTCGGCCGCATCGCCAATTTCATCCGTCCCGAGCTGTGGGGCCGCCCGACCGACGTGCCCTGGGCGGTGGTGTTCCCGGGTACCGACGGCCTGCCACGCCATCCGAGCCAGATCTACGAGGCGCTGCTCGAGGGGGCGCTCGCCTTCATCGTCCTCTTCGCCCTGGCGCGGATGGGCGCGCTGAAAAGGCCCGGACTTATTGCCGGCGCGTTCGGCGTCGTCTACGGAGCGGCCCGCATCTTCAGCGAGTTTTTCCGCGAGCCTCTGGCGAACGAAAACCTCGGAGGGGGACTGACGATGGGAATGGTCCTCTCGGCGCCGCTCATTATCATCGGCCTCGGATTGATCGCGGCAAGCCTCAGCCGGAGGTGGAGCTGAGATGACGACCTTGCTCGACGAGATCAAGGCGCTGATCGCCCAGAACGGGCCGATCACGGTTGAACGCTACATGGCGCTCGCCCTCGCCCATCCCGAGCTCGGCTATTACATGAACCGCAACCCGTTCGGCGCGAGCGGCGACTTCACCACCGCTCCGGAAATTTCGCAGATGTTCGGCGAGCTGATCGGCCTGTGGGCGGCCGAAGTGTGGTCGAGCATGGGTTCGCCGAAAGCCGTCCATCTGGTCGAGCTCGGTCCCGGCCGGGGCACGCTGATGAGCGACGCCCTGCGCGCTGCTCGAATCGTGCCGGAGTTCCGCGCCGCCCTCGACGTCTGGCTCATGGAGACGAGCCCGACCCTGGCCGCCATGCAGCATGAGCTCCTGCTCGACAGCGGCGTCGCTGTCGCCTGGGCGCAGAAGCTCAGCGAAATTCCGGCCGGGCCTTCGATCGTCATCGGCAACGAGTTCCTCGACGCTCTGCCCGTGCGGCAGTTCGTGCGGGTCGGCGGCCAATGGCGGGAGCGCACGGTGCGGGTCAACGACGAAGGCAATCTCGCCTTCGACGTCGCCGCGACGCCCGAGCCTTACATCCAGGGGAACGCGCCGAACGGCGAGGTGCTAGAGGTGAACCCGTCGGGCCACCGGTTCATGTTCGAACTGGGCTCCCGGCTGGTCAAGCAGGGTGGCGCGGCGCTGATCGTCGACTACGGCCATTCGGTCACCGGGCTCGGCGACACCCTTCAGGCGCTGCGGGCGCACCGTTACATCGACCCGCTCTCCGCGCCGGGGGACTGCGATCTCACCGCCCATGTCGATTTCGCCGCCATGGCGCGCAGCGCCAGCGCGACCGGGGCGGCCGTTTACGGCCCGATCGACCAGGGGGATTTTATGCGCGCGATCGGCATCGATCTCCGAACCAAGGCGCTCGCCGACAAGGCGGACCCGGAGCGGGCCGAGGAGCTCAAGCATACCCGCGACCGCCTCGTCGGAAAGGGCAAGGGCGAGATGGGGGCGCTCTTCAAGGCGATGGTGGTCGCGAACCGCAAGCTGCCGCCGCCGCCCGGATTTCAGCCCGCCCCGGGCAAGACCGCGTGAGCGGCGGGCAAGACTGCGTGAGCGGCGCTCCCTTCCTGTCCGCTCCCTTCCTGTCCGCTGCGTCCTTGAGGCTGCCGGGGGTGGCGCACGCCTTTTTCACCCGTCGGGGCGGCGTCTCCGGCGGCGTCTACGCCTCGCTCAACGGCGGCGCCGGCTCTCGCGACGCGCCGGAGGCGGTCGCGGAAAACCGGGCCAGAATGGCCGCTGCGCTCGGCCTCGCGGCGGATCGCCTGGCGGTGCCCTATCAGGTCCATTCCGCGGACGCGGTCGCGATCTCCGGCCATTGGGCGCCGGACGCGCGCCCGCGCTGCGACGGCGTTGTCACCGCGACGGGGGGGCTCGCGCTCGGCGTCACCGGCGCCGACTGCGGCATGATTCTGTTCGCCGACGCGACGGCGCGCGTCATCGGGGCGGCGCACGCCGGCTGGAAGGGGGCGCTGAACGGCGTCGTCGAGGCGACCGTCGCCGCGATGGCGCGGCTCGGCGCGAGGCGGGGCGACATCACGGCGGCGCTCGGCCCCTGCATCGCCCAGCAATCCTACGAGGTCGGCCCCGAGTTCGTCGCCGCCTTCGCCGCGGCCGGCGAGGACGCGCGCCGGTTCTTCATCCCGGGCCGCAGGGCCGGCCATTCGATGTTCGACCTCAAGGCCTATATCGCGGAGCGCGCCGCCCGCGCCGGCCTCGAGAACTTCGAGGACCTCGGGCTCGACACCTACGCCGACGAGGAGCTGTTCTTCAGCTACCGCCGGACGACGCACCGCAAGGAGCCCGATTACGGCCGGCTCGTGTCGGTGATCGCGCTGACGTAGCGAGGCGCGCGGCCGGCGCGGGGCCCGACCCGAGAGGGCAAACGGTCCAGATCCGCTGGTAACAGCGGCAAAACAGCGGATTTCGATGAATTCCCCGCCTCCGCCCCGGCTCCAACCGCTAAAATCTCTGCAGATTCACGGCTTTGGTCGCAAATTGCGCTGCACGCCGAACAGCGGAAACATTCGCCGGAACAGCGGATTTCGACGGCGTGGTGGATTTTCGATCAGCGAAAGCCGGCGATTGGGCCTGAGCGCGCGAGCCCTGCCCGAGGCTGCCTCGCAGGATGAGACTGGAGCCCATGACGAAGTTCCCGAAACTTCCCCCGTCACGGGCGCCGCACCCCTGAGTGCTCCCGCCTGGGCCGACGGCCGGCCGTCGCCGGGGAAAGCACGGATCGGTTCTTATCGGCAGCTGGGGACGAGAGCGCGATCATTTCAAGAACGCCCGCTTCAGTCATTCCGGAGGGCGTCGTGGATGCGACGCGTGTCCTGGCGCCGCAGATCCATCTCGATGTCGCCCGTCGGCCTCACCGGCCCTTTATCAGCCGAATTTTGACAATGTCATAGGCCTTTGTCAGTCTCAGTTTCTCAAGGGCGCACATCGGGAGGATGACGGCGATGCGGACTCGCCCGCAGGCGCGATTCGCCGAAGCGGAACTCAGCCGTGCTTGAGGTCCGGAACGTTTCAAAGCGCTTCGGCGGCACGCAGGCGCTCAGCGACGTCAGCATGACCGTCGGCCACGGGGAGGTCGTGGCGCTGCTCGGCGAAAACGGCGCGGGGAAGTCGACGCTGATCAAGATTCTTGCCGGCGTCCATGCAGCCGACAGCGGAACGATCTCCTACAAGGGCCACGACACGACCCACGCGGTCAGGCGCATGCCCGTGTCCTTCATCCACCAGGATCTCGGTCTCATCGACTGGATGACGGTGACCGAGAACATTTCCCTGACGCTCGGCTATTCTCGTCGTTTCGGCCTGATTAAATGGACCTGGGCGCGACGGCGCGCAGAACGCGCGCTGGCCAAACTCGGCGCCGACATCGATCCCGACCTGCGGGTCCAGAGCCTTACCCGGACGGAGAAATCGCTGGTCGCGATCGCCCGAGCGCTCGCGACCGACGCCGAGATCCTCGTGCTCGATGAACCGACCGCGAGCCTGCCCGCCGACGAGGTCGTCCGCCTGTTCGGCGCGTTGCGCCGCCTGCGGACACAGGGCGTCGGCATGATCTACGTCTCGCATCGTTTGGACGAGGTGTTCGAGATCGCCGATCGCATGGTCGTGCTGCGCGACGGCCGCGTCGCGGGAGAGAGGGTCGTCGCCAACACGTCCCCGCACGAGACAATCCTCCTCATCGTCGGGCGCGCGCCCTCGCAAGTGTTCAAGCGGCCGAGAGAGCGCGAGGGAGAGCCACGGCTCACTCTCTCCGGCGTTGTCGCCGGCGGAGTGGGGCCGATCGATTGCCACGTCCATGCGGGCGAGATTGTGGGTCTCGTCGGGCTGCGCGGCGCCGGACAGGAGACGATCAGCCGCGCGCTGTTCGGGGTCGAACCGCTGGCGAGCGGAGCCATCCTCCTCGACGGGACGACCGGCGCGATCGACTCGCCGGAGGCCGCGATGGACCACAGCGTCGGCTTGGTGTGCGCCGATCGGGCCGGCGAGTTGATCATGCCGGGCCTTACGGTGCGGGAGAACTTCTTCATCAATCCGCTCGCGGCCGGGCGCGGGCCGGCGGCCTGGTTGTCGCCCGGCCGGGAAGGCGCCGCCTCGATTCGGCTCGGCGAGACCGTGGGCCTCAAGCCCAACGATCCGAACCTCGCCATCGAGCTTCTTTCCGGCGGCAACCAGCAGAAGGTCGTCGTCGGGCGATGGCTGAACCTCAAGTCCAGGCTCTATGTGTTCGAGGATCCGACCGCCGGCGTGGACGTCGGCGCGAAGGCCGAAATCTACCGGCTGTTCGACGTCGCGCTGAAAGAGGGCGCCGCGATCATCATCGTCTCGACGGACTTCGAGGAGATCGCCAAGGTCTGCCATCGAGCGCTGGTGTTCGACCGTGGCAAGGTCGTCAAGGAGCTCCATGCGGAAGATCTGACCATCAGCAACCTTCTGGCCGCGGCCTCCGCCAATATCCAGCGGAGCGAGGCTGTGCTCGCCGCCGAAGACTTCTGAAAGAGGTCCGCAGATGCCGTCCATCAAGTCGAACGCGCTCGAGCCGACCCGGCCGGAACTCGCGTCGCTGTCCCGGGGAAAGGCGCTTCTGCGTCTGCTGCCTGTCTATGGGCTGCCGCTCCTGACCGTGCTTCTGATCATCTTCTTCTCCATCGTTCTCCCGGACACCTTCCCGACCTGGCTGAATGTCCGGTCGATTCTCGCGGACAAGTCGATCGTTGCGCTGCTCGCGCTCGCCGCGACCCTGCCGATGATGGCGGGCCGCATCGACCTCACGGTCGGCTTCGGCATCGTGATGTGGCACATTCTCGCGATCAGCTTCCAGGTGTGGTTCGGCATACCTTGGCCGATCGCGATCCTGTTCGTCGTCCTTTGCGCCGGCGCTGTCGGGCTGATCAATGGGGTTCTGGTCGAGATCGCGCAGGTCGACGCCTTCGTCGCCACGCTCGGCACGGGAACGATCCTCTATTCGCTGGCCCTCTGGCACACAGGCGGCATGCAGGTCATCGGCACGCTCCCTCCGGCGTTCATTGCGATCAACACGGCTTCTCTGTTCGGCATCCCGATCCCGGCGTTCTACGTCCTCGGACTTGCGATCGTCTTGTGGATCGTCAGCGAGCGCCTGCCGGTCGGCCGGTTCCTTTACGCGATCGGCGCCAACGAGAAGGCGGCGGCGCTGAACGGCATTCCGGTGCGGACTTACGTCATCGGCGTGTTCGCCGCCTCGGGCGTCATCACCGGCCTCGCCGGCTGCGTGCTTGCCGCCAAACTCCGCATAGGCCAGGCGAACGTCGGTCTCGACTTCCTGTTGCCGGCGCTGGTCGGCGCCTTTCTCGGCTCGACGACGATCAAGCCCGGCCGCGTCAATGTCTGGGGCACTGTCTTCGGCATTCTCATTCTCGCCGTCGGCATCTCCGGGATCCAGCTGTTCGGCGGCGCTTTCTTCGTCGAACCGCTCTTCAACGGCACGACACTGGTCGTCGCCATCGCGCTCGCGGCCTTCGCGCAGCGTCGCAGGGCGGTCGGGAAGCCGCTGCGCGAGGCGCAGCCTGCGTCGCAGCCGGAAACCACCAACGCAGCCAAGGCCGCCTGAGGCCTTAGCATAAAAGCCGGCGCCGCCGGCCTGGCGAGCCGCCGGCCGCCAGTCAATCAAGGGAGGAGTGAAGAATGGATGCGACCAAAATGATCCTGAGGGGGCTGTTGGCCTCGGCGGGGCTTCTGACGCTGGCGACGAGCCTCGCGCGGGCTGACGACGCCGCCTATCTCGAGAAGGCCAAGGCCTTTCTCCAGAACGTCGCGGCGCCGGTCACCAAGTGGGACGGCCCGACGACGGGTCCGAAAGGCGTCGGCAAAAAGCTCATCGTCATCGTCTCGACCGACCAGCGCAACGGCGGCGCGCAGGGCGCGGGCGAGGGCGCGAAGGAAGCCGCGAAGGCCCTCGGCTGGGAAGTGCGGCAACTCGACGGCCAGGGCACGGTTTCTGGCCACGCGACGGCCCTTCAGCAGGCGATCGCGATGAAGGCGGACGGGATTCTGAACGCCGGAATCGACTCGAAGGAACAGCAGCCGCTGCTGGAGCAGGCCGCCGCGGCCGGCATCAAGATCGTCGGCTGGCACGCCGGCCCGAACGCCGGTCCGGTCGAAGGCATCCCGTCCGTCTTCACCAACGTGACGACCGATCCCGTCGAAGTCGCGACCTCGGCCGGCCTCGAGGCGGTCGTGAAGTCGAACGGCCACGCCAACGTCATCCTCTTCACCGACTCGATCTATGCGATCGCGACCGCCAAGACGAACGCCGAGCGCGCGGCCGTCGAAGGCTGCAAGGGCTGCAAGGTGCTCGCGGTCGAAGACACCCCGATCGCCGATCTCTCCAACCGCATGGGCCAGCTCACCACGTCGCTGCTCTCCAAGTACGGCAAGGAGTGGACGTATTCGATCGCGGTCAACGACCTCTATTACGACTTCTCGGCCCCGTCGCTGCAGGCGGCGGGCGTCGATCCGGCCAAAGGCTTCCCGCAACAGATTTCTGCGGGCGACGGCTCCGTCCCGGCCTTCAAGCGCATTCGCGACAAGCAATATCAGATCGCGACCGTCGCGGAGCCGCTGAACCTGCAGGGTTGGATCATGGTCGACGAGATGAACCGCGCCTTCGCCGGCGAGAAGCCGAGCGGCTATGTGCCGCACGTGCATCTCTTCACCGCGGACAACCTCGACCGGGACGGCGGCCCGGAGAACAAGTTCGATCCAGGCAACGGCTATCGCGACGAATACAAGAAGATCTGGAGCGTGAAGTAACCGCTCGCGATCGGCGGAGCGTCTAAGGGCGTCCTCCGCTCCTCAGAAGAAGAACGCCGCCCTCCCGGGCGGCGCTCCGTCCCCCCAAGAATCCTTCGATCATCAGAGGCGAATCGATGTCCAGCACCCTTCCCCATCCGGACTACGCAACCAGCAACCTGAAGCTGATCGGCTATAGCGACCAGGGCGGGCGTTGCGACGCCGTGCAGATCATGGTCCACAAGGGCTACGCCTACGTCGGCCATATCTTTTCGAAGGGATTCTCCGTCATCGACGTTCGCGACCCGAAGGCGCCGAAGTTCGTCGCCTATCACCCGGCGCCGCACAACACGTGGACGTTGCACCTGCAGGTCGCCGACGATCGGCTGCTCGTCATCCACAACAAGGACATGTTCGCGCAGGCCGAGCTCGCCGACGAAAAGAATTATTACAAGGGATCCGTCGATCATCACGCCACTGAGAAGCACGATGCGCGCAACTGGTCTGCCGGCATGGCGGTCTACGACGTATCGAGCCCGGCCGAACCGAAGCAGATCGGCTTCATGCCCGTCGACGGCACGGGGCTGCACCGCATTTACTACGTCGGCGGCCGCTACGCTTACGCCTCGGCGCTGCTCGAAGGCTTCACCGACTACATCATGATCGTCATCGACCTCGCGGATCCGAAGAAGCCCGAGCTGATCGGCAAGTATTGGTTACCTGGCATGAACAAGGCCGCGGGCGAGGTCGCAAACTGGCCGACCAAGAACGGACGCTTCGGCCTGCACCATCCGATCGTTCAGGACGACATCGCCTACTGCTCCTGGCGCGACGCCTGCCTTGCGGTGGTCGACGTCAAGGACAAGGCGAAACCCAAGCTGATCACGCACAGGACCTGGCATCCGCCGTTCGGCGGCGGCACGCATAACGCGCTGCCGCTCAAGAACCGCAACCTCCTGGTCGTGGTCGACGAAACGGTGCTAGACAACCAGGAGGACGGCTTCAAGCCGATCTGGATCTTCGACAATCAGATCAAATCGAACCCGATCAGCATCTCGACTTTCCCGGCGCCGTCGGACAAGGACTACCTCAAGGTCGGCGGGCATTTCGGGCCGCACAATGTCCACGAGAACAGGCCAGGCTCGTTCGTGTCGGAGGACATTATCTTCGCGACCTATCAGAATGCCGGCCTGCGCGTCTACGACATCCGCGACCAGTTCCGGCCGAAGGAGATCGGCGCCTTCGTTCCGCCGCCTCCGGCGAAGTGGATGGACCCGCGGCCGAACCGTCCGGTCGTTCTGCATTCCGCCGACGTCTTCGTCGATAAGAACGCCTTGTGCTACGTGACGGACTTCTCCGCGGGTCTGCACATCGTGGAATTCAAAGGCTGAGCCGCGGCATGAAAACGCCGCGCATGGGAACAGCGCGCAGCGCCGCACGCGGGTCCGAATCGGTCGAGACGGCGGGCGCCTTCGCTGGAGCGGGTTAAATGCCCACCGCCCTCGTCCTGAGGCGCCCTGAAGGGGCCTCGAAGGACGATCCAGGTGGCGCGGGCGGCGCCGCAAACGTCCTCTGGAGCATCCTTCGAGGCCCTTTGCTTGCGCAAAGGGCGCCTCAGGATGAGGTCCAAGACTTTGGACGGGCTCTTGGCTCAGTTCGCCGCCGCCAGCTTTTGCAACACCTCGTCGGCGATCGCCAGCGCGGCCGTCAGGCCCGGACTTTCGATCCCGAACAGATGGACAAGTCCCGGTGCGCCATGCGCCTCGGGTCCGTCGATGCGGAAATCCGCCGCCGGTTCGTCCGGGCCGCTGAGTTTGGGTCGAACGCCGGAGTAGGCCGGAACAAGGGCGTCCTCCTTCAAGTCCGGCCAATAGCGACGGATCGCCTCCGCGAATCCTTCGCATCGGCGCGGATCGACCCCGTAGTCGATGGTCTCGATCCATTCGATGTCCGGTCCGAACCGGGCCTGCCCGGCAAGATCCAAGGTCAGGTGGACCCCAAGTCCATGCGCCTGCGGCGGCGGGGGGTAGATCAGCCGCGCGAACGGCGAACGGCCGCGCAACGCGAAGTAATTTCCTTTGGCGTAGCGGGTTGCGGGCGGCTTCCATGCGCCGTCGATGCAAATCGTTTCAGCGGCCCGCGAGGCTCCCAGTCCCGCCGAATTGATCAGCGTGGCGCAACTGACTGTGACCGGTTCCGCGCCGCCTGCGCCCACACAAAAGATTTCGCCTTTTTGCTCCGCCTGAAGAAACGGCGTTCTGAGCGCCAGCGTCGCGCCGTGATCCTGAGCTTCGGCCAGCAGAGCCAGCATGAATCCATGCGAGTCCAGAATGCCGGTCGAGGGAGACAGGAGAGCGGCTTCGCAGTGCAGCTGGGGTTCGAGCGCTCGCGCTTCACGCCGCCCGAGCAACCTGAGGTCCTCGACGCCGTTCGCCGCGCCCCGTCTGGAAAGGCTCTCGATCGCCGCGCGCTCGGCCGGATCGGCGGCGACGATCAGCTTTCCGCACCGCCTGTGAGCGACGGCTCTCTCATCGCAAAACCTGTAAAGGCGCCGGTTCCCTTCGACGCAAAGGCGCGCTTTCAGACTGTCCTTCGGATAGTAGATCCCGGCATGGATCACCTCGCTGTTCCGCGAGGACGTCTCCGTGCCGATGGCGTCCGCCGCTTCGAGAGTCAGCGTTTCGCGACCCGAAAGAGCCAGGGCTCGCGCAATGGCGAGTCCGACGGCGCCGGCGCCGATGACGATGGCGTCATAATCAGGCATCCGAAACCGTTGATGAGAGCCGGGCGCGCGGATCATGCCGGGCGAGGCGAGCCATGAGATACTCGACCTCCGCCTTCGCCTTGACGCTCAAGCTGCCGGCGGGTTTCCGCTGAGCGTCCGAGGCCAGGATCCCGCGGCGCATCAGCACATACTTGCGCACGGCCAGACCGACGCCTTGCTGCTGCTCATAGCGGACGAGCGGCAAATGGGCGTCGAAAAGATCGTGGGCTTCGTCGCGCCGGCCTTGTGCCGCAAGCCGAACCACGTCGATCAGCGTCTCCGGAAAGGCGTAACCCGTCATGGCGCCATCGGCGCCGCGCTCCATCTCGAAGTCGAGGAAGAGGCCGCCATTGCCGGTCAGAATCGAGACCCGCCGCAGCGATCCATGCCGTTCGAAGCCGCGAAGGGCGCTGATCTTCTCGAGCCCGGGCCAGTCCTCGTGCTTCAGCATCACGCAGGAAGGGTGATCCGTGATGATCCGCCGGATGACGTTCGGAGTCATGACGACGCCCAGCGTCAAAGGGTAGTCCTGGATGACGAAGGGAATGTCGCCGCCGACCGCTTCGACCGCCTGCGCGTAGTAGGTGACGATCTGATCGTCGGTGCGGAGCGACGGCGTCGGCGCGATCATGACGCCGGCCGCTCCCCTGTCCATCGCAGCCAAAGACAAAGCGCGCATCGCCGCGAAGCCGGGAGCGGAGACGCCGACGATGAACGGCAGCTTGGGCGCCCGCCTCACGCAGCGCGAAACGAATGAGACAGCCTCGCCGTGGTCCAGCTTCGGCGCTTCGCCCATGATGCCGAGAATCGTGCAGCCGTCGGCGCCGGCGGCGACATAGTGATCGACCATGCGGTCCACGCTCGCCTCGTCGATCCGGCCGTCGGGCAGAAAGGGGGTCGGAGCGATCGGGAAAACACCTTTGGCCGCGGTCGTCAGCATGTTGCCTACAGCGGACGTTCTTTCAGGCGAGACGGGCGAGAATGGGTCCATTTCGACAGCAGTCTTGATAACTCAGTCCCACATGGCGTCGCCGCTCATGTCGGGCGAAACGAGGCCGTCCAGGTCACAAGACAGCAATTTCGGCTTCGGGCTGCTGCGAGCGTTGCATGGCGACAACCTGACAGCAAGAGGCCGATCCTTGACTTCCGCCGCCAGGGTGCCGCAATTGAGCCGCAGCGCGGCCTCATGATCGAACGATCGGCCGCCCGCTGGCGGCGGCGAACGGCGGCGAAAGGGGGTGCTTGATGTTCGCGCAGGCTCTTGCCCAGCGGCTTCCCCGCGCCGGCGTCCACTACGGCTGGGCAGTCGTGTTGCTCGCGCGCGGGCGACTGGTCGAGGCGCGGGAGTGAGCGAACGGCGCCTCCATCACGCCGACAGCGGCGCTTTTCGCCACGCGATGCGGGCGCTCGCCTCGGGGGTCGCGATCGTCGCCTGCGGTGACGGCGACGGGCGCATCGGCTGCACCGTCACCTCGATCGCCTCCTTGTCGCTGACCCCGCCGACGCTGTTCATCTGCCTGGCGCGTTCGTCCTCGACGCTGGCGGGCCTGCGCGGGGCAGGCGCCTTTTCGGTCAACCTTCTCGCCGCGCGGCACGAGACGCTGGCGCACCGCTTCAGCGGACGCGGAGGCGTGCACGGTCAGCGCCGCTTCTCCGACGCCCGGTGGATCACGCTCGCCACCGGCGCGCCGATCCTCGCCGACGCGCTGGCCGCGTTCGACTGTCTGATCGAGGAGGTGATCGAACGGCATTCGCACGCGATCGTGCTCGGCGCGGTCGTCAGCCTCCAGGAAGGCCCCGACGAGCCGGCGCTCGCCCACTGGCGCGGCGCCTATGGCCCGTCGCGGTAGGGCCATGCTTTGGAGTCACCCCTCATCCGGCGCCATGCCCGGCGGGAGACGGGCGTCTTTTCGACGCCCTACGGCGCCACCTTCTTCCCGCAAGCGGGGCGAAGGGATCAACCCTCCGCGATGGCGTGGAAGAACGAGCCGGTGACCAGGCCGCGCCGCGCACCGGCGGGCTCGGGCAGGCCGCCGTAGGCGTCGGTGACGAAAGCGAAAGGCTCGTCCGCGCCGGCGTCGGCGATCGTCGCGTAATGAAACTCGTGGCCGCGCAAAACCATCCCGGCGGGCCCGAGGGCGCCGTCGGCGGCGAGCTTCGCCTCGCGATAGCCGAGCGTCATGCGGCGGTTCGCGAAACTCGTGCGCACGGACAAGAGCCCCGCCATCTCGTGCGCCGCGCCCGACGCGTCGACCAGGGTTCGCCCCAGCGCCATGTAGCCGCCGCACTCGCCGTGGACCGGCTTCGCCTCGGCGAAGCGCCGCAGGCCAGCCATGAACCGGCGCGCCCCTGCGAGCTTTCCCGCGTGCAACTCGGGATAGCCGCCCGGCAGCCAGCACGCGTCGCAATCGGCCGGCGGCGGCTCGTCGGCGAGCGGCGAGAAGTTTACGATCTCCGCCCCGGCCGAGCGCCAGCCGCGCAGGAGATGCGGATAGATGAAGGAAAACGCTTGGTCGCGCGGCAGCGCGATCCTTTGCCCGGGCGGCCGGAGGGCGGCTTTTCCCGCCTGCCCGGCGACTTTCATCTCGCCCGCCAGCGCCAGAACGCGCGAGCAATCGAGGCGTCCTTCGATGAAGTTGGCGATCCGGTCGAGCCGGACCTCGAGCGCCTCCGTCTCGCCGGCCTGGACGAGGCCGAGATGGCGCTCGGGCAGCGCGACCTTTTCGTCCCGCGGCAACGCGCCGACGACCGGGGTTCCGAGCGCCTCGATCGCCTGCGTCACGAGCCGCCGGTGCCGCTCGCTGCCGACCCGGTTGATCACGACGCCCGCGATCGCAAGCCGGGCGTCGTAGGCGGCGCAGCCCTTGACGACGGCGGCGGCCGACTGCGCCTGGCCCGACACGTCGACGACGAGGAGGATGGGAAGCCCGAGCGCCGCCGCGACGTCGGCTGAGGCGCCGCTTCGGCCCAGAGCCGCCGGGACGCCGTCAAACAGGCCCATCGAGGCTTCGCACAGGGCGATCGTCCGCCCCGCCGTCGCCGCCGCGGCGAGGGCGCCGAGAAGCTCGGGCGGCATCGCCCAGGAATTGAGATTGACGCCTTCGCAGCCGGCGGCCGCGGCGTGGAAGGCCGGATCGATATAGTCCGGCCCGGACTTGAGCCCGACCACCGCGATCCCGCGCCGTCGAAATGCGCGCAGGAGGCCGAGCGTCAGCGTGGTCTTGCCGCTGCCCGAGCGCGGCGCGGCGATCATCAGGCCACGGGTCACGGCTGTAGCCGCGGCCGCTGACCGCGGCCGACGCGGTCAGCGGCCGCGTCTACAGGGCCGCCCACGTCGCTTCGCTCCTCATCATGACCTCTCCTCTAAAGCGCTAGGCGCCGCGAGCCAACCGCTTTAGAGGAGCGCGGATGAGCGAGGCTCGGGCGGAAGCGCCGTTGCGGCGCGGATGGACGACGGGCGCCTGCGCGAGCGGGGCCGCCCGCGCCGCCTTCGAGGCGCTCATCACCGGGGTCTTTCCCGACCCCGTGCCGGTCGCCCTGCCGAAGGGCCTGAAGCCAGAATTCGCGCTGGCGATCCAGGAGCTCGGCGAGGAATTTGCCTGCGCCGGGATCGTCAAGGACGCGGGCGACGACCCCGATGTGACCCATGGCGCGCTGGTCGTGGCGAGCGTGCGCTTCGCCGCGAAAGGCGCGGGCCTCCTCTTCCGGGCGGGCGAGGGCGTCGGCACGGTGACCCGTCCCGGGTTGCCGCTGCCCCCCGGCGAGCCCGCCATCAACCCGGCCCCGAGGGCGATGATCCGCGCCAATCTCGGCGAGGTGGCGGACAGAATCGGCGTCGGCTGCGACGCGATGGTCGAGATTTCCGTGCCAGGCGGCGAGAGGATCGCCGAGCGCACGGCCAACGGCCGGCTCGGCATCGTCGGCGGCCTGTCGATCCTCGGCACCACCGGCGTCGTCGTGCCCTATTCCTGCTCGGCCTGGATCCATTCGATCATGCGCGGCGTCGACGTCGCGCGGGCGAGCGGCTGCGCCCATATCGGCGCTGCGACCGGCGACACGTCGGAAGCCGCCATCCGCGATCATCACCACTTGCCCGACCATGCGCTGATCGACATGGGCGATTTCGTTGGCGGGCTGCTCAAATATCTCCGCGCCCATCCGGTCCCGCGAGTCACCGTCGCCGGCGGGCCGGCGAAGATGACCAAGCTCGCGCAAGGGCTGCTCGACCTTCATTCGAAGCGCGGCGCGGTCGATCTCGCCGCGCTCGCCCAGCGTGTCGCGGAGGCAGGCGGCGCGCCGCCGCTCGTGCAAGCGATCGCCGGGGCCATCAGCGCCCTGCACGCCTTCGAGCTCGCCGAAGCGGGCGGCTTCGACCTGCCGGCTCTGATCGCTGAGGCCGCATGGTTCACGGCCGCGCGCGCCCTCGCTGGCGCGCCGACCGAGCTCGAAATCGTCGTGGTCGGCCGCGATGGGCGCATTCTGGCGAGCAGCCGGTTTCGGAGAGTTTAGAGCAAGGCTGCGTTTGTCGCCCTTGGTGGATTTCGGTGCGTTCCGAAACGGGCGAGTACACCTCGCGGGCGGACCTCCCGTACGGGCAATGGTCTGTTGGCCGGATAGCAAGGGCCGTCAGACGAGGTTCCAGCGCGAGGGCGGCTTGCAGCGACAGCGATAACCACCGTATTTCCTGAATGTCGGCTGCCGTTTTTTCGGCCTTTACAACTGCCGCGCCAATCGGTTGATTGACGCCAATGATTGCGGAGGAAGCGCATGCGCCAGGGCGACCTGCGGGAATGAGTACGGACGACATCCTCGTCACGGAGGGCCTCTCCAAGAGCTTCGGCGATTTCCGCGCGGTCAGCGACGTCTCCCTGCGCGTCGCGCGCGGTACCATCCACGCCTTGATCGGCCCGAACGGCGCCGGGAAGACGACTTGCTTCAACATGCTGACCAAATTCATCGCGCCGACCACGGGGCGAATAACGTTCAACGGGCTCGACATCACCGCCATGCGGCCGGCCGACGTGGCGCGCCTCGGGCTCGTGCGCTCGTTTCAGATCTCGGCCGTGTTCCCGCATCTGACCGCGCTGGAGAACGTGCGGATCGCCCTGCAGCGGACGCGCGGCGACTCGTTCGACTTCTGGCGCTCGAAGTCGTCGCTCGAGCCGCTCAACGCCAGGGCGCTCGAGCTTCTCGACAGCGTGGGCCTCTCCGCCTTCGCATATTCCAAGGCGGGCGAGATATCCTACGGGCGCAAGCGGGCGCTCGAACTCGCGACGACGCTCGCCGTCGAACCCGAAATGATGCTGCTCGACGAGCCGATGGCCGGCATGGGCCATGAGGACATCGACCGCATCGCCGCCCTTATCCGCCGCGTATCGGCGAACCGCACGATCCTCATGGTGGAGCACAATCTTCAGGTGGTCGCCAACCTATCGCACCGCATCACGGTGCTGACGCGTGGGCGGGTTCTGGCCGAGGGCGACTATCGCACGGTGTCGGAGAACGCAGAGGTCCGGGAGGCTTACATGGGGGCCGCGAATGTCTGAGGCGGCACGCGCTTCGAGGCCGGCTGCAAGATCCGAATCCGTGCTTCGGGTGAAGGGGCTGCAGGCTTGGTACAGCGAGTCGCACATCCTGCACGGCGTCGATCTCGACGTGCGCGAGGGCGAGGTCGTGACCCTGCTGGGGCGTAACGGCGCCGGCAAAACCACGACGCTCAAGGCGATCATGGGCATCGTCGGCAAACGGAGCGGCTCGGTCGCCTTTCGCGGCCAGGAGCTCGCCGGCCTGCCAATCGAGCGCATCGCCCGGCTCGGCGTCGCGCTTTGCCCGGAAGAACGCGCAGTCTTCGCGAGCCTCACGGTGAAGGAGAACCTGTTCCTGCCGCCCCAGATCGCCCGCACCGGCGGGATGAGCGTCGAGCGCATCTTCGCCCTGTTCCCCAACTTGCGCGAGCGCCTGTCGAGCGGCGGCGGCAAGCTCTCGGGCGGCGAGCAGCAGATGCTGGCGATCGCGAGGATCCTGCGCACCGGCGCGCGCTTTCTCATGCTAGACGAGCCGACCGAGGGCCTTGCGCCAGTCATCATCCAGCAGATCGGCCGCACCATCGCCGAACTCAAGCGCGAGGGCTTCACCATCCTCTTGGTCGAGCAGAACTTCCGTTTCGCCTCGACCCTCGCCGACCGCTTCTTCGTCATGGAGCACGGCAGGATCATCGACGCCTTCTCCAACGCCCAACTCGAGGGCAAGATGGACATGCTGCACGAGGCGCTGGGGGTGTGAAGATGAAGTCGATGGCGTGCGTCCCAAGGCGGCAAAAGACGCGCCCCCTTCTCCCCGTGCGGGAGAAGGCGTCGCCGAAGGCGACGAATGAAGGATGCGCGCCGCAAGGCGCTCCGGCGAGAGGCGCCATACGGCACCGGACCCCTCATCCGGCCGCGCTTTCAGCGCGTCCACCTTCCCGCGCAAGGGGGGAAGGGATTCCCGCCGCCGGAGGCCGGCCATGACCATCTTTGGTCACGTCATCAGCTGGCCTGAGCTCTACGGCCAGCTTCTGATCGGACTGATTAACGGCTCGTTCTATGCGCTGCTGAGCCTCGGGCTCGCCGTCATTTTCGGCATGCTGACGATCGTCAATTTCGCCCACGGCGCCTTCTACATGATGGGCGCTTTCGGGGCCTACTTCCTGCTCCAACTCGCCGGCCTCAACTACTGGTGGGCGCTGATCCTGTCGCCCGTCATCATCGGCGCCGTCGGCGCGATCGTGGAGCGCCTGTTCCTGAAGCGCCTGGCGGGGTTCGATCCGCTCTACGGCCTGTTGCTGACCTTCGGCCTCGCGCTCGTCTTTCAGGGCCTGTTCCAGAACTATTTCGGCGCCTCTGGCATGCCCTACGCCATCCCGAGGCAGCTCAGCGGCGCCTTCAATCTCGGCTTCATGTTCCTGCCGGTCTACCGCGGCTGGGTCATCGTCGCCTCGATGGTCGTTTGCTTCGGCACCTGGCTGGTCATCGAGAAGACGAAGCTCGGTGCCTATCTGCGGGCGGGGACGGAGAACCCCACTATGGTGCGCGCCTTCGGCATCAACGTGCCGCGCCTGGTGACGCTTACCTACGCCTTCGGCGTCGCGCTCGCCGCTTTCGCCGGCGTCCTCGCCGCCCCGATCACCCAGGTCCGGCCCGGGATGGGGGCCGACATCATCGCGGTCGTGTTCGCGGTGGTGGTGATCGGCGGCATGGGCTCGATCCTCGGCTCGATCCTGACCGGCTTCGTGCTCGGCGTGGTCGAAGGCCTGACCAAGGTCTTCTATCCCGAAGCGTCGAACACGGTCGTTTTCGTCATCATGGCGATCGTGCTCCTGATCCGGCCGGCGGGCCTCTTCGGAAGGGCTGCGTGAGATGAGCGTCGAAGCCGTGGTCTCAGCCGACGTCACCGAGCGCAACCGGCGGGCGAACGCCATCGCCTTCGGGGTGATGGTCGCGTTGATCGCGATCGCCCCGTTCGTCGCCTATCCGTTCTTCATCATGCAGGCGCTCTGCTTCGCCCTGTTCGCCTGCGCCTTCAACCTGCTGATCGGCTACGTCAACCTGCTCTCGCTCGGCCACGCGATGTTCCTCGGCCTCGCGAGCTACGTCTGCGCCCATGCAGCGAAGGTGTGGGGCCTCGAGCCCGTCTCGGCGATCGCGCTCGGTGTCGTGGCCGCCGCCGTGCTCGGGCTGGTCACTGGAGCGCTCGCCATCCGCTCGATCGGCATCTATTTCGCGATGATCACCGTCGCCTTCTCGCAGATGGTCTATTTCTTCTGCGTCGAGGCGCCGTTCACCCACGGCGAGGACGGCATCCAGGCGGTGCCGCAGGGCCGGGCGCTCGGCTTGTTCGACCTTTCCAATCCCTGGATTCTCTACGTCTTCGTCGCAATCGTGTTCCTGTTCGGCTTTCTTTCGATCCAGCGCATCGTCAACTCGCCGTTCGGCGAGATTTTGAAGGCGATCCGCGAGAACGAGCCGCGGGTGATCTCGCTCGGCTACCGCTCGATGCAGTACAAGCTCGCCGCCTTCACGCTCTCGGCGGCGCTGGCTGGCCTCGCCGGCGCGACAAAGGCGATCGTCGCCCAAAACGCTTCGCTGACCGACGTCGCCTTCGCCATGTCGGGCGAAGTCGTGCTGATGACGCTTCTCGGCGGCATGGGCGCCTTTTACGGCCCGGTCGTCGGCGCGTTCATCGTCGTCTCGATGCAGAACTATCTCGCCCAGTTCGGCGAATGGGTGACGGTCATCCAGGGCGTCGTGTTCGTCGCCTGCGTGCTCGCCTTCCGCCGCGGGATCGTCGGGGAACTGGCGGCGCGGGCGAAGATTTCGCTGTGAGGCCAAAACGGGCATAATGCGCGGCGGAAGATGAAGGCGTCGCCAATGGCGGAAGACCTCACACTCGACCAGCTCATGGAACTCGGCGCCGGGCGGCCCGCCCCTGAAGCTGTCGCCGCGCTATACCGTCAGGCTTTCCGCGAGTTCGGCGCGCGCGCTCTCTGGAGCCGCCGGCCGAGCGAGCATCCCACCCTCGCTCAGGCGCTCGTCGTCGCCGAAGGTCTCCGACGCGACGGCGACATGAGCGCCTGGTCGCTTGCGGCGCGAATTGAGGAGGCCTGCCGTTCCGCTGTCTAAGCTGCAGAGCGAAATCCTGCTCGCTCTTGCTTCGCATCGCAATCCTGAAAGTTATGTTGCGGGCGCGAGCGTGATCAATCGCGATGGTCCACGTTATTCGGCGGACATGGATATCTTTCACGATCGCGAAGAAAGCGTAGCGATCGCCGCGGACTCCGACGTGGCGCTGCTGGCTGGAAGCGGGTTTGCCGTGCGTTGGCTGCGGCGGGAGCCCGGCATACATGCCGCCCTGGTGGAGCGAGGGGGCGAGGAGACGCGGCTCGAATGGGCGCGCGACAGCGATTTCCGCTTCTTCGCGACTGTCAGGGATCCGCTATTCGGCTATCGTCTCCACGTGTTCGATCTGGCCGCCAACAAGGCGCTCGCAGCTGCAGGGCGCCCGTGAGCCCCGCGATGTGCTCGACCTCATCACGCTCCATGACCGAGATATTCGGCTGGGCGCGGTCGTTTGGGCGGCGGTCGGAAAGGACCCCGAATATTCGCCCGGTAGTTTGATCTCGGAGATTCGCCGCAACGCCCGCTATCGGGCCGACGACTACGAAGATCTTACTCTGACGGCGCCGATCGACGCCGGCGCCGTCGCCCGCCGGTTTCGCGAGATACTCGACGAGGCAGACGCGTTTGTTCGAGCCATGCCGGCTGGGCCGGAAGGACTTGTTTTCCTGAAGGACGGCGTCCCAGTCGAGCCCGATCCAGCCGATCGCGAGATACTCGACGAGGCAGACGCGTTTGTTCGAGCCATGCCGGCTGGGCCGGAAGGACTTGTTTTCCTGAAGGACGGCGTCCCAGTCGAGCCCGATCCAGCCGATCTCGCCGCCTACGAGACGCTGGGCGGAAAGAGGCGCGGCCACTGGCCCTCGACTCCGGATATCGGGGGCGCGATGATCGAGCGCGATCCTGACAGGCGCTGATGCGCGAGCGGGTTAGGCGAGCGGAGCGCCTTCTGTCGGCCATTGCGGCTGCGCCCGGTTCGTCCGGCTCAGCAAGACTTTCCTGCCGTGGAGTTGGCAAACGGCATCAAGCTAGCCTATCGTTTCAATGGCGATTCGACGTCCGCCCTAAAAGTGGTTTTGCTGTGAATGCTTTTCGATAATACGTTTTGCTGTCGATACAGACCCGTGTACGCTCGAGTCGGTCTGTCCCGCCGAAAAGTGACGTTGCGCAACGCTTCTATGTTTTTTGCGGCGTCGATGGCGATGTTGGACGCTCC
The DNA here is from genome assembly GCA_963823165.1 of uncultured Alphaproteobacteria bacterium. Classification (GTDB taxonomy): domain Bacteria; phylum Pseudomonadota; class Alphaproteobacteria; order Rhizobiales; family Beijerinckiaceae; genus Roseiarcus. The sequence continues at coordinate 14,808 of CAWGKV010000019.1, read as the reverse complement.
GGCGCCCTCGCTCGCAAGTCAGTACGAATTCCTTGCCGCGCCGCAGATCAATTTGTCGCTGGTCTACCGGGTGGATAAGCTCAGCGGCGACGTTGTCGCCTGTCAGTTCGCTCACAATCCCGGGCGCACCGACGTTGGTCCAGGCGCTTTTGGCGTCACCAGCTGTTATCGCGGCGGTGAAGGCGCGACCAAACAGGAACCCGGCGAATATGGGCTGATTGCGACGCGCCACGAGCAGGAGGGCGGCGTCTTTCGCGTGAATTATCGCACCGGAGGCTTGAGCATCTGCTACCTCTATTTTCAGCGAGAGAAGCAGGGCGACCACGAGTTGATCGCCGACCAATACGTTGTTTGCACGCCGGAATGGAAATAATCGTTGGAACAATTTGGAGCGGCGGACGCGTCAGCCGTCCCCTTAATTCTTGTTTTCGGCCGAGAGCTTTCATTGCGGATGCCATGATGGCCAGGAAGAGCCTGGCCATCATGGCCCATTTCAATACCGGTAGTGCTCGGCCTTGAACGGTCCGCTGGCAGCGACTCCGAGGTATTTCGACTGCTCCGGCGTCAGCTTGGTCAGCTTCGCTCCGATCTTGGCGAGGTGCAGCGAGGCGACCTTCTCATCGAGGTGCTTGGGCAGGGTATAGACCTGCTTCTCGTACCGGCCGGGCTTGGTGAACAGCTCGATCTGCGCAAGCGTCTGGTTGGTGAACGAGGCCGACATCACGAAGGACGGATGCCCTGTCGCATTCCCAAGATTGACGAGCCGGCCTTCGGACAGAAGCAAAATCTTCTTGCCGTCGGGGAACTCGATCTCGTCGACTTGGGGCTTGACGTTGTTCCACTTCAGGTTGCGCAAGGCGGCGACCTGGATCTCCGAGTTGAAGTGGCCGATGTTGCAGACGATCGCCCGGTCATGCATCTTGCGCATGTGGTCGATGGTGATGACGTCGACGTTGCCGGTGGCGGTGACGAAGATGTCGGCGCGCGGGGCGGCGTCGTCCATGGTCGTGACCTCGTAGCCCTCCATCGCCGCTTGAAGCGCGCAGATCGGGTCGATTTCCGAAACCATGACCCGGCAGCCGGCGTTTCGCAGAGACGCGGCCGACCCCTTGCCCACGTCGCCGAAGCCCGCGACCATCGCCACCTTGCCGGCCATCATCACGTCGGTGCCGCGGCGGATGCCGTCGACGAGCGACTTGCGGCAGCCGTAGAGGTTGTCGAATTTCGACTTGGTGACGCTGTCGTTGACATTGATCGCCGGCCAGAGAAGTTTGCCTTCCTTGGCCATCACATAGAGCCGGTGCACGCCGGTGGTGGTCTCTTCGGTGACGCCGCGGATGGAGGCCGCGTTGCGGCCGTACCAGCCGGGTTTGCTCTTGAGACGCCGCTTGATCGCGGCGTAGAGTACCTCCTCTTCCTCGTTCGACGCCGTTTCAAGGAAAGCCACGTCTCCCTGTTCGGCGCGATGCCCGAGATGGATGAGGAGCGTCGCGTCGCCGCCGTCGTCGAGAATCATGTTTGGCGAGCCGCCGTCCACCCACTCGAAGATGCGGTGAGTGTACTCCCAATAGTCCTCCAGGCTCTCGCCCTTGACAGCGAACACCGGCGTTCCCGAGGCGGCGACCGCCGCGGCGGCGTGGTCCTGAGTCGAATAGATGTTGCATGAAGCCCAGCGCACGTCGGCGCCGAGCGCCTTCAGGGTCTCGATCAGCACCGCCGTCTGGATCGTCATATGCAGCGATCCGGCGATGCGGGCGCCTCTGAGGGGTTGAACGGCGGCGTATTCCGCGCGAGTCGCCATCAGCCCCGGCATTTCGGTCTCGGCGATCGCGATCTCCTTGCGGCCGAAATCGGCAAGGCCGAAATCGGCGACGGCATAGTCGGCGGCTTTGGTCATGGGCGGCGAATTCCTGCTGAGGTCGGGCGCTTCCTTAGCAGCGCTCCCAGCATCTCGCAATAAACATATAAGCAAGTCTTTATATGGATTGCCAACGTGCGCCTGCGACCCGGTCAAGGGTGCGTGCGGCGGCGCTTTCATAATTCGATAGAAAGGAGGCTTGCGTTATAGGATCCGGGCAAGCAAGAAGCGAGCCGCGAATGGCCCGCCAGGGGGCGGGGTGGCTCGGGTTGCGGAGATCAATGGCGCTTTCGGCAAAATTGACGATGCGGCAGGGTCAGACGATGGTTCTGACGCCGCAGCTGCTTCAGGCGATCAAGTTGCTGCAAATGCCCAACGTCGAATTGAGCGCGTTCATCGAGAGCGAGCTACAGAGCAATCCGCTGCTCGAGCGGGCGGAAGAGCGCGACGCCGACGAGGGGCCGGATCGGGTCGAGCCGGAGTGGCCCGCCGCTCCAGCCGAAACGGCCGCCGAACCGGGCGACTGGGCCTCGGAGGGACTCGAAACGGACGCCTCCGGTCTCGCCGCCAATCTCGGGACCGAACTTGAGAACGCTTTTGAGCCGGATTTCGCCGCGCCTGTCCTTGCCGCCTCGCCGCCCGACGGCCTGACGGCGAGTGCCTGGACCGGGGTCGGCGGCGGAGGATCGGACACGAGCTACGCTCCGGAGCTCGAAGCCTATGCGGCCGAGACTCTCTCGCTGCGCAAACATCTGGAGCGCCAGGCCGGCGTCCTCCTCGCTGATCCGATCGAACGGATGATCGGCGTCGCGCTGATCGACGGCGTCGACGAGGCGGGCTACTTCGTCGGCGCGTGTGACGCGATTGCGGAACGGCTCGGGGCGACGGCCGAAACCGTCGAAGAGGTGCTCGTCCGCATGCAGACGCTGGAGCCGACCGGGGTGTTCGCCCGCAGCCTAGCCGAGTGCCTGGCGCTGCAACTGCGCGAACGCGACCGCTTCGATCCGGCCATGCAGGTCCTCGTCGAGAACCTTCCGGCGCTGGCGCGGCGCGACTTTCTCCTGCTGCGCCGGCTCTGCGGCGTCGATGACGAGGATCTCCGCGACATGATCGCCGAAATCAGGCGGCTCGAACCGAAGCCGGGCCGGGCGTTCGGCGACCCGCCCGGGGCCCCCGCCATTCCCGACGTCTACGTGACCGCCGCGCCCGACCGGACATGGCGCATCGAGCTCAACAGCCAAGCGCTGCCTCGCGTGCTGGTCAACGAAACCTATGCCGCCACCATCCGGCGCGGAACGAAACGGGAGGAAGACAAGCAATACGTCTCGGCCCAACTTCAGTCGGCGAACTGGCTGACCAAGAGCCTCGAACAGCGAGCGCGCACGATTCTCAATGTCGCGAGTGAAATCGTGCGGCGCCAGGACGCCTTCCTGGTCGAAGGCGTGTCGAGGCTGAAACCGCTCAACCTGAAAACGGTCGGCGAGGCGATCGGAGTCCACGAGTTGACGGTGTCGCGCGCCACCGCGCACAAGTTCATCCAGACCCCGCGCGGCCTGTTCGAGATGAAGTATTTCTTCACCGCCGCCATCGCCTCCGCCGAACTCGGGCGAAGCCCACTCGGCCGAGGCGGTTCGCCAGCGCATTCGACAGATGATCGAGAGGGAAGACCCAGCCGAGGTGCTCTCCGACGACGGCATCGTCGAGCGCCTGCGGAAGGCCGACATCGTTGTCGCACGACGCACCGTAGCCAAATACCGCGACAGCTTGAAAATTCCCTCCTCGGTGGAAAGACGGAAGCAGAAGATGTCCCCTATGCACTCTTCCCAGGCGCCGGAAGCCTCCGAGGCGGCGGAAGTTTGAAATCCGATTACCCCGTTGGAACAGAGCGTTGCTACGGCGATTGACATGGCCTCGACAGGCTCCTAACGCTAGCTCCCGACTTGCCGCTCGCCCGGCGAGACGCGATGAGCAAGCGAGGCGCGGTGGTCGAGGCGCTAAAACGAGCGGCGGCGAAAGAGCCTTCTGCTCGGGTAAGATACAGGCCAATAAATCGATGACTTTGAGAGTATCCGGCAAGAACCTCGATATCGGGGAATCTTTGCGTCAGCATGTCCTGGAAAAAGTCGAGGCGGTCGTCTCACGGTACTTCAACGGAACGGTCGGCGGTCACGTGGTCATCACGCGTGAAGGTTCGGGATACCGGTCCGACTGTACGCTTCGACTCAGTTCTGGCGTAACCCTTCACGCGGAAGGCCGCGCGCACGAGCCTTATCCCTGCTTCGAGCAGGCCGCCGACAAGGTCGAGGCACGTTTGAGGCGCTATAAGCAGCGACTCAAGGGACATTCGGCCATTGGCAACGGCAAGGCCAAGGTGGCCAATTACGTGGTGGAGGCTCCGCTCCATGAGGACGAAGAACCTGAAGAAGGCTTCAATCCCGTCGTCGTCGCGGAGGGGACCGAGGCGCTGAAATCCCTTTCGGTGGCTTCCGCAGTAGCCGAACTCGACCTGACGGGCGCCCCGGTTGTCATTTTCGAGCATGCTGGCAGCGGGCGGGTGAACGTGGTCTACCGGCGCCGCGACGGCGCAATCGGGTGGCTCGATCCGCACTGAGAACGCCCACGCGGGCGCGGACGGTCGCCGAACCTTCGGGACGGAAATGTCGCTATCCCAGCTCATCAAGCCGGACGCCGTTCTCGCAGCCCTGCGGGTAAACGGCAAGAAGCAGGCCCTGCAGGAGATGAGCGAGCGCGCCGCGCTCGTTTCCGGCCTGCCCGCCCGCGAGATCTTCGACGCGCTGCTGCAACGCGAGCGGCTCGGCTCGACCGGGGTCGGCGACGGGGTCGCCATCCCACATGGGAAGCTCGCAAAGTGCGAACAGATTTTCGGCGTCTTCGCCCGCCTCGAGCGCCCGATCGATTTCGATGCGCCCGACGGGCTTCCCGTCGATCTCATCTTCATGCTGATCGCGCCCGAGTTGGCCGGCGCGGACCATCTCAAGGCGCTGGCGATGAGCGCGCGGCTGCTGCGCAACGCGCCCGTAGCCGCGCAGTTGCGCGCGACCCGGGATCCGACCGCGCTCTACGCGCTCCTGACCATGGCCCCCACTTCGAATGCGGCCTGACGAATGGAGATCGACAACTTGAAAACCCGCGTCACCGTAACGCTGAAATTGGGGGTGCTCGATCCTCAAGGCAAGGCGATCGAAGGCGCGCTTCGCTCGCTGTCCATCGAAGGGGTGAAGTCCGTCCGCCAGGGCAAGATCTTCGAAATCGAGCTCGACGAGACGGATCGCGAAAACGCGAGAAGGATATTGAACGAGGCCTGCGAGCGTCTGCTCGCCAATACGATCGTCGAAGACTACGCGATCGACATCGCCTGATCCGATGAAGGCCTCCGTTGTTCTCTTTCCCGGATCCAATCGTGAGCGGGACGCGGCCCGCGCCCTGCGCCAGGCGACCAGCCAAGCGCCTACGATCCTTTGGCACGGCGACCGAGAGCTCCCGGAAGGGACCGATCTGGTTGTCCTTCCAGGCGGCTTCTCCTATGGCGATTACCTGCGCTGCGGCGCAATCGCCGCCCGATCCCCGATCATGCACGCGGTCAGGCGCCACGCGGAGAGAGGCGGGCTGGTGCTCGGCATCTGCAACGGCTTTCAGATTCTGTGCGAAGCCGGCCTCCTGCCCGGCGTGCTGATGCGCAACTCGGGTCGCCGCTTCGTTTGCCGGATGCAGCACCTTCGGGTCGAAAACGCCAGAAACCGCTTCACACGCGGCTACGCACAGGGACAGGTGGTCAAATTCGCCATCGCCCATGGCGAGGGAAATTACGAGGCGGACGATGCGACGATCAAGGCGATCGAAGACAACGCGCAAGTGGCGTTCCGCTATTGCGACGCCTGCGGTCGGATCGACGAAGCGTCAAATCCGAACGGCTCGGAGAACGCCATCGCGGGAGTGTTCAATAAGAGGTTCAATGTACTCGGCTTGATGCCGCATCCCGAGAACCTGATCGATCCGCTGGTCGGCGGCGTCGACGGCCGACCGATGTTCGAGGCGCTAGCTGCGGGCTGACCGCCCCGCTTTCAACAGTTCATCACGAAAATTCCCGAAAACTCGGCGGACGACGGCAGATTTGTCATACTTTGGGAACGAAGCCTGCCCATTATCCGTGCCGTGAAGGATAATGGACGCGCCGTGGCTGATTTGCTCGACCGGCTCTTTTCCGCCGTGCGGCAGGCGCGCGAGCGCAGCCCTTCCGCCTCGCGCACGTCCAAGCTTTTCCGCGACGGCGTGCAGAAGATGGCCAAGAAGCTCGCCGAGGAAGCGGTCGAAGTCGGCCTCGACGCCGTCCTGATGAACCGCGAGCAAGTTGTCCTCGAGAGCGCCGACCTGCTCTACCATCTCGCCGTCATCTGGGTCGAATGCGGGATCACGCCCGACGACGTGATGGCCGAAATCGACCGGCGCGAGCAGCTCTACGGCATCGCCGAGAAGCTTCCCAAGCATTCGAGCGCCAAGCATTCGAGCGCGACGCAAGTTCGGCGGATCACCCCGCTTTCCTCGCGCCGCAAGCACGTCTCCTGACCGCGTCCGCCTGCGATCCTTCCCCAGATTGCTGTCGGCTTGCTGGGGAGGTGGCGCGCACCCCGGGCAGGGTGGGGCCCGCATCATCGACGCAAGTCCGAGTACGCGAGAGGTGTGAGCTACACGCAGCGCTAGCTCCTGCCTGTCACCCCGATCTGCGCCCTATCCGGCCAAGTGGCGCTATCGGCAGACAGGATAAAAGGACGCGAGCTCGCGTCCACGGAGGAAGATAGGCCTGCGCGTCAGGCCGCCGTGCCGCCTGATCCAGTCCCGGATCGGGGCGGGATAGGCCTCGGCCACGACCCGGGTCGCCTCCGGCGCCGGAAACTCGTCGCCGTCCTGGTCGACCAGCCTCGCCGCATGGAAGCCAAGGACCGCCCGGCGCGTGACGCAGATCCGGCTGCGCGGCAAGATGTCCAGCACGAGCGTGCAGGCGGAGTAGCAGGGTCCGTCGATGACCACGCGTTCCCCTGATTCGCGCAGCATTTCGAAATAGTTGAGAAAAGACGTCGCCTCGCCTCCGGGGCTAGCTTCAATCCGCACGTCGGCAAGGGCGGGCCCGAGGCTGACGAGGAAGAAGAGGACAGCGGTGAAAGCGCGTCGCATCGAACTCCTCCCAATACTCTCGGAGAACCCGTCGGTCGACGGCGGAAACTCGGGACCAGCAATTCTAAAAGTCGCCCGCGGTTTGGTTGGCATTGCTTTATTCGTTTTTTTGGACAGAGAGTAGGTTGGGCGGGATCGTGAAGGTGGCGAGGGCTTCGAGGAGGTCGGGCCAGGCGGGGAAGACCACGAAGCTGGTCAAGGTTGCGAGATAGGCGAAGAAGCTGGTTCGCTTTTCCGCCGCTTCGCGGGCCTTGCGCCAGGGCGGCTCGACGAGGTCGAGCACAGTGTGCCAGGCGAAGGCGAGCAGGTTGAGGGCGGCGAGCGTCATGGCCAGATAGGTCTCGCCATGGCCGAAATTGTGTTCGAGTTCGTAGCCGTGGTTTTTTAGGACGTTGAAGCTTTCGTTCTCGATCTTCCACCTCGCCCGGCCGCAGACGACAATCTCGGCGACGCTGGCTTTTGTAACCGGCAACGAAGTGACCAAGGCGGTCTTGTATTTCACGGCGCCCTTGGCGTCCAGAATCTCGAAGCCGATCCAATTGACCAGCACGGCGTCCTTGCCGTCGCGCAGCGGAACGTTCTCAATGAACCGGTAGCGGTGGGTCTCGTGCATCTTGCCTTTGCGGACCTTGATCTCATGGCGCTCGAACGCGCAGCCCTCGATGAAGTTGTAGAGCGCCTTGTGCGAGGTCTCCTTGCAGGTGAAGATGAAATCGTCACCGTTGGCGGCCAGCCTCTCGACCACGCTCTGGCAGGCGAACAGATCGTCGGCGAGATACACCGGGCGCAAGGGCTTCAGGCGCGCGCCGTGCTGGTCGAGCCAGCGTTTGACGGCGTTGCGCTCGCAGTCCTGCTTCTCGGCGCCGTCCTGCTTGACGATGAACTCGGGGCTCAGCGGGACCACCTTCGAATGTCCCGGCGCGACCACGGTCGCAGCCAGCATCGAATGATAGCTTTCGACCTTGCCGTTGCTGCGCTTGCGCGTCTGGCAGTGCGGGCAGGTGATCTTCTGGCTGCAGAAATACTCGCTCCCGTCGAGGGCGATCAGCGTTCTGCCGCCAAGCCGACCGAACGCCTCGCCCATCGCCGGTTCGAGCAGCAATTGCTCCATCCGTTCAAAGCAAGGCGCGAGCAGAGCAGGCTCCACCCCGTCGAGCATGTCCCTGATATAATTGTCGGAGGGGATTTTCTCGATCCCGAACAGGGTCTGGCAGTTCGAGCGCCCTTGGCCCTTCTCCAGCGTCCGCTGAAAGGACAGGAACGACGCGCTCTGCATGAAGAACATGGCGAACGCCGACAGACCGAAATCGGCTATGGCGATATTGCCGCTCCGCCCCTTGCGGGGGTCCGGGAACGCAGCGCAAACCGCCTTCAGGTCGGAGAGCAGCGACGCCAAAATCTCCATCCTCAGCGTGAATCATGTTTCCGCTGATTTGGGAATCCGGGCTCATAAAAAAATTGCCCCACCTACTTTTAGAATTGCTGGTGCGCCGCCCCCACCGCCCTTCGGGCGGTCCCCCTCCCGCGCTCCGCTTCGCTGCGCAAGGCGGGATAGCGCGGCGGCCAGCCGTCTCTTCCCCCGCAACGCGGAAGAGGGGGACCATGCGAAGCATGGTGCAGGGGGCCTGGCGTCAAACGCCCCTGTTTGGAAGTTGCAAGAAATAGAACAACGCGATCCAAAGCGCCTAGAACCGGCGGGGCCGAAGCCGAGATTCAAACCGAGATGTAGCGCTTCCGCGGCATATGCCGATTTTCGCGACCGCGTTCGACTTATTTGGGCGAAGGCGGGGGCGTTCGCATCTCGCGCCCGGGACCGCGGCATGCGATGAAGCGCGCGCCTTGACTGCTCTTTCCTCCATCGCCGCGCTGCTCTTCTCCGTCCTGCTGCTGATCGGCGGCAATGCGCTCATCGGCGTCACGACGCCGCTCCGCGCCCGTATCGAGGGCTTCCCGGATCTGACGGTCGGCCTGCTCGGGTCGGCCTATTTCGCCGGCATGCTGGCCGGGACGCTGGCGGCGCCGGCGATCATCCGGCGCGGCGGCCATATCCGCGCCTTCGCCGCCTTGGTGGCGATCGCCATCGCCAGCGTCATTCTGATGCCGGTCGTCGTCGCGCCCGCGGCCTGGCTCGTCTTCCGGGCGCTGATCGGCTTCGTCTTCGCCGGCCTCTATGCGGTTATCGAGGCCTGGATCAACGCCAAGGCGACCAACTCGAACCGCGGCAAGCTTTACGCGCTCTATCAGATCGCCAATTTCGCCGCCTCCGCCTCCGGGCAGATGGCGATGCAGCCACTGGGGCCGGCCGGATTTGCGCCGTTCGCGGTCGCCGCGGCGCTGCTCGCCATCGCCATCGTGCCGATGGCGATGACGAGCGTCGATCCGCCGATGACGCCCAAGAGCGTCCGCCCGCGCCTCCTGTGGCTCCTACGCGCCGCGCCGCTCGCCTGCCTTGCGGCTCTCGCCGCCGGCGCCGCCAACGGCGCGTCGTTCGCGCTGGCGCCCGTGTTCGCGGTCGACATCGGCATGAAGCCGGATCAGGCGCCGCTCTTCACCTCGGCGATCGTGGTGGGCTCGGCGCTGGGGGTCTTCCCGGTCGGCGCTTTGTCCGACCGCGTCGACCGGCGGCTCATCATGGCGGCAGCGATGATCGGGGGCGCCGCCTGCGAGGTCATGCTGAGCCGGCTCACGGGGCCGGGCCCGTGGCTGATCGGGCTCGGGTTCCTGGCGGGGCTCATGACCTATTCGCTCTACACCTTGGCTATCTCGCTCGCCAATGACGGCGCCTCGCCGCACGACATGATCTTCATCTCCGTCGGGCTCCTGTTCGTCTATTGCATCGCCGCCATCGCCGCGCCGGCGATCGCCTCGCTCCTGATGAAGAGCCTTGGTCCGCGCGCGCTCTTTCTGCAGAATGCTTACGTGCATCTGGCAATCGCCGCGCTCGCGCTCTGGCTGCGCGTGACCGAGCGGGGCAAGCGGCGGTTGTGGCTGAGGACTTGAGGGCCTGCTTGCGCCTCACCTCCGTGCCGAAGCCGTCCCCGCGAGACGCCCTATGGGACGGCGGGGTCTCTACCTGTCGTCCTGCGGGGTCGCTGGCCAGCGCCCGCGTTTGCCGCCTGCGATGGGTGAGATGCAAATATTCCTGTTTTGTTCTTGATACTTTAAGAAAGCCACGCCACAGTCGGGTTGGCCGCAATCCCGGCGCGATGGAAAGCGAGATTGGGATGGAGGGGCCTGCGGGGCTCACGCGACCTGTAGCTCGACTGCCTTTGACCGGAACGCAGGTTTTGCCGGCAGCGGGCAGGCCGCGGACGAAGCGGAGGCGATGGGCGAGGCGGACGAAAAACAATTTGGATTCCCCCGTATGCTATTGAAAAGCTTAAATTCGTGGAAGAGTTATGCTTGGATGCGGTTTCCTTGGGCTTTGCTCCGGTTGTCCCGGGCTTTGGCGGAACGCGCCCTGGCTTTGACGGTCGTCAGAGGCGCCAGGACTCGAGGCGTGAGGAACGCCGCCGCGGCGAGCCCCATCCCCTCCGGCGCCACGCGATGGACCTCGGGGACGGAAGCGGGTTCGACGTACGGCTCGGCGCGAGCGCGTCAATCCTTGGCGACGGAAATGTCGGGAGCGTTCGGATTTTTCATCCCGACCACATGGTACCCGGCGTCGACATGGAGGATTTCGCCGGTCACGCCACGCGACATGGGAGACAACAAATAGACGGCGCTGTCACCGACCTCTTCGATGGTGACCGAGCGCCTCAGCGGCGCGTTGTACTCGTTCCACCGCAAGATGTAGCGGAAGTCGCCGATCCCGGACGCGGCCAAGGTCTTGATGGGGCCGGCCGAGACGGCGTTGACCCGGATTCCCTTTTCGCCGAGATCGGCGGCCAGATAGCGGACGCTCGCCTCCAGCGCGGCCTTGGCGACGCCCATCACGTTGTAGTGGGGCATCCATTTCTCCGCCCCGTAGTATGTCAGCGTCAGCATCGAACCGCCGCGGGGCATCAACTTTTCCGCCCGCTGGGCGATGGCGGTGAACGAATAGCAGGAGATCGCCAGCGACTTGGCGAAGTTCTCCTCGGTGGTGTCGATATAGCGGCCGGTAAGCTGGTCCTTGTCGGCGAAAGCGATGCAATGGACGACGAAATCGAGCGAACCCCAGAGCTTCTCCGCTTCGGCGAACACCGCGTCGATGGTCGCTCCGTCGGTCACGTCGCAATGGCCGAGCACCTCCGCGCCGATTTCTTTGGCCAGAGGGCGCACCCGCTTTTCCAGGGCCTCGCCCTGGAAAGTGAACGCGAGCTCAGCTCCGGCGGCGCGCGCCGCTTTGGCGATGCCCCAGGCGATCGACCGATTGTTAGCCACTCCGAGGATGACGCCGCGCATCCCGCGCATCACGCCGGTTTCGGCGAAGCCCAGATCCGTACGCTCCATCAAAGCCCCGCTGCGCGTCGTTTCGGAACGAAAGTTCGCGAGCATCCCTTAGCCTCGACGCACCCGCATGGGAAGCAGGCGAAGGCCTCGCGCTCTCACAAAATGTGTGAACCCAGTCATGGGCGCCGCCGCTCGTCCAAGCAGCAGGCGAGCCGCGGCGCGGTCAACTCATGCTTGAACGGGGGTCATAGGGTTTGCGATCGCGCCATTTGCGCATCAACTCCGTCAGATCCGGGTCTGGAGAGTTCGGAAGCACGATCCGGATCGTGGCGAGAAGATCGCCGGCGGCATGACCTGCGGCGGCGGGCAGGCCCTTGCCGCGCAGCCTCAGCACCTGGCCCCCGCTCATGCCCGGAGCGATGGACATTTCCACCTCGCCGCCGAGCGTCGGCACGCGCACCTTGCCGCCCAGCACAGCCTCATAAAGGGTGACCGGCAGCTCGAGCCGGAGGTCGGGGCCCTCGACCTTGAACACCGGATGGGACGCATAGCGGATCGTGACGATGACGTCGCCTGCCGGTCCGCCGCGCTGGCCGGGCTGGCCCTGGCCGCGCAGCCGAATCGACTTTCCCTCCTCGATCCCCGCCGGCGCCGTGGCGTCCAGCGTTCTGCCGGTCGGTAAGACGACGCGGATCGAACCTCCGTGGGCGATGGTGGGGAGCGGCACGGCGACGGTGACGGCGATATCTTCGCCATGCGAGGCCTGTGGCCGCGTCCGCCCCCCACGCCGTCCGCCGGAGCCGAACAACTCGGACAGGATGTCAGGATCGATCGAGCCGCCTGCGGCAAACCCGCCCGGCCCGAAGTCGAAGCCGAATCCGTGGACATCCGCGCTTCCGGCCCCGGGCTGCCGGCCGAAGCCGAAGCCCTCGAACTGCGGCGCGCGGGGCTTGCCCTCGGCGTCGATCTCGCCTCGGTCGAAGGCGCCGCGCTTCTTCTCATCCCCGAGAATCTCGTATGCGGAGCCGATCTCCGCGAACCGCTCCTTCGCCCTCGGCTCGCGGCTCTGGTCGGGATGGTATTTCTTGGCGAGCTTGCGAAAGGCGGACTTGATTTCGGCCGCGCTGGCCGACTTCGGCACCCCAAGAACGTCATATGGATTGCGCATCACGAGCCCATTCTGCGGCGCCCGCCTCATCAGGAGCGTGGGCGCCAATGTCTCCCTTGCCTATCTGGGCCTTCGCCGGCCGCGCTGCAAGTCCGACGGAGATCGGCTGATTTCGCAGCGCGATTTGCCCCAAGCTTCGCCGAGTCGGATGCTGTTGTCGATTCCGATTATGGCGACTAAGACGGTTGCGCCGAGCAGGCTGATCGACGGCATTTGAAACGGAGCGGCAGCTTCTTGAGCGTCTTGACACCCGACTTCACCGAGGCGGAGGACCCGGTCTTGCTTTTTCGGCTGTGGCTTGAGGAGGCCGCGGCGGCGGAGACCAACGATCCCGAGGCGATGGCGCTCGCAACGGTCGACGAGGACGGACTGCCCGACGTCCGGGTGCTGCTGTGCAAGGGCGTGGACTTGCGCGGCCTCGTCTTCTATGGCAACGCGGAAAGCGCCAAGGGCCGGGAACTGGCGGCTCACCCGAAAGCGGCGGCGCTGTTTCACTGGAAGTCGTTGCGCCGACAGGCGCGATTCCGTGGCCCGGTGGATTCGCTCACCGAGGCGGAGGCAGATTCGTACTTCGTCAGCCGTCCACGGCAAAGCCGGATCGGCGCCTGGGCGAGCCAGCAGTCGCGTCCGCTGGAATCACGCGCCGCGCTGGAGGGGGCGGTCGAGGCCTACGCCAAACGCTTCGGAGACAGCGAGATTCCGCGGCCGGCCTATTGGCGAGGCTGGCGGCTGACGCCGGTCGAGATCGAGTTTTGGCGCGACGGCGCCTTCCGCCTGCACGACCGGGTCCGGTTCACCCGGGCGACGCCCGAGTCGGCGTGGGAACGGCGACGGCTCTTTCCCTGAAGCCAAGACATGTCCTGGTCGCCCGCCCAATACGTCAAGTTCGAGGAGGAGCGTACGCGCCCGGTGCGCGACCTCGTGAGCCGAATCCCGAACGCCGACGCTCGCCGCGCCGCGGACATCGGTTGCGGCCCGGGCAATTCGACCGAGATCCTGCGCGAGCGCTACCCGAAGGCCGAGATCGTCGGCCTCGACTCTTCGCCCGACATGATCGAGGCCGCAGGCAAGCGGCTGCCCGACGTCTCCTTCGAGGTCGCCGACATCGTCGGCTGGTACGGCGAGGGCTTCGACGTCATCCTTGCCAACGCAGTTTTCCAGTGGATCCCCGACCACGAGACGCTGCTGCCCGGGCTGGTCGCGAAGCTTGCGGCGGGAGGCTCGCTCGCGGTCCAGATGCCCGACAATCTCGACGAGCCCTCGCACCGCCTCATGCGCGAGGTCGCCGCGGACGGCCCTTGGGCGGGCAAGCTCGCATCGAAAGCCCGGGCGGCGCGGCGGGAGGCCGACTGGTATTTCCGCCTGTTGCGGCCCCACGCGCCGCGCGTCGACGTCTGGCGCACGACCTACTTTCATCCGCTCGCCGGCGCGCGCGCCGTGGTCGAGTGGGTCAAGGGAACGGGCCTGCGCCCCTTCATCGAACCGCTCGATCCGGCCGAGCGGGAAGCCTATCTCGCCCGCTACGAGGCGGCGATCGCAAGGGCCTATCCGGCCGAGGCGGACGGGACGGTGCTGCTGCCGTTTCCGAGACTGTTTTTTGTCGCGACGCGGTGACTTTGATGACGCCGGAGAAGCTCGACTAAGGCCACCAAGAAGGCCGTCGACTTCAGCGCGCCGGGCGCCGATCCCTCGAAGAGCGGTCAGCGCGCTTCCTACGCGCCGGCTCTTCATGCTATGGCGACGCCGGTGAGCCGCGCCCGTAGCTCAACTGGATAGAGTATCGGTCTTCGAAACCGAGGGTTGGGAGTTCAAGCCTCTCCGGGCGCGCCACTCAAACAACTGAAGTCACACAGCTTTAGACCCATCCAAGCCGAACCGCTTTTCGGCGCTGAAGGGAACAAAAAGGGCTCCAAAATCCCACGAAGAGCGCTGAACGTCCCACGGAAAGTCCCACGGACCTCCACGGTCTGTTCCGCCGATCACGCCATTCGTGGTGGCGTCCAGACGAACTTTGTTCGACCATCTCCAACGTGCCTCGTAAGGGGCGGATCACTTGATCGGCATTGAGCGACGTGGTCCGAGAAACCGGGGGTTCTGCGCTCGCAGGCGCGGGTTTGCCCCTCAAACTGAAACAAGCGAAATCGAAGGCGACGGTGCGTCTGAGGAGGGCTGGCAGGCGCTGGACCGGGCCGGCAATCCCGGGGAAACATCTATCCAT
>CAWGKV010000018.1:0-151398 GCA_963823165.1 uncultured Alphaproteobacteria bacterium | reverse complement strand
GCAACCATTTACCAGTCGTATGCGATTGCACCGGGGATGGGGTTTTGGTTCGACCGTCGGAGGCGCTTTTCAACGAATGCCAACTGGCCAGCATTGTTGCCGTACACGTTCTCAACTGCCATCCGCACGGCGATGTCGTTGGCCTTCCGCGCCAAGTCCCTGTTCGACAGCCTTGCGAGACTCTCCAGCTGGCGCATGTCATTGGCTGCAACGAATAACCGGGTCGGCGATATCGGCACGCTCGCCAAACATACGGGCGAGAGCAGCCCGTGCCAACGGATGTAGGGTCGATCTGAGGTTAGCAACGAGTGAGGAGCGAGGGACAAGTCGAGAACACCCCAGATCATGTTGACGATAACATGCCCTATTCGCTCGTCATCTATCATCTGGGTGAGAAGAAACTTGTGTGCATCCGCGACCCAACTCGGCGCATCTCGTTGCGCGTGTTCGTAAACCGAGTTCTGGATCGCCAGGCCGCTTGGTGGCCCGATAGGCCTCACCGTGTGCTTCCACTCAATGTTCTCTCGGACACTGCGTTGGAGGACAGCCCCTATTTCAGCAAGTGAGTGCGGGCCGCGCAGCTGCAACGAGTTGATGAACCTCGTCCAGTCGCTCCTTTGATCGTTCCCGAGATGACCACTCCCGAGAGTGACCAATCCAGGGCCTAGTTGGCTCAGAGCTTCGAGGATAGGGGCCGAGTAGTTGTCCACGTTCGAAAAGAACCCCTTCTCAATGATTTGTGGATCATCCCCGTGCTCAACGGTGTAGAGATAGTCCTCGAAACCCGTGTGTTCCGGCGAGCGCTTTGAGACGACAGTATGGTCATATGGCCGGTGATACCGAAAGAGCCGCCCGTCGACCCCGGCCCACTGCCGTAGGTAAAACTGGGGGCTGTAATGATGCCTGATAGTGTCGTTCATCACCTCAGAATAGCGAAAGTGACTACTCGCATCCACCGTCGGCCTGCGCCGTCGTCTTCACGGTCACCGCGCGGTAAACCTCTAAAGCCGTTTTGGGACCGTCAAGACCTCGCGCTTGCCACTTTGAACATGCAACGCGAAATCGTGCTATAAAAAAGGCATGCGGCAGTCGGTCAAACAAATCGGTGCAGGCATTGGCGTCGGCGGGGCGGCTCTACTCGGCACTGCTAAACAGATCATTGACATTATTTCGCTACCTCAGGAAGCGCAGGATGCGCTGAAAGTGATTGCAAGCGCTTCGCCGCTGTTTTTTTGGTTGCTTCTCGCCGTAGGGCTGTTTTGCGCAGGGTATCTCATTTACGACGACGCCGCTAAAATAGCGGCCGGTTGGCGTAAGGCGGTCAGGAATTTTAGGGTGCAGTTCCTCATCCCGATTGGCGCTGGATTAGCTGCCGCGGGGATAGCTCTCATAATTGTCGGGTGGTTATTTTCGGGGAATCGAAGCGCCACGAATGCGAAGGTCATCCCCAGCACCGCCGCGCTCTCTTCTCCGCTTCCCGATATTTCATGGGATTACGACAAACCAAATTGGGGGATGATAGGGTTCCTAAATTTGGCTAGATCGGCCAGTCAGGATCAAACTGTGTGGGTCCGCGCCTTCCAAGCGCTTGGCCAGAACAATACAGATGGTCCAATCTTGCACCTTTCTGGCATCATAAGATCGGATTTGAACAATAGGGAAGTTCCAGTCAACTTCAGAGTTGGGCCTGAAATCGTTAGGCCTGAGGATACTTATGGAATACCAAGGAACGCGAGCTTCAACCTCGAGAGTGGCCCGTTTAATACGGCAGATACGCGTGGGCTAACACGCGAAGAATTCTTAGCGACGTTTGGAGCTTTCACATTTGAACTAAACTATGATGGTAAGAGATACATCAGGCATTTTACCCGCGACGACAGCGAGCGGCTTATATTGAAGTTTGTTACTGATCTTGATCGCGGTTCACCAAAGCCACCACCAATGGTGACCAAGAAAACTACAGGAAACCGATGAAAAGGCTTGAATGATCATCAATTCGAGACTGTCGAGACGCTACAGAGGGCGATGGATAATGTCCGATGCCGTTTGCCCGTTGTCTTTTGCTCTATGTCCCAAGTTGTCAAGGTCAAAGCTTGGTATCCCAAACCAGAGGTCTCGAAGGAGCCTAAAAACTGAATGAGCCAGCAACCCGTTGCTCGACACAATCTTATTGATGAGGTCAATGGTTTAGCCGAGAGCATCAACGACATTTTGAATCAAAACAAGAAGGATAGATATTTTGAGGGTATTGCACTATTGTACAGTTTCATTGAGGATTTGCTAAAGTGGTTGGTCTTCACGCAAATTATCTGGAACAAGTCCACCACGCAGTTGTCAGAGGACGAGGTGGAGCGCACTAGAGCATTTTGTAATGGGCTGACGTTGTATAATCTACTCCACGTTGGACTAAGTGTAGGCCTGATCGATTACGGGCTATTTCAGGAACTAGATACAATCCGGACGGAACGGAATCAACTTGTGCATCAGTATTGGCTCTATAATCACAAGGGTAAGTTGCGCATCTTCCGAAAGAAATTGGAGAAGTTGGCGCGGCTCTGCAATTTGCTTGTTGGCAAGCTTAACCACCTGATTGAAGAAACAGGAATGGACGCCTCCTTTGGATTCTTCGATATCAAGCCCGGCAAGAACTTCGTTGTGCTTTAACGATCAGCGTCATCGCAACGCCGTGGGTTGAGGGGCGCATCGCGAGACCGTCAATCGTCGCAGGCTCAAGCTTCAAGTACTGCTGACCAAAAAGCGCTCTTAAGCGTTGCGCGATTGGCAACTCACGAGGGAGAGGGAAGCGGGTCAATAACCGCTTCCCCTGATTCTCGGCGAGAAAGGAAGTGTTATTGGCCGTTGGTTGTTGGTGAATGGTTCAGCGTCGGGGTCACGACCAGCCATTGAGCTGAAACAGGTAAAAGTCCGATCAAGGCCGAACAACCAACGACACGCGATGCTCGTTGCAGGCCGATGGTGCGGAGGGCATACCGCCGCTACTACGAAATACGCTGGCATTGCCCTCTCATCGCAATGCGCCCAGTCCGCGCCCGGGCGGAAGGCGTCAATGGCTGGCCGCGGCGCTGCTGTCACATACGACGCCGTTGCTGACGCAGGGGCTGACGCCGCCATGAGATATAGGCTTGACACCCGTTAACCCTGTTCTCCGGAAAATCGCCAATTGTCGTGCCGACGCCGCAATTGTGTTCTATTTTTGTTCGCTTCCGCCGCTCCGAAGGAGAACGCCGCTTGTCCGCTTCTTTCGAAGCTGTTACGTACCGCGCGGCTGCTTGGACATCACCGGTCGGGCGAGCCCGCGGTGCACCTTGTGAAGCGCCGGCGGCAAGAGCCGGTCATCGGTCTTTTCCAGCCGCCCGCTTCGGCCCGCCGGCGTCCCTGCCCGACAGGCCGGCGGCGAAGGGGCTCGCCAGGAAGTCAAACCCCTCCCCTCGCGGATCTCCGCCCAAAAGCTATTGAAAAAGCACGATTTGAAGAAGGAAATGAAAGGACATGAAAAGGAATTCGTCCTGTTGCACGGGCTTTTCAAGCGTCGAAACCGCGTCCCGAACCGTCCTGGAAATCAGATGCGCCGGTGCGGGCGCGGGTAAGCCCCGGCTCGCCAGCGCGGCGGCAAGTCGGCTGGAAAGCTGGAATCTCTGAAGTCTCCAAGTCGGTCGTAAGTCCTTGAAAAGGCGAGAATCGTGAACGGATCTGGTTTCCCCTGGCGTTCCTTTTGCTTCCCCTGGCGTTCCTTTGGCTTCCCCTTGGACTGCGGTTCCCTTCCGCGGGCGGCCGGCGGCCTTCCCGCTGCGTTCCCGGAGGTTCGCGCTCGCGCTGGCGAACACGTCCCCGGCGCCCCTCTCGCGCGCTTTTTAAGAAACGGGAGCGGTGAGCAATTGCCCAAGCTGGCCTCCACTCCGCTTGTGGAGCCGAGGTATCTTGGCTGTCATCCCCGCGAAAGCGGGGATCCAGAGCCCCGCGCCAAAGGTCTTGTGCCCGCGGCCACTGGATGCCCGCGTGCGCGGGCATGACAACGTTGGGAGTTACATCGCGCCTGGAAATGGCGCCGCAACCGATTGGAAAGCTTGAATCAGCGCCGGAAAACCGTATGGCCGCGGCGATCTGTCGTCGAAGTTTTCCCGTCTCCGCTCGCTGTCGCCTTACACGAAAGTTCCAGTCGTGCTCTCGTGCCCTTCGTGGGACCTTTGCGTACTTCGTGTTTATTCTTTTCACCACGAAGAACAGGAAGATTACACGAAGGTCACAAGGCCGGAACTTTCATGCGCAGCGGGTCGGCGCAGCCGGTGGCCAACTCAGGATCGGACTCCGCGCGCATCCGGCGCGCCCACGCGTCGTCCGACGTTGCCAAACTTTCATCCCGGCGCCCGGCCAGCCGCCCTTCTAATGCCCGCATCCGTCTGCTAGTGCGCCTCTCCCGTTTTCCGCCGCCCAGGTTTTTTTGCCCATGCGCATGCTGAGTCTCGCCGTTTTCGCCGCCGTCGCCCTCGTTGTCGGGGCCTACGAGGAAGACGGCATGACGCTTCTGATCGGCGGCGCGTCCGCGCTGGCGGCGGCCGCCTCGATGCCGAAGTGGAAGCTGTCGACGTTCCTGACCATTCTCTCCGATCTCTTCGCCTTCGAGACGGTTTTGTTCGGCGTCCTGGATCTCGTCGCCCTCACCGGCTACTGGCCGCACGCCTACGAAGAGTACGCGCTGCCCCGCTACCTGCCGCTGGCCACGGCGCTGTTCGTGCTCGTCATCTTCGGCGTCTCGCACTTCCGGCTGGTGCGCAAGATGATGACGATCGCCGACCCGTTCTTTGCGGCTCGGACGCCGATCTCGATACGCCCGCTGCCGCTTCAGCCGATTATCGTCCGGCAAGACCTCTACGCCCGCGCCAATGTCTTTTTTCTCGTTCTCATCAACCAGTTTCAGGTCGCGATCGCCCTGCGTTTCAACTTCTTCCAGAGGGATTTCGGCAACGCCATCCAAGTGGCGGACGAAGCGCATCGCGTCGCGTTCTGGTATCAGCTCATGGTGATCTTCGTGCCGCTCGCAGCGATCGCGATAACCGCCGGCATCCTCGAGTTCTTCGTCGCCTCGAATTTCGTGCTGCAATGGAGACGGTGGATGACGGCGTCCTTCACGTCGCGCTGGCTCCTCGGGTCGATGCACTACAAGCTGGCGCTCGGCGCCAGGCACTCCGGCAATGGCGACGGGTTCACTTCGCGGGACCTCGCCGGCTACACTACCGACAATCCGGACCAGCGCATTTCGCAGGACGTCGGCGGATTCATCAACGGCAGCGGCACCGGCATCAATTCGGGCAACGTCGGCATCTACAATTACACCATCCAGGCGATCGCCTCGGCGACCAATCTGGTGTCGTTCTCGATCATTCTTTGGGGAATTTCGCGCGCCATGGACTCCCCGATCTTCGGCGTCGTGATCCCGGGCTTCCTGTTCTGGGTCGCCGTCCTTTACGCGGTCGTCGCCACGGGCATCACCCAGCTCATCGGGCGAAACCTGTCGAGGCTCTATTTCCGCCAGCAGGCCGTCGAGGCGAACTTCCGCTTCGACCTCGCGCGCATCCGCGAATACAGCGAGCAGATCGCGCTGCTCAAGGGCGAGGACCGCGAAATCGAGCGTGCTGGCAACGTGTTCGGCGACGTCGTGCGCACCATCCGCCGCACCATCCATGTCCGCACGTTTCTTATCGCCTTCAGCCAGTTCTATGGCCAGATCTCGGTCATCATTCCCTATGTCGTCGTAGCCCCGTTCTATTACCTGAAAATCGTCGACTTCGGCCGTTTCAGCCAGTCGGCGGACGCGTTCAGCAACGTCAACAGCTCGATGAACTTCTTCGTCAACAACTACATCGGCCTGGCCGATTTCCGATCCACGGTCGAGCGTCTCACGTCTTTCGAAGAAGCTTTCGCGAGGGCGAAGAGCGAAGAAAAGAGGGAGCCGCGCCTCAAGACCGCCGCCGCGAGCGGCCCCGTCCTCTCGCTTCCCGAGGTCGACATCGCGCTGCCGGACGGACGGACACTCGCGCATGTCGGCGATCTGGCGCTGATCCCGCAGGAGTTGACGCTCGTCGTCGGCCCATCAGGCGTCGGCAAGTCGACGCTCTTCCGCGCCATCGCCGGCCTGTGGCCGTTCGGTTCGGGCGAAATCCAACAGCCCGCCTACGCCAAGCTCATGCTGCTGCCACAGCGGCCCTACATTCCGATCGGGCCGCTGCGCGACGCCCTCGCCTATCCGGCGCCGGCGGCGAACTTTCCGGATCGCGAGCTTGCCGACGCGCTGAAGAGGGTCGGCCTTCCCGATTTCGTCAAGCGGCTGGACGACAGCGACAACTGGCAGATGCGGTTGTCGGGCGGCGAGCAGCAGCGCATCGCCGTCGCCAGAGCGATGCTCGCCGCGCCGGACTGGCTGTTCCTCGACGAATCGACCGCCTCGCTCGACGAAAAGAGCGAGGCCGATCTCTACCGGGCGATCGCCAAGACGCTGCCCAAGACGACGCTCGTGTCGATCGGCCATCGTTCGACGTTGAACGCCTTCCACAAGCGCCGCATCGCCTTCGAGCCGCACGACGGAGCGCCCGCGACCGTGGCGGAGGCGGCGGGGGTCGCATAGGCCGGGCAGGACTCAGGGAAGCAGCCGCAAGGCGGCCTATTCCTCGACCAGCCTGAACCTCCTCTTGCGGCTGGAAAAGAACAGGTCCCAAAGGGCCTGCCCGCCGATCACGCGCGCGACCTCATCAATTGCAAAGAACGGAATGAGGCAGATGAACATAATCGCGCCCACGGTCAGGAACCCCCAGAGGGTCCCGCCGCCGAAGGCCGAAATCGCGGTCGCAACCTGCCGACCACTAACCAGGGCCCTTACGCCTTCCTCAAACACGTGAAAGGCGAAAAGTACGACCGCGAACAGAAACGCGTTTCCAAGCACCGTATAGACCAGCGGATACTTGCGCAGCCCCGCGTCGAGTTTGAGCGCCTGGGCAATCAGGATGACTTTGCCGAAGACCAGGGCGTTGACGATCGCAAAACTCTGCTCCCAGACGCTGATTCCATTCTGCTGCAGGACCAACCTCCGATAGAAGCTGAAGAGAGCAAAAAAGACCCACAAATACATGACAACGATGATGACTTTCTTCATCTCGCTGACGGCTCTGGCCTTCAGGCTCGGCCTGCCCTGAGCGACAGTCTGATGAAGGCTGGCCGCGGTGCTTCCTCCCGCCGGTCCCGTCACATTCTGCATCGTAGTCTCTCCGGACGCCCGGAGGGACGTCGAACTCGACGCGAGGATACCGGTCGGCCGTGATCCTGTCACGGGCCGATGACCCTTCATGGCGCAGATTGAGAATATCGCCGAGCGGCGGCCCATTCACCCGCTCGGCGACGCAA
Source organism: uncultured Alphaproteobacteria bacterium (assembly GCA_963823165.1). Classification (GTDB taxonomy): domain Bacteria; phylum Pseudomonadota; class Alphaproteobacteria; order Rhizobiales; family Beijerinckiaceae; genus Roseiarcus. Next base: position 143,985 of record CAWGKV010000018.1, on the reverse strand, counting down.
AAGTGCTAGGCGACCGTCTCCGGCCCCAGACGCAATTCGAACGTGCACGCCTTCTTGTGGTGTCGCATACCGTGTGAATGCGACCGGTCACAAGGAGCGGGCGAGCCGTATCGCGCCGCGCGGCCCCTTGATCACCAGGTCGCCGTTGACGAGATCCCAGGTCGGGTTGCCGATCAGGCTCGACAGGAAGCCAAACTCGACCGCCATGACGTCCTTGTCGCACTTCTTCTTGGTCAGTGCGAAGGGGCCGACCATCAAATGCTGGTCCTTGACCGGATACAGCGTCGCCGACCACGAATTGCAGCCGGTGAAGCCCGAACCGCGCAGCGTGCCGTCGATCTTCAAACTCGCATCGAGGCCCGAAGGAACCGGCTTGCCGTTAAGCTCGCGCAGCGACCAGGTCTGGTCGAGCGGAAAATTCTTCTGCAGCGGCGGCAGCGGCTTCGGCGTCTTGTCTTCGTCGTCCTGCGGGCCGGCGAAGGCCGCGACGGAAAGGAATATGGCCGCAGCGCCGAAGGCCGCGACCGACAGGGATTTCATCATGCGTTTCGACACCCCGTGAACCGGAGGCCGGAGCCTCCTCCGTGCTTGCCCTATAATGCGCGATTCGCGCTCGCGCAATCGCGCCCTATGGCGGCAGAGGTTGCGCTTTTTGTGGCGAAGGCGCGCCGATGCGACGATGGCGTCCGCTCTTGAATTCCGGCCATTCGGCGCCACATTGACAACGCAGGGTCCGATGGACCCCGCAGCGGCGGGCGCAGCCAACTGGGGCGCCCTCCGCCATGTCGCTCAATCAGGAGGATGTGAACATGCTGAACTATGATCTTGCGCCGTTTTATCGTTCGACCGTCGGGTTCGATCGTCTGCTTGCTATGCTCGACAAGGCCGTCGGCGCAGAGCAAAACGCTCCGACCTATCCGCCCTACAACATCGAACGCACCGGCGAAAACGCCTACCGCATCACGCTTGCCGTCGCCGGCTTCGCCGAGAAGGAGCTCTCAGTCGAGACCCGCGAGAACACGTTGACCGTGCGCGGCTCGAAGGAGACGAACGGCAAGGACGACAAGCGCGACGTCCTTTACCAGGGGATCGCGGCTCGTGCGTTCGAGCGCCGGTTCCAGCTTGCCGACCATGTCGTGGCGACCGGTGCGACCTGCGAGAACGGGTTGCTCCACATCGATCTGGTCCGCGAGGTCCCCGAGGCGCAGAAGCCCCGGACGATCCCAATCAACTCGAGCAAGACGATCGATGCTCCGGCAACGAAGCAGGCCGCGTAAGCGAACTGCCCGGCAGATCGAAAGGGCGCCCACAGGGGCGCCCTTTTTTGGCTCAGTCGAGCGGGTTGACCGGGAGATCGTTGACTTTCTTTTCGGGCTTCTCTGCGGAGGCCGGCGTCGCCTGCTTCGCCTCGGCCGGGGAAGCCGGGGCGGCGGCTGGCTTCGATTGAGACTCCGTCGCAGGCGCGGCGGCGGCTTTCGGGGGTGACGGCTCCGCCCTCGCCGGCTCACTCACGCTCGGGTTGGCTGGAGCGTTCGGAGGCGAAGCGGCGGCCGGGGCGGCGGCGGCCGGCGTAGCCTGCACAGGGGCCGCAGCGGGACCGCCGGTTCCGGTGTTTTGCAGCGGGGCGGGTTCGGCGGCGGGCGTGGCCGGCGTCGCCCGGCTCGGCTCCGCGCTCTTGCGGGCCGTCGCAGCGGGCCTCTGCCTCGGCCTGGTCTTCCGCGGCGGCGTCGAAACAGCCGGAGGCGGCGCCTCCAACCCGCCTTGCGCCCCCGCCCCATAGCCATAGTTCCCCTCGCGAAAATCGCGTGGCGGAGGCGGCCCGAGCGGAGGCGGCTCACTGAACTCGCCGCCTTCGGGTACGAAACCCCTGGACCGCGCGACGAACCGCTGAAGAATCTCCCCGCTCCAGGCGTCGATGACGAGCCGCTCGCGACCGACCGGTCCGCCGACGACATCAGCGAGATAGACCGTGTCTCTGCGCCGAAGCGGACCGACGAGGACGTAACCCTCTGCCCGGAGCCGCTGGACGATCTCCCGGGGCGGCGCGGCTCCGAACGGAAGCCATTGCGCATCGGCCGAAGGGACGAGCGCGAAGGCGGTCATGGCCCCGAACGCCGACCCGGCCGCAAGATATCGTAAACGCCTATAAATCCCAGCCATAACTCTGACCGCTCCCGAAATTCCCCCTCGCGCGCCATCTGCCGCGTCAAATGAGGCGCGGTTGCGGCGCTGCTGCAGTTGCGTTCTCCACAGCACGGCAAACAGCAAGGAGTCGGTCGATCTCGCCGGAGTCGGTCTCGAATGAGGTCACCAGTCGAACCAGCGCCTCTCCCGCGCGTGGCGCGCGTTCGCTCGCCAACGAGCGCGTGCTCCATTCGTGAAACGCCGCGCCGGCGACGCGCCAGGCCCGGACTGTGGTCTCAGGCGCAACGACAAAAACCTCGTTTGCATCGGACGGCCACGCAAGCCGCACGCCTGGCGCCCTGGCGAGTTCCGTGCTCAGCCGTCGCGCCGATGCGTTGGCTCGCTCCGCCAGCCTGAGCCACAGGCCGCCCTTCAGATAAGCCTCCATCTGAGCGCCGAGGAACCGCCCCTTGGACAGCGTATGCCCGCCGCGCTTGCGCAAATAGGCGAAGTTAGCCGCGCGCGCGGGATCGAAGAAGACGACCGCCTCACAGGCGAGTGCGCCGTTCTTGGTCGCTCCGAAGGAGAGCGCGTCGATTCCGGCGCGCCACGTCATGTCGGCCGGCGATGCGCCGCTCGCCGCGAGGGCGTTGGCGAAGCGCGCCCCGTCCATGTGCGTGCCGATCCCTGCCGCGCGGGCGATGTCGCAGAGTTCCGCGATTTCGCCGACCGGATAAATCGTTCCTGCTTCCGTCGCCTGCGAGAGCGACAGCGCACCGGGTTGGTACGACTTCACCAGCCCGCGCGGGAATCGACCGAGCGCCTCGATCAGGGCGTCAGCTGTTATCTTGCCGCCCTCCCCCGCGATCCCGACCAGCTTCGCACCACCGGTGAAGAATTCCGGCGCGCCGCACTCGTCGTCATGGATGTGCGCTTCCTCGTGGCAGAACACGGCCTCGAACGGTTTCGCCAGCGACGCGATGGCAAGCGCGTTGGCGGCGGTTCCGGTCGCGACGAGGAAGGCTTCGGTCCTCGTCTCGAAGACCTCGCTGAGCATTGCACCCGCCCGGGCAGTGTAGTCGTCGGCGCCGTAGGCCGGCGCGTTGACCCGAGAGGAGGCCGCGATCGCTTCGAGAATTTCCGGCGCGGCCCCTGCGCCATTGTCGCTCGCAAAATTCATCCGCGCCTCTTTCGTTCGGGCCGCTCTTCAAAGAACTGCGCGTCTCCACGGCGAAGCTGCCCCAAGTTGCGGCGCCTTGGCAATTGCTAAGGCGCCGGGGAAATCAAGAATCGCCTGCTCTCGCTTGTGTCGCGCCTCCATTTCTGGCATGGTTTTAAGATAGGACAGTTTTGCTGACCATTCTCGGGCGGCCCGTCCGAGATTTTACGACGAGGCGCAGCGGTGTCGCACCCGACGACCAAAACGGATCGAAAGAAATCCGAGACGTGAAGCCATTCGGCTGCGCGCGGTGCAGCGTGATTGTGCCACGATACGCCTCAAAGAGTTGGAATGACAGTTGCGTACGAACCCGACTGCCGGGGAGCCGAGATGAACGCCGAAAGCCAGACGAAGGAAAGCCTGTCCCGCCAGGGGAGCGAGCGCATCCCTCATGGGGCCGACCCGTTCTCTCCCGTTGCCCAAGGTCTCTACGACCCTGCGAAGGAGCATGATTCCTGCGGCGTCGGCTTCGTCGCCGACATGAAGAACCGCAAGTCGCATGACATCCTGGAGAAGGGCCTGCAGATCCTGATCAATCTCGACCATCGCGGCGCCGTCGGAGCCGATCCCGCGCTCGGCGACGGTTGCGGCGTTCTGACGCAGATCCCGCACCGGTTCTTCGAGCCGGAGTGCGCCAAGCTCGGATTCGAGTTGCCCAGCCCGGGCCATTACGCAATCGGCCAGTTCTTCATGCCGCGTGACAGCCAGGCCCGCAAACGGGTGCGCGACATCGTTGAAGAGGTCGTGGCGGCCGAGGGCCAGAAGGTGCTCGGCTGGCGCGACGTCCCGGTCGACAATTCAGGGCTCGGCGAGCGGGTCAGGGCGGTCGAACCCGTGGTGCAGCAGATCTTCATCTGCCGCGCGGCGAACCTCGCGAGCGAAGACGACTTCGAGCGCAGGCTTTTTATCATCCGCAAGGTCGTTTCGAACCGCGTATACGAGATCGGGAGCCCGCAGATCGCGGAGTATTATCCCGTTTCGATGTCAGCGCGCACAATCGTCTACAAGGGCATGGTGCTCGTTCGTCAACTCGCGCCGTACTACCGCGATCTGCTGGATCCGCGTTACGAGACGGCGCTGGCGCTCGTGCATCAGCGCTTCGCGACCAACACTTTCCCCTCCTGGCGCCTTGCGCACCCCTATCGGATGGTGGCGCACAACGGCGAGATCAACACGTTGCGCGGCAACGTCAACTGGATGGCGGCGCGCCAGGCGAGCGTCGACTCCGAGTTGTTCGGCAACGACATCTCAAAGCTCTGGCCGATCTCGTATGAAGGCCAGTCCGACACCGCCTGCTTCGACAACGCTCTCGAATTCCTGGTCCAGGGCGGCTACTCGCTGGTCCATGCGATGATGATGCTCATCCCCGAGGCGTGGGCGGGCAACCCGCTGATGGATGAAGAGCGGCGCGCGTTTTACGAATATCATGCTTCGCTGATGGAGCCGTGGGACGGACCGGCGGCCGTCGCGTTCACCGACGGGCGGCAGATCGGCGCGACGCTGGACCGCAATGGGCTCCGTCCGGCGCGCTATTTCGTCACCGACGACGATCTTGTCGTGCTCGCCTCCGAAATGGGCGTGCTCCCGGTGCCGGAGGAGACAATCGTCGCCAAGTGGCGCCTGCAGCCGGGCAAGATGCTGCTTGTCGACCTTCACGAGCACCGCATCGTGTCCGACGCTGAGATAAAGCAAACGCTGGCGCGCGCCCATCCCTACAATTCGTGGCTCGAGAGGACGCAGATCGTCCTCGAGGAGCTCAATCCAGTCGAGCCGCGCGCGTCGCGGACCGACGTGTCGCTGCTCGACCGGCAGCAGGCCTTCGGGTATACGCAGGAAGACCTCGCTTTCCTGCTCACGCCCATGGCAACCACGGGGCAGGAAGCGGTTGGGTCGATGGGCACGGACACGCCGATTTCGGCGCTCTCGTCCAAGTCCAAGCTGCTTTACACCTACTTCAAGCAGAACTTCGCGCAGGTGACGAACCCGCCGATCGATCCGATCCGCGAGGAACTCGTCATGAGCCTCGTATCGTTCATCGGACCGCGGCCCAACCTCCTGGACCTCGAAGGCACTGCGCGGCACAAGCGCCTCGAAGTGCGCCAGCCGATCCTGACCAACGAAGACCTCGAGAAGATTCGTTGCATCGGCCATTTCGAGGATTCGTTCGATACGAAGACGCTCGACATTACCTACGCGGCGGAGAAGGGCGCGACGGGGATGGAGGAGGCGCTCAAGCGCCTGTGCGATCGGGCTGAAGCGGCTGTCCACGGCCGCTACAACATCATCATCCTCTCCGACCGCATGGTCGGGGCGGACCGCATTCCGATCCCCGCCCTCCTCGCGACAGCAGCGGTGCACCACCACCTCATCCGCAAGGGTTTGCGGACTTCGGTCGGGCTCGTGGTCGAGACGGGCGAAGCGCGCGAAATTCACCATTTCGCCTGCCTTGCCGGTTACGGCGCGGAGGCGATCAATCCTTATCTCGCCTTCGAGACGCTGTCGGCCATGGCCAAGGATCTGCCCGAGCCGATCTCAAGCTACGAAGTGATCAAGCGCTTCATCAAGTCGGTCGACAAAGGCCTGCTGAAGGTGATGTCGAAGATGGGCATCTCGACCTACCAGTCCTATTGTGGCGCGCAGATCTTCGACGCGGTCGGCCTTACGAAGGCGTTCGTCGACGAGTTCTTCTTCGGCACCGCCACGTCGATTGAGGGCGCCGGGCTGGCGGAGATCGCGGAAGAGACGCTGCGCCGTCACGCCGACGCCTTCGGCGATTCTCCGGTGCTCAGGACCTCGCTCGAAGTCGGCGGCGACTACGCCTACCGGGTGCGCGGCGAAGCGCACAACTGGACGCCGCAGACGGTATCGCTGCTGCAGCACGCCGTGCGCGGCAACGCGCGCGACCGCTTCACCGCCTTCTCCAAGACGCTCAACGAGCAGAGCGAGCAGTTACTCACGATCCGTGGCCTTTTCCTCATCAAGACGGCGGAAACCGAAGGCCGCGCGCCTGTGCCGCTCGACGAGGTGGAGACGGCGGCGGAGATCGTAAAGCGCTTCTCGACCGGGGCAATGTCGTTCGGCTCGATATCGCGAGAGGCGCACACCACGCTGGCCATCGCGATGAACCGGATCGGCGGCAAGTCGAACACCGGCGAGGGCGGCGAGGAAGCCGACCGTTTCAAGCGGATGGCGAACGGCGATTCGATGCGCAGCGCGATCAAGCAGGTGGCCTCCGGCCGTTTCGGCGTGACGACGGAATATCTTGTCAACTCCGACATGATGCAGATCAAGATGGCGCAGGGCGCGAAGCCGGGCGAAGGCGGTCAGCTGCCCGGCCACAAGGTTGACGCGGTCATCGCCAAGGTGCGGCACTCGACCCAGGGCGTCGGCCTCATTTCGCCGCCGCCGCACCACGACATCTATTCGATCGAGGACCTGAAGCAGCTCGTCTATGACCTGAAGAACGTGAACCCTGAAGCGAAGGTGTCGGTCAAGCTGGTCTCTGAGGTCGGCGTCGGCACCGTCGCGGCGGGCGTGGCCAAGTGCAAGGCGGATCACGTCACGATCTCCGGCTTCGAGGGCGGCACCGGCGCGTCTCCGCTGACTTCGATCAAGCATGCCGGCTCCCCTTGGGAGATCGGCCTGGCCGAAACTCATCAGACGCTGGTGATGAATGGCCTGCGCTCCCGCATCGCGGTGCAGGTGGACGGCGGCCTGCGCACGGGGCGCGACGTCGTGATCGCCGCGCTCCTCGGCGCCGACGAGTTCGGCTTCGCCACCGCGCCGCTGATCGCCGCAGGCTGTATCATGATGCGCAAGTGCCATCTGAATACCTGCCCCGTCGGCGTTGCGACGCAGGACCCGGTCCTGCGGAAGCGCTTCGTTGGCAAGCCGGAGCATGTCATCAACTACTTCTTCTTCGTCGCCGAAGAGGTGCGCGAGCTGATGGCGGCGCTCGGGTACCGCCGGGTCGACGAGATGATTGGGCAAAGCCAGATGCTCGACAAGGCGAGGCTGGTCGAGCACGCCAAGGCGCAGGGTCTCGATTTTTCCAAGCTGTTCCACAAGCCGAAGCCCTGGTCCGGCGACACGATCTACCGCAGCATCGGCCAGGATCATCGGCTCGAGCACGTGCTCGACCGCCGCCTCATGGCTGAGACGAAGGACGCGGTTGAGCGCGGGAAGCATGTGCGCCTTGACCTGCCGATCCGGAACTCGGACCGGTCGACCGGCGCGATGCTTTCCGGCGAGATTGCGAAGCGCTATGGCCACGCGGGGCTGCGCGACGAGGCGATCCACGTCAAGTTCAAGGGGACGGCGGGCCAGAGCTTTGGCGCGTTCCTGGCCAAGGGCGTGACTCTCGAACTCGAAGGCGACGCCAACGACTACGTCGGGAAGGGCCTGTCGGGGGGGCGCATCGTCGTCTATCCGCCGCGCGAAGCCGCGAAGCTCAAGCCCGAGGAATCGATCATCGTCGGCAACACCGTGCTCTACGGCGCCATCGCCGGAGAATGCTACTTCCGCGGCGTCGCCGGCGAGCGGTTCGCCGTGCGCAACTCGGGCGCGATCGCGGTGGTCGAGGGCGTGGGCGACCATGGCTGCGAGTACATGACGGGCGGCGTCGTCGTCGTGATCGGCGAGACCGGTCGCAATTTCGCAGCCGGAATGTCCGGCGGCATCGCCTATGTGCTGGACGAGGCCGGAAGCTTCGCCCAGCGCTGCAACATGGCGATGGTCGAGCTCGAACCGGTCGCCGCCGAGGAAGAAGTCATGGTGCGCCATCTGCACTCGGGCGGCGACCTGCAGGCGCATGGGCGGGTCGACGTGATGCGAGACATGAGCCGCTTCGACGCCGAGCGCCTTCGCCAGCTCATCGTCAACCATGCCCGGGCGACTGAATCGACGCGCGCGCGCCGGATTCTGGAGAATTGGGAGACGTACCTGCCGAAGTTCCGCAAGGTGATGCCGGTCGAGTACCGACGCGCCCTCGCGGAGCTTGCGGCGCAGAGCGGACAAGCGATGCTGGCGGCCGGGGAGTGAGCCGCAGGCGAGGCGAGGTCGCAGAGACCTTTGGTTTAGTGAACTACGGGGCCTAGAGCGCGGCGAGCGCTCCACCCCTGCCCTGTCCCCTCGCGGGACAGGGGAAGGAACAAACATGGGCAAGGTGACGGGTTTTCTCGAAATCGATCGTACCGACAGGCGTTACGCGCCGGCCTCGGACCGAATCCGCCACTATCGGGAATTCGTTCTGCCCCTGAGCGCGGAGGCGACCCGCAATCAGGCCGCGCGCTGCATGAACTGCGGCATCCCGTATTGTCACAACGGCTGTCCGGTCAACAACCAGATTCCCGACTGGAACGATCTCGTCTACCGCGGCGACTGGCAGGAGGCGGCGCGCAATCTGCTCTCGACCAACAACTTCCCGGAATTCACCGGGCGAGTGTGCCCCGCGCCCTGCGAAGCATCGTGCACGCTCAACATCCAGGACGCGCCGGTGACGATCAAGACGATCGAATGCGCGATCATCGACCGCGCCTTCGCCGAGGGCTGGATCGCACCCGAGCCGCCCGCGAAAAGGACCGGCAGGAAGGTCGCCGTCGTCGGATCGGGTCCGGCCGGCCTCGCCTGCGCGCAGCAGCTCGCCCGCTCCGGACATGAGGTTCACCTCTACGAGAAGAACGCCAAGGCAGGCGGCCTCCTGCGCTACGGCATCCCCGACTTCAAGCTCGAGAAGCGGCACGTCGACCGCCGCATCGAGCAAATGGCGGCGGAGGGCGTGGTCTTCCACTATGACGCCCATGTCGGCGTGACCGTCAGCGCCCGGAGCCTGCTGGAGGGCTATGATGCGATTGCCCTGGCTGGCGGCGCCGAGGCGTCGCGCGATCTGCCGGCGCCGGGCCGCGACCTCGCCGGCGTTCAATTCGCCATGGACTTCCTGCCCCAGCAGAACCGGCGCGTCTCGGGCGAGCCGCTCGGCACGAACGACGCCATCCTCGCCAGCGGCAAGCATGTCGTGGTGATCGGCGGCGGCGACACGGGCTCAGACTGCATCGGCACCTCCATTCGGCAGGGCGCCCTCAGGGTGACTCAGCTGGAAATCCTGCCGATGCCGCCGAAGGCCGAGGACAAGCTCCTGACCTGGCCAAACTGGCCCCTGAAGCTGCGCACCTCGTCGAGCCACGAGGAAGGCGCCGAACGCGACTTCGCGGTGATGACGACGGCGTTCGAGGGCGAGAACGGCGTGCTCACCGGCCTGAGGTGCGTGCGCGTCGACGAAAAGATGAAGCCGATCGCGGGAACGGAATTCACCTTGAAGGCCGACCTCGTCCTGCTGGCGATGGGCTTCGTGTCGCCGGTGAAGGAGGGAATGCTCAGCGAACTCGGGGTCAAGCTCGACGCTCGCGGCAACGTGGCCGCCGACACGGAGCGCTACGCGTCCTCGCTCGCCAAGGTCTTCGCCTGCGGCGACATGCGGCGCGGCCAGTCGCTCGTCGTCTGGGCGATCCGCGAGGGACGGCAATGCGCGGCCGCGATCGACGAAGCCTTGATGGGCGCGACGACGCTGCCGCGGTAGGCGCCGACGCCGCTCGCTTTTGCCGCCCCGCGATTGGAAGCCGCGAGCTGCTTACCGATTGTACGTAAGGCGATTGCGGAACTGCGCGCGCGTTTTTTGGACGCAGCCAGGCTTGCGGGCCGAGGGCTGGGGCGAATTCATCCAAGCCAATCCAAGTGGACCCAAGTGGATCCAAGCCAGCCCAAGAAAACAGGCTTGGATTTCCTTGGATTTCTTTGGATTTCTTTGGATTCCTTCGTCCGATTCGTGGCTTTTCAGTGGGTTAGGAGTGAGCTAAGGAGAAAATTATTTCCACGGTCGCCTGCTCCATTCCCCGGCCTCCGCGAGCGGGAGCTTGACCCTTGACGGCATCCCCTCCATGCCAAACTCGCCTTTCATCCCGCCGCTGCGGCAGTCGGTCCAAACAGCAGAGTGCCATGAATTGCGAAAAACGTCAAGAACAAAACGAGAATATCTTCGGCAAGAGGCTGTGGCGGGCGGAGGCCGCGACAATAGCGAAATCCAGGCCCCGCCCGGTGTTTCCCCCAATTCTACATCGTGGAGGTCGACGATCAAGAAAATTCGCTGCGGCTTGACCGACGTGCAGGGACCTTTTGGGATCTTAACGAGAAGCGCCTTCAGATGGTCTTGGACGCTCGGCGTCGGTGATTACGCGGAAAACGCGGGAAGTCACGCGGTGATGCGCTCCTCTGCCGGCGACGGCTCGCGAAGAACGTAGCCCCGGCCCCAGACCGTCTCGATGTAGTTTCGCCCGTTGGAGGCCATCGCCAGCTTCTTGCGCAGCTTGCAGATGAAGACGTCGATGATCTTGAGCTCGGGCTCGTCCATTCCGCCGTAGAGGTGGTTGAGGAACATTTCCTTGGTCAGCGTCGTGCCCTTGCGCAGCGAGAGCAGTTCGAGCATCTGGTATTCCTTGCCGGTCAGATGCACGCGCGCGCCGTCGACCTCGACTGTCTTCTGATCGAGATTGACAACCAGATCTCCGGTGATGATGACCGACTGGGCGTGTCCCTTGGACCGGCGAACGATCGCGTGGATGCGAGCCACGAGCTCGTCCTTGTGGAAGGGTTTGGTCAGGTAGTCGTCGGCGCCGTGGCCGAGCCCTTTGACCTTGTCCTCGATGCCGGCCATCCCGGACAGAATGAGGATCGGCGTTTTGATCTTGGTTACGCGCAGCGAGCGAAGGACTTCGTAGCCGGACATGTCCGGCAGGTTCAGGTCGAGCAGTATGATATCGTAATCATACAGCTTTCCGAGGTCGATGCCTTCCTCGCCGAGGTCCGTCGCGTAGACGTTGAAGTTCTCCGACTTCAGCATCAGCTCGATGCTTTGCGCGGTCGCCGAATCGTCCTCTATCAAAAGTACCCGCATGTTAGGCTCCCCGCCTCGTCATCTGCCTCGTGACCGCGGTTTCATACGTCGCCTTCACGCCCACCCTCGCTGCTCGCGCAGTCGGATTCACATCAGAACTGATTCGAGACGAACAGTGGCGGGCATTGGTTAACAAATCATGATTCTTTCGCGCAAGTCCCCTGCCCTGCCCTTGCGTAACTGCTGTAAGCTTTTGATAAGTCAGAAATTTTCTCATCCGTGCACTTTTCATGTAACAATTTAAGACACTGACGCAACGGACGCCAGAGACTCGCCAATCCCGCTCTCTCAAGGCTCATCTCGGCCCTGTTGAAAACCGGGCGAAAATTTGGCGCAGCCTACGCGCCGCCCTGATTGTTAACGATGCAAGTAAATGAAGTGCTAACGCCCACCCGGCCGTTTAAACGCCTGCCTCAGCCCGTGCGGACGAGTGTCTTCCCTCCGGGCGTGGAGAAGACCTCCTTCCGCGCGGCAACGGTAAGAAAAGCGAAACCTTCATGCTTCATCCTCGAACGGTCTCGTGGCGATCAAGTTGGGGGCGTGGTCGCCCTCCTGCGTCGGTTGTTGCATGGAGCCTGTTTGAATGAAGTCGCGGGACACCCTGATTCGACTGAAGCGCTTTCAGCTTGAAGAAAAGCGGCGTCGCGTCAAACAGATCGAAACAACGCTCGCAGAGTTCACCCGCATGTCGGCCGAGCTCGACCGGGAAATCGCCAACGAGGAAAAGCGGGCGGGCATCAGCGACCCTCGGCATTTCGCCTATCCGACCTACGCCCGCGCGGCGTCGGTTCGCCGCGACAACCTCAAGAGTTCGATCGCCGAACTCGCCGCCCAGATCGAAGAGGCCAAGAGCGCGCAGGAAGAAGCCCAGGCGGATCTGCTCAAGTTCGAGGCGCTCGAATCCCGCGACAAGGCGAACGATCGCCCGATTGAGGCCGTCGCCCGCCTCTGACAGGTTCAACCTCGCCCACGCCCGCGCCGGCCGGCGAGCAAGGGGCCACAGGCGTTGCCTCCCGAGCCCCGATCGCCCTGGCCCTGAAGCAAATTCCTTCGGCCAGTTCCGGCGGCTAACGGACTTGGCCGGCGAGCGCATCGAGGGCGTTCTCGACCGCTGCGGTTCCTCGCCCCGCCCCTCATCCTAACCTTCTCCCCGCGAGCGGGGAGAAGGGACGTGTCAACGCGCTTATCCTGCCGATCCACCGCTCGCCCCGCTTGCGGGAAGAGGGCCGGGGTGAGGGACTTGGCGATTGGCGCCGGCGTCGTGGTCGAGGAGCCGAAATCGGTTGACGCAATGGGCCGACGGATCAAGTGGCGAGGGCGGCGGAGTTTTGAGGCCAGGGACTGAGACCTAAAGCCGCGTTGCGGCGCGACCGACGATGCTCTATGGGATTTTCGCGCTGCGAAATCGGCCGAAACCTTCGCTCGGAAAAACGGGACGAGGACAGCCGGAACCGGCGGAGCGTCGGGGTCCTTGGGGAAAGTCTCATGCTGATAGGAGTGGCCGCGGAAACCGACCCGGCGGAGACGCGCGTCGCTGCGACACCCGAGACGGTCAAGAAGTTCGTCGGCCTGGGCGCGGAGGCGGCAGTCGCGAGCGGCGCGGGCGTCAAGGCCGGCGTGGTCGATGCGGACTATGAGAAGGCCGGGGCGCGGATCGTCTCCGCAGCCGACGCGCTCGGCGCGGATGTCGTGCTCAAAGTGCGCCGGCCGGGCGCGGAGGACCTCGCCCACGTGAAGCGCGGCGCGCTGGTCGTCGCGATCATGGATCCCTACGGCCATCACGACGCGGTCGAGGCGATGGCGAAAGCCGGCGTCTCGGCCTTCGCCATGGAGCTGATGCCCCGGATTACCCGCGCGCAGGTGATGGACGTCCTTTCGAGCCAGGCGAACCTGGCGGGCTACCGCGCCGTGATCGACGCCGCCTCCGAATACGGGCGGGCGCTGCCGATGATGATGACGCCGGCCGGCACCGTTACGGCGGCCAGGCTCTTCGTCATGGGCGTCGGGGTCGCCGGGCTTCAGGCGATCGCGACGGGGCGGCGCCTCGGCGCGGTCGTCACCGCCACCGACGTTCGCCCGGCGACCAAGGAGCAGGTCGAGTCGCTCGGCGCGAAATTCGTCGCCGTCGAAGACGAAGAGTTCAAGCAGGCCGAGACTGCGGGCGGCTACGCCAAGGAGATGTCGGACGCCTACAAGGCCAAGCAGGCGGCGCTCATCGCCTCGCACATCGCCAAGCAGGACATCGTCGTCACGACCGCTCTGATCCCCGGCCGTCCGGCCCCGCGCCTGATCAGCGCCGAGATGGTGGAATCGATGCGCCCGGGCTCGGTGATCGTCGACATCGCCGTCGAGCGCGGCGGCAACTGCGAGCTCGCCAAGGCCGGCGAACTGGTGACGAGCGACAACGGGGTGAAGATCGTCGGCTACTCCAGCGTGACCCGCCTCGCCGCCAGCGCCTCGGCGCTCTACGCGCGCAACCTCTACGCCTTCGTCGAGACCCTGATCGACAAGGCGAACAAGGCGCTCGCGGTCGACTGGAACGACGAGCTCGTCAAGGCGACCTGCCTCACCCGCGACGGCGCGATCGTTCATCCCGCCTTTCAACCCAAGTAGGCGCCACGCCCCCGCCCTTAAGCCCCGGAGAGCCGGATGGACAACCTCGACGCCGCAATCGCCAAACTCAGAGCCGCCGCCGACGCCGCCCAGCAAGCCGCTCATTCGGTGGAGGCCTATTCCAACCAGCTCGCCGCAGCCGGCCATGCGGCCTCGGGCGGCGCGATTGATCCGTTCGTGTTCCGGCTCGCGATCTTCGCCCTCGCGGTGTTCGTCGGCTATTATGTCGTCTGGTCGGTGACGCCGGCGCTGCACACGCCGCTGTTGGCTGAGACCAACGCCATCTCGTCGGTGATCGTCGTCGGCGCCCTGCTCTCGGTCGGCGTCGCTTCAGTCGACAGCGGCTCGGGCTTCGCGCGCTTCGTCGGCTTCGTCGCGCTCGCTCTCGCCTCGGTCAACATTTTCGGCGGTTTCTGGGTCACCGAGCGCATGCTCGCGATGTACAAAAAGAAGGGCTGAGCGACCGTGAACCCCAATCTCGCCGCCCTCCTCTATCTCGTCGCCGGCATTCTGTTCATCCTGGCGCTGCGCGGCCTCTCCTCGCCCGCCTCCGCGCGCCAGGGCAACCGCTTCGGCATGTTCGGCATGGCGATCGCCGTCCTGACCACGCTGGCGCTGAAGCCGCCGGCGGGCGCGATCTCCTGGCTGCTGATCATTATCGCGATTGCGATCGGCGGCTCAATCGGCGTCTGGCGCGCCCGCACCATCCAGATGACGGCGATGCCGCAGCTGGTGGCGATGTTCCACTCGCTGGTCGGTCTCGCCGCGGTTCTGGTTGCGGCTGGCGCGTTCTATGCGCCCGAAGCCTTCGGCATCGCAGAGGGCGCCGGCATCCATCCGGCCAGCACCATCGAGATGTCGCTCGGCCAGGCCATCGGCGCGATCACCTTCACCGGCTCGATCATCGCCTTCCTCAAGCTCGACGGGCGGATGTCCGGCGCCCCGATCCTGCTGCCGCAGCGCCATGCGGTCAACATCGGCCTCGGCGTCGCGCTCGTCCTGCTGATCGCGCTCTTCTACGCCACGCAGTCGGCAGCCTTCTTCTGGCTGATCGCGCTCGTCTCGCTGACGATCGGCGTGACCCTCATCATCCCGATCGGCGGCGCCGACATGCCGGTCGTCATCTCGATGCTGAACTCCTATTCCGGCTGGGCGGCGGCAGGCATCGGCTTCACTCTCGGCAACCTCGCCCTGATCATCACCGGCGCCCTGGTCGGCTCGTCGGGCGCGATCCTGTCCTACATCATGTGCAAGGGCATGAACCGCTCGTTCGTCTCCGTCATCCTCGGCGGCTTCGGCGGCGAGGTGGCGGCCAAGGCCGGCAAGGAGACGAGGCCGGTCAAGCAGGGTTCCGCCGAAGACGCAGCCTATATGATGAAGAACGCCTCGAAGGTGATTATCGTGCCCGGCTACGGCATGGCGGTCGCCCAGGCGCAGCACTCCTTGCGCGAGATGGCGGAGATCCTCAAGAAGGAGGGGGTCGAGGTCAAATACGCGATCCATCCGGTGGCGGGGCGCATGCCTGGCCACATGAACGTGCTGCTCGCCGAGGCCAACGTGCCCTACGACGAGGTGTTCGAGCTCGAGGACATCAACAACGAGTTCGCCCAGACCGACGTCGCCTATGTCATCGGCGCGAACGACGTCACCAACCCGGCCGCCAAGACCGACAAGACCTCGCCGATCTACGGCATGCCGATCCTCGACGTCGAGAAGGCGAAGACGGTCTTGTTCGTCAAGCGCGGCATGGGCTCTGGCTACGCCGGCGTCGAGAACGAGCTCTTCTTCCGCGACAACACGCTGATGTTGTTCGGCGACGCCAAGAAGATGACCGACGCCATCGTCAAGGCCCTCCAGCACTGAGCAGGCTGCGGACGGCGGCGACGGGCGTGGTCAGGGGCGGCCTCGCGGCGCTCGTGCTCGCGAGCCTCGTCGGCGGACCGGCGCTTTCGCAGGACCTCTCCGCGCCGTCCGCGAGCATGCGAGACAGGTTCCGCTGGCCGTTGCGCGGGCCGATCGTCCACGGCTTCAAGAGCGGCGAGACCGACGGCATCGACATCGCGGCGCCGGTCGGCGAACCGGTGCACGCCGCGGCCGACGGGGTGTGCATCTACGCCGGCGACGAACTCAAGACCTACGGCAAGCTCGTGCTGATCCGCCACGCCGACGGCTACGTCACCGCCTATGCCGACAACAGCGAGCTCGACGTCAGGGAGGGCGACAACGTCCGGCGCGGGCAGGTCATCGCCAAATCGGGCGTCAACGGGAACGTCCCGCATCTGCATTTCGAACTGCGCAAGGACGGCAAGGCCAT
Source organism: uncultured Alphaproteobacteria bacterium (assembly GCA_963823165.1). Lineage (GTDB taxonomy): Bacteria > Pseudomonadota > Alphaproteobacteria > Rhizobiales > Beijerinckiaceae > Roseiarcus. The sequence goes on along the minus strand of CAWGKV010000018.1, from coordinate 127,770 downwards.
CGACCCGGTGCGATACCTGGTTCCGCTGTAGGCCAAAGAGAATGGCCTATAACAATTTGACATTGCTTGATTTTCCTGCATTTCTGGGGGCGCATCGTAATTTACCAACGTTTGACGGAATTTGCTTGCCACCCCTTAAATTTGGCCTATTTTGCTAGCTATCGGTTAGCTAGGAAAGAGGCAAATGAGAACGAAAATCGGCCTGTGCGATGTGGAAAAACTCCCGCCAAATTCGGTTCTGTGGGATGAGAAAATAACCGGGCTGTGCGCAAGGCGACAGCACTCAGAACTGGTAACGTATTCAGTTATTTACCGGAACAAGGATAACGCCCAGAAGTGGTTCAAACTTGGCCATCATCCGGTTCTAACTCCCTCGATGGCACGACAGGAAGCGGTGAAAATTCTGCGCTCTGTCACGCTAGGCGCGGATCCATCAGACCAACGACACGAGGCGCGCCACTCCGCAACCATCGCTCAGCTGTGCGCCGATTATTCAGCAGACATGCAATCTGGCAAAATAAACGGAAAGAAAATATCAACGATTAAGACAGATATCAGCAGAATTGAGCAGCATATAAAGCCAAAGCTCGGCAAGCTCAAAGTGGCAACGATCTCTTCAGAGCAGGTGGAAGAGTTCATGAACTCTTTGACCGCAGGAAGCGCCAAGCGTATAATTGGACTTCTAGGGGCGATTTTCAGTTATGCCATTAAACGCAAGATGCGCCCCAATAATCCTGTTCAAGGAATTGAAACGCCATCCGACGTGAAAAGGATGCGCCGTTTGTCCAACGGCGAATATCAACAATTGAGCGCCGCTCTGTCTACTGCCAAACTCCATCAAACCGCAAAAGACATATTTTCAATGTTAGCCGTTACTGGCTGGCGTTCTGGCGAAGTCAAGAACCTTAAATGGGCAGAGCTAGATATTGAGCGCCGCATTGCGATCCTAGGCGACACCAAGACGGGCGTATCAGTTCGGCCTCTCAGCAGCGCGGCTGTTGACATCATTAATCGACAACAAAAATCGGTAGTAGTCGAAATTTCGGCTACTACAGGGGCCAACGGTGTTTATGAGAACATGGCGGTCAGCCTGTTGGGAATTTGAATCCGCATTGGATCAAACTGCACATGCCGAAGGACGTCACCCCGCATACGCTGCGCCATAGCTTCGCTTCGTTGGCCGCCGACCTAGGCTTGCCGGATCACACTATCGCTGGACTGCTAGGCCACTCGCGGCAAACGATCACCAGCCGCTACATGCATCTGGCCGACAAGGCGCTGATCGAGGCTGCCAACGCTGTCGCGGGCGAAACCCTTCGATTGATGAACGCCGGTTGATTTACGAAGTGTTGATTCTGGCATTGACCGGCATTGGCCGCTTTCGAACTCAATTAGCCCTCCACCGAACTTCCCGACCCGCAGGATATGAAACGGGTGGGACAGCGTGCGGCGGCAATGGTAGCATTTTGGCGCCGTCGGCATAGAGGTCGGTGTTTCCTTGGTGCGAACGAGCCCGTCAATTAGTCGGACCCGGAGTCCTTGAGCACCCCAGATTGCGCCACGGGTTGGCAACGGCCCCGGAGCGCGAGTTCTAGATTTCTTCAACGGGGATTCCACGCCGGCGACGATTGGGGGAAACGATGGAAGTTCTGCATCCGCATTGCGCCGGTCTTGATGTCCACAAGGATAGTGTCGTTGCCTGTGTCCGCCACATGGTCGACGGCGCGGTGAAGCGAGAGGTCCGGAGTTTCAAGACGACGACTGGCGACCTCTTGGCGTTGTCGCAGTGGCTTTCGGCCGAAGGCTGCACCCATATCGTCATGGAGGCGACGGGCGTCTACTGGAAGCCGGTCTGGCACATCCTGTCGGACGGGGAGTTCGAACTGGTGTTGGCGAATGCCGCGCATGTGAAGAACGTCCCCGGGCGCAAGAGCGACGTCAACGACGCCACCTGGTTGGCCGATCTGATGGCCCACGGCCTTGTCCGGGGCAGCTTTGTCCCGGACGAACAGACCCAGGAGATGCGCAATGTCCTGCGCATGCGCAAGCAATTCGTGCGGGAAAGGGGCAGCCATATCCAACGCCTCCAGAAGACGCTGGAAGACGCCAACATCAAGCTCGATTCGGTGATCACCGACATCATCGGCCTGTCGGGCCGACGCATGATCGAGGCCCTGATCGCCGGCGAGACCAATCCCCAAGCCCTGGCCGCCCTAGCGCATCGACGGATCAAAGCGACGCCGGCGGAGTTGGAGGCAGCCCTGCGCGGCCGGGTGACCAAGCATCATCGCTTCGCGCTCCGCCTGCTCCTCCAACACATCGACGCCATCGACGCGGCCGTCGCCGCGATCGACCAGGAGGTCGACGCCAATGTCGAACCCTTTCGCCAGGCGATCACAATCCTGAGCACGATCCCCGGCGTCAGCCAGCTCAGCGCCGAAGTCATCGCCGCCGAGATCGGGGTCGATATGGGCCGGTTCCCGACCGAGGGCCATCTGATCTCCTGGGCCGGGCTTTGTCCCAAGAGCGACGAGAGCGCCGGCAAGCGCCGATCGACCCGCATGCGCAAAGGGGCGCCGTGGCTGAAAACGACCCTCATCCAGTGCGCCTGGGCGGCGGCAAGGACCAAGGGCAGCTATCTGCAAGCTCAGTTCCATCGTCTGCGCGCCCGCCGCGGCGCGAAGAAGGCGATCGGCGCCGTAGCCGCCTCGATCCTCACAAGCGCCTATCACATGCTGAAGGACGGCGCCCTCTACCAGGACCTTGGAGCCGACCACTTCGACAAGCGGGCCAAAAGCCGGCAGACGGCCAGCCTCGTCAGCCGACTGCAAAATCTTGGATTCGCCGTCCAAATCACCCCGATCGCGGAGGCCGCCTAATGCGCCAACCAAACTTCAGCGACCCCACGAACGCCCTACAGTCCAAGGCAAGGCTGTTACCGGCCCAACAAGTTTCGTTCTAGCTCACACCTACCGAATGATATCGGCTCCCGGAACAGGGAGGCAATCATGCAGACCTATGAGGTAATAGCCGAAAAAGTCTCCACGGCTAAGTTTTCCATCACGGCTGATTCCCGAGAGGATGCTGAAAAAGCGATAGCTGATAAAATACTCTCAGGAACCGAGGTAGCTTGGAAAGATCAACCTGACGTCAGAGTTGCTACTATCTGCGAAAACATAATGTGGAGACCACGCAGGCGATTCGCGCTAAAAAACGGTGAACAAGTTAGCTGAGGGCGCGGCAAAGATCAAACTTGCCGCGGCATCCTTCCCATGATGGAGGAAATAAACATGCAAACATGGGAAATAGTAGTTCACAGGACACTGTATGTGTCTATAGAACTTGAAGCTGCTAACAAGGAGGAAGCTGAAGCTATCGCTAGAAAACAAATTGAAAATGACTACGAAGATATTGATGACTGGAATGATTATAATCCACCAGAGATTGAATATGAAGTTATACCTGGCGATCCACCTAAGCGTCCGCTTCTAGTCGTGGATAACAGCTCAAAGTAACTGACTCTTGATGGCGCGGCAGATGATCCCTGCCGCGCCATCGCTTCGCTCGCTCGCAATGACGATCATGCAGCCCTCGCCACCGCGCTCTTTTTGTCCAGCTCAGCGATCCTCTTTTCCAGTTCCTCCTGGCTCATTCCGGCCGGGTCGAACTCATCCTGATTCTTGACGGTCAAAGTGCTCTGTTCGCCCCAACGCTCTGGTTTGTATCTTGAGATAACGGAAGCGAGCATCCACTCTGAGCTTCGCTCGTGCGACCACCTCAGGATCAATCTGGCGGCGCTCCTTCCCTTTAACCATGACCGTCTTGTAGTCTTTGCTCATGTCATCCGAGATTTGGATAATTTGCTCCTCAAAAATTGTCAGTCTGTCGCGGATGCTCTGATCGTAAAGCGCTTTGAAGTCCATGTGGTCGCGAAGCCACCCATTACAGAGGCGCACCGTTGGCATGTGTTCAAGTTCACAGATCGCGATGAGAAGTTCGCCGGAACTGATGCGCTCGCAGATTTCCTGGGCCAGTTTGTCGTTGTAAGTGAGAGCGTTCTTTTGCAGCAATGACCCTTGCGGCATGCTCTGCGATTTTGCGATCAAGTGCAGCGATGCGCTTATTCTGTTCTTTCTTTCGTTCAGAATGATACGCCCTCACTACTGAGTCAGTATAGTCATCAGGTTCCCAAAATATTAAATCTGCTTCAGAAGCAAATAGCTCTTCATCCGATGCGCCAGAGAAATCAAATACTCCTTGCGATACCTCAATTGCGCTGCGACATTTACGTGGATACTTGCTGCGCTCTTCATTGTCGCGGACTTGATTGTTTGAAACTCGATCAAAGGCGTTCATGTCCTAACCTCCTCTTGGTGCGCCTCAGTTTCAGCGGCCTGCGCCTCAAGGCGTCTTAGTTTTTCTGTCAGCAACCGCCGATATTGAGCATCTATGTGACGCTTGTATGCTTCCAGTGTGCGCTCTGTGTGGTCGTTCAGCAGTTTTCTTATTTCTCTCACCGTTCTTTTGCGGAAATTGTTTTCAAACTTTGTCACTTCAGATGTGATTGGTAATTCTTTATTTGAATGAACAATTTTGCTTTCATCGGATTTGACTTGACCTTCGATGTTCGCCGTTAGCTCTTCAAGTCTGTATTGCTCAATAATCTGTTTGTTACGCCAAATGCGCCTTGCTTTTTCTGAAGGTGTTTCGATTTTGTCGCGCATATGCATGATCCTGCATTGTTGAGAAAGCATAGCATACATCGAACCGAAAAGCAATAGGCCGCGCAGCTTTATTTGCACGTTGCTTGCTTTATACTGTGTGGGCACCCACGTTTTACTGTATTACCCAGAAAATAAAGCCGCTTTATTTATTCTATACTCGCATTTTCGCCGCACTTACATTGTACAGTGTTCTTTAGTCAGTTCCAGGAGGCTAGATATGTCCGATGCAAAGTATATCACCAAGTCAGATGCTCATTTCAAATATCGAGTTGCTTGGGGAGTAGTCTCAAAACTCATAACAGAGGGCAAGCTAGCACTGCATCTCCACGAGGGGCGCATCATGCTTGATGCCGAGGAAACTGACAGAGTGCTTAGGGCGTACAAAAAGAAGTCAAGGAACCGCTGCTACGCCCACCCAGCCATAGAAGAACCTCCTAGCAGCGTCACAGAAGAACCTGCTAGCAGCGCCCCAAATAGAGCGAGGATTGACCTGTTTTCCTGATTTGTCGCCATTAGGAGCGCACCATGAGTAAAGATGATAACGTTGTTCCAGCTCAACATTTGTTTGGTGAAAAATATCACCGCAATTCAAGTACTCCGGATCAACAAATCAATAACATTGCGGAGGCGGTCGCTTGGTGCAATAAACGTTATGCAACTATCGAGTATGACGGAAAATTTAGAGTAATTCATGAATTGCACAATGGTAGCTTTAGCAAAATGCTTAAGAAGGACTTTGTTGACTCGCTGTCATGGCTCAAAATATTCACCGAGAGCACAGACGCAAACGGAAACACAAGAAACAAGCTCACCCCAGTTGCTGAATTGTGGTTGGATGATCGTCGTCATCGTATGTACTCAAATCTTATATTTGATCCAGAACATGCTTTTGATCCCGGCGATTTCGACATGGTCGTCTCCGACATCAACATGCCGCGCATGGACGGTCTCACCCTGCTCGACAAGCTGCAGGAGGAGGCGACCAGGTTCTCGACCGTGATCGTCTCCGCTTACGGCGACATGGCGAACATCCGCACGGCGATGAACCGGGGCGCGTTCGACTTCCTGACGAAGCCCATCGATTTCGCCGACTTCGAGACCACGGTCCTCAAGACGGTCGCGCATGTGACGGCCTTGCGGGAGGCGCGGGCGCGTCAGGCGGCGGCGGAGCGGGCGCACGCTTCGCTCTCGCGCTATTTCTCGCCCAACCTCGCCCGCAGTCTCGCCGCCGACGCCGGCGCGCTCGCGCCCGGAGGGGAAAGGCGCGAGATCGCGACCCTGTTCACCGACATCGCCGGGTTCACGCCGCTTGTGGAGTCGCTCGATCCGAGGCAGCTCGCGAGCCTCCTCAGCGGCTATCTCGAGGGCATGACCGAAATCGTTTTCGCCCACGAGGGCACGGTCGCCAAGATCATCGGCGACGCGATTCATGTCCTGTTCGGCGCGCCGGGCGAACAGCCGGACGCCGCGAGCCGGGCCATCGCCTGCGCGCTCGCCCTCGACGCGCGCTCTCAGGAGTACCGCCGCGAATGGAACGCGCGCGGCGTTCCGCTCGGCGTGACGCGCATCGGCGTTCATGCGGGGCCGGCGATCGTCGGCAATTTCGGCGGCGGGCGGTTTTTCGACTACACGGCCTACGGCGACACGATCAACGCCGCGGCCCGGCTCGAGGCGGTCAACAAGCAGCTCGGCACGCGGATCTGCGTCAGCGCAGCCGCGGCCCAGCGAGTGGAAGGTTTCGCGGGCCGCCCGGTCGGCGACCTCCGGCTGCGCGGGCGGAGCGAACCTTTGCGCGCCTACGAGCCGCTGGCGCCGGAGGAATTCGCCGGTCCGGCGGCGGCGGCTTATGCGGAGGCTTTCGCCAAGCTCGAGGCGCATGATCCAGGCGCCGTCGCCGCCTTCGCCGCGCTTCTCGGCTCCCACCCTGACGATCCGCTGGCGCAATATCATCTCAAGCGACTGCTGAACGGCGCGTCGGGGACCGAGATCGTGACGCTGTAGGATCTCTCCCAACCTGCCAGGCCGTCGCCGCAGCCCCTCCGAGCTTGGTTGCGGCGTAGGCGTCGATAAAGCGGCGGATTCGAGGACCGGACCGCGCGCCGGAGATTATTTCCACGCCCGTCCAGCCTCGCAATTGACGCAAAGCTCCCCCCAATCTAGCTTTTCGTCGCCCCGGCAGAGGGCTCGGCAGCACCAGACCGAAGTGCAATTTGCGGCCATCGCGGCCCGAAGTGGAGGAAATAGATGCGGATCACGAGGGCGACTGTCGCCGGACTATTGGCATGCGGACTTGCGGCGACAGCCGCATTCGCCGAGCCCAAGACGAACATGCTGCACCAGTGGTCCGAAGGTTCCGACGCCGCGGCGATCGCCAAGCTCGGCGAAATGTTCACCGCCGCAGGCGGCAAATGGCAGCAGACGTCGATCGCCGGCCATACAGCCAACACGCTCGCCAAGCTGCGCGCCGACGTCGTCGCCGGCAACGCGCCGCCCGCTGTCCAACTCAAGGGGCCGGAGATCGCCGAGTGGAACGCGACGGGCCAGACGGCCAACCTCGACGACCTCGCGAAGGCCGAAGGCTGGGACAAGGTGGTCGCGCCCGAGCTGTTGCCGGTGATGAAGCCGACCGGCGACTGGGTCGCCGCTCCGATGAACATTCACCGGATCAACTGGATCTGGGGCTCGACCAAAGCCATGGATGCGGCTGGGATCAAGGAATTGCCGAAGACCTGGGCCGACTTCAACGCCGACTGCGACAAGGCGGTCGCCGCCCATCTCATCTGCCTCGCCCATTTCAGCCAGGACTGGACGGACGCGACGACCTTCGAAGTCGTCGTCTACGGCCAGGACATCGACCTCTTCCGCAAGGCTTTCGTCGAAGGCGACACCAATGCGATGCGCTCGCCCGGCATGGTCAAGGCGTTCAAGCAGATGCGCCTGATGGTGTCGAAATACATGGATCCGGGAATTGCGGGCCGCGACTACAACACCGCCACCAGCATGATCGCCAAGGGGCAGGCCGCCTTCATGATCATGGGGGACTGGCAGATCGGCATCTTCACCGCGGCCGGGCTGAAGACGCCCGCGGATTACCAGTGCGCGCAGGCGCCGACCGACTGGGGCAAGCCGGGCTTCATCCTCAATTCGGACTCGGTCGTCTTCTTCAAGCAGACCGATCCCGACTACGTCGAAGGTCAGAAGCTGCTCGCGCACCTCATCATGTCGCCCAAGTTCCAGACCGTCTTCAATGAGGCCAAGGGCTCGATTCCCGCCCGCCTCGACATCGATCTCAAAGACTTCAACCCCTGCCAGCAGAAGTCGCAAAAAGCTCTGCAGGAGTTGATCAAGGACGGCACGCTGGTTCGCTCGATGGCCCACAACATGACTGTGCTGCAGAAATATCGCGGAGCGATGCTGGACACCATAACGTCCTTCGTGAACAACCCTAAAATGACTCCGGAAGAAGCGGCCAACGCCATGGCGGACGCCGTGGACGCGCAGAAGTAGCAGGCGAACGCCGCCGCGCGGGATTTTCTCGCGCGACGCCCCTCTTTTCGGTGCGATGAAAAGCCGCCATGTCGAACGCCTTGACCGCGCGACACGCCGCCGAAACAAAAGCCCGCCGGCGAGAGATGCTGGCGGCCTGGACCCCGCGGCTGGTGATCGCGCCGGCGGCGCTCGCGAGCCTCGTTTACGTCTTCGGCTTCACGCTGTGGACGCTCTATATCTCGCTATCCAACAGCACGATGCTGCCGACCTACAAATTTGTCGGCCTGAAGCCCTATTTCGATCTCTGGTCGAACCAGCGCTGGCATATCGCATACGGCAATCTCTTCTACTTCAGCGCGTTCTATGTCGTTCTGGCCCTCGCGGTCGGCCTCGGCCTCGCGATCGCACTCGATCAGCGGGTGCGCGGAGAGGCCATTTGGCGGACGATCTTTCTCTATCCGCTGGCGATCTCGTTCGTGGTCACCGGCGTGGTGTGGAGTTGGCTCTACAGCCCCGACGCCGGCATCGAATATCTCGTGCGAAGCCTCGGGTGGCATGATTTCACCTTCCGCCTGACCACGAACCGCAACACCGCGATCTATGCGATCATCGCGACGGGCGTCTGGCAGTCTTCAGGCTTCGCGATGGCCCTGTTTCTCGCCGGCCTACGCTCGGTCGATCCCGACCTCGTCAAGGCGGCGCAGATCGACGGGGCGGGTCCGGCGCGCATCTACCGCAAGGTGATTCTGCCGTCGATCGCGCCGATCTTCGTCGCGGTCGTCGTCGTTCTCCTGCAATTCGCGATCAAGACCTTCGATCTCGTCGTCGCTCTGACGCAGGGCGGCCCGGGCATCTCGACCACCTTCCCGGCCAACTACGTCTACGACCTCATGTTCCAGCGCGGCGAGATCGCGGTCGGCGCCGCAGCCGCAATCATGATGCTGGCGGCGCTGGCGGTCGTGCTCGTGCCTTACGCGCTGTGGACGGTTTGGCGCTCGCGCCGGACGGCGGCCCATGGTTGACGCGACCCTCGCCGTTTCCTTCGATCCAAACGCCCGCGCGGTCAGCCTCCGCTACGCGGCGCGGCGGATCGCGATCTACTCCTTCCTGGGGGTGTTCGCGCTGATTTATCTGCTGCCGCTGTTCGTCGTCGTCGCCAATTCATTCCGCGAACTGCCGGAGATCACGCGCAACGGTCTCATCGCGCTGCCGCACAGCCTGACGTTCAAAGCCTGGCCGGAAGCCTGGGCCCATTATTGCGTCGCGGGCACCTGTGAGGGCATCAAGCGCAATTTCTACAACTCCCTGATCATGACGATCCCGGCGACCATCGCCTCGACCCTGCTCGGTGCAATCACCGGTTATGTCCTATCCAAATGGCGCTTTCTGGGTTCGGAGACGTTGTTCGTCTGCATGACCCTCGGCGTCTTCATGCCCGGCCAGATCGCGCTCCTGCCCTGGGCGTACGTCCTCGGCCACCTGCACCTGTCCAACTCGATCTACGGCCTCATTCTCGTTCACGTCATCCAGGGCCTTTCGTTCACGACGCTGTTCTGCCGCAACTATTACCTCAACATTCCCGACGACCTGATCAAGGCGGCGCGCATCGACGGCGCGGGTTTCTGGCGCATTTTTTTCAAGATCATCCTTCCGATCTCGCCGCCGATCCTCATCGTCACCGTGATCTGGCAGTTCACCGGCATCTGGAACGAATTTCTCTTCGGCGTCGTCTTCACCGGGGGGACCCAGCAGCCGATCACCGCAGCGCTGGTCGCGCTGGCGACCAGTCAGATGAACGCCCATCCCTACGATGTCGCGAGCTGCGCCGTCCTGATCGGCGCAATTCCGCCGCTGCTGATCTACTTCTTCGGCGGAAAGTACTTCGTGCGCGGCTTGACGCAGGGCGCAATCAAGTGATCGGACGAATATGGCGACGCTGAGCATTTCGCGGCTGCACAAGCGCTTCGGGCCGGTCGAGGTCCTCAAGGGCATCAACCTCGAGGCCCGCACGGGGGAATTCATCGCGCTCGTCGGGCCGTCGGGTTGCGGCAAGTCCACCCTTCTCGCCATGATCGCGGGGCTCGAGACCGTCAGCCAAGGCGAGATCCGCATCGACGGGAACCTGGTCAATTCGGTCGCGCCGAAGGACCGCGACATCGCCATGGTGTTCCAGTCCTATGCGCTCTACCCGACGATGACCGCCCGGCAGAACATCACCTTCGGCATGGAAAGCCGGCGGGTGCCGAAGGCCGAGCAGGAAGCGGCGGTCAAACGCGTCTCGGCTCTGCTGCAGATCGAGCCCCTGCTCAATCGCAAGCCGGGTCAGTTGTCCGGCGGGCAGCGGCAGCGGGTGGCGATGGGCCGGGCGCTGGTGCGCGACCCCAAGCTTTTTCTGTTCGACGAGCCCCTGTCCAATCTCGACGCCAAGCTGCGCGTCGACATGCGCACCGAGATCAAGAAGCTGCATCAGCGAGTTGGCAAGACGACCGTCTATGTCACGCACGACCAGATCGAGGCGATGACGCTCGCTTCGCGCATCGCCGTCATGCATCTGGGCGCGATCCAGCAGTTCGACGAGCCGCAGGCCGTCTACGATCGGCCGGCCAACATGTTCGTCGCCGGCTTCATGGGTTCGCCGTCGATGAATTTCATTCCCGGCGAGCTGGCCAAGCTCGACAACGCGCCGGCGGTGGCGATTGCGCTTCAGGACGGCAAGACGGCGACGCTGCCGCTCCCCCAGGCGCCCGCGTCCCGGCCGGCGGACGGCAAGGTGGTGCTCGGCGTGCGCCCCGAACACCTCTTCCGCTATACGGAGAACCTGAAGGCGCAGAAGCCGGCGCTCGCCTTGCTGACCGCGCCTGTCGAAGTCGTCGAGCCCACCGGAGCCGAGACGCACGCCGTGCTGAAAGTCGGCGAGCGCGAGATCGTGGGCCGCTTCGACCCCGATCAGGCGCCACGGCTCGGCGAATTGCTGCCGCTCGGGATCGACATGTCGCATGCGTGCCTGTTCGACCCGCAGACGCAATCCTTCCTTCCGCAGGCGCCCGCTTGACTTTCGCGACCTATCCGAGCCTCGCCGGCCGCGCCGTCTTCGTGAGCGGCGGCGCAACCGGGATCGGCGCCGACATCGTGCGCGCCTTCGCCCGCAACCATGCGCGCGTCGCCTTCTGCGACCTGCAGGCCGAGGCCGGCGAGGCGCTCGCCGGGGAACTCGCGCGGACCGGCGAGACGGCGCTCTTTCTCGAATGTGACGTGACCGACATTCCGGCGCTGCAAGCGGCGATCGCGCAGGCGAGCGAGGCGCTCGGGCCGATCGCCGCGCTCGTCAACAACGCCGCCGACGACGATCGGCGCGCTGCCGACGAAATCACCGTCGCCTATTGGGACCGCGCCCAGAACGTCAATCTGCGCCACCATTTCTTCGCCGCGCAGGCGGTCCGGCCGCAGATGCGGGAACTCGGGTTCGGCTCGATCGTCAACCTCTCGTCGATCGCCTGGCGTGGCGGCGCTCCGGACATGCCCGCCTATTCCGCCGCCAAGGCGGGCGTGGTGGGTCTGACGCACGCGCTGGCGCGCGCTTTCGGGGCCGACAACATCCGCGTCAATGCGATCGAGCCGGGCGCGGTCATGACCGACCGGCAGCGCCGGCTCTGGTACAAGACGCCGGAGTCGGTCCAGGCGATCGTCGAGCGCCAATCGATCAAAACGACGCTGCTCGGCGACGAAGTGGCGCGAGCGGCGCTGTTTCTGGCCGCCGACGACAGCCGCATGATCACCAAGCAGTCGCTCATAGTGGACGCGGGGCTCCGATGAACGCAGACGCCGAGACGGACGCGAAGACCCGGCGCGGGCGCACGTTCGCGCTCGGGTTGAACCCGTATGGCCTCACCTACCATCTCGGGCTGCAGGACGCCGGCGGGCCGCGGGCCAATCCGAAGGCGACCGGCCTCGAAGGCTTCATCGCGATCGCGACCGAACTCGACGCCAGGGCGCTCGAGATCTTCGATCCGTGGCTGAGGACGATGAGCGACGACGAGCTCCGTGCGCTCAGCGACCGCCTGGCCGCGCTCGGCATGACGCCGATCATCAGTTCGGGCCTCATGATGGGCCCCTTCGAAAGCGCTTTGCGTTCGGCGAGATTTCTCGGCGCAAAGGTCATCCGCCATGGACTGACCCCTGTGCTTTGCGGCGATCGGCACCTCCTCGGCGACAAGTGGCCGGAGCTCGTCGCTTCGGTGCGCGCCGCGCTCGCCGAGCGCGGTCCGCGCGCAGAGGACGAAGGCAGAATGCTCGCGATCGAGAATCACCAGGATTTCGGCAGCGCGGAGCTCGCCGCCTTCTGCGAGGAAACCCGCGGCGTCGGCGTCTGCCTCGACACCGGCAACGCCTTCCCGGTGGCCGAAGCGCCGCTCGACTTCGCCCGCCGCGTCGCGCCCTACGTTCGGCACGTCCATCTCAAGGACTATCGGGCGCAGATCACCAACGAAGGCTTCCGGCTCGTGCGCTGCGCAATCGGCGACGGCGCGGTTCCGTTCGCCCAAATTCTCGACATGCTGGCCGAGCATCATCCGAAGATGACCGCCGTCCTCGAACCCGGCGCGCTGGAAGCGCGCCACGTGCGGCTGCTCAAGCCCGCGTGGTGGAAAAACTACGCGTCGAAGCCGGCGCCCGAGTTCGGCGCCTGTCTGGAGGCGGTGCAGGTCAATCGGCTGCCCGACGACGCCGACTACCGCACCCCCTGGGAGCGCGGCGAAGATTTTGCGATCGAGGCCTACGAACTCGCCATGATGCGGCGCAGCGCCGCCAACATGCGCGCCATCGGACTCGGGATCGAACTGAAGGGATGACAATGACCAAGGAACTCGCCGGCAGGATCGCATTCGTCACCGGGTCGGGACGCGGCCTCGGGCGCGCAATGGCGGAACGGCTGGCCGAGCTCGGCGCGGATGTCGCCATCCATGACCTCTCCTGGACCGCCCCCGCCAAATACGGCGAGGCCCAAGATCTCGAATCCGTCGCCAAGCAAGTCGCCCGCCACGGCGCACGCGTCGCGGCCGTCACCGGCAATATCGGCGACCAGGCGGCGGTGGCGAAAATGAGAGAGGACATCGAGGCGCAGCTCGGGACCGTCGACGTCCTGGTCAATTGCGCCGGCGGCGACATCGGGGCCGCCGGCGGCAAGCCGGTCCCCAACGATGCCCTCGGCATCCCGCTCGAAGACATCCGGGCGCTGACCGAGAACAACTTCTACGGCACGATCCTCGTCTGCCAAGCCTTCATCCCGACGATGGTGAAGGCGGGACGCGGCTCGGTGATCAATATCGCCTCCGCCGCGGCGCATTTCGGCGTGACGAACGGGGTCGTCTACGCGGCGCTGAAGGCCGCCGTAGTCCATTACACCCGATGTCTCGCCAAGGAACTGCAGAGCGAAGGGGTGCGCATCAACGCGGTGAGCCCGGGCGCGACCAAGACGGCGCGCTTCGAGGCGACCCGGGTGGTCGATCCGCAGATGATGGATTCTTCGAAAAAGTCGCTTCAGCGCTATGCCGAGCCGGCGGAGATCGCCGATGCGGTCGCGTTCCTCGCCGGGCCCAGAAGCCGGTTCATCAACGGTCAAGTGCTGCGGGTCGACGGCGGCGAAACGCTGTTTCCCGGCTGACCGATGGACAGGGGCGGCTGATGACGGCGGACACTCTCTCCGTCGAAGGCGGCAGGCTCGCCGTCCCGGCGGCCGGCCCCGGCGGCGTTCGCGCCTACAAGGGCGTTCCCTATGCCGCCCCGCCGCTTGGGCCCTTGCGCTGGCGGCCGCCGCAGCCCGTTCAGCCGTGGGACGGCGTCCGCCCGGCGAGCGCGTTCGGGGCGAATTCCTTGCAGGCAATCGTCTTCGACGACATCGACCCGTTCGCCTGCGGCGTGTCGGAGGACTGCCTCTACCTCAACGTCTGGACTCCGGTCGAGCCGGGAAATTCGCGCAGGCTTCCGGTCATGGTCTGGATCCATGGCGGCGGGTTCGTGGTCGGCTCGGGTTCGGAGCCGCGCTACGACGGAACGCGCCTCGCTGCCCGCGGAATCGTGGTCGTGACGCTGAACCACCGCCTCAACGCGCTCGGCTTCCTCGCGCATCCTGAACTCACCGCTGAATCCGAGCATCGAGCATCCGGAAACTACGGCATGCTCGACCTCGTCGCGGCGCTGAAGTGGGTCAGGCGCAACATCGCGGCGTTCGGCGGCGATCCGGCCGCGGTGACCATTGCAGGCGAATCCGCGGGCTCCGAAGCCGTCAGCGCGCTGATGGCCTCGCCGCTCGCCAGGGGCCTGTTCGCGCGCGCGATCGGCGAAAGCGGCGCCATGTTCGCGACGCCGACCCGTGCCCCCGCGCCGCTCGAAAAGGCCGAGGCGGCAGGCCTCGCTTTCATGCGCAAGATTGGCGCGGAGACGCTGGCCGAGCTTCGCGCCGCGCCGGCCGAGGCCATTCTTGCCGCTGCGCCGGGTCCCGGCTTCGGCCATCGCCCGATCGTTGACGGCTTCTTCCTGCCGAAAGCCCCGGCCACCATTTTCGCCGCCGGCGAGCAGTCCGACGTTCCGCTGATGGCCGGCTGGAACAAGGACGAGGGCTTCAACTTCACCCTTCTGCAGGGCGACGCTGCAAAGCGCCCCTACCCCGACCTGGTGCGAGAGATCTTCGGCGCGCGCGCAGACGAGGCGCTTCGAGTGTATCCCGCCGGAACGCCTGAGATCGACAGGACCTCGGCGCGGGCGCTCGGCGGCGATCTCACGATCATCCATCCGACCTGGGCCTGGATCGAGGCGCAGAAGGCGCATGGGACGGCGGAGATCTTCCGCTTCCGCTTCGATCGCGCGCCGCTGACGCCGCAAGGCTGGTTCGGCGGGGCCGACAGCCGCGACGCTGGCGCGTTCCACGCCGGCGAAATCCTCTACGTGTTCGACAATCTCGACGAGTTCCCGTGGCTCATCGACGATTCGGACCGTGCGCTTACGGCGCTCGCTTCGAGTTACTGGATCAATTTCGTCAAGACCGGCGATCCCGATCGCGCGGGCTTGCCGGAGTGGCCATCCTATCGCGCCGGAATAGTGATGAAGCTCGATGCGCCGGCCTCCTCCGGGCCCGAGGAGGGACGGGACCGGCACGTCTTTCTTCGAACGGCGACGGCGGCGGGCGGATCTTAGGCCTGGCGACGCAAACATCCTATCGGCGATCTTCCTCGAACCGAGTATTCCTCCTACCATTCCGGGTGGGGCTGTCCGCCTTTGACGGGGCCGGCGCCATGTAGCCGCGCTCGTTGAGCGCGGGTGACGCGACCAGCTGCCGCGTCTACAAAGGCGCGGCGGCCGCCGAGCGCGGCTGACGCCGCCGCGCCGCGTTTGCAAAAGGCGCCGCATTGGAGGGAGCACCCCCTTGAGACGCATTGGCGTGTCGATCGCCGCCGTCGTCGTCTTCCTCGTCGCGCTCGCGCGAATCAGCAGCGTCGTGGTCGATTGGGCGTGGTTCTCCTCGATCGGCTATGTCGGCGTCTTCTGGACGGCGTTCGCTGCGAAAGCCGCTCTCTTCGCGGTCGTCTTCGCTGTCTCCACCTTGCTTCTGTGGACGAGCGCGACCTTGGCGCTGCGGTTCGCGTCGAAGCCGCAGCCGCGGCTTCCGGCGGCGTTCAGTCCGAGCTTCGCGACCTTCCAGCCGCCGCAGGGGCCGTGGGCTCAGCCGTACGGGTTTCAGCCCTCGCCGCTCGTCTGGCGTCTGCTCGTCCTGGCCGTCGCGGTCATCCTCGGACTGCTGGTCGCCTTCGGCGAGGCCGGCAGGTGGGACCTCGTACTCCGGTTCATCTACCAGGCGCCGTACGGCCGGACCGACCCGTTGTTCGACAAGGACATCGGCTTCTACCTCTTCTCGCTGCCGGCCTATGTCGCGGTGAAGAACTGGCTCTTCTGGATCCTCCTGCTTGCTGCGCTGATGGCCGGCGCGATCTATTTCCTGCACGACGACATCAGTCTGGATACGCAGCCGTGGAGCGTTTCGCGTGCGGCCATCGCCCATGGCTCCGCGCTGCTCGGGCTCTTCTTTGCGGTCAAGGCCTGGTCCTATTCCCTGGACCGCTACCTCATGCTCTACGACGACAACGGTGTCGTCGTCGGCGCCGGATATGCCGACGTTCATGTCGAACTGCCGGCGCTCTGGCTGCTCATTGGGTTTGCCGCCGTTGCGGCCGTCGCCGCGTGGGCCAACATGCGGCTGCGCTCGATGCCCCTCGTGATCGCCGCGGCTCTGCTGGTGTTCGGCGGCGCCTTCGTGTTCGCCGACGCCGTCCCCGCGCTGTTCGAGCGCTTCTATGTCAAGCCGAGCGAGCTGCAGCTGGAGGCGCCATATATCCAGCGGAACATCGCGCTCACGCGGGAAGCCTACAACCTCGGCGCGATCACGGTGAAGCCGTTCCCCGCCGAACAGGATCTCACCTTTCAATCGCTGCAGAACGACAGCGGAACCGTCAACAACATCAGGCTGTGGGACTGGCGGCCGCTCTTGGACACCTACGCGCAACTCCAGGAGATCCGCACCTACTACCGATTTCTCGACGTCGAAGTCGATCGCTACCATCTCGCCGATTCCTACCAGCAAGTGATGCTCTCGGCGCGCGAGCTTGTCCCTTCGTTGCTGCCGGCCACGGCGCAGACCTGGGTCAACCTGCATCTCCTGTTCACCCACGGAAACGGGGTGGTGATGTCCCCGGTCACCCGAAAATCCGCCGAGGGCCTGCCGATCTTTTACCTGAAGGACATTCCGCCGGTCGCTTCCGGCGGTCCCTCCATTACCGAGCCGCGCATCTATTTCGGACAGGGCCAGACCGGCTACGTGATCGTCAAAACCGGGACGCCGGAATTCGACTATCCCAAGGGAAAGGACAACGCCTACACGCATTACGACGGCGCGGACGGCGTTCCGATCGGCGGGACCGCCTGGCGGTCGCTGTTTTCTTGGTATCTCGGCGACGTGAACATGTTGCTCAGCGGCTATGTCACCGGCGACAGCAAGATTTTGCTTCACCGCAACATCCAGGACCGCGTGCAGACGATCGCGCCGTTCCTGCAGCTCGACCGCGACCCCTACATCGTGGTCGGCGACGGGCGGCTCTATTGGATCCAGGACGCTTACACGACGAGCGACTGGTTCCCTTACGCCAAGCCGGAACCAGTCGGCGGCGACATCGACTACATTCGCAATTCGGTGAAAATCGTGATCGACGCCTACAACGGGACGGTCGCCTTCTATGTCGCCGACGCCGCCGATCCGATCGTCGCGACTTATCGAAAAATCTTCCCCTCGCTGTTCAGGCCGCTCGATGCGATGCCGCCGGATCTGCGGCAGCACATCCGCTACCCCGAAGACCTTTTCACCATTCAGGCGCTTCAGTACCGCGCCTATCACATGGACGCGCCCGAGGTTTTCTACAATCGCGAGGACCTTTGGCAGTTTCCCCGCGAGCCGGCGACCCCCGACGGGATGAATGAAGGCGGCGGAGAGACCAGGATGGCGCCGTACTACATCATGATGCGCCTGCCGGGCGAGCCGCAAACCGAGTTCTTCCTCATGTTGCCGATGACGCCGAGCCAGCGGGAGAACATGATCGCCTGGCTCGCCGCGCGCTGCGATCCGCCCGAGTACGGCAAGCTCATCGTCTACGAGTTCCCGAAGGAGAAGCAGGTCTATGGGCCCTTCCAGATCGAGGCGCTGATCAACCAGAACACCGAGATCTCGCAGCAGATCTCGCTCTGGAATCAGATGGGCTCGCGGGTCATTCGCGGGAACCTGCTGGTCGTGCCGATCGGCAACTCGATCCTGTATGTGTCGCCGCTCTATCTCCGCGCGCAGTCCGGCCAGCTGCCGGAACTCAAGCGCGTGATCGCGGCCTACGGCGACCGCGTGGCGATGGAGGAGACGCTGCCCGCGGCGCTGGCCGCTTTGTTCAAGGAATCCGCACCGGTCGCAGGCCTGCCGGCCGCCGCCGCGGCTTCGCCTTCGGCCCCTGCGAACGAACAAGCCCGGCAGGCGCTGGCGGATTACGACCGTGCGCTGGAGCGGCTGAAGGCCGGCGACTGGGCGGGCTTCGGCGCCCAACTCGACGCGCTGCGCCCGCTGCTCGAGGAGCTCAGCCGGCAACCGGCTGGGCGTTAATGCATGGTGAGATCGGGTGAACCGCCGTCGGGGTGCTCACAGTCGACCTGGAAGCGCGAGTGGCCAGATGGTCGGTCATTGCTATCATGACTTGGCTACGCCGGACTCGACTGCTCGGCTCGAATCCGCGAGCGGCTTGACCATGACCCGGTGAGGTATCGTCACTTCGATGAAAGTTGCGCCCGTCGCGACATAGCCCGCTTTTTGGTAAAAGCCCATCGCCGTCTCCCGCGCATGCAGGATGATTTGCCCGAACCCCCTCTCCGCCGCCAGCTCTCCGGCGAAGGCGACGATCTTCGCGCCGATTCCGCGCCCCTGATGGTCGGGATCGACGGCCATTTGGCGAAGCTGGACCTTTGCGCCTTCGGAGCCGTCGACGGCGCGCAAGGCGACGCAGCCGACGAGTTCGCCATCCAGGTATGCGCCGATATGAATGTCCTCTTTTTCTTCAGCCAGTTGTCGGGCCTCGAAATCCAGGCCGAGCGGGGATCTCAGGACACGGCGGCGAAGCTCGACCAGGTCGCGATAGCGGCTGGAATCGTGGTCGACCAGGGAAAACTCCATCAATCGACGCTCTCGTTCGGCGACTATCTGAAGGAGATGTATTTCAAGGGACCATTGGCGTGAAGCCGAAAGCCCCGAACTCGAAGTCCGGCAGGAAGGCCGTTCTGGCGTAGACAGAGTTGTCTGCGAACAGGAGCGTCGCATACAAACGTCGCCGATGAACGCTACCTACGCATTTTTCATTGGGTTCACATTTTTCGGCGTGAACTGATCGGCGTCGGAGCAGTTATTGCCGGAGGCCGTTCACGAAACTCGCGCCACGGCTTCCGCGCTCTGGCGCTCGAAGCCTCCCACGATACGCACGATCCATCCGATCAGCGCGAGCGCCATCGCCCCGACGTGCCACCAGGCCTCGAGCATGTAGGCGGCGAAGCCGGTTCCGCAAACGTCGACAAGGACGAGGAAAAGCAGGATGGCTCGGAGCCAGCGGGGCATTTCGGTCCATCTCAAGAGCGCGCCCGAGGCCAGGACGACGAGCGCGGTGGTGACGATCACCATGAGCGCGCCCGCGGTCCCGTGGATGCCGTTGCCGGTCCAGAAATAGTCGAATATGGCCGCCCCCAGGCCAATCAAGGAGCCCAACAGAAGAAGCCACCCGCCATAGCCGGCGATCCGTCCGCCCATATGAGCCCTCTCCGTCCGTCGGCTCGGCTGCAAACGCCAAAGGGAGGGAGAGGTTCCACCCTCGAGAGCCGGAACGGCTTCGGCAGCTCCTCCTCCGGGATGGGAGCGACCGAATGCGCCTTCCCCTCATGGGAGGCCAGCGCCGCGCGTGATATGTTCGGCGCGGGCTGGCGGAGCCGGAAA
The DNA here is from genome assembly GCA_963823165.1 of uncultured Alphaproteobacteria bacterium. Taxonomy (GTDB): domain Bacteria; phylum Pseudomonadota; class Alphaproteobacteria; order Rhizobiales; family Beijerinckiaceae; genus Roseiarcus. The sequence goes on along the minus strand of CAWGKV010000018.1, from coordinate 108,003 downwards.
GGAACCCGCGCATGAAGGTCGGCTTTCTCGGACTGGGACGGATGGGCTCGGGCATCGCCGCCAATATTCTCAAGGCAGGCCATGACCTCGAGGTTTGGAACCGCTCGCCGGAAAAGGCGGAGCCGCTTGTTCGCGACGGCGCCGCGCTCGCACGGACGCCGCGGGAGGCCGCCCGCGAGCGGGACATCGTCGTCACCATGCTGGCCGACGACGCGGCGCTCGATCAGGTCCTCACCGGCGACGACGGGCTGATCGCGGGCCTCGAACCGAACGCCCTGCACGTCTCGATGAGCACGATCTCGGTCGCCGCCGCGGACGCCGCCGCCGCCCGCCACGCTGGCCACGGCCAGCGCTTCATTTCGGCCCCCGTCTTCGGCCGCCCCGATGCGGCGGCGGCGGCGAAACTGTTCGTTCTCGCCGCAGGGGACGCCGCGGACATCGCGCGCGCCCGCCCGATCTTGGAGGCGGTTGGGCAGCGGGTGTTCGAGGTCGGCGAGCGGCCCTCGGCGGCCAATCTCACCAAATTGTGCGGAAACTTCACCATCCTGGCGGCGATCGAGACCATGGGCGAGGCCATGGCGCTCGCCGAGAAAGGCGGCGTCGGCAAGGCCAAGTTGCTCGAAGTGCTGACCGGCACGCTGTTCGACGCCCCCGTCTATCGCACTTACGGCCGGATCCTGGTCGACGGCAGCTTCCGCCCCGCGGGTTTCGCCGCGCCGCTCGGCTTCAAGGACATGCGGCTCGCCGGAGAAGCGGCGGAAAAGACCCTCACGCCGATGCCGCTCCTCAGCCTGCTCCGGGACCGGCTGCTAGAAACCATCGCCAGGGAGGGGCCGGACATCGACTGGTCGGGAATTGCCCTGACCAGCGCCCGCGACGCCGGGCTTTGAGGGCTGCCTCCAGGCGCTTTGTCGCCGCCAGGAACGCCTTTCACCGGGATTGCATGAGGCGGTCGTGGCGCGGAGGCGATTGCCGGCTGCGTTCGTCTTGGTGTAGGTCTCTGTTTTTCCACGGCGCCGCACCGCGTGAAGCGCCCATTCCGGGGATATTTGTGACGAAGCCTGCTACGCCGCTCCTGGATTCGATAAGCTCGCCCGCGGATTTGCGAAAGCTCAACGAGACCGAGCTCCCGCAGCTCGCCGATGAACTGCGCGCCGAGACGATCAGTGCGGTGTCGGTCACCGGAGGCCATCTGGGCGCCGGACTCGGCGTGGTCGAGCTGACGCTTGCGCTGCATCGCGTATTCAACACGCCGTCCGATCGCATCGTCTGGGACGTCGGCCATCAGGCCTATCCTCACAAGATCCTGACGGGACGGCGCTCCCGCATTCGCACCTTGCGGCAGGCCGGCGGGCTTTCCGGCTTCACCAAGCGTTCGGAAAGCGAATACGACGCCTTCGGCGCCGGACACTCGTCGACCTCGATCTCCGCCGCCCTCGGAATGGCGGTGGCGCGCGATCTTTCCCACGGGGTCAACAATGTGGTGGCCGTCATCGGCGACGGCGCCATGTCGGCTGGCATGGCCTACGAAGCGATGAACAACGCCGGCGCCATGGGCTCGCGTCTCATCGTCATCTTGAACGACAATGACATGTCGATCGCGCCGCCGACCGGAGCGATGTCGGCGTATCTGGCGCGGCTGGTCACAAGCCATACTTATCGATCGTTCCGCGACGTCGCCAAGCAGCTGGCGAAGCACTTGCCGAAATTCCTCTACGACAAGGTCGAGCGGACGGAGGAATACGGCCGCGGCTTCTTCACTGGAGGAACGCTGTTCGAGGAACTGGGCTTCTACTATGTCGGGCCGATAGACGGCCACAAGCTCGACCACCTGCTGCCGGTCCTGAGAAACGTGCGGGACATGCACGGCGGACCGGTGCTGGTGCATGTCGTGACTAAGAAAGGCAAAGGCTATTCCCCTGCGGAAGACGCCGACGACAAGTATCATGGCGTCGGCCCCTTTGACGTCATCACCGGCGCGCAGGCGAAGCCCAAGTCCAACGCGCCCGCCTACACGAAAGTGTTCGGCGAGGCGCTGCTCCAGGCGGCGCGGCGCGATGACAAGGTCGTGGCGGTCACCGCCGCCATGCCTCAGGGAACAGGGCTCGACCGGATGCAGGAGGTTTTCCCCGAGCGCGTCTTCGACGTCGGGATCGCCGAGCAGCATGCCGTCACCTTCTCGGCCGGGCTCGCAGCGGAGGGATTCAAGCCCTTCTGTGCGATCTACTCGACCTTCCTGCAGCGGGCCTACGATCAGGTGGTGCACGACGTCGCGGTCCAGAATCTGCCCGTCCGCTTCGCGATCGACCGCGCCGGCCTGGTCGGCGCCGACGGGCCGACGCACGCCGGGGCGTTCGACCTCGCCTATCTCGCCTGCCTGCCGAACATGGTGGTGATGGCGGCCGCCGACGAGGCGGAGCTCGTGCACATGGTCGCGACCGCGGTCGCATACGACGGCGGCCCGATCGCGCTGCGCTACCCCCGCGGCGAGGGCGTCGGCGTGGACTTGCCGGAGCGGGGAGAGCCACTGCCGATCGGCAAGGGCCGGATTCTCCGCGAGGGCTCTCGGATCGCCATCCTCACCCTCGGCGCCCGGCTTGCCGAGGGCTTGAAGGCGGCGGAGGAATTGGCGGCGCGCGGGCTTCCGACCACCGTCGCCGACGCGCGTTTCGCCAAGCCGCTCGACCGGGACCTCATCCTGCGCCTCGCCGCGCAGCACGAGGTGCTGATCACGGTGGAAGAAGGCACAACCGGCGGATTCGGCGCGCATGTGCTGACCCTCCTCAGCAGCGAGGGCGCGCTGGACACTGGTCCCAGGGTCCGCACGATGACATTGCCCGACGTCTATCAGGAACAGGACAAGCCTGACCGGATGTACGCCGCAGCCGGACTCGACGCGAAGGGCATCGTCGCGAAGGCGCTGGCGGCGCTCGGCAATATCGCCGACAAGCCGTCGAGCCTCATCGCGTGAGCGAGCCGCCGTCCGAGGACAGCGGCGACGGGGGACGCAGCAGAGGGAACGTCGCCGCGCTGATCGCGGTCGTCGTTCTTGCGCTGCTCGCCTACTGGGCTTTCACCGCAATCGACAGGCAACGCAAATTGCAGAATTGCCTGGACGAGGGTCGCCGCAACTGCCTGGAGATCGTCAGCCCGAGCAAGTGAGACTTCTGCGCCAGTCGTCATCGCGATACGGCCGTCGCATAAAGGCATCCCCGTGGATTGAAGAGCCCCCACCCCAGCAGCAAGCAGCACAAAGATGGACGCCAGACTGACAAAAATCGCCGAGACGTGCCTCGAAGGCGCAGAAAGCAACGCAATGACCTTCCCGCAGATCGTCGGAACCCTTGGAAGGGAGGGCTTCGAAGCCTACCATGTCGACTTCCGCCGCGGGACCGCGACCTATTATTTGGGCGACGGGGATAGCATCGACTTGCCGCTGAGCCGCGCAGCGACGCCGATCGCCGCGGTGTTCGACGCCGACGCCGTCCGGGCGGCGATCCGGGAGGCGCAGCAACTGGTTCCAGGCTACACCTACGCGGGCTTCTGCGACAAAGTCACGACCGCGGGCTGCGCCGGTTACATTGTGTCGATGCTGGGACGCCGGGTTCTATATTTCGGCCGCACCGCCGAGACCCATGTGGAGCACTTCCCGCCGCAACTGTGATCGCGCCTCCTTGCGGCACGTCGCCGGCGGTGACGAATGGCATTGCGAGACGCCGCGACGACCGCGACGAGCCCGCGATTGACTTCCCCGGCCCCCCGGCGCATAAGCCGCCCGGCGGCGCGAGAGCGCCGCAAAGTTTTTCCCCGGCTCGCCGCCTGATTGCATTGCGACGAGAGCCGGGCGCGCGCGTTCAGCGCCGCATCGACTTTGGAGACCGACCTGTGAAACGGACCTACCAACCCAGCAAGCTCGTTCGCAAGCGGCGGCACGGTTTCCGTGCCCGCATGGCGACGGTCGGCGGCCGCAAGGTGCTGAACGCGCGCCGTGCCCGCGGGCGCAAGAAGCTTTCCGCCTGACGATTTGGACATGCGGCCGGCGCTCGCCGACACAGTCCCCCCTCCCCGATGCGAAGCAGCGGATGGAGCAGCAACTCCAGGACAAGGACGCACGGTCCGTCCCTGCCGACGGAGCCTTCGGCCGCCTGAAGCGGCGCGCGGAGTTTCAGCGCGTTTCCCGCGGGCGGCGAAGGTCGGTCGAAGCGTTCACGCTTCAGGCGGCGCGGCGCGAGGAAGACGACGAGGGGCCGCCAATGGCCCGAATCGGCATCACCGTGACAAGGAAGGTCGGCGCCGCTGTGGTGCGCAATCGTATCCGCCGCCGGCTGAAAGAGGCGCTGCGCGCTGCGCGTCCCCTTGAGACGCAGGCTGATCACGATTACGTGCTGATGGCCCGGCGCGAAGCGCTCGGACGTTCCTTCGCCGCGCTCGTGGAAGACCTACGCCAGGCTTTTCGCGTCGTTCGGCGCAACGAAAGAGACAGCCGCCGACCTGCGGCGCAGATTCCGGCAAAGGGCAGAAGCGGGCGACCATGAACTCCGAGGACACGAGAAACCTTTTTCTCGCCATAGCCCTGTCGGTCCTGGTGATGGCCGGTTGGCAATATTTTTACGCCGGGCCGATGTCCCAGCGCCAGCACCAGACGCAGCAGCAGACCCAGACCCAGACGAACGTCGCGTCGGCGCCGGCCGGACAGCCGTCGCAAACCGCGCAGCCGCAGCAACCGGGCGTCGCCGCGCCCGGCGGCGCCTCTGCGCCCGGCGTAGTCGCAACCCAAACGGTCGCCCAGGCGCTCGAGGCGAATCCTCGCGTCGCCATCGACACGCCGAGTCTCGAGGGGTCGATCGACCTCAAGGGCGGCAAACTCGACGACCTCCTCCTGAAGAATTATCACGAGACGGTCGACAAAACGAGCCCGCTTGTCCGTCTCTTTTCGCCGAGCGGCGCGCCGGACGCCTATTGGGCGACAGCGGGCTATATCGGCGCCGGCGCCGGCGCCGCCAGGACGCCCACGCTGGATACCGTCTGGACCGCCAACGAAAAGACGCTGACGCCGGAGCGCCCGCTGACGCTGACTTGGGACAACGGCGCGGGCCTCGTCTTCAAGCGGGTGATCGCGGTCGACGACAAATACATGTTCACCGTCACCAACTCGGTCACCAATTCGAGCGATGCGGCGGTGACCTTGCGGCCCTATGGCCTGGTGTCGCGCCACGGCATGCCGCCGGTCGCCGGTTACTCGGTGCTGCACGAGGGGTTTGAAGGCGTTGTCGGCAACCAGGAGCAGGCGCCGACCTACGCCTCGATCGACAAGGCTGCCGGCAAGGCTGAGACGTTCAAGGGCGATGGCGGTTGGCTCGGCTTCACCGACAAGTACTGGGCCTCGGCCGTCATCCCCGAGCAGACTGCGCCGATCGAAGCCCGCTACACCGCGAGCGGAACCAGCCAGCCGGAAGACTACCAGGCCGATTTCGTCGGCGCCGAAAAGACGGTCGCCCCGGGAGCATCGTACGACAACACGACGCGCGTCTTCGCCGGCGCCAAAGAGGTCGCCACGATTTACGACTACCAGACCAAGTACGGCATCGAGAAATTCAACTTGATGATCGACTGGGGCTGGTTCTACTTCATCACACAGCCGATGTACTGGCTGATCGACACGATCTACAAATTCGTCGGCAATTTCGGCGTGGCGATCCTGATCGTGACCGTCCTGGTCAAGCTCGTCTTCTTCCCGCTCGCCAACCGCTCCTATGCTTCGATGGCGAAGATGAAGAAGATCCAGCCTCAGATCGCCGCGCTGAAGGACCTTTATCCCGACGACAAGGTCAAGCAGCAGCAGGAGCAGATGGCGCTGTTCAAGCGCGAGGGGGTCAACCCGGTCGCCGGCTGCCTGCCGATGGTGATCCAGATCCCGGTGTTCTTTGCCCTCTACAAGGTCATTTTCATCACCATCGAGATGCGGCATGCGCCGTTCTTCGGCTGGATCAGGGATCTTTCCGCCCCCGACCCGACCAACGTGTTCACGCTGTTCGGGCTCGTCCCCTGGGATCCGACCGCCTTGCCCGTGTTCGGCCATTTCCTCCATCTCGGAATCTGGCCGCTGATCATGGGCGTGTCGATGTTCTTCCAGATGAAGATGAACCCGGAGCCCGCCGATCCGGTTCAAAAAGCGATGTTCTCCTGGATGCCGGTGATCTTCACCTTCATGCTCGGCACGTTCCCGGCCGGCCTCGTCATCTACTGGACGTGGAACAACACGCTGACCGTCTTCCAGCAGTATTTCATCATGAGAAAGGCCGGGGTGAAGGTCGAGTTGTGGGACAACCTCGCGAAGTTGCTCGGGAGGACGCCGGCCAAGACGCCCACGTGAGCCTGCCGGCGGAAGCGCCGGACTGGATCGAAGCCGGGCGAAAGCTGTTCGCCGGCCCGTGCGATTTCGTCTTCGCCGCGGCGCGCTCCGACGGCCTGCCGCCGGTCGGCGCGCCGGAAGTCGCTTTCGCCGGCCGCTCGAATGTCGGCAAGTCGTCGCTGGTCAACGCGCTGACCGGCCGCAATTCTCTCGCCCGCACCTCCCACACGCCCGGCCGAACGCAAGAGCTCATCTTCTTCGATCTCAACGGCAAGGCGACGCTGGTCGACATGCCGGGCTACGGCTACGCCGCCGTGTCGAAGGCCAAGTCCGAGGCTTGGGGACGGCTGGTGCGCGACTATCTGCGCGGCCGGCCGACCCTGCTCAGGGTCTTCGTGCTCGTCGACGGCAGGCACGGACTGAAGGACAGCGACCACGAGACGATGCGGCTCCTCGACGCCTCGGCAGTCTCTTACGCGGTGGTGCTGACCAAGCGCGACGAGGTGAAGGCGGCCGACCAGGGCGCGCGGGTGGCGGCGACGCTCGAGGCCTTGCGCAAGCACGTCGCGGCCTATCCCGAGGTGCTGTTCACCTCCGCCCGGACCGGCGAAGGGGTCGCCGAACTCAGGGGGCATATCGCCCAGCTGCTCACGGAGCGCAAAGCGCCAGGAGCGGCGGCCGCGGATTGACCGGATCCGGGGCCTGTTGCGATGCTCTCGCCCATGCATCTTCACTACAACCGCATAGCCGGAAGCGACGTCGGCCGCATCGAAGCGCTGAGCGACGGCGTCTTCGCCTTCGCCGCCACCGTGCTCGTGCTCGACTTTCACAGTCCCGATCCCGCCGGCATTCATTCGGAGGCGGAACTCCTGCGAGCCCTCGCGGGCTCGGCGCCGCGGCTCCTGCCCTGGCTCCTCAGCCTCTTGACGCTCGGCATCTTCTGGCTCGGCCAGCAAACGCAGCTCAGCCAGCTCGCCCGTTCGAACCGCGACTTGACCTGGCTGCACTTCGTATTCCTCGCTGTCGTCACCGCGCTGCCGTTCTCGACGCGGCTGCTCGCCGATTTCTTCACCTATCGGACGGCGTTCCTCATTTATTGGGCGAACATCCTGCTGCTCGGCGTCGGCGTCTACGCGACCTGGGCCTATGCCGAACGCGCGAATCTGGTCCGCGAGGACGGGCATGCCGAGGTGTCGCGGGCCATCCGGCGCCGCATTGTCATCGCCCAGTCCCTCTACGCCCTCGGCGCGCTCGTCGGATTGATCAGCGTGCCGCTCGGGACCGTGCTGATCATACTGATTCAGCTCAACTACGCCATCGCGCCGCGCCTGCCCGTCCTCTCGCGCCTCTAGGCGGTTGAAGAACCGTCGTCGACAAGCACGCCCATGAGCAACGCCTCTCCGCTCCCCTTGTTGATCCACGCATGAACTCGTGCCACGCTGGATCACCACGTCGAAAGGCTTGAGGTCGCGCTCCTCCTTGTCCAAGACAAGCGTCACTTCGCCGGAGAGGACGATGATGTAGTCCGTCGTGCGCGTCTGATGCATCGTGCCGTTGCTGCCGCTACGACGCGTATCCGTCGCGTTCCAGGAGGCGAACATTTGCGCGATGAGTTGCTCGCGCTGCTCGTCGGACAAACCTGCAAAAGCCGTCATTGGCGGCACTTGAAAGAAACGGAACACTGTCCCGCCCATAGGCGGCTCGAGGCTCTTCGAGTCGGAAGCGTGGTCGAGGCGGTCCATATGATCGTGGCGGCCGGCTCGTGTCGTCCACATTTCGGTCAGCGGGCCCAAAGCGTGGTTCGCGGGTTCGTCGAACAGGATTTCCGACTTGCCGCTGGAGTCTTTGGTTGTGACGATGCGTCGATAGGGCGTCGGCATGTTGCTGCTCCTGCATGGTTCGCTGAGGGAGGGTTGGCGCGGGTCACTGGCCCCCCACGTCTCCCCGAGACCGAGAATATCGTCGAAGCTCGTTTCAACTCTCGAACGGCAATCCGGCGTATTGCTCCGCGACCGCCGCCTGAGCCTTCGGCGACGCCTGCAGATAATCGAACTCGTTCAGCTTGATCCGCGTCTCGAACGCATCTTCGTCGGGGAAGACGTGCAACAGCTTCGTCAGCTGCCAGGAGAAGCGCACCGCTCCCCACACCCGCCGCAAGGCCATGTCGGAATAGCTGTCGAGATAGCGGTCGTCGCCCTTGTCGAAGTGGGCAATCAGCGCGCGATGGAGATAGAACACGTCCGAGACCGCCAGGTTCAGGCCCTTGGCGCCGGTCGGCGGCACGATATGGGCGGCGTCGCCGGCGAGAAAGAGCCGCCCCCATCGCATCGGCTCGGCGACGAAGCTGCGCAAGGGCGCGATCGATTTTTCGATCGACGGACCGGTCACGATCGTTTCGGCGATCTCGGCCGGAAAGCGGCGCTTGAGCTCCTCCCAGAACCTTTCGTCCGGCCAGTCGGCGATGTCGGCGTCGAGGGGGCATTGGATGTAGTAGCGGGAGAGCGCCGGGCCGCGCAGCGAGGCCAAGGCGAAGCCGCGCTCGTGCCGGGCGTAGATGACCCCTCCCACCGGAGGGGTCTCGGACATGATGCCCAACCAACCGAAGGGATAGGCGCGCTCGAACGCTCGCATCATCGGAAGCGGGCATGCTCCGCCGCGAGACGCCATGGTAGCCGTCGCAACCGGCAATGAAGTCGCAGGCGAGGGTTTCGGATCGCCCTGCCCTCTCGTAGACGACCTTCGGCGCGTCACCCGCAACATCGAGCGGGCGAACGTTCTCCGCCTCGTCGACAATCCGGCCGCCGTCGCGCTCACGCACCCGATACAGCTCCTCGGTGATTGCCGTCTGGCCGAACGACCACATCGGCTTGCCGCAATGCTCGACGGTATTGATCAGAAACGGCTTGCGGTCCTGCCATGCGATCCAACTCCCGTCGTGCGCGTGGCCTTCGCGCTCCATCCGCTCGCTCAGGCCCGCCTCCCGCAGAAGCTTGACCGTTCCCCATTCGAGCACGCCGGCGCGGATCCGCTTCAGCACATGCGCCTTCGTCTGCCGTTCGAGCACGACGCTGTCGATCCCGCTGAGGTGAAGCAGATGCGACAGGAGCATGCCCGCCGGACCGCCGCCGATGATCGCGACCTGGGTGCGCTCCATGACATCCCTCCCCGTAGTGCCCGCCCACTATGCACCGTGACCCCGGCGCGGCCTAGGGGCTCGAATCAAGGCGCTTGGCGCCACTGGAGGGAAAGATTTCGGACCCTTTGCCGCTGTTTGCGGCCGTTGGGATTTGGCGGCCGGCCTTGGTTTCGCCCCTTCTTTGACAATCTTCGGAGCTAGCGCGCGCTTGGAGTTTCGTTCGGGCGGATATGAGTTCGGGCATGAGGCGCGGCCCGAACGCGATCCACCTCCGAAGAGTGAGAAACGAGCGTTTTCGAGGGATACGCGTGGCGGAAAACAATCTTGATGAGGGGCAGCGGTTGCGCGTCCCCGACAGCCAACAAGCAAACGCTGAGGAACTGCTGGCTGAATTGGTGCGACTCGTCGAATCTTCGGAGCTCGCGCCGGCGCTTTCGCCGCCGCCTGCCGAGACCGTGTCGGAGGCCGGCCGGACGGATACGGAGCCGATGCGTCGGCTCCAGACGCGTCCACTCCAAATGACGCCTCACCTGTCAGTCGAGGCGGCGCCAGGCAAGCGGAGCGAGACGAGGGCCGTCGAAGTCGAGCTGCCGCGAGCCCCAGAATCCGACGATTCATACTTGAACGATCCGAACGGAATCGATTTGGCGACGGGACGACGCTCCGGAGCGTGGACGGTCGGGATTTCGGCGCTCGTCCTGGCCGGCGCGGCAGTGATCGGCTCGATCTTCTGGTTCAAGCAAGCCGAGCCCGGACTGCCGAAGGCGCCGCCCTTCGTCGCCACGGCCCAGGGCCCGACCACAGTCGAGCCGCCGCAAAGCGATCAGACCGTCGCAGCTTCGAGCGACGCCGGAGCGACCCGAGACATCACGGAGCCGACCCAGGCCAAGGTTGTCAGTCCCGAAGAGCGGCCGATCGATCCTGAGGCTCGCGCCTCGCTCGATAATCCGCCGCCGTCGGCAGATTTTGGATCGGCAGCAACCGGCGTGGCGCCACCGGCGGCCGACGCGTCCTCTGGAAAGCCGCTCGCGGCGTCGGTCGATACGCCGGCCGTAGCGGCGCCAATCACGACCTCACCACCTATGGCGTCGCAACCTCTTGACTCCAAGCCCGCGCCCGGAATTTCGCTTCCGACGGACCCGACCCAGATCGCGACGCCAGCCCCCTCCACCACCGACTCGGGGGTGGCCGCGCACCCAAGTGATGCGCCACTGCCGCCCGTCAGGCCGGCGCCGAAGGCCGCGAACGAGGCGGCTGGGGTCGCCCAGCGGTCGACGCCAAAACTCGATTTGCCCACCAAGCTCTCGAGCAAATCCGCCGCCCAATCTGTGGCCGCCAAGGCTGACATGGCCGTGCCCGGGACTCCCGTCGTGACCCCGAGCGAGTCGCCTCGGCGTGGGGGGACTGCCATGAAACACGAAAAGGCGGCAACGACGCTCAAGGCCGCGCAAGCCCCGGCCGAGGCGAAGGTCGCACCCCCAGAGCAACCTGTGCCGGCCCAACAGCCCAGCTCCAATCCTGTGGCGCATGCCTTCAGCAACATGGTCGGCGCGCTGACCAGCCTGAATCCCTTTGCAACCCATTGATCCGGGGCCGGCGGGCGCCAGGGAGTCCATCAAAGGCGAGCACTTTTGGTTCGGGCTTCGGACGACGCAGCTCGGACAGAATATTCGTATCGAGCAGCCAACCCGTCACAGATCGGTTCCACGCACCGGCATCGCGGCGCGCTTCGGTTCGATCTCGATGTCGCGGTAGGGCGAGGCCTGCATCGCGGCGATGAGCGCATCGCCCCTGCGCTCGCCCTCGAGGCGACGGAATTCTTCGGCGGAGACGACGACAACTTCGTCGCGGCCATGGACGGTAACATGCTGCGGACCCTCGCTGCGCACGCGGCGCACCAGCTCACTGAAACGGGCCTTGGCGTCTTGCAGCAGCCAGTAGCCCAGCAGGCCGCGCACACCGCGAGCTGACTCGGCGCTCTCGGCGCGACCGGGAGGCGGGAGGGTTTTTTTGGTTCCAGGTCATAATGACTAGAATATCAGGTCAGCCTCCACGCGATCAAGGGCGCGTGGCAAGGAAACGCCTTGGCGCAGGACCCAACCGGACGTGTAACCCGGCCCTGGGGAGAGGGCGCGCTTCCCTCATCCCTTCAGCCCCACCGCCTGCAGCGCCTCGGCCTGCCGCTTCGCCACCGCCGTCTCGTCGAAGTCCGCGATCGCGTCCTCGTAGATGCGGTGAAAGTTGAGTTTTGCGCCAAGACGCAAGAAGGCGCCGCCGAGGCCGATGGTGGCGCGCTCGAGGAAAACGAATTCGCGCGGGATCACGAGGCCGCCGCCTTCCGCCCTCAGCGCGCGCATGACCTGACCGATCTCGCGTCGCCCGTATTCCGACGGGCTGACGCCGTCCGCGGCCGTGCGGACGCGGTCGTCGAGGATGGGGCCGCAGATGAAGCGCGCCCAGATGTTCATCGCCTCGAACGTGCCGCGCGTGAGTTTCGGAAAGCCCCACATCCCGTACGCCTGTTCGAGACGCGCCTCGTCGTTGGCCCGCAGCGCCAGATAGAGTTCGACGACGCCGCTGACGAAGCGCGGCGGGAAGATGCGCACGCAACCATAATCGAACAGGTTGACGCCCTCGACCTCGAGCGCGTCGCCTTTGCCGGACGCGGCCACGGCATAGTTGCCGAGATGCGGATCGCCGTGGATCACGCCATAGCGCAGGAACGGCAGCCACCACGCGTCATAGAGGCCGACCGCGATGGCGTTGCGCGCCTCCTGCGGCGCGCTCTCGAACGCCGTCAGCGGTTCGCCGTCGAGCCATTGCAGGGTCAGGAGCCGTCGGGTGGAAAGGCTTTGCTCGACGCGCGGCACGCGCACGAACGGCCTCTCGGCGAGCATGAGCGCGTAGAGCCGCGCCACTTTCGCCTCGCGCACGTAGTCGAGCTCCTCCCGCACGCGCTCCCGAATCTCGTTGGCGATCTCGCGCGTGTCGATGGCCGCGCCCATGCGGCGGTGGAGGGAAAAGAGGACGTCGAGCTGCGACAGGTCGGTTTCCACCGCCGAGGCCATCTCGGGGTATTGCAGCTTGCACGCGACCTCATCGCCGTCGAGCGTGCGCGCCTTGTGCACCTGGCCGAGCGAAGCCGCCGCCGCAGGCTTCAGATCGAACTCGGCGAAGCGCTCTCGCCAGTGGGGGCCGAGCTCCGCCTGCATGCGCCGGCGCACGAAACCCGCGCCCATCGGCGGCGCCTGCGACTGCAGGCGGATGAGCTCATTGGCGTAGTCGGTCGGCAGGGCGTCGGGGATGGTGGTCAGGAGCTGCGCCACCTTCATCATCGGGCCCTTCATCGAGCCGAGTACGGAGGCGAGCGCCTTGGCGTCCGTCTCGCGCCCGCCGCCGCGCAGCCGATTGACGCCGATCCGCGCCGCAAGCGCGCCCGCGTTGACCCCGAGACGCGCATAGCGCGAGGCGCGCGCGCTGAGGCGATTGGCTTCGTCGTCGCTGGGCAATGCGATCTTCCCGAAGTTTTCAGGCCGTGAGCGCGAAGGCGAAACGCGCCATTTGGCCCGCGCCGGTCTGATACATACCGGTCTGATTCATATGAGGGGCGGCCTAGCTGATTTCGCCCGCGGCGAATAGTGGGGGCGAAAAGCGCAACTTTCCCGAGTGCGACATTCCGGCGCACCTACAACGCCCGTAACGGCCGCCTACCCCATCGCCTCGAGCTCGCCGATCATCCGCTCGATCACCGAAAGGCCGATGCTCCAGAAGGCCGGGTCTTTGGCGTCGAGGCCGAACGGCTTCAAAAGCTCGGCATAGGACTTGGACCCGCCGGCCGACAGCATCGCGAGATAGCGCTCGGCGAAACCTTCGCGCGAGTTCTCGTAGACGCCGTAGAGCGAATTGACCAGGCAATCGCCGAACGCATAGGCGTAGACGTAGAAGGGCGAGTGGATGAAGTGGCCGATATAGGCCCAATAGGTCTCGTAGCCGGCTTTCAGCTCGATCGCCGGCCCCAGGCTCTCGGCCTGCACGCTCATCCAGAGTTCGTTGATCCGTTCGGCCGTCAGCTCGCCCTTGCGGCGCTCGAGATGGACGAGCCGCTCGAACTTGTAGAAGGCGATCTGGCGCACCACGGTGTTGAGCATGTCCTCGACCTTGGCCGCCAGCATCGACTTGCGCTCGGCCGGATCGGCGACGGCGGCGAGCATCGAGCGGAAGGTCAGCATTTCGCCGAACACCGACGCCGTTTCGGCGAGCGTCAGCGGGGTCGGCGCCATGAGCGCGCCGTTGACGCCCGCGAGCACCTGATGGACGCCGTGGCCGAGCTCGTGCGCGAGCGTCGTGACGTCGCGCGGCTTGCCGAGGTAATTGACCAGCACGTAGGGATGCGCCGACGGCGTGGTCGGATGGGCGAAGGCGCCGGGCGCTTTGCCGGGCCGGACCGGCGCGTCGATCCAGCCCTCGTCGAAGAACCGGCGCGCGATGTCGGCCATGCACGGCGAAAAGCGGGCGTAAGCGTCGAGCACCGTGTCGCGCGCGGTCTCCCACCTGTAGAGGCGCCGCGGAGAGTCCGGCAGCGGCGCGTTGCGGTCCCAGTGGGGGAGACGCTCCTTGCCGAACCACCGAGCCTTCAGCGCGTAATAGCGATGGGACAGGCGCGGATAGGCTTCTGTGACCGCGGCAACCAGCGCCTCGACCACCTCGCGCTCGACGCGGTTCGCCAGATGGCGCGAATCGGCGACGTCGGCGAACTTGCGCCAGCGGTCGGAGACTTCCTTGTCCTTGGCGAGAGTGTTGGTGATCAGGGAAAACAGGCGCAGATTCTCGCCGAGCGTCGCCGCAAGGGCGTCCGCCGCCGCCGCACGCTTGCTTTCGTCCGGGTCCTGAAGCTTGCCGAGCAGGGGCTCGAGCGTCAGGCTCTCGCCCTCGAAGTCGAAACGCAAGGCCGACATCGTGTCGTCGAAAAGCCGATTCCAGGCCGCCGCGCCGGAGACCGATTTCTCCAGGAACAGCTGCTCGATGTCGTCGGCGAGCTGGTGCGGTTTTTCCTTGCGGATGTCCTCGAGCCACGGACGGTAATGGGCGAGCGCGGGCGCCGCCATCGCGGCCTCGAGCCTCGCGTCGTCGATCCGGTTGAGCTCGAGCTCGAAGAACAGGAGATCGCCCGATAGCGCTGTCACCCGCTCGTGGGTGTCGCCGTAGAACTTGGCTCGCGCCGAGTCGCTCGTATCGGAGGCGTAAAGGAGTGAAGCGTAGGACATGACGCGGCCGATCAGGTCCTGCAGCGCCTCGTATGCCCTCACCGCCTCCCCGAGCCGCTCCCCGCCGCTCTTTGCGTCGGCGATCGCGGCGAGCTTGCCGCGCCACGCCTCGGAGAAGAGCTTGGCTTCCTCTTGCGCTCGTCGGAGATCGGCGGCGAAGCTCGGCGAGTCCATGCCCGGGTAAAGATCCTCGAGCCGCCACTGCGGAAGCGCGCCGAGATCAGCCGACGCGGAGGACGGCTGCTGAGCTGCACGAAGGGGATCGAATATCTCTTTCATTGTCTGCAGTCCGTTAACGCTCGGGTAAGCCTGGTCCAATCCTTGGCGCCGGCAAGAAACGTTCTTGGTCAGGCGGCTCGACGACGCGGGACGTCATTAACATAGCGTTTACCCTGTTGTCAGACTGTTGGCGCGACGCGCGGCTGCCTCGTGCCGCCCCACAGGATCCCAATGGCCGCCCTCATCCTCATTGTCGACGACGACCCGATCCAACGCCGCCTGCTGGAGGCGATGGCGAGGCGGTTCGGCTACGAGGTCGAGGCCATCGAATCCGGCGAGGCGGCGCTTTCGCGCCTGCAGGCGTTGGACCGGCCGCCGGTCAACCTGCTCATTCTCGACCTTGTCATGCCCGATCTGGACGGCATGGGGGTGCTCGCGCGCATGCGCCAGCGCGAAATCGCGGTTCCGGCCATCGTTCAGACCGCGCACGGTTCGATCGAGGCGGTCATCTCCGCGATGCGCGCAGGGGCGATTGATTTCGTCGTCAAGCCGGTCGGGGCCGAGCGGCTTCAGGTGTCGATCAAGAACGCCCTCAGGGTCGACGCGCTCCAGGACGAGTTGCGCCGAGCCACCCGCCGCAACGCCGGCGAGCTCGGCTTCCGCGACATCGTGAGCCGGGCGGAGTCGATGGGCCGTACGGTGCGGCTTGCCGAGCGGGCGGCGAAATCGAACATCCCCATCCTTATCGAGGGCGAGTCGGGCGTCGGCAAGGAATTGATGGCGCGGGCGATCCAGGGCAGTTCGGAGCGGCGCGGCAAGCCGTTCGTCACTGTCAATTGCGGCGCTCTGCCTGAGACGCTTGTCGAATCGATTCTGTTCGGCCACGAGAAGGGCTCCTTTACGGGCGCGACCGAGAAGCACATCGGCAAGTTCGCCGAAGCAAACGGCGGCACGCTGTTTCTCGACGAGATCGGCGAGCTCTCTCTCGAGGCTCAGGTCAAACTCCTGCGAGCGCTCCAGGAGGGAGAGATCGACCCGGTCGGGGCGCGCCGCTCGGTGAAGGTCGACGTCCGTCTTATGTCGGCGACGAACCAGAACCTCATCGAACTTGTCAAAGCCGGCCGCTTCCGCGAGGATCTGTTCTATCGCCTCAACGTATTCCCCATATCGATTCCCCCGCTGCGCTCCAGAGCCTGCGACGTGCCCGATCTCGCCGTGCGCTTTCTGGCGCGCTTCTGCGCAGAGGAGGGCAAGCGCATCCGCGCAATTTCCGCCGAGGCGCTGGCGCTGCTCGCCGCCTATGACTGGCCGGGCAACGTTCGGCAGCTCGAGAACGCTGTGTTTCGCGCCGTGGTGCTCGCCGACAAGGACGAATTGACGACGGCTGAGTTCCCCCAGATCGCCGCGCAGGTGGAAGGCTTTGATGTGCGCATTCCGCCTGCGCCTCCCCCGGTCGCCGCCGATCCAGCCCAGTTTGCGCCGCCGGGGACGAGCCCGATCGAAACGCGCGATCCTCATGCGCTCAGACTGATCAACGACAACGGGGACGTGCGTCCACTCGCCGACATCGAGGCCGAATCGATCCGCTTCGCCCTCGCCCATTACCGCGGGCAGATGTCGCAGGTCGCCCGCAAGCTGGGCATCGGTCGATCGACCCTCTATCGAAAAATGAAAGAGGGCGGCATCGCCGAAGACGTGATCGGCGAAGCGGCCGCCTGACCCGGCCGTCATCATCGCGCAAATAAGAGGTGGCTCCAGTTGCGGCAGCAACATGACTGCATCACAGAGTCGTGACAGATGATTGTTTCATGGAGCGATAAACTCCTGAATCTGTCATCCTGTTCGCTCGGCGGGGATCGAAAGATGAACGTTGGCGGTCGCAACAGGCGCGGCGCGATCTTGGCGGTGTCTGTCCTCCTCGCCGCGCCGATCGCGAGCGCGACGTCAGCCGATGCGCAGACACCATCGATCGAAGCGGCGGTCGACGGCTTTCCCGGGCCTTTCGTCGCCGGGGTCGAAACCCCGCCCGCGTTCTGGACAGTTGCAGGCGGTCCGCTGCTGGACACGTTCAATGGGCCGAAGGCGTCGCCGTCGCCTGACGTGGGCCCGTTTGCCCGGCTCGCGGGGCATGACGTTGCTTCCCTCGCTTCGGCCGGCTCGGCCGAAGCGGGCGCGGTGGAGCGGAGCAACGCCGCCGCGGTCGAAAATAGGATTCCCGATCCCTTTCCGACGCGAAGCGCGAGCCCTGCCCCTGCTCGAGCGCCGACGGCGATCGCAGCGGCGGCAGATCGGCTCATCCTCGGCAATTCAGCCAATCCGCTCGGCGCCGGCGACTGGCGCGCTGCTCGGGCGGCGATCGGCGCTTTCTACGCGGCGCGCGATTTCGAGCCCGTCTGGGTCGGCCGGAACGGACCCACCAGCGCGGGGCGCTCGGTGCTGGCGCAACTCGGGCGCGCGGGCGAAGACGGCCTCGAAATCCCGGTTTTGTCCCTGCCGAAACCCGCCGGCGGCCTGACGCCGGACGAACTCGCCAAAGCCGAGATGGCGATCGCCGCTGGGGTCGTCGCTTACGCCGAACAGGCGAGCGGATCGCGGATCGCGCCTCAGCGCATCTCGCCCTTGATCAGCGCCGCTCCGAGCGTCGCCGATCCTGGCGTCGCGCTCGCCGAAACCGCCGCCGCGGCCGACCCCGGCGGGCGGCTTGCCGCGTTCAATCCGCCGCAGAAGGGATACCGCGAGCTGCGCGAAGAGCTGAAGCGCCTCGCGAACGCCCCGCCAAATTCGCCTCGGGCTTCGCTCGATCTCGGCGCCGATCTGCCTGATGCGCCGCTGGTGGACGGCGATGGGATTCTTGCGCCGGATCCGGATCCCGACACGTTGCGCTCGAAAAGAGGCTCGCGGCGAAGCCGAGCCTATACCGCGTCGGCCAATGCGGCACCCCGGAGCCTGCTGCGCCGCCGCCGGGCCGCTATCCTCGCCAACATGGAGATGTGGCGCTGGGAGCCGCGCGACATGGGCGCCAGACGGATCGAGGTCAACATTCCCGATTTCTCGGTCGAGGTTCTCGAGGGCGACACGCTGATCCACAGCGCGCGGGTCGTCGTCGGCAAGCCGCAAACCCCGACCCCGGTCTTCTCCGACGTGATGCGCTACGTGCTCATCAACCCCGCCTGGCTGGTCCCCGATTCGATCATCAAGAAGGAAATCCTGCCTCGGCTCGACCACTTCGAGCGTCTGGGCTACGAAGTGAAGACGATCGGCGGACGAATCACCGTGCGCCAGCCGCCGGGCGACGACAACGCGCTCGGCCGGCTGGCCTTCATGTTCCCGAACGACCACTCGGTCTACCTGCACGACACGCCGGCGCGCGAGCTGTTCTCGGAAGACATGCGCGCGCTCAGTCACGGCTGCATCCGCGTCGAAGACCCCCTGCGCCTCGCCGAACTGGTGCTCGGATGGCCGGAGAGTCGCCTGGACGCGGCGATCGGCGGACCTGAGCGGACGGTCTTCCTTCCGCGTCCGCTGCCGATCCACATCGAATATTTCACCGATTTCGTCGACGAGGATGGAATCTTGCAGGAGAGGCCGGATGTCTACGGCCTGACGCAAAAAGTCGCAGGCACACTTTCGATAAGTAGTCAAGATTGAATCAGTAGGGGGATAGGGCTATACGCCGACTCATTCGATTTATCGCTTGATGTAGCGTCGAGGTCACAGGAAGGGCGCCTTGTCGACCCAATCCAGCAAATGCGTGCGGGGAGGCGCCCAGGGGCTGGTTGGGACGACCGGTCCGGGAAAAGGTGGTGGCGCGGACGGATTTGTCCGAGCTCAGGGGAGCCGAAAGCGCGCCGCAGTTTGGAAGGATGATTGGTTGGCGGGGTTGTCTTCCATAAGTCTGGCGCAATGCCCCTGGAGGGCGGCGCGCGCGACGACAATGGCGATCCTGATCGCCGCATGGCTCGCGCCGAGTTCGACCGAGTCAGCCGTCGCCAACGGCGACACGCGCACCGTCGTCTTTTCCAACCAGCACACCAACGAGCAGGGCTCCTTCACCTATATGGTCAACGGAGTCTACGACCAGTCGGTGCTCGACAAGCTCAACTGGTTCATGCGGGACTGGCGGCTGAATGAACCGACCAAGATGGATCCGCGGCTGTTCGACATCATCTGGGAAGTCTATCGCGAATCCGGCTCGAGGGAGCCGGTCGACGTCCTTTCCGGCTACCGGTCGCCGCAGACGAACGCGATGCTGCGCCGGCGCTCGCGGCAAGTCGCTGAACATTCGCAGCACATGGAAGGCCGGGCGATCGACGCGCATTTCGTCGACGTCGGGCCGGCGCGCATTCGCGACATCGCGATGCGGATGCAGGAAGGCGGGGTCGGCTTCTACCCGACCGGCGTAACCTGGGTGCATATCGACAGCGGTTCGGTGCGCTACTGGCCGCGGATGAGCCGCGAGGCGCTGACGCGGCTGTTTCCTGACGGCAAGACGGTGTTCATCCCGTCCGACGGGCAGCCGATGCCCGGCTACGAACTGGCGAAGGCGGAGATCGAGGCGCGCGGCGGCGAGACCCAGACGGCGAGCGGCGGCGGCCTGTTCGCCTGGCTGTTCGGCTCGCGCGGCGGCGGCGCTGACGACGCCGAGGAGAGCGGCGGCCAGGAGGCGGTCGTCCAAACCTCCGGGCGCGGCGGCCGCTCCGGCGGCGGGAGCGTCCAGATCGCCGACGCCGGGCCTGCGGCGATCGCGCAAGCCAAACTCAACCTGCCGACCGGTCCCGCTTACGCGAGCGCGCCCGAGCCCGCGCCCAAGCTACAGCCCGCGCCCACGCCGAAGCAGGAGGCCGCGCCGGCGCCGCAGCCCGAGGTCGTGGCGGCGCTGGAGCAGCCGAAGGTCGAGAGCGACGCCGAGCCGGATTCGCCGGTCAAGCTGAACGGGCCGATCTCGGCGCTCTATCTCGCGCCGCTGCCGCCGCGCCGCCCGAGCGCGCGCGAACTGCTGCTCGCGTCGATCCGGGACCTTCCCCTGCCGCCAGTCCGGCCCGCCGACCTGGTGATTGCGGAAGGGCCGGAGGCGGTCGCCTTGGTCAGCCCGCTGCCGCCGGCCCGTCCGGGTGGTCTAGCGGGCGCGCCGGAGACGACCGGCTCGATCGCGCCGACGCCGCCGGCGCGTCCAGCCAATTTCGTGATCCCCGCAGAATCCGGCCGAAGCGCCGGCGCAAAGGCGCCGCCGGCTGCGCCAGGCGCTGATCTCGGGCAATTGCCGAAGGTGATCACTGCCGGAGTGGACGTCCCACCGACCCAGGCGCTCGCCCTTGCAGAACCGGCGCCCGAGCCGAAATACGATCCCGAAGCCCTGCTTCGGCGCGCCTCGGAACTGGAGGCGCCCCTGCCGCCGATGCCGCTCCCGGCCGCCGCCGCCCCGCCGGAGGCGAAAGCCGTTGCGGCGCCGAGCAAGCGCGGCGCATGGGCCGAGGGCGTTTCGAGGCTGTGGAGCCTCGTGTCGTTCGGCTCGTTCAGGTCCGCGCCTGCGAGGCCGGATTCGGCGGACCTGCGCGGCGCGCAGCAGTAGCCGTCAGTCGGTGTCGATCCTCACGGGCGAGGTTCGGCATTACGCTATACGCAGTGCGACTGCATAACGCTTGCCGGAGGGATGGTGGAGCGACGTCCTCTTGGCGCACGTGATTGGGATCGGTCCGTCGTCAAGTGATCCGCGCCACGACAATCGGCGCCGACGCGCCTGTCGCGGCGATGCGCTCAGACTGGCTCCGTCGTCGAGAGCGCGGCCTCCTCGACTAGAAACTCGCGGAAGGCTTTTATCCGCGGCGTTCCTGCTTCTTCCGGGCGACAGAGGAAGTAATAGCCAAACGGCGTTTTGACGCTGGTCGAGAACGGGGCGATGAGGCGGCCGGCGGCAAGTTCGTCGGCGACGATGGCGGGCGAGCCGAGAGCGACGCCCTGCCCTTGCGCCGCCGCGCGGATCGCCATCGCCATGTTGTTGAACCAGACCCCGTGCCGCGCGTCGACGTCTTTCGCGCCCGCGGCCTTGAGCCAGTCGGTCCAGGCGGGCCACGTCGGATAGGCTTGGCTCTGCTCGAGATGCAAGAGCGTCCGGCCCTTCAGATCTTCGGGCAAGCGCAGCGGACGGTCGCCGGAGACGATGTCGGGCGAGCAGACGGGAAATACGTCCTCCTTGAACAGGAGCGTCGTCGCCAGGCCGGGAAAATCGCCTGCGCCCCAGCGGATAAGGGCGTCGGTCGGGCTCGAATCGAGCGCGTCATCGATGCCGTTGGCGTCGAGCAGCACGTCGATTTCGGGATGGAGCGCCTTGAACTTGCCGATCCTGCCGACGAGCCAGGTCGCGGCGAAGGAGGCGCTCGCGCTGATCACCAGAAACCGACGGCCCTTAGCCTCGCGCATTGCACGCGCGGCCCGAGCCAGGATCGCAAAGCCCTCGGCCAGACCGGCCGCGCCGGCCGCCCCCGACTCGGTCAGCGCAAGGCCCCTCCCCGACCGCTGGACGAGCGGCGCGCCGATCTGCTGCTCGAGCCCGCGCACTTGCTGGGCGACCGCCGCCTTGGTGACGTGCAGTTCCTCCGCGGCCCGAGCGAACGACAGCCGACGCGCGACCGCCTCGAATGCCCGGAGCGCATTGAGCGGCGGCAACCGGTCGACCTGTTTCATCGTATAGACCCGCTATCCTTTAGCGGCATAAACATTAACTTGAAACGCGCGCCACCAACCATATATCGGAGCCGAAACAGGCGCAATCCTGCCCGTTTAAAAGATTGGACGAAAGTATATGGGCGCGTACGCGGCAGGTTCGACCCATCAAAACTTCGATTTCGGACTCTCCGGGGCCATTCGGGTTTGTAAACGAATTCTTAACGCAATCCGCGAGCGCGCCTGCGTCGCCGCCGACCGAAGCAAGTTCGCAGCGCTGCCGCCTCGCTACCTCGACGACATCGGCGTCACTGCCGCGGAGCGCGCCGCGATCCTCGGCTACGAGGAGCCGACGACCGACGGCTGGCAGGTCGTCGCGTCTCACCTCTGAGCGAGCTTCGACGTTTCGCCTGTCGTTGCTTGAGCGGACACGGCAAGAGCGGAACCCGCTCTTCCCTGATATGCTTCGGGTAAGAGATAACCCGAAAATCGGCGCGATGAACTGTCCAGAAACTGTCCGTTGAACCCGCTTCCGTCCCCGAATTCCCTCGTCTGGCCCCGGGTTGGTCGGAACTGGCCGCGGCGGCGTTCCTCACGGCTCAAGCCCACCGGCGGCCCCCCGAAGACCCAAGCCGCGGGACGTTCCGCCAAAGCCCGAGAGCACCGGAGCAAAGCCGGGGATAGCCGAATCCAAGCAAAAGTCTTCCAGGAATCGGCTGCTCTCAAGGGGTTACGCCGGAATCCAAATTCTTTTATTCTTTTTCCCCGTCCGCTTCGCGCTGATCGCCTCCGCTTGGTCCGCGGCCTGCCCGCCGGCAGCCAACCCGCATCCATGCCTGCCGACAGAAGACAACGCCGTCGAACCCGTTCGGCGGCTGGTTCGACGCCGAGCGAGGCGAAGTCAGTCCTCCTCAGCGCAAGCGGGCTCAGGCGGAAAGCCGCTGCCGCCACGTCCCGCCCCGGGGCGGTCGAGCTGCAGGTTGCTGTGAGATTCGAAGGCGCCGCCATGCCAACCTCGCTTTCCGTCCCGACGCCGTTGCGGTCCATCACCCTCTTATGCCACGAGGTTACGAACAAATCAAGAACAAAGAAGGGCATTTAGGGCCGCTCGTCCACGAGCGGCAAACTCGGTCGCAAGACGGGGCAGAGGCCGCGCAAGAGGCTCCACTGGAGTGCATCCCAGGTGCAATTTTTGGAAACAATCTGAAGGCAATTAAAAAAGATTTGGAAGGCCTGCTGAAATTTTTCGGAAAGCCTTTGGAATCGTTCCGAGCAAATGGAGGATCGTCGGCGTCCGGCCCCGTCATCGCGAGCGACGATTCCGGCCGATCGAAACCTCCTCTAGCCAGAACAGCCGGCGTATCGTTTGCGCCTCGAGCCCGCCACTGCCACTTGTCCGCTAAGGCCCGTGCGGGTCGCCCCACAAAAACCGACACGCCCCCGTTTTGCTTGACGGCTGCGGCGCGGCGTCGGAAAAGACCCCTCGACCCGATCGGACAAAGAATGCAGCGCGTCGCCCTGATCGACAACTATGACAGCTTCACGTTCAACCTCGTTCACTATCTCGGCGAACTGGGGGCGGACGTGGCGGTGTGGCGGAACGATGAGATCAGCGTGGAGGAGACCTTGGCCGCCAAGCCGGACGCGATCGTGCTTTCGCCTGGCCCCTGCACGCCGAACGAGGCGGGCATCTGCCTCGATCTCGTGCGGGCGGCGAGCGAGTCCACTCCGGTCTTCGGCGTCTGCCTCGGCCATCAGACGATCGGGCAGGCTTTCGGCGGCGAGGTCGTGCGCGCGCCTGTCCCCATGCATGGCAAGGTCTCGCGCATCGGACACAACGCGAAAGGGATCTTCCGCGGGCTCAACGGGCCCTTCCAGGCGACTCGCTATCATTCGCTCGTCATCGAGCGCTCGACCGCGCCTGCCGAGCTCGAGGTGAGCGCCGAAACCGACGACGGGCTCATCATGGCGGTCGCGCATCGCGATCGGCCAGTCTATGGCGTCCAGTTCCATCCCGAAAGCATCGCCAGCGAGAACGGACGCCAGATTCTGCGCAATTTCCTCGACTTGGCCGCCGCTTTTCACGCGCGCCAGCCCGCGCTCTAGGGCGATCGAGGTCATGGAGTTCTTCAAGCCGCTGATCGCCAAGGTCGCCGCCGGAGCGACGCTGACCCGGGCGGAATCGGCTGCGGCGTTCGACGCGATGCTGTCGGGCGAAGTGACGCCGTCACAGATGGGGGGCTTCCTGATGGCCCTCCGGGTGCGCGGGGAGACGGTCGACGAGATTACCGGCGCGGTCTCGACGATGCGCGCGAAAATGGTCACGGTCAGGGCGCCCGCCGACGCGATCGACATTGTCGGAACAGGCGGAGACAATTCCGGCTCCTACAACATCTCGACGCTTGCCTCGATCATCACGGCGGCGTGCGGCGTTCCTGTCGCCAAGCACGGCAATCGCGCCGCGTCTTCGCGCTCCGGCGCCGCCGACACGCTGGTCGCGCTCGGGGTCAAGATCGGGCTTCCGGCAGAGGGGGTCGAGCGCTGCCTGAAGGAAGCGGGCGTTGGCTTCATGATGGCGCCCTCGCATCACGCGGCCATGCGCCACGTCGGCCCGACGCGGGTCGAACTGGGCACGCGCACGATCTTCAATCTTCTCGGGCCACTCGCCAATCCGGCCGGCGTCAGACGGCAGTTGATCGGCGTCTTCTCCTCAGCCTGGCTCGAGCCGCTGGCCGAGGTGTTGCGCAACCTTGGCTCCGAGCGCGTCTGGATCACGCATGGGACGGACGGCCTCGACGAAATCACCACGACGGGGCCGACCAAGGTCGTGGAGCTGAAGAACGGCTCGATCCACGCGTTCGAAGTCACCCCGGAAGACGCGGGGCTCCCTCGCTCGGAGCCGGCCGCACTGAAGGGCGGCGACCCGCAGCACAACGCCGAAGCCCTGCTGAGAGTGCTCGACGGCGGCGACGGCGCGTATCGTGACATCGCCCTCATCACCAGCGGCGCCGCTTTGGTCATCGCGGGAAAGGCGGCTTCGCTCAAGGAAGGCGTCGCCTTGGGAGACGGCGCCATCCGCTCCGGCGCGGCGCGGCGCACGCTCGACCGATTGATCGCCGTGTCAAATGCTTGAGGTCGGGGACGCCGATGGCCGACATCCTTAAGAAGATCGAGAGCTACAAGCGAAGGGAGATCGCCGACGCCAAGGTCCGCGTGCCGCGCGCGACCCTCGAACGGGAAATCGCAGGCCAGTCGCCGCCGCGCGGCTTCATCAAGGCCCTCGAGCGGGCGACCGAGGAAGGCCGCTTCGCGCTGATCGCCGAGATCAAAAGGGCCAGCCCGTCCAAAGGAGTGATCCGCGAGGAGTTCGACCCGCGGGCGCTCGCCAGGGCCTACCAGAACGGAGGAGCCGCGTGCCTGTCGGTGCTGACCGACGGTCCCTCGTTCCACGGGTCGCCGGAGCACTTGATGAAGGCGCGCAAGGCCACGGCGCTGCCCATTCTGCGGAAGGACTTTATGTTCGATCCCTACCAGGTGCTCGAAGCCCGCGCTTGGGGCGCCGACTGCATTCTCATCATCATGGCCGCAGTCGATGACGAAACCGCGAGGACACTAAACAAAGCGGCGCACGACCTCGGCCTCGACGTGCTGATCGAGACCCACGACGAGTCCGAGCTGAAGCGGGCGCTCGCCTTGGAAGGGCGGCTCATCGGCGTCAACAACCGCGACCTCCGCACTTTCGCGACTTCGCTTGAGGTCTGCGAGCGCCTCAAGCCGCATGTGCCAGCGGGGAAGATCGTTGTCGCCGAAAGCGGCATCGCCAGTCACGCCGATTGCAAGCGTTTGGCGAAGTCCGGCATCGAGACTTTTCTCGTCGGCGAAACACTGATGCGCCAGAAAGACGTCGCCGCCGCCACGCGGTCGCTGTTGACCGGGCTGTAGGGCGCCGGCTGGCTAAAAATTCCCGAGTCTGACGCGCTGCGACGGCCGTTGCTGCTGCGATTGCGTGTTCTTTTTACGTTCCATGCAGCATCGTGTTATCCTATGGACGAATCGCGAGGTTTTGAAGCAGCATGAATGATCTTTTCGGCGCCGGGTCCGCCCCGCGCGGCAAACCGCTTCCGGTCAAGCCCGGCGCTGGGCGGCGGAGCGCCTCGCCTGGAGAGGTCGATTACACCGCCGCGTCTATCGAAGTCCTCGAGGGGCTGGAGCCGGTCCGGCGCCGCCCCGGGATGTACATCGGCGGAACCGACGCCAACGCGCTTCACCACCTCTTCGCCGAAGTGATAGACAATTCAATGGACGAGGCCGTCGCTGGCCACGCGACCTTCATCGAAGTGTCGCTGGAGGAGAGCGGCTGGCTCAGCGTGCTGGACAACGGGCGGGGCATGCCGGTCGACCCGCACCCGAAATTTCCCAAGAAATCCGCCCTGGAAGTCATCATGACGATGCTTCATGCGGGGGGAAAGTTCGACAGCGGAGCGTATGAAACGTCCGGCGGCCTCCACGGCGTCGGCGTCTCGGTGGTGAACGCGCTGTCGGAAAAGCTGGAAGTCGAAGTTGCGCGCGGACAGACGCTCTACCGTCAGACCTTCGAGCGAGGCAAGCCGACTTCGCCGCTGACGACGATCGGCAAGGCGCCAAACCGTCGCGGGACCAAGGTGCGTTTCCTTCCCGACCCGGAGATTTTCGGCAGGAGCGCTCGCTTCGATCCAGCGCGCGTCTTCAGGATGGCGCGCTCCAAGGCGTATCTTTTCGGCGGGGTCGAGATCCGTTGGCGGTGCGCTGCCGCCCTACTCGACGAGGGGAGCAAGACCCCCGTGGAGGCGACCTTTCATTTTCCCGGAGGCCTCAAGGATTATCTTGCCGCGGACATCGACGGCGAGGCCCTCGTCGCCGATCAAGCCTTCACCGGACGAATCGAAAATGCAGGCCGGCATGGCGCAGTCGAGTGGGCGATCGCCTGGCTCGCGGCCGCAGACGGTTTCGTCCATTCCTATTGCAACACCATCCCGACGCCCGACGGCGGAACGCACGAAGCGGGACTGCGCACCGCTCTGTTGCGTGGTCTCAAGGACCACGCCGAGCGCATCGGCCAAGCCAAGCGGGCCAGCGCGCTGACAACCGACGATGTGATGGCCGGTTGCGCCGCGCTCATCTCCATCTTCATCCGGGAGCCGGAATTCCAGGGACAAAACAAGGGCCGGCTACAGACCACGGAAGCCGCCCGATTGGTCGACAACGCCGTCCGCGACGCCTTCGACCATTGGCTCGCGGCGACGCCAAGCCAAGCGGCGAAACTCCTCGATTGGTCGATCGAACGCGCCGAGGAACGCGTCCGGCGGCGCATGGAGAAGGACGTCGCGCGAAAAACAGCCGTCCGCAAGCTGCGCCTTCCCGGAAAGCTGGCCGACTGCACGAATTCCTCCACGCAAGGCTCTGAGCTCTTCATCGTCGAGGGCGATTCGGCGGGCGGGTCGGCCAAGCAGGCGCGTGATCGCGCCTCGCAGGCCGTGCTGCCGCTTCGTGGCAAGATCCTCAACGTCGCCTCCGCCACGCGCGACAAGCTCGCGCAAAATCAGCAGCTGAGCGACCTCTTGCAGGCGCTCGGTTGCGGATCGGGCGCGCAATACCGCTCGCAGGATCTCCGCTACGACAAGATCATCATCATGACCGACGCCGACGTCGACGGCGCCCACATCGCGTCTCTCCTGATCACCTTCTTCTACCGGCAGACGCCGAAGCTCATCGACGAAGGGCATCTCTATCTCGCCGTGCCTCCGCTCTATCGGCTGACGCAGGGCGACAAGTCGCTGTATGCCCGCGACGACGCGCACAAGGAGCAATTGTTGAAGTCGGGCTTCAGCGGCCGCGGCGCCATCGACGTCAGCCGGTTCAAGGGATTGGGCGAAATGCCGATGCGGGACCTGAGGGACACCACCATGGATCCAGCGAAACGCACGCTCCTGCGCGTCGCCGTGGTGGCGGAGGACAGGGCCGCGACGGCAGAGGCGCTCGAGCGCCTGATGGGTACAAAGCCGGAGGCCCGCTTCGCTTTCATTCAGGAGCGCGCCCCGAAGGCGATCGAACTCGTCGATGTCTGAACGATCGATCCTCCTCGCAGGGCCTCGGCCTGGCGCGGTGAAACGGCCGATACTTTTTCTTCCTGCGTAAAGACGTCTGGAAACGGTCAAAGAAATGCGCTATTGGTCTGCTGGGCAGCTGGGCTCGCGTCTTGCGGGCAGGCGGGCGAGCATTCGATGATCGAGGCCTTTCAATTCTTTACGCGGGCGGCAAGAGGGTTCCTGCCGTTTTCTGCGGGATGCGGGATCGCGCGCACCGAAACGTGCTTTCCCTGCGACGAGAGGCCCTTCCTTTGAGGATTTCGACAGCACGAATTCCGCGCCGAACCGGGAACGGTCGGACGGGATGGCGCGTAAGAGCTTCGCTGCGAAGGCGGCGATCGCAAGGGGCGGCGTCGCGCCTCAGCCGGATAGGGTTTAGGTCGGAGAATTTAGACTAGCATGAGCAAGGGTAAGGATTTTCGCCCCCGCAAGCGGGGCTTCGACGATGACGGACCAATGTCCTACAACTCGAAGCCAAGGCAGTCGCGGGGCTATGGGGGCGTCCCGGAAGGGGGCTACAGCGCTCCGGCTTTTGGCGGCGGACCTTCGGCGCCGACAAGTTCGAACGCCCCGGCGGTCGACGCGGTCGTGAAATGGTTCAAGGCCGACAAGGGCTACGGCTTCGTCGAACTGGCCGGCGGCCAGGGCGACGCATTCCTTCACGCCAATGCGCTGCACAACGCCGGCCACGAGGCGGTCCCCCCGGGCGCCAAGTTGCGGGTCCAGGTGGGCGCTGGGGCCAAGGGGGCGCAGGTGACGCGTGTGCTCGAAGTCGACGCGTCCGGCATCGTAGAGCGTCCGCAGCGCTCGTTCGGCGGCGGCGGCGACGCCCCGCGGCCGCGGCGCGCCGCGCCAGATCCCTCGACCGCGGTCTCCGTCAGCGGCAAGGTCAAGTGGTTCGACGGCGTCAAGGGCTTCGGCTTCGTGGCGAGCGAGGACGGAGGGAAGGACGTCTTCGTCCACATCTCGGTGCTCGGGCCGGCAGGCATCAGCAGCCTCGCCGAGGGCCAGCAAGTCAACATGCGCGTCGTCGATACGCCAAAGGGGCGTGAGGCGATTTCGCTGTCGGTCTAACCGGCGCGGCCAACGCTCTGCCGTACGCCGCGATCGGAGCGCGGCCCTAGGGCCGCGCTTTTTGGCGTGCCGGGCCACGGAGAAATCTAACCTATGCAGCCTTCGCGCGACGTCCATCGCCTGATCGAGATCATGGCGGCGCTTCGCGACCCTGAGCACGGCTGCCCGTGGGACGTCGAGCAGAGCTTCGCCTCCATTGCTCCCTATACGATCGAAGAGGCCTACGAGGTCGCCGATGCGATTGAGCGCGGCGACAGCGAGGATCTGAGGGAGGAGCTGGGAGACCTGCTGCTGCAGGTGGTCTTTCACGCCCGCATGGCGGAAGAGGGCGGACTGTTCGACTTCGGCGGGGTGGTCGAGGCGGTCACCGCGAAGCTCATCCGGCGGCACCCACACGTCTTTGGGGACGCCCGCGATCTCGATGCGGAGGGCGTGAAGGTTTTGTGGGCGCAAATCAAGGCCGACGAGAAGCGCCTGCAAGCGGAGGCGCGGGCATCGACCGGAAACCGGGCCGAAGCGCCGACGGGCGCGCTGGCCGGGGTGCCGCTGTCCCTGCCCGCTCTGTCGCGCGCGCTGAAATTGCAGGAGAAGGCAGGCAAGGTCGGGTTCGACTGGGACGACGTTCGCGCCGTCGTCGCCAAGCTGCGCGAGGAAGTCGCCGAGGTCGAGGCGGAAATGGGCGAAGGCTCGCCGGCGAAGCTTTCGGACGAGGTCGGCGACCTCCTGTTCGCCGCGGTCAACCTCGCCCGTCATCTCGACGTCGATCCCGAGGCGGCGTTGCGCGGCGCGAACGCAAAATTCGAGCGCCGGTTCGCCCATATCGAGCAACGCCTTGCCGAGCACGGGCGCGGTCCGGAAGGCGCCGATCTCGACGAGATGGAGGCGCTGTGGCTGGAAGCCAAGGGACTCGAACGCCAGGCCCGGTGACGCGTCACTTGGCGCTTCTCAGGGGCGTCAACGTCGGCGGCGCGCGAACCTTGCCGATGCGCACGCTCGAAGACGCCTTCAGGGCAGCCGGGGCGACCGAAACAGCGACCGTCCTCCAGAGCGGCAACGTCGTGTTCGCTTCCGACCATCCCGAGGCGATCGCCGCGGGGGCCGCCGCCGCAGTCGAGTCGCAATTCGGCTTCCGGCCGCCGATCGTCCTTCGCAACGCCGCGGCATGGCGGACGATGGTCCTGGCCAATCCGTTCGTCGCCGCCGGCGCGCCGCCCGATACGCTCCACGTCGCCTGCCTCGCCGCCGAGCCTAGCCCCGCCGCGCGCCTCGATCCGCAAAGCTTCCTGCCGGACGAATTCGTCCTCGCCGGCGCCGACGTCTATTTGAGGCTGCCGAACGGGGTGGCGAAGGCGAAGCTCACCAACGCGCGCCTCGACAAGACGTTTAGGACGATCTCCACCATGCGGAACTGGCGCACCGCCCTCCGGCTGCTCGAGCAGCTCGAAGGCTGAACAGGGCGGCGATGGTCCGCGAACTCGGGAGCGCTTAGCGCCACTTAGCGCCGCTTTAGCGTCAGGCCCATTGCCTTTCAAAGGGTTGCGACCCGGTTTAGGGTCGACCCCAAACCGTTTATATACAGTCATGTAACGTAATTTTTCTGACTCGGACCTTTGCCGGGGCTACGCTGGGCCCCCTCCTCCAATCAGCGTAGCCGCTCACCCCGGCTCTGGCTTCAGCCGGCGATTGACTCGAATTTTTCTGACATGTTAGCTCTGGCCCGTCAGAGCCGCGGACGCCCTCGCCCCGCGGCCGCAAAGCCAAGCGCCAAAAGCGGGTCTGCCCCGAAAGAGCCGTCGTACGCGAGGGAATCGTCTTTGGGAGGAAATTGATGAACCGCAACGTCTCCTTGCTCGCCCTGTGCGCCGCCGGCGCGCTGTTCGCCGGATCCGCACATGCCGACACCAGCAAGATGAAGATCGCCTTTTCGAACAATTACGCCGGCAACTCCTGGCGCCAGGCGATGCTGAAGAGCTACGACATCGTCACGCAGCAGGCGGTCAAGGACCATATCGTCGCCGCCGCGGACGTGTTCACCACTGCCGACAAGGAGGTGCCGACGCAGGCGGCGCAAATCCAGAACCTGATCCTGCAGGGCTACAACGCGATCGTCATCAACGCCGCCTCGCCCGACGCCCTGAACGGCGCGATCAAGCAGGCGTGCGACGCGGGCATCGTCGTCGTCTCGTTCGACGGCATCGTCACCGCGCCCTGCGCCTACCGCGTCGTCGTCGACTTCAAGGACATGGGCAAGGAGGAAGTCGACCACATGGCGAAGTTCCAGCCGAAGGGCGGCAACCTGCTGGAGATCCGCGGCCTTGCCGGCACCTCGATCGACGAGGCCATTCACGCCGGCATCGAGGAAGGCGTAAAGGCGCATCCGGAATTCAAGATCGTCTCGTCGGTCACCGGCGACTGGGACCAGACGACCGCCCAGAAGGCGGTCGCGACCGTGCTGCCGTCGTTGCCGCCGATCGTCGGCGTCGTCGACCAGGGCGGCGACGGCTACGGCGCGGCGCAGGCCTTCGCCGCCGCCGGCAAGCCCCGTCCGACGATCATCATGGGCAATCGACAGGACGAGCTCCAGTGGTGGAAGGAGCAGAAGGAGAAGGACGGCTACGTGACCTGGTCGGCCTCGATCGCGCCGGGCGTGTCGACCCTCGCCTTCTGGGTGGCGCAGCAGGCGCTGGACGGCAACAAGAAGATTCCGCACGACCTGCTGGTGCCCTACCTCGCGTTCGACCAGAACGACTTCGAAGCCGAACTGCCGAAGATTCCGAAGGGCGGGGTCGCCAGCCACGAATACACCCAGGCCGACGCGATCGCCGCCATCAAGGCGAACATGAAGTAGGCGAAAGACGAGGCGACCGCGTCGCGCGCTTTGGGGACCGACGAACCATGGCGGGTGGCGCTTTTCTCGTCGACTTCACCGGGGTGGAGAAATCCTACGGCGCCGTCCGGGCTCTGGACGGCGTCGACTTTTCCGTCCGTCAGGGCGAATGCGTCGGAATCGTCGGCCATAACGGCGCCGGCAAGTCGACCTTGATGCATGTCCTGAACGGTGGGGTGACGCCGGACGGCGGTCGTCTGGTTGTCGCCGGCGAGGAACAGCGCGGCTGGTCGCCCGCGCGCGCCAAAGCGCTCGGGCTGCGCCCGGTTTACCAGGAACTCTCGCTCTGCCCGAACCTGACCGTCGCCGAGAACGCGCGGATCGTCCATGTGTCGATCCGGGGGTTCGGTTGGCGCAAGCGGGCGGCGCGGCTCATCCGCGACAAGCTCGACGAGGTGTTTCCCGGCCACGGCGTAGAGCCTTTCGATCTCGTGCAAGAGCTGTCGATCGGCCGGCGGCAGATGGTCGAAATCGCGCGCGCTTTCAGCGTCGCCGACGGGCGGCAGGCGCGCCTCGTCATCCTCGACGAGCCGACTTCCGCGCTCGACGCGCACACGGCCGGGCAATTGCTCGCCTACGTGCGCCGGGCGGTCGGATCGGGCGTGAGTTGCGTGCTCATCTCCCACATTCTCGGCGAGGTCCTCGAGACCTGCGACCGCATCGTCGTGATGCGCGACGGCAAGGTCGTCGCCGAAGACGCGCCGCGCAATCTGAGCCGCGCGAAGCTCGTCGCCGCGATGGGCGGCGTCGATAGCGCGGGCGCTGATCCGGGTTTCGTACTCAGACCCGTCGGCGAGCGGCCGATCCGCATTCGCCTGCGCCCCGAGCGGCAGACGGACGATCGCGAGATCACGGTCCACGAAGGCGAGATCGTCGGCCTCGCGGGGCTCGCCGGCCACGGCCAGACCGAGTTTCTCCTTGCGGCATTTGAAGCCGCCTCGCGCGCTCGCTCCGCCGGAACCGTGAAAGGGCCGGTCGCCCTCGTCGCGGGCGACCGGGCTTCGGACGGCGTCTTTCCGCAATGGTCGATCGCGCAAAACATTGGCGTGCGGTCGCTCCGCCGGCTACGGACAGGGCCGCTGATCTCGCCGCGCCTCGAGACGAAGCTCGCCGACGCGTGGCGCCAGCGGATCCGGATTCGCACGCCAGACGTCGGCAACAACATCCTGTCGCTCTCGGGCGGCAACCAGCAAAAGGCGCTGTTTGCGCGCGCGCTCGCGTCCGACGCGCGGGTCGTGCTGATGGACGATCCGATGCGCGGCGTCGACTACGGCACCAAGATCGAGGTCTACGACCTCATCCGCGCCGAGGCTGCGGCGGGCCGAACCTTTCTCTGGTACACGACCGAGACGGAGGAGCTGAAGAACTGCGACCGCGCCTACATCTTCCGCAACCGCGCAGTCGTGGCGGAGCTAACCCGCGACGAGCTGACGGAGGAACGCGTCATTCATTCCTCTTTCGCCGGCGCAGCCTGACATGAGCGTCGCGGCTTCGGCGTCCGATCTCGCGAGCGGGGCCGATCTCAGGCGGAGGCTCCGGGCGGCGCTGCCGGCCCTGTCGCTGGCTCTCGTCGTCGCGGCGATCGCCTGGCTGAACCCGCGCGCGATCAGCTACTTCGGCTTCACGCTGATGCTGAACCTGGCGATCCCGATCGCGCTCGCCACGGTCGCTCAGATGTTCGTCATCGCCGGCAACGACCTCGACCTGTCGATCGGCACCTTCGTCGGCTTCGTCTGCTGCGTCTCGGCGACCTGGCTGCACGACGAGCCGGCGCTCGGGACGCTCGCGCTTCTCGGCTGCGTCGCTGTCTACGCCGCGCTCGGCGCCCTGATCTACTTACGCAACCTGCCCTCGATCGTGGTGACGCTCGGCATGAGCTTCGTCTGGCAGGGGCTGGCGATCCTCCTCTTGCCGAAGCCGGGCGGAACAGCGCCCGCCTGGCTGCAGGCGATCATGGGCGTCAAGCCGCCCTTTGTCCCGTTTCCGATCGTCGCCGCCGTCGCTTATCGCCGGGATCGCATGGTTCGGGTTGATGCGGACCTCGTACGGCTCGATCCTTCGCGGCTCCGGCGGCAACGCGATCGCCATCGAGCGCGCCGGCTGGTCGCTGCTCAAGGCCAAGGCGGCTCTGTTCGCGCTGGCCGGATTGTTCGGCGTGCTGTCGGGAATGGCGCTCGTCGGCATCACGACCTCGGCCGACGCCAATATCGGCAACGGCTACACGCTGCTGTCGATCGCCGGCGTCATCCTCGGCGGCGGAGAATTCGTCGGCGGAAACGTGTCGCCGATCGGGGCGGTGCTCGGCGCCTTGACGATGGCGATGGCGGCCTCGCCGCTTCTCACCTTCATGCGCATTCCGCCGGACTGGCAGGTCGCCGCCAACGGCGCGATCCTCATCATCGTTCTCGCCGCCCGGGTGCTCATCAGCCGGAGCGGGGCTGCGCGATGACGAATGCGCTCGCGGCAAGGCCCTGGGTCTGGTCGTTCCTAGGCGCGGGCGTCGTCTGGCTCGCGGCGGTCGCCTTCACCGGCGGCCATGGCGCGGGCGGCATGCTGACCGCCGCGCTGTCGCTCGCGGTGTTCACCGTGATCGTCGGCGTGGGGCAGATGTTCGTCATCACGCTCGGGCCCGGCAACGTCGACCTTTCGCTGCCCGCCAATATCGGACTGGCGAGCGCGGTCGCGATGAAAACCATGGGCGGCGACGATTCCCTGGTCCCCGTCGGCCTCGCCGCCGCGCTCGGCTCGGGTCTCGCGGTCGGCGTCGCGAACTATCTCCTGATCCGGGCGCTTCGCATCCCGCCGATAATCGCGACCCTGTCGGCCAGCTTCATCATCCAGTCGATCGACATCTCCTATGGCCGCGGGCTGCAGATCAAGCCGCCGCCCGGCTTCGCCGACTTCACCAACATCGAACTCGTCGGCGTCCCGCTGCTCGCGATCCTGACGGCGCTCTTCGCCTTCGGCGCGAGTGTCGCGCTTCATCGCACCATCTGGGGCCGCTCGGTGCTGGCGATCGGGCAGAACATCCGCGCGGCGCGCCTGGCCGGCGTCAGGGTCGAACCGGTGCGCTTCGCGACCTACGCGCTCTGCGGCGCCCTCGGCGGGCTCGACGGCGCGCTGCTCGCCGGTTACTTCCGCGGCGCCAACGTCGACATCGGCAACGAATATCTGCTCGCCTCGATCGCCGTCGTCGTGATCGGCGGCACGTCGGTGTCGGGCGGCAAGGCCAACCTCCCCGGCGTGTGGGGCGGGGCGCTGTTCCTCGTGCTGCTGCTCACCATGCTGAACACGTTCGGCGTCAGCGCCGGCGTGCGGCTGCTGGCGACCGGCCTCATCATCGTCGCGGTGATCACCGCGGCAGGAGGGGAGAAGCGGGCGCGGTGAGTCTCCGGATCATGGCGTCGCGTTCGGCAGACATGCTTGCATCACGCCCTTGGCCATGCCGCAGACCAGCATGTCCATCACCGTCTTGTTGTCGAAATAGCCGGTGTGGGCGGTCGTCGGATCGGAAATCAGCAGCGGGATGCTGAATTCGTTATTGGACAGATAGACGTTCGTCAGCGCGACCGAGCCCCACTCCGTCGGCGGAAGCTCGAGATTGTATCGCTTTAGGCGCCAGGAAAGAATGTCGTTCGGATCGCTGAACGCCACGATCTGCCGCGTCGGGGCGGAGGCGCCTTCGGCCCCGGTCTGCGTCGAGAGGACCGGCGATTTGAGTTTGATCGCCTCCCATTGCTTTGCGAAGTGCTGCGCGACATCGCCCTCTCGCGGGGGGCCTCCGAGCCTTTGCGGATACCCGTCCAGCGTCGTCAGATCGAGCAGCGCGAGCTGGTTCGCCATCATGTAGATGAACTGCGTGTTCTCCAGAATTTTGCGTGCTGCGCTCTTTCCGTGAGCGGCTCCGCCGTCGCGTCTGAGTTCGTCGTCGATCGCGTCCATCATCATGTAGCCGCCGAGGCTGTGGGTGATGATGACGGTCGGTTCGTCATAGTCGCCGTGGCGACACGACTTGCCGTCGGGGCTTGGCTTGCCGTGGATCACATAGCAAAGAGCCGCCTGAACCGACGGCCGCATCACCGACTCGCGATACGTTCCGCCGTAGAGAACGGCATCGGCGAGCTTGTTGTCGATGAAGTCCTTGGCGAAGTCGGCGAACGCTTGGCGCGGCGGCGCGTCCTTTTCCTCCGCCGCGAGATCGCATTTGATGGATTCCGTCAGCGGCGCCCAGAGAAGGTAACTAACCGTGAGGGAGGGCCGATCGTCGCGCGCGGGCGCGAAGGCATAGGTATAGAGTTGCGCCGACGCGCTCTCGGGCACGCCCTCGATGGCGATGAGCCGCGGGACGGGATGGGCGAGCGCCGCTTGCGCCGGCGTGGCCGGATAGCACCCTTGCGGTTGTGGCTCCGTGGCCGACGGCGGAATCTGGACGAGCCCGAACCGGTCCGCCAGCGACCGGATGAATCCCTCGAACTCATACGGCGCAGGCGTCCCCATGCCGTGGACGATCAGCACGTGCAGCGGGCGCCGAGGGACCTCCGAGCTGAGCAGCGCGCTCATGCCCTTGAAGGAGGTCTCGTCGAGCACGACCGGAGTCGGCAGCGCGCTGCAGGCTGTCAGAAGGGAGAGAGAAAGGACAGCCATAATTCGAGTGGTGGCAATTTGGTGAAATGCTTTGTTATTCAATCCAGGCCGCTCCCCCTTCTACAATTCGTTATCTGTAAGTTACTAAGCCAGGTCAAGGGTTGGATCGCTCGACGCTCCGCCACCATCGCCAGCTCATGAGCCGAAACTACGATAACCGAAGAGTCAGCGCGCGGCGCCGGCGTTCGGCTGCCGGCGACCGGCATCATCATCATCATCGCCGATCACCGCGGCGGGAGGGGAGAAGCGGGCGCGCCGGCCGACCGGCGCACGCGTCGCCCCGAATGGCGCTCATCAATAAGCGTGAACATCGGGAACTTCGCCGCTCGCCTTCGAATTGGAGACGGGGCCGTGAAACGCTGCGCCGAATGGGTCTGGCGAGCAAAAGTCACGCAGCAGAGGCGAGGAAACGATGGCGCGGTTCAGACCTCGACATCCGACATGGGGAACTTTCGGCGGGCGATGCGTGCTGCCCCTCGCTGATCTTTATCTCCGGCGGAAAGGCTTCTTTCGCCCTAATAGCCGGATCGCTGCGGAAAAGCGGCAGTCCCTGGCCGCCGCGCTCGCCCGCGGCGAAACCGCGTACTTGGCCGGGATCGGCGTCGGCGGCGTGCACAACACCGGCGTCGGGCTGGTCGAGGTCGATCCTAGGGAGGGTGTTCGAATCCTGTGTAACAACGAGGAGGAGCGCTTCTCCGGCCGCAAACACACCAATGTCTATCCTTCGGCGGCGCTGGAAGCGCTGCTCGAAATGGTGCGAGATCTCGGCATCGCTCCAAACCGGATCGCCGCTTGGCTCGGCACCTTCGACTATCCGTTGTTCGCCGCAACCGGGATCGGCGTCTTGCTCGATGAGTTTCCGGCGAGCTTGGACTTGAGATTCCAGGAGCCGGTGGTGGGCGTGGACTTCGGCCGCGCGAAGGACGGCTTGTCGGCTCCCCACAGGCTCGGGGAGCTGTTCAGCCTGGACCGCCCGGCGCCGATTATCGGCATGCCGCATCACGACAACCATGCTTCGTTCGCCTATTGCGTCTCGCCCTTCGCCCGCGACGACCGGCCGGTCATGATCGTGGTGAGCGA
Source organism: uncultured Alphaproteobacteria bacterium (assembly GCA_963823165.1). Classification (GTDB taxonomy): domain Bacteria; phylum Pseudomonadota; class Alphaproteobacteria; order Rhizobiales; family Beijerinckiaceae; genus Roseiarcus. Next base: position 70,562 of record CAWGKV010000018.1, on the reverse strand, counting down.
TGGCGCCGGAGATTGCGCCTCCGTCTCGCTTTACGTCGGCGTCGGCGGAGCCGTACGCCTCATCCGGCACAACGGCAGCTTGTTCGATTCGCTGGGCGGGTTTTACAGCGTCATCAGTGCGACCCAGGGCGGCTGGACGTTTCTGAGCAGCGAGGGCCGCTACATGGGGGCGGCCGGCTACGGCGACATGGACCGCACGAGCAACCCCTATTACCCGAGGCTGCGCAACGTCTTCGGCTTCGAACCGGACGGCTTCGTCCGTCTGAACCGCTCGCTCGCCAACTGGCACAGTTCCTTCCGCCGCCCCTATTCGCCGGAACTGATGGAAATCCTCGGCCCTCCGATCGGGACCGAGATGAGGTGGAACCCCGATGCTGTGCTGCGGGTCGAGGACATCCGGCACGAGCCGCATACGCAGGACCGGGTCGACAAGGCGGCCGCGACCCAGCTCGTCTTCGAGGACGCTTTGTTCCACATGATCGACTGCTTCATTCGCAGCACCGGTTGCGACCGGCTGGTGCTCTCCGGCGGAACCGCGCTCAACGCGCTCGCCAACATGCATCTCCTCGAGCGCTTCGACGAGGATTACTACGCGCGGGTCCTCGACCGACGCACACGGCTTCATCTCTGGATTCCGCCGACACCTGGCGACGCCGGGGTGACGCTCGGCGCCGCATACGGCTTCGCGCTGAGCGCCGGCATTTCGCCCGGCGCCCCCTTGCAGCACGCCTTCTACTGCGGTCGCGGCTACAGCCGCAGCGAATGGACGGCGGCTTTAAGGGGGGCGAGCGACGTCGAATGGCTGATCGCCGGCGATGCGCGCGGCGACGGGATCGACGCCATCGCCGATCTGATGGCCGCGATGACGGCCTCGGACGCGGTGATCGGTCTTATTCAGGGTGCGGCCGAAACCGGTCCCCGCGCCCTGGGCCATCGTTCCATTCTCGCCAACGCCTGCAACCCGCTGGCCCGGGAACTGATCAACGAGCGGGTGAAATACCGCGAACGGATTCGCCCGCTCGCCCCGATGGCGACCTTGCGGGCGGCCAAGGACCTGTTCGAGCTCAGCGACGGCGCCGACGACGACGATTACAACGCCTACAATTACATGGTGATCACCGTGCGCGCCAAAGCCGAAGCGCGGCGCCTCGTGCCGGCGGTCGTGCATGCCGACGGCACCGCCCGCATTCAGATCGTGCGCCGGGAGACCGACCCGATCGCTTACGCGTATCTGAAGGCGCTGGGGCGACGGCTCGGCGTCGAGGTCGCCGTCAACACGTCGTTCAATGTCGGCGCGCCGATCGCGCAGACGCCGGCCCAGGTGATCGACACCATGCGGCGCGCCAAGGCGATAGACGGCGTGTTCCTCTTTGCCGACGGGGGGCCGGTCCTGGTCGCATCCATGCGGAGGCCTGCCGACAGCCTCGGTGACCGGCTGGCTCGCGCGGCGCGGATGCGCCCAGCGTCGAGTTCTTGGACGACCGCGGCCGGGCGACAGGATTTTCGGGCGCACACTCCGGGTGAGGCCGCCGGGGAATGTAGCTCTGACGGCCTCACAGCGCGAACGGAATGAGCGCCGGCACGCGCTTCGCATATCTCGTGTAAGCGTCGCCGAACTGGCGGCGCATGACGCGCTCTTCGATCCCGAGCTTGCGCCAGAATGCGGCGCCCGCGAGGACGACCGCCAGCAGCGCGCGCCACTCGCCCACCGCCAGCGCCGTGCCGAAAAGAGCCAGGAGAATGCCGGTGTAAATCGGATGGCGGACAAAGCGATAGGGACCGTCGACGACGAGCTCATGGTCGCGCTTCAGGGTGACATCCGAGCTCCAATTGCCAGCGATCCGCATCCGCGCCCAGATGGCGAAGGCGACGCCAGCCAAGGTAAGCGCCGCGCCGAGTTGCACGAGCCACAGGGTCAAAGGCGCGAAGCGGTCGTTGAGGGCGATGACGGGAACATGAGGCGCCGCGAGCAAATAGATGGCGAGCGCCAGCGGCAGATAATGCGAGAGCCGCGAATAGACGCTCTCCCGCTCGGCCACGGCCTTGCCGCCGCGAGCCATCGCTATCCAGACCGCGATAAAGACCAGCCACAAGATCGGGAAGAACCAACGATAAATCATCCGCCGGCCCTTAATGGGAGCGAAGCGTTACGCCTCGACCTGCTCCACCATCTTAACCTCTGGCAGGAAGTGTTTTAGCAAGTTTTCGATTCCGTGCCTGAGCGTCGCGGTCGAGGAGGGACAGCCGGAGCAGGCGCCCTTCATTTTCAGATAGACGATCCCGTCGCGAAAACCCTTGAAGATGATGTCGCCGCCGTCGCCAGCCACTGCCGGCCGCACGCGCGTCTCGATCAGCTCCTTGATCGCCTCGACCGCCTCGGAATCCTTGGCGTCGAAGAACTCGCCGGTCGAAACCGCGTCGGCGCCGCCGGAGGCGATCAGCGGCTCGCCGGAAAGGAAGAATTCGGTCACGACCCCGAGCACAGCCGGGCGAAGATGCTGCCATTCGCCCTCGCCCTTGGTGACCGAGATGAAGTCATTGGCGAAGAAGACGCCGGTGACCCCGGGCAACTCCATCAGCGCCTTGGCGAGCGGCGAGCGTTCGGCTTCGGCCGGGTCGCGCGCCTCGAACGTGCCTTCCTCCATCACCATACGGCCCGGCAGGAACTTCAGTGTCGCCGGATTGGGGGTGGCTTCGGTCTGGATGAACATTTTTGCAGCTCCTCGGAGCCAATAGATAGGCTCGGCGAGAGGTCGAGGCAAGGCGCGCCGACGCAGCGATCGCGTTTGCAATGGCCGGGACCATGGACGCGGCCCGGGGATCTTTAGTAGTCTTACACCCCGTGAGACCTTCAATCATCGCGCTCGCCGTGGCGCTGGCGGCAAGCCCAGCGCTCGCGGCGCAGGACTATCCTCCAGGCCTGTTCGAAAATTCGCCTGTCGTTCCGGCGGGACCGGGCGCAACCGTTCCGTCCGGACCGCCGGACGCAAATGCTCCTTCCGAGCCGCCGGAGGCAGACGTTCCTGACGAACCGCCCGAAGCTCAGGCTCCATCCGAACCGCCGGGCGCCGTTCCTCCCGCCGAAGCTCCTCTTCCCCCCTACGGGGCCGGGCCGCCGGGCGATTACTGCGCCAGCGTCGCCTTCCGCGCCTTTCGCAGTCTCGAGGAAGTCAGGCGGGCGCATGCCCGCTGCGATCGGCGTAGCCGCGCAGCGCCCCCTTCTCCCGCCGACGACGACACCGAGTGACTCATGCCTCCCGAAACCCCGCGATCCAGGACAGGACCGCCTGGAGAGCAAGATCACCAGCGCCGGCCCGGCGCAATCGACATAGGTTTTGATTCGGACGTCGCCTTCGCTGACGATTTCGGTATGACGCCGGCGCTCGGTCATTACGTCCCTCATGACTGGGGCCGGCCGGTCACGGGTCTCGCCGCCGCGGCGGCGGGAAAGCGACACGCAGCATCTTGGCGGTTCGGTAGACGCCGTCCGGCGGCTGAGCGGTCCCCCCGTCGGTGGTGAAATAGGCGTTTCGACCATAGTCGCCCGGGCCGCGCAGCCAGGCCCCGCTCGAAGGGCCGACCAGCAATTCGGTGAACGGCTCGCCGGCGATCACCGTCCTTCCCGCACGATTGCCGTCCGGCGTCAGTCTCACGAGGTCGATCGTGTTCTCGCGATGCGTGGTGACGTAGGCGACCTCGGCGTCCTCGTCGATGATGAAGTCGTCCCACTGCCTGCCGCCGGCGATGAACTCGGGCAGGTCGGCGGCGTCCAGCGTCCGGGGATCGACGCGAACGCGCAGCATAAGCTGCTGGGAGGTCGTGGTGTAGTAGACATGGCCGGTCCTCGCGGCATAGCGCACGCCGTTGGTCCCGGGCTGCTCGGGCTTCTTTTCGCCCGGCCGATTTTTCATGGTGTCATGCTGCAGCCAGACGCGCGCGGCGGCAGTCCCGTCTTCCGTGAGGTCGACGCGCCAGATCAGGTCGGCAACGCCGGCGGCCAGCAGAACGTCCGGCGCCAGAAAACATGCGCCGTTGAGGCCTGCCTTCGGTTCGGGCAATGCGATGACCAGGCGCGGGTCCATCGGCCGGCCGGCCGTCCAGCCTCGCATGTCCACCTCATAAATGCGCGCCTCGCGGGTGCGGTAGACGTCCGCGATCTCCGACCAGAAAGCGGTCCGGCTTCCACTCGACGACGAACGTCGCGTTGAACTCGAAGCTGTGCAGAAACGTCGGTTGAACGGGCAACCGCTCCCCCGGAGTTGGGACGAGCCACAGCTCGTTGCGGTTCGCCACGGTCACGAGGATCGAGCCGTCGGCGCGGACCGCGAGATTCTCCAGAAAATAATGCTCCGGAAACTCGGCGACGACGGTCAGCTGCGCTTGAGGGATGCTCGGCATTGTCATTGATCCAGGCCGACCGTATTTGCGGGCACGTCGAATGCGTTGAGCGTCGCGCTGACCATGGTGAACCAGCCGATCAGCACCGCGACGTCGACGATCCCGGCGTCTCCGATCAACTCTCTGGCTCTTCTGAAGAGCCCGAGGGGAACGATGCGCGGCGCCGTCAGGGCGGAGGCGAGCTGGTACACGACCTCCTGCCGGGCGTCCTCGAAGGCGGTTGGCAGGCCGGCGATGATCCGCTCGACCTTCTCGGCCGGCAGATGGCCCTGCTGCTCACCGATTTTCTCGTGCTCGTAATTGCCGTAGGCGGCGAGCCAGCGGGCGTTGGTGAGATTGGTGACGATCTCGATTTCGGCCTTCGTCAGCGTCGACTGGGTCTGGAAGTACGCCCCGATCGGCACGATCGTCTTGGACAGCTTCGGATTGGCCAGCCAGATCTTGTGCGGGCCGGGGACCAATCCGCGAAGATTCTTTGTGAACTCGTAAGCGTCCCTCATCTCGGGCGGCATTTTTGCGACCGGCGTCTCGTCGAAACGGCCGAAGGTTCCGAAATCGGAGTTTTTCGCCATCGTCGGCTCCTCCTGCGTTGTGGATTGTCCCGCGCAGCTCAGTTCGGCGCGACGCGGCTCCTCCACGACGCCGGACGCTCCGGACGGGCGGGCGGCCTGGCGCCGCGTCAGGCGTCCGCCGCTCAACGCATTTCGAGGGCAATCGGTTCTGCCGTTGGATGAACGGCGATTTGGCTCTGGCGCAATGGCGACGTCCCATCTGTTGTTCCGCGACGACGCTCAGATCCGGTTCGAGACGCCGCCAGCCTTGCAAGCGATCGCGTCCCGTGCCGTGGTATGGGCGAGCCAATTCCCATCGGCAGGCGGCATGCGATGATCAGCGTCTTCGAGCTTTTCAAGATCGGCGTCGGCCCGTCGTCGTCGCACACCGTCGGGCCGATGAAGGCCGCCGCGGCCTTCGCCGCCGGCCTCGCCGAGCGAGGCGAACTCGGGCGCGTCGCGGCGATGGAGGTCACGCTGTTAGGCTCGCTCGCCTTCACCGGCCGCGGCCACGCGACCGACAAGGCGGTCGTGCTCGGCCTCTCGGGCTTCACGCCGGAGACGGTCGACCCGGACGCGGCCGACGCGCTCGTCGACGAGGCGCGGCGGACGAAAAGCCTGCCGCTGGCCAAAGGCCCGAAAATCCCCTTCGACCCCGCGGCCGCGATCCGCTTCGACGTCGTCACGCCCGCGCCGCGCCATCCGAACACCCTTCGCCTCGTCGCGCGCAACGCCGCCGGGGCGACGCTCGCCGACGAGACCTGGCTCTCGGTCGGCGGGGGTTTCATCGCGCGCGAGGGCGTCGACGAGGGCGTCGAGAACGACGCCCATGTCCCTTATCCTTTCCGCTCCGGCGCCGAACTCCTCGCACGCGGACGCGAGTCGAGGCTTTCGATCGCGGAGCTCGTGCGCGCCAACGAGGATTCCTTGCGCCCGGGGGGCGAGGCGGACGCGCATGTCCGGCGCGTGCTCGAGGTCATGTTCGCCTGCATGGATCGCGGCCTCACGAAGGCAGGCCCGCTTCCCGGCGGCCTGGCGGTCGAGCGCCGGGCGAAGGCAATCTTCGAACGCCTCGCTGAAAACGCCCGCCGGAACGAACGGGCCCCGCACGAGATCATGGATTTCGTCAGCGTCTACGCCATGGCGGTCAACGAGGAGAACGCTGCCGGCGGCCGCGTCGTCACCGCGCCGACCAATGGCGCCGCCGGCGTCATTCCCGCGGTCCTGCGCTACTACCGCGACCATTGCGCGGGCTCCACGAAGCGGGGGCTCGAGGATTTCCTCCTGACGGCGACCGCGGTCGGCGGCCTCTTCAAGCTCAACGCTTCCATTTCTGGGGCCGAGGTCGGCTGCCAGGGCGAGGTCGGCGTCGCCTCGTCGATGGCCGCGGCGGGCCTGTGCGCGGCGCTCGGCGGCTCGAACGAGCAGGTGGAGAACGCCGCCGAGATCGCGATGGAGCATCACCTCGGGATGACCTGCGATCCGGTCGGCGGGCTGGTGCAGATCCCCTGCATCGAGCGCAACGCCTTCGGCGCCGTGAAAGCCATCGCCGCCGCCTCCCTTGCCCTCCACGGCGACGGCCGCCACCGCGTCTCCCTCGACAGCGTGATCAAGACCATGCGCCAGACAGGGGCCGATATGCAGTCGAAATACAAGGAGACGAGCCTGGGCGGCTTGGCGGTGAATTTCATCGAGTGCTGAGGCGCGGGCGGTTCGCCGGGCGGAGCGCCGCGGGCTTTGGCGCTATCCGCGAGCCGGCGGAACGTCCTGGAACGCAGCGGGAAGGCCGCCGGCCCCCCGGGGAAGGGAACCGCGCGCCCATGGGAAGTCAAAGGAACGCCAGGGGAAGCAAAAGGAACGCCAGGGGAAGCCAGATCCGTTCGTGATTCTCGCGTTTTCAACGGCTTACGCCAGATGTGGAGAGTTTCCGAGCCCGACGCAGTTTGAGGGCGGCCTCGTTCCGGCAGGCTGTAATAGCGGTCGAACGCGCGCACGACACCGGACATGGACATTTGCCTCAAAAGGGAACAAAAGTGGTACGACGAGTTGGCTTTGTCAACGAAGGAGCGGAGGCTTTTTGCCGGTGTGGTTAATAGCCTCGCGCGCGGCGCACCCAGCCCCTCGGCGAGCCGCCTATGCGAGCGCCTGAGGCTTGATCCGGCCGGTCCGGATCCGCTGGCAACGGCGGCAAAACAGCGGAGTTCGCCAAATCGGCCCGCCGGCTGCAGCTTCTCCGGCAAAACTCTCCTGATTGCACTCCCCGCTGCGGGCGGAACAGCGGAAACATTCGACGAAACAAGCGGATTCGACGCGGGGACGGCGAGCCTCAGAATGTGATCGTGAGCCCTGCGTAGGCCGAGAAAGGCCTTCCCGGAACGGCCGTCGCCGCACTCGTGACTCCGCCCGGCACGTTCGGCCAGGGCACGGCCGAAACCGGACCGAATGTTCCATAAGTGTAATAGCGGGCATCGAACAGGTTGTTGATCAGGCCGAAAATGGTGATCTTGTCGGTGACCTTGTAGGACGTATGGAAGTTCGCGAGCCAAAACCCGCTGAGCGGCGAGGTGAGATTGGCCTCATCGCCATAGGCCCAAAAGCTGCTTTGATAGCTCGCCGAACCGCCGACAATCCATTTGTCCGTGATATTGTAATCCACCTGCCCTGTGAGGCGGTTGAGCGGTACGCCCGGGATGTGGTTTCCAGGCAGGACCGGAATGTTGCCGTTGGCGTCGGCCATCGGATTGGAGGCGCTGCCGAGCAGGAGCGGCGACTGGAAAGTCGCGTCCGTATAGGCGTAACCGAGGATCGCGTGCAGAACCGGCGTATCGTAGTGCAGCGTCAGTTCGACGCCCTGTCGCAGGGTCTTCCCCGCGTTGACATAATAGGCGAGGTTCGGGTTATACGTCGTTGTTTCATAGACGAGATCGTTGTTGTTGACGGTGTGATAGAGGTCGGCGTTCCAGCTCCAGCGGCCGCCGTCGGCGGACCTGCCGAAATCGCCGCGAGCCCCGACTTCGAACGTCGTGGCGACGACCTGCTGCAACGGCGGGTCGCCGACGAAGAAGTTCAACAGCGAGCATGGGTTGGCGGCGCTCGAACAGGATAATTCCTGCGGCGTGGGCGTCCGGTTGGTGACCGCATAGCTGCCATAGAGTTGGAGCCATGGCGTCACTCGGTAGGTCAACCCGGCCATCGGATTGAAATGTGCGAAGGCGTTGTTTCCGTTGACCGGGCCGCCAAACTGGTCGGAAAGATTGATCTGCGCGTAGTTGTACCGGCCGGCCAGGGTCAGATCCAGCTTCGGGAACAAGGTCAAGATGTCCTGACCGAATACGCCGTAGTACTGATTGATGTCCTGAACCTTGACGGGATTGACGCCTTCGTCCGGCTGGACCTGGACAACCCCAGGCGGGAGAAACTCCCTTGTATTGGGATCAAAGCCGCCAATGAACGTTTCGCCGGAGAAAACGCTGTCCGACCCGTCGAAACTCGCGCCGACCACCAGATGATTGGGCCGCCAGGCGAGGTCGCTGGTGTCCGTCAGCTGCAACGACGCGCCATAGGCGCGGGCGTTCAGGGTCTGCGAGCTCAGTCCCGAATAGGGGCCGCCGTTCCAGAGGTCGGAGACCGGCGTCCCGCCAGGGCCGGTCACGTAGGATCCGTCGCCATTGCAGATGTATCCGGAGCCGTCGTTACACGGCGATACGTCGACCGTGGTCCCGTTCGGGACCCTTTGGTCCAAATTGTGAAAGTACGCCACGCCCTGGACGGACATTTTCGGGTCGATGGCGTAGGTTCCGTGCAGGTTCAGCCCGAAATACTGATTGTAAACGGTGTTGGGCGCCGTGAAAATGTTGCCGAGATTGGCCTGGAGCGCCTGCACAGGCGACGCGCCCGGATTGCCTAGCCAATTGTTGGCCCCGGTGATGTCCAGATGAAGCTCGGACGCCGGCCCTCGCCAACCCAGATCCAGAAAGCCGCGCGAAATCTGAGAGGAGCCGGTCGGTTGAAATCCACCGTCATGGATGAATTCGGCCGACCCGTAGACCGCATAGTCGCCGACCTGCTTGCCGTACTCCAGGCTCGACCCCAGCCGGCCGTAGGAGCCGGCATAGGTCGAGAAGTCGCCGCCCTGGAAAGTGAAGCCGTTTTTCAGCTGGACGTTCACCGAGCCGCCGAGCGCGTTCAAGCCGAACAGCGGATTGGACGATTGGACGGTGACGCTTTGGATCGCGACCGCGGGAATCAGGTCCCAGTTCACCGTGTCGCCGAAGGGATCATTGAAGCGGGCGCCGTTGACATAGACCGCAAGGCCCTGAGGCGTGCCCGCGACCGGGGACGCGATGAAGCCGCGGTAAATAATGTCCGGCTGGAAGGGATTGCCGTCGACGTCCTGGACCGTCGTGCTCGGGATCTCCCGCGTGATGGCGTTCGTGAGGCTCGGCACGCCGCTGAAATCGATATCCTGCGGGTCGAGGACGTAGGTCGTCGCCGGGATCTTGTCGGGGTTCACGCCGGAACCCGGAATCGGAGTCGTGGCGACGACGTTGAATTGCGGCAGGACGATCGGCTCAGCGTCGGAGGACGATGTCATCGCCGTCTGCGCATATGCGCCGCCGATGCTCGCGACCAAGAGGAGGCCAGCCGCCGGGCCCTGCGGGACGTATTTGCGCATAACGCTCGAAACTCCAGTCTACGCACGAGCTTCCGCCTTTTCGCGGAAAGGGGGAGGTTGAAGATGAGGAGGTTAGCGCCCGGACAGCGAGCTTGTCTTGCAGATCGCTTGTCCGTCCACTCGGGTCGCCGGCGTCGAGAAACCCTCCCCTGCCGGGGAGGGCTCTTTCAGTTCGATCGTGAAGTGCGGCTCGGCTCAGAGGCCGTCGCCGTCGTCGTCGGGGGCCGGAGAGGACGGGCCTTGCATCGACCGGGCGAGCGCGTTCCTGAACTCCTGCGGCAAGCGAATTTTTGTCTCGCCGGGATAGGGCGTCGCATAGTTGTGCGCCGCGTACCAGTCATAATGGTTGAGCACGTCCTCGTCGACGACGTCGGGCGTGTGCGCCGCCTTGCCGGCGAAGGTCTCTTTCTTCCAGGCCGTCCAGGCCGTCTGCGCTCGAGCGGCTTTCGCGTCGGCCGTCGATGCCGTCGCTGACGCCGCCGGCGAACCGCAATTCGCGCCTGTGGTGAGGTCGATGGGGCTCGGCAGATGGTTAAAGGGCGCGAAATTCGCCTTGGGCGGCGTCCCCGTGACGAAGATGTCGTTCATCGGCGTGGCCACGAGGTCGAACTGGTTCATCGGCGGCAGGCCGAGGATCTGCTCGATCGCGCGGGTCATGTTGAACTGCGTGTAGTAGGTCTTCGCAGTCGGGCCATTCTGAACCACGTAGGGACTGACGACGTAGCCGGGGCTGCGATGGCCGTCGACGTGGTCGACGCCGTTCTGCGAGTCGTCCTCCTCGATGAAGATCGCCGACGAATTCCACACATTGCTGTGGCTGATGGTGTCGATGATGCGGCCCACGGCGAGGTCGTTGTCGGCCTGTTCGGCGAACGGCTCCGGCGGCCCGCCGGTGTGGTCGTCCATGATCCACAGGATGCTGAGGGCGGGCACCGTGCCGGCCTTGACGTCGTTGTTGAAGTCCTGCCACCAAATGTCAGTGCGCCACTGGTCGGGGATGTTCAGGTCGAACTGCGGGAAGTTCTTGATCAGGTGCTGCTCCACCACCGGGATCGAGGACTCGGCGATGAGGGCGCTCTGGTACATGAGCGCCTTTTCGGAGCCGGCCTCGAAACTCTGCGAATCAGCGTAGAACTGACACCAGCTCGGCTCGCCGCCGGGCCACCAATAGTCGTTCTCGACATATTCGCCGTAGATCTTGAGCGAAAGGCCCTTGTCCACCGCCTCCTGGAACAGGAAGCCCTTCTTCTGGTAGGCGAGCGCGTCGCCGGCGTTGCCGCCGGGATAGCTGCGCACCCAGTCCGGCGACTGGATGTCGTCGGCATAGGGCGCCATCGCCTCGACGATCCACTGGTGCCCATCGGCAGACTGCCGGCTCGGGGTATAGAAGTTGTCGAGCAGGGGGAAGCGGGTCACGAGGTTGTGCGCGTTCGGCGTGTAGGGGCCGAACACCGCCAACGAGGGGTCGCCGTTGCCTTTCGCGACATCCCCGAGGATCTGGTCATAGGTCCGGTTTTCCCGGATGATCATGAACACGTGCTTGATCAGCGACGGATCGCCGATCTTGGCCGGCATCGCGACAGCAGGAGTTGTCGGCTTACCTCCGCCGGCCGAATTGATATTCGTCTTCAGATCCCAGTGGTTGTTCTCATACACCTTGTTCGTGTAATTCGCCAGCGTCGTCGGATTGGGCGCCGGAACGATGCTGACCGTTCCGCTGTCCTGGTGGCTGTTATAGCCGCTGACGCCATAGTCCCTCTCGTACGAGAGACGCGTGCCGATGCCCTTGTCGTTGGCGACGATCAACTGATTGCTGGCCGCGTCCAGCACGATCGAGGACGGAGCATAGGCCACCGGGATCAAGCCCATCACGGGGCTGGTCGCTCCGCCGCTGAGGTTGACGACCGCGATCGCGTTGGCGTTGTACAAAGCGACGTAGGCGACGCCATGCGCGGCGTCGACGGCGATGGCGTTCGGCCCAAGCATGAAGGTGGGCGAAGGTTGCCCCGGCACACGAATTGGCAGCGCCAGGCTGATCGTGCGCGAGACCATGTTGGTGGCCGTATCGATCACCGAGATGCTGTCGCTATAGGTGTTGGCGACCAGCAGGGACGACCCGAACATCGCCATACCCGTTGGGTGCAAACCGACATCGATGTCGCTGACGACTTTCATCGTCGCCAGATTGACTACGGAAACGGTTCCGGTGGTCGAGGAGCCGTTGACATTGTCGGCGACGATCGGCGTGCCGGCGGAGTAAATCTGGAAGTCTTTCTTGGTGGCCGCCCGGCCTCCTTCGTTGCTGACGTAGGCGGTTCCGCCGTCGGCGGTGACCACGATGGTGTGCGGCGCGTTGCCGACGCGGATCTGTTTGCCCTGCTTCATCGAGCCCAGATCGATTTTGGCGAGCGTATTGTTCTGGTTCAGAAGAGCGTATGCGCTCTTGCCGTCGCTGGAAAACGCGAGGCTCCCCGGATAGGACGTGTTCGTCGAATAGAACGTCCCGCAGGACCGGCCGTAGTCGCCGATCGGGCTGTTCGGGAAGCATTTGATGAAACTGTTGTCCGGCGGGACGCTGACGCTGCCGGCGTCGAACAGGCCGGTCGGCATCACCTTGACGATGGCGATGTTGCTGCTGTCCTGGCTGAACAACATGGACTTGCCGTCCGCCGAATAGGCGATGCCGCTGTAGCTGCCGCTGGAGTCCCCGGAGGAGGGCACATAGTTCTGCAGGACGACGCCGGTGCGGGTGTCGAACACTTCCACGGCCTGGGACGCGCCCATCGTCAGGACGGCGGCGGTGTGGCTCTTCAGATCGGGATTGAGCGCGACGGCCTTGGCGCGGACGCGGGGGCCGAGGGCGACCTGGATGCCGGCCGGGGTGATGACCTGACCGTTGCCCAGCACCCAGGAGTGCTGCCCGACGGGGCCGGCCTTATAGGTCGGAAACTCGGTCGACGGACCGGCGAACGCCGGAGCGGTAAGCCCGACAGCCAGCAGGGCGGCCAGCGGACGCAAGCGCTCGACTCGTGAATTACGTTCGGTTCGAGACCGATTACGATGACTGCGAGACATGGGCATTCTCTCCTCAGAACTCGCGACTACCCAGCCCGAATTGACTAGGTAGACGCACAGTCGAAGCACGGCGATACGCCACGCCCGCCACAACGCGGCAGGCGCCTGTACGCCTGCTGGACTTGCAGGCGTTGTGAGCTCATTAAAACTATTCAGCCCCGCCGGAGCGACAGGCGATGCACTCCATCCAGCCTGGCGGCGCGTATAGGGTCTCGCCGTAAAATATGCTTTACGAATGATGCAGTATTATGAAGCTTGCATGAAGCCTGATCGCGAAAGCCAAATAAACTGGCTTTAGGAGTAGATGTGTCGAGTTAATGGCTGCGTCTGCGGCGGACGCTCATCTACGTCAAGACTCGGTGTAGACGCAAGCCGCTCGCGTGATTAACGTTTTCGCCATGGTTCCGACGCATTGCCATCCAGGGCGGGCCGTGCGGCCGACGGGGTCCAGTTCGGTTGCTCACCCGACGAGCGCGTGCAGCGGGCCGAGCCAGGGTTCATAGCGTCGCCAGCGTTCGACGGAGGCGCGATAAATCGGCTGACGGGCTTGCCACTTGCTCGGGGTCTTCACGGCGCGCGGATTGTGTTCGGGGCGGAGACAGGCGTCGTCCCACGGCAGGCCGCAGCTCGCGATGATCCGCCGGATAGCCGGCTCAGGCGCCGAGGTCAGGTCCTCGTAATCGACTTCGATAAACCGATCGGCCGGCAGGATCCTTCGCCAATGGTCGGTCAGCCGCCGGTAGCTTCGGAAATAGGCGACAAGTTCGGCGCCGCCGGTCGGAAAAGCCAGGCCGGGGTGGAAAAGGGTCTGGTGGATCGACAGCGCCGTGTCGATGGCGGCGCGCCGGCAATGAATGATCGTCGCGCGCGGGAATGCGAGATGAATGAGCCCGGCCCAAAGGAAGTTGAACGGCATCTTGTCGGTCACCCGCCTGGCCTTCGGCCCAATAGCGCGGAGCACCCGGAGATAGTCGGCCGCCGCATGGGCGAGAAACGGCGCCTCGGTTCCCGCCGGACCTGCCCCCCGCCACGCGGCCCCCCGCTCGTTCCAGAAATTCAACTCGCCGCCCGCGGCGACCTCGGGATGGCTGGAGACGATCTGCTCGACGAGCGTGGTGCCGGAGCGTGGCATGCCCACGATCAGCGCCGGGCTCGGGTCCTGGCTGCCGAGTTCGGGCGCGCGCGCGATCAGGTCGGGTGTGAAGCGCGCGATCAGACGGTCGATCTCGATGTCGAAGGCGGCCGAGTTGAACGAGGCCGAGCCCCGGCGCACGGCGTCGGCTGCGTCGAAGTGCTGCATCGCCTGGGCGTAGTCGCCGAGATCATCCGCCGCCTTGCCGAGCGCGAGGTGAACCCTCAGGCGTTGCGCCGCATCCAGCCCGGGCGTCGCGAGGGCGGCCTCCATCCGGGCGACGAGATCGGCGTCGGCGGCCGTGATCGGGCGACACCGCGCCAGATCGTAGTAGGATCCCGCCATCAGCGGCGCGATCGCCGTCGCGCTGGCGAAGCAATCCCGGGCCTCGTCGAAGCGGCCCAGTTCGGAGAGCAGGTTGCCGAGCAGGTCGTACGCCATGGCGTTCGTCGGGTCGAGCGCGAGCGTCTGCCGCAACACCCGCTCCGCTTCCTCGTCCCGATCCTCGGCCAAGAGCGCCCGCGCCGTGCCGAGACGTCCGAACCGGCTCTTCCGCCCCGTCGTCGCGGCGCGGCGAAAACAGCCGATCGCCTCCTTGCGATGGCCGAGGGTGTAGACCGCGGCGCCGGCGCGGAACCACGCTTCGGTCAGCGACGGCAAGAGCTCGGTGGCGCGGTCATAGGCCAACACCGCTCCGCCGAGATCACCGAGGCTCTCGAGCGCGATCCCCATGCGGAAATATGCATCGGCATAGCGCGGATTGCTCGCGACGGCGCGCTCAAACGCGCCTACGGCGTCCGCCGCGCGTCCGGTCTCGAGCAAGGCGAGGCCGAGATCGTGCTGGACGAGCGGGTTGGACGGCTGCACGAGCGCTGCCTCCCGCAACGGGCCAACCGCATCGGCCGGTCGCCCCTGCTTGAGACACTCGGCGGCGCGGGCCAGCAACGGCGCGACCTGCCGATGGGGAATCCGGTTTGCGGTCTGCGGCATGAGCATGAACCTGGTGTTGGCGGACATCGAACGCCTGGAGGCGGCCGCGTCGCTCCCCTGCCTGTCAAACGAGCGGACTGAGGCGCACGGGCAGGCCGTCGCGCGGCCGAGGAATGGGCCAAAGCTTCCAGTGCGGCTTGTATCCGGCGGCGACGGAAACGTCGGTCGTCGACAAAAGATGATAGGCGAAGCACTTCGCCTGCATGTAGGCGAAGTGCAGGCCGAGGCACATGTGCGCGCCGCCGCCGAAGGGCGCGAAGGCGAATTTGTGCCGGCCTCGCGAGGCTTCCTCGGTGAAGCGCAGCGGGTCGAACGTCTCCGGCTGCGGCCACGCCTCCGGCATGTAATGCGTGAACAGCATGTTGACGCTGACGCGCGACCCGGCCGGAATCTTGTACCCGGCGAATTCCGTGTCGCGCATTGCGCAGCGCGGGACCGACGGCACCGGCGGAATGAGGCGCAGCGACTCCTTGTAGGCCATTTCCGTCAACGGCAGATCGTCGAGCCGCTCGTACGGAAGGGGCGCGCTTTTCCCGAGGCCAAGCGACTGGATTTCCGCGCGCAGCCTGCCTTGCCACTCGCGGTTCACGCTCAGGAACCAGACGAAGGAGGTCAGCGACGAGGTCAGCGTGTCGTGCGCGGCCATCATGAGGAAGCTCATGTGGTCGGCGATCTGTTGGGGCGTCAGCAGCGCGCCTTCGTCCGTGGTCGCCTTGCAAAGCTGGGTGAAGATGTCCGCCCCGTCCCCGGCGCGACGCGCGTCGATCTGGCGGCCGAAATAATCGATCATGAAGGCGCGGCCCTTCACGCCCCGCGCCATCTGCGTGCCGGGAATGGGCTTCCGCACGACGGCGACGCTGGCCGCCACCATGTCGATGAAGGCCCGCTTCAACTTCGCGACTTCCGGGCCGAGCTCGGCGCCGAGAAACGACACGGCGGCGAGGTCGAGGGTCAATTGCTTGATCGCGGGATAGAACAGCATGTCTCGCCGCCCGGACTTCCAACCGGCGATCCCGCTTTCTATGCCGCGGTTGAGGCTCGCGAGATACGACTTCATCGGCCCGGTCTTGAATGCGACCGACAAGGCCTTGCGATGCAGACGATGCTCGTCGAAATCGAGCAGCATCAGCCCGCGCGGGAAAAGCCGCTCGAGCAGAATATTCCAGCCGTGCTTCGAGGAGAAAATCTTCGCCTGATCGAAGAGGACGAACTCGTTCGCCTCCGGCCCCAGAAGCGAGATGTTGCGGCCGCCGAAGGCTCGCGCGCGGTAGACGCGGCCGAAGCGGGCGGCCATGCGCTCGACCTCGCCCTTCGGATCCGCGAGCAGCGCGAGCGTCGAACCGACCACCGGCCAGCCGTCCGTGCCGGGAATGTGAGCGAGCAGTTCGAGCGGCGGCTCGTCGATCGCGTCGGAAGCGAGATGGGTATTGTCGAGCGCGACGGCGGACATGTTCGATCTCCTGGCGGTCCTTCTGCGCCGCGAGAGGTTAATTCATGAACCGGATGCAGGCCAGCAGCGATCGGGATCGAAGAGGCTCAACGAGCGGATCCGGCTTCTCGCGTCTCGACGCGGACCGTTTCATGGCGCCCAACGCCGACGGCCAGGACGATAAGCCACATCTGCAGAGCGAAAGCCCGGCTGGCCGCCATTGTCCGGAGTCCGGCCGTTGGGTCAAAGCTTTCTTGTTAACGCATGGCCAGTTCTACTTTTTAAAATTCAACGTTCGCAGTGGAACCATGGGCTATCGCAGTCGTTGCCTCGTAGGTACGGGTTGTCGCTCGCTCGATGCCTGTCAACGCAACAACGTATACAAAGCAATGGCTCAGTGTCGCGGTGTAAATATTACAACGTTGTAATCTTCTAGAAGGAGTACGGCGTTCGCCGCGGTGGCGATCACAAGGGGTGCGGAGGATATACTGTAACCCTTGAAACTGGGGTCGTCATTCCGCAACGGCCAATGAGGATGGTCATGGACGAATATCGTTCCACTACGGAAGTCATACCCCTCTTCGAGGAACGACTGCGAGTCGACAAAGTCGAGCGCGACGAGTTTCGCGTCGTAATCAAAACAAAGGTCAGCGAGCGGACCGAGTACGCCGAGCTCGACCTGCAGGGACAGGCGGTCGTGGTCGAACGGACGCCGATCAACCGCGTCGTCGATAAGGCGCCGTCCGTCCGCCAGGAGGGCGATACGCTCATCGTCCCGGTGATCGAAGAAATCATGGTGGTCGAGAAGCGGCTCCTCCTGAAGGAAGAGATCCGCGTCCGCCAGGAAACGGTGACGCGGCGCACCCGGGAGCCGGTGGTGCTGCGTTCCGAGGAAGCGTCGGTCGACAAACAGCCGATGCGCTCCGACCCAATCGAACGAAAGGAGAAGCTATGACTGACATCAGAGAACCACGAACGGGCGCTGAGGTCGGCGCCGGCGCCGACCTCAGGCAGCTCGTGGCGATGTTCGAAGACTACGCCAAGGCGTTGTCGGCGCGCGAGGCCCTCGAGGCCGCCGGCGTTCCACGTTCACGCCTCGAAATCCTCGATCAATCCACCTCCGCCACAGCCTACGACCGGCCCACGGAGAGCGGCGCCGAAGTCCGGCGGACGGAAGAGACCGGGTATGTCCGGCGTGCGGAAGACCGTCCTCAGGATGAAGGCGTCTGGGATTCGATCAAGAGGTTCTTCATGCCGGACGAGGATGCGCATGTTTATGCCGAGGGCGTTCGCCGCGGCTATGCGGTGCTCATCGCACGGGTTGACGCGGCCGATCAGGACAGGATCCTCGCGCTCCTCGAGGCGCAGGATCCCGTCAATGTCGAGACCCACACCGCCGACTGGCGCCGGGAAGGATGGTCGGGCTTCGCCCCTGGCTACGCCGGGAGTGAGAGCGGGATCCGAGAAACGCCGGTCGAACCGGCGACGGGCGACGAGTTGCGCGCGCCGCCGACCGCCGGTCCTGCCGGCGCGCCGGGAGAACAAGAGATCCCTGTCTATGAAGAGCGGCTCCGGGTCGGCAAGCGCGAAACGGGGCGCGGCAGCGTCCGCGTGCGGAGCTTTGTCGTCGAAGAGCCCGTGGAGGAGGACGTGACTCTGCACGAGGACCGCGTTCAGGTGGAGCGCGTGCCCGCCGATCGCGCCGCGACCGAAAGGGACATCACTGACCAGCCGTTCAAGGAACGCACGGTCGAGGTGACCGCGAGAAGCGAGGAACCGGTCGTATCCAAGGAAGCGCGCGTCAAGGAAGAGGTCCGGGTCCGCAAGGAGCCGGTGGAACGCGTCGAGAGGGTCAGAGACTCGGTCCGTCACACGGAAGTCGAAGTCGATGACGAGCGGCCAGGAAGAACGACCAGTCCCCGCGAACCCAATAAGCGATGACGGTCGGGTCCGACCCGAGTCTGAAGAGGGCGTCTCTCCGAGACGCCCTTTTTTTGTAACTCAGCCGCGGTCGCTTTCGCGGCACGCCCCCTCCACCACGCTGCGCGTGGTCCCCCTCCCCCGTTCCGCTAACGCTTCACAGGGGAGGATAAGACCGGCGCCCCCTATCTCCCCCGCTTGCGGGGGAGGGGGACCGCCCGAAGGGTGGTGGAGGGGGCGGCGCCGCAGCCTGCTTGGGATCATTCAGCCGCAGCCTCAGGGCGCGAGCACGACGACAAGCCCCGGCGCATCGGCCTTTGCTTCGCGGCGAGCCCAGGCGGAGCGGACGATCAGCGGGTGAAATCCGGCATCCTTGGCCACGGTCAGGACATAGCCGGACGTATGCCTGAAACGCAGAGCGGGCATCAGGCGGAAGCCACTGCCTTCACCGCTCTCGGCCGTGAAGGCAAAAAGCCCTCCGGCCGCGAGTCCGCGTCGGCAGGCCGCGAAGATTGGCGCAAGGTCGCCGAAGTACGGGAAAGCGTCGGCGGCGACTATGCAATCAAAAGAGCCCGGCGCAGAGTTCCTCAAATAGGAGGCGGCGTCGGCGGCGGCGAGCGCATCATAGCAGCCGCGTCCGCGCGCCCGGGCGACCATGGCGGGCGACAGGTCGACCCCGGTCAGCCGGTCGACGCGCTCGCCCAAAGCCTCGCCCATCAGACCTGTGCCGCAACCGATGTCGAGCGCCGAGGCGAAGCGGCGGCCGGGCGCTGCCGCCTCCAGAGCCTCGACGATCAGCGCCGGACCCCGGTAGTCGAGCGCGTCGGTCAGGTGCGCCTCGAAACGGGGAGCGTAGCCATCGAACAGCCGCTGCACGTAGGTTAAGGGCAAGGCGATCTGGCTGTCGCCCTGCCCGATCAGCGCGAGACGCGCCGCCGCCCCCTGCGCGTCGGACGGGTCGGCCTCGAGCGCCCTGCGGAAAGCCTCAGCGGCGCCCTCGAGGTCGCCGAGTTTCTCGCGCGACTCGGCGAGCGCGAACCATGCCGGCGGCCAGTTCGGCGCCTGGTCGAGCGCCTGCGCGAACATCTCCGCCGCGGCGGCAAAGTCCCCCTCGCCGGCGAGGGCCTTGCCATAGGCGAAGCGGCGCCAGGCGATGAGATCGCCGCAGCCGAGGGGATCCGCCAACTCGGCCGTTCAGCGCCTCTTACGCCGCAAGGTGTCGAAATAGACGACGATGATGATCAGCGCGCCGGTGAAGATGCGCTGCCAGAACGGGTTGAGGTTGAGCAGGTTGGCGCCGTTGTTGAACGTCGTCAGGATGAAGGAGCCGATCACCGGACCCTGCACCGAGCCGAACCCGCCGAAGAGGCTGGTGCCGCCGATGACCGACGACGCGATCGCCTGCAATTCCCACCCGTCGCCCTGCCCCGGGTTGCCGATGCCGATCCGCATCGCAAGCAGGATGCCGACGAAGGCGGCGCAGAAGCCCGATATGATGTAGGCGAGATAGGTCATCGCCATGACGTTGATGCCGGAGAGAACTGCCGCCTCCTTGTTCCCGCCGATGACGAGCAGATAACGGCCCCACCGGTACTTGGTAAGGAGGATGAAAAGAGGCACGGCGACGACGAGCACCATCCAGAACAGCATCGGGATCGCGAACCACGTCCCGTCCGTCCAGGGAAAGCCGAGGAAGGTCGCGCGCGAGAAGCCGGTGAAGGCGGTGTTGTCGATCGAAATCGTCGCGCCGTTGGTGATCAGAAAGCCGATGCCGCGCAAAGCATACATCGTCGCCAGCGTCATGATGAACGGGGGCAGGCCCATCTGCATGATGCCGAAGGCGTGGAACATGCCGATCAAGACGCCGATGGCGAGCGAGATCGCGATCGCGCCGGCGACGGACGAGGCGAGGCCGAAATCATTCGCCAGCAGCAACGCGACCGTCATCGAGACGAAGCCGGCGACTGCGCCGACCGAAAGGTCTATGCCGCCGGTGATGATGGTGAACGTCTCGCCGACGGCGAGGATCGCGATCATCGCGCCCTGGCGCAGGAGATTGGAGATGTTGTTCGAGGTCCAGAAGGTCGTGGTGCCAAAAGACAGGGCGAGCCACAGGAGGAACATCAGGCCGAGAAGCGTGAGGCCGAGAAGCACGTTCAACGCTGCGCCGCTCCGACCCTGCTGCGGAACGGTTTGAACGGTCATGTCCGCCATGGTCGCGCCTTGGGCAAATCTTTCTTGTTCCGGCGGACATCATCCACCGCGCTCGGGCGTCGCGCAAGACATTCCGGAGCGCCGGCTCTTGATTACGGCTTGTTGGAGGAAGTCGGGCGCGCCGACGTCACAACGCGGCGCGCCCGGGGTTGGATCACTTCGGCGGATAGAGCAGCGCATGCTCCTTCGGCTGATCCATGTTGGCCTTGGTGACCAGGTTCGCGCCGGTGTCGACGTTCGCCGGCACCTTCTCGCCCTTCGACGCGGCGAGCGCCGTCTTCACGCCGTCGTAGCCCATCCGATAGGGGTCTTGGAGCAACAGGGCGGCGATCGTGCCGTCCTTGAGGTACCCGATCAGCTTGTCGTCGGAGTCGAAACACACCAGCTTGATCGTGTCGCCCTTCTTGTTTTCGGCGATCGCCTGACTCGCGCCCTGACACTGGATGAGGTTGTCGGCGAATACGCCGCGCAGATTCGGCATGGCGGTGATGAGGTCGGTCATGATGTTGAGGCCGGTCGTCGCATTGCCGTCGGACACCTTGTCGGCGACCAGCTTCAGGCCGGGATATTTTTCGGCCAGCTCTTCTTTGTAGCCTTTGTTGCGCGCCATCAGCGATCCGACGCCGGGCAGATGCGTGATGAGCGCAACCTCGCCCTCGGCCTTCCCGTATTTGGCCTTGATCGCATCGGCCATGCCGTCGGCCGCTTTGCGTCCGCCAACCTCGTTGTCCGTCGTCAGGAACGAGGTGAAAGACTTCGAGTTGGCGGCGGAATCGATGCCGATGATCGGCACTTTCTTCGCCGCCTCGTCGATCGGCTGGCCGAGCGCCTTGAACTGGGTCGGCGCGATGACGACCGCGGCGGGCTTTTCGGCGACCGCGTTTTCGAGGATCGTGATCTCGCCGTTGATGTCGGATTCGGACTGCGCGCCGAGTTCGGGGACCTTGACGTTGAGGTCCTTGGCGGCTTGGCGCGCGCCGGCGAACACGATCTGCCAATAGCCCGAGGTGGTGTCCTTGACGATGACAGGAATTGTCGGCTGTCGGCTGCGTAGCCCGGCGCGCTGACGACGGCGGCGAGCGACGTCAGAGCGGTCGCGATCAGGAATTTTTTCATGCTTTTTCCTCCATAGGCGAGAGCCAGGGCGGCTCTCTCTGCTTTCGATTCCGGCGAACCGGATCGTGCTTCGTGGGATGATCGTTCATCCGGCAGGGCTTGAAACGGCTCTTCGTTCGAAGTGACCGCGACTCTAGCGTGGGCAGGCTTACACGGAGAGTATTGGCTTCAGCAAGGCAGGCCAATGCGCCGAAATGCCGCTGCTTCATGGTTTGATCGGGGGTGAAACGAACAATTGGGGCGCCATGTCGGTCAGACCTCGACCAGCGGCTTCCCTAAGCCTGACGCAAAACAGGGCCCGCAACCACGTTTCTCCCGTCAATGTTTTTGTTCGTTACGGATAAAAAACGCCTTGCGGTAGGCAGGTCAAGCTGTTTTTTTGACGAACGCCCTCGCACAAAAAGGACAGAGGGCCAAGGTCGGCGAGACGCGATTCACCGACTTCTCTGAGCTCGATGAGCGCCTTCATCGCTGCATCAACGATGCGTCACGCAACCGCTTCATCGTCGGCTTTTACGACGTGATCTCGATGATCTTCCATTATCATTACCAGTGGAACAAGCAGGACGAGAAGCAACGCAACATCGCCGCCATGCGCGAGCACCTTGCCTATATCGGCGCCCTTCTGAGCAGAGACGCTTCGGCCGTCTCGGAAAGCTGCGCGGCCCACATGGCGACCGCGCGGCTGAGTTTGTTGGCGTCTCTCCGGAGGGTCGGCGATTCGTCCTGGAGCGCCTGAATTTAGGCCCGGCGCCAGAGCTAGTGAACGAGCGCCGTCCCGTCGGCTTTCGTGCCGCAGAGGAAAACTTCGATGCCTAGGTCGGCCGCGAGCGACGCCTTCGTCGCCAGCGCGAGATCCGCCTCGGCCGGCGAATTGGCGTAGGCGACCTGGATGTGGTTCGCCTTGTGGCGGGCCATCATCTGGTCCCGCGTCACGCCGTGCAGCACGCCGTGCATGATCGGCCACTGCGGCGTCGTGTCGCGCCAACGCCGCTCGGTTTCCTCCTTCGGCAGCTCCGCCACGCGGGCGCGTCCGATGTCCATTTTGAGCTTTCCCGCCTCGACGAAGACGCGCGACCAGACAATGGCGCCGGGCTTGGCGATCCCGCGAACGGTTCCGCCGCCGAGCCGGAAATACATAGGGGGCTGGCGCAAACTGTCGGTGCCGGCCCAGCCGCCGATGTGGTGGGCAGGAGGCGCGGCGCCCGAAATCTCGAACACCCAGACGTAGTCCTTTGTTGTCCCGCTCCGGTCGGCGTCGCCCCAGCGGATGTCGTGCAAGGTTGTCTCGACCGGCTGGCCGAGCGCGCGGTGCACGCGATTGGTGAACAGCGCGTCGAGCCCGGCGCATTCGTCCACTTCGTTGAAGTGCACGATCGCCTTGCCGTCGCGGATCGGCCTTCCGTCCGCGCCTTTGACGGGCGGACGGTCGTCGTTGTTCAGCATCCCCTCGGCCAAGTCCGAGGCGGGCATGAGGTCCTTCAGGCCCTGCTGATATTGGATGCCGATCGCGTCGCAGCCGAACGTCTCGGCGATCCGCGCCGCGGCGATATACATCCGGCATTGGTCGAGGACCTGATCGCGGGTGAGGTCGGTTTCCGGATCCTCGCCGAAATGGAAGGTCATGCCGGCCTTCGTCAGCCAGTCGAAGACGGCGACGGCTTCCGCCTCCGGGACCTCGCGCGAGGCCGCGTAGAGGGCGGACTGCGACAGGCGTTCCTTGAACACGCCGAGCGGGAAAAGGAGCTCGTCCGGGATGATCGCGTTGTACATCCCCATGCAGCCTTCGTCGAAGACGCCCATGATCGCCTTGCGCCGGCGGAAATCGGCGGCGATCCCGTCCGCGACCTCGCGGGCGCGCGCCGGCGCGGCGGCCGGATCGAAGGCGCGGACGTGCGAGGCGTCGTGCGCGACTCGCCCTTCCCTCAGCCACTGGCCGAGCTTCTGCCTGAACCCCTCGTCGGTAAAAGTCTCGCTCCACAGGGTGCTGTATGGCGTGCCCGCTTTGGTCAGGGACCCGTTGAGATTGAGCATGCCGACGAGGCCCGGCCATTGCCCTGACCAGTTCGCAACCGTCAGGATCGGGCCGCGATGGCCGATGAGGCCGGGCAGGACGTGGTTGGTGTACTGCCACACCGCCTCGGCCACGACGATCGGCAGACCGGGGTCGACCTTCGAGAAGATTTCGAGCCCCTGCTTCTGGCTGGCGATGAAGCCGTGGCGGAGAACCGGATCGTAGGGATGCGCGCGCTCGACCTCGACGCCGAAGGCGTCGAGCGCCGCCACGACCTGCTTCTCCATCGCTTCCTGGGCCGGCCAGCAAGTTTCGTTGGCGCTCTGGCGCAGATCGCCGCTCGCCGCCATCAGGACTTTCTTTTGCGAGGCCATGATCGTCCCTCCCTTCGTCGTGTCTGTCGCCGGGCTTCGCAGAGAGTGGCCGGGCTCGTCAACTGGAGTTTACCAGACAAAAAGGCATGCGGGTGACGTCGATCGTCGAAGCAAACCTTTCGGGGTCAAGCCCGCGTCACTTCCCTACAGCCGGATTGCCCTGAAACGCCGGAGCCATGAGCAGACGGGCCGCTTTGTCCGTACGCGACCGCTCCCCCAGCGACGCTGCGGTGCAACCTTCGCCAGCAAGCTGAGGAGTGTGAGATGTGTGGACGCCGCGGCGACGAGCGGGAGAACGGACTATGCGTCGGCCGGCATCTCTTCGAGCCGCACTTGATAGCCCCACAAGCGGCGGATGTGGCGCATCGTGGCCTCGCGTCCGGCTTCGGCGAGGCCGACGCCGTTCCTCACGGCGTGGCGCAGGACGAGCGGGCGGTCGCCCATGAGGTCGACGTCGACCACCTGGATATCGGGATCGTTCGCCGCGACGTCGTAACTGTCGGCGAGCGCCGAGCGCACCCTGCGATACCCGACGTCGTCGTGGATCGCATCGACCCTCACGGCGGGTTCGGAGGCCTTGTCGCTGAGCGCGAACAGCTTGAACTTGCGGATGAGGCGGGGGGAGAGGAACTGCCGCACGAAGGATTCGTCGCGGTAATTCGCCCAGACGTCGCGCAGCACGGCGGCCCAGTCCTGCCGGCCGGCTATGTCGGGGAACCATTCACGATCCTCGTCGCTCGGGGCGACGCAGATGCGCTGGATGTCCTGCATCATGGCGAAGCCGAGCGCGTATGGGTTGAAGCCGCCGTAGCGCGGGTCGTCGAAATCGAACTGCGCGATCACGTTCGCGTGGCTGTGCAGGATCTCGAGAAGCGCGCCCTCCGAGATCAGGCCCTTGTCAAAAAGCCGGTTGACGATCGTGTAATGGACGAAGGTGGCGCAACCCTCGTTCATCAGCTTGGTCTGGCGCTGCGGATAGAAATATTGCGCGAGATTGCGCACGATCCGCAGGAGCTCGCGCTGCCAGCTGCGAAGCACGGGACTGTTCTTTTCCAGAAAATAGAGCAGGTTCTCCTCTGGCAAGCGCAGGCGGCGCTTGCGCTCGCGCACTTCGTCCTCGGTGAGGTCTTTCTCCTGGGACGGCGCGCCCCCGGGCACGGTTCGCCAGAGGTCGCAATAGTCCCGCGTCTCGCGCTCCGCCTTTTCGCGCCGCCGCTTCTCGTACTCCGCCAGGTTCACCTTTGGGGCGCGGCGGTATCGGAAGACGCCCTGCCCCATCAGCGCGTGCGCGGCGTCGAGCGTCGTCTCGACGGCCTCGACGCCGTGGCGCTCCTCGCATGAGGCGACGTAGCGCTTGGCGAAGTCGAGGTAGTCCAGGATGCCGGTCGGATCGGTCCACTGCTGGAACAGATAGTTGTTCTTGAAGAAGTGGTTGTGGCCGAAGGCGGCGTGGGCGATGACGAGGGTCTGCATCGCCATCGTGTTCTCCTCCATGCAATAGCTGATGCAGGGATTGGAGTTGATGACGATCTCGTAGGCCAGCGCCTGGTAGCCCTTGCGATAAAGGGCTTCGTCGCGGGCGAAGCGCTTGCCGTAGGACCAGTGGGCGTACATCAACGGCATGCCGACCGAGGAATAGGCGTCCAGCATCTGCTCGGCCGAGATGATCTCGATCTGGTTGGGAAAGACGTCCAGGCCAAGCTCGTCGCGCGCGATCTCGTCGACCGCGGCATAGACGCGCCGCACCGTCTCGAAGTCCCATTCGGCTCCGTCGAAAAGGAGGCCGCCGCGCGCCGCTACGCCTGGCCTCAGAGCGGCGGTTGTCATGACATCGCCCCCTGTTTGGGCTGTCTGGCGAAGAGCTTGCGGAAAACCGGATAGATGTCGGCGCGGCCTGCGACCCGCGCCATGGCGAAATTGCGGGCGCTTTCCTTGAGTCCCGCATAGGCGCGCCACAAGTCCTTATCGCGGGCATCCGACGCGTCTTCCTCGGCGATCTCGATATAGGCGTAATATTGCGTCAGAGGCAGGATCGCCTTGCCGAGGAGAGAGACGCACTCTCGCGAGTTGCCCGCCGAATTGTCGCCGTCGGAGGCCTGCGCGCAATAGACGTTCCAGTCGGCTGTGGGGTAGCGCGCGTCGCGCACCGCGATCATCGTCTTCAGCGCGGAGCTGACAACCGTGCCGCCGGTCTCCCGGCCATAGAAGAACTCCTGCTCGTCGACCTCCGCCGCCTCATGGGTGTGGCGGATGAAGACGATGTCGACCCGCTCGTATTTCCGTTTCAGGAAAAGGTGCAGCAGGATGAAGAAGCGCTTGGCGAGATCTTTCTCGCGCTCGCCCATCGAAGCCGACACGTCCATCAGGCAGAACATGACCGCCTTGGCGCGCGGCACGACGACCGGGTTGAAGCGATTGTAGCGGACGTCGATCGGATCGATGAAGGGAATGGCGAGCTGGCGGCGCTTCAGGCGGCCGATCTCGGCGTCGAGCTCGCTGATCCGGGACTGATCGGCGGCTTCGATAACCGGCTTGGCGCGCAGCGCGGCCAACTGGGCCTCCAGCGCCTGGAGCTCGGCGGGGGTCGGTCGGCGTAGCGCGAGTCTGCGGCTCATGCTGACCCGCATGGTGCGCAGAACGGCGAGGTTGGGCGTGGCGCCGTCGCTGGTGTAGCCGGCGCGGCGGAACTCTCGCGCGGTGGCGTCCTTCAGCGACGCCTTGATCAAGTCGGGAAGCTCGAGGTCCTCGAACAGGATGTCGAGGAATTCGGCTTCGGTGAGGGCGAACGAGAACGGATCCTCGCCGCCGCCGGAGTCCGCCCCCTCCCGGCCCCCTGCGCCCCCGCCTCCGCCCCTCGGCTTGTCGATGCGGTCCCCGGCGACAAACTCCTTGTTGCCAGGGAGCACGTATTCGCGTTCGCCGATGTCCCGGGACAGATGGAACTGCGGCTCGCTGATGCCGTCGGTGGGAATCGATACCGCCCCGCCCTTGCCCGCGTCGGCGATCGTCCGCTCCGCTACCGCCTTGTCCACCGCGCGCTTGACCTCCGCGCGGGTCCGGCGAAGGAAGCGCTGGCGATTGCCGAGGCTCTTGTCGCGCGGATTGAGGCGTCGGTCGACGAACTGGGCCATGCTATCCGGCCTTGTTGACCCGCATGTACCACTCCACGAGGCGGCGGACCTGGCGCTCGGTGTAGCCACGCGCCTTCATCCGATCGAGGAAGTCGGCATGCTGCTTTTCGGTCTTGGAGTCCTGCTTGGCCCCGAAACTGATGATGGGGAGCAGGTCCTCGACCTGGCTGAACATCCGCTTCTCGATAACCTCGCGAATCTTCTCATAAGCCGTCCAGGAGGGGTTCTTGCCCTGGTTGGCTGCGCGGGACCGCAATGCAAACTTGACGATTTCGTTGCGGAAATCCTTGGGATTGGCGATGCCGGCCGGCTTCTCGGTCTTCGACAGCTCGGCGTCGAGCACCTGCCGGTCGAACACCTGGCCGGTGTCCGGGTCCTTGAAGTCCTGCTCCTCGATCCAGGCGTCGGCGTGCGCGATGTAGCGATCGAACAGGTTCTGCCCGTACTCGCTGTAGGACTCGATATAGGCCTTCTGGATCTCGCGGCCGATGAACTCGGCGTAGCGCGGCGCGAGGGTCGACTTGATGAAGTCGAGATACTTGTCCTCGACGTCCTTCGGATATTGCTCGCGCTTGATCGCCTGCTCGAGCACATACATGAGATGCACCGGGTCGGCGGCGATCTCCTCGTTGTCGAAGTTGAAGGTCTCGGACAGCACCTTGAAGGCGAAGCGGGTGGAGACGCCCGTCATTCCCTCGGCGACGCCTGCCGCCTCCCGGTATTCCTGCACCGACTTCGCTTTGGGGTCGGTGTCCTTCAGGCTCTCGCCGTTGTAAACGCGCAGCTTTGAATAGAGCGGCGAATTCTGGTGCTCCTTCAGGCGGGTGAGGATGCAGAAGCGCGCCAGGAACTCGAGCACTTCCGGCGCGCAGGCCGCTTCGCACAGCTCGCTGGTCTCGAGCAGTTTCGCGTAGATCATCGCCTCCTCGGTGACGCGGAGGCAATAAGGCACCTTGACCACGCAGATGCGGTCGAGGAACGCCTCGTTGTTCTTGTTGTTCTTGAACTGCTCCCACTCGGACTCGTTCGAGTGGGCGAGCACGATGCCCTGGAACGGCAGAGCGCCAAGGTTCTCGGTGCCGGCGTAATTGCCTTCCTGGGTCGCGGTCAGGAGCGGATGCAGCACCTTGATCGGCGCCTTGAACATCTCGACGAATTCCAGGAGCCCCTGGGTCGTGCGGTTGAGGCCGCCCGAGTAGCTGTAGGCGTCGGGGTCGTGCTGCGAGAAATGCTCGAGCTTCCGAATGTCGACCTTGCCGACGAGGGTCGAGATGTCCTGGTTGTTCTCGTCGCCCGGCTCCGTCTTGGCGACGCCGATCTGACGCAGCTTGGACGGGTAGAGCTTGACGACGGAGAATCGCGAAAGGTCGCCGTCGAACGCGTCGAGGCGCTTGGCCGCCCACGGCGAGCAGATGCCGGTCAGGCGGCGGAGCGCGATGCCGTATCGCTTCTCGAGCGCCGCGCCCATCGCTTCCGGGCGGAAGAGGCCGAGGGGCGATTCGAACACCGGGCTGATCTCGTCGCCGGCGGCGAGCACGTAGATCGGCTGGGTCTCCATGAGCGCCTTGAGCCGCTCGGCGAGGGATGACTTGCCGCCGCCGACCGGCCCCAGGAGATAGAGTATCTGCTTGCGTTCCTCGAGGCCTTGCGCCGCGTGCTGGAAGTAGCTCACGACCCGCTGGATCGTGTCCTCCATGCCGAAGAACCCGGCCATGGAGGGATAGATCTTGATGGTGCGATTGAGGAAGATGCGGCCGAGGCGCGAGTCCTTGGACGTATCGACGATGACCGGGTCCCCGATCGCCGTGATCATTCGCTCCGCCGCTGACGCGGTCATGCCTGGGTTGTCGCGGCAGCCCTCGAGAAAGTCATTCAGGCTCAGCGGCTCGCGGCGCTCGCGCGCATAGGCCGACGAGAACAGGTTGAAGATGTCCGAATTTCCCGCCACGCTACGCGGCCCTCCGATTGAACCCGTTTGCGCGAATGCATACGCAGTTTCGACGTTCATGTCGGGTCTCCGGCGTGTCTGGTTTCTTCTTCCGGGCGAATCAACTGTGCGACCCAATGTTTAACAAATTCTGCAAATTGTTCCAGATTGACACGACAGAAATCGCCTGGGCGCTTCTGCCGAATTTCCCTGAAGGCGGCTGAAATCAATGCGTTACGCAACACGAAGAAATTTGTGCACAGCATCAACTTCTTTGCTCGCCCCAGGGTTGTTGACGCGGCGTCAACGAACTCCCCCGTTAAAAGTTCCCTGAATCGGAGATAATCGCCGAGCCGAGCCGGAACGACCGCACACGAATAGCCGAGCGGCGCCAGTATAGGAATAGTTGTCACAGAGGCGAAGACGGCGAAGAGTCCCCAAACGCTCAATTCAGCCTCATTCTCGGTTTCGCGCGACCTTTGGTTTCAAGCCCGGGCCACTTCGAGCCAACGGCTCCTCCGACTGCCCGTGGAAGGTCAGCAAGAAGGGCGCCATGCACCTGCAGTGTAGCCTTGCACGATAACGCGGCGGTGACGCAGACGGCGCCTCGGCGGTTGAATTTTTTGGCGGCCAAATGGAGTTGACGTCGTCGCGCCGCAGCGTTTCCCCGCTCACGCGAGGCCATTCCTGTTCTTCGAGGGCCTGCTCGCTTCATCGCATCCTGCAAAAGCAAGTTAATCAAATTTTTCGCGCATTGCCTACAAAGGAAGCATCGCCGGGCAATATGTCGCAGGTTGGGCGACGAGTTCGTAGGCGCCACGCCTCGTAAAGAAGCGGATCCGCTTATCGCACGCACTGGCAGGTCTGCCAGATTCGGGCGACAAGCGTCGACCCCAAATGCGTTTGAGCACGAGGTTTCGGAGCGCGCAGTGAGTGGGATCACACTCTGAAGCGACGACGATTCTGGGCGATCCTCGGTCGCGTAGCCTCCATCGCTCAGACCATGCCATCCAGGCTGGCGGCCTCCAGCGACTGCGGACGCGATAGGATTTTGGCTTCCTTGAGACTCCGAGCGTATCGCGTCGCCTCTGCGGCCCGTAACAAATAGCGGATCCGCTTATCGCGCCGACCTTTTCGCCGCCTCGAGCGTGTTGGCCATCAGCATGGCGATGGTCATCCGACCGACCCCGCCCGGCACCGGGGTGATCGCCGCGGCGACTTCGGACGCCTCTGCGTAGGCGACGTCGCCGACGAGGCGCGTCTTCGGCTTGCCGCCGGCGTCGAGCCCCTGGCCAGCCACGCGGTTGATTCCGACGTCGATGACGATCGCCCCGGGCTTCACCCAGGCGCCGCGCACCATTTCCGGCCGCCCGACGGCGGCGACGAGAACGTCGGCGCGGCGCGCGACGTCGGGCAGATCGCGGGTTCGGGAGTGGGCGATGGTCACGGTGCAGTGGCGGGACAGCAGCAGCTGCGCCATCGGCTTGCCGACGATGTTGGAGCGGCCGACGACGACCGCCTCCTTGCCCGCGAGCGTCGTATCCAGGGCCTCGCACGCCCTGTCGAGCATGATCATCGCTCCGGCCGGCGTGCAAGGCACGAGCGCGCGGTCCATCTCGCCGATCGACAGCAGGCCGACGTTGATCGGGTGGAAGCCGTCGACGTCCTTCTGCGGCTCGATCGCCTCGAGCACGAGCGCCGAACGCACCTGCCCGGGCAAGGGCAGCTGCACCAGGATGCCGTGGATCGCGGGATCGGCGTTCAGCTTCTGCACGAGCGCGAGCAATTCCGCTTCGCTCGTCTCGGCCGGCAGCGTGTGCTGCAGGGAGTGGAAGCCGCAGCTCTTCGCGGCCTTTCCCTTGCCGGCGACGTAAGACTGGCTCGCCGGATTGTCCCCGACCAGCACCGTCGCAAGGCCCGGAGTCAGGCCGCGGGCCGCGAGCGCGCGCGTCTCGGCCGCGACCTTGCCGATCACTTCGTCCGCGATCGCCTTGCCATCGAGCACGAACGCCTTGGTCATCGCCCGGTTCCCTTGAAGCTAACGGCGTCAGCCGGCCCGATAGACGAAGCGCGCCTCGTGCCTGGCCCGATCTCCCGGCGCGAGCGCGCGCATCGATGGCTTGTCGAACAATTCGCCGGCGAAGCCGTCGGGGTCGCTGTAGCCGGTCCAGGCTTCGAGACAGATGAACGGCGCGCCGGGCCGCGTCCATAATGCGGCGTGCCGAAAGTCCGGGAACTCCATGGCGATCGACGCGCCCGAGGCGTCGTGGAAGGCGAGCGAGCGGCTCGCGCAATCGAGGAAGCAGACCGCGTCGTTGGCGAAGAGGGCGTCGCTCAGCGGCAGGTCGCGGCCGTTCAGCGGAACCGGCTTCGTCGTCTTGCTGACCATGCCGCCCGGCGCGATGGCGGGAACCTCGCTCCGCTCCGGCTTCTCGAACCGCACGAACGCCCCGTCGCGGCCCTTCCCCCGCCGAGCGGCCAGCGGAAGCCCGGATGAAGACCGCAGGCGTAGGGCGCCGCCTCGCCCCCCGGGTTGCCGATCTCGAGCGCCACGCCGAGCGCGTCCTCTGAGAGCCGGTATTCGACGGCGAGCGTGAAGGCGAAGGGATAGACGGCGCGGGTGCGCTCGTTGTCGCCGAGGACGAGGCGGACGAAGTCGGGCCTGACGGTCTCGACTTCGAAAGTCTCGAACCGGGCGAAGCCATGCAGGCCGAGCGCATACCGGCGTCCGCCGACGCGGGCGCCGTCGCGCGTCCAGCCGACCACGGGATAGAGTATCGGGCTGACGTCGGCCCAGATCGCGGGATCGCCGGGCCAAAGAAGATCGCGGCCGTCGACGCGCCAGCTTCGCGCTTCTGCGCCGGCGCGAGCGATGGCCGCGCGGGCGGAGCCCGCTGCGAGTTCGATGGCGTTCACAGGACAATTCCTTCGATCGCGGCGGCCGAGATCAGCGCGTCCTTGACGCCCGGGGCGCAGGCGATCAGCGGATTGCCCTTGGTCAGCCCCTCGCCGGCCAGAAAATCGCTGGCGTAGCCGCCCGCTTCGCGAACCAGCAGGATGGCGGCTAGGCAATCCCAGGCGTTGATATGAGCCTCGACAAAGCCGTCGCGCCGACCGCTCGCGACATAGGCGATCGCGAGCGCGCCCGAGCCGCCGCGGGACGGCGCCGCGCCGCAGAGCGCGATGCGCCGCAGGAGATCGACATAGCGCTCGACGCCGCCGCGGATGTTCCAGCCGACCTCGATCGTCGAGCTGGTGAGCGCGGTCGCCTTCGACGGCTTGATCGCCGCCCCGTTGAGCCAGGCCCCTCCGCCGCGGCGGCC
Source organism: uncultured Alphaproteobacteria bacterium (assembly GCA_963823165.1). Classification (GTDB taxonomy): domain Bacteria; phylum Pseudomonadota; class Alphaproteobacteria; order Rhizobiales; family Beijerinckiaceae; genus Roseiarcus. The sequence continues at coordinate 38,293 of CAWGKV010000018.1, read as the reverse complement.
CGAAAAGAGCTCGTCGCGCATGGGGTCATAGATCACGCCGACTTCCACCCCGCCTCCCGCAAGGCAGGCGATCGACACGCAGAAGTGCGCGTCTCCGCGGGCGAAATTCGACGTGCCGTCGATCGGATCGACAACCCATGTCGCTCCGCCGGCGCGCGCCGGCCGGCCCGCCGTCTCCTCGCCGATGAAACCGTCCTGGGGAAAGACCTCGTTCAGCCGGGAGAAAATCAGCTCCTCCGTCTCGCCGTCCACTTCGGTCAGGTAATCCTGCGGCCCCTTGAAGCGGACCTTGAAGGAGGCGTCGAGAAATCGCCGGCGGGCGAGCGTCCCCGCTTCGCGCGCAATGGCCTTGGCGGCAAGCAGCCGCATCTGCATCGGATCGGCCTCTGTCATCGGATTCCTTTGAGACCTCAAAAGTGGCTGTAGGAGCCGCGCGGAAACGTCAGCTGACCCCCGTCCGGGCCGATGAAGCGCGGCGGACCGTAGCCCTCGACCGCCTCTCCGACGCAGGCGACCCGGACGCCGACCGCCGCGGCCTCGGCCTCGAAGGCGCCCGCCGCGTCGGGCGCCACCGCAGCGAGGAGCTCATAGTCGTCGCCGCCGGTCGCGGCAACCGCGAACAGGTCGGGCTTGGCGGCGATGGCGGCGCGGGCGGAAGGCGACAACGGCAGCCGGTAGATCAGCACGCGGGCGGTGAGCCCGGAGACTGCGAGCATCTTGGTCAGATCGCCGACGAAGCCGTCGGAGACGTCCATGCAGCCGTTGGCGCGCATCGCGATGACCTTGGCGAGCGCGACGCGCGGCTGCGGCAGGAGATACCGGTCGAGCAGGAACTCCTTGTCCGCCTTCGAGATATCGGGACCGCGCCCGAGCCGGATGCCGAGGCCGATCGCCGCGTCGCCGACCGTGCCGCTGACGTAGAGCCGGTCGCCCGGCCTGACGCCCGAACGCGGCGCCATGCGCCCGGCCGGCACGGCCCCGAACGCCGTCACCGCCAGCGTCAGGGGGCCGGGAGTGGCAACCGTGTCGCCGCCCGCGAGCGGGCAATTGTAGGCGGCCGCATCCAGGCCGAGGCCTGCGGCAAAAGCCTTCAGCCAGTCCTCGCGCCACTCGGCCGGCAGCGCCAGGGCGAGGAGAAAGCCGAGCGGACGGGCCCCTTTGGCGGCGAGGTCGGAGAGGTTCACCCGAAGCGCCTTGCGCGCGATGGCGTCGGGCGGATCGTCGGCGAAGAAATGCACGCCCGCGACCAGCGCGTCGGTGGTCAGCACGAGATCATCGCCCAGCGGAGGCTTGAGGAGCGCGGCGTCGTCCCGGAGTTCGAGACCGGCGGGACCGGCGAGCGGCGCGAAGAAGCGCGCGATCAGTTCGTCTTCGCCGGGTCGGGAAGGCAATGGAAGAGCCCCTGAGGAATTTCGAGCCGGGCGGCCCGCGGGGTCTGTTAGCCTATTCAGGCCGCCCTGTCGTCAATCGCGCTCGCGAGCGGACCTCTCAGGCTGAAGCGGGCTGGAAGACCATCGCCAGGCCGTTCATGCAATACCGCAAGCCGGTCGGCTTGGGCCCGTCGTCGAAGACGTGGCCGAGATGGCCGTCGCAGCGCTGGCAAGTCACCGCGGTCCTGGTCATGCCCCAAGACCGGTCTTCGTGCGTGTTGACGGCATGATCCAGCGGCGCCCAGAAACTGGGCCAGCCTGTCCCGCTGTCGAACTTGGTCGACGACGAGAAGAGTTCGTTCCTGCAGCCTGCGCAGGCGAAGACCCCCTTCCTTTCCTCGTGCAAGAGCGGGCTGGTGAAGGGAGGCTCCGTTCCCTCCTTTCGAAGGATCTCATATTGAGCCGGCGTCAGGATTGCCCGCCACTCGGCATCGGTATGAGCGATGTGTCCCACGGGCGCCGCGCGCGAGGCGCGTACCGAGGCCAATCCAGCGGTTGCGACCAGCGCTGCCAGGATCCCGCGACGCGTCACCATCGACCTCTCCTTTGCCTCGAGAGCGAATCTCCCTGCCAGGAGTTCATACGTTCCCCGCTCGCCTTTGTTACCGGGGAACGACGAGCACCGCGATTTACGCGTTCCGGAGGCGGCGACTAGCTTGGGTCGTCAGCCCTTCCTCGCCTCTACAGCCTCCTGTCGAGCTATGGCGGCGTCGATTGCAGCCAGCTTCGCCTGCTCGACCGCAAAGATGGCGTAGTCGATCGACATGCCGGCTTCCCACTCCAGCTCGTTCGCCCAGTTCTCGGCGCGCTTGACGTCGAGGTCCTTCTTCCAACGTTTGACATTCGCCTTGAGCGTCTCGCCATCGGCGGAAACCTTCGCCTGGAGCGCGCTGAAGCCGCTCGAGACGGCGCTGCCGGCGGACTTCATGTCCTTTTTCAGCTTTTCGACCGACTGGGTCGCCGCAGTGCGCAGCTGCTCGCGTTGCGCCACCATCTTGTCATGGGTCTCCTTCTTCGTTGCGGCGAAGTCATCCTCGGCCTTTTTTGCCTCCACCGACAATTCGGCGAGCTGTTCAGAGAGTGGTTTTGCCATTGCGGCCTCCTTCTGGGTTACCTTCCAATATTTAACCGGCCTCACGCCGCGCGCAACCCGAGCGCGAGCGCGATCCATGCGAAGCCGTAGAAAATCAGGTCAATTCCGATGAAAAGACCAATCACCCACAGTCCTGAGGCGGGCCATTCCGCAAGAACCAGCGCGCCAAGGAAAATGGTGATGATCCCGTCCGCCGCCGCCCAACCCCAGCCTGGGAGGGCGACAACGAATGAGCCAATCAGCTCAAAGAGGCCGCCAATCAGGAAGAATATGGCCATGATCAAGGTCAACGCCTCGGCGCTGATCAGCGGTTTCGTCACCAGCATGAGCCCCATCACCCCGAAGAGAATCGCGGCCAGCAAATGGCCGAAGAAACCGGCCCAATGTCCAACCATGACCGCCTGGACAATCTCGATGGCGGCCGCGATCACCAGCAGCCAGCCGAAGAACACCATAGAGGCGATGGTGGCCGTGAAGGCGCGCGCAACCGCAGCGACGCCAAGCGCCACCAACCCGATGCCGAACGCCAGGAACCATCCCCAGTAATGGACGAGCTCTGGAGGCATAAGTATCGCTAAGGTCTGGCTGTCACTCATCGTCATCCCTCCCGAGCATCGCGCAAATGAGTTTGCGCTGCCGTCCCCTTGCCGCCCGACCGAGGCGGCCGGCAATGCGCTCTCATGGATCAGCGACGTCTTGCCAATCTTGGCTCTTTATCCGTCGGATCAGCAGAGACGCATTGCGGCAGATCAAATTGCCGCCGTTCTCAGTACGCGTATTCGAATGCGGGGTTCGCCTTCAGCCTCCGCCCATCGGCAGGTTCGTCGTTCCCGATCTGCCGCATCATGTGACATGTCTTCGACCACGGCAGAGCGTCAACGCCTCGCATAGCGGCGCCGCACATTTTGCCTTCGGCTACAGTGACAGCCTCGGCCTCTACGGATTCGGCTTTTCGAGGCTCAATAGCCCACCCACGCACGCCGATTGGGGGCGTTTGGCGGCAGGATCGCCGCGGGGAAATGGAACCCCGGCCCGGCTCTACCGTTCACTTACGCTGTTTCCCTAGCTGCCCGCGCTCCGCGCAAGGAAGAAGACCACATGATCCGGATCCTGGCTGCCATTGGAATGACCCTGCTCGCCGCAACTCCCGCGCTGGCCCAGTCCTATTGTGCTCAAGTCAGGCAGGGCGTGGCCACTTATGGATATTCGGCAGCAAGAAGGTATGCCCTGGCTCACTACGGGAAAGAGGCGGTAAGGTACGCCGACCGCTGTCTGAGGGGCGCGCACCATCAAGCCGATATGCGGCGCCACTACCACTACCACTACCACTAATCACCCCCACTACCGCTATCACCACCACTACCACTCCCACTATACACGATAATACTCACGTTGCCGCGCTGCACTGGATCCCGGGCTTCCGGTTACACTTGCTTCAATATCGACTTCTGATCGATCTTCCAGCTTGGCGAGCGTCGCCGTACGACCTATCGCACAAGAAATAGGAAATTGAATTCGTCCAGGCGAGGAACGATCGAGTTGACCTGGTCGTCGTGGCGGCTGGCTGGAAACGCGGTGAGCTCGGCGAGATCGTCGGCGAGCCAGGGCGCCTCGGCCGGCGGCTGGACGAAGCCGTTCTCGATCACCGCCGTTCGGGCCTGGAGGCGCATGTTCTTGACCCAGGGCCGGAGTCCAGCGCGTTCCGATCCAGCCGCATCAACCATTTCTACACTTTTGGATTTCATGCTCATCGATTGACGAAACGTCGTACTCAGGAACCGCCCCTTCTGGGGGCGCCTCTCGAGCAACCCCATGTGTTCTTGTTATCGAAGATGAAGCAAACGGAAGGGCATCCGTCGGCCTACGTTGCGGAACTGCGTCAAGGGGATTGGCGCGTCGTCGTCCCTGTTCGCGGGAAGCTCTCACCCCGCCTTGCTCAACGCTCGTTTTCTAACCGGCAAGACGCTAGCGCTTGGCTGGAGAGTGAAGCCGGCAGGCATACCATCAGCGTATTGAGAATGAGGCCTCAGCCCGCGGGTAAGAGTTCTGATTCCCTGGCAAGCGCGGAATTCTGACGCGCGAGACGCGCGAACGGGTTCGGCCAGCCCGATCGGATACGGCCGAGAATGTCTTGCGAGTCACGAGTTACGGCCTTACGAAGACAAATGCATGTTTCACTTTTTGTCGCACGGTTCATCGTTCTTCCATCTGCCGCCTAATGCGACGCGCGCGGCGCAACCACCGGTTTCCAGACCGAACGCGGGATGAGTGCGGATGGGGTCGAGCTCGTCCTGAGACGCTCTTGCGAAGCAAGAGCCGGGGAGAGCCTGCCCTGAGCGAAGCGAAGGGACGCTCCAGTTCAGGTCGTCCGTTCGGCGATGCTCACACGCCCGCTTTTGAACCTCTTTTCGAACGCATGACGAGGGTCGAGAAATCACCGCGCATGTAAGCCTCCTTCTTCGCCCTCGACCAACCCTTGATCCGCCTCTCCGCCGCGATCGCATCGACGATTTGTTCGTATTGTTCCGAATAGACCAGTTTTACGGGTCTCCGCGTGAACGTGTAGCCGGGCATCAGGCCTTGCGCATGCTCGCTCACACGCTCCTTTACGGAGCGCCGCGTTATTCCGGTGTAATAGCTGCCGTCGGAGCAAAGGAGGATATAGATTGACGCCCCACCCATCACCTCTCCCCATTGGCTAAAACAAAAGATACAGCGCGTCGTCTCTTCGATACAGCGCGTCCGTGCGGCGCTTTCTGGAATCGTCCCCTTCGGCTTTGCTAGAGCCCGCTTCAAAACCCCGTCACCCTCGTCCTGAGGCGCCCCCGAAGGGGGCCTCGAAAGCCTGCCCTGAGCCAGGCGAAGGGGACGGTCCAGGTCGCGCTGGCGGCGCCGTAACGCCCTTTGGAGCATCCTTCGAGGCCCTTTGCTCTCGCAAAGGGCGCCTCAGGATGAGGTCCATGACATTTGAAACAGGCTAAAACCAAAGATACAGCCGCGTCGTCTCTCTTCGATACAGCGCGTCCGTGCGGCGCTTTCTGGAATCGTCCCCTTCGGCTTTGCTAGAGCCCGTTTCAAAACCCCATCACCCTCGTCCTGAGGCGCCCCCGAAGGGGGCCTCGAAAAGGGACGGTCCAGGTCGCGCTGGCGGCGCCGTAACGCCCTTTGGAGCATCCTTCGAGGCCCTTTGCTCTCGCAAAGGGCGCCTCAGGATGAGGTTCATCACTTTGAAACAGGCTAAAACAAAAGATACAGCGCGTCGCCTCTTCGATACAGCGCGTCCGTGCGGCGCTTTCTGGAATCGTCCCCTTCGGCTTTGCTAGAGCCCGTTTCAAAACCCCATCACCCTCGTCCTGAGGCGCCCCCGAAGGGGGCCTCGAAAGCCTGCCCTGAGCCAGGCGAAGGGGACGGTCCAGGTCGCGCTGGCGGCGCCGTAACGCCCTTTGGAGCATCCTTCGAGGCCCTTTGCTCTCGCAAAGGGCGCCTCAGGATGAGGTCCATGACATTTGAAACAGGCTCCCAAGGCAGGCTTTCGAGGCCGCTTCGCGGCGCCCCCGGACTCGTATGGTGGACTGGTTGTCAAGGGCGAAATTGGCGTCCTCCTTCGAATGAAGAGCGGCGGCCGGCCCAGTCGGCCGGTCGGCGCGACCATCCGAGAGTTCCAGGACGTAATCGGCGAGCCAGGACGCCTCCTCCGGCGCCCACAAGAAGCCGTTCTCGATCACCGCCGTCTGCGCGTGCAGGCGCATCTCACTGGTTCTTCGATTAACCATGATGGCCGATACTGCAACAAATTCTTGCTAATTATCCTTGAACTGCGCTATCCTTCGTCGGTGCGTCCGTTCACAGATCCCGTCGTCCTGCTCCCGCGAAGCCCCCGCAGCCGCTCGATCGGAGCAAAAGACGCCCGCGGAAAGCCAGCGGGAAGCGCAGATCCTCAGACTCTGTGCTGCGTCTCGATCGCCGAAATCGCCCCGCCGGAGGAGCGGGCTTGCGGCGGGACGAGCACGGACGCCGGGGTTCATAATGCGCATGCAATATGTTTTAAAGGAGGGGCGGCCGGCAGGTTTTATAGTTTTATTTGGATTCGCGCCCTAACCCGTTGATGAATTGAGAATCCGGGAAGACTTTTGCTTTGATTCTGTGTCCCCTGGCTTTGATTCTGTGTCCCCTGGCTTGGATTCGGCGTCCCCTGGCTTTGATCGAGTGTCCGCTGGCTTTGAAAGGATGTCCCGGTTCCGCCCGAACGGAAGCGGCCATGGCCTCCGAAGCCGCGGCGCGTTCGGGATGAGCATGCGCGTCCTCGCTCAGTCCGGCCCGGTCACCGCCGGGCAATCGTCCCGGCTCCCCCATTCGGCCCACGAGCCGTCGTAGAGCCCCGCGATCCTGCCGCCCGCCTCCTCGACGGCGAGCGCGAGGATCGCCGCGCTGACGCCGGAGCCGCAGGTGGTGATGATCGGCTTTCCGAGGTCGACCTTGTGGTCGGCGAAGATCGCCTTGAGCGTATCGGCCGGCTTCAGCCGACCGTGCTCGACGAGCTCGGCGAAGGGCACGTTCAGGCTGCCGGGCATGTGGCCGCGTTTCAACCCCGGACGCGGCTCGGGCGCTTCGCCCCGGAACCGGTCGGCCGGGCGGGCGTCGACCACCTGCGCCGATCCCGTCGCCAGCGCCGCCCGCACCTCGTCGAGCGAAGCGACAAAGGATTGGTTGAACCTGGGCGTGAACGGGCGGGGCTTCGGATCCGCCTCGCCGTGTTCGAGCGGCCTTCCCTCGGCGATCCATTTCGTCAGGCCGCCTCGGAGGATACGGACATCTTCGACGCCGTAAGCGCGCAGGGTCCACCAGACCCGCGCCGCGCCGTAGAGGCCGAGGAAATCGTAAACGACAAAACGCATGCCGTCGCCCAGCCCCAGCGCAGTCATCTCCCTCGCCAGCACGTCGGGTTTCGGCAACATGTGCGGCAAGGGCGTATCGAGATCGGCGATCGTGTCGATGTCGAAATAAACCGCGCCGGGAATATGCCCGAGCCGGAATTCGACGGCGCCGAAACGGCAGGTGTTCGGCAGATGCCAGGAGCCGTCGATCACCCCGAGGTCGGCGGCGCCGAGCTCGGCGGCGAGCTCGTCGGTCGTGCAGTAGTCACGCGAGGCCATTCCTTCGCTCCTTCAGGACGCGGCGAGCGCGATGCGGACGCGCCGGTTGAGTCTGCCTTTCTTCTCGATCTGCGTGACCGAGGCGCGGCCGATTTCGCCGGTGCGCTTGACGTGGGTCCCGCCGCAGGGCTGAAGATCCAGGTTCTCGATGGCGACGAGACGGACGCGGCCCGTCCCGGTCGGCGGCTTGACCGCCATCGTCTTGACCAGCGCCGGATTCGCCTCGAGCTCCTCGTCCGAGATCCAGCGCTGCGTCACGGGCGCGTCGAGCGCGATGAGCGCGTTGAGCTTCAGCTCGACCTCCGCCTTGTCGAGGAGCGCCTCGCAGTCGAAGTCGAGCCGGCCCTCGCCCTCGCCGACCGAGCCGCCGGTGACGGGGTAAGGCAGGACGACCGAGAGGAGGTGCAGCGCGGTATGCGCCCGCATGCGCCGGTAGCGCCGGCTCCAGTCGATGCGGGCGACGACGCTTGCGCCAGCCGCCGGGAGCGCGGCCCCTTCCGCCGGCAGGTGGAGGATCGTCTTCCGATCGGCGTCATAGACCGTATTGACGATCGCGATCGTCTCGCCGCCGTCGAGAATCAGGTCTCCCTGGTCTCCGCCCTGGCCGCCGCCCTGCGGATAGAAGACCGTCCGGTCGAGCGCGATCCCGCGCGGCTCGGCGGCAAGGACCTTCGCCGGCGTCTCGCGAAGGTACGCATCGGCGCGAAAAAGGGCTTCGGTCATCAGAGGAAAACCTGCGGAGCGCGAGCCTGCGCCTCGAGCCAGGCCGGGACCGGCAGGTTCTTGGAGCGCAGAAAGGCGGGGTTGAAGAGCTTGGAGGCGTAGCGCGCGCCGGAATCGGCGAGGATGGTCACGATCGTATGGCCGGGGCCGAGCTCGCGCGCAAGCCGGATGGCGCCCGCGATGTTGACGCCGGAGGAGCCGCCGAGAAGCAGTCCCTCCTCGACCACGAGATCGAAAATGATCGGCAGCGCCTCCTCGTCAGAAATCTGGAAGGCGAAGTCGACCGGGGCGCCCTCGAGATTGGCCGTCACCCTGCCCTGCCCGATGCCTTCGGTGACGGAGGAGCCGGAACTCCTGAGTTCGCCTCGTCGTGTAATAGGAATAGAGCGCCGCCCCCATCGGATCGGCGAGCGCGATGTTGATGCGCGGGTCGCGCTCCTTCAGCGCCATGCCGACGCCCGCCAGAGTGCCGCCGGTGCCCACCGCGCTGACGAAGCCGTCGATGCGGCCGTCGAGATCGTCGAAAATTTCCGGGCCGGTCGTCGCGTAATGCCCGTTGCGGTTCGCGACGTTGTCGAACTGATTGGCCCAGACCGCGCCGTTCGGTTCGGTCTTTGCGAGGGCCTGCGCCAGACGCCCCGAGTAGCGGACGTAATTGTTCGGGTTGGAATAGGCGACCGCCGGAACCTCGATCAGTTCCGCGCCCGCGAGGCGCAGCATCTCCTTCTTTTCCTGGGTTTGGGTGTCGGGGATGACGATGATCGCCCGGTAGCCCAGGGCGGCCGCCACCATGGCGATGCCGATGCCGGTGTTGCCGGCCGTGCCCTCCACCACGACGCCGCCTGGCCGAAGAGCGCCGCGCTCGGCCGCGTCGCGGACGATGGCGAGCGCCGCGCGGTCCTTGACCGACCCGCCGGGGTTCATGAACTCGGCCTTGCCGAGAATCGTGCAGCCGGTCGCTTCTGAGGCGGACCGGAGCCTGATCAGCGGCGTGCGGCCGATCGCGCCGACGACATCGCGGTCGAACTTCATCGAACTTCCTCGGAATGCGATTGCAAGGTAGGCAAGGAGGCGCCTCGCCACAAGCGCCGCCTCTGCGGCGGGCGGACCTTCTCAAGGAGCGGGTTTTGTTCTTCGTCGCGTCGAAAATATACTGGATGTTCGCCTCGCCGGTCATCCTGCTGCTGGTCGTCGCCCTCGCGGGCGCCCTTTATTCCGCCCTGCGGCCTTCGCCTGCGGCGCGGGCGGTTGCGCCCGGGGCGGTCCTCTTGCTGGCGGCGCTGGCGACGACGCCGATCGGCCTCCTGCTCGTCGCGCCGCTCGAGAATCGCTTTCCCCAGCCGCTGGCCGACATGCCGCCTCCCGATGGGATCATCGTGCTCGGCGGCGCTCTGAGGGAGAGGGAAAGCGCCGCCCGGGGTCAGACCGTCTTCAGCCAGGGCGAGCGGGTGGTGGAGGCGGCGATCCTGGCGAAACGCTATCCGGACGCGCGGGTGATATTCAGCGGCGGAATCGGCTCCTTGCTGAAGGAGAACTCGACCGAGGCGCAGGAGGCGCAGGAGGCGCAGAAGCTCCTCGTCGCGCTCGGAGTTGACCCCTCACGCATCACGCTGGAGGACAGGTCGCGCAACACTGACGAGAACGCGCGCTTTACAGCAGCCCTGGTTCGCCCGCAGCCGAAGCAGCGCTGGCTGCTCGTCACCTCGGCGTATCATATGCCCCGGTCGATGGGCCTGTTCGAGAAGGCGGGGTTCAATGCGACGGCCTTCCCCGTCGCCTTCCGCACGCTGGGCGAAGGTCGAGGCCAGCCCTGGGAGTCGGATCCGGCGCGCAACCTCGAGACTTTCGAAGTCGCGGCAAAGGAATGGATCGGTCTCGCCGTCTATCGGGCGACCGGCCGGATCGACTGTCTGTTTCCGGGGCCCCGGGCGAATGACCGCGATCCGCCCGCAAAAACCTACTCGGCTGACGGCGCGCCCAGACGATAGACGCCGCGAAAGTCCGTCGGGTCGGCGATCTTGCCCTTGCGGTAGATGACGAGTTCGCCTTCCAGAGCAAGTTTGACGGCCGCCCGGCGGACTTCGCCGAGATGGGAACGCCAGCCGAGTTCGTCCTCGCCGCGGGCGTCGGCGAAGGCCTTTGCCGCGTCGGCCGGGGAGATGGTGCAGCCCTGTGGGGCGCTCGCGCAAAGGCTCGTGATGATCGCTTCGACGGCCGGGTCTGAATCGGGAGGCATGCCTCCTGTCTCGTCCGACCAGCCCCACGGCGTCAAGCCGGCGTCAGGGGCAAATGTCCTTGGTCGCCATGCTCGCTGCAATGTCGATCGCCAGGCAGTCCGCTTCGACGATCTGGAGCGTCTTGTTGATCACGGCGAACCGGTCGTCCATGAGCACCTGCGCCTCGAGGCAGGTTTGTTTGGTCTTGTCGGTCAGACCGTGGATGAGCCCTTTGTAATAGAGCTTGATCGCGGTCAGGCGAGCGTCGTAGGCGATGCCCTGAAGGGCGTTTCGATCATTGCATTCATTCGGCAAATCGATGCTGATGACGGCGAGGGCGGGGCCGGCCGACCCAACAGCGATCAGGGCTGCAAGCAAAATCGTGCGCATCGGGTGCTCCTCCATGGTGAGTCGCGCGGGGGCGAGCGCTCCGCCTTAGCCTGTCGAGCTTGTCTCGTCATCGTGCGCAAGGCTGGCGGCGGAACCGCGGGCCCAAAAGTGTTGCCCAACGAAATTGCGCTTTCGCTCTCCATAGACCCTGGCCATGTGGATCGCGCTCTTGCCCTTGATGAAGCCGACAACCTGCGACACACCGCGTACTTCGGCGGGATCGAGAGCAGCATGTGCACGTGATCGGGCATCAGGTGCCCTTCCTCAACTTTCGATTCCTTCTGAAGCGCGAGTTTGCGGAACACTTCACCCAAATGCCGGCGCAACTCCTGATACAGCGTCTTGCGGCGACATTTCGGAATGAAGACAACATGATATTTGCAGTCCCAAGTCCTGTGGCTTAGGCTCTCGTACTCGTCCGTCGGTGGAGTTCCTTTCGTGTGAGTGGTTGCCCACGTTGGAACTTCACTGATGGACCGCCGGAAACGTCAAACTGCTACTGCCACCCCGGCATAGCCGGGGGGTCACCCGCTTACGCTAGAGATCCGTCGGATAGCCGTGCCGCCGCTTCGAAGCGACCAGCATCGCCTTCGCCTCGGCGTCATGACCGGCCGAGCAGACGCCTTCCGCGGCGCCGATTTCCCGCTTGATCTGACTGTAAACCGATTGAGCCACATGGCCCATCGACAGGTCGTTGTCTTGAATCGCGCGGTAGCGGGCGATCTCTGCGCGGCAGTCGCCGCCCGCCGGCAGCTGGAAGTTCTGGGGGGTCACCGCGACCGACCCGGGCGCCGGCGGCGCCGAAGCCTGCGGGGCTTGCGCGTTGCAGGCGGCGAGCCCAAGCGAGGCGAAGGCGGCGAAGACGAGCGGCGTTTTCATCGGGGGCTCCAACTCGAAGGTTCGTGGTCCCCGTCCAAACTCGCCAAACGACGCGACGCGTCAAGTGGCGCCTTGCGTAAGCAAGCCACACGCCAGCCTCGGAAGCTAATGTGCCGGACATGCCGGATTTGTTCGCCAATCAGCGCCGTTCCGTGCGCTCACGGCAGTTTCGCCAGGCGCGCTGCATCTTCAACAACGGATCCTCGTCGCTCGACGTGACCCTCCGGGATATCTCAGAGGTCGGGGCGCGGGTCATCGGCGACGGTCTTGTCTTTCTGCCCCAAACCTTCGAGTTGCGCATCCGCGAGGGCGACGGCCGCTACTCCGCCCGGCTGGCCCGCCTCGTCTGGACGAACGGCAGAACCGCGGGGCTGGAATTCATCGGGTGAGGAGAACGATTCCGCGGTCGGCTCCATTCCTGCGACGAACGACCTTGCGGTCAGCCATCTGCGGCCGCGGCGGGATGACGGTGCGCCATCCAGATCTCCAATAGCGAAACGAGCACCGCGATCGCTCCGAGCGCGGTGAAGGCCCAAATTTCAGATTGAATGGCGAAGCCGAGCTCCCAGGGCAGGACGATCATCATGGCGCCGGCGAGCAACGCCACGTAATCCTCCCACTCGGCGAACTGCACGAGCGCCGACAACCCCATGACGAAGATGATGAAGCCGCCGGCCCAAGCTGTGATCGCGGCCCCGAAGTCGCGGGAGAAACCCAAAAACCAGGGGGAGATGAACAACACCAAGCCGCAGGCCAGGTTGATCCAGGCCAGCGCTTTGCGATCTGCCCGCCATGACGTCTGAACTGCCCGCCGGGAATTGCGAATTGCCATCGAAACCTCCTCTCCTGCGACTGCTTGATCGATCAGGCGACCAACCGCGCGGCTTTGTAGAGAGTTCCTGACTGCGAAAATTTCAACGAACCAAAGCCCATTTCCGCGGCCGCGGCCCCGCCGGCGCATGCGGATCCTGCTATGATCTCGGCTTGAGGCCCGCAAAAACGAGGAACCGACATGCGCATCGAGCCGTCATTCCTGTTCGACCTCGACGGCACGCTGGTCGACAGCGTCTATCAACACGTGCTCGCCTGGAAGGAGGCGCTCGACGGCGAAGGCATCGACCTATCCGTCTGGCGCATCCACCGCAAGATCGGCATGAGCGGGGGGCTATTCACCAACCAGCTCGTCCGCGAAACCGGCGTTGCGATCGACGAGGAGCGCGGCGAACGGCTGCGGCAGGGGCACGCTCGCGCCTATCGGCGGATGGCCGACCGGATCCGACCGCTGCCGGGCGCGCGCGAGCTGCTCATGTGGCTGACCAGCGTCGGGATTTCCTGGGCGATCGCGACCAGCGGCCGAATGGAGACGGCGTCTGTCAATCTCAAGGCGCTCGGCGTCGATCCGGAGAAGACGCCGGTGGTTACGCGCGATTTGGTCAAATACGCCAAGCCCGATCCCGACCTGTTCCTGGCGGCGGCGGAGCGGCTCGGCGCGCCGATCGATACGGCGGTGGTGGTCGGCGACAGCATCTGGGACATGCTTGCCGCCGCGCGTTGCCGTGCGCTCGGCGTCGGCCTGCTCTGCGGCGGCTATGGCGCCGAGGAGCTGCAGAAGGCGACCGCCTTTCGTGTCTACGAGGACCCGGCCGACCTGCTCGCCCATATCGACGAGCTCGGCGGGCGGAGGTAAAAGATTGAGAACTGGCTGCCCAACAAAATACACTTTGTGATTGCTGTATTCCGACTGCGCATGCGTTCGAGGTGAGGCGCCCCAGCATTAGGTTCGGCGCCGCCGCGCCCGGCGCGCGCGTGCCCGTGGTTCTCGAACCTGGCGACCAGAATCGCCTTGACAAATTGCGGTTTGATATCGTAGAAAGGTGACGGCCGAATAGCCTCGTACCCCGCGACAGGTGGGTCGGGTGACGAAGGGACGCGACACGGCGGACGCGCTCTGCTTCCACGCGCGATTGCAAGAGTGCGCGTCGGTGGCCGCCTGCGCAGAATTGTTCAAAGGGGCGGTTGCGCAATTTGGAATTCACGTCGTCGCCTGCGGCGAGATCGATCTCGTCGACCGCGGCCGCAACGTCATGTTCATCGCCGACTGGCCGAAGGCCTGGATGCGCTATTACGTTCGGTCCGGTTTCGTCGATCGCGATCCGGTCCTCAACGCGCTGAAGGTTTACCGCAGGGCGTTTTCGTTCGTCGACATTATCCACGACAAGAGATTCTCGACCTTTGACCGCGAGGCCTTGCGCGCCGCCGCCGAAAACGGCTGGACCACGGGCTTGGCTGTGCCAGTCGCCCGAGGCGGGACGCGCTTCGGGCTCGTGACGCTGATCGGGCGCGGCGAGGAATTCGACCCAGCCCAGCGCGCCTATCTCTGCCTGATCAGCGAATGTCTTTTGACCCGCATTCGCGCTCTCGGCGCCGGCGTCGACTACGTGATGCCGCCGGCCGGCATGAGCAAGCGCGAGATCGAAGCTGTCCGTCTGGTCGCGCTGGGCTCCTCTGACGATGAGATCGCGGCGAAGCTGGGGATTTCGTCGTCCACCGTTCATAAGCATATCGAAAGCGCGCGAATGCGGGTGAATGCGAAGAACCGCGCGAGTTTGGCCGCGCTCAGCGTTTCGCTGGGGATTGCAACCGCAACTTGAGCCCTGAGCCAAACAATCGCTGCGCAATGGGCAAATCAGCCCATGTTCAGCAGCCTCGCGCCATGCAACTATCGGGGTTGAGCAAGCCGACCAGCCAAAGCGGGGCTGCGACCAACTTTTCCCGCACTGGACGCCAAATCGAAGGAGACACAATACGGGAGGCACAAATGCGCAAGCGATGGTTCGGATCATTGTCACTGCTGTCATTCGCCGCCATGGCTCTTCCCAACGTCGCGGCAGCCGATGTGTTCAATCTGGATGAGTTCGCCGTCACCAACAATGGGACGCAAATTTTTGACGACAGCTTCGGCGAGACTCCCAGTCTGGTCGGAGGATCGGGGACCGTCTTGCCCTCGGGAACCACTTTCGCCAACGGCAAACCGGCGAGCTACTTCGTTAGGGGCACGATCAACGAGACGACGGCGAACAACGGTCAGGCGGTGCTCAACACGGCGAACGGCCATGTGATCACTCAGCCCGACCCGTTCATTCCGGTAGTCCAAGTTGTCGAGGCCAACCTTGAAACAGGGGGAAGCTTGAATCCGGCGGCCACGTTCTCGGCCATCGGCCTGTTCGATCTAACCGTGCCCTCCGTCACTCTCGGCACATACGACGTCCAACTCACGAGTTAAACTAGCTCGGTCCCAGGTCGGGTCCTTCAGATGAGAGTGCGTCAGACAAGTACGGGTCCGGTGCTCCAGTTCCAATGGCTGGATTTCGCGGACAACCTGGCCACGATAATCGATCAGGTCGCCATAACGCCTGCCGAGCTCGCCAACTCTCAACTGGAGCTTGATCTTTCCCTCGACACGGCAGGCAGCGACGTGATAACCGCGTCATACGCGTTCGGGGCCGGCAATACGCTCGCCACCTTCAGCGGCACTCTGTCGGCGTTCGCGAGCACCGGCATCGGCACGGATGTGTTCGCCCCGACCCTAGAACTCCGTGCGCGCCGGATTCAACGCTTTCGATCCCGCCGTTCCCGAGCCGTCAACCTGGGTGATGATGCTGATTGGCTTCGCTGGCGTAGGCTTTGTCGGCTATCGCCGGGCGAAGAAGGGCTGCGTAACCCTCGCCGCCTGATCGCGATCCTCAACCGAAGTTTGGAGAGACCGCCCGAAAGGCGGTGTTTCTGCGTGAGCCTTGGCTTGGCGTCGGGCTAGAGCCTACCGGCCCAGCATCAGCATGAGGTTCTGCACCGCCGCGCCCGAGGCGCCCTTGCCGAGATTGTCGAACTTCGCCACCAGCACCGCCTGGCGACGCGTCTCGTTGGCGAACACGTGAATCTCGATGTCGTTTGTCCCGTTTAGCGATTCCGGCTCGAGGCGCGGACTGTCGGCGGCGCGGGCTACGTGGACGTGCTTCTGGCCCTTGTAGTGTTTTTCGAACGACGCGCGCAGGTCAGCCACCCGCGGCTTCCCCGGCAACGCGTCGAGATGGAGCGGCACGCTGACCAGCATGCCCTGGCGGAAATTGCCGACCGAGGGGACGAAGACCGGGCGCGTCGTCAGGCCGGAATAGCGCTCGATCTCCGGCATGTGCTTGTGCTCGAGGCCGAGAGCATAGAGCTCGAAGGCCGGCGCCTTGCCGTTCTCGTAGGCCTCGATCATCGCCTTGCCGCCGCCGGAATAGCCGCTGACGGAGGAGATCGAGACAGCCGCATCCCGGGGCAGAAGTCCGGCCTCGGTCAGCGGGCGCAACAGCGTGATCGCGCCGGTCGCGTGGCAGCCGGGATTGGTCACTTTGCTCGCCTTCGCCACCGCCTCGGCCTGCCCCTCGACCAGTTCTGGCAAACCGTAAGTCCAGCCCGGCGCGACGCGATGGGCGGACGAAGCGTCGATCACCCGCGGCGCCTTTTCTTCTCCGATGGAGTCGATCAGCCGCGCCGCCTCCTTGGCCGCATCGTCCGGCAGGCAGAGGATGACGACGTCGACCTCGCCGTAAAGCTTCTGCTTGGCGGCGGAATCCTTGCGCGCTTCCGCCGGCAAACTCGCGAGCTCGACGCCCGAGACGCCCGCGAGCTTGTCGCGGATCTGCAGGCCGGTCGTCCCCGCCTCGCCGTCGATGAAGATTTTTGCCATTTGCCGCCTCCAAACGTACTCAAATCCCAAAAGCAATCGCAGCTACGCGCGGGTTCGCGCGGTCTTCAGCGTCGACGCGGCAGGGACGAGGAGGCGATCATGGGCGGCTCTTTCCACCAAAGCGGCGTCATGGTCAAGGCGTTCATCGACACCTGTGCGGGGCCAGTCGCCCGACCAGGTTCGTGTCAACGACCAAAGCAATTGCTGAAGTCCAGCTTCGGGCGCGGAGAGGATTGCTCAGCGCTTCGAGAACTGGAAGCTTGGCGGGCCTGTTGTGCCGTGCTTTGATCGAACTCAGGAAACCGGCGTGCCGAAGTGAACGGAACGTCGTTGCTCAGCGTCGTTGCCTTTGCAGCTCCTCTAGCAGGCGCTCGACGGTCGCCAAGCGGGTTTGCAGCTCTGCGTTCTCGGCTTGAACCCTGTTGACGTCGGCATGCAGCGCCTCGATCTCGCCTGCCGTCACATTCGTGCGGGCGAAGTCGTTGAAGGCGCCCCGCAAAGCGCGGGTTTCCTGTTGCAGCACGGTGAGCGAGCGGTTGATCAGCGGCAGGCCGTCGAGCTGGGCGCGCATGGGAGCAACCTTGGCGTCGAGGTCGGCAAGCTGGGCGCGCAAGCCGCCAAGCTGGTCGCGAAGCGGAACCAGTTCGGTAAGCTGAGCGCGGAGCGGAGCCAGTTCGGCGCGCAGGGTCTCGAGCGTGAGATCAGTCATTGGCGAGAGAACGATATCATGTCGGCCGCCGGAAAACACCGCCTGTCGCCTCCCGGCCTCCTCCCGGCCGCGGTCGTGGCGGGACGGCCTCCTCCTCCGCCAGGCTGGCAAGGTTGCGGTATAAGCGTGGAAGGTAGAGGGCGCCACCGCCCCCTCCGCCGCGCTTCGCGCGCGGCCCCCTCCCCACTCCTGTAGCCGCACTCAGTGAGCGCGGCGGACGCGGTCGGCGACCGCGCCTACATCAGCGCTTCGAGAACTGGAAGCTGCGGCGCGCCTTCTTGTGGCCGTACTTCTTGCGCTCGACGACGCGGGAGTCGCGGGTGAGAAAACCTTCCTTCTTCAAGGCGGGCCTGAGGTCCGGCTCGTAGTTGGTCAAGGCCTTGGCGATGCCGTGGCGGACCGCGCCCGCCTGGCCGGAGAGCCCGCCGCCGCTGACGGAGACGGTGACGTCGTACTGGGTGATGCGGTTGGCGAGGACGAGCGGCTGGCTCAGGATCATCCGAAGAACGGGTCTGGCGAAATAAAGGTCGAGCGGCTTGCCGTTGACGGTCGCAAGGCCCCGGCCCGGCTTGATCCAGACGCGGGCGACCGCATTCTTGCGCTTGCCGGTGGCGTAGGCGCGCCCGTTCTTGTCGAGTTTTTGGACATGGACAGGCGCTTCCGCGGCGGCCGGAGGCGCGACGGACGAGGTCTTGAGGTCAGCGAGCGAGGCGAGGGTCTCAGCCATGGGTTTAAGCGCTCCGGCTGTTCTTGGGATTGAGGGCGGCGATGTCGAGCGGAAGAGGCTGCTGGGCGGCGTGTGGATGGTCGGGCCCCTTATAGACGCGCAGGTTGCCGAGCTGCTTGCGCCCGAGCGGCCCGCGCGGCAGCATGCGCTCGACCGCCTTCTCGACCACGCGCTCGGGGTGCTTGCCCTCGAGGATCGACTTGGCGGAGCGCTCTTTGATGCCGCCAATATAGCCGGTGTAGTGGTGGTAGACCTTCTGGTCGCGCTTGCGGCCGGTGAACACCACCTTCTCCGCATTGACAACGATCACGTTGTCGCCGTCGTCGATGTGCGGGGTGAAGCTTGGCTTGTGCTTGCCGCGCAGGCGCATGGCGACAATGGTCGCGAGCCGCCCGACGACGAGGCCCTTGGCGTCGATGAGAAGCCACTTCTTCTCGACGTCGGCCGTCTTGGTCGAATGGGTCTTGCCGAACATGATGGTTCCGTGGGTTTCGAAGCCGACGCTTCTGACGCGCGGCGCGCGAGTTGTCAACCATGCGGCGCCGGAATCGCCAAGGAATCTGCCGGGTTCGCGGCTGCGGTACCATTATACCGTGAAGCGTCTTGATTGTCATGTCCGCGCGAAGCGGGTTCTCGAAACCTCCCCACAACCTTGGGTCATAGGGAAGGATGCAGAATCGGCGCGAAGCGTGACCTGCAGAATTCGGCGAAGACCTTGTACTTAAGACTAAAGGCAAATGCCCGAAAAGACCACATGATCGCCGCTTTTTGGCGCATCCTCACTCTTGGCCAGCCGCACGATTCAGACTAGGCCGACTTGTTCATGCCGTCGCGGTCGCTGGCGCTTTCGAAGAGGCGGTCGTCCCATGGGCGCAAAACAGTCTGTCGGCTCGGCCCACTCGGCTGCGACAAGCGCGAATTGCGTCGAGCTGGCGGTGGACGAGATTCTCGACGGCCTCGCCGAAGGCTTTTTCGCGCTGGACGCTCAGTGGCGCTTCGTCGCATTCAACCGCGCCGCCACGGAGATCTTCGATCTGCGGCGCGAGGACGTGATCGGCCGGACGATCTGGGAAGTCTCGCCGACCGCGGTCGGGACGGAGTTCGAACGGCGGTATAAGCTGGTGATGGCGAAGCGCGAGAAGCAGGTCTTCGAGTGCTATTCGACCCGCAGGCCGGGCCGCTATCACGAGATCCGCGCCTTCCCTCTCGGCGACGGGATCGGCGTGGCCTTTCGCGACGTCACCGACCGCCAGGAGATGGTCGAGACGCTGCGCCGCCGCGAGCTCGAGCTCGAGCGGGTGCAGAGGATCGGCCGGGTCGGCGGCATGCGGGTCGACGTGCGCAAGGGTTTCCTGGCCCGCCACTCGCC
This sequence comes from uncultured Alphaproteobacteria bacterium, assembly GCA_963823165.1. Classification (GTDB taxonomy): domain Bacteria; phylum Pseudomonadota; class Alphaproteobacteria; order Rhizobiales; family Beijerinckiaceae; genus Roseiarcus. The sequence continues at coordinate 18,872 of CAWGKV010000018.1, read as the reverse complement.
GGAATACCTGGAGATCTACGGTCTGCGGCCCGACGCGGAAGCCGGATCGCACGAGAGCTGGGTTCAGCGCCTCCACCCCGACGACCGGGCCGACGCGCTCGAGCGCTTGTTCTCCGCCGTCGCCGGAGACGGAAACGAATACAAATCGGAGTACCGGGTAATCCGGCCGAGCGACGGCGCAGTGCGCTGGATCAGGGCTGTCGGGGAGATCGAGCGCGACGCCAAGGGAGAGGCGACCGCGCTGGTCGGGGCGCACCTCGACATCACCGAGCAAAAGCTCGCCGAACAGGAGGCGGTCGAGAGCGAGGAAAAGCTGCGGGCCATAACCGACGCGCTGCCCGTCCTCATCTCCTACGTCGACAGCAACCAGGTATTCCGGTTCGTCAACAAAACTTACGAAACCTGGTTCGACCGCCCGCGGAGCGAGATCGTTGGACGCCGCGTAGAAGAGGTGATGAGTCCGGAGATGTACGATGCGCGCCGAGCCAATCTGGAGCGGGCGCTGGCGGGCGAGGAAGTCTCCTACGAAGTCGTGTTCCCGCGGCCGAACGGACTCGCTTACACCGAAGTGACCCATGTTCCGCACCGCGACGCCTCGGGGCGGGTGCTCGGCGTATACGTCGTCGTGACCGACGTCACGCAACGCAAGTTGTCGGAGCGCGCGATCGCCGAGAGCGAAGCGCGCTTCCGCGCCATCGCCAACAGCGCGCCTGTGCCGATGTGGGTGACCGGGGCTGACGGCCTGCGAGAATTCGTGAACCAGGCTTATCTCGATTTCTTCGGCCGCTCCTACGAGGAGGCGCTCGCATTCGACTGGCGGCGGGGCATCCATCCCGACGATCTGCCGCGCATTCTCCGCGAGGAGCCGATTATCCAAAGCTCGCTGACGACGATCGTGGTCGAGGCCCGCTTCCGGAACGCCGCCGGGCAATGGCGGTGGCTGCGGGCGGAATCTCAACCGCGTTGGAGCCACACTGGCGAGCATGTCGGCTTCATCGGCGTCGCCCATGACGTCACCGACGCGAAGCGAGCGCAGGAAGAGCTCACCCGCATCAACGAAACGCTGGAGCGGCGGGTCCAGGAAAGGACCGCCGAGCTCGCGGCGAGCGAAGCGCTCGTGCATACGTTCTTCGATCATTCCCCCGAATGCCACGCGGTCCTCGTCGAGGACGGAGGCAGCTTCCGCTTCCAGGAGATCAATCCGGCGACGCTCCGTCTCTACGGCATGACCAGAGACGACGTCGTCGGACGCGCCGTGGACCAGGTTCTGGGACCGGAAAAAGGCGCCGAGGTCAACCGCAACCTTGGGGCGACGCTCCGCAGCGACGGCCCCTATCGGTATGAGCGCAACCATGAAAACAAGACCATCGAGGCGGTGGCGACGGCGGTCCCGAGCCGCGACGGGAAGGCGCGGCGCGTCGTGGTCAGCGCCCGCGACGTCAGCGAACGCCGGCGTCTCGAGGACCAGTTGCGCCAGGCGCAGAAGATGGAGGCGCTCGGCCAGCTCACCGGCGGGGTCGCCCACGACTTCAACAACATGCTGACGCTGATGCTTGGCGGGCTCGACACCATCGACCGCCAGCTCGTCCAGCTGCCGGCCTCGCCGGCCAAGGCGCGGATCGAGCGGGCCAAGGACATGGCGCTCCAGGGCGTCCAGCGCGCAAGGGCGCTAACCGGCCGCCTCCTCGCTTTCTCGCGAAGGCAGCCGCTCGCGCCGCAGGCGGTGGACGCCAACGCGCTCGTCGGCGGCGTCAGCGATCTCCTGCAGCGGACGCTCGGCGAGCCGATTTCGCTCACGACGATCCTGGCGGACGGAATTTGGAACGCCTACGTCGATCCGAACCAGCTCGAGAGCGCCCTCGTCAATCTGGCGCTCAACGCTCGGGACGCCATGCCGCGCGGCGGCAGGCTGATCATCGAGACCGCAAACCGCCGCCTCGAGGCGAATGACGTCGCCTCGTTCGCGGAGCGAGTCGAGCCGGGCGAATATGTGACGATCGCGGTCATGGATACCGGCGTCGGCATGGACGCCGAGACGCTGGATCGGGCGTTCGATCCGTTTTTCACCACCAAGGACGTCGGCAAGGGCACCGGTCTCGGCCTGAGTCAGGTCTACGGATTTTGCCGGCAGTCCGGCGGCCATGTTCAGATCGAGAGCGAGCCCGGGCACGGCACGACCGTGCGAATGTTCCTGCCCCGACAGGCGGCCTCGTCGGCCGGGCTCAGCGAACGCAACCGGGCCGAACTCGACCGGCCAGGCGGCCGCGAGAGCATTTTGCTCGTTGAGGACGACGACGGCGTGCGGGCCTATGCGAAGGAGGCTTTGCGCGAGCTAGGCTATCGCGTCGCCGAAGCCTCGAGCGGCAAAGCCGCGCTCAACGTCCTCGACAGCGCGCCCAATCTCGACCTGCTGCTGACCGATGTCGTGATGCCGGGCGACTACAACGGCCGCGAGCTCGCCGAGGAAGCGACCCGGCGCCGCCCCGGCCTGCGCGTGCTCTACATGACCGGCTACAGCCGCGACGCCATCATGCGCCATGGAAAGCTCGATCCGGGCGTCCACCTCCTCGGCAAGCCGTTCTCCCTGGAAGAGCTGGCGGCGAAGGTCCGCAGCCGGCTGGACGCGGTCAATTGAGGGCGGCGGACAGCAGGACCACCGCCATTCCCACTCAATCGCCCGCGATGCATCGTCATTGGGAGTGGGCGTTCTCCGCAACGTCGAGTCGACTGCTCTCGACCGGCAGCAACGGCTCCACAATGCTGTAGAGAATGAAATGGTAGGCGCGATCAAGAGCAGACTTGGGCAGCGTGCGGGCGAAATGCGCATTCTTCGGCGCGAGGCATATCGGGTACATCTCCGCCCCATAGGTCAGCACCGCGTCCTCGATGGTCTGACCTTCGCGCAGAACCTCGCTTCGGCCGGTCTGTGCTGAACTCTCGGTCTTAGCGCCTTCGGCGTTCTTGCCGAGACTGGCCTCTGCGGCGGCGGTCGTCGTATTCCTGGCGTTGCGGTCGATCTTCAACTCCGCCCTGGCGCGGAGAACCTTCTGGCTTTGGCATATGTAACCGCCCAAGTTGATGAGCTGCTTGACGACATTGCTGCACACGGGATTGTTCATGAGCTTCGTGTACACCAAACCGTTGTCGCCTAAGGAGATTTCATCCAGCACGACACCCGTCAGCGAGAAATGCATTGTCTGCATGTAGGCGTCGCTCACTTTGCCCTTCAGTTGAGGACTGATGTTAAGACCTGCCTTTGCGGCGAAGTCGCCCCCGACCTTCAAGTTTTCCTCGATCTGCCAGCTGGGGGACTCCCGCACCAAGCCTTCGAGATCGGCCTTCGGCGCGTAGCAGATCGCCCTGAAATCGCGCGCGCCGGCGTCGACGTAGTAGAGCGAACCGACATCCATCAGCGTCGAGGGGGGTTCAATCGGATAGAACCCCATGCTTCGAAGCTTGTCGCCGAGCGGATCGTTGGACGGTCGTGCGGGCAAATACACCATCAACGGGATGATCGCGGCGGACATGAGCGCCGCCACCGAAAACAGCGCAGTTCTTCGCATCGTATCCTCCCTCGTCATCGGATCATCCGTGCGCAGCGACGCTCAACGCGGGCAGCACGCGCTCCCGCACGGGGCATAACCGGCGGGACACGCGCAGGCGGTCCCCGCGAGGCAGGACATCGCTAAAAACACCGAGAACAAGAAGCCGAGCATTCGAAGGTTCGTCATCTTTCACTCCCATTCGTGGCTAGCAGGCGACCAATGGTAAACATCCTCTTACCTGCCCCTATCAGCCAAGTCTGTGACCGCAATCACACTTCGATCCGCGAGATCCGCGAACTGGAAGTTGCCCGCGTCGCGCGACCTGCTAAATTGCTCGCCTCCTTCCGGGACCGGTCGCGCGCACGATGTTCCCCCCCGACCTCGCCGTCCGCGCTGCCGCGCTGCTCGACCGTTGCGGCGCCGTAGACCTGAAGATCGCGACCGCGGAATCCTGCACCGGCGGGCTCGTCGCGGGACTGTTGACGGAAATCCCCGGTTCGTCGGCCGTCTTCGAGCGCGGTTTCGTCGTCTACTCGAACGAGGCGAAGCAGGATCTGCTCGGCGTGCCGACAAACATGCTTGCGGAGTGCGGCGCGGTCAGCGAGCCTGTCGCCCGCGCCATGGCCGAGGGGGCGCTCGGGGCTTCGCGGACCGACCTCGCCGTGAGCGTGACCGGCGTTGCTGGCCCGGACGGCGGAACGGCGGAAAAGCCGATCGGCCTCGTCTGGTTCGCCTGCGCGAGGGCCGGCGGAGCGACGGTTGCCCGCGAAAAGCGGTTTGGCGACATCGGCCGAGCCAATGTGCGCCTCGCCTCGGTCCGCGTCGCGCTCGAGATGCTGGAGGCGGCATTGTAGGCGCGGCCGCTGGCCGCGCCGACAGCGATTGTAGCCGCGCGCGTTGAGCGCGGCTGGCGTGATCAGCGATCGCGCCTGCATCAGCGATCGCGCTACAATTGGCTGGCCGGATAGGTCACGTCGGCCCGCTCCTCGAAGGCCTGCGCGAATTTGCGGAAGGCGGCGTCGAACATCGAGCCCATTAACGCGCCCAGGGTCCGGCTGCGGAACTCGTAGTCGATGAAAAAGGTGACGAGCGAACTCCCGTCGTCCCTCTGGTCGCGAAACGTCCAGATGTTCTCCATGTGGCTGAACGGCCCATCGATATATTCGACGACGACCCTGAGCCGCGTCCTGTCGAGCACGACCCGGCTCGTGAAGCGCTCGCGGATCACCTTGTAGCCGACGGACATGTCGGCGATCAGCGTCTCGCGCCCCTGCCCGTCCGGCCTGCGGTTGCGCACCCGCAGGCTAGTGCACAGCGGCACGAATTCGGGATAGCGCTCGACGTCAGCCACGAGGTCGAACATCTGCTCCGCTCGGTGGCGGACCCTGCGCTCGCTACGAAAAGACGGCACGGGCTCCCGCCTCCGACGGCCGCCCTCGCAGCGACGGGTTACGGCTTCTGCTCGGGCGCGGCCGGAGCGGGCGCGGCCGGCGTCGTCGGCGCGTTCGACTGGCCCTGAAGCTGCTTCAGCTGATCGAGAATGTTGCCGGGGCTGATCGGCTGCGGCGCGGTCTGTCCCGCCGGCGCCGCCGGACCCTTGATCAGAATCGAGCTCGGCGCCCGGTTCCAGCCGGCGAGGATCGACATGAGGAGCGAAGTGGCGAAGAACATCGTCGCCAGGATGGCCGTGGCGCGCGACAGCGCGTTCGCCTGCCCACGGCCGGTCATGAAGCTGCTGGTGCTGCCGCCGGATCCGAGCGCGCCGCCCTCGGAGCGCTGGAGCAGCACGACCGCCACCAGGGCGATCACGATGAGGATGTGGATGACGATGAGGACCGATTGCATGAAGGGGGCTCGATGGGTCGGGCCGCCGGGCTCTCGCGGCCGGCGCCCTTAGAAAGATGGCGCGCTCCTATCATGGCGCAAGAGGCGCGTCCATCGCGTCGGGATTGTATGCGATACGATCCGCTGGCGCTTGACACGCCACCTTTATGGTGGCACATGATGCGGGTGGAGAAGCATCGTCCGACCTACGATCTCGATGCCATCAAGCTTGCGATCGGTTCGGTCGAGACGTTGGCTATGACATCGTCGGCCTTGCGGGACGCGATCGCGCTGGGGTTTGATCGCGCCGGAGTGGTCGAGACTATTTTGAGCATCAAGCGCGCCATGTTTTACAAGTCGATGACGACCTTATCCGACCATCGCGCATGGCAGGACGTCTATCACGCGCCCGCGCGCGAGCTCACGCTCTACGTGAAATTTCAGGCGGACGTCGTCACGAAGTTCGTCGTGGTGTCGTTCAAGGAGAAATGATCATGGCGGCGAAAGACGCGGTTCTTCCTGCAACCATGACCGCGCCGGAGACGGGGGAGACGCTGACGCGGGGCATCCGGCCCTTCGCCGTCGCCTACAAGGGCGAGACCATCACCGTCGATCTTCCCGGCTATTATCCGGCCGGAGAGGGAGACGGCGTGCATGTCGGCGCCGACATGAGCGTCGTCGATGAGGCGTTGCGTACGCTCAAGGAGCGAATTGAAGGCCTGCCGTCGCCGGCCACGATCCGGCGCTTCCGCGCCAAGCTGAAGCTTTCGCAGCGCGAGGCGGGTGCGCTCCTGAAGGTTGGCGAGAACGCCTTCGACAAATATGAACGAGGTCTGGTCGAGCCGAGCGGGCCGACCACGCTGCTGATCAAAATCCTCGACCGACATCCCGAGATTGTCGACGAGTTGCGCGACCGCCGTCAGACGTAGGGCGGCGGATCGCGAGCAAGCCTGCCGGTTTCGGGCGCCTTTTTTGCTTTACGCGTAAGCCGCGGCGATCGCCAGGAAATCCGCAGCCTTCAGGCTCGCCCCGCCGACCAGCGCCCCGTCGACATTGTCGAGCCCGAGCAGTTCGCGCGCATTGGCTGGTTTCACCGACCCCCCGTAGAGAAGACGGATCCTCGCGCCGGCCGATCCGTAAAAGTCGGCGAGCAACTCCCGGATCCCGTTGTGCATCGTGGCGATGTCGTTGGTCGTCGGCGTGAGGCCGGTGCCGATCGCCCAGACCGGCTCGTAGGCGATGACAACGTTGTCGCTTGTTGCGCCGGGAGGCAGCGAGCCACGCAATTGACGGATGACCACGGCGGCCGCCTCGCCCGATTCCCGCTCCCCGCGGGTCTCGCCGACGCAGACGATCGGGATCAGTCCGGCCTGGATCGCAGCCACCGCCTTGGCGCGGACGAGCGCGTCGGTCTCGTGATGCAGGGTCCGGCGTTCGGAATGGCCGACGATGACATACGAGGCGCCGGCGTCCTTCAGCATCGGCGCGGATATGTCGCCGGTGAAAGCGCCGCTCGCCTCGGGGTGGCAGTCCTGGGCGCCGAGGGCGAGCTTGCCGCCCTTGAGCTTCCAGGCGGCCTGGGCGATGAGCGTCGCCGGCGGGCACACCGCGAGTTCCGCCTGCCCGGCTTCGCCGGCGTCGGCGGCGCGCCGCATCGCCTCGATTTCGACGAGCGACGCGGAAAGGCCGTTCATCTTCCAGTTGCCGGCCACGAACGGGCGCACGTCAGGGGTCATGATCAGGTACTCCGGGAATTCTGGCGGGCTCTTAACGCCGCCGGAAAGCCTATGCAAAACATCCGGCCGGGGCTAGAAGGCGCGCTTCAAAAGGCTTGAGGCAAAAAGGCGCAGGTGTCCTGAATGCTCGAATCGATGCGCAACGCGACCCAGGGGTTTGTCGGCAAGGCGATCATGACGGTCGTCATGGGGCTCATCATCGTCAGCTTCGTGATCTGGGGCGTCGGCGACATGCTTCGCGGCTTCACCGCCTCGACCGTCGCCACGGTCGGCGGCGCGAAAATCTCCTCCCAGGAGTATCACGACGCCTACCAGCGCACGCTCCAGCAATATCAGCGCCAGCTGCGCCAGCCGTTCACCAACGAGCAGGCGCGGGCGATCGGGCTCGACCGCCAGGTTCTGCAGCGGCTCGTCAGCGAGGCCGCGCTGGACGTGGAAGCGCGCAAGCTCGGCCTCAACATTTCCGAGAACGCGCTGCGGACGATGATCACCTCGAACCCCTCGTTCCAGGACAAGTCCGGCGCTTTCGATCCGCAGCGCTTCGCCAGCCTCCTGCGCGACAACGATCTGAGCGAGCGGAGCTATGTCTTCGATCTGCACAAGGGGGCGCTGAGGCAATTCATCTTCGCCGCGCTGACGACCGGGCTCGCCGCGCCGAAGGCCGAGACGAAGGCCGAAGCCGACTACGAAGGACAGACGCGCTCGGTCGACTATTTCGTCCTTCCGGCCGCGGCCGCCGGCGACATTCCGGCGCCTTCGGAGGATGCGCTGAAGGCCTTCTTCAACGACCGCAAGGCGAGCTATCGCGCGCCCGAATACCGGTCGATGGACGTGGTCGCGCTGGAGCCGCAGACCCTCGCCAATCCCGCCGAGGTGAGCGACGCGGACGCCGAGGCCGCCTACGCCCGAGTGGCGGGCAGGGATCCCCGGTACGGATCGCCGGAGAAGCGCGACCTCCAACAGATCCTGTTCCCGAACCAGGCGGAGGCGGACGCCGCGGAGGCCAAGATCAAGACGGGCGCAAGCTTCGACGACATCGTCAAGGAACGCGACCTGAAGCCCAAGGACACCGACCTCGGCGAGACGACGAAGGACGAGATGATCGACAAGGCGGAAGCCGAGGCGGTGTTCGCCCTGCCGAAGGGCGGGGTCAGCGGCGTGCTATCCACCCAGTTCGGGCCGGTCATCGTCCGCGTCAGGAGCGTCACGCCCTCGACGGTCAAGCCCTTCGCGGAGGTCGAGGAGGACATCAAACGGCAAATTTCCGCCGCGCGCGCGGGCGACAAGATTCAGGCGATCCACGACAAGATCGAGGACGCGCGCGTTTCCGGCAAGTCTCTCGCCGAGGCCGCCAAGCAAGCGGGCCTGACCACGCAGACTGTCCCGGCGGTCGATGCGCAGGGCAAGGACCCGAGCGGCAAGCCGGTCAATCTGCCCGACAAGGCCGACCTGTTGCGCTCGGCCTTCGCCTCCGACGTCGGGCTCGACGAAGCGCCGTTGCAGACCCCGGACAACGGTTACGTCTGGTTCGCCGTGACGAAAATCGATCCGGCGCACGACCGCACCTTCGAGGAAGCCAAGCCCGAGGTCGAGGCGCAGTGGCGCGCCGAGCAGGTCGACAAGGCGCTCGCCGCCAAGGCGGACGACCTCGTCAAGCAGATCCGCTCCGGGGCCAGCATCGTGAACGTCGCGATGAGCGTCGGCGCCGAGCCGAAATCCGCGGCGGACATCCATCGGGACGACAAGGGTCTGCCGGAATTGGTCGTAGCTGCGATCTTCCGTGAGCCCGCCGACGGCTCCGGCTCCGCGGCCACGCCGGACGGACGGACCCTGTTCAAGATCACGGCCGACAAGACGCCGCAGGTCGACTTTGCGGACCTCAGGGTCAAGGCGATGGCCGAGAAACTGGACGGCGCGGCGCGCGACAGCCTGCTCGACCAGTATGTCGCAGGGTTGCGCCGCTCGCTCGGCGTCACGGTAAACCAAAACGTCCTCCAGTCGGCCGAAGGCGGCTGACAATGACCGTCATGCCCGACTACGAGGCTTTCGCTCGCGCCTACGAGGCCGGCGGCGCGACGGTGGCCGTGACGACGCTCGTGGCGGATCTCGAGACTCCGGTCTCGGCCTATCTCAAGCTCGCGCTCGGCCGGGCGGGCAACATGTTCCTCCTCGAGTCGGTCGAGGGCGGCGCGCAGCGCGGGCGCTACTCGATGATCGGGCTCGACCCGGACCTCGTCTTCCGGTCGAATGGCGAACGAGCCGAAATCAACCGGCGCGCGCTCCGCGACCCGGACGCCTTCGTCCCCTGCCCCGGCGATCCGCTCAACGCGCTCCGGGGGCTGCTCGCTGAATCCCGCATCAAACTGCCGCCGGGCTTGCCGCCGATGGCGGCGGGCGTGTTCGGCTACCTCGGCTACGACATGGTGCGGCGGATGGAGCGCTTGGCCCCGGCCAAGGCCGACTCGATCGGCGTGCCGGATGCGCTACTCATCCGCCCGACGGTGATGGTCGTGTTCGACGCCGCGCGCGACGAGATGGCGATCGTCACGCCGGTCAGGCCCGCGCCGGGCGTTTCGGCCAAGGCCGCGCATGAACACGCGCTGGCGCGGCTCGATGCGGTCGTGGCCGCGCTCGAGACGCCGCTCGACCATTCCGCGGGCGCATACGCCGACCCGATGCTGAAGGCGGGCGAACCGCGCTCCAACACGGGTGAGGCCGAATACAGGGCTATGGTCGCCAGGGCGAAGGACTACATCGCCGCGGGCGACGCGTTCCAGATCGTGCTGTCGCAACGCTTCACCAGCCGCTTCGACCTGCCGGCCTTTTCGCTCTATCGCGCGTTGAGACGGGTCAACCCCTCGCCCTATCTCTGCTATCTCGACTTCGGCGGTTTTCAAATCGTCGTTTCGAGCCCGGAAATCCTGGTCAGGGTGCGCGACGGCAAGGTCGTCATCCGGCCGATCGCCGGCACCCGACCGCGTGGGCGAAGCCCGAGCGAGGACGAGGCGCTGGCCGCCGAGCTGCTCGCCGATCCGAAGGAGCGGGCCGAGCACCTGATGTTGCTCGACCTCGGCCGCAACGACGTCGGCCGCGTGGCGAAGATCGGCACGGTCAGGGTGACCGACAGCTTCTTCATCGAGCGCTACAGCCACGTCATGCACATCGTCTCGAATGTCGAGGGCGAGTTGCGCGACGGCGTCGACGTGGTCGCGGCGCTCGCGGCGGGCTTCCCGGCCGGGACAGTCTCAGGCGCGCCGAAAGTGCGGGCGATGGAGATCATCGACGAGCTCGAGAAGGACAAACGCGGCATCTACGCCGGCTGCATCGGCTATTTCGGCGCGGGCGGCGAAATGGACACCTGCATCGTGCTGCGCGCTTCCGTGGTCAAGGACGGGCTCATGCACGTGCAGGCCGGGGCCGGGATCGTCTACGACTCGTCGCCCGCCGCCGAGCAGGCTGAATGCCTCAACAAGGCGCGGGCGCTCTTCCGCGCGGCCGAGGAGGCGGTGCGCTTTGCGGCGCAGGGCAAGCGGGGACAGTAGCCGTCCGCCTCCAGGCGCGGGCGCAGTCGCATAAACCGCGGGCAGTCCCGATCGGACAGGCGAGATATCTGCTAGACTGGACAGGTCTCTCTCAGGCGGCCGCGTCCCATGCCCTCTTCCCCGCTGCGGGGCGAACTCAATATCGTCTTCCGGCTCACCGCCATCAGCGCGGCGATCGGCGCTCTCTACTCGGAGATGCACGCGGCGCAGGACAACTTGCCGCTGATTGGCCTTTATGCCGCGCCGCGCGGCGTCTTGGTCGGCGCCGTGATCGGCGGCGCGCTCTCCTGCCTCGAACTCTTCGTCCTGAATGGTCCATGGGGGTCGTGGCTGCGCCGCGCGCCGTTCCCCGCGCATGTGGCGATGAAGACCGCGGTCTATCTCGGCGTGATCCTTTTCGCGCTGTCGCTCGGGCACTGGGCGTTCCCATCGCCGGGCGAAAGGACGCCCATCCTGGGACGGGACGTGGTGTTCTCGCTCGGGCTGTCGTTCGTCTTCGTCTTCATGCTCGACGTGAACAGCCTCCTCGGGCAGAACGTGCTCTGGAACTTCGTCACCGGCCGCTATTACCGCCCACGGCTGGAAGAGCGCGTTCTGTTGTTCATCGACATGGAGGGCTCGACCGGGCTGGCGGAGCGGCTCGGGCCGCTCGCCTTTCACCGGCTCTTGAACCGGTTCATGTCCGATCTCACCGGGCCGATCGTCTCGGCCGGCGGCGAGATCTACAGCTATGTAGGCGACGAGCTGATTGCGACCTGGAGGCTCGCGGACGGCCTCGCCGAGGCGCGCTGCGTCTCGGCCTGCTTCGCCGCTTTCGACGAACTGGCCCGCCGGGGGCCGGACTACGTCCGCGAATTCGGCGTCGCGGTCAATTTCCGCGCCGGTCTGCACTGCGGTCCGGTCGTGACCGGGGAAATGGGAACGGTGAAGAAGGAGATCGTCTTCCTCGGCGACGCCGTCAACACCGCCGCCCGCATCCAGGAACTCTGCCGGGAGACCGGCGACCGCGCGATCGCCTCGGGGGACCTCGTCGAGAGGCTCGATTTGCCGCCCGGCGTCGCCAAGCGTCCGCTCGGCGATCTCCGCCTGCGCGGCAAGGGCGCGGAGCTTACGCTCTACGCGCTGGCGAAGGCGAGCCAAAAGGCGACCGGAAGCGACGCTCCGACAGCGCGTGAGACGAAGCCTCTGGCGCTTTCATGACGCTCTATGCGGTCGCGAGCTTCCTTTCCGCCGCGAACGGGCTGAGTCCGAGCCAGGTCTGCATGCTCCTCCCCAGGTTGCGGTCGCCCGACAGGGTGAGCTTTCCGCCGTCGGCGGCTTCCCGAACGTTGGTGAGACCCATCCAGATCGCGGTCATCGTGCGCAAATCGACGGTCACATAAAGATCGACGTCGAAGCCCGGATCGACTGAGCAGAGGTCGACCTTCGCCTCGGGTTCGACGACGAGCCACCAGTGACGCCGCGCCGCCGGCTGGTCGGTATAGATGAAATGGATCACGCATCGCCGGTCCGGCATCGGCGTCGGGTCGAGGTTGCGGCGCATGTCCCACATCAAGAGCGAGGGGTCGAGGTTCGCGAGCGACAATTGCGCCTCGACCCAGCGCTGGCCCCACCGGCCGATCGACATGATCACGGCCTCGAGGTCCCGCCCCGCGGCGGTCAGCTGATATTCGAACACGCCGGATTCCGTCCGCGAGGCCAAGCGGCGGACAATCCCTGCCTCCTCGAGATCCTTGAGCCGTTTCGACAGCAGCGCTGGCGACATCCGCGGCACGCCGCGACGGAGGTCGTTGAACCGCGTCGAGCCTGCGAGCATCTCCCGCAACAGAACGACCGTCCAGCGCGTGCACAAAACTTCGGCGGCCATCGCCACCGGGCAAAACTGCTTGTAGCTGCCTTCCGCCATGGAAACCTCCCGGTTTCCCCCCGGGCCACTCTGGCTCACATGCTTAGACCTGGCTAGTTCAGTTTCTATATCGGTCCGGTTCAGTCCGTGAACTGGCGTCTCTGACTTTCCTTGCGCATCCTGTGGTCGTCATGGGCAGCAGACGCTTCAACGACGAGGAGGATTGTCATGAACAGCGAGGCAATCGCCGCTTTCCGCCAAAGCCTTCACGGCGCGCTGATGACGCGGAGCGACCCGGGCTACGAGGAGGCGCGGAAGCTCTACAACGGCATGATTGACAAGCGACCCCTGCTGATCGCCCGGTGCGCCGACGCGGCCGACGTCATCGCCGCCGTGAACTTCGGCCGCGAGCAGGCGATGCCAGTCGCGGTCCGCGGCGGCGGCCACAACGGTCCGGGACTCGGCAGCGTCGACGACGGGCTGGCGATCGATCTTTCGACGATGAAAGGCGTTCGCGTCGACCCTCGCAGCCGCACAGTCCGCGTCGAACCCGGCTGCACGTCGGGCGACGTCGACCACGCGACGCATGCTTTCGGCCTCGCCGTTCCGTTCGGCATCGTGTCGACGACGGGCGTCGCCGGACTTACCCTCGGCGGAGGGTCCGGATATCTGACCCGGAAATTCGGCCTGACGATCGACAACCTGATCGAAGCCGACGTCGTGCTCGCGGACGGCTCGTTCGTCACCGCGAGCCAGACCGACAATCCCGACCTCCTGTGGGCGCTGAAAGGCGGCGGCGGCAATTTCGGCATCGTCACCAGCTTCCTTTTCCAGGCCCATCCGGTCGGCATGGTCTTCGGGGGGCCGCTCGCATGGGACCAGGGCCAGGCGCGGGCGATCATGCAAGCCTACCGCGACTTTCTGTCGAACGCCCCCGAGGAGCTTTGCGTCGTTGTCGGCCTGAAGACGGTGCCCTCCAACAGTCCATTCCCGCAAGGCGCGTGGGGACACAGAATCTGCCTGCTCGTCTGCTGCTTCGCCGGCCCGGAGGCGGAGGGACGCAAGGCCCTCGCCCCGCTCCTCGAGGCCCTGCCGTCGCCTGCGCTCGATTGGACGGGCATGATGCCCTACCCCGCCCTGCAATCGATGTTCGACGGCCTCTATCCGAAGGGCATGCAATGGTACTGGAAAGGCGACTTCGTCAACGCGCTGACCGACGCGGCGATCGACACCCACATTGCGCACGCCGCCGAAACGCCGAGCGAATTGTCGCTCATGCACCTTTATCCGATCGACGGCGCGGTCCATCGGGTCGGCAAGCAGGAAACGGCGTGGAGCGCGCGCGACGCCAGATGGTCGATGGTCATCGCGGGCATCGATCCGAACCGTGAAAAGGCCGGGCCGATCATGCGCTGGGCCAAAGCCTACTGGAACGCGGTTCACTCCTTCAATCCCGGAGGCGCCTACACGAACTTCATGATGGCCGACGAGGGCGACGACCGGGTGCGGGCGGCCTATGGCGAGAACTACGGCCGCCTTGCCGCGATCAAGGCGAAATACGACCCGGCGAACCTTTTCCACGTCAACCAGAACATCCGCCCTGATTGATCGCCGTTCCGCCGGCTTGGTCCCCCGGCTCTCGACCATGTGCGCCTTGTCCGATGTTTCGATCAGGACGAAAATCGGCGTCGAACGATGATCTCGTTCCAGGCGCGACCCACGCATTGTCGATTGTCACTGAGAGGCGGTCGCGATAGTCTTCAATAGTTCGGCATAGATAATTCCGATGTCGGGAGATCGGATGAAGGACCTGGCTGGGAAGACCGCCTTCGTCACCGGCGCGGCGTCGGGAATCGGCCTCGGAATCGCCACCGTCCTCGCACAAGCGGGCGTCAAGGTCATGCTCTGCGACATCGAGGAAGCGGCGCTCGCACGGGCGGTCGACGGATTGAAGCGCACCAACGCGGACGTCCACGGCGTCAAGGCGGACGTCTCGCTCAAGGCCGAACTCGAGGCGGCGGCCGAGGCGACCATCGCCCGCTACGGCAAGATGCACATTCTCGTCAACAATGCGGGCGTGGGCGGAGGCGGGTCCTACGGCTCGTGGACCGATGCAGGATGGGACTGGACGCTCGGCGTCAACCTGATGGCGGTCGTCTGGGGGATCGAGATTTTCGGCCATTTGATCGAACAGCACGGCGAGGGCGGACACATCGTCTCCACCGCCTCGATTGCCGGACTGATCTCCAATAGCTTCACTCTCCCGTACAACGTATCCAAATACGGCGTTGTCGCTCTTTCCGAGGGTCTGCGCCCGGTGCTCGCTCAGCGGCGCATCGGGGTTTCGGTGCTGTGTCCCGGAATCATACGTACGCAGATTATGGACTCGGTTCGCAACCTGCCCGAGCGCTTCGATCGCCCGTCGGACGACAGGTTGGCCGCAATCCGAGCGTCGGACCTGTTCAAAATGGCCCAAGAGCGCATCTCGAATGGAATTGATCCGACGTATGTCGGCGAACTCGTGCGTGAAGGCATTGAAAACGACTGGCCGTACATCTTCACCGACGTGGAGTTCGAGCCCATGATCGAGGCTCGTTTCGCCGCGATCAAGCAGGGGTTCGACCGGATTCGCGAGCGGGAGCCGCGGCGCTGAAATCGCAATTAGCGAATGGCGAATGGAAGCGGGCCGTTTTATGCGCTATTGGCCGCGGCCATTCGCCAGCGGAGCCAGCATGATCGGAAAACTGAACCACGTCGCCATCGCCGTCCCCGACCTCGACAAGGCGGCGAAGACCTATCGCGACACGCTTGGCGCGCGCGTCTCGCGGCCGCAGGCCGAGCCCGATCACGGCGTCACCGTCATCTTCGTCGAGCTGCCGAACACCAAGATCGAGCTTCTGCATCCGCTCGGGTCGAACTCGCCGATCGCGAAATTCCTGGAAAAGTATCCGGACGGCGGCCTGCACCACCTCTGCTACGAGGTCGACGACATCATCGCCGCCCGAGACAGACTCAAAGCTGAAGGCGCGCGCGTCCTCGGCGACGGCGAGCCGAAAATCGGCGCACACGGCAAGCCGGTGCTGTTCCTGCATCCGAAGGATTTCGCCGGGACACTGGTCGAGATCGAGCAGGTGTGAGGCCTTTTCCCGGGGCAATGGGCTGGAATTACGCTTTTCCATCCTGGTCGAGCCGCTCAACGCGCTCGCCAGGCCGAACGCCAAGAGGACGACTTGAGTTCTGGCTTCCATGGCTCTATTCGCCGCCGTCTATTTCGCCGCGGTCGCGACCCCGGGGCCCGGTGTCGCGGCCCTCGTCGCGCGCGTCCTCGGGCACGGACTGCGCGGCGTCGCCCCGTTCATCGCCGGTTACGCTGTTGGCGACCTCATGTGGCTCGTCGCGGCCGGCGCGGGCCTCAGCGTGCTCGCCGCCGCCTTCGCAAAACTGTTCGTCGCGCTGAAGTACGCCGGCGCTGGCTATCTCCTGTACGTCGCATGGAAGATGGCGACGGCGCCGGGCGCGGTCGGGGAGGCGGCGTCGGCCGCCTCGCGCGGCTGGCGGGCCTTTTTCGGCTCGCTGTCGCTGACGCTCGGCAATCCGAAGGTGATGGTCTTCTTTCTCTCGATCATGCCGCTCGTCATCGACGTGAGGACGCTGACGCCGCTCGCGATCGCCGAACTCGCGGCGCTTTCAGCGGTCGTCATCTCGGCCACGCTCGCGGCTTACGCTCTCGCCGCGAACCGCGCCCGGGCGCTGTTCCGCTCCGCCCGCGCCATGCGCTTCGCCCGCCGCGCGGCCGGCGGCGCAATGGCGGGCGTGGCGGTCGCCATCGCAACGAGGTGAGCATGTCCGACCTCTTGGCGATCGGCGAGGCGCTGGTCGAACTCAACCAGGCGAAGGACGGCGGACCCTATGTCCAGGGCTTCGGCGGCGACACGTCGAACGCGATGATCGCGGCGGCCCGCCTCGGCGCGGATGCGGCCTATTTCACCGCCGTCGGGGCCGACCGTTTCGGTCAGGCGCTGACCGAGCTCTGGATGCGCGAGGGCGTCGACGCGAGCCGCATCGTGGTCAGCGGCGGCGCGCATACAGGGCTCTATTTCGTCACCCACGGCCCCGACGGCCATGCGTTCTCTTACATGCGGGCGGGATCGGCCGCGAGCCGCCTCGCGGAAAGCGACCTGCCGGTCGACCGAGTGCGCGACACCAAAATCCTGCACCTCTCCGGCATCAGCCAGGCGATCTCGTCCTCGGCCGCCGACGCCGTGTTCGCCGCGATCGACATCGCGCGCGACGCCAAGCGCCTCGTCTCCTACGACCCGAACCTGAGGCTGAAGCTCTGGCCGCTGCGTCGCGCCCGGGCGATCATCCACGAGGCGATGCGCTACAGCGACATCGCGCTTCCCGGCCTCGACGACGCGCTGGCGCTGACCGGATTGAGCGATCCGGACGCGATGGTCGACTTCTATCTGCGTCTCGGCGCGCGCGTCGTGGCGCTCAAGCTCGGCAAGGCCGGCGCGGTCGTCGCCACCGCCAAGGCGCGCGAACGCATTCCGGCCCGCGCCGTCAAGGCGGTCGACGCGACCGGGGCGGGCGACTGCTTCGACGGCGCCTTCCTGGCCGAATTCGTTCGTGTCGCCGATCCGTTCGCCGCCGGCCGCTTCGCCAACGCCGCTGCGGCGCTGTCGACGCTCGGCTACGGCGCCGTCGCGCCGCTGCCGCGCCGGGCGGAGGTCGAGACGGCGATGAAAAGCGGCTCTTGACGTCGGTCTTTCAGCGAGAATGCGCTGGATGCGGCCGCCCAGTGTCGGCGACACGCGCCAAGCGGCCTATAATGAGCCACGGCTAATCCGGCTGGGCCGGATCCGTTGGTAACAGCGGTAAAAACAGCGGATTTCGCCAAATCGGCCGCGCCGGCCGCAGCTTCTTTCGCAAACAGATGCCCTATTTTCAAGGGCCTTGACGAAAAGCGGCGCTGCAGGCGGAACAGCGGAAAAATTCGACGGAACAGCGGAACGCTGACGCAAGCTCGAATTGTTGCGCGCGAAGGCCCGCGGCGCTTAAGATTTGCTCGCCTCGATAGAAGATCAGATGGACATGAGCAGCAAGGGGATCTCGGGCGTTTGTCTCCCGCAGAACGGGCTCAGCGTCGCAGGGCTTCAGCCCGGAGAAAGGCAGAGGTGACGGGCTTGTTTCCCGGCCCGGCGCTGGCCTCGGCTTACCTGCTCGCCTGCCTGCTGGTGGCGGCGACGCCCGGCGCCGACATGGCGCTCTTTCTGTCGCGCACCCTGGCCGGCGGGCGGGCGCAAGGGTTCGCCGCTCAGGCGGGGGCGAATACCGGGCTTCTCGTCCATTCCGTCGCCGCCGCGCTCGGCCTGTCGGCTCTGCTCGCGGCCTCGGCGGAGGCCTATCAGGCGGTCAAGATTTTGGGCGCGCTCTATCTCCTGTGGCTCGCGATGGGCGCCCTGCGCCACGGCGCGGTCCTGAAAGCTGAAGGCCGGGCGCGGCGCGACCGGCGGTTTGCGCAGGGCGTTCCTGACCGGCTTCCTCGTCAATCTGACCAACCCGAAAATCGTCCTGTTCTTCGTGACCTTCTTGCCGCAGTTCATCGAGGCGCGCGACCCCCGCGCCGGCGCAAAGCTCTTTATGCTCGGCTTCGGCTTCATCGCCATCACCACGATCGTCAACGCCGTCGTGATTCTTGTCGCGGCGCGCTTCGTCGCGGGGGCAAAGGAAAATCCACGAGCGCTTCGCCTGTTCGACTACGCCTTCGCCGCGCTGATGAGCGCCTTCGCGGCGCGACTCGTCTGGAGCGAGGCGAGATAGGAGGCTCCCATGGACCTGACCGCCTTCCGCGCTTCGCTCGCATCCGCTTCGCCGCCCGCCGGACTGAGTCATGCCCTGCGCGCCCTGTGGCTCGAGGCGAAAGGCGACTGGGACGGCGCGCACGAGGCCGCGCAGGCGGACGGCGGGGCGGGCGACTGGGTCCACGCCTATCTGCACCGCAAGGAAGGCGACGCCGGCAACGCCGCCTACTGGTACCGCCGCGCCGGCAAGCCGGTCTGCCGGACGCCGCTCGACGAGGAATGGGGGACAATCGCCGAAGCGCTTTTGAACTCGGATGGAGATCAGGCGTAGTTACCTGTTGCCCTGGTCGATGCACCCCCACCGGACGCAATCGTTGCGATTGCGGCTCAATCCGTCGGTTTCGTTAACCTTTTAGTTCGCCACCGGCGTTGCCGACCCACTGGGCATGAAACGACGGTCAAGCGTCGCGTGACCGGCAGTCAGTTTCTTTCTAGTTCGCCACCGGCGTTGCCGACCCGCTGGGCATGAAACGACGGTCAAGCGCCGCGTGACCGGCAGTCAGTTTCCCCCTAGT
>CAWGKV010000017.1:0-115986 GCA_963823165.1 uncultured Alphaproteobacteria bacterium | reverse complement strand
GCAGGAGAGGCGAGACTTCGAACTCGCAACCCCCGGTTTTGGAGACCGGTGCTCTGCCAATTGAGCTACACTCCTAGCAGGCCTGTTCATGCCGCATTGCGCGCGCCGATGCAAGCGGGGTGCGGAACGATGACGGGCGGCGGGAGTTGAGGGAGCGGTACCCTTCGGCCGAGGGCGGGAGATGGGGAAGGCGCGCCTCTTCAGGAACTGCGACGAGCGCGGACGTCCCTCTCCGCCGTCCGGGCGCCGCGCTTGGGCTTCGGCGGCCCAGGCCCGCGCCGGCATGGGTTTCCTGCTCCTCGCGGCGGCGTCCGCGAGCGGGCTTGTGCTTGCGCAGACGAGCGGGTGCGCCCGCTGCGGCGCAGCCACGTCGAGCCCGATCCCCGCGAGCAGCCGCCGCCGCCTGCGTACTTCAGTTTCCGGAGAACCGCGCGCCTGGAAATTCCGAGACGGGAGGTCCGAACGGAATCCCCGAGGCGGAGGGAAGCCGGCGGCGGATCCTACGAGGTCTGCGTCCGCGCCTGCGACGGGAGCTTCTTTCCGGTCACCTATTTCGGGGCGCGCAGCCGCGCCGACAGCCTGCAGGAGGTGTGTCAGTCGCAGTGCCCGAACGCCAAGGTTGAGCTTTACTCGTTTCCGTTCGGCGGCACGATCGACGAGGCCGTCTCCTCGACCGGCGAGCCCTATTCGCAGTCGCCGAACGCCCACAAGTTCGAGCAGTCCTACGATTCGAGCTGCTCGTGCCGGCGCGCCGGGCAAAGCTGGGCGGAAGCGCTCGCCTCAGCCGAAGCCAAATACGGCCATTCGGCGCACGACATCCTGGTCACGCCGGAGAAATCCGCCGAGATGTCGAGGCCGATCGGTGGATTGAAGAAGCTCGTCGCCGAGGCGGCGTCCGTGAAGTCGGACGCGACGACGATCGCCGACGATTCCAGCCCGGCCCCCTTGGACCTCGACGTCAATGGCGTGGACAAGAAGCTCAGCGCCGCCGCCGCCTCGATCAGCCGGACGACCTCGGGCATCAAGGACGAGAACGGCGAATTTCACCCGTTCTACCGCCTGAACCAGGGGCGCACGGTCGAGGAGAAGGGTCCGGACGGAGCGCCAAGGCGGGTCCGGATCGTCGGGCCGGCGTTCTAGAGCGCGTCCCATTTTCGCGAAATCGTCATCGCGAGGAGCGAAGCGCTCGCGATGACGACTTTGGCCGATCATTGCCGGACAAGTTCTACTCGCCAGCGCATCGATCTGTGGCGTTTCGAGGAGAAGGTCGTCGAACCGCAATCGGCGATCGGGATCGCTTTCGGCGGGCCCTACGGACACGGCAACATCACCTTCAATCCCGCCGGGCCCGCTTCCATGATAGGTCGCGTCCTGTAGTGGTGTAGTCGCGGGCGCAAAAGAACAACGCTTCGACGCAAAGCATCGAGAGACGGGCGTCTTTCGACGCGGGAGCCTCAGCCGGCCGCTCGCCGGGCTGCGCCGGCATGCAGCCGGGCGTTGATCGCGGCGGCGAGGTCTTCGTAGGCGAAGGAGCCCTCGTGCTTCTCGCCGTTGATGAAGAACGACGGAGTTCCGTTGACGCCGCTGCGGACGCCGCCGATGAAATCGTCGTTGATCTTCTCGGCGAATGTCCTCTGCGCCAACGTATCGCGCAGCCCGAGATCGGAGAGTCCGAGCGCCCTTCCCAAGGCCAGAATGAGCGGAAGGCCGAGTTCGTCCTGATTGGCGTAGAGGCTGTCGTGCATTTCCCAGAAGAGGCCTTGCGTCGCCGCGTATTCGGCCGCTTCCGCCGCCGGTTCGGCCCACGGGTGCGCCTCGGTCAGTGGAAAGTGCCGGAATACGAACCTGAGCTTCCGAGCGAAAAGCCTCTGCACCCGCCGGACGTTCGGAAAGGCGAGCCCGCAATAGGGACACTGGTAGTCGCCATATTCCACCAGCGTGACCGGCGCGTCGAAAGGGCCTTCGATGTGATCGGCCTTCGTGACCGGGACTCTCAACCTGCTCATGACGAAACCTCCGTTGGAAGCTTTTCCAGCGCATCGAGAATGCCGTCCGCGCCGGGGTTGACAGCAATAGGCGAGAGGTAGCTCCAGGAGATCTTGCCCTTCCGGTCGATCACGAACAGCGCCCGCTCGCACACGCCCTCGTCGTACCGGTAAGCGCCATACTGCTTGGCGACATTCCCCTTCGGCTCGAAATCCGCCAGCAGCGGGAAGTGCAGGCGCCGGTGTTTCGAATACGCTTGGTGACACCATGCGCCGTCGACCGATATCCCGAGCAGCTCGGCCTCGTGTCGACGGAATTCCGGGAGCACCTGATTGTATAGCGCCATCTGGTCGCCGCAGACCGGGCTCCAGTCGGCCGGATAGAAGGCCAGGATGACCGGTTTCCCAGCCAGGTTGCTGAGGGACAGATATTGGTCCGGGGTCACGCGCAACTTGAAATCCGGAGCTGCGGCGCCGGGGGTCAGAATGCTCGCCATCGTCTCATCTCCATCAACGGTGCGGGATTGAATGCATGACCCATCCGACTCATCGCCCTGACCGGGGTCAGGTCGGATTTTTTTGCCGCAGGTGTCGGCGCTAGGCGCCCTGCGCCAACCCGGCGTGCCCGCCGGCGCGCCTCGCGCGAAGCCTGAACGCCAGAATGAGCAGGAAAACACCGAAAACCAGGGCATAGGCGCCGAGCCACCATGTCAACACCAGCGCGCCGATCAGCGGCGCTATGATCAGGAGCACGCCGTAGACGATCGACGCCAATCCGCCCAAGACGAGCCACCAACGGCCGTGGTCCAGGTGGAGACGAAACGCCGCCGCGGTCATCAGCCCGCCGGTGACGAGCGCCCAAGCCGCGACAATCAGCACGAAGATGAGGATCGTCAGCCCCGGCCAAAGAAAGGCGAGCACGCCGGCCGCAATGTCGACGAGTCCCTCGAGCGCCAGAAGCGCCCAGCGCTCGTGGCTTCGGGCGGAGCGCATGGCCGCGACGATCGCAAGCACCCCGTCCACCACGGCATAGGCGGCGAACACAAGCACAAGAGAGAGCATCGTGACGCCGGGAAGCGCCAGCGCCACCACGCCGAAGACGATGGCGAGCGCGCCCCGCAGGGCGATCGCCCACCAATTGCGGGCCAGCGCTTCGCTCATTTCCAGATCGGGCCCAAAAAAGAGGGGATAGTCGGACCGGCCTGTCGTGTTGCTCGTACTCATGTCGCGTTCCCATTCGCTCGGCAATCGGGGGTCGTCGCGCGCCCATTGTGCGTCTTGTCGAGAATTTCTTCCCTGACGGCCGTCAGGAATCGGGCAACCGGGCAACGAACATTTCGCCGCTGGCTTGCCGTGTTACCCGCGCTCTCAATCCTCGCGAGATTGCACCAGGGCGGCGCGAAGCGCCGGATGAGGAGCGACGTGGACGCAGCCGCTCACTTTGACCCTCTTCCCGCTCCGCGGCGCGAGGGGGAAGCGATCTTGACTTCGCTTACGCCGGCAGCCAGTTTCGCGCGCCTTTCGGGGCCCCTCCGGCGGGCAGCAAGGTTGGAATGCGCACTTATTTGAGCTTCGAAACGCCGGTCGCCGAGATCGACGCCCGCATCGACGAGTTGCGGGCCGTTGCGGGGAAGGACGATTCCCCGGCGATCGCCGAGGAGATCGCCAAGCTCGAGGCGAAGTCCGAGAAGGCGCTCGCCGAACTCTACACCAGCCTGACGCCGTGGCAGAAAACTCTTGTCGCCCGAGCGCAGGACAGGCCGCGCTTTTCCGACTTTCTCAAAGGCATGATCACGGAATTCACGCCTCTCGCCGGGGACCGCTATTTCGGCGAGGACGAGGCGATCGTCGGCGGGCTCGGCCGGTTCGAGGGCGAAGCGGTCTGCATCATCGGCCAGGAGAAGGGCGCCGACACCGAGAGCCGCCTCCGGCACAATTTTGGAATGGCGCGGCCGGAGGGATACCGCAAGGCGGTGCGGCTCATGCAGCTCGCCGACCGCTTCGGCCTGCCGGTGATCGGGCTCGTCGACACCGCCGGCGCCTTTCCGGGCGTCGACGCCGAGGAGCGCGGCCAGGCCGAGGCCATCGCGCGCTCGACCGACGCCTGCCTGTCGCTCGGCGTGCCCAATGTAGCGGTGGTGATCGGCGAGGGCGGCTCGGGCGGCGCGATCGCCATCGCCACCGCCAACAAGGTCCTGATGCTCGAGCATGCGATCTACACGGTCGCCTCTCCCGAAGCCGCCGCCTCGATCCTCTGGCGGGATTCGTCGCGCGCCCAGGACGCGGCGACCGGCATGAAGATCACCGCCCAGGACCTCATCAAGTTCGGCATCATCGATGCGATCGTCCCCGAGCCGGTCGGCGGGGCACACCGCGACCCGGCGGCTGCGGTCGCGGCGACCGGCCAGGCGATCGGCGAGGCGCTGAGGTCGCTTCAGAACATGAGCGGCGAGCAATTGCGCGAGGCGCGGGCGGAGAAGTTTCTGGCGATGGGGCGGAAGGTGTAGACGACGCTTGCCCTCACCCCGGTCCTCTCCCGCAAGCGGGAGACGGGCGAATCCGTTCTCCCGCTTGCGGGAGAAGGTGGCGCCGAAGGCGACGGATGAGGGGTTGGCGCAAGCGCGCCTTGCGGCGCGCGCCCTCACCCCAACCCTCTCCCGCAAAGCGGGAGAGGGGGCGAAAGGGAGGATGAGATGCTCCAAACTTGGCGCTGGTTCGGGCCGGACGATCCGGTGAGCCTCGAAAATGTCGCTGAGGCGGGCGCATCGGGCGTCGTCACTGCGCTCCATCACATGAACCGGGGCGAGGCCTGGAGCGAGGATGAGATCTTGAAGCGCCGCGGCGAGATCGAGCGCGCGGGCCTGGTCTGGTCGGTCGTCGAGAGCATCGGCGTCGGCGAGGAGATCAAGACGCGCAGCGGCGCGTTCCGGCGGAAGATCGAGAACTACAAGCAATCGATCCGCAACGCCGCCCGGGCCGGGGTCAAGACCTTCTGCTACAATTTCATGGCGATCACCGACTGGAGCCGCACCGATCTGAACTGGCGGCTCGAGAACGGCGGGACGGCGCTGCGCTTCGACGCCGTCGATTTCGCCGCTTACGATCTCTTCATCCTCGAGCGCGACGGGGCCGAGGCGGATTATCCGCCCGATCGGATCGCTGCGGCAAAAGCGCGCTTCGAGGCGATGACCGCGGAAAAGAAGCAATCGCTCGAGCGAGCGCTGATCGACTGGCTGCCCGCCCGCGACTTCGCCTACGACCGCGCGAGCTTCCGAACGATGCTCGAACGCTACGCCGAGTTCGGCGTCGAGGACATGCGCAATAACCTCGTCGCCTTCGTGCGCGAGATCTCCGAGGTCGCTGAAGAGGAGGGCGCGCGGCTCGCCATCCATCCGGACGACCCGGCCTTTCCGATCTTCGGCCTGCCGCGTGTGCTCTCGACCGCCGAGGACGTGCGTAAGCTGTTCGCCGCCGCGCCGTCGAAGGCTAACGGCGTCACGCTCTGCGCCGGCTCATTCGGCTCGAACCCTCAGAACGATCTCGTCGCCATGGCGCGGGAGTTTGGCCCGCGGGTGCATTTCGCCCACCTGCGCAACGTGAAGCGCGAGGCCGACGGCTCCTTCACCGAGGCCGATCACCTCGGCGGCGACGTCGACCTCGTCGCCCTCGTGGCGGAGCTGATGAGCGAGGAGCGGCGCCGTCGCGAGGAGGGACGCGCCGACGCCGAAATCCCCATGCGCCCCGACCACGGCCATCTCATCGGCGACGACGCCAGGAAGCGTGTCAACCCCGGCTATTCCTTCATCGGGCGGTTGAAGGGGCTCGCCGAGCTGCGCGGGGTGATGCAGACTGTGGGGGCGTTCCGGGCGGGACGTGCGGCGTGACGAGGATCGGGGATTGACATGGCGACGACTGTCGAAGCGCGTCCCGGCCGCCGCAACCTGGTGTTCGGAGTGTTCGCCGTCGGGATTATCGCCTGGGGCTCCGTGCTCGGGCGCCTCGCGACGGCGCCGAATCTCGCGCCCTGGTACGAGGAGCTGGCGAAGCCGTGGTTCAACCCGCCGAATTTCGTCTTCGGCCCGGTCTGGGCGGCGCTGTATCTCCTGATGGCTTTCGCCTTCTGGCGCGTCCTTTGCCTGCCGGGGCGAACGCTCGGCCGGGGTCCGGCGATCGGAGTCTTCCTCGCCATGCTGGCGCTGAACGTCCTCTGGTCGTTCCTGTTCTTCGCCGCCCGCGACCCGCTCATGGGGCTCGTCGACATCGTCCCTCAATGGCTGCTGATCGTCGCGGCGATCGCCCTCTTCCGGCCGCTCGACCGGCTCGCGGCGGCCTGCCTCGTCCCCCTCGCCGCTTGGGTCGCCTTCGCGGGCCTCATCAATTTCGAGATCTGGCGTCTCAATTGATTTCGGCGCCGTCATCGCGAGGAGCGAAGCGTCCTGAATCGCTTCGCTTGGGCCGCCCGTTCAAAACATCATCCGGATCGCGAGGTTGTACAGGATCCAGATCGTGCCGCCCGCCATGACGGCCAGAATCAGGGTCGAGAACAGAATGAGATGCAGGTCGTCAACATTCTGCTTCGGCGTGATGTGCAGAAAGAAACGGAAATGCACGATCGCCTGGAAGAAGGCGAAGACGCCGATGGCGACGATGAGGCCAAAACGCCCGAACGCCTTCCAATGAACCAGAGCGAAGGGCACGAAAGTAAGCGCGAGCGCGAGTCCGAAGCCGATGATGTAGGAGTTCCGCTCGCGTCTGTATTCCTCGTCCCTGTGCTCCTGTCGGCTCGCGCCCGTCGGCCCTGCCGGCTCCTCCTGGGGGCGCCGGATCAATCCGGTCGACAGGACGAAAAGAGTGGCGAAGCCGATCGTCCACAGCCAGGATCTCGCCCGCCCGCTGGTTCGCTGTTGGCGGCTCATGCCAGCCCCATGAGATAAACGACGGAGAAGATCGCCACCCACACGATGTCGAGGAAGTGCCAGAACAGGCCCAGCCGCAAGAAGCCGAGCTTCACGTCCTTGTCGAGGCCGTAGATCCATAGCTGGACGACGAGCGCAATCATCCAGATGATGCCGGTGGTCACGTGCATGCCGTGCAGCGGCACGAGGGTGAAATAGGCGGAGGCGAAGCCGCTCCTATCCGGCCCGGCGCCCTTATGGATCGCCGACAGGAAGTCCATGATCTCGAAGCGGAGAAACGTGCCGCCCAGGATCGCGGTGGCGCCCAGCCAGGCCACGAGCGGCCAGATCCTGCGCCCGTATTTGAGCGTCACCGAGGCCATTCCGTAGGTGAAGCTGCTGGACAGGAGCGCGCAGGTTTCGATGAAGGCGCTCTTGATGTCGAATATGTCGTGCGGCCCCGGCCCGCCCGCCGTCGAAGGCAACATGATCGCATAAGTGGCGAACAGCACGCCGAAGACGATCGCGTCGGACATCAGGAAGACCCAGAAGCCGAACAGCATCTCCTCGGCTTCTTCGTCCGCCTCGCGATGGGCGGGGCCGAGATTGATGCCGGGATGTTTCGGGGTCGTGATGGCGCTCATCGAGGCGCCTCGGCATAGGGATGGGCGGCGAGCCCCTCATTGGCGGGCTGGAACTCCTCGCCGCGCGTGACCGGATGGGCGCGGGCCACGTCGCGTAGCCACGTCAGATAATGCTCTTCGATTTCGCTGGCCGGGATGATCTTTTTGGTGTCCCGGACAAATCCCCGCCCGATGATGGCTGCGAGCGCGAACAACCCCGCGACCACCAGGAGCCACCAGATGCGCCAGGTCAGACAAAAGGCCATGAGGAAGCCAGTCACGCAGAGGATGAACCCCAGGGCGCTGTTCTTGTCCATCTCGATATCTTCGAATCTGTCCGGCATTCGGTAGGCGCGCCCCTCGTCCTTCAGTCTCGTGAAGGCGTCGCGGCCAGTAACCTGCGGCAGGAAGGCGAAGTTGTATTCGGGCGGCGGCGCGGAAATCGACCACTCGAGGCTGCGTCCATCCCACGGGTCGCCCGCCGGCACCCGGTTCTGGTCCCGCTCGAGGATGGACACGATGAGCTGGATCACGAGGCTCAAGAACCCGACGAGGATGACGCAGGCGCCGAAGCCGGCGATCAGCATGTAGGGCAGATAGACCGAGTCGGTGTATGACAGCGTGCGGCGCGTAAAGCCGAGCAGGCCAAGCACGTAGAGCGGGAAAAACGCCAGGATGAAGCCGACGATCCAGCATGCCGCCGCGATCAACCCCCACCGCTTGTTGAGCCTGAAGCCGAACGCCTTGGGAAACCACATGTTATAGGCCGCAAGCATGCCGTACAGCAGGCCGGGAATCAGCACGTTGTGGAAGTGCGCGACGAGGAACAGGGTGTTGTGGACCTGGTAGTCGATGGTCGGATTGGCGAGGATGACGCCGGACAGTCCGCCGATGACGAACAGCATCATGAACGCCAGGCCGTAGACGAGCGGCACGGAAAAACGGACCCGTCCTTGATACATGGTCCATAGCCAGTCGTAGATTTTCACCCCGGTCGGAACGCCGATCAGCATGGTCGCGATCCCGAAGGTGGTGTTAACTCCTGCGCTCTGTCCCATGGTGAAGAAGTGGTGCACCCAGACCGTGAACGACAGAAAGGCGATCGCTATCGTCGCAAGAACGAGCCCGGTGTAGCCGTAGAGCGCCTTGCCGGAAAACGTCGAGAAGACTTCCGAGTAAACCCCGAACGCCGGCAGGATGAGGATGTAGACCTCCGGGTGACCGAACAGCCAAAAAAGATTGGCGTAGTTCATCATGTTGCCGCCCATGTCGTTGGTGAAGAAGTGGTAGCCTAGGTAGCGGTCGAGGGCGAGAAGCGCCGTGGCGACGGTCAGCGGCGGCATGGCGAAGATCATCAGGATGCTGGTGGCCGCCGAGGTCCAGCAGAAGAGCGGCAGGCGGAACCAGGTCATGCCCGGACAGCGCCGCTTGTAGATGGTGACGGCGAAATTGATTCCGGTCATCATCGACCCGAGCGAGGACAATGTGACCGCCCAGATCCAGTAGTCGGGGCCGACGCCGCCGCTGAAGGCGGTCTCGGTATAGGGAGGATATCCGCTCCAGCCGCCGGTCGAGAACTTGCCGATGTCGAGGGAAACCATGACGAGGGCGGCGCCCGCGGCCGTCAGCCCGAGACTGATCGAGTTCATCACCGGGAAGGAAACGTCGCGCGCCCCGATCTGCATCGGCATGACGAAGTTGATGACCCCCGTGAGAAACGGCATCCCCATGAAGAACACCATGATCGTTCCATGGGTGGTGAAGAGCTCGCCGAAGTGGTGCCAGCTCAAAAAGCCGCCGTAGAGCCCGAATGACTGCTGCGTGCGCATGAGGGCGGCTTCGACGACAGCGCGCGCCAGCATCACCAACGCCAGCACGATATACATGATGCCGATACGCTTGTGGTCGACACTGGTCAGCCATTCCGTCCACAGGGGCTTCCACAAGCGGAACCAGGTTATCACTCCGGCGACGATGACGGCGCCGCCGAGGACCATCGATGCGGCGAGGGTCGCGATGACGTCGTTGATCAGGGTCGCCGGGTCCGGATGCTTCACCGCGTCCCAGAACGGCAGCCAATCGAGGCTCAGTCTTCCGAGAAAGAAGTGATACCAGTCCATCCATTCGCTCCTATGGAAGGGACGTAGGCGCGGATTTGACGGCCGGCGGGGGCGGCGCCTCGGGGCTCGTATTCATCATCGACGAGCTGTGCCCGCTCGTATGGAAGGACATCACGACGTCCTGGAACAGCTTTGGCGACGCATCCTTGAAATAGATCGCCCCGGGCGGCGCCCCGCCGCCTCCGAGGGCCTCGCGCGTGGCGTCGAGCGAATTCCTCTGCTGGAGGACGCGGTACGCCGCCTCATTCATCGGGACGCCCGTCGCCTTGAGCTTTTGGACCCAAGCGTCGAAGTCGGCCGGGCTCATCGCCAGAGCCGTGAACCGCTGCTTCTCGAAGTCGTCGCCGTTGTACTGAGTGTTAAGGCCGCGAAATCTGCCCGCATTGTCCGCCTGCAGGTTGAGCCAAGTGACCATCCCCGGCATCGCGTAAATCTGGCTTCCGAGCGCGGGAATGAAAAAGGATTGCAGCACCGTGTCCGACGTGAGCTCGAACCTCACCGGGCGGCCGGTCGGCAGCGCGAGCTCGCCGGCGCTGGCGACGCCCTGATCGGGATAGACGAACAGCCACTTCCAGTCGTAGCCGACGACCTGGATGTCGAGCGGCGGCTTGTCGGAGGGGAGGGGCCGGTAGGGATCGAGGCCCACCGTGTCCTGCGCCAGCCACACGCTGAGCGCGGTCACGATACCGAACGGAACCCCCCAGATGAAGAACTCGAGCCGCCAGTTGAAATCCGAACGCGGGGTATAGGGTCTCGACTCGACCCCGTAGCGGTATCGAAAGGCGAAGAACGGAGTCAGGACCAGAACGGGCACGACCACGATCATCAGCATCAGCACGACGATGGCGAAGTGGTTGCGCTCCGCCAGCGCAATCGGCCCTTGCGGATTGAGAAAGGTGAGATGGGTGTTGTGCGAGGAGCAGCCGCTGAGCAAAAGCGGCGCCAGAAGCGCTAGCCAGGCCGCCCGCGCCGAAAACAGCTTTGGATCGCGTCAGCGCTGCGGCGCCGCGCGGGTCCCGACGGGCCGGCATCAGCCGGGCAATTCGTTCAGGAGCACTGTGGCGTTCGGGTCGCCCCGGCTGGCGATGATCTGCTTCGCCTCGGTATATCTGTTGTTGTAATAGGCTTTGTCGTAGATGGTCTTGTCGTGGACGTCGCTGCCGGCGACGATCAACCCGGCGAAGGCGCCATTTTCGGCGGACCACACGGCGACGTCGTTTTCGCCGATCGGAAACCAGGCGTTGGCGCGCCATGTTGCGACCGTCAGGCCGGCCGAGCCGTAGTAGAACAGGTGGCTGGTCTGGGTGAAGTCCGCGAGCGCCTTGTCCGTCATCTGGAAAATGAAGACCGGACCGACCTCCCAGGCCGCCTGGGCGCCGAACGAGAAGGAGCCGACGGTCAGGAAGGCCGGATTGCTCCACTGCCCGTTCTCATGGGCGACTAGGACGCCGGTTCCGCCCGAGGCGCCGAACCCGAATGCGCCGTTGACCATTTCCGGGACAATGACGACGCCCTTGGCCTTCTCGAGCAGGCTCATAAAACGAGGATTGTCGCGGAGCTGGCGAAGGTCCTTCGCCGCCTCCACGAGGACTTTTTGCGCGCCGTCGGCGTCCGAACTGCCCGCGATGTTCGCGTCATAGTCTTGGGCCAGCGCGGGACCAAACAGAATGAAGGACAGGGCAAAAGCGGCGACCCTTCTCGCAAAAATCACGACGGCCTCCCTCTTCAGTCAGTTCTCCCTGTAAACCTCCGCGGGCGAGCTATGTTCCGCGTCAACTTGGTTCCGCGTCAGGCTCGCCGTAAGCCGCGCTGCTCCGGTCGTCATCGCGAGAAGCGAAGCGACGCAGTGTTGTGCCTGAACCGCTTCGCCCCCGCCCGTCCGCAAGTACGGGCGTCCTTCCGGACGCCCTGCGGCTCGCGATGACGGCTCCAAACGCTCTCTTCGTCCTCCGTCAACCCGGCAGCTCAGTCAAGAGCTTGCTGGCGTTGGCGTTGCTGACCGAGCTTTCGACGATCTGCTTCGTGTCCGTGTACCGGTTGTTGTAATAGGCCTTGTCGTAGCCGGTGTCGGAGTGGATATCGGCTCCGTTGATATCGAGACCGGCGAAGGCGCCATTCTGGCCGGACCAGACGATGACGTCGCCCTTGCCGACCGAGCCTTGCGCGTTCGGCGACCAGGTGACGATCGTCAGGTTGGCGTTGCCGTTGATGGAGAAGTTGTTGTGCTGGGTGAAATCGCCCACCGCCTTCGGCGTCATCAGGAACATCACGACTGGGCCCGCTTTGCCGCCTGCCTGCGCGCCGATCGAGATCGAGCCCATGGTCATGAAGGCCGGGTCGCTCCAGTGGCCGTTGTTATGCGCGAGGAGGACACCCGTCCCGCCGGATCCGCCGACGATCACCGCCCCCTTGACCAGGTCCGGGACGATGAACACGCCCTTGGCCTGCGCGAGCAGCTTGTTGAAATTGGGGTTGGACTTGAAGTTGTCGATGACCTTGGCGGCCGAATCGACAACCTGCTGAGGCCCGGACTGATTGATCCCGCCATTGTTGGCAGCCGCATTCGATCCGCCGTTATTGGCGGCGGGGGCAGAGGCGCTGTTCGGGCCCAGAGGCGACCCGGCGTTCTGGGCCAGAGCCGGACCGATCAGGACGAAAGACAGGACGGCCGCCGAAGCGGCGAGCTTTTTCGCTAGAAACACGGGTGATCTCCATTTTGGGAAGTCCGGAGATCAACCTGTGTGAGGCCTTGATGTTCCGCTCGATGCCGGCGATCGACCCATCCGCCAGTCTCGGCAAAGACTCGCAAAACGTCTTATGCCGGGGGCGCGCTCGAAACCACGATCTGGAACGAATCCTGGGTACGGAGAGCAAGACCGCACCTTAAACCTCTCCCGTCCGAGGTTCGTTACAGCCGCTCCCCGCATAATGACTCCCCGCATAATGACGTAGAAGATTGCACGGATGTAATCGTACGTTCACCCATGCTCAAAGCCATCGACCGACGGCGGGGATTTCTTCCAGTTGGGCGCGTTCAAGATCGATGACGTATCCGCCCAGCTCGGCGTCATGTTTCAACATCGACCATGGGAGAGAATGATAGCGGATTCCAATTCCCAAGAAGCCGCCTGATGACATGATTACGTAGGTGACGTTGCCGCTTTTCCTGTCGATTACAATGTCATCGATCCGCCCCAGATTATCTCCCGCTCGACCATAGATCGTTGCCCCTTGAACCTTGTTGGCGGCGACCAGCGTGCTGTTTTTCGTGGCGGAACCCATTGTACATAACTCGATCTCGCGCCCCGTGACGAAAACGTCGATGATCGTTGATGTGTTCCGGGGAAGAACCAGAGTACGGCTGTAATAGACGACGCCGGTCAGTTCTCAAGGCAGTCGCTGGCCAAGGCTATGAAACGAGGGCGAAAGAGCAGCGAAGGGATTGGTGGTCCTTGTCGCGATGCTTTTGGCGCGCCTGCATCAGCGAACGGACAGGACATAGGGAAAGCCGCGCGCCACGCCGGTCAGCCGATAATATGTCCATCCGTAACGTCTCCCCCTCCAGCGCCCTCTTCCCCAGACATGCGCAATTCGCCGGCGCCAAGGCGGCGCTTCGCGGCCCAGCGCGACAGACCGGTGATACGTCGGAACCGGTCTCGCATCGTCGACCCCGCGGCTTTGCGAAAACGGCCCCGGCTGTTTTGTTGATTTGGCCTCGTCGGCCGCTCCGGTCCCGGTCGCGGCCGCGTCTTTGGTCTCGCTTGTGGCGTCGCCCTCGTTCATCTGGTTCAACGCGTTCGCCTGCACTTTCGCGGCCTCTCGAGCGAGGCCGACGTCGATCGGCGTCGCCGCTTGCTGTTCCGGCATGTGCTTTGGCTCTATCGCCTCGCCGGCATTGTCGGGCCTCGCTCCGCCTTGTTGTCGAGCATGGCCTCTGACCTCTGCCGCTTTCAGCGCCTGCTCGACGCCGCTTTTCCACCTGTCAAAACTCGCTAAATCTTCTGCGCTGCGACTTGTCGTTCCTGCCGCGGGCACGATTTCCGGCTCTTGAGCCGCCGCCGATGTCGACCGCGGCCTCGGGTCGTTGATCGCGGTCCGGCCAGCGTAAAGAGACTGGTATTCGAATATCGCCAGGGAGATTGTGGCCGCGATGCCGATGATCCCGATCGTCCGCGCTTCCCTGACGAATCCCGCTATGCCAGCCATCGCGAGACGCATGGCGAGGATAACGATGAGGCCGCACAGGATCGCCCCTTTCCAAAGACGTCCGGTCTCCCCGCCGGGGTGGGCGATGCGCCGGAAAACGGAGGCATACGCAGCGGCTCTTCCAAGGGCGGCGCCAATCTGCGCGGGAAGACGGCTCGCCATGCCTTGCTCTCCCGTTTGCCCCGCGCCTTCAACCCTCGCCGCGCGGGCCTGTTCCCCTGCCGAGACGCGCCTCTCCGGCCTCGTCAGCAAGCGACAAACGCGCAGGAGGAGGCGAGCGCGCTGGCGTTCGCGCCGACGCGGCGTTTCGATGCCCAAGGTCGCCTCTGCAGGATGAAACCCGGAAAGAACTCGTCCTTCTACGACAGCGTCGATTTACACCGTATAAAACAGTATAATAGGTTGACAGGCCGATCTTCCAGGCGACCCTAAACCGGGTCGCAAGCTGCTGAAAAGATTAGGGGCCGTCCCTAAACCTGCGCTAAAGCCGCCACAACGCCGATTTTCGCGGAAAGCGGGCGCCCGCCGCGCGGACCGCGGCGGCGCCTCCTGCGGGGCGCTACATCCCGCCGAGACGCTCGGCGACGGCAAAGATGTCCTTGTCGCCCCGGCCGCACATGTTCATCACCATCAGGTGGTCCTTCGGCCGCTTCGGCGCGAGCTCGATCACCTTGGCGAGGGCGTGGGCGGGCTCGAGGGCCGGGATGATGCCCTCGAGCTTGGAGCAGAGCTGGAAGGCGTCCAGCGCCTCCCTGTCGGTGGCGGAGAGGTATTTCACCCGGCCGACGTCGTTCAGCCAGGCGTGCTCCGGCCCGACGCCCGGGTAGTCAAGGCCGGCCGAGATCGAGTGCCCCTCGAGGATCTGGCCGTCGCTGTCCATCAGCAGATAGGTGCGGTTGCCGTGCAGCACGCCGGGGCGGCCGCCGGAGATCGAGGCGGCGTGGCCGTTCGGCTGGTCGAGCCCGTGGCCGGCGGCCTCGACCCCGAACATCTCCACCCCCTCGTCGTCGAGGAACGGATGGAAGAGGCCGATGGCGTTCGACCCGCCGCCGATCGCCGCGACCAGCGAGTCCGGCAGCCGGCCCTCCTGCTCGAGCATCTGCGCCCGCGTCTCGTTCCCGATGACGCACTGGAAGTCGCGCACCATCATCGGGTAGGGGTGCGGCCCGGCGGCGGTGCCGATGCAGTAGAACGTGTCGGCGACATTGGTGACCCAGTCCCGCAAGGCCTCGTTCATCGCGTCCTTGAGGGTGCGCGCGCCGGCCTGGACCGGGCGGACCTCGGCCCCCAGAATCTTCATGCGGAAGACGTTCGGCTTCTGCCGCTCGACGTCGACCTCGCCCATGTAGACGACGCATTGCAGGCCGAAGCGGGCGCAGGCGGTGGCGGTGGCGACGCCGTGCTGGCCGGCGCCCGTCTCAGCGATGATCCGCTTCTTGCCCATCCGGCGGGCGAGCAGGATCTGGCCGAGCACGTTGTTGATCTTGTGCGCCCCGGTGTGGTTCAGCTCGTCGCGCTTGAAATAGACTTTTGCCCCGCCGAGCTTCTCGGTGAGGCGCTCGGCGAAATAGAGCGGGCTCGGCCGCCCGGCATAGTGCTTGAGCAGGTTGTCGAGCTCGGCCTGGAACGTCGGGTCGGCTTTGGCCGCCGCGTAGGCTTTCTCGAGCGAGAGGATCAGCGGCATCAGCGTCTCGGCGACGAAGCGGCCGCCGTAGATGCCGAAGCGGCCCCGCTCGTCCGGGCCCTTGCGGAAGGAATTGGGCTTGTCGAGCTTGGCCATTCAATGGGCTCCTTCGGTCGCGCGGGCGAAGGCCTGCCGCGCTGCGGCGACGAAGGCCGCGATTCTTCGCTTCATCCTTGATCCCCGGCGCGCTCTCGACTCCCGAGGAGACGTCGACGCCGCGCGCGCCCGTGAGCCCGATCGCCGCCCCGACATTGTTGGGATCGAGGCCACCGGAGAGCAGCCACGGGCGGCGCGGCACGAAATCTTTAGCGAGGCGCCAGTCGAAGGGAAGGCCGTTGCCGCCGGGAAGGGCCGCGTCCCTCGGCGGCTTCGCGTCGATCAGCAGATAGTCCGCGACGCCGTCGTAGCGGTCGGCGGCGGCGAGATCGTCGGGCCCCGCGACCCCGACCGCCTTCATCGTCGCTGAGCCGAACCGCCTGCCTATCTCCTCGACCCGCTCCGGCGTCTCGCGGCCGTGCAGCTGCAGGATGTCGGGCGCGAGCGCGTCTGCGATGCGGGCGAGCGTCTCGTCGTCGGCGTCGACGCAGAGCGCGGCGATCCGCGCCCGGCCGCGGGCCTCGGCTCCGAGCGCCCGCGCCGCTTCGTATCCGACATGGCGCGGGCTCCTCGAAAAGAAAACGAAGCCGACCACGTCCGCCCCGGCTTCAAGCGCGGCTTCCAGGGTTTTGGCGGTGGAGAGGCCGCAGATTTTGACGATCGGCGTCATCGCCGCCTCTTTCGGGCAAAGCGCCTCGGCTGTCAAAGGCGCGCTGCGGCCGCCATGGAAACGACAAACCGGTTTTGTTTCTGGCCGCCGCGCTGCGGGCGCTGCGGCGGGCGCTCGAGCGCCCGCGCCCGTGACTGTGTTGGTGGCGGCGCGGTCACTTTTGCGAACACGAGAACAAGGAGCACCGGGTGAATCCCGTTCAAACCATCTTGTGGTCGGCCCTCGCGCTCGCCCTTTCCGGAGGCGCTGCGGCGGCGGCGGGCGACGCGGCGGCCGGCGAGGCGACCTTCAGGGTCTGCAAGACCTGCCATCGGATCGGCGAAGGCGCGACAAATTTCGTCGGCCCCGAGCTCAACGGCGTCGTCGGGCGCAAGGCGGGCTCGGCGCCGGGCTACAACTATTCCGACGCGAACAAGAACTCGGGCGTCGTCTGGGACGAAGCGACGCTGACGAAATACCTCCGCCTCCCGCGCGACGTCGTGCCGGGCACCAAGATGGCCTTCCCGGGGCTGCAGAGGGACGACGACATCGCCAACGTCATCGCCTATCTCAAGCAGTTCGGCCCGGACGGGAAAAAGATCTAAGCAGCTTATCCTGCCTCTGGGGGGCCTGCGAAGCGTCCTTCAGGCGGGCGCGGCCGGCGCGGCCGGCGCGAGCTGGCTTTCGATCGTATCGATTTCCTCTCCCGCCGCCGCGCGCATCTTCGCTTCGGCGTCCCGGTAGAGCGCCACGATCCTGCGCCCCTCTTCGGTCAGCTCAGCGCCGCCGCCTTTCGTCCCGCCGTGATGGGCGGCGACCAGCGGAGCGGCGAACAGCTGGTTCAACTCGTCGACCAGCAGCCAGGCGCGCCGGTACGACATCGCGTGAAGCCGACCCGCGGCCGAGATCGACCCTGTCCGGTCGATCGCTTCAAGGAGCGCGATCTTCCCGGCGCCGAGCCGGCGGCCGTCGTCAAAATCGAGTCGAATCGTCAACCGGGTCGGCATGTGTCTCCTTCCGGCCTCCCCTCGCCGGCGTCGGGTCAGGAATGCGCGAACTCCCAATAGAGTTCGCGTGCGCGGCGATAAAACGGTCCCGGCTGCAGGTCGCGCCCGTCGATTCGCCGGACCGGAGTGACCTTGCCGTAGTTGCCGACGACAAAAATTTCGTCCGCCTCGTCGAAATCCGAAAAGCGAAGCGTCGCCTCGCGCACGTCCTTTCCATCGGCCTGCAACAGCTTCAGCACCCTCTGGCGGGTGACGCCGTTGAGGAACGTGCCGTTGGCCATCGGCGTCATCGCGATCCCGTTCTTCGCCATGAAAATATTGGCGGTCGCGAGCTCGGCCACGTTGCCGAGCATGTCGCAGAGCAGGCAATTGCCGAAGCCGCGCGACTGGGCCTCGAGCAGCGCGCGGGCGTTGTTCGGGTAGAGGCAGCCGGCCTTGGCGTCGATCGGCATGGTGACGCTGAGCGGCTTCATGTAGGGGGAGCGGGTGATGGAGACACCGGTCGGCTCCGGCAGCGGCGCCTCATAGACGCTGAGACAAAAGCGGGTCGACTCAGGGTCGGGCTGGACCGACGTCGCGCCGCCTCGCTCGGCCCAGTACATCGGGCGAATATAGAGTTCGGCCCCCGGCTTGAATCTCCTTACGCCCTCACGCGCCAGTTCGACCATCGCCTCCTCGCTGACGGTCGGCTTCAGCCACATGGTCCTGGCCGAACGGTTGAGGCGGGCGCAGTGCCTGTCGAGGTCGGGGGTCACG
Source organism: uncultured Alphaproteobacteria bacterium (assembly GCA_963823165.1). GTDB lineage: Bacteria > Pseudomonadota > Alphaproteobacteria > Rhizobiales > Beijerinckiaceae > Roseiarcus. The sequence continues at coordinate 97,965 of CAWGKV010000017.1, read as the reverse complement.
CCTTCGAAGGCCCGCGCGCCGTCGAACACGCTCGAGCCCAGCCAGAAGGCGTGCGTCCGCACGCCGATGAAGGGCGTATTGCCTTCGATCCACTCGCCGTCGAGAAAGGTGAAGGTCTGCGACCAGCCGGACATGGGGTTCGGACTCTCAGGGTTGGAAAAAGCGCCAAGGGCAGACATTCGCCGTTTTGCGCCCATCAGTCCAGAGGAACGATGCCCTCGGCCTGGGCGCCGAGGCTCGCCGCCGCGTCGCCGACGCGTCTGCCGCCGATCGTCCGGTCCGGCGCGATCTCCGCCAGCGGCACGAGCACGAAGGCGCGGTTGAACAGTTCGGGATGGGGCAAGGTCAGCCGATCGGTCGACAGCGCGACGTCGTCATAGTCGATGATGTCGATGTCGATCACGCGCGGACCCCAGCGTTCGGCGGGAACCCGGCCGAGTTCGACCTCGAGCCGCTTGACCCGGACGAGCAGCGTCTCGGGGGCGAGACTGGTCAGCGCGACCGCGCAGGCGTTGACGAAAAATTCCTGATCGGTCTTTCCCCATGGCGGCGTTCGATAGAGCCTCGATGCGGCGATGAGCTCGATCCCGGGCTCGCTTCCCAGCGCGTCGAGCGCGCGGCGCAACGCGCCCGCCTTGTCGCCGACGTTGCCGCCAAGCGAGAAGACGACGCTGGCCCGGCCGCCGGCGCGGGTCCCGGCAACGCTCATGCGGCTAGCGCGAAGAGGATGCGCGCCCAGGAGCGCGCGCCCTTGTGGAAGGACGCGCGCTCGTATTTCTCGTTCGGGGAATGCATGTTGTCGTCCTCCAAGGCGAAGCCGACGAGCAGGCTGTCCATCTCGAGTTCGCGCTTGAACGCGCCGACTATCGGTATGGAGCCGCCGCATCCGATCAGAGCCGCGGGCTTTCCCCATTCGGCCTCCAAGGCCTGTCGCGTGCGGCGGAGCGCTTCGTTCCTGACCGGCAGCGAGATCGCGGGGCTTCCCCCATGGCTGACGAACTCGGCCTTTACGTCCGGCGGCAGGCGCGAGGCGACAAAGGACCGGAAAGACTGGATGACGCGTTCGGGGCTCTGTTTCCCCACCAGCCGGAAGGAGACCTTGGCGCTGGCCTCGGCCGGCAGCACCGTCTTCGTTCCCTCGCCGGTGTAGCCGCCGATGATCCCGTTGACGTCGCAGGTTGGCCGCGACCAGAGCTGTTCGAGCGGCGTCCGGTCCCGCTCGCCGGCCGGCGTCGTCAAGCCGACGTCGCCGAGAAACGCGGCGGCGTCGAAATCAAGTTCGCTCCATTGCTCCCGAATTTCGTCCGGAAGCTCCTCGACGCCGTCGTAGAAGCCGGGGAGGGCTACGGCGCCCTTCGCGTCGTGCAGGTCTCCAAGAATGCGGCAGAGCGCATGGATCGGATTGACGGCGGGACCCCCGTAGACGCCGGAGTGCAGGTCACGGTTCGCGCCGCGCAGAATCACCTCATCCATGGTGATGCCGCGTAGCGCGGTGGTGATTGCCGGCGTCGACGGCCTCCACATGCCGGTGTCGCAGACGAGGGCGACGTCGGCCTTCAGCGTCTTGGCGTGCTTGGCGAGGAAGGCCGGCAGCGAAGGCGAACCCGTTTCTTCTTCGCCTTCGAACAGCGCGGTGACGGAGCACGGCGGCCCGCCGAATTTTTTGAACGCGCGGCACGCCTCGAGGAAAGTCATCAATTGACCTTTGTCGTCGGACGCGCCGCGCGCCACGATGCGCTCGCCGCGCGGCCCGGCTTCGAGCTTCGGTTCGAACGGAGGGTTGCGCCATAGGCCGAGCGGATCGGCGGGCTGCACGTCGTAATGCCCGTAGAACAGCACGTGCGGTGCGTCGCGCTGGGCGGCCTTCACGTGACCCAGGACCATCGGTCGCCCTTCGGTCGGATGCTTGGCGGCCTCGAAGCCGAGCTCCGCGAGCTGGAGCACGAGCCAGTCGGCCGCGCGGTCGCAGTCGGGAAAATGGGCCGGCGCGGCCGATATCGACGGGATTCTCAGAAATTCGAACAGCCGCTCGATGGCGCGCCCCTGTTCGGCGTCGATCTCCGACAGAATGTCGTCAGTCGTGGCCATTGGATTCCATCCTTCGCCGAAAGTTGCTCTTCATGTTTCGTTCGATGTTGTAGCAGGAGGGGGGCTGCGCTTCCAACCGGCGCGGAGGACGGCGGATCGCCTTGCCGGCGCGGCGCTGTCGGAGACAATGCGTCCGAGGGGAGAATGCAGGTGGCGCAACATTTCGACGCCAGGAACGCGCCTTTCGATCGACTGAGCGACGACGAGGTCGAGTTGGCGCGCGACTCGCTCGACATCGCCTATTTCCGGCCCAATGAGATGATCATCGGCCGTGACCGCCAGCCCGACAGCCTCTACATCGTCATCAAGGGCGTGGTCGAGGAGCGCGACGGCGACGACGTTGTCGCGCTGCGGGGGCCGGGCGACACGTTCGACAGCCGCGCTCTCGTCCAAGGCCACGCAGCGAACGCCTTCGTCGCGCGCGAGGAGACGCTGTGCAATCTGCTGCCGCGGGACATCACGCTTCGGCTCATCAACCAGAACCCGCGCTTCGCCTCGTTCTTCTATCTCGACATCGCCAACAAGCTCGACGCGGTGTCGCGCGAGAGGGAGGGCGCGCGTTTCGCGCCCCTGTTCGGCGCCCGGATCGAAGACCTCATTCTGCGTCCGGCGGAATTCGTCGAAGCGACCGCGTCGATCGCCGAAGCCGGCGCTCGAATGCGCGGAAGCAAGTCCTACGCTTTGTTCGTTCGCGGCGAAGGGGTGGGAATCCTCACGCGCACCGACCTTCTGAATGCGACGATCCTCGACCGCCGGCCGATCGAAAGCCCGGTCGGACCGTTGGCGCGCCGGCCGGTGGTATGCGTCGCGCAGGACGATCTCGTCTCAACCGCACTGCTCAAGATGACCAAGCACAACAAGCGGCGGGTAGCCGTCACGGCGAACGGCGATTTCATCGGCGTCCTCGAAGATATCGACCTGCTGAGCTTTCTCGCTGGAAATTCGCAGCTCGTCGCCGGGCGCATCGACCATGCCTCGTCCGTCGCCGATCTGGCGCGCGCGGCGCGCGAGATCGACCCGCAGATCCGAACCCTCCGCCGACAGGGCGTGAAAATCGACATCGTGTGCGAGATCGTTTCCGATCTGAACCGCCATCTGCACGCCAAGCTCTTCTCGCTCGTCGCGCCGAAATCGATCCGCGAATCCGGCTGCCTGTTCGTGATGGGCAGCGAGGGCCGCGGCGAGCAGACGTTCCGCACCGACCAGGACAATGGGCTCATCCTCTCCGGCCCGGTTCCGGCGGCCGATCTCGAGAAGTTCCGCGCCGGCATGTACGACGCGCTCGAGCAATGCGGCTTTCCGCCTTGCCCGGGCGACGTGATGGTGCGCAATCCGGTGTGGTCGAAGGCGCTCGACGAATACCGCGACGATTTCCGTCGCTGGCTGGCGCTCGGCGACGGATCCGGACCGATGAACGTCGCGATCTTCTACGATGCGGAGGCGACGGCCGGCGACGCCGCTCTCCTGCGCGCGGCCAAGCAGGACCTGATCGACCTGATGCGGGGAGAGCGGGTGCATCTTGCGCGCTTCGCCCGCGCGATCGACGCCTTTCCGACCCCGATCGGCATCTTCAACAATCTGGTCACCTCCAGGGCCGACGGCGACGCGCTCGACCTAAAGAAGGGCGGGATCTTCCCGATCGTGCACGGCGTGCGGGCGCTGTCTCTGGAAAAGGGCCTGCACGAGACGGGCACGGGCGCGCGCATCGCCAGCCTCGCTGAGCTCGGCGCGTTCGACGTCCAATTTGCGCGCGAGCTGACCCAGGCCCTGCGCTATCTGATGACGCTGAGACTCGACGCGCAGATCGCGGAGGCCCATTCGACCAGCCTGGTCAAGCCGGGCGAACTGTCGACCATGGAGCGCGACCTTCTGCGGGATGCTTTCCATGTCGTGAAGCGGTTGCGCGAGCTTCTGCGCCGGCACTTCAGTCTGGCGATGTTCTGATGCTGACGGCGCTCAAGCGACAGCTGGATCGACGGCTTCTTCGCGATCCGGACTATCGCTTTCTGCTCGAGCCGGCGCCGGCGGACGAGGCGGTGTCGATCGACTGCGAGACCACGGGCCTCAGTGTGCGGAACGACGATGTCGTCACGGTCGCCGCCGTCAAGATCCGCGGCAACCGCATCCTGACCAGCGAACGCTTCGAGGCGACGGTCAGGCCCAAGTGCAGGCTGAAGCCGGACGCCATCAAGGTGCATGGCTTGCGCGAACAGGACGTCGCCGAGGGGCGGACAATGGAGGAGGTGCTGCCGCGTCTCCTGCGCTTCGTCGGTTCGCGGCCGCTCGTTGGCTTCTACCTCGAGTTCGACGTCGCGATGCTCAACAAGCACGTCCGCCGAATGCTCGGCATAAAGCTGCCGAACGAGAAGATCGAGGTGTCGGGAGCGTACTACGAACGGAAATATGGCGATGCGCCCCCGGGCACCGAGGTCGATCTGCGCTTCATGAGCATCCTCAACGATCTCGGCCTGCCGGCGCTCGATCAGCACGACGCCTTTTCCGACGCCCTGATGACCGCGATGATGTATCTGAAACTTCGGGACCTGAAGGCGCGCGATATCCGGCTTCCGCGCCAGCGCGCGAGGCCCGTCTCCTGGTACGGCGGCAGCTGATCGCGGATGAAGAGGCCTCGCTTGAGCGCGGCCTCTTCGAAACGAACGCCAAAGAGCCTGAAATTCAGAAGATTTGGCTGAAGATGGCGAAGAGAACGCCCGCCATGAGCATCGCGGCGGGCAACGTCAGCACCCAGGCCATGGCGATGCTGCGCACCGTCGACCACTGCATGCCGGAGCCGTTGGCGACCATTGTGCCGGCGACGCCGGATGAGAGCACGTGCGTGGTGGAAACCGGCAGGCCGAAGCCGTCCGCCGCGCCGATCGTCGCGGCGGCGATGAGCTCTGCGGCGGCCCCCTGGCCGTAGGTCAGATGGGTCTTGCCGATCTTCTCGCCGACGGTGACGACGATGCGCTTCCAGCCGATCATCGTGCCGAGGCCGAGCGCGATCGCCACGCATATTTTCACCCACAGCGGGATGAACTTGGTCGCGCCGTCAAGCTGCTTCTTGAAGTCTGCAATCTGCGCCTTCTCCTCCGGCTTCAGTTCGTTCTCCTTGTCTTTCGACAGAACGCGGAAAGCCTCTGAGGCGAGATACATATCGTTGCGGAGGTTCGCGACCTTGTCGAACGGCGTCCTGGCGACGGAGCCGTACTGCTCGACCGAGTCGCTGATCTGCTTCACCAGCACCGCGAGAGAAGGATAGGTGCCCCCCGAAATCTGGTGGGCGTGAATGTAGTCGGTGACCGCTGGGCGCGGGTCGCCGATAACGTTGTATCCGGCGCCGTGCGCCTCGACGATTTTCGAGGCGTTGTGGGCGGCGGCGATGAACGCCCCGGCATGCCCCGGGCCCGGCGTCCGGTTCAGGGCGTAAGCGGTCGGCGCGACGCCGATCAGGATCAGCATGATGAGGCCCATGCCCTTCTGACCGTCGTTGGAGCCGTGAAAGAAAGAGACGAGGGTGCAGGTGAGCACGAGCAGGCCGCGGATCCACAAAGTCGGCGGCTTGTTCGTCGTCGGCGCCGTGTAAAGCGCCGGCGCGCGGATCACCGCTTTCATGACGAGCAGCAGCACCGCCGAGAGGACAAAGCCGAACAGCGGCGAGAACAGAAGGGCCTCGCCAACCTTCGTCACCTGGTCCCAATCCACACCGGAGGTGCCGTCCTTCCCGCGCATCAATGCGTTGGCGACGCCGACGCCGACGATCGACCCGATCAGCGTGTGCGAGCTCGAGGCGGGAATGCCGAGCCACCAAGTGCCCAGATTCCATATGATCGCAGCGATGAGCAGCGCGAACACCATCGCGTATCCTGAGGCGGAGCCGACCTGCAGGATGAGTTCCACGGGGAGCAGCGAGACGATGCCGAAGGCGACGGCGCCCGTCGACGCAAGCACGCCGAGCAGATTCCAGCAGCCGGACCACACGACTGCCACCTGGGCCGGCAGAGCATGGGTGTAGATGACCGTCGCTACGGCGTTGGCCGTGTCGTGGAAGCCGTTGACGAATTCGAAGCCGAGCGCAATCAGCATCGCGACGCCGAGCAGGATGTACGGCAAAATTGTCGTCGGTCCGCCGCCGGACGCAGAGATGTCCGAGCTGATCGAATAGGCCATGTAGAAGAGGCCGCAGGCGAGCACGGCCAGCAAAATGAGCATGAGCCGGATATCGACATGGTGATCGAGATGCGGCTTCACCGGGGCGGCGTGCGGCGCCTGAAAATCGGTGGCGGCTGTCATGGGGATCGGCTCCTCAGGCGCGACGACCAGCTTTGTATCGCGGCGCTGCATGACAGCACTGTGAACACAGGCGCCGGTATCCCCTCACGGGCTGGTTAAAAAGCGGCTTAAAAAACGGGCATTGCCAACGCGCGGACCAGTTGCGTAAGTTGAACCACGGTCGGCGGCCAATGGTCTTTATGCGCGGACCTTGCAATCGCGGTCGCTGCGGCCGGGTTCGTCCCGGCCGAGCGGCGGCCGGCGCTCGCACAGGCCGTTGGCCAAAAATTCGGATGGGAGGAAACCTCGATGAGTGTCGCGTCAATATTGGACCGAAGCCATTCGGTCGCCAGGCCGGCTTTCAGCCGCTGGATGGTGCCGCCGGCCGCGCTTTGCATTCATCTGTGCATCGGCCAGGTCTATGCGTTCAGCGTTTTCAACCTCCCAATGACGAAGCTTATTGGCATTACGAAGTCGGCGCCGGACGACTGGAAGCTCACCGAGCTCGGCTGGATTTTCTCCATCGCGATCTTTTTTCTCGGGGCCTCGGCGGCGGTGCTGGGCCGCTGGGTCGAGGAGGGCGGTCCGCGCCGCGCGATGTTCACTGCGGCGCTTTGCTTCGGCGGCGGATTTCTCGTCAGCGCGCTGGGCGTGTGGATTTACCAGCTTTGGATAGTCTATCTCGGCTATGGCGTGCTGGGCGGGATCGGATTGGGACTTGGTTACATCTCGCCGGTGTCGACATTGATCAAATGGTTCCCCGACCGGCCGGGGATGGCGACCGGCATGGCGATCATGGGTTTTGGCGGCGGGGCCATGATCGCTTCGCCGCTCTCAGTCTGGCTGATGAGCGTTTTCTCGACGCCGACTCATGTCGGCGTCGCCAAGACGTTCATCGTCCTGGGGCTCGTCTACGCGTGCTTCATGCTGGTCGGAGCCGCGATCGTGCGCGTGCCGCCGCCGGGTTGGAAGCCTGAGGGCTTTGTTGCGCCCGCGACGCCAAAGAAGCTCGTCACCAACAAGGACGTCTACGTTTACCAGGCGCTGAAGACGCCGCAATTCTGGCTGATCTGGGTGGTGCTCTGCATGAACGTGACCGCGGGCATCGGCGTGCTGGGCCAGGCGTCGGCGATGAGCCAGGAGATGTTCCCAGGTCGGGTAACCGCGGCGGCCGCGGGCGGCTTCGTCGGTCTCCTGAGCATCTTCAACATGGCCGGACGTTTCTTCTGGGCGTCGACTTCGGATCATATCGGCCGCAAGAATACGTACTACGTCTTCTTCCTGCTTGGAATTGTTCTTTATTCGCTCGTGCCGTATTTCGGCGGCGCCGGTAATCTTGCCTTGTTCATCGTCTGCTTCCTGGTGATCATCAGCATGTACGGCGGAGGGTTCGCGACCGTCCCGGCCTATCTGAGGGACATGTTCGGCACGCGTTATGTCGGCGCGATCCACGGCTGGCTGATCACCGCTTGGTCCATCGCGGGGGTGCTGGGCCCGGTGCTGGTAAATTACATTCGGCAGTATCAGATCGACAGCGGCGTGCCCAAGGCGCAGGCCTATAACGTCACCATGTACATCATGGCCGGGCTCCTGGTCGTCGGCCTGATCGCCAACTTTCTGATCAAAGCGGTCGACGACCGCCATCATATGAATCCGGAAACGGCCGACGATGTAATCGGCGTCGCCTAAAGGAGGCTACTCATGAGCTCAAGTGATCAGAGGAGCGGCACCACGACCTTCGAGCTGGTCCTGGCGTGGGGGTTCGTCGGGATTCCGCTGCTGTGGGGAATTTACGGCACCCTGGTCAACGCGATGAAGCTGTTCCACTAAGGATGTTGCGATGACCCGGGGCCGGCCGACCGCCGGCGAAGCTCGATATGCGCTCCCCGATTGCGCTCCCCAATTTGGAGGGCGCGGTCGCGAGCCATTCATCCGCGATATTGCGGCGCAGGGCAGCTGACTTATTTCTTGACACAGGCGTTGTCGTTCTTTATAAGTTCTCGATGCCGGCCTCGTGAAGGAGAAGCCCGAATGTCCATCGAAGCCATTTTGGCCGGCGTCCGCTTGGGAGCGCCTGGTCCGGACGCTCGCGAGGCGACTCGGCGAGAGGGCGACTCGGCGGGAGGAAAAGGGCGATAGATTTTTTTGGGCTTGAGACGCTCGTAACCCATTGAAAATCCACGATTTGGACGAACGAATCCAAGAAAATCCAAGAAAATCCAAGTCCTTTTTTCATGGTTTTCTTGGATTTCCTTGGATCGGCTTGGAAAAATTTGGATCGGCTTGGAAAAATTTGCCGTAGGCGTCGTCGGCCGTTCGCTCCAAGCGCGTCGCCGACGGGGCTGGACAGGCCTCGTCTCAGCTTGCCTCCGCCAGCAGCGGCAGGTGCTGGCGCCCGGGCTCTCCGTCCTTGTCGATCAGGCGGGTCGGATAGTCCCCGGTGAAGCAATGGTCGGTGAACTGGGGTTGCTTCGGATTGCGCGCCGAATAGCCCATGGCCCGGTAGATGCCCTCTATCGAAAGGAACGCCAAGCTGTCGGCGCCCATGAACCGGCGCATCGTCTCGAGGTCCATCCGCGCCGCTAGCAGCTTGTCCCGCTCGGGCGTATCGATCCCGTAGAAGTCGGGATGGGCGATAGGCGGTGAGGAGATGCGGAAATGGACCTCGCGCGCGCCGGCCTCGCGCATCATCCGAACGATCTTGACGCTGGTCGTGCCGCGGACGATCGAATCGTCGATCAGCACCACCCGCTTGCCCGCGACCACGGCGCGGTTGGCGTTGTGCTTCATGCGAACGCCGAGTTCGCGGATCGATTGGGTCGGCTGGATGAAGGTGCGGCCGACATAGTGGTTGCGAATGATGCCGAGCTCAAACGGCAGGCCGCAGGCTCTGGCGTAGCCGATCGCCGCAGGAACGCCGGAGTCGGGCACCGGCACGACCACGTCCGCGTCGGCGGGCGCCTCGCGCGCGAGTTCGGCGCCCATCGCCTTGCGGGCGTCGTAGACCGAACGGCCGTGCACGATCGAATCGGGCCGGGCGAAATAGATGTATTCGAAAATGCAGGGCCGCGCCGGAACCCGAGGCGAGGGGAAGAAGCTCTTCACGCCCGCCGCGTCGATCACGACGACCTCCCCGTTCTCGATGTCGCGTACGAACTTCGCCCCGATGATGTCGAGGGCGCAGGTCTCCGAGCACAGGATCGGGCAGCCGTCGAGCTCCCCGAGCACCAGCGGGCGGATCCCGAGCGGGTCGCGCGCGCCAATCAGCTTCTTGTTGGTCAGAGCAACGAGGGCATAGGCGCCTTCGATCTCGGCCAGCGCCTCGACAAAGCGATCGATGATCTTCGTGCGGCGGGAGCGCGCCGCCAGCAGCAGCACGACTTCGGTGTCGGTGGTCGATTGGCAGATGGCTCCGCCGCGAATGAGTTCGCGCCGGAGCGTCAGGCCGTTGGTGAGGTTGCCGTTGTGGGCGACCGCGAGGCCGCCGGCCTCCAGCTCGGCGAACAGGGGCTGGACGTTGCGCAGCGCCGTCTCGCCGGTAGTCGAGTAGCGCACGTGGCCGATCGCCGCCTGTCCCGGCAGGCGATCGATGGTCGCGGCGTTGGAAAAATGATCGCCAACCAGGCCCTGTCGGCGTTCCGAGTGAAATCGCAATCCGTCGAAGGCGACGATGCCCGCCGCCTCCTGGCCCCGATGCTGCAGGGCGTGCAGGCCGAGCGCGACGATCGCGGCGGCGTCCGGATGGCCGAAGATGCCGAAGACGCCGCATTCCTCGTGCAGCCGGTCTTCCTCCAAATCGACGCCTCGGGCGCCGGCCGGATCGAAACTGCGGTCGATGGCGTCCTCGCTCGATTCGCCGGAGGCGGGGGGCATCCGTTCCTTTATTGTTTGGGCAGCACCGCCGGCCCCGCCGGGGCCGGCTGGGGCACGTTCTTGTTGATCAGCGCGTCGAGCTTCTGCTTGTCGAGGGCGGTCGCGTTGGTCGACGGTTGTTCGGCCTTGTGCGCCGTCGTCGGCGGCGCAGCCGGCTTGGCCAGGGTCGGCGCGGCGGATTCGTCGACCGGCTCGTCGCTCGCCGGAATGACGTTCCCGTGCGATTTGATCCAGCCGTCGATCGTCGACGCCGCGTCTTCCGGCAGCATGGCGACGATCTTGTCCGCGGTGTCCGTCAGGATCGGGCGCGTCTTGGCGTTCTTTACCCATTCCGGCTGCTGTTTATCCGAGACCAACCAGTTGAAGATCGCAAATCCGACCACCGCGAGCAGGAAGCCCCGCGCGACCCCGAACACGAAGCCGAGCGTCCGGTCGAGCGCCCCGATCTTGCTGTCGAGAATCGCGTCCGACAGCCGAACGGTGAAGAGCGACACGACGATCAGGGTGGCGAAGAACACGATCGCGGCGGCGATCGCCTGCGCGACGACGTCCTTGTGAATATAAGGCGTGAGGTAAGGCACCACAACCGGATAGAAGTAATAGGCGGCGGCGGCCGCGGCGGCCCACGACGCGATCGCCAGCACTTCGCGGGAAAACCCGCGGAGCATGGACAAGAACGCCGAGATGAGGACGATCGCGAGTACGGCGAGATCGAGATAGGAAGGCATTCAGAAAACCCCGTCGAGACGCTCGAAAACCGCGGCGACGGGGCGTCGCCGGCGACGTCCGGCAGTGCGCCTTATAGCCAAGCCTCCCCGGTTCGTCACCCCGAACGGCCTGGATCTTCCGCCGCCCGTGCGGAGTGGACCTTAGCCTCGATTCCTGCCGCCGCGATCAGCGCCACCAGCGAGGCGACCGAGGCGATCGGAGTCTGAACGATCCTGACGCTCTCGCCCTCGGGCCGCGGCGATGGCGGGGCGAAAGCGCTCACAAAGCCGAGCTTCGCCGCCTCCTTGAGACGCAGGCCGGTGTGAGCGACGGCGCGAACAGAGCCGGAGAGGGCGATCTCGCCGAAATAGACGGCGTCGTGCGGCAGCGCCGCGCCGGTGACCGACGAGACGAGCGCCGCCGCGGCGGCGATATCGGCGGCGGGCTCGGCGACGCGAAGGCCTCCCGCGACGTTGAGATAGACGTCATGCTGGCCGAGTTTGAGTCCGCCGTGCGACTCGAGCACGGCCAGCACCATCGCGAGCCTGCTCGGCTCCCAACCCACCACCGCCCGCCGCGGGGTGCCGAGCGTCGTCGGCGCGACCAGAGCCTGAATCTCGACGAGCAGCGGCCTCGCGCCCTCGACTCCCGCAAACACCGCGGCCCCGGGGCTGGCGGCGCCGTCGCGTCCGGCAAGGAACAGAGCCGAGGGGTTGGGCACCTCCGCGAGTTCGGCTCCCGTCATTTCAAAAACGCCCACCTCGTCGGTCGCGCCGAAGCGGTTCTTGGCGGCTCTCAGCAGGCGAAACGCGTGCGCGCCGTCCCCCTCGAACGAGAAGACCGCGTCGACCATGTGCTCGACGACGCGGGGACCCGCGATCTGGCCGTCCTTGGTGACATGCCCGACGATGAGCAGCGCCGCCCCGCTCGCCTTGGCGAAGCGGATCAGCGCCTGAGCCGAGCCTCTGACCTGGCTGACCGTGCCCGGCGCAGATTCGATTGCGTCGCTCCACATGGTCTGGATCGAATCGATGACCACGAACTTTGGCGCGTCGCCGGAGCCCAGGGTCGCGACGATGTCCTCGATCAGAGTCTGGGCCGCAAGCTGCACAGCTGCTTCCCCGAGCCCCAGCCGGGAGGCTCGAAGTCGGACTTGGGCCGTCGAACTCCTCGCCGGATATGTAGATGACGCGCGCGCCGGAACGAGCCACCGCCGTGCAAGCCTGAATCAATAGGGTGGATTTGCCGATGCCCGGCTCGCCGCCGATCAGGGTCGCCGACCCGGGCACGAAGCCGCCGCCGGCGACCCGGTCGAGCTCGGCGATCCCGGTGACGACGCGCGGCTCGGGTTTCGATTCGCCCGCTAGGTCCTCGAGGGGGAAGGTCCGGCCCGCCGCGCCGCGCCGGGCCGCGGCTCCGCCGATCCCGAGAGCGGCGGCCTCTTCGATGATCGTGTTCCATTCGCCGCAAGATTCGCACTTGCCCTGCCAGCGTTGGGTGATCGCCCCGCAGTTCTGGCAGACGTAGGAAGAGCGGAACTTGGCCATGGGCCCGGAGTGGCAGCTTCCTCGCAAGCTGTCGAGAATTTTGACAAGGCCCTCGACTGTCGTCGCCATCTCGAGCGAGCCGCCGCCGAACGTGACTCTGGCTGCGTCAATACGCCCCGTTCCACCACAGGGCGCCCTCCGCCTATATCTCTCGTAGCTTAGGGGGTTGGCCGGAGCGGATGAACAGATCTGCCGAGGCGGGACGGTCCTTGTGGCCGTCAGGAGGCGGTTCGCCTTATGGCGTATGCATTCAACCATCCCGTCGAGGATTCGCCGAGAATCGGCGAGCTCCTGGCGGCGCGCTTTCCTCACTTCGAGTCCCTGATCGTTCCGTTCGACGGCGGGCAGGAAGTGGTGGGCGAAGGCGACCCGACGGAGAATTTCTTTCTCGTCATGCGCGGAATGTTCCGGGCGGTGAAGTTCACCCGCGATGGCCGCCGGCAGGTTTTCGCCTTTTACATGCCAGGCGACGTCTGCGGGCTGGAGCCCGACGAGACGCACAAACTGACGATCGAAGCCGTCGACTCCGCAGCAATGGCGATCCTTCCGCGGCCTGCATGCCGCGTCCGCATGAACGACGACCCCCGCCTCAACGCGGCGCTGTTCTACGGCGCGACTCGGGCGCTGACCCTCTCGATCGACCATATGATGATGATCGGCCGAAGCTCGGCCGAGGAGCGTCTGGCCTGGTTCCTGACCATGCTCTCGGCCCGTTCCGCCTCGCCGATCGGCCGGGTGCTCGATCTCGCGATGCAGCGGCAGGACATTGCGGACTACCTCGGCCTGACGATCGAGACGGTGAGTTGCACGTTCACCCTGTTCAGGGACCGCGGCTTCCTCAAGTTGCCGCGCAAGCGCCGGGTGGAAATCCTCCGGCGGGACGCGCTCGCGCGGCTTGCTGCCGCCGATCGGGACGCGGCGGCGGTCTTCGAGCCCGCCGAGGCGGCGTATGAGGCCGCAGTCGCCTGAGCGCTTCGGCCCTGCAAGCAATCGCGGCGCGGCGCCAGGGCCTCGCAGCCCGATTTTGCGTGACCTGCTCGGGGTCGCGACGCGGCCGGCGAACGCATCCTGAAGAGGCGAACGCAAGTGCGACAGATGGTCACGCCACGCTCAGCCGCGCTGAACCGGACGCTGCCCGGAACCCTAGGTTTTTCCGCCGATTTCGCTCCGAATTCCCCCCTGCCGCCGATGCTCTGCGCCGCGAATTGCGACGTTGGGACAGGTGGACGGGGCATGATCGCCCATGCATTAGGGAGTCATCGTGCGATCCTGCCGTCGCGATGACGCAAGGCCGCAAATTCGATCGACGTTCCGGGCTGGATGGGCCGGCGGCATAAATGCGCCGTTCCACAGGAGGCCGGGGAATTGCCTCTTGTACGGGGATGAGGAATGCAGACGGTATCTCAACCAAAGGCGCTGTGGGGCGGCGAAGTCGGGCTCATCGGCGTCCTCGCGCTACTTGGCCTTCTTTGCCTCTACATCGCGAGCAAGACGGTCGAACCCGCCTACGCCTTCCACATGGCGCTAGGCGTGATCTGCGCCGGTCTCGGCATCTTTGCGATCTTCCAGCGCTACAGCAAGCGCTCTGCGGAGCGTCCGCCACTCGAGATCAACGGTCTGCCGAACTATAATTTCGGGCCGGTTCAGTTCTCGACGATCATGGCCCTGTTCTGGGGTCTGGCGGGCATGGCGGTCGGCGTCTACATCGCCAGCGAACTCGCGTTCCCGGATCTCAACCTCGCGCCCTGGTTCAACTTCGGCCGCCTGCGGCCGCTGCACACCTCCGCGGTCATCTTCGCCTTCGGCGGCAACGTGCTGCTGGCGACGTCGTTCTACGTCGTGCAGCGCACCAGCCGCGCGCGCCTCGCCGGCGACCTCGCGCCTTGGTTCGTGGTGCTCGGCTACAACTTCTTCATCCTGATCGCCGGCACGGGCTACCTGCTCGGCATCACCGAGAGCAGGGAATACGCCGAGCCCGAATGGTACGCCGACCTCTGGCTGACCATTGTCTGGGTCACCTATTTGCTGGTGTTCCTCGGCACGCTCTACCGGCGCAAGGAGCCCCACATTTTCGTGGCGAACTGGTTCTACCTCGCCTTCATCCTGACGATCGCGATGCTGCATATCGGCAACAACGCAGCCGTGCCGGTGTCGATCTTCTCGTCGAAGTCCTATGTCGTGTGGAGCGGCGTGCAGGACGCGATGTTCCAGTGGTGGTACGGCCACAACGCGGTCGGCTTCTTCCTGACTGCCGGCTTCCTCGCCATCATGTACTATTTCGTGCCGAAGCGAGCCGAGCGGCCGATCTACTCCTACCGGCTGTCGATCATCCACTTCTGGGCGCTGATCTTCCTCTACATCTGGGCGGGCCCGCATCATCTGCACTACACGGCGCTGCCGGACTGGACGCAGACGCTCGGCATGACGTTCTCGGTCATGCTGTGGATGCCCTCGTGGGGTGGGATGATCAACGGCCTGCTGACGCTCTCGGGCGCGTGGGACAAGCTGCGCACCGATCCGGTGCTGCGCATGCTGGTGGTGTCGGTCGCCTTCTACGGCATGTCGACCTTCGAAGGTCCGGCGATGTCGATCAAGTCGGTGAACTCGCTCGCGCACTATACCGACTGGGTGGTCGGCCACGTGCACTCCGGCGCGCTCGGCTGGGTCGCCTTCGTCTCCTTCGGCGCACTCTACTGCCTCGTCCCCTGGCTGTGGAACAAGCGTGAGCTCTACTCGCTGCGACTTGTCTCCTGGCATTTCTGGATCGCAACCCTCGGCATCGTGCTCTACATCACCTCGATGTGGGTGTCGGGCATCCTGCAGGGCTTGATGTGGCGGAGCTACACCCCGCAAGGCTATCTCGAATATTCCTTCATCGAGACCGTCGCGGCGATGCATCCCTTCTATGTGATCCGCGCGATCGGCGGCGCTCTGTTCCTCGTCGGCTACTGCCTGATGCTCTACAACGTCTACATGACGATCACCGCGTCCGAGCAGGCGGCCCCGGTGGCGCAGCCTTCCCTTCAGCCGGCGGAATGAGGACTTGAGACTATGAGCAGCTCCTCGCAGCCTCACCACGGCGGGTCGCTTTTCTCCAGGCATCACATCCTGGAGAGGAGTCCGCTTCTCCTCGTCCTCGGCATTCTCATCATGGTCGCCATCGGCGGCATCGTCGAGATCGTCCCGCTCTTCTACCTGAAGAGCACCATTGAAACCGTGCAGGGCATGCGGCCCTATACGCCGCTCGAGCTCGCCGGGCGCAACATCTATGTGCGCGAAGGCTGCTACCTTTGCCACAGCCAGATGATCCGCGCCCTGCGCGACGAGGTGGAGCGCTATGGCCACTATTCTCTGGCGGCCGAGAGCATGTACGACCACCCGTTCCAGTGGGGCTCCAAGCGCAACGGGCCGGACCTCGCCCGGGTCGGCGGCAAGTACACCGACGCCTGGCACGTCGCCCACCTGACCGACCCGCGCTCGGTCGTGCCGCAGTCGATCATGCCGAACTACGCGTTCTTGTTCGACACGCCGCTCGACACCCGCGAGCTCGTCGCAAACGTCGAGACCAACCGCGAAGTCGGCACGCCCTATACGGACGACATGATCAAGAATGTCATGACCGACCTGAAGGCTCAGGTAAGCCCCGACACGCCTGAGGCCGCGGCGCTGCTCAAGCGCTATCCGAAGGCGGTCGTGCGCAAGTTCAACCCGACGTCGGCCGATATCACGGAGGGCGACGCCGTCATCGCCTATTTGCAGATGCTCGGCACGCTCGTCGACTTCAAGCTGTACGATAATAAGGCGAATCTGCGCTGATCGGGGAGGGGACCATCATGTCAACGACTTACGAATTGCTGGCGCAGTTCGCGCAATCGGCGGGCACCGTCTATTGCTTCCTGTTTTTCCTCGCGACGCTCGCTTACGCGCTTTGGCCAAAGAACGGGGCGCAGTTCAAGGACGCGGCCCGCATGCCGCTGCGGGAGGATTGAGCGATGATCACCGACCCGGTTCAAGTCGATAAAGTTTCCGGCCAGACGACGACCGGACACGAGTGGGACGGTATTCGCGAACTCAACACGCCGCTGCCTCGCTGGTGGCTGTACCTGTTCTACCTGTGCATAGCCTTCGCGTTCGGCTATTGGATCGTCTATCCGTCATGGCCGCTGGTGAGCGGCTATGCCCCCGGCCTGTTCGGATACACCAATCGCGCCGCGGTTGCGGCGGACGTCGCGGCGGGCCAGGCGGCGCGGGCGCAAATAGCGGCGGGCCTCGAAAAGGCAAGCCTCAATGAGATCGAGGCTGATCCGAAGCTGCTCGAGATCGCCCTCGCCGAAGGCAAGGCGGCGTTCGGCGACAATTGCGCGCCGTGCCACGGCTCGGGCGGGCAAGGTCAGAGAGGCTACCCCAATCTGACGGCCGGCCGCTGGCTGTGGGGCGGGACTCTCGCTCAGATCCAGGCGACGATCACCCACGGCATCCGCTCCGACGACCCGGACACGCACACGAGCGCAATGCCGTCCTTCGGCAAGGACGGAATCCTGAAGCCCGAGGAGATCCGCGAAGTCGTCAGCTACGTGCGGACCCTCAGCGGCCTCGAGCCCGAGCACGGCGTCGACGTCGCCGCCGGCAAGAAAATCTTCGCCGACAACTGCACCGCCTGCCATGGCGAGGACGGCAAGGGCAACATCGACATGGGTTCGGCCAACCTGACGACTAAGGTCTGGCAGTACGGGTCCGACATCAAGGATCTGACCTATACCGTCACCTATGCCCGCAACAGCACGATGCCGGCCTGGGACAAGCGCCTCGATCCGGAAACCATCAAGTCGCTTGCGATCTATGTCCACAGCCTCGGCGGCGGCAAGTAGGAAGCGGGTGGCCTTCCCGTGACGATCAGCACCGAGGAGATCTACGACGACGGTCCATTGTATGCGGCGGCGAAGAAGGTCTACCCGCAGAAGGTTTGGGGTACGTACCGGCGGCTGAAATGGATCGCGTTGTGCATCGCCCTCGGCGTGTACTACATCCTGCCGTTCATCCGCTGGAACCGCGGACCGATTGAACCCAGTCAGGCGGTTCTTGTCGATATCCCGCATTCGCGGTTCTACGCCTTCTTCATCGAGCTGTGGCCGCAGGAGGTGTATTATTTCACCGGCCTGCTGATCCTGGCGGCGCTGATCCTGTTCCTGTCGAACGCGCTGTTCGGCCGCGTGTGGTGCGGCTACGCCTGCCCGCAGACGGTGTGGACGGACCTGTTCTTCTTCGTCGAGCGCCTCATCGAGGGCGACCGGCGCGACCGCATGAAGCTCGACGCGGCGCCCTGGACGGCCGACAAGATCATGAAACGCGTCGCCAAGCATGCGGCGTGGCTCGTGATCGCCCTGTTCACCGGCGGAGCGGCGATGCTCTATTTCGTCGATGCGCCGACGCTGCTGAAAGAATTTTTCACCCTCGAGGCGCCCTTCATCGCCTACTTGTGGGCCGGTATCCTCACCTTCACGACGTATTCGCTCGCCGGCCATATGCGCGAGCAGGTCTGCCTGTACATGTGCCCCTGGCCGCGCATCCAGGCGGCGCTGACCGACAACGACGCGCTGAACGTCACCTATCGCTTCGACCGCGGCGAGCCGCGGATGTCGGTGAAGGACGCGGCGAAGGCGCACGCCCACGGCGAGCCGGCTGGCGACTGCGTCGATTGCATGCAGTGCGTGGCCGTCTGTCCGACCGGCGTCGACATCCGCAAGGGCTCGCAGCTCGGCTGCATCCAGTGCGGGCTCTGCATCGACGCATGCGATGCGGTGATGACCAAGATCAAGCGGCCCATCCGGCTCATCGCCTACGATACGGACGAAAACCGCGAGCGCCGCAAGCACGGCAAGACGAACGTCTATCACCTCGTTCGCCCGCGCACGATCCTCTACGCCGCGGCGATCGCGCTGACCGGCTGCATCATGCTCTATGCGCTCCTCACCCGCACCAACTCGCACCTCAGCGTGCTGCACGTGCGCGCGCCGCTCTACACCCAAACGGCAGAGGGCGGGATCCGCAACGGCTACACGTTGCGTTTCTCGAACAAGCTCAGCGAACCGAGCGACTTCGCCCTCGAGGTCACGGGGGTTCCAAGCGCGACCATGTCGAGCGTCGTCGCCAAACCGCGCGCCGATGGGCGGCTCGCCGTCCGGGTTGACGCGGATGCGACGCTCGAAGTTCCGGTGTATGTGACGACGCCGGAAGCGGCGCTTGGCGCCTCGACCCCGATCACCTTCACCGCCGTTGACGCCAAGACCGGAGAGCGCAGCGTCGTGGTCGACCATTTCTTCGGTCCATGATTGTCGAGGCGACAAGGACGTTGAGCGCGAAGCGCTCGCGGAGCCGAGGGGGGTTGCGGGGCCAAGGGGCTGAGCATTTTTGTGCGATTGCGAGGAGAGAAAGGTGTCTAAGGAGCTGACTGGGCGGCAAGTCCTCGCGTGGCTTGGCGCCTTCTTCTCGGTGATGTTCATTGCGAACATCGCGCTGATCTACTTCGCGCTGCACACGCTGCACGGATCGGAGCTAGAAAACCCTTACGACGCGAGCCAGGCGTTTAACCGACGAATCGTCGACGCGCGGGCGCAGGACGAGCGCGGCTGGAAGGCCGACGTCATGACCCGGGCCGAAGGGTCGGGCGAGCGGGTCATGGTCGAGTTCCGCGATCGTAGCGGCGTCCCCATTTCCGACCTGACCGTTAGGGCGCGCTTCGAGCATCCGTTCGACGCGGCGAAGGACCGTCAGACGACGCTGGCCTCGGACGGGGTCAACTATGAAGGGGTCGCGAGCCCGGTGGAGCCGGGCCGCTGGACGCTGGTGATCGAAGCGAACCGCGGGGCGGAGCGGCTGTTTCGCAGCGAGAACAAATTGGCGGTTGCCGACACGACCCCAGACTAGCGGGGCTGCGATGAGCACGATCCGCGGTCCGGCGATTGCGACTCTCCTCCGCCCTTGTGGGGAAGGGGCGCTTCCCTTCCGCAGCTTTGCTGGGGAAGGTGGCGCAGAGCGCCGGATGGGGTGTTGCCCGCTGTATCAAGCCAAGTCGGATTGCACGAACGACACCGCGAGCCCGCAACGAACCATACCTGCTTTCGACACCCCATCCGGCCCTTCGGGCCGCCTTCCCCGCTTCGCGGAGAAGGGTAGAGGATGTTCCAGGAGCCGGCCTTGACGGAAGCGCAGGACCTCTCGCACTTCGTCCGCCGGACGGCCGACGGCGCAGCGGCGATGGATCTCGTCGTCGACGGGGTCTATTGCGGCGCCTGCATCGCCACGATCGAGAAGGGCCTGCGCAGAGAGGCGGGCGTCCGCGGCGCGCGGGTCAATCTGGCGAGCAAGCGGGTGACCGTCGAGTGGAGCGAGGGGTCTCTCGACCCGCCGGTCATCCTCCAGCGGCTGGAGGCGCTCGGCTACCCCGCCTATCCCTTCGCGGCCGAGACCCTCGACAGCGTCGAGATCCAGGCAGAAAGGCGGCTGTTGCGCTGCCTCGGCGTCGCGGGCTTCGGCGCGATGAACGTAATGCTGCTGTCGATCTCGCTGTGGGCCGGGGCCGACAGCGACCCGAACTCGGCCACGCGCGACCTCTTCCATTGGCTGTCGGCGCTCGTCGCCCTGCCCACCGCGGCCTATGCCGGCCAGCCGTTTTTCGAGAGCGCCGTCAAGGCGCTTCGCGCGCGGTCAGTCAACATGGACGTGCCGATCACGCTCGGCGTCGTGCTCGCGCTCGGCATGTCGATGCTCCAGACGCTCGCGCACGAGCGCGTCGCCTATTTCGACAGCGCGCTGATGCTGCTGATGTTCCTGCTCGCCGGACGCTATCTCGACCAGCGGATGCGCCGCCGCACGCGCGACTTCGCCGTCAACCTGTCGGCGATCCGCGCCGACCGCGCCGTAAAACTGTTCGAGGGGAGCGAGGCGCGCGACACGCCGATCGCCGCGATCCGCCCAGGCGATCTCGTGCTCGCGCGACCCGGCGAAAGAATCGGCGTCGACGGAGCGGTCGAGGACGGGCGCTCGGAGATCGACCAGAGCCTCGTCACCGGCGAGACGGCGCCGGTGGAAGTTTCTGCCGGCTCGCCGGTCTACGCCGGGACTGTCAATCTGACCGGCGCCCTGCGCATCCGGGTGCGCAGCGCCGCAAGCGGAACTTTTCTCGACGAAGTCAACGGCCTGCTCGAGAGGGCCATCGAGCAGCGCTCGTCCTACGTACGCCTCGCCGACCGCGCCGCAAAACTCTACGTGCCGTTTGTCCACGCCGCCGCGCTCTTGACCTTTGTCGCCTGGCTAGCGGTCGGGGCCGGCTGGCAGCAGGCGCTGCTCGTCGCGATCACGGTCCTCATCATCACCTGTCCCTGCGCCTTGGGCCTCGCCGTGCCGGCGGTGCAGGCGGTCGCGGCAGGGGCGCTCTTCCGACGCGGACTGATCCTCCATTCCGGCGAGGCGCTCGAGCGTCTGGCCGAGGTGGACGCCGTCGTGTTCGACAAGACGGGCACCTTGACCGAGCCGCGTCCGTCGCTGGCCAACGCCGCCGACATCGCACCTGACGACCTCCTCCTCGCGGGCTCGCTGGCGCTCGCGAGCAAACACCCGCTGGCGAAGGCGATCGTCGAGTCGGCGGGGGCGAAGGAGCCAATCGTCGCCGAGGAATCTCCAGGCGAGGGCGTAAGCGCGGTCTGGCGCCGCGAGCCTGTCAGGCTCGGCTCGGTCGCCTGGTGCGGCGCAGAGGCCGAGGCCGCGCCGGTCGCCGCCGCCTGGCCGGATGCGTCCCTCATCGTCCTTCGCAAAACCTCGGGCGCGGCGGTTTTCGCCGTCCGGCAGCGGCTGCGTTCTGACGCCCGCGCCGTCGTCGCCGAGATCGCCAAGGACCACGAGGTCGAGATCCTGTCGGGCGACCGCGAGCCGGCGGTCGCGCTGGTGGCGGGCGAGCTCGGCGTTTCGCGATACGAAGCGGGATTGAAACCTGCCGATAAGATCGCCAGGCTCGAGGCGCTCGCGAGCGCCGGCCACCGGCCACTGATGGTCGGCGACGGCCTCAATGACGCGCCGGCGTTGGCGGCCGCGCATGTTTCGATTTCGCCGATCTCGGCCGCCCACGTCGCCCAGGCTCAGGCCGACGCGCTGTTCCTCGGCGAACGCCTCATGCCGGTCGCCGACGCCCTCAGGATCGCGGCCAAGGCCCGACGGCTGATGGTCGAGAATTTGTGGCTCTCGGCCGTCTACAATCTGATCGCGGTGCCGCTCGCGGTGCTCGGCCTGGTGACGCCGCTCGTCGCGGCGCTGGCGATGTCCAGCTCGTCGATCCTGGTGACGCTGAACGCGCTCCGCGCGAGGGACGCGCGCACCTTCTCCCCCGGGGTGAAGCTGGCCGCCGTAGCCGCCCGGATGAGGGGTCGAATCCCCTCACCCCCGGCCCCTCTCCCGGCGGGAGAGGGGAGATGAACGTCCTCGTCTATCTCGTGCCGATCGCGCTCGCCCTCGGCGGCCTCGGCCTCGCCGCTTTCCTATGGTCGCTGAAGAACGGCCAGTTCGACGATCTCGACGGCGCCGCCTGGCGGGCGCTCAGCGACGACGACCTGCCGGAGGATGAGAGGCGGTAACCCGGGCTGCGCCGTGGTCGTGAACCTCTGTTTTGGGAGGACGCAGCCAGGATGAAAGGCCGCGCCCGGGCAAGCCACCTCTATCTCAGGAGAGCGAGACGGGCAGGACGCGCGCTATCGCCTAAGCTTCGGATCTGCGCCGACGCGCGAAAAGATTCATCGCGAGCAGCACTCCACCAACGGCCAGCGCAGCAGGAAAGCCCGAGCCTATTTCAGGGGCCGGCGCAGGCTGACACTGCCAACTCTGTGAGTGCGCGCAATTCGCGCCCGCCTCGGCAGTCGCCGCCGCACCGATAAACATACACACCGCGACTGCCAGCGCTCTCATTGTCACATCCCCACTATCGTATCCCAAGTTAACAAAGAGACACTTTTCATGCTCTGTCAAGCTGCGCGTCGATTGAGGACCCTGATGCGGCCGTCGGGGCACCCCTGACGAGCCACATACATGCGCGCCTTGCTGATCGAAATCGGCGCCGGCGTCAAAATCCGCTGTTCTTTCGAATTCTTCCGCTGTTCCGTTTGCAGCGGCCGGTCTTGACCAGCGCCTTGAACTTGCAAAACATTTTGGCGAATGAGGGGAGGCGGAGCGCTCGTTTCACATAATTCGCTGTTGCCGCTGCGGCGAATCCGGCCGCCGGTCCGGGCGATTCTCCGGTTTGGCTCGGACCGGCTTAGGTGACGGCCCCGAGCTCACGGCACGAGCACCGCCGCCCCCTCGAGCAGGCCCGCGCGCAGATCGTCGAGCGCCTCGTTGGCCCTCTCGAGCCGGTAGGGCGTCGTCGTCGTGCGCACGGGCACCCGCGGTGCCAGCTCCAGAAACTCCCTCCCGTCGGCGCGGGTGAGGTTAGCCACCGAAACCACGCTGCGCTCCTCCCACAACAGGCGATAGGGGAACGACGGGATGTCGCTCATGTGGATGCCGCCGCAGACGACGCGCCCGCCCTTGCGAACGGCGGCCAGCGCCGCCGGGACCAGCGCGCCGACCGGGGCGAACAGGATCGCCGAATCGAGCAGGGTCGGCGGCTTCTCGTCCGATCCGCCGGCCCATTCGGCGCCCATCGACCGGGCAAAGTCCCGTCCGGCCGCGTCGCCCGGCTTGGTGAAGGCGAACACGCGTCGCCCCTGCCAGCGGCAGACCTGGGCGATGATGTGCGCCGCCGCGCCGAAGCCGTAGATGCCGACTGTTTCTCCGTCGCCTGCGGCCTTCAGCGATCGCCAGCCGATCAGGCCGGCGCAGAGCAGGGGCGCCGCGGCGACCGGATCAAGGGCGTCGTCGAGCGGGAAGGCGAAGGCTGCATCGGCGATCGTGTGGGTGGCGAAACCGCCGTCGCGGGTGTAGCCAGTGAAAAGCGGATGGTCGCAAAGGTTTTCGCGCCCGCTTCGGCAATAGGGGCAGATCCCGTCGGTATGGCCGAGCCACGGGACGCCGACGCGCGTCCCGAGCTTCAGTTCGACCCCATCGCCGGCCGCCTCGATCCGGCCGACGATCTCGTGGCCAGGGACGATCGGCAGCTTCGGGTCCGGCAGTTCGCCGTCGACCACATGCAGGTCGGTACGGCAGACGCCGCAGGCCTCGACCCGCACCCGGATCTCCCCCGGGCCCGGCTCGGGGTCCGGCCGGTCGTCCATCGCGAGCCGCTCGCCGGCCCGGCGCATAACCATGGCGCGCATGGAAAGGAGAATAGCGTCGACAAAGCCGCGGTCGAATCAATTCTCGCGTGCTTCGCACGGTGCCTCAGGACGCGCGCCGCGAGCCCTTGATGGACGTGCGCAGGAGCGCGTACAGGCTTCCGCCCGTCGCCGCGCCCAGCACATAGACAACAAAGACGACGACTGCGAGCGGCGCGCTGATCGCCAAGCCGAGGAAGGCGACGGCGACGCTCTGCATATTCTGCAGCGCGAAAACGATCGCCGCCGCGACGAAGACGACGACGATCGCCAGATAGACCCAACGCATGGCGCCCCCCTTCAACTCGGGGCGAGCGGCGCGCGCCGGCTCGCGCCGGAAATTCCGCGCGTCAGGCCGGATTCGGATTGCGCAGGGCCATGCCGATCCCGATCCAGCTCGCCCCGGCGAAGATGAGGTCGACGCCGAGGAAGATGCCGAGCGTGTAGACGGCGGAGAAAGGCCAGTGGGCCAGAATGATCAGGCCGAGTACGAGTGTGATCAGACCCGAGACGACGACCCACATCCACGGCGACCCGTGCTGCATGTTGAAGCCGAGGAAGATGCGCACGATGCCGGAGGCGACCAGCGCCGCGCCGAGGAACAGGGTCAGCCACACCGCGGTGAGCAGCGGGTTGTCCCATGCGAAGAATCCCGCGACAATGTAGAGGATCCCGAGAATGAGCCAGAAGAAGAACCTCCCCCAGCTCTTGACCTGGAAGGCGTTGAAGACTTCGGCGACGCCCGCGATCATCATCATGATGCCGACGACGAAAACGCTCGCCACGGTCGCAGCGACGACGCTCCCCAGCGCGATGATTCCGGCAACGAGATAGACGATACCGAGGGCGACGATCCAACCCCACTTCGCGTGCAACGGCGCGAGCGTTCGAACGGTCCCGAAACCCATCGATGCCATATTCGTCATGTCACGACCCCCTCTCCAAAAGCCGACAGGCGCTCCGCGTCCGACAGCACGCAGGAGCATACCACAGTGCACATCGAAGAAAAACGCCGTCGGCCGGGCGTTCCGAAGGGAAGAATTTCCGGCACGCCGGCGCGATCCCGCCTGCCGGGCGTGGTCAGCTCTTCTCCGGGCTCCAATCCCGCAGTCGGTTGATCAGCACGAACGATTCGGCGTCCTTGGACTCGGCGAGATGCTCGCGGGCGGCGCGCGAAAGCTTTTCAACCAGCGACTTCTTGTAGCCCTTTTGTCGAGGTTCGAGCGGAACGGTGGTGACGACGACAAGAACGCGCTGCTCGCTGTCGTCCTTGCCTCTTGCGGTCCACACCTTTGCCCCTCTCGCGAGGGGATGAACAAAAGACATAAAAAGCCCCAAGCCAAACCAGCCCCTGTATTGGACCAGCGCCGCTAGGCAAGCAGCGCGGACGAACGTCGTCAAGCCTTACCGCTTGTCATATACGCGGGGCGGGCGGCTGTTCTTGCGCCTCTCGTTCGCTCTGGTCAACCGGCCGAATGTGGTGCAAGGCGGATGGCTGGAGCGGCGTCCGGCGCTTCAAGTAACCAGACGGGCCGGCGCCGGCCTTCCCTCTTCGTCGAGCAGCAAAAAGAGGCGCCAGCTGCTGAACACAGCCGGCGCCAGGAAGGGGGCGGGGCGATCGCCCCGCTGCGCGACGGTCAGAACTTGATGCGGATGCCGGCGGTCGGATTGATCGTCTGGGTCTTCCAGTAGCCGTTCGCCAGTCCGGCGTAAACATTCGATTCCATCACGCCGGCGTAGATATCGACGCGCTTGACCGGCCGCCAATCGATCAGGAAGGAGATGAAGTCGGTCGAGCCGGCGCACTTGCCGCTGTTGATTCGAGTAATGGTGAATGCTTGCCCGTTGGGCTGGGTTCCGGTGGTGGTGGTGTTCGTGCAGGCCGCGGGGGTGGTGATTCCAGTTTTCGAGCTGGTGGAGAAATTATAGTTGTTCTGGTCCAGGTAGTAGAACGCGCCGACCAGGTCGAGCTGGGAGTTGACCGCATATTTGGCGCCGACCCAGAAGACGTTCGCGACCCTGGGGATTTGGTACGAGGTATAGGAGATCCACTGGGTCGGCCAAAGTTTCGACGCGCCAGGGAAGGTCGAGGGGATCGTCCCGGGTACGTTGTAATATCCGATGGTCTCGAAGCCGTTCGGATAGGTGTTGCTTGGATTCTGCTGACGAATGTATTCGTAGCCTCCGTACAACGTCCATTGCTGCCACTTGTATTTGGCGAGCATTGTGAAGCCGGTGTTGTTCGACAGGGTCGCCGGCAGGTCCGTGTTGTTATAGTACAGCGGGATGCTGCCGGAGGCGCCGCTGTCGTAGCTGCAGCCGGTCTGGCCCTTGAACGGGCCGGACTTTAGGGTGGCGCACTGCGTGAGCGTACCCAAGGTGCCGATATTCACCTCGTCCTTACCATAGCTTCCGATCGCGTCCAGCGAGAGGACGCCGCCGCTGGGGAATTTGAAGTCGCCGCCGATCTGGCCCTGATAAAGGCCTTGCGTGCCGTTGCCCTGGTCGTATCCGCCCCACTGCCACAGTGCCCCGATGCGGTAATTCTGGAAGAGGTCCACGCGATATTTCAGCGCGGTATTGGCGCGGGCGCCCTCGGTGTCGCCGAAGCCGGCGTAGGAGCCGGAATAGCCGAGCGGCGAGAAGGCGTAGGAGCCGCCCATCGGATCGTAGGAGTTGATGCCGTCCAGCGACAGGCTGTTCACGCGGCCGGCCACCAGCGTGCCGTAGATCTTGTTGCTTAAGCCGATGAACAGCTGCGAGTTGAACGGCTGGCCGGTGCGGCTCGAATCGCCGTTCGCGGTCTGCACAAAAAGCGACTTGCCGTTGTTCTGGACTTGCGCCTTCTGGGCGTAGGCGAGTTGCATGGAGTACGGGTCGAAGCCGGTTTCGGCGGTGCCGATGATCGACCAGCCACTGTTCCAGAGCGGCTCGACCATCTTGATTCCGACCACGGATTGACTGAGGCCGTTCGGCGTCCACAGCCACTGCGGGCCGCGCGTGCTTTGTTTGGTGATGATGTTCGAGACGCCGTTATTCCACCATCCGTTGAAGCCCGCGCCGTTCAACTCGTAGCCGATGCCCGCGTCGATCGTCGCGTAGACGGTGAAGCCTCCATAGCTCAACGGGCAATCGGCGGCGGTCGAATTCAGCCAGCTCCAGAGGCTGGCGTAGCAGTTCGTCGGCGCCGCGGCAGGGGCCTTCGTGGTCGGCAGGTCGGCGGCGTGCGCCGCCGACCCGGCCGCGATCAAGATCGCGAGAGAAACGCCAAGCTTTTTCATCGTGACCCCATTCATGGCGAGGCCGCGCCCGGCGCCCGCTGTGTTCGTTTGTCGTTCCGCCGCCGCTGCTGTTAGCTTCAGGAGCATGCGGGCTTAGAATTGACGCCAACGCGGGCGATGCTAGTCGGAGACTGCGTCACAAACTAACTCTATTTCAGCCTCCATTGCGCCTTTCTTGCAGACTGTTGCATCGAGAGCACATTCACTACAGCCTGCAGCCAGCAATACTCGAACACAAAAACGGCCGGAGTGGTGACGCCGCCCGCGACTTTCGCGCATTCCGTATCGGGGCCGTGTTACAATCAGGCGACAAAAAGGCGCCATTTTCCGAAAAAATTTACATTTATGGCGCTGTCCAGCGTATGGCGCTGTCCAGCGGAGAAGGCGAATAAGCCTTGCCGGGACGCTTAGATGATCGTTACATGTGACAGAGGTCGCTACCTTTCCGTCTTGCGAAAGCCTCTGACCGACTTGCGACCGCGTTTGCCGGTCGTCGACGATAGGCGCTAAAATACCCCTTATTTGTTCTTGACATGTTTCGTAACCTTGTGGCATAAGGGGTTGATCGGACCGCAACGGGGGCGGGACGGAAAGCGAGGTTGGCATGGAGGCGGCTTCGAATCTCACCGCAACCTGTTCGATCGCCCTGGGGCGGGACGTGGCGGCCGCGGCTTTCCGCCTGAGCCCGCTTCCGCTGAGGAGGATTGACTTCGCCTCGCTCGGCGTCGAACCAGTCGCCGAACGGGTTTGACGGCGTTGTCTTCGGTCGGCAGGCATGGGAGCGGTTGGCTGCGGGGGGGTCGGGCCGCGGACCAAGCGGAGGCGTCAGCGCGAAGCGGACGGCAAAAAGAAAAAAGAATTTGGATTCCGGCGTAACCCGTTGAGAACAGCCGAGTCCTGGAAGACTTTTGCTTGGATTTTGCTATCCCCGGCTTTGCTCCGATGCTCCCGGGCTTTGGCGGAACGTCCCGCGGCTTGGACCGCCTTCATAGAGACCGCCAGTGCTTGAGGCGTGAGGAAAGCCGCCGCGCCCAGTTCCGTCCAGTCCGGGCTAGGCGATCGACTTCGGGGGACGGAACTGGGTTCAACAAACAGTTTCTGGACAGCTTATCGCGCCGACTTTCGGTTTATCGCTTAGCCGAAGTATATTGCAGCCTGGCGAGCCTAAAGCCTTGTTGCAGCCATCATAACCACATTTTATGCAGCGGTTGTTGATGCGCTTCGCCATGCCGGGCGAGTTGGCTCTATATCGCGGCGGTCGATCCGAAAGTCGATCGCTCCGGAATCGCGCTCCCGTCTGGCGTTGCTCGTCTCCTCGCGGAAGAGGAAAAAGGTTTCTCGATGCGACCTCGACCAAACAGCGCGCCCGGCCAGGTCTTGTCAAGCAACCGCTCGGGCTTCGGCGATCATCAAGTACATGGTTTTCGCGCAAACGCGTCGCACGGACGACAGGCGGGAATTAAACCATGAGCGTTTCGTGTCTCGGGGATCCGGAAAGCGCGATGGTTCAGCGCGCACAGCTCCCTGAAGGCGCTCCCGTGCTGGTGGTCGAGGACGAGGCTGATCTCGCCGAGGAAATCCGCCTCGAACTCGAGGCCAACGGCCATCCGGTCAGGCTGGCCGCCACGGCGGCGGAAGGACTGGAGGCGGCCCGGGCCGGCTGGGCCTCCGTGTTCGTGTTCGACCGCATGCTGCAGGGCGACGATGGCCTGTCGGTCGTGGAGACCTTGCGGGGCGAGGGCGTCGCGACTCCGGTTCTGGTGATCAGCGCGCTGTCGTCGGTCGACGAGCGGATCAACGGCCTTAAGGCCGGCGGCGACGACTATCTGGTCAAGCCGTTCGACGTTCGCGAACTGACCGCGCGGGTGGAGGCGCTCCTGCGACGGCGCGGCGATCCACGCGCCACGTGGCTGCGGGCCGGCGACATCGAGATGGACCTGGTCGAGCGCAAGGTTCGCTGCGAGGGCCGGGCGGTCGATCTCCTGCCGCGGGAGTTCAAGCTGCTGGAATATTTCATGCGCCGCCCGGGCCAGATCGTGACCCGGTCGATGCTGCTCGAGGACGTTTGGAACTTCAAATTCATGGCGCAGACCAATGTCGTCGACGTCCAGATCGGCAATCTGCGCCGCAAGCTCGATCCCACTGGCTCGCGGAAGTTCATCGTCAATGTCCGCGCGGTCGGGTTCAAGCTGAATGTTGAACCTTGACGTCTTCCGCGCGCGGGCCTTCCGCCTGGCGCTCGCGTTCTGCCTTGCCGTCTCGGCCGCCACCGCCGCCGCATTCGGGCTCATTTATCTTCAGGTTTCCCGCTCGGACGTCGAGGGCGCGGGCGCGGTGCTGGTCGACGAGGCGGCGAAAAGCGAAGGCGACAGCGAGGGTCAGCTGCGCCGGGCGCTGGAACTGCGCCTCACCCGCGACATCCGCCGCCTCGACTATGTCGCTCTGTTCGACGCGAAGGGCGCAAAACTGTTCGGCGACGTGCCCGCGATGCCGGCGATCCCGGTCGACGGAAAAGCGCATGTCGTCCCCGAACAGCTTTTGCCGGACGCGAGCCGCAGCGAGCCCGCCATCTTCGTCGCCCGCCGGCGCATCGACGGCGGAGTCGTCCTGTTCGGACGCAGCCTGCGCGAAGCTTACGATCTGCAGGAGACGGTGTTGCGGGCGCTGGCGATCGCGCTCGCGCCGACCATCCTTCTGATCCTCGCGATCGGCGCCTTCTTCGCCAGTCGCGCTTCGAAGCGCTTCGAAGGGATTCACCACGCGATCGTCAGCATCATGAACGGCGAAATCCATTCCCGTCTGCCCGTCGCCAGCGAAGGAGACGACGTCGACAAGGTGGCGCGCGCGGTCAATCTGATGCTCGACGAGATCGAGCGCCTGCTCGAGCAGCTCAAGAATGTCGGCGACAACATCGCCCACGATTTGCGCACGCCGCTGATGGTCGCGCGCGCCAAGATCGATCGCGCGCTCGAGGAGGACGTCGGGATCGAATCGCTGCGCGCCGCTATGCGCGGCGCCCTTGCCCAGATCGACAAGGCGTCCGTCACCATCGCGGCGATCCTGCGGGTTTCCGCCGTCGAAAACGGCGTCCGTCAGAAACGGTTCAAGGACTTCGACCTCGGCGCAGTCTGCTCCGATGTGGTCGAGTTCTACCAGCCTCTCGCGGAGTCGAAGTTCGTCGAGATGACCATCGACGCCGAGAGGCCCGTCCCCGTTCGCGGCGATGAAGACCTGATGCGCGAGGCGATCTCGAACCTCGTCGACAACGCGATCAAGTTCACGCCCGAGGGCGGCCGCGTGCGCGTCAAGGCGGCGATGGTCGAGGGGCTACCGTGGGTTGCGGTGAGCGACACCGGGTGCGGCGTCCCGCCGCAGGACAGGGAGAGGATCTTTCGCCGCTTCTTTCGCGGCGAGCGCAGCGGGGGAAACGGGCTGGGTCTCAGCATCGCGCAGACGGTTGCCGATCTGCACGGATTTCACCTTACGGTTGAAGACAATAGGCCCGGCGCCCGCTTCGTCATGCGCGCCTCAGCGAAGCCGCCGCTTGTCCTGGCGCAGGCGGCCGAGTGAAACGGGGTTTTCGCGTCCGAGCGCCAAGCGCGTGTTTATCCAAATATTATTTAGTGGTTCCGCCCACCTGCCGCAGGTAGCAGAAGTCAATCGCTCGCAAGCTGCCAGCCGGGGGGTTGGGGCATGGGCTTGCGTGTCCTGACATCGCCGTCGAATCCTGGAGCCGTCGAAGAGTTAAATGCTCGCTATCGTCCGTATTGCTCTGAATAAGCCATACACGTTCGTCGTAATGGCGATGCTGATTGTCGTTTTCGGCGTGACCGCCGCGGTGCGAACGCCGACGGATATTTTTCCCAACATCGGCATTCCGGTCATCGCGGTGGTGTGGACATACGACGGGTTGCCTGCCGATGACATGTCGAAGCGCGTCATTTATTACTATGAGCGAACGCTGAGCTCGCAGGTCAACGACATCGAGCATATCGAATCGCAGTCTTTGCCGCGCTACGGGGTGGTAAAGGTGTTCTTCCAGCGCGGCGTCAACATCAACGCTGCGCTCGCCGAGACGACGGCGGCCTCGCAGACAGTCCTGAAATATCTTCCGCAGGGCATGACGCCGCCCTTCGTTCTCACCTTCAACGCCTCAAGCGTACCGGTCATCCAACTCGCGCTGTCGAGCAAATCGCTCTCGCAGGCGCAAATCTACGACTATGGCCAGAACTTCATTCGGCCGCAGCTCGCCTCCATCCCCGGTTCGGCGATCCCCTCGCCCTATGGAGGCAAGCTCCTTCAGGTCCAGGTGGATGTCGACCAGGATAAACTGCAGGCCTACGGACTTTCGACGAAGGACGTCGTCGACGCGATCGGACGGCAGAACATCGTGACGCCGGTCGGCACAGAGAAGGTCGGCGACTTCGAATATATCGTCGATCTCAATGGGTCGCCGAACCGTCTCGACGAACTCAATGATCTGCCCATCCGCGTCGTCAACGGCGCGACCGTATTCGTCCACGACGTCGCCTATGCGCATTTCGGCGCGCCGCCGCAAATCAACATGGTCCGCGTCGACGGCGCCAGCGCCGCCCTGATGACGATCCTGAAGAACGGCTCGGCGTCGACGCTCGACGTCATAAACAACGTCAAGGCGCTGCTGCCGAAAATTCGCGAAACCCTGCCTCGGAGTCTCAAGCTGGTTACGACCAACGATCAGTCGTCGTTCGTCTTCGCCGCCGTCAATTCGGTGATCTTCGAGGGCGTCGTCGCGGCTGCGTTGACCGGCTTGATGATTCTCATCTTCCTCAGCAGCTGGCGCTCGACTCTCATCATCACGACCTCCATTCCGCTGGCGATCCTGGCTTCCGTCGCGGCGCTGTCGGCCATCGGCGAAACCATCAACGTCATGACGCTCGGCGGCCTCGCGCTCGCGGTCGGCATTCTCGTCGACGATGCGACGGTGACGATCGAAAACATCAATTACCATCTCGAGCAGGGCAAGGACATCGAAAGCGCGATCATGGACGGCGCGCGACAGATCGTCATCCCGGCGACCGTTTCGCTCCTTTGCATCCTGATCGTGTTCGTGCCGATGTTCCAACTCGGCGGCGTCGGCGGCTATCTCTTCCGTCCCATGGCGGAGGCTGTCGCGTTCGCCCTGATCGCATCCTACGTGCTGTCGCGCACTCTGGTTAACACGATGGCGCGCTTCCTGCTCGCCCATCAGGCGGCGCACGGCCATGGCGCGCCACTTCCGCGGACGCGCAACCCTCTCGTGCTCTTCCAGCGCGGATTCGAGCGGCGTTTCGAGGCGGTGCGCGCCTTCTATCGCCGATTGTTGGCGACCGCGCTGGCAGCGCGGGGCAAATTCGTCGTGGGCTTCCTGCTCGCGACGGCCTCGTCGTTCGCGCTCGCTCCCTACCTCGGTCAGAACTTCTTTCCGCCGGTCGAAAATACGCAGATCAAACTCCATGTGCGCGCGCCGACCGGGACCCGCATCGAAAACACCGCGATCATTTGTGACCGGGTCGAAAGGGCGATCCGACGCATCGTCCCTCCTGACGCGCTCGAGCCGATGATCGACAACATCGGACTGCCGGTCAGCGGCATCAACCAGACCTACAACAACTCCGGCACCGTCGGTCCCTCGGACGCGGATATCCTCATCACCATCAAGCCCGAATATGCGGCCGAGACGGACCGCTATGTCAGGCAGATGCGCGAGACTCTGCCGAGATCCTTCCCAGGGACGACGTTCGCATTCCTGCCTGCGGACATCGTCTCGCAAATTCTCAATTTCGGCCTTCCCTCGCCGATCGACGTTCAGATCGTCGGTTCCCATTTCGCCGCCAATCACGTCTACGCCAACGAATTGCTGAGAAAGATCTCGCGCGTTCCCGGCGTCGCCGACGCGCGAATTCAACAGGCGTTCAACAATCCGACGCTCGGCGTCGAGGTCGACCGGATGCGAGCTGCGCAGGTCGGTTTGAGCGAAGGCGATATCGCAAAGAGCCTTCAGGAGAGCCTTTCTGGCAGCTTCAAGGTCGCTCCGACCTTCTGGATCAACCCGGAAAATGGAGTGGCCTATCCGATCGTCGCGCAGACTCCGCAATATTGGCTCGAACTCGGTCTCCTCGCTCGAAAACATTCCCGCGTCCACGCAGGACGAATCACAAATCCTCGGCGGTTTGGCGACGCTGAAGCGCGAAGCGAGCCCGGCCGTCGTCACGCATTATGCGGTTCAGCCGGTCCTCGACATTTATGCGACCAACAACGAGCGGGATCTCGGCTCCGTCTCTGCCGACATCCAGCGGATTTTGGACGACACGGCGAAGGACTTGCCGCGCGGGTCGAGCGTGGTCATGCGCGGACAGACCCAGACGATGACCTCCGCCTATCAGCAGCTTTTCGCCGGCATTGCGCTCGCCATCGTCCTCATCTACATGGTCATCGTCGTCAACTTCCAATCGTGGCTCGACCCCTTCATCATCGTGAGCGCGCTGCCCGCCGCGTTGGCCGGCATCGTCTGGATGCTGTTCGTGACCCACACGACGCTGTCGGTTCCGGCTTTGACCGGGGCAATCATGTGCATGGGCGTCGCGACGGCGAACAGCATTCTCGTGGTCAGCTTCGCGCGCGAGCGGCTGGCAGAGGGGGCCGACGCGGCGACCGCGGCGTTGGACGCGGGCTTCACCCGGTTCCGACCGGTGCTGATGACGGCGCTGGCGATGATCATCGGCATGGCGCCGATGGCGTTGAGCAATGAGCTTAACGCGCCGCTTGGCCGCGCCGTGATCGGAGGCCTGATTTGCGCGACGGTTGCGAGCCTGCTTTATGTGCCGGCGGTCTTCCGGCTCGTTCACGCGCGCAAGCACGCGCGGGCGAGCGAGCCCGCGCCAAGTCTTCCCGTCGGGGCGAAGCCGATATGAACCAGGATCACGCGGAAAGCCCCGAATCCCAAGCGCTCTGGGGCCAGCCGGAGCGGGGCTCGTTCCCGGCAGAGCTGCGCGTGCATTTCGCCCCGGAGGGAAGCGATCTTCTGAATAAAAGCGCGCCGGTGAAGGTCAGGCGCGCCCTCTTGCTGTTGGCGGCGGCCGCGATCTTCGTCGCCTATACCGGGATTGCCGACCGACGGACTGACGCTGAGCGGCTCGCTCGGTGGACGGACGAGCAGGCGATTCCGACGGTTGCGGTCGTTGCCCCGCAACGCGGCGGCGCAGAGAGGGAGGTCGTGCTGCCGGGCGACGTCCAAGCGTTCTTCGACGCCTCCATTCACGGCCAGGTGAGCGGCTACGTCAGCGAGTGGCGCAAGGACATTGGAGCCAAGGTTCATCGGGGCGACATCCTGGCGGTGGTCGATACGCCGGAACTCGACCAGCGCATCTCCGTCGCCGAAAGCGAACTCGTCAAGGCCAAGGCCGATCAGCAGCTGGCCCATGTCACGGCGCAACGTTGGAACTCGCTGCGCAATTCGGCGGCGGTGTCGCAACAGGCCGTTGACGAAAAGGCAGCCGACGCCAACGCCAAGGACGCCGAGGTTCAGGCCGCGCAGGCCAATGTCGATCGGCTGAAGGCGCTGAAGGCGTTCGCCAACATTGTTGCGCCGTTCGACGGGGTCGTCACCGCCCGCAACGTCGACGTTGGAACGCTTGTCTCCAGCGATTCGAACGGCCCGGCGCTCTTCAAGGTCGCCGACATTCGCCAGATGAGGGTTTACGTCCGCGCGCCGGAATCCTACACCGCGGTCCTGAAGGATGGCCTGAAGGCGACGCTTGACCTGCCTGAATATCCAGATCATCCAATCGAGGCGAGGCTCGACACCACCTCTCACGCGATCGACCAGAGATCCCGCTCGCTGCTTGTCGAGCTCATCGCCGACAATCCCGACGGCAAGCTCTCGCCGGGCGCTTTCGCCCGGGTGCACTTTCGACTCCCACCTGATCCAAACGCGGTCACGATTCCCGCCAGCGCGCTGCTTTTTCGTGACAATGCCGTGCAAATTGCGACTCTCGGGATGGACAATCGCATCAAGCTGAGGAAGGTTCGGATTGCACGCGACTTCGGGTCGGAAGTCGAAATTGCGGGTGGTCTGAACCTGGACGAGCGCCTGGTCGCCAATCCACCCGATTCAACCGAGGAGGGCGAGGAGGTCCGGGTGACGAAGGCCGCGACCGAGAAATCGAGTGCGCCGACCGGGCAGCAGGGGGCTCACCTGAAGAGCGATCACGCAACGAGCGCCGGCGAAATGGCGCAAACGGGCCGGGATAGCGGCGAATGAAGCTGCCGTTATGGCTTATCGCGTCGACCGCAATGGCGCTCGGCGGATGCGACCTTGCGCCCCGTTACGCCCCGCCATCGATGTCCCTGCCGGCCAAATTCAAGGACGCGCCCGCCGGCGGAGCCGAGCTGCCGCCCGACGAGGCTTGGTGGCGCAGCTTCAAGGACCGCACCCTCGACGATCTCGAAGCGCAAGTCGATGCGGCAAATCCGACCCTTGCCGCGGCGATCGCGGCCAACGACGCCGCGGCCCAGCGGGCGTTGCAAGCGGCGGCGGGGCTCCTCCCGCAGATCGACGCGACCGGACAGGTGACCGCCAACAGGCAATCGAACAACCGGCCAACTCGTGGGGCGAACCAGCCGGACTTCTACGGCAACAATATTCTCGGCGGGCAGGTGTCCTATGAGATCGATATCTGGGGACGCGTGCGCGCCCTCGTCAAGGCGGCGAACCTGACCGCCGAGGCGAGCGCGGATGCGCTGGCCGAAGCCCGGCTCGAACTGCACGCCGAGTTGGCGCGCGCCTACGTCGACCTACGCGGCCTCGACGCCCAGGCGAAGCTCATCTCGAGCACGGTCGGCATCTACGGTTCGGCCCTTGATCTGACAAAATCCCGAACTCCAGGCGCAGATCGCATCGCCGGTCGACGTCGACCGCGCGCAGACGCAGCTGAGCGCGGCCCAGGCGCAGGGGTCGGAAATCGCGCTCCAGCGGGCGGCGCTGGAGAATGCGATTGCGGCCCTGGTCGGAAAGCCGGCCGCGTCCTTCTCAATCGCGAAGACATCCGGCGTTCTCCCGCTGCCCAGGCGGCCGCGCGCCGTCCCGGTCGAGGTCTTACGGCGGAGGCCCGACGTCGCCGAACAGGAGCGCTTGACCGCCGCCGCCAATCAGGACGTCGGCGCCGCGCGGGCGAATTTCTTTCCCCGCTTCACTCTGATAGCCCTCGGCGGAACACAAGATACCGGCTTTCGGTTGTTCAACCCAGGAAATACTTTCGGGACCATCGGTCCTTCGATGGATTTCCCGCTTTTCGACGCCGGTCTCCGGCAGGCGGAACTCGAGGTGGCCAAGGACGTATTCACCCAGGCGGCGGAACAGTACCGCGCGACCGTCCTGCTCGCCATAAGGGAGGTCGAAGACAACCTCACCGCATTGCGCTGGCTTGCGGAAGAGTCGCGGCAGACCGAGACCGCCGCCGCGGCGGCCCAAAGGGCGGCCGACCTTTCTTTGACCCTCTATCGCGACGGCGCTTCATCGTACCTGGATGTGGTGACCGCGCAGAGCACGGCGTTGGCGGACGAGCGCCTGGCGATCATTTTGCGCACCCGCCAACTCGAGTCCGAGATTGGCCTGATGCTGGCCCTCGGCGGAGGATGGACCGCCCCTCCGCCCCCGCCGCCGCCACCGACCAACTTCACCCCGACGCCCGTGCAGCTGGTCAAGGATGTGGCGAAAGGGGACCCATGAGTGGCGCTCCGCTTCGGCCCGCCAGTTGCGGGGCCTGCGCCTTCTGGCGCCAGCTCAGAGAAAGCGAGGGCCTATGCTGCCGTCGAGCGCCGGATGCTTCGCATATCCCCGAAGAGGTGGCGCATTGGCCGCAGACGCGCAGCTGGCAATGGTGCGGCGAAGGGGTCGCGGGGCCCCCGCTTTCCATTGGCGTCCGGTGCGCCGACTGCGCTTTTTGGCGCCAGCCGGAGGGCGGGCTCAACCCGCTGCATCGCGGCGACATGCCGATGTCCTGGTGGGCCAGGGCGGGCCTGTGCGCCCGCCATGCTCCGAGGCCGGTCAGCGAGCCCGGGCCCCGCGGCTTCTGGCGCGCCGCGCTGGACACGGATAGTTGCGCAGAGGGCGAGCAGCGCGGACCTGATCATCCGGGGTAGAAGCTGCGGCTCCGGCAGCGCGAGAAAAGCCCCGGTCGCCGCCGCAATCGCCCCACCGCTGCTTCTACTTTTCCGGCAGGGCCTGAATGTTCGATACTGGCGACAACCCGAAAATCGGCGCGGTGAACTGTACATAAACTGTCAGTTTAACCCGCTTCCGTCCCCCGAAGTCGCCCTGGCTTGGACGGAGCTGGCCGCGGCGGCGTTCCTCACGGCTCAAGCCCGCTGGCGTTCCCCGAAAACCCAAGCCGCGGGACGTTCCGCCAAAGCCCGGGAGCACCGGAGCAAAGCCCAGGATAGCAGAATACAAGCAAAAGTCTTCCAGGAATCCTCTCTTATCAACGGGTTAAGCCGGAATCCAAATTATTCTTCCCGTCCGCTTGGCGCTGACGCCTCCGCTTGCTTCGCGGCCTGCCCGCCGGCAGCCAACCCGCTCTCATGCCTGCCGACCGAAGACAACGCCATCAAACTCTTTCGGCGACTGGTTCGACGGCCCAAGCGAGGCGAAGTCAATCCTCCTCAGCGGAAGCGGGCTCAGGCGCAAAAGCCGCCGCCGCCACGTCCCGCCCCAGGACGGTCGAGCTGCAGGTGCTGTGAGATTCGAAGGCGCCCATGCCAACCTCGCTTTCCATCCGAATGGCGTTGCGGTCCGATCAACCCCTTATGCCATGAGATTGCTAAACATCTCGAGAACAAATAGGGGATTTTTTGGCATTAAGGCAAATGTCATCGGAATCCCGATGTTAACCGACGCGCCACATCCGTGTCGTCACGACCTAATGGATGCGCGTAGCAGCCCCGCGCCGATGGCGTCTCCGATCCGCGTCATGAGCGCGAGCGGGTGCGTCAATATTGAGATCACCGCGCCGCGCGCACCGCTCTTTCGGCGACCGAGCCTCGCGCCGATCTCGCGCAGCGCCGCCGCGGCGGCAGGCAATGGCCGGAAGAAGACGGTCATCTCTGCAATGCGTCCATCACCGCCAAAGCGCAGATGGTCGACGAATTCAATCTCCAGGCCGTCGACCTTCGCCCGGCCCACCAGGAAGCCACCCTCTTCACCCATGATTTCCTCGGTGTACCGAAAGTTCTCGAACACATCGAGGACGATGCCGGCCAACGCGGCGATCTGCTCGCGGCCCTTGAATGTGAGCTTGTCGGTAAGCGGCGAATGGAATTCGGCGTCGGCCGCGAAGGCGTCGGCGACTGCGCGAATGTCGCGCCTCTCCATGGCGGCGCGCATCGACGATCCGGCGGATACGTTTGCGACAAGGGTCATCGGCTCGGCTCCCTGATATGTTCTGATAACATATTGCCATAACCGATACGATTTGGCAAGCCGCTTTGATGACCGACAAAGGAAACCAGCTGAGGCCGCCCGACTACGTCGTGCTCGGGATGGTTCGTCTGGGCGCGCAATCGGGCTACGACATCAAGAAATCAGTCCGCGATTCGATCCGGTTCTTCTGGACGATCTCCGAGGCGCAAATCTATCCAAGCCTGGAGCGGCTGGAGGGGGCGATGCTCGTGCGGGGGCGCGCTGCGCCGCAAGGCCGGCGCCGGCGGCGGAGCTTCGAGATCACGCCGCAAGGCGAGGCCGCTCTTCGCCGGTGGCTGACCAGCGGGGAGGCGATGCCCTTCGAGCTGCGTGACATCGGGCTCGTCAAGCTGTTCTTTGCCGACGCGCTCGATCGCGCCGACGCGCTCGGGCTGCTGCAGGCCATCATTGAGCGCAGCCGCGAGCGCGTTGCCGCTTTGAACCGGATAGAGCCCGAGGCCAGGCGCTCCCGGGCGGCGGGCATCCGTCACCCGTCGCTGACCTTGAGCTTAGGCATCGCCTTCCACAAGGCGATCATCGATGTGTGCGCCAAGTTCGAGGAGGAGTTCGGCGGCGCGAAAAACCGGTGAGCCGCCAGACCACGATGTCGAATTACGGTGACGCTTGCTTCAATTCCATATTCCTTGCGCCAGAGGTCTTACAGCGCCGCTCGCCAAGCTGGAGATCGATCGCAATTGGAAATGATACGGTGGGCCGATGGAGGACGCGTTGACGCCTCATTAACTACGTTGCGTCATCCTCGCCGGCGCACGACCTCATCGAGAAGCCTTATGTTCACATCCAGAGCGCCGGTCATGCCCGCCACTCTCCCCCGCGCCACGCTCCCCCGCGCGGACGATACGGCGCATCTGCATGTCCTCGAAGCCTACATCGAAACACTGAAGGCCGAGAACGACGTCCTGAAGCGTCTGCTCGTCGCCACTGAGGCGCGGGCGGAACGACTCATGGTGCGGGCGACCGAGCGTGAGCGGTGCCCCTGGTGGTGTCGCCGTCACGATCCGCAGCCATGAACGATCTGCGCCCTTGCTCTGTCGACCCACGACGGCTTCCCTTCCCGCCCTGACGAAGCCCTCAAGCACCACAGAGTTGTCGGAGGACCTTCCTTCGAAGCCAGTCCAAATTACGTTGACCTTGCTTCAGTTTCCTATTCTTCGCGCTGGAGGTTTTGCAGCGGCGCTCGCCACGTCGGCGAGATCGGCCAGAAGCCGGTATTAAAGCAAGTGTCAGCTGAAATCCGACGCTTTTACGTCCGCCTCTGCTATGAGATTTGGGCGTGGCGCGACCCTTGTCACTTCAGGCACTTTATTTTGCCGTCGTAATCGGTAGGCCAGTAGCCGATATCGGCATTGCCTGTCGACATGGCGCTGGCCAGCGACCCGTCGCATCTTTGCATGTCTTCACGACGTTGCATGCACCGGTAATGGTAATACTGACACGTGCGCAAGGCGCGCGCAGACGCCATGTCTTCCGGCGCTGCGAACACAAGGACGGCGATGAAAAGCGCCAGTTTCCACGTGGTCATATCTGATCCTGTCGCGAAGCTACGAGCCTGTTTCAAAAGCCCACCACCCTTGTCCTGAGGCGCCCCGAAGGGGCCTCGAAGGACGATCCACTTGCGCGGACGGCGCCGCCTTCTGGAGCATCCTTCGAGGCCCTTTGCTTACGCAAAGGGCGCCTCAGGATGAGGTCTGTGACTGTCGAAACAGACCCAAGAAATATTCCCCAGCTTCTACGCTCATGTTTATACCTCAAAGACTGAAGGGCGGCCTGCTGATCTGCACGCCAAATTGGGGGGACCCGCTCGGCCCGCAGTCGGCGCAGGCCCAAAGACCGGCCTCGTGCGACGGCGAGCATCCTCATTCGCCGAGCTGGACGAACTCGGCGCCGTCGATCGCCGCTCTCCTCTCGGCCTCGGCCCGCCTCAACTGACCCTCGAGCTCCTCGGTGCTGGACCGGCTGCTGCCCGAGAGCACGATCCCGCCGATCGCCAGCGCGATCGCGACGATCATCCGCACCGGCGAAAAGTCGAGCGCGCCGAGCATGAATGCGACGATGAGCGCCGGCCCGACGACCGCCGCCGCGCGCCCGGCCAGCATGAGCCTCCGGCTGCGCATGACCGCTTCGCGGAGCTCCTCGATCCGAATCTCGAGCCGCTCGATTTCTTCCATGGCCCCAAGCGAATCCGGTTTGAACATTGTCTTCCCCGGCCCATATGGGGCGGGCGGATCAAGCATTCAGCCGCGCCTTCGCGGGGCGGCGCAAAAACCTCAACGCCAATCGACCGTTCCTATCCCTGAAAGGGGCGCCTGATGTCTCATTTGTTCAGCGAATTCAGACTGCGCGATGTCGCCTACGCCAACCGCATCGGCGTTTCGCCGATGTGCCAATATTCCTGCGAGGACGGTTTCGCCAACGACTGGCATTTCGCCCATCTCGCCGCCCGCGCGGTCGGCGGCGCCGGCCTCGTCTTCACCGAGGCGGCGGCGGTCACGCCCGAAGGACGGATCTCGCCGCAGGATCTCGGCGTGTGGAGTGAAAAACACTTCGAGCCGCTCGAACGGATCGCGAGCTTCATCAAGGCGCAAGGCGCCGTGCCCGGCGTTCAGCTCGCCCACGCCGGGCGGAAAGGGAGCACCTATCGCCCGTGGTCCGGGCAGGGCAGCGTGCCCGAGTCGGAAGGGGGATGGCGGGCCGTCGCCCCGAGCCCCATTGCGTTCGGCAAATACGCGACCCCGGAGGAACTGAGCGCCGAGGGCATTCACGCGCTGAGCCAGGCCTTCGCGACCGCGGCGAAACGCGCCTACGCCGCCGGCTTCCGCACGATCGAGGTTCACGCCGCGCACGGCTATCTCGTCCACCAGTTCCTTTCGCCGTTGAGCAACCGGCGCGCCGACGCCTACGGCGGTTCGTTCGACAATCGCACGCGCTTCCTGCGTGACTGCGTGGCGGCCGTGCGGGGCGCCCTGCCCGATTCCTGTCCGCTGTTCGTCCGCATTTCCGCGACCGACTGGACCGACGGCGGCTGGGACCTCGAGCAATCCATCGAGCTTTCCCGCCGGCTGAAGGACCTCGGCGTCGACGCGCTCGACTGCTCGTCGGGCGGCAACGTCGAGAACGCGAAGATCCCGGTCGGCCCGGGCTATCAGGTCCCGTTCTCGCAAGCTGTCCGCCGCGACGCCGGAATCGCGACCGCGGCCGTCGGCATGATCACCGACCCGGCCCAGGCGGACCAGATCATCCGCAACGGCGACGCCGATATCGTGCTCATCGCCCGCGAGCTCCTGCGCGACCCCTATTGGCCGCTGCGCGCCGCCCGCGAGCTGGGGCATGCGATGTCGTGGCCAGTGCAATACCTGCGCGCCGCGCCGAAGGACTCGCCCGAGCGCGTCGCGGCCCACGAGATCGACTGACGGATCCCTTCTCCCGCTCGCGGGAGAAGGTGTCGCCGAAGGCGACGGATGAGGGGTCGCGCCGATGCCTCACCCCGACCTCTCCCGCAATCGGGAGAGGGGCGAGCTACCCGAACATCTTTCTGCCGCCGACCCACGTCTGGCTCACCTTGATGTCCGATCAGCGCGTCCGGATCGACGAGCATAGGGTCCTTTTCCAGAATCGTCAGGTCCGCCAGCTTGCCCGATTGCAGCGTGCCGAGCTCATCCGCCATGCCGATGGCGTGGATCGTCACGGCGCGCAAAGCCTTGGTCAGCATACTCGCTCAAGGAACGCGGCGGCCGCCTTCAGCCATTCCTCGTCCGCCTGCTCCTGCGTCGCGCCTTGCGCCTTCAGCGCGCTCTTCGACACCAGCAGCGAATGGTCGGCGTCGTCGACGACATGCAGGGCCGAGTGCGCGCGCATGCGTTTCCTCACGTCTTCGAGAAGGTCGAGCGGGCAGAGGGGATCCCGTGTCCCCTGAACGAACAGGATCGGCGTCC
Source organism: uncultured Alphaproteobacteria bacterium (assembly GCA_963823165.1). Taxonomy (GTDB): domain Bacteria; phylum Pseudomonadota; class Alphaproteobacteria; order Rhizobiales; family Beijerinckiaceae; genus Roseiarcus. Next base: position 55,476 of record CAWGKV010000017.1, on the reverse strand, counting down.
GCAATTCGAGGAGGACCTCGTCGCGCAGCTTCGCCCGATTGCCAGCGCCGCAGAGCGGGTAGCCGAGGCAGATCACGGCTGCGACCGGCTCCGCGAGGGCGACGTGGCAGCCGACGCGCCCGCCCATGCTCTTGCCGGCGAGCGCAATGGGGCCGTCATGCTTCTGACGGAGCGACGCAAGAGCCGTGCGATGCGCCGCAATCAGCTTCGGCAGAGGGTCCGGCCGTTTCCTCCCCTCGATCGCATAGGGATAATCGAACGGCTCCACAGGGCCGAGCGAGCCGAGCAGGCGGGCGAAAGTTCGCATGCGCGGATGCGACGACGGCGCGCCCGCGCCGGGCGCGAGGAGGAAGGCCATGTTTTTGCGATCGGCCATCGGCTGAGTCTATCGGATGCGCAGTATTCGGCGCAAACAGACCGGCTCTCCAATTGTCCCGATACCGACCCGGATCGAGTTAAGCTCACGTCGCCTCCTTCGCCTCCGTCCCGAGAACCTCAAGAATTCGATCGATGCCGGCGGAAGATAATCTGATCACGCCGAGATAGGGCTGGCTGAGCTCGAGAATGAGGAAAATGGCGGTGGCGATGGATATCGCGCCGAAAAGATGCGCGCCGACCGTGACCGGGTTCGGCGTCGCGATCAGGCCGTTGCCGAAAAAAAGCACAGAGGCCCAGCAGACCACGACGACCAGCACGTAGGGCGGAAACGGATTGGCGAGCTGGCGCGCCATGAGCATCTGCGTCTCCTGGTATTTTTTCGCCAGGTCCCGGGCGGAGGTCAGCAATTGCCGCTGCGCCTCCGTCGCAGGCTGCAGGCTGTCGAAGTAGCTGTTCAGCCCATGCAGCGTCGCCCGCATCTCCTCAACCGTGTACGGCTGCGGCCCGCGCTGAGAACTACCGAAGAAGCGGGCCCGCGAGCGCTCGAGCGCCGCTCGCAAGCCGGCGCGCCCTCCGACGGCTTCCGTCCCGTACTGCTCGAGCGCGAGATCGATCTCGATCACCACCGGACCCAGCGACTGCGCCTCGTCCCGCTGGGTCGTGAAGACCGAAAAAGCGGTGAAGACGAGGAGGCCGAGGACCAGGGCCAGCAAGAGCGTGACGAGCCCGACCATCGCCGCGACCGTCCCCTTGCCGTCCGCCAGATGTTGCGCCGGCACTGCATGTTGCAACAGCATGCCGACGACGCTGGCGCCGAATGTAACCGCCGCGACGACGATCGCCCGAGTGTAAGAATGCATCGATTTCCCCCCTGCCGTACGGGCAGCGAAGCTGGTCGGGGAAGCGCACGGCGTCAAGTCGTCGGGTTTGCGATCGACGGGACGCGGCTGCATTGTCCTCTAGCGGGGCTTTTCCGCCGCGGACCGGAAAAGTGTTGCTCGATGCGTTGGGGTCGAACCATGACCTGGTCGGATGTCGCGAGAAACGTGGTTGTCGTCGCCCTTCTGTCGTTCGCGCCGATGAAGGCGGACGCGATAAACATCTTCGGCGGCTCGCGCTCGGCCGACCCCGTCAAAGACGATTGGATCGCCGTCGCCGCGCGAGCGCCCGCACACGCCGGCCCCCGCACCCGCGGCGGCGGCGTGCAGCCGAAGCGGCCCACGAGCCGGAACGTGCAGGTGAACAGGAACCCGCCGGTGAAGCGCAACGCGCGCGCCAACGTCGACGCGAACCGCAACGCCGATGTCGGCGGCCGCGCCCCGGGCCAACCCCCCGTGGCTGGGCCTGGCCATCCCGAGCCCGTAGCCACCGCAAAACCTCCGGTCGCCGTCAGCGGCGGCTGGGCCCGTCCCGGTTGGTATCGCTGGTCGCCTGGCGGCGCGGTTGCGGCCGGCGCGGCGCTCGGATTCGTGTCCGCCGCGATTGCCACCTGGGCGACGCCGCCGCGGCCGGGCCTCTGCTGGTATTACACGGATCCGACCGAGCAAGACGGATTCTGGGACGACTGCCCGTGAGCCTGGCGGCCCTATCGCGTCCGCCCCGCGTCGAGCAGGCGCAGAACGAGCCATATCGGCACGACCACCATTGCGCCCGTCAGCAGGATGCGGCCGACTTGGCGGACGTCGGTCAGTCCGTATTCGATGATATGCCGCGCCGCCCGCACCGCCTCGTCGAACAGGCTCACCGGATCGAAGCCGAAGGACTCGAGCAGCAGCCCGACGACGAACGACACGACGATCAGCCGCAAGAGCGCGGCGACCGGCGAGCCGCCGACAAACCGGGCGACGACGTTGTTTGTCATGGACAAGGGATTTCCTCAGCGAAACGCGGGCAAGCCTACTGGATAAATCCTCCGGCTGCTTCCCCGTTTTGGGGGGAAGCCGGGGTCACCTGTTACGATTTGGGAAACGGCACGACCTGGGGCTTTGCGGCGGGCGCCTCTTCCGCTTCGCCGCCGACCGGCTTGCCGTTGATCGTGAGCCTTCCATGCGCGGCGCTGATCTTGACGGTCGAACCGTCGGCGATCTCGCCCGACAGCAGTCCCTGCGCGAGCGGGTCCTGCACCCATTTCTGGATGACGCGCTTGAGCGGACGCGCCCCGTAGGCAGGGTCGTAGCCCTTGTCGGCGAGCCACTGGCGGCCCTTGGCGTCGAGGGCGAGCGTGACCTTGCGGTCCTCGAGCAGGCGCTGAAGGCGGCGGAACTGGATGTCGACGATCGCGCCCATGTCCTCGCGCCGGAGCCGGTGGAACAGGATGATCTCGTCGACGCGGTTCAGGAACTCGGGACGGAAATGGGCCCGCACCACCGCCATCACTTCCTTCTCGACCGCCTTCGCGTCCTCGCCCTCGCCGAGGTTGACGAGGAATTCCGAGCCGAGGTTCGAGGTCATCACGATGAGCACGTTGCGGAAGTCGACCGTGCGGCCCTGGCCGTCGGTGAGGCGGCCGTCGTCGAGCACCTGCAACAGGACGTTGAACACGTCCGGATGCGCCTTCTCGATCTCGTCGAACAGCACCACCTGGTACGGCCGGCGGCGGACGGCCTCGGTCAGCGCGCCGCCCTCCTCATAGCCGACGTAGCCGGGAGGCGCGCCGATCAGGCGGGCGACCGAGTGCTTCTCCATATATTCCGACATGTCGATGCGCACCATCGCGCTCTCGTCGTCGAACAGAAACGCGGCCAGCGCCTTGGTGAGCTCGGTTTTGCCGACGCCGGTCGGCCCCAGGAACATGAACGAGCCGATCGGCCGATTCGGGTCCTGAAGGCCCGCCCGGGCGCGCCGGACGGCCGTCGAGACGGCGGTCACCGCCTCCTTCTGGCCGACCACGCGGCGCATGATCTCCTCCTCCATCTTGAGGAGTTTCTCGCGCTCGCCCTCCAGCATCTTGTCGACCGGCACGCCCGTCCAGCGCGAGACGACCTGCGCCACGTGGTTGGCGGTCACCTCCTCAGAGACGAGCGCGCCCTCGCGCTGTGTCTCGGCTTCAGCGAGCTTCTTCTCGAGCTCGGGAATCGTGCCGTAGGCGAGCTTGCCGGCCTCGGCGAAATCGCCTTTGCGCTGCGCCTGGGCGAGCGCATTGCGCGCCGCGTCCAGCTCTTCCTTGAGCTTCTGCGCAAGTCCGATCTTGTCCTTCTCGGCGCGCCAGCGCGCGGTCAGCGAATCGGACCTCTCCTGCAATTCGGCGAGTTCGGCCCCGAGCTTCTTCAGCCGGTCCTTGGAGGCGGGGTCTGTCTCCTTCTTCAGCGCCTCCTGCTCGATCTTGAGCTGCATGATGCGCCTGTCCAACTCGTCCAGCTCCTCGGGCTTCGAGTTCGACTTGCATGCGCAGGCGGGCGGCCGCCTCGTCGATCAGGTCGATCGCCTTGTCGGGCAGGAAACGGTCGGAGATGTACCGGTCGGACAGCGTCGCGGCCGCGATGATGGCGGGGTCGGTGATGCGGACGCCGTGATGCAGCTCATACTTCTCCTTCAAGCCGCGCAGGATCGAGATCGTATCCTCGACGGTCGGCTGGGAGATGAACACCGGCTGGAAACGCCGCGCCAGCGCCGCGTCCTTCTCGACGTGCTTGCGGTATTCGTCGAGCGTGGTCGCTCCGACGCAATGGAGCTCGCCGCGCGCCAGGGCGGGCTTGAGCAGGTTCGAGGCGTCCATCGCGCCCTCGGCCTTCCCGGCGCCGACGAGGGTGTGCATCTCGTCGATGAACAGGATGACGCCGCCCTGGGCGGCGGTCACTTCGTTCAGGACGGCCTTCAGCCGCTCCTCGAACTCGCCGCGGTATTTCGCCCCGGCGATCAGCGCCCCCATGTCGAGCGCGAGCAGCTTCTTGTCGCGGATGGATTCGGGCACGTCGCCGTTGACGATGCGCAACGCGAGTCCCTCGACGATCGCCGTCTTGCCGACGCCGGGCTCGCCGATGAGGACCGGATTGTTCTTGGTCCGGCGCGACAGCACCTGGATCGTGCGGCGGATCTCCTCGTCGCGGCCGATGACCGGGTCGAGCTTGCCCGCCCGCGCCGCCTCGGTGAGGTCGCGGGTGTATTTCTTCAACGCGTCATAGGCGTTCTCGGCGCTCGCCGAGTTGGCCGTGCGGCCCTTGCGCAAGTCGTTGACCGCGGCGTTCAGGGTCTGCGGCGATACGCCGGCGTTGGACAGGATCTTGCTTGCCTCGGCCCCCTTCTCCATCGCCAGCGCCAGCAGCAGCCGCTCGACGGTGACGAAGGAATTGCCGGCCTTCTGGGCGATCTTTTCCGCGTTGTCGAAAATGCGCGCCGTGGTCGGGGCCAGATAGAGCTGCCCCGCGCCGGAACCTTGCACCTTGGGGAGTTTCGACAGCGCCAGTTCGACCAGCCTCAGCGCCTCGCGCGAATTGCCGCCGGCCTTGTCGATCAAGCCGGCGCAGAGCCCTTCTTCGTCGTCCAGCAGGACCTTCAAGATGTGCTCGGGCGTGAACTGCTGATGGCCCTCGCGAAGCGCGAGCGACTGGGCGGCCTGCACGAAACCGCGCGCCCGTTCGGTGTACTTTTCAAGATTCATTGACGACCCCTTTTGGCGTACGCTCCTCGTCCCGAAGCGACGACGTGCGACCCGATCGATGGATTGGCCGCGTCCGGCGGCATTGCTGTCATGTAGGAGCGAACCGGGAGGACAAAAGGGCGCCGCCGGGCAGAAAAATGGAGCGGCGGCCCGAACGTCAGGAGGCCGAACGTTTGAGGAATTCCTGGAGCCACTCGGCGTTCATGCCCGCGATGGGCAGCCAAGCCTTGAACAGGGATTCCGGGGAGAAGCGCTCGAGCTCGGCCATCATGCGCTTCTCGATTTCCGCCATGGCGGCCTTCTGCATGGGCTCGACATCCGGCAGCCCCATGAACTGGCGCGCCTCGAGGGGCGTGCAATCGACGTTGACGGTAATCTTCATCGGACGGAGAAACTCCTGATCTTCCAAAGCGGCAAACCATACGTCATGCGGCGACTGGAGTTGCCGGTCCGGAACGCGGTCAGGCCATCTTCTGCAAAGGCCGCGGAAAGAACCCCCGCCGAGTGCCTTGGGTTGCGGCGCAGCAATGTGCCGGCTTCAGGATAAAGCCGCGCTTAAGGGCCGCATTTTTCGAGTGATTACTCGTACGCCCTCCCCGAAACAATTCGCAGGGTCCGGCGTTGTAGTCGGGATCGAGGCGCGCTCACGCGCGCGAACATTACCAAGCGTTCATGTTCACGCCATGCACAGTTTAGGTTCGAACCTGCAGGATGCAAAGAAGAAGCCGACCGATTCGCAGAGTGAACATGCATTCCTCTGTGTGCATCCATTTACCTTTGCACAAATGTCATTGGTGAGCTTGGATCGAACAGGGCGTGTAGGGTTTACAACGTTCCGGCTTGCTGCGTAGAATGGGTATTTGCTTGGCTGATGTTCAGTGCGCGCGGCGCAATATGCGATGCGAGAGCGCAAATGACGAAAGGTGCGGCAATGGATGAGACGCCCGCTCCACGTCCTTATCGTCACGGGAACCTGCCGAACGCCCTAAGGGCCGCGGCGCGGGCGATTTTGGACGAAGCCGGCCCCGATGCGGTAGGACTCCGGGAGACGGCGCGGCGGGTCGGCGTTTCGGCCACTGCGGCCTACCGCCACTTCTCCAGCAAGGAGGATTTGCTCGCCTCTGTGGCGGCCGAGGGCTTCAGGGAGCTCACCGTCGCGATGGAGGGGGCCGCGGACGGGCCCGACGCGCTGATCGCGCTGGGCTTGGCCTATGTTGAATTCGCTTTGCAGAAGAGGGGATTGTTTCGCCTGATGTTCGGACCGATTCTGGTCGAGCGGGCGAAGTACCCGGCCCTGAACGACGCGGCCAACGGGGCGTTCGATCTGGTCCAGCGCGTCGCGAGCGGCGCCGAGGGCGGGCGGCAGGAAGACAGCGCCGCCAGCATGAAGGCCTGGGGCCTCGTTCACGGCTTGTCGGCGCTCTTCATCGACGATCTCGTTCCCGAGTCGCAGGCCCGGGTGCTTGCGGAAGAAATTCTTCAGGGCGGAGCGCGACCGGAGCGCCGTCCCGCCGCCTGAACCGGCGTTGCCGAAGGCTGGAGGCCGGACTAGGCTCACGTTCCCTTTCCGCAGCCCCGGCGGCCGATGTTCCGCGCATTTTCCGTTCTGTGTTCCGAGACTTCCCTCCGCCTGAGCCGGCCTGAGCCGGGCTTTCCGCCCAACCGCATGGGCGTCCAGTGACTCAGTCCGTGCTGGTGATCGATCAGGGGACGACTTCGACACGAGCCGTCGTCTTCGACGCCGCCGGGGCGCCGGTCGCCCTCGCTCAGGAGGAATTCCCGCAAATCTTTCCTCGGCCTGGGTGGGTCGAGCACGACCCCCAGTCGCTCTGGTCCAGCGCCCTGTCGACGGCGCGGGAAGCGCTACTGCGCGCCGGGCGCGAGCCTGCTTCGGTCGCCGCAATCGGGGTTGCGAACCAGCGGGAGACCGCGCTGGTCTGGGACCGGTCGAGCGGGAAGCCGCTTGGCAATGCGATCGTCTGGCAGGACAGGCGCACGGCGAACTCGTGCGCCGCGCTCAAGGCGGACGGGTGCGAGGCGGAGGTGACGGCGACGACCGGCCTCCTGCTCGATCCGTATTTTTCCGCGACCAAGATCGCCTGGCTTCTCGATGCGTTTCCCGGCGCGCGCTCGGCCGCCGAACGGGGCGAGCTCGCCTTCGGCACGGTCGACTGCTTCCTGCTCTGGCGCCTGACCAAGGGGGCCATCCATGCGACCGACGCGACCAACGCCTCGCGTACGCTGCTCTACGACATCCGCGAAGGCCGGTGGGACGACGACATGCTGCGGTTGTTCAACGTGCCGCCCGCGATCCTACCGGAAGTTCGGGATACGGCGGCGGATTACGGCGTGGCTGCGCGCGAATGGTTCGGCGCGGAGATTCCCATCCTGGCCCTTGTAGGCGATCAGCAGAGCGCGCTGATCGGCCAGGCCTGTGTCGCGCCTGGGATGGTCAAGGCGACCTACGGCACCGGCGGCTTTCTCCTTCTCAACACGGGCGAAGCGCCGACGCCGTCGCGCAACCGGCTGCTGACAACAATCGCCTACCAGTGGAGCGGCAAACGCGCCTACGCGCTCGAGGGATCGATCTTCTCCGCCGGCGCGACCGTTCAGTGGCTGCGCGATGGCCTCGGCATCATCGCGACGGCGCCGGAAGCGGCCGCGCTCGCGGCCGCATCCGACCCGGCGCAGGCGGTCTATTGCATTCCGGCCTTCGCCGGTCTCGGCGCGCCGCACTGGAGCTCCGAGGCGCGCGCCCTCCTTTGCGGCCTCACGCGCGGCTCAACGCGCAAGGAAATCGCCCGGGCGGCGCTGGAAAGCGTCGGATATCAAACGCGCGACCTCATCGAGGCGATGAGATCCGACGCCGGAGTGGGGGTGGAAGTCATTCGCGTCGACGGCGGCATGGCGGCGAGCGACTGGACCATGCAATTCCTCGCCGACATCCTCGCTGTTCCGGTCGACCGGCCTAGCGACCTCGAGTCGACCGCGCAGGGCGCCGCATTCGTCGCGGGCTGGCGCGCGGGCGTCTACCCCGGGCCCGAGTCCTTTGCCGAAAGGCGCCGACGGGACCGCCTGTTCGAACCGCAAATGGACGCGCCGCGGCGCGAGCGACTTTACCGGGGATGGCGGGAGGCCATGCGAAGGGCGTTGTGACAGGCCGCCGCGCCGCCCCCTCGGCGAGCAATGTTCGCCGCGCGGTTCGTTACTCTCGAGCGAAGCCAATCCTAAGCCGGATCCGCTGCGGATAGCGCAGCGGAAAGGCCTAGGCCCAACTCGTTAGCACATCTTGACCAGATGCCGGCCGAGATAGTGGCCGAATTGGTTGTACACCGGCCGACGGACCCAACATCCGCCTCCGTAGCCGTAGCCGGAGCCGTAGCCGTAGCTCGCGCCATAGTACGGATATTCATAGCCGTAATCCGGGTATCCATAGCCGTAGCCGTAGCCATAGTAGGGATAGGTGGCGGCCGCGCCTATGATCGCGCCAGCCGCGAGCCCGGGCCACCAGCCGCAACCGCCCCAGCCGCAACCGCCGCCCCAATAGCCGCCGCCCCAGCCGCCGTACCCGCGGCCCCAGCCGCCGTACCCGCCGCGCCAGCCTGCCCCGCCCCATCCGGGATGGCCCCAGCCGCCGCCGCGCCATCCCCCGAAACCGCCGGAATGGAAGCCGCCGAAGCCGCCGCCGTGAAAGCCGCCGAAGCCGCCGCCATGAAAGCCGCCGAAGCCCCCGTGGAAGCCGCCGAAACCCCCGCCACCGTGGAAGAAAGCCGCTTCGGCGGGAGCGCTCGACAAGGCCGCGGCAGCCGACAAGGCGACGGCGGCGACGCCGGAGACGAACGATTTGGGAAATGAAACGCGCATCGATCATACTCCTCGCAACCCGGACCCAACCCGCCCGAATTCGAAAAGCGCTTCAGCGCCGCTCGGCTCGGGCTCCGGCGGCCCTTCGCCCTGAACCGACATTTCCGCGAAGGGTTCCGTCGAATTAGGAATTTTGAGCCACAAAAGACCCGGGGTCAACCGCCGAAGATGACGCGCTTGAAACGGCCGCTGGCGATGGCGAAGTAGACGGCCCCGATGATCAGCATCGCCACCATCGGCCGCCAGACCAGCGTGATGTCGGCTCCGCGGAACAGCACCGCCTGGGAGAAGGCGACGAAATGCGGGGTCGGGCTGATCGTCTGCATGACGTGCTGCAGCCAGACCGGCATGCTCTCCATCGGCGTGCTCGACCCCGAGAGCAGCTGCGTGACCATCAGCACCGGCATGGCGAGCAGTCCGAACTGGCCCATGGTCGTGGCCAGCGTGCCGAGCATGATGCCGAGCGCGGCCACGACCAGGGCATAGATCGCTGCGCCGATGAGAAAAAGCAGCAACGACCCGTTGATCGGCGAGCCGATCCACCAATGGACCACGAACTGCAGAGAGAGCATCGCCGCGACAAGGATCACGAGGCCATTGGCGATCATCTTGGCGAGCATGATCTCGGTCGGCACGACCGGCATCACGAGAAGGTGTTCGACCGTGCCCTGCTCGCGCTCGCGAATGAGCGCCGCGCCGGTCAGGATGACGGTCAAGAGCGTGATCTGGTTGATGACCTGGGTCATCGCCGAGAACCACGCGGTCTTGAGGTTCGGGTTGAATGCGGCGCGCACGACGAGGTTGATCGGCGCCGCCTTGGAAGCATCCTTGCCGGAGATGAACGACTGGATCTCGTTGGCGATCGCGGTCCTGAGATAGTTCGCGCCGTTGCCGGCCTGGGCGACCGCGGTGGCGTCGACGTTGATCTGGATGCCGGTCTTCCGTTGGGCGCGGATGTCGGCTTCGAAATTGGGCGGGATCTCGACAACGAACAGGAGCTTGCCCTGGTCCATCATCGGGTCGATTTGCGACGCCGTGATCTGCACGGGCGGCTGGAAGGTCGGGCGTCTCAGGCCCTCGGCGATCCGCCGCGACAAATCGGAATGGTCCTCGTCGACGATGCCGACCGAGAGGTTGGTCGCTTCCGTCACCGCCCCGGTGGCGACCGTGTTGACCGAAATGCTGAAGGCGTAGACCACCAGGATGAGCATCGTCGGGTCGGCCCGAATGCTCCGCAGCTCCTTGATCACGAGGCGGAAGATGTTGACGACGTGATCGCGCAGCGTCAGGGGTTTTGCTTCGACAAGATGAGGGACCGGCGTAAGCTGCGACGACATCTCAGGTCTCCTGTTTGCGGAGCAGGAGAAGCGACAGCGCGAGGAAAGCGAGCGCGATGATCGTGATCCCCGCGACATTGCGCCACAGGTCGGCCATGCCGAGCGCCTTGGCGAACACCCCGACGGTGACCGGCTGATACCATGCCGAGGGGAAGGACAGGCCAAGGATCTTCGCCGTGCCCGACAGGGATGACACGGGCGCGAAGAGACCGGAAAAGTTGACGGCCGGAACGATCGACAGGATCGCCGTGGCGAACACCGCCGCCACCTGGGTGCGCACGAACGAGGAGATGAGCTGTCCAAACCCGGTCGTGGCGAACACATAGACGAAGGTGGCGATGAGCAAGGTAAGGAACGGCCCCTTGATCGGAACGTGGAATATGAAGATCGCCATCAGGAACAGCGCGAAAAAGTTGATCATCGCGACGGCGACGTAGGGGATCTGCTTGCCGATCAGGAATTCGAACTTGGTGATCGGCGTCGAGCGGAAGTTTGCAATCGAGCCCGTCTCCTTCTCGCGCACCACGGCAATCGCCGACATGATCGCCGGGATCAGACAGAGCATCAGCATGAAGACGCTCGGGACCATGGCGTTCACACTGAGAAAGGCCTGATTGTAGCGGAACCGAGTTTCGATGTTGTCGTCGTTCCATTTGTTGGGCGCGCCTGGACGGTGCACTTCGCGCTGAAGCTCCTCGCCCTGTTTGCGGACAACTCCGCCGACGTAGTTCTTCGCCGTTTCCCCGCGGAACGTCATGGCGCCGTCGACCGTCGCGTCGACCTCGGGCTGGCGGGCGTTGAGGAGATCGCGGCCGAAGCCGGGAGGCACCTCGACGACGATCTGCGTGTTCCCGCTCTTAAGTCGCCGCTCCGCCTCATCAGCCGACTTGATCGGAGGCTGCATTGAAAAATAGCGCGAGCCCTCGAAACCCTGCAGCAGTTCGCGGCTCTGGGGGGTGTCGTCCTGGTCGAATGACGCCGTCGCCAGGTTCTCAATGTCGAACGAGATGCCGTAGCCGAAGGCCAGCATCAGGATGACCGGGCCGAAGAGGGCGAAGGCCAGTCGTATCGGATCGCGCAAGAGTTCGACCGTTTCCCTGCGCGCATAAGCCCAGAGCCGCCCGATGCTGAAATGTTTCGGCGGCGAGACCGGCTCCGCCTCGGCTGTCTCAGCGCCCGCTGGCGGCGCTTCGATCGTCTTCGAGCGATCGATCCCCGCCGCCTCGGCGAGATAGCCGACAAAAGTGTCCTCGAGCGAAGCGCCGCCGCGCTCCTTGACGAGATCGTAAGGCGCGCCGACCGCCAGCACCTTGCCGGCGTGCATGAGCGAGATGCGGTCGCAGCGCTCCGCCTCGTTCATGAAATGGGTGGTGACGAAGATCGTCACGCCATCGTCACGGGAGAGATCGATCAGCGTCCGCCAGAACGCGTCACGGGCGATCGGGTCGACGCCCGAGGTCGGCTCGTCGAGGATGAGAATGGCGGGCTCGTGCAGCACCGCGACGGCGAGCTGAAGGCGTTGCTTGATGCCGAGCGGCAGGCTGTCCGGACGCGCGTTGACGAAGGCTTTCAGGTCGTAGCGCTCGAGCAGCTCGTGGAGCCGCCCGGCGACCTTTTCAGGCGGCAGATGATAGAGCTGCGCGTGCAGCTCGAGGTTCTGTCCGACGGTCAGCTCGCCGTAGAGCGAGAAGGCCTGCGTCATATAGCCGACGTTGCGCCGGGCCTGCATGTCGTTCGAGCCCATGGGCTGGCCGAAAAGCTGGCACGTTCCGCTGGTCGCCGGCAGGAAGCCGACCAACATTTTCATCGTAGTCGACTTGCCGCAGCCGTTCGAGCCGAGGAAGCCGAAGATTTCGCCGCGCGGGATTCGGAAACTGACGTGGTCGACGGCGACGAAATCGCCGAACCGGCGCGTGAGACCCTCCGCCTCGATCGCCGGCGTCTCGTCGGGCGAAGCCACGCGCGGGCGCACGACCACCTTCTGGTGCAGGGCCCGCTTGGCCTCCGGCATCAGCGCGATGAACGCCTCGTCGAGATTGGGTTTGCCCGTCTTGGCGAGCAGCTCCTTCAGCGTGCCGGTGGCGATGATCTTGCCGTCGTCCATCGCCATCAGCCAGTCGAAGCGCTCGGCTTCGTCCATATAGGCGGTGGCGACCATCACGCTCATTTGCGGCCGTCGGGCGCGGATAGAGTTGATGAGATCCCAGAATTGGCCGCGCGACAAGGGATCGACACCGGTCGTCGGCTCGTCGAGAATAAGAAGATCCGGATCGTTGATCAGGGCGCAGCAGAGGCTAAGCTTCTGCTTCATGCCGCCGGAGAGCTTGCCGGCGGGGCGGGCCTCGAACTTCTCCATCGCTGTCGCGGTGAGGAGCTCGGTGATGCGCAGCCGGCGCTCTTCTGCGCCCTGCCCGAACAGCCGGCCGAAGAAGTCGATGTTCTCGAACACGCTTAGCGTCGGATAGAGATTGCGGCCGAGCCCCTGCGGCATATAGGCGATGCGGCCCCGGATCTCCCTCAGGTTGGACCTGTCTCCGACGTCCTTGTCGAAGACGAGGACTTCCCCCTCTTGAATCTTCCTCACCCCGGCGATCAGCGCGAGAAGCGACGACTTGCCGACGCCGTCCGGCCCGATCACACCGACCATGATGCGCGCGGGAATGTCGATACTGACGTCGTCGAGCGCGACGGTCTCGCCGTACCGCTGCGATACGTTCGTGACCCTCGCGATTGCGTTGCCGATCATTTGGCGTCGGGGGCCTTGGTTTCGGACGCGTCGCTGCCGTTTGTCTTGGCCTCAGGGGTCGCCGCCGAATTGCTGTCGGCGGGATCCGCGGGCGTCTTGGCTTCAGGCGGCTTGGGGAGCTTGAGCTGAAGGTTGGCAGGCCATTCCACATCGGCTTTGGTGCGGACGAAGCCGAGACCCCGCACGCCCGTCTTCACGCGCGTGTAAAACTGCTGAAGAAGCTGCGGGTCGATCTTCAGCTTGACGCGGAACATCAGCTTGGAGCGCTCGTCCTTGGTCTCGACGGTCTTGGGCGTGAACTGCGCGTCGGCCGCGACGAAGCTGACGCTGGCCGGAATGACGTAGTCGGGAACCGGGTCGAGGATGATGCGCGCCTGGTCGCCGACCGCCAACCTGCCCGCGTCCGCGGCCGGCAGGAAGAGCGTCATGTAGACGTCGGTGAGATCGAGGATGGTGACGATCGGCGCCCCTGCGGCGACGACCTCGCCGGCCCGGGCAAGTTGATACTGGACCCGTCCCAGCCGCGGCGACACGAGGGTGAGGTCATCGATGATCGACTGGACTCGATCGACCTCGGCCTCCGCATTGGCGATCTGCGACAAAGCCTGATCGCGCTGCGAGGTGAAGCTCTTCACCGACGCAATCGCCGAGTCGTAGTTCCGCTTGCGCTGCTCGAAAGTCTGCTTGGTGATGTGGCCGGTCTTCATCAGCTCCTGGCCACGTTCGAAGTCGGCCTTGGCAAACGTGAGCGCGCTCTCGCGCGAGGTGATCTCCGCTTCCGCCGCCGCGAGCGCGTCGTTGGCCTTCTGCACGTCGGCCTTCGCGGCGCGCAATTTGGCCTCATATTCCGCCGAAGTGATCTTGGCGATGACCTGCCCCTGAGTCACGCTGGAGCCCTCCTCCACCGTCACTTCGGAGAGCCTGCCCGGATATTTCGAGGACACGTCGACCTGGGTCGCCTCGAGGCGTCCGTTCGACTTGACGATTCCCTCGGGCAACGACTCTCCGCGCAAGCGGGCGATCAGATTCCGGATGATCTGGGCATGCGCCGATGGTCCGAGCCAAGCGCCGCTTTTCGGCGCCGCGCCGGAGAAGAACGCGCACGAGGCAACGCCCAACAAAAGGGCCGACGCCCTAACGCGCGGATGAACATTCATTGTGGATCTCCTGCGCGTCATCCGGATTTGGCGTCTCGCCTGCGGATGCAAATTCTCAGAGCGCAGGAACCGCATCGTTCGTCTCGCGACGCCGGCGAACGGGGCGTCATGAGCCACCAACCTCTGCCTCTAAGCCTCACGCCGCTTTCCTAGGCAAGCGCAGCCGTGTTGTAAAGGACGAACCCGAGGAGAAATGCTCGGCTGCGACAAAAGGCCTTGGCGGGCGCCAACCGAGGACGAGGACAACTCAGGTTGGACAAATCTGAGCGGCAAAGTTGCCAGCGCGAACTTGCGCAAGTACGTGCAGATGGATGCAACCTTCCGAGTGGCGGTCCCCCCGGAGTTAATCTTGCGCCGGTGCGTCTTTATCTCGCCGGGATTGAAATTTCCGCCGATTTAGCCGAGACTTCGGGATCGGGAGTCTCAAGGGTTGGCTCTTGTGAAGCCGAACGAGGCTCGTCCGCCAACTGAGTGGCTTCCGACGAACAAGGCAAGCCGCGAGCTGCCTTCAGTCGGGAGGTTACGTCATGCGTTGGTCGAGTTCATCTCAAGAACACTCTGTTTGCGCTGGCGCTTGCTGGCCTGATTGCGCCCGAAGCGAACGCAATCGAGATTTACCCGGGAGCGAGCCCCGCGACGCAAATGGATGACGGGTTGCTTACGCAAATTCGCGGTGGCGGTCGGGGCGGTGGCGGTCGGGGCGGTGGCGGGATGCATCGGGGCGGCGGCGGAATGCATCGGGGCGGCATGCACGCCGGCGGCATGCACCGAGGCGGCATGCATGGCGGGGCGCGCTACGCCGGCGGCATGCACGGCGGGGCGCGCTACGCCGGCGGCATGCATCGAGGCGTACATGGCAACGTCAACCGGAACGTGAATTGAAACGTCAATCGAAACGTAAACCGGAACGTCAATCGAGCTGGCTATGGGTATCGCGGCGGCGCGGCATGGGCCGGGCGGCCCGGCTGGTACCGATGGCCAGCGGGCGGCGCAATCGCGGCCGGCGCGGCGATCGGCTTTGTCTCGGCGGCGTCCGCGGCGGCCTGGGCTGGCGCGCCTCCGGAGCCGGGTCTCTGCTGGTACTATACCGACCCGAGCCAGCGTCAGGGCTTCTGGGACGTGTGCCAGTAAGCCTGCAATACGTTGAGCATGCATCTCCCGCGCCATCGCAGGCAGGCGCTGATCTGAAAACTGTAATGGCGCTGGGCTGAGGCCGTTCTCGCCTCGAAAGAGGCGACAACGGGCTTTGAGCAAAGAGCGGGCGCAGAGCATCAATTCAGAACACGCGAAGGCTCTCGGCAAGCCCGTCTGAGAACGAACCGCGGAGAAAGAGATGGCGGCGACAAAGGGCCGGGGCAAAGGCCGCAAGACCGACGACGATAACAGCGTGAGCAATCGGCAAAAGCTCTCCAACAAGGACTACCAGCGCGAGCTCGGGCGCCTTCATGGTGAACTCGTGAAGCTGCAGCTCTGGGCGGTCGACAAAGGCCTTAAAGTCTGCGTCGTGTTCGAGGGCCGCGACGGGGCCGGCAAGGGCGGGGTCATCAAGGCGATCACCGAACGTGTCAGCCCGCGTGTTTTCCGGGTGGTGGCGCTGCCCGCGCCGACCGAGCGGGAAAGGTCGCAGATGTACATCCAGCGCTACATCCGGCACATGCCGGCTGCAGGCGAGCTCGTGCTCTTCGATCGCAGCTGGTACAACCGCGCCGGCGTCGAGCGCGTGATGGAATTTTGCTCGATGGAGCAGGTCAAGCGCTTCCTCGAAGTCACTCCGGAATTCGAGCGGGCCATTGTCGACTCGGGCATCATCCTCATCAAATATTGGCTCGAGGTCAGCGAGGAGGAGCAGACCCGGCGACTCGAGGCGCGCATCGACGATCCGCGCAAGATCTGGAAACTGTCGCCGATGGACCTCAAATCCTACAGCCGCTGGTACGACTATTCCCGCGCCCGCGACGACATGTTCAAGGCGACCGACACGCCCTGGGCGCCGTGGCATGTGGTGCGGTCGGACGACAAGAAGCGCGCGCGGCTCAATGTGATCGCGCACCTTCTGAGCCAAATTCCGTACGAAGACCTGCCGCGCGAGAAGCCGGTCCTGCCCAAGCGACAGACGTCGAAACGCTACATGGCGCCGGACTATCCCTTCAAATTCGTGCCCGAGCACGATTGGCCGGCGGGCTGATTGCGATTGCCGCCCCGAAGGAGCCGATTGCGCCTCCGACAATCGCCCCGCGAACCGGACCGCCGCGGGTCGGCGCAGAGCGGGCCAGGTTGTGGGCGTAGGCTTCGCACTGTTGAGACTTCGTCGCCGCCACGGCCGCATCGCCTTCAGGGAGCATCAAGCCGGCGGCCAGAAGGATGCATGTTGCGACGGTGAAGAGCGGGTGTGTGCGCATGCTTCGTTTCTACAGTCTCGGATGGACGTGGGCCCGGGCAGCGCCTTTTCTCTTGCTGCGATGCTCTTTAGGCCCGTCGCGTAGGTTGACGCTTACACCCGGATGGGAAGCCGTAGAACAGACGACAGCAGGATGGGCGCGCGTGTGGCGAAAACCGGCGTCGGCGTGACATTTGCGGCGCTTTCGGGCCGGGCCGCGACCTGAGTTCGGAAGCCGGCGCCGTGCGCAAAGCTGGCCTCGACTATCTGAAACGCTGCATCGATTTCGCCGCCGACCTCGGCAGCCCGTTCGTGTCCGGACCGATGTACGCCGCAGTCGGCGCCGCGAAACTGCTCGACGAGGCGGGGCGTCGCGGACAGTGGCTGCGCGCCGTCTCGAGTCTGCGCGCCGCGGCGGCCTATGCTCAGTCGCGCTCGGTCAAGCTCGCCGTCGAACCGCTGAACCGCTTCGAGTCCGATCTGATCAACACCGTGGACCAGGGGCTCAGGCTCGTAAGGGAGATCGGCGCCGACAATGTCGGACTGCTGCTCGACACGTTCCATATGAACTCGAGGAGAAAGACATTCCCGCAGCGATCCGGCTCGCCGCCGGGCAGATTGTCGAGTTTCACGCTTCATCCAACGACCGCGGCACGCCCGGTGAGGATCATTTGCCATGGCCGGCGATCGCCGGCGCGTTGCACGAGATCCGCTACGATGGGCCGGTGGTGATCGAGGCCTTCACGCCCGAAATCCAGGAGATCGCCAAGGCCGTGTCCCTCTGGCGGCCGCTGGCGAAAAGCCAGGACGCGCTCGCCGCGGGCGGCCTGAAGCACTTGCGCGCCACGTTCGAAGCGAAGTCGGCTTGAGTGGGAGTGGGCTATCGCTTGCGCGCCGAAAGACTTCAATTGTAACGCTAAAGTCACAGTGCGGGAGTGAGGGAGTGAGGGAGTGAGGGGGCGTTGACACTGATCGCGCAACGTGATCTATCTGCAACTTCACTGGTTGTTGTGGGGACACGCCATGAAATTGAAACTCGCGCTTAGGGCGCAGACGGCTGCAATGTGCGTCCTGCTGGGCGCCATCCCAGCGGGGGCGTCTACGATCGAAATCGGCCTCGCGACTTCTTCTAATGGCGCGATCACGACCGTAGCGAGCGGTGCGGGGACGACTGGAGCCGCTTGGGCTGGCTCGTACGACAACTACATCTTCAATGTGGTATTGGCTAGCGATCCCATCCCGATCGATCTCGCCAGCGGCACGATTGACGTCAAGGGTCTCGGCGCGACTGCCCCGATTTACCTGTACGTTACAGAAACGGGGCTCACCTCGTCGCTGGGGGCTACGGATTTCTCGAGCGTTTTTGGAGTTGGAAACTTGCCGGCCGGATGGACCCTGACGGAATCGACCTACCTGGGGACCACGAATACCGCCTACGATACGTCCGCCCAGACAGCCACTCTGCTGGGCTCTACGACGACGTCAAAAAAGACGGTGAACAGCACGCAGACCGTAACGACGACCGCGACGGTCGGTTCAACGTTTTCCTTGACCGAGGTGTATGAGCTTTTCTCGGACGGCACTTCCGGGATCGTCGCAGCGTCGGAGAGTATTCAGGCTGCCCCGGCGCCTTCGATCGGCTCGGGCATTCCTGGCCTGCTCGCCGTTGGCGGCGGTCTGCTCGGCTGGAAGCTCTTCGAGCGTCGGCGGCAGGCCTAAATCGAGCGTTAGCCCGTTCGGCTCTGCTTTTCCTCGCTGCGAGAGTGCGGCTCTCCCTGGCCCGTCCGGCCTAAGGCCGGAGGGGCATACCCTCCGGCGCGAGCGTCGGAAACTACTTTCCGCCCAGCGCTGCGGATAACCGGGCAAATCCCTTGCAGCCGCACATCGCGTCGTGCAGCGGCGGCATCTTGTCGTCGACGTATTTGTCGAGGTCGGCCTGCGTGATCATCGGCTGCGGCAGCTTCCAGTTCGGCCCCGGCGCCGGCTGGCCCTTGAGAATCTCGACCGCGCCGATGACTGGCGTGCGCCATTGGAAGGTCGGGTAGGTCGGCGCCATCGCGGTGAGGCCCTTCTCCTTCCACTTCTTGAGGAAATCGTCCTGGTCCTCGCCGGTGATAATCGGATAGGGCTTGCCCGCGCCTTCAAGGCCTCGAGCGCCGCGTCCGCCGTGGCGCCGGCGTCCATCCACACCGCATCGATGTTGCCGAAGCGGTTGATGTAGTCGTCGACGATCGCCTTCGTCTTGGCGTTGTCGCCGTCGGTGAATTCGGCGCCCACGACATCGATCCCGTTCTCCTTGAAGATCCGGTTGGTAGCCGACCAGCGGGTCTCGAGCACGTCGACGCCCGGAGAGATTCTGAGCGCCAAAACCTTGCCGCCCTTGGGCAGCTTGGAGACGATGAAATTCGCCGTCACGATGCCCAGCCCTAGTCGAGCGCTCGCGGCCCCTGAGGATTGGTCAAAGCCGCGGGACGTTCTGCCAAAGCCCGGGAGCACCGGAGCAAAGCCGGGGATAGCCGAATCCAAGCAAAAGTCTTCCAGGAATCGTTTGTTCTCAAAGGGTTACGCCGGAATCCAAATTCTTTCCGTAACTCCCAAGCCGTCGCGTATCCCCTCGCCCGCGAAGCGGGAGAGGACAGGTGCGAAGCGCCAGGTGAGGGTTGAGAACGCCGAACGGCGGGCGTTGATGGCGGCCGCAAGGTTCGTCGGTTGCCCGTCCCCCTCACCTAGCGCGGCTTCGCCGCGCCGTCCTCTCCCGCTTCGCGGGCGAGGGGGTCGCCGAACTTCACAGCTTGGGAGTTCCATTCTTTTTTCCCGTCCGCTTCGCGCTGACGCCTCCACTTGGTCGGACGCCTGCCCGCCGGCAGCGAACCCGCTTCCATTGCCTGCCGACCGAAGACCAATGCCGCCAAACCCGTTCGGCGGCTGGTTCGCCGCCGAGCGAGGCGAAGTCAATCTTCCTCAGCGCAAGCGGGCTCAGGCGGAAAGCCGCCGCCGCCACCACGTCCCGGCCCAGGGCGATCGAGCTGCAGGTTGCTGTGAGCTTCGAAGGCGCCTCCATGCCAACCTCGCTTTCCATCCCGCCGCCCTTGCGGTCCCATCAATCCCTTATGCCATGAGGTTATGAAACATGTCAAGAACAAACAGTGGTCTTTTAAGGATCACTAATCCACGAGCGGCAAACGTGGTCGCAAGACGGGGCAGAGGCCGCGCAAGACGGAAAGGCAGCGACCCCTGTCACATGTACTGATCGTGTGAGCACCCCGGCAACGCTTTTTCGCCTTGTCCAGTGAAGGGTGAATGGCCGATTTGGAAGAATGAGGTCGGACTGCTCGGCGCTGGACGGCGCAGCGTTACGCGAAAGGTCCCGATCGTCCAGGGGCGGCCGGAACTTTCGTTGGACTAGGCTCTCAAACGCTAGAATTCCGGCAGGCCGCCCGGGTCGGCGAGCCGATGCAGCCGGTCGGCCGCGGCCTGGGCGAAGCGGAGGAGGAGCGCGCGGCGGCTCGCTGAAGCCATGCGCCTGAGGTCGGCCTCGCGCAAAATCTCGGCGCCGAAGGCGTCCGCGAGGATGAGTCCGGCCTCGGGTGGCGCGAGCTCGGTCGGCGTCGCCGCGGAGATGGCGAAATAGAGCCGGTCGCAGCAGGCGGCGTAGTCGCGCCACTTTCGGTCGGCGCGAAGATCGGCCGGGGAGGATTTTATCTCGACGATCACCACCTCTGCATCGCCATTGACCCCGACAACGTCGGCCCGCCGTCCGTCGACCAGCGCCAGCTCCGTCACGGTGGAAAAGCCGCGCGACCTCAAGAGCCGGCGCACCCCGCGGGCGATCATCGCGGCCGTCTCCGATTGTCGGCCGTCTGGCGGAAGGACGAGCCGCTCGCCGCTCATGCTGCGGCCTCGACGGCGAAGCAGGCGACGTCACGCCCCTGTTTCCGCTCGAGCGGGGGTTTTTCAAGACGGCAGCGGTCGAAGGCGAGCGGGCAGCGCGGGTTGAACGGACAGCCTGGCGGCGGGTCGATCGGCGACGGCGGCTCGCCGGCTAGCAGAATGCGCTCGCGCTTCGCGCCGGGAACGGCGACCGGCGTCGCCGATAGCAGCGCGCGCGTGTAGGGATGCTGCGGGTCCATGAAGATCGCCTCGCGCGAGCCCATTTCCACGGCATGGCCGAGATAGATGACCAAAACGTCGTCGGCGATGTGTCGCACGACCGAAAGGTCGTGCGACACGAAGACATAGGCGAGCCCGAACTCCTCCTGCAGGCCGGCCAGCAGATTGAGCACCTGGGCGCGAATCGACACGTCGAGCGCCGACACGGGCTCGTCGAGCACCAGTATTTTCGGCCGCAGGACAAGCGCCCGGGCGATGGCGATACGCTGCCGCTGGCCGCCGGAAAACATGTGCGGATAGCGATGATAATATTCGGGTCGAAGGCCGACCTTCTCCATGATCGCGAGCGCCGCCGCCTTCCGCTCGGGCCTGCTCATGCTCGTGTTGACGAGCAGCGGCTCCTCCAGCGCCTTGCCGATCGTCTGACGCGGGTTGAGCGAGCCGAAAGGGTTCTGGAACACGATCTGGATTTCCTGGCGCAGGCGCCTGCGCCTTGCGGCGTCGGCATGCGCCACGTCTTCGCCGTCGATGAGAAGTGCGCCCCCCGTCGGCTTTTCGATGAGGGTCAGGAGCCTGGCGAGCGTCGACTTTCCGGAACCCGATTTGCCGACCACCGCGAGCGTCCGGCCGGCTTCGAGCGAGAACGAGACTCCGGCCAGCGCCTTCAGCGTCGCGGGCGCACGGAAAGGGCCGCGCGAGGCGGAATAATTGCGGACGAGTCCCCTCGCTTCGAGCACCGCCGTCACGGCGCCGCCTCCACCAGAGCGCTCGCTTGCGGAACCCCACGCTCGAGCGGAGTGAGGCAGCGGGCCCGGCCGAATCGTTCTGCGGCCGGGCGCGGAGTTCGCCGATGGCAGGCGTCGAACGCGAAGCCGCAACGCGGCGCGAACAGGCAGCCCCTCGGCCGGTCGAACTGCCCCGGCACGACCCCGGGGATCGCCGGCAGCCGGCGCTCGGTCGCCCGCTCCGGCAGGGCGGCGAGCAGGGCCGCGGTGTAGGGATGATGCGGATCGGCGAACAGTTCGCGCGTTTCGTTGGCTTCCACTTGCTGGCCGGCGTACTGGACGATGACGCGGTCGGCGGTCTCGGCGACGACGCCCATGTCGTGGGTGATGAGCACGAGCCCCATGCCGTTTTCGCGGCGAAGCGCCAGGAGGAGATCGAGAATCTGCGCCTGGATGGTGACGTCGAGCGCCGTCGTCGGCTCGTCGGCGATGAGCAGTTTCGGCCGGCAGGCGAGCGCCATGGCGATCATCACTCTTTGGCTCATGCCGCCGGAGAGCTGGTGGGGAAAGGCGCGCGCCCTGCGGACGGGGTCGGGAATGCCGACTTCGGCCAAAAGCTCGACAATGCGCTTCTCGCGCGCCTTGCGATCGAGGGCGAGATGGGCCTTCAGGGCCTCGCCGATCTGGAAGCCGACGGTGTAGCAGGGGTTCAGCGACGACATCGGCTCCTGAAAGATCATCGCCATGTCCTTGCCGGCGAGCCGGCGGCGCTCGCTCGCCGGCATCGCCATGAGATCGGCGCCGTCGAACGCCATGCGGTCGGCGGTCACGGTCGCGGTCGGCGGCAGGAGGCCCATCACCGCAAGCATCGCCACCGACTTGCCCGACCCGGACTCGCCGACGATCGCCAAGACCTGGTTGCGGTCCAACGTCACATCGACGCTGTCGACGGCGGTGAAGGCGCCGCGCCGCGTGGCGAACGCAACCGTCAGATTGCGGATATCGAGCAGCGGCATGAAAGAGCGCCAAAAAAGCCGATCGAGCTTGTCCCTAAAGGCATATAGCCGATCGGGAGCAATGTCGAAGGTCGCGCGGTTGCGAAAGACCGGGGAAATCAGCCTGCTCGCCAAGGGGCAAGGCTCGTCTTTTACGCATGACTCCATGACCCCCGCCGGGTAGGCTGCCTCAGCTGATGGCATGTCCGGCGCCGCGCTTTCCGAAGCAATGAGCGCCGGCGCCTCCTTGTCGAGAGGGGAAATGCATCTGCGGGGCGTGCTGAAATTGCTTTTCGCGCGTTAATCGGCTGGCGAAGTTTGCTGCGTAGTTTTAAGTGTCGAAGGGGAACGCCGACAGGAGTCTGTCAAAGGCAGCGGGATGTTCTGGGCGCCGTACTGGAAAAGCGAGTCTGAATCGGTGGTGGGCCCGATGCGCGCTCGGCCGGCCCGAGTGGGCTTCGTGCTGGGAGCCGGAGGCGCGCGCGGCTGGGCGCATATCGGCGCTCTGCAGGAGCTCGATGCGCTGGGCATCAAACCCGACGTGATCGTCGGTTCCTCGATCGGCTCGCTGGTCGGGGGTTGCTATGCGGCCGGCAAGCTCGACATGCTCGAGGCGTTCGCCCGCTCCCTCACGCGCCGCCGGATGTTCGGCTTCATCGATTTTTCTTTCGCCGGCGGCGGGCTCATCGGCGGCGAGCGCTTGCGCGCCAGACTGGAGAGCGAGCTCGGGGGCGTCCTGATCGAGGATCTTCCGATCCGGTTCGCGGGCGTCGCGACCGAGATCGGCGGCGGACACGAGATCTGGCTCAGGCGCGGGCTGCTGGCCGATGCGATCCGGGCCTCCTATGCGCTTCCCGGCGTATTCGAGCCCGTCCGGATCGAGGGCCGCTGGCTGTTCGACGGGGCGATCGTCAATCCGGTGCCGGTCAGCGTCGCCCGGGCCCTCGGCGCGGAACGCGTCATCGCGTTCAACCTCTCCAGCGACACCGTGGGGCGCGGAACCGCGATTCAGGATCCGTTCGGGCCGCTCGACCCGCCGCCCGCCGTGGTCGAGTCGGCGAACAGCTCGGGCGGCGTCATCGCGCGGTGGTTACGCGGCGGCACGCCGCGGACCCCGGCCGACCCCGAGGCTGCGGCGCCCGGCCTGATGAGCGTGATGGTCAACGCCTTCGACATCCTCCAGGACCGCATCATGCGGTCCCGCCTTGCCGGCGATCCGCCCGATGCGCTCGTGCAGCTCAAGGTCGGCAGGGTCGGCATGTTCGAATTCCACCGCGCTGACGAGCTGATCGCGCTTGGGCGCGAAACAGTTCGTCGGGCCGCGGCGGAAATCGCGCAGCACGCTGAGGCCCCGAAAATGGAACCCGCCGGCGACTGAACGCTGGCGGCGGAAATCAGGCGGCCGTGATGTATTCGCGCAGCGCCTGCCGCTCGCTGTCGAGGGCGCTGACGTGCCGTTTGACGACGTCGCCGATCGACACGATCCCGATGAGGCGTCCGTCCTCGACGACGGGCAGATGGCGGAAGCGCCCTTCGGTCATGAGCTCCATGGCCCGATCGATTGTGGTGTCGCGGGTGATCGTCGTCACCTTCGGCGTCATGTGGCGGGACGCTGGGTCGTCGAGCGCCGCCGCGCCTTGCTGGGCGATGACGCGCACCACGTCGCGCTCGGACAGTATGCCGAGAACGTTCATCGAGGCGTCGGCTACGACGACCGCGCCCACCCCTTTGGCGGCGAGCAGGTCGATGATTTCCTTGAGGGTGCGATAAGGCTGGGTGGTGAAGACCTCGCGCCCCTTCTCAGCCAGAATGCGCGCAACTGTCATTCGATCTCTCCCTTGTCGGACGGCCTTGTATCCGGCCGCCGCGGAGGGTGAGAGGATGCGCCGGTCCGGCTTTCCGATCAAGAATTAAACGCGATTTAATTACCTGTGCAACGCAGCATATTCCGCTTTTTTTGAAGATCTTCCATTCATTCAAATGCGCGTCCGGCTTCCTCCGAGAGCCTTTTTTTGCAGGCCGGCTTCCTGGCCTGTGAGGGCCGGCGCGAAGGCGTGATCGATAGAGGCGCCAACGCGCGATATGCTCTAAGCTGCTGTTTCACCCACCTCACACGAAAGTTCGAGTCGTGCTCTCTGTGCCCTTAGTGGGATCTTTGCGTTCTTCGTGTTCATTCTTTTCACCACAAAGAACGCGAAGAACACACGAAGGTCACAAGGGCTGCGACTTTCGTGCGCAGCAGGTCGGCGCCGCCGGTGGCCAACTCAGGACCATAGACTTCTGAATGTCCGACATCGTCGACATTATCGCCATCGGCGGGGACTCGCTCGAAAGGGAAGACGCGTTCGAGCAGTCGTTCAGCGCCCGCAGAGGCGAAGTCGGCGGCGTTTTGGCGGTAAGGCAGGCGTGCTACTTCCAATACGTATTCGGCAGGGCGATCCTGCCGAAATATAAGGCGGAGCTAATATTCCATAACAAGGAAAGGTGTTTCGCCGAACTCCGGGTGAAACTCGACCGAAAGAAGAAGCTTTTTTTCATGATGGAGAGCTGGAAGGACGGGGAAAGCCTGGCGCCGGTGACGGAAAGCATCGACAGGCTGGCGAAAGATTCGACCGGCGGCTATCTGCTGGTGTTCTCGGCCAATCCGCCCGGCCAAACGGAAGGGCGACTCCGTCTGGTCGATGGCCTGTCAGAGATCGGGAGCAGGACGGGCGAGCATCGTTTTCCAACGAAAAACCAGCAAGGCGAGGACTGCGAGTTCTGGGTCGTGGCCTGGCAGGTCGCGGGCGGGCGATCAACCTGATTGGCCGCAGCGCTCCGACACGGGGGGTCAGCGGATTGGAGAGGGCCGCCTACTCCGGGCCTCGCGCCGCATTCTCCCGGCGCCGGGAGAAGGCAGTTGAGATCGCCAACGCCGGGGGCTATGGGGCGGGGGGTTCAGCATCGCGAGAGACGGACGTTGGGCGCACAGGAACCGAAGGTCGACCAGACGCTGGCGGTCGCGCATGGGCTCAAGCCCGAAGAATACGCCCGCTTCGTCGCCCTCATCGGCCGCACGCCGACCTTCACCGAACTCGGCATCGTGTCGGCGATGTGGAACGAGCACTGCTCCTACAAGTCCTCGCGCCTCCATCTCAAAAAGCTTCCGACCAAGGCGCCCTGGGTGATCCAGGGCCCGGGCGAGAACGCCGGCGTCATCGACATCGGCGATGGGCTCGCCTGCGTGTTCAAGATGGAGAGCCACAACCATCCCTCCTTCATCGAGCCCTACCAGGGCGCGGCGACCGGGGTCGGCGGCATCCTTCGTGACGTGTTCACCATGGGGGCGCGGCCGGTCGCCTGCCTCGACTTCCTGCGCTTCGGCGCGCCGGATCACCCGAAGACGCGCCATCTGGTGGCCGGGGTGGTCGCCGGCATCGGCGGCTACGGCAATTCCTTCGGCGTGCCGACGGTCGGCGGCTCGGTCGGCTTCCACAAACGCTACGACGGCAACATCCTGGTCAACGCTTTCGCCGTCGGGGTCGCGAGAGCCGACGGGCTGTTCACCGCCAGGGCGACCGGCGTCGGCAACCCGATCGTTTATCTCGGCTCGAAGACCGGCCGCGACGGCATCCACGGCGCGACGATGGCCTCGGCCGCCTTCGAGGCGGACGCCGAGGAAAAGCGCCCGACCGTGCAGGTCGGCGACCCGTTCGCCGAGAAGCTCCTGCTCGAAGCCTGCCTCGAGCTCATGGCCTCCGGAGCGGTCGTCGCCATCCAGGACATGGGCGCGGCCGGTCTCACCTCCTCGGCGGTCGAGATGGGGGCGAAGGGCGATCTCGGGGTGGAGCTCGACCTCGACGCCGTCCCATGCCGGGAGACCGGCATGACCGCCTACGAAATGATGCTCTCCGAAAGCCAGGAGCGCATGTTGATGGTGCTGAAACCCGATCTCGAAGCCAAGGCCGAGGACATTTTCCGCAAATGGGGGCTCGACTTCGCCGTCATCGGCAAGACGACCGACACCAAGCGGTTCGTCGTGAGGCACAAGGGGGAGGTCAAGGCGGACCTGCCGATAAAAGAGCTCGGCGACGAGGCGCCGCTCTACGACCGGCCCTGGATCCCGACCCCTCCGTCCCCCGTCCTCGACGCCGAGTCGATCGTCCCTCCCATGCCGACCGACGCGGCGCTCCTGAGGCTTCTGGGCTCGCCGGACCTTTGCTCGAAGCGCTGGGTCTACGAGCAATACGATACGCTCATCCTCGGCAACACTGTCCAGGGGCCCGGCGTAGGCGCGGCGGTCATCCGGCTCGGCGACGGACCGAAGGGGCTTGCGCTCACGACCGACTGCAGCGAACGCTATTGCGAAGCCGATCCGCGCGAGGGCGGCAGCCAGGCGGTCGCCGAAGCCTGGCGCAATCTGGTCGCGGTCGGCGCGCGGCCGATGGCGCTGACCGACAATCTCAATTTCGGCAATCCGGAGAAGCCGCACGCCATGGGGCAGCTCGTGGGGTGCATCGAGGGAATCGGCGACGCTGCGCGGGCGCTCGATTTCCCGGTCGTGTCGGGCAACGTGTCGCTCTACAACGAGACGATGGGGGCCGGCATCCCGCCGACGCCGGCGATCGGCGGCGTCGGCCTCGTCGCCGACGTGACGAAGACGATGACGCCCGCCTTCAAGGCGGAAGGGCAAGACATTCTACTGATCGGCGGGGCGCCCGGCTGGCTCGGCCGCTCGGCTTGGCTCATCGCGGTAGCCGGCCGCGAGGAGGGCGCGCCGCCGCCGGTCGATCTCGCCGCCGAGCGGCGCAACGGCGATTTCGTCGCGTCACTGATCGCGAAGGAGCAGACGACCGCCGTTCAGGACATTTCGGACGGCGGCCTCGCGCTCGCCCTCGCCGAAATGGCGCTTGCCGGAGGTCTCGGCGCGACGGTCGAGGCTGTCGGGCCGGAGCACGCCTTCTTCTTCGGCGAGGACCAGGGCCGCTATGTCCTGACCGCCGCGCCCGCCGAGACGGCCGGCATCGTGGAAGCAGCCGCGAGGGCGGCCGCGCCGATCGCGCGCATCGGGGTCACGGGCGGCGGCGCGCTGAAGCTCGGGCGAGCCGAGCCGGTCGAGCTTTCGGCTCTCCGCGCGGCGCACGAGTCCTGGCTGCCCGACTTTATGAGCCATCCAGCGGCGGAGAACGCATGATTCCCTTCCTCATCGTCAAGACGCGGACCGGCTTCGCCTATTTGCGGCCGGAACGCATCGTCGCCGTCAGCGCGACCGACGCCGCCGAGTGCATGATCCTCATGACCGACGGGGTGACGATCGCCGCCAACGAACCCGCCGAGGATGTCGTCGCGAGGCTCGAGGCGGAAGCGCGCGAGGCGGACGAGGCGGTCCTTTTCAAGGAGCACAACAACCATGGCCATGTCCCGAACCGAGATTGAGACGATGATCCACGAGGCCTTTCCCGACGCGCGAGTCGAGGTGAAGGACCTGGCGGGCGACGGAAACCACTATTCCGCCAGCGTCGTCACCGCCGCCTTCAAGGGCAAGAGCAAGGTGCAGCAGCACCAGATGGTCTATGGCGCGCTCAAGGGCAAGATGGGCGGCGATTTGCACGCGCTGGCGCTGACGACGTCGGAGAGCTGATTGGCGGACACGAAGCCCATCCTAGAGTCCCCGCTGGGGACTCACGAGGCCGTTTGCTGGTAACAGCGGAAAAAATAGCGGATTTCGCCAACAGGGGCCGCGTCCGGCGCAGCTTCTCCTGAAGAATCGCTGAAAATTCAGGGCGTTGACGGGAACTTGCCCTGCAGGCGGAACAGCGGAAAAGTTCGCCGGAACAGCGGTTTTCGAGCCCGGGAGCAAGGAACCGGTGCGCTGCCCGTTGGACGAAGCACCATGAGGAGCATCGGATGGAATGCAAAACCGCCGAGATCGCCGATGGCGTCTACAGAATCTCGACCTTCGCGTCCGAGGTCGCGCCGCCGGCCGGCTTCACCTTCAACCAGTTCCTGGTGCTGGGCGACGAGCCCCTGCTGTTCCACACCGGGCTGCGGCGCATGTTCCCGCTGGTCCTCGCCGCGGTCGGACGGATCATCCCGCCCGAACAGCTGCGATGGATATCGTTCGGCCATTTCGAGGCCGACGAGTGCGGCGCAATGAACGAGTGGCTGGCCGCGGCGCCTAAAGCCGAGGTCATGCATGGTCGGATCGGCTCGCTCGTTTCCTTGAATGACATGGCCGACCGAGCGCCCAAAACCCTGGCCGACGGAGAGACGGTCGACCTCGGGCGCGAGCGGCGCGTGCGATACATCGACACGCCCCATATTCCGCACGGCTGGGACGCGGGCGTCCTTTACGAGGAGGGAACCGGCACGCTGCTGTGTGGCGATCTTTTCGCCCAGCTCGGCGACGCCCCAGCCGTCACCAAATCCGACATTGTCGGCCCCGCCGTCGCGGCGGAGGATCTGTTTCGCTCCTCGAGCCTCAATCCCGGCATGGGCGGCGTCATCCGCCGCTTGGCCGGGCTTGCGCCGCGGACGCTCGCCCTGATGCACGGACCTTCCTATGTCGGCGACGGCGCAGCGGCGCTCAATGCGCTGGCGGACGATTACGATCGGCGGGTGCGGCGGGCGATGGGATGACTAACCCGGACTAAATCCCTTCTCCCCGCTTGCGGACCGCTTGCGAGGAGAAGGTGGCGCCATAGGGCGTCGAAAAGACGCCCGTCTTCCGACGAGCTATGGCGCCGGATCTTCTTCTCCACCCAGTCTTTCACGAAGCCGAAGCACTCGCTGGCGTGTCCCACCGCAAAGTAGTTCACCCAACCGCACAGCATCGACCAACTTCACGACCCGACCAACCGGTTGCGATTGGCGGCGGCTCGGGCGCCGTTAAAACTCCACTTCGAGTCTCAGCTTGGCGAGCTGGCGGGGGAAATCCTCGAAGTCGATCCGGCCTGCCGGCGCTTGGGCGAGGAAGGCGCCCGACAGATCGATTTTTTCGTTGATTTGATAGTGGAACGTCGGGCCGAAGTACAAGGCTTCGCCATGGAAGCTCTGCAGCGCCAAGCCGGCGTAGGCCCTGTCGTAGTCCGCCTCCGCGCCGAACATCAGCGGCGGCGTCAAGCGATAGGAAACCGCGGCGGACGCAGCGAAAATCGCCGAGTCCTGCCAGAGCTGCCCGGGAAATCCGGCGCCGTTCGGCGTGTAGACGAGATTGACTGCGCCGTAGAGCCGCCGATCGGCGGATATGACGTCCGCGATGGCGCGGAAAACCACACTGTAGTCGACGATTTGCTGGCCGGAGTTGCCGACGGCGTCCCACTCAGGCTGCGCCGTCAGCGTCACCTGGATGGGGAAATCCGCCGTCCGGTGGATCAATGCGTAACGGAACTCGACCGACGCGCCCATGAAGCTCACTCCGGCGAAGTCGGGGAGCCCGGAGACGCGTTGGACATCCTGCCCCAGCACGTGCGCTCCAAGCTCGAGCCCGAGCGAATCCGTCAGCATGTTCTCGAAGATGATTTCCTGTTCAACCGAATCATAGAGGCCCTGCGCCTTGCCGAACGAGCCGGTGGTCTCGAACTCGACCGACCGGTCGCCCTTTTCGCCGATGTCCGCGCCCTCGAGGAAGCCGAACAGGTTCTTGGTGTCGAGGACGTAGAACGGGTTGGCCGGCTGTCCCGCGTTCGCCGCTGCATCGTCGCCCGCCG
This sequence comes from uncultured Alphaproteobacteria bacterium, assembly GCA_963823165.1. GTDB lineage: Bacteria > Pseudomonadota > Alphaproteobacteria > Rhizobiales > Beijerinckiaceae > Roseiarcus. Next base: position 25,502 of record CAWGKV010000017.1, on the reverse strand, counting down.
CGGCGAGGGCGGGGACGCACACGACCGCCAGCGCAAAGCCAAGGCGCTGAAAGCCGCGCCCGCGGCGGTTCCTGCACATGCCTCTTCCCGCTCGCATGCCTGCAGCGATTTTCTGCTTTCCGATCCGTTCCGACAGCCGGCTTTCAAGCCCGTCATCCAGGGGGACTCGGACGCGGCCGCACTAATGCGACATCAGCACCGGCAGCGACTGCTGGCGCATGAGGTCCATGCTCACCCCGCCAAAGAGCCCCTCGTAGAGCCGCGAATGACCGAATGCGCCGGCGACGATGAGATCGGCGTCCTGGGTGTCGAGGCTGGCGAACAGGGCCTCGATCGCGGTCAGGTCGCCGGTGTTGGTCCAATCGGAAATATGGGCGACGACGCCGTGCGCCTCGAGATGCTGGACGAGCATGGCTGCCGAGGCGCGCAGGTCGCTCGGTCGGCCGGAGAAGCAGAAGACAGTGACCTTGCTCGCCTTTTCGAGGAAGGGCATCGCGTCGTGGACGGCGCGGAGCGCCTCTCGTCCGCCGTTCCAAGCGATGACGACGTTGTCGCCGACTTTGCCGCCCGTCCACTCGGGCGGCAGGATCAGCATCGGCGCGCCCGATTCCACGAGCGCGCGGTCGAGCGCGCCGCGCCGCACCATGTCACGCGCCGCGCCGGACGGCGCAGGCGCGACCATAAGATCGGTGCAATGGGTGAAGGCCTCGCCTTCGGCCGGCTTCTCGGCCGGGACGAACATCCCCTTCACGCCCGCTTGGCGCGCCGCGTCGTCGAATGTCTGTTGGGCGACTTCCGGCCGTGCGGCTTCCGGCGCGCTGACGTCGACCCCGACCAGCCTTGCGCGGTTCGCCTTGGCTAGGTCAATCGCGAACCGAAGCCGTTCGGCCGATTCGGCCGTCGGGTCCAGGTAGACAAGAATATCCTTGTAGGCCATCTGGTCCTCCCTTTCGGCGGCCGCACGCAAGGCCCGCTTCGGTTGCACACCGGCCCCGAATTGCAGGACTTTAACATGCAGCGCGTCCTTGTCGACGAGCGCCTCGCACGAATCGTCCTCTGAAGACGCCGCAGACTTCGCGCCTCCTCCTGCCTCGCTGCCCCTCGAGCCGCTTTTGATGCAGAGCGGCAACTCTGGCGGAGGTTGTCCGAGGACGAACTAACGGACGAGGCCCAGTATGTCCTTGATCGCGTCCATATTCGGCCGCGCAATGGCGTCCGCTTTCTCGGCGCCGGCGGCAAGGACCGAATCGACGTAGCTGGGGTCGGCGGAAAGTCGGAGCATTTCCGCCCGGATCGGCGCGAGTTTCTCGATGATGACCTCCGCCAGCGCGTTCTTAAACGCTGAAAACTGACTGCCGCCGAAGCGATGGATGACTTCGGCCTTGGTTTCGTCGGTGAGCGCCGCGAAAATGCCGACGAGATTGTCGGCCTCCGGCCGTCCCGCCAGGCCCTCGACCTCGCGCGGCAAGGGCTCCGGATCCGTCTTGGCCTTGCGGACCTTCAGTGCGATCATGTCCGCGTCGTCGGTCAGCGCGATGTGAGCATATTCCGAAGGGTCCGACTTCGACATCTTCCTTGTGCCGTCGCGCAGGCTCATCACCCGCGTAGCCGGGCCCTGAATGAGCGGCTCGGGCAGCGGAAAAAAAGCGTCGCCATGCCCGTTCGCAGCGATCGACTCCGAAAAGTCGCTGTTGAACTTCTGCGCGATGTCACGGGTCAACTCCAGATGCTGCTTCTGATCGTCGCCGACCGGGACGTGGGTGGCGCGGTACAGAAGAATGTCGGCCGCCATCAGCACCGGATAGTTATAAAGGCCGATAGATGCGTTCTCCCGATCCCTGCCGGCCTTCTCCTTGAACTGGGTCATGCGGTTGAGCCAGCCGAGCCGCGCTACGCAATCGAATATCCAGGCAAGCTCGGCGTGTTCCGCGACCCGGCTCTGGTTGAAGACGGCGTTTATTTTCGGGTCGATGCCGCAGGCCAGGAAGGCCGCCGTCACCTCGCGCGTGGTGCGGGCCAGCTGCGCCGGTTCATGCGGCAGGGTCATCGCATGCAGGTCGACCACGCAATAGAGGCACGGACGCGTATCCTGCAGCGTCACAAAGCGCTTGATCGCCCCGAGGTAGTTGCCAAGGTGCAAATTGCCGGTCGGCTGAACGCCTGAAAAGACGCGCTCAGGAAAGGTCGCCATCGCCATTCGCTAGTAAGGAGAAATGCAGATCGGACTTATGGCAACGCCGGCGTGGACGTGCAAGGGGCGGAACTCGAAATGTTAGTTGCTCGTTTCGTCGTCAGCGATCGACAGATCGACCATCATTTCTCCCGCGAGAAGCTCCAGCGCCCTGCGCAAATCTTCGATGTCGACCCCGTCGCCCGCCCGCAATCGGGCCGAGGCGCGAAACATCTCGACGCCGCTGAAAGGGGCGCTCTCGAGGCCGCTGGCGAATTCCTCGATGTTGACCCCGAGGCTGGTCAGCGCCTGGGTGACGTCGCGTACAATGCCGGGCCGCTCGTGGCCGAGGAGGTCAAGCTTGAATATCTGACCGTGCGCCTCCCCTGATTCCGTCGAGGCGCCCCGCTCCACGGTCACCTGCAACCCCTCATTTTCAAGCAGGCTGAGCGACGATTGAAGATCCTTCACCCTGTCTTCCGGAACGCTAACGAGGAGGATCCCAGCGAATTTGCCGGCAAGCCTCGCCGAGCGGCTTTCGAGCCAACTCGCGCCGCAGGCGACGATCTTCTCGGAGATTGCGTTGACCAGTCCCGGCCGATCTCCACCGACGAAGGTCAGAACGAGCGGAACCATCGAAAACTCCACGAGCGAGACTGCCGGCGCTATGCTAAGGGCCCCTTCGCGGAACCGCCACACATTCTCGGCTTCCGGGTGAATCGTGTGATCAATTCGCAGTGGAAGTCATGGGGCAAGTTCATCGCCCGCGCGGCAACTGGCCGATCGTCGCAATGCCGCCGTACGAGAATGCTGAGCGTCTTTGTCGGCAAATGCATGCTACTTTGCAGCGGATGTGGTTGGGGTCCAGCACCGAGCGTTGGTCCAGGCGCATGAACTCCGGATGAGGAATGCTCTGATTATATGAAAGAGTTGACGTTTCAGACGTACTATTTCGAGGACCTCGCAGTAGGCATGCGGGAGACGATCAGCAAAACCGTCGAGAATGAAGACGTCATCGGTTTTGCCGAGCTATCCGGCGATCACAATCCGATCCACCTTTCCGAGCACTTTGCTCGCAAAACGCGCTTCGGCGGACGGATTGTCCACGGACTGTACACGGCGAGCCTTATCTCCGGGGTCATCGGCATGCGTCTCCCGGGTCCAGGAGCCGTCTACATTTCCCAGACGCTGATTTTCCTTGGACCGGTCAAAATCGGCGACGTCGTCGACGTCAGCGTCGAAGTGACCGAACTGACCGAGAAAGGGCGACGCGTCCGACTGAAATGCGAATGCCGGGTCGGAGACAAGGTTGTCTTGGAAGGGGAGGGCGTTTTGAGCGTGCCGCCAACCCCGAAGTCGAAGCAGGCCGGAACTTGACCGCATGGGGAGCTCAGTGCAGTTTCCGACCGCCATTGAGCTGCAACAACGGCAGGATCGGCAGGACGTCATGACCAGCGGCTTCGCAGTCGCCAGGGATCCGGTTCTGCCGCCCACTGGGCTCGAACGCGCCATATACGCGATCGGGAACTTCGACGGCCTTCATCTTGGTCATCGTGCGGTCATCGAGCGGGCAATCTTCCTGGCGAAGGAACGCAACGCGCCGAGCGCCCTGCTTACGTTTGAACCGCACCCCGCGGACCATTTCGCCGAACGTCCGGTCGCCTTTCGGCTGACCCCGCCGGAACTGAAAACCTCCGTCTGTGAGCAGCTCGGGCTGTCTGGCATCGTGTTCCTGACCTTCGACGCGCACCTTGCAGCGATGAGCGCGGAGGATTTCGTAAGGTCGGTTCTCGTCCAGCGGCTCGCCGCCGGGGCGGTTGTTGTCGGATGGAACTTTCATTTTGGAAAAGGGCGCTTCGGCACTCCGGCTTTTCTCGCCGAAGCCGGCGCGCGATACGGCTTCGGGGTCGACATCGTGGGCAAGGTCGAGGAGGGGTTGGGCGAGGCTGCCCGAGCGGTGTCGTCGACTGCCATCAGGCGAAGCCTCGAGCGAGGCGATGTCGCCGCCGCGGCGCTCGCGCTGGGACGCTACTATTCGGTGTCGGGACGCGTGGCGCCTGGTCAACGACTCGGGCGAACTCTTGGCGTCCCCACAGCCAATATTGCCCTTGCGGCGACCAACCGCCTTGCATATGGGGTTTACGCGGTGCGCGCGCGAGTCTGCGGCCAATTCCATCCCGCAGTCGCCAGTTTCGGTATCCGGCCGACCGTAGACAACGGCGCTCCGCTGCTCGAAGTCCACCTGCTCGATTTCGAAGGCGACCTCTACGGGCAGGACATTCTGGTCGAGTTTGTCGAACGCATCCGGGAGGAACGCAAGTTCGAATCGCTCGACTTGCTCGTGGACGAGATGCGTCGCGACAAGGAGCGAGCGCGCGCGATCCTTGCCCGCAACCGGCCATGCGTAGGCTAGCCCTCGACTTGGCGATTTGAGGCAAATCCTCTAATTGCCTCGCTTTCGCTCGAGAAACTCGATGTGGTCTCACCTCCATGGTTGACGAACGAGTCAAGGCCTTCGACTATTCGCAGACGCTCTACCTGCCGAAGACGGATTTCCCGATGCGGGCCGGCCTGCCGCAGAAGGAGCCTGAAATCCTTGCCCGATGGGAGCGGGAGGATCTTTACGGCGCGGTGCGGCGAAGCGGCGCAGGACGGCCGAAATTCGTGCTGCACGACGGCCCCCCTTACGCCAACGGCAACATCCACATCGGGCATGCGCTCAACAAAATCCTCAAGGATATCGTTGTTCGCTCGAAACAGATGGCCGGCAAAGATTCCAACTATGTGCCGGGATGGGACTGCCATGGCCTGCCCATCGAGTGGAAGGTCGAGGAGGAGCTTTACCGCAGGAAAGGCAAGGCGAAGCCCGACTTCTCCGATACCGGGGCGATCATCGCCTTCCGACGTCAGTGTCGGGAATATGCCGAGCATTGGATCTCCGTGCAGCGTGAGGAGTTCAAGCGCCTGGGCGTGATGGGGGACTGGGAGCGCCCCTACACCACCATGAGCTATCCAGCCGAAGCGCAGATAGCTCGAGAGATCTTCAAGTTTGTCGCGAATGGGCTCCTCTACCGCGGCTCCAAGCCTGTCATGTGGAGCGTTGTCGAGAAGACGGCGTTGGCTGAAGCCGAAATCGAATACGACGACTACACGAGCGAAACGATTTACGTGGCGTTTCCGATTGAAGGGGAAGAGGCGTCAGTCGTCATTTGGACGACGACGCCCTGGACGATACCGGGCAACCGCGCCATCGCCTTCTCCCGCCGCATCGCCTATGGGCGCTACCGGGTCAAGGAGGCGCCAGCAGACAATTGGGCCAAGGCGGGATCGACCTATGTCGTCGCGCAGTCGCTCGCCCAGAGCGTTTTTTCCGCAGCCAAAGTCGCAGCCTTCGAATGTCTCGGTGCGGTCGACCCCGACGCTCTGGCGTCAATGGTGTGCGCTCATCCGCTCCATCGACACGGCTACGGCTTTGTTGTTCCTTTGCTCGCCGGCGACCACGTGACGGACGAAACCGGAACGGGCTTCGTCCATACCGCGCCGAGCCACGGGCGCGAGGACTTCGAGCTTTGGACCGCAAACAGCCGAGCGCTCGCAGAGCGCGGCATCGACACCAGGATCCCATATCCGGTCGATGAACATGGCGCGCTCACTCTTGAAGCGCCCGGATTTGAGGGTCGACGAGTTATTACCGACAAAGGCGAGAAGGGCGACGCGAACGAGGTTGTGATCAAGGCGCTGGTCAACGCAGGCGCGCTGATCGCCCGGGGGCGGCTCAAGCATCAATATCCACACAGCTGGCGGTCCAAGAAGCCGGTCATCTTCCGCAATACGCCACAGTGGTTTCTGGCGATGGACAGGCCGTTCGCGAATGCGCAGAACGGCCAGACCCTCCGTGCGATCGCAATCGACGCTATCGAACATACGCGGTGGGTCCCGCCGAGCGGCGAAAACAGAATCAAGGGCATGGTCGCCAGCAAACCTGACTGGGTTCTGTCGCGCCAGCGCGCTTGGGGGGTGCCTCTGCCGATATTCGTTCGAAAAGGCGCCCACGAGATCCTGTTCGACGAAGAGGTCAATGCGCGGATTGTGGACGCGTTCGAAAGAGAGGGGGCGGACGCTTGGTTCGCCGACGGCGCTGCGACCAGATTCCTAGGGCCGAAGCACAAGCCGGACGATTACGACAAGGTCGATGATCTCGTGGAAGTGTGGTTCGAACTCGGGGTCGACCCATGCGTTTGTTCTCGAAGACTCCGCCCACTTTCCCGGCTTGGCCGGAATCCGACGCAGGGGTGAGGGTGGAACGGACGAGGTGATGTATCTCGAAGGGTCCGATCAGCACAGAGGCTGGTTTCAGTCGTCCCTGCTCGAAAGCTGCGGAACGCGAGGCCGGGCGCCTTTCGATGTCGTGCTGACGCACGGATTCACCCTGGACGAGCAGGGCCGAAAAATGTCGAAGTCCCTCGGAAACCAGACGTTTCCGCAGGACGTCGTCCGCGCCTCGGGCGCCGATATCTTGCGCCTGTGGGTGGCCAGCGTCGACTATTCTGATGATCAACGCATCGGCCCGGAAATCCTCAAGGCGATCTCAGACAGCTATCGCAAGCTGCGCAACACTATACGCTGGATGCTCGGAACCCTGGCGCACCGTGACCGCGAGGACATTGTCGGCTTTGGCCGGATGGCCGATCTCGACCGACTCATGCTCCACAAACTTACCGAACTCGACGTCACGGTGCGCGAAGCCTATGGGAGTTTCGATTATGCCCGGCTGGTCGCCGCTCTGACCGCGTTTATGAACGCCGATCTCTCGGCGTTCTATTTCGACATTCGCAAGGACGCGCTCTATTGCGATGCGCCGTCGAGCCTGAGGCGGCGGGGGGCCCTGGAGGCGATCGAGCATATTTTCCGCGCCGTGACGATCTGGCTCTCTCCGGTGCTTGTTTTCACCACTGAAGAGGCGTGGACCACCCGCGATCCCTCCAGGCGCTCGATTCATCTCGAACAATTTCCGCCGATGCCGGCCGAATGGCGCGACGACGCGCTGGCGAAAACCTGGGATACGATCCGCGGGTTGCGGTCTGTCGTTACGGGAGCCATCGAGATAGCGCGGGCCAGCAAGGAGATCGGGTCGTCGCTCGAAGCCGCGCCCATCATCTATCTCAGCAGGCCCCAGCACTTAGAGGCGTTGAGGGGACTGGACTTCGCCGAGGTCTGCATCACTTCCGACATATCGATAGAGACGGAAAGGCCAGCTCCCGACGGAGCCTTTCGCATGCCGGAAATACCTGATGCCGCGGTGGTCGTGAAGCGGGCCAAGGGCGTGAAGTGCGCGCGCTCGTGGCGCTATTTTGACCCGGCCACCGCCTCGCTCGATTTTCCCGACGTAAGCCCGCGGGATGCGGCGGCGTTGCGCGAGCTTCTCGCGCTCGGCCTCCTCCAGTGAGCCCGCGCCTTTTTGGCGGCGTCGTCGCCTTCGCCGTCTTCATCGCGGACCAAGCTGCAAAGGTTGCGGTGCTCGCGGGCTTGGCCGGGTCCGTCCAAAACGAAATCCCTCTCGCCCCGTTTCTCGACTTGGCGCTGAGGTGGAACAGAGGCATCTCTTTCAGCCTCTTTGCCCAAAATTCCATTGCGGGCCGGATGGCCCTGCTTGGCCTCGCGATCGGGGCGGTGGCGCTCTTGACGTGGTGGCTGTCGAATTGCCGCTCCGTTCTTGCCGCGGCGGGTCTCGGTGCGATCATAGGCGGTTCTCTCGGCAACGCTTTTGACCGCTTGGTTCATGGAGCAGTTGTCGACTTTCTCGATTTCCATCCTTTCGGCCAACATCTTTTCGTCTTCAACTTGGCGGACGGAGCGATCAATATCGGCGTATTGCTCCTGATGCTGGACCTCGTGTTCGGAGCGGACGATCGCCGCGGACGGACGCCTGTGGCGTCGGCGCGGGGCGAAGAGTAAGCTTGCCAGGCTCCGCGTTGTGAACAGGTCGGCCTGAAATTGTCATGGAATCGCCGAAATTTGCAGCGAATAGCGCGAGTCGCCGCGCCCAGGTCCGCGGCCGCAAGGGGAAGTGGAATGCGATTGAACTGGCGTGGGACCGTGGTCGCGGCGGCGGCCACGCTCGGCTGCTTCTGGACGAGCTTTGCGACGGCCGGAGACGACGGAGCCGCTCCTCTGTGGGTCGGGATCGGGTCAATTTTTGGTCCGGCGTTCGGGTTGAGCAAGGACGAAAAACCGGTGATCGACTACCGCGAGCATGGCAAGATCGTATTGCCGGCCCGGACGGATCTCCCGCCGCCCGCCTTGGCGGCGCCGCGCGCCGGCGACTGGCCAGTGGATCAGGAAACCGAGCGCAAGAAGGTCGAAAAAGAAGAGGCAAAGAAGAAAATCGCCGGCGTAGGGGACGCCCGGCTGCGGTACACTCAACCGTTTCCCAACGCTCCCGTCACCGTCCGTGCGGCGGATCAGCAGGCGTCCGATGGGGCGGCGCCGGACGGCCGGCCCGCGAGCTCGCCCGTGCTCGGAAACCTTAATCCGATGAGCTGGGTTGGAATGGGCAAGAAGGTTCCGCTTGGCCCGGAGCCGGATCGAGAGTGGCTGACGGATCCGCCAAAGGGTTATCGGGCTCCTGTCGGACCCGTGGGACAGGCGGCAAATTGACGTCCGATTTGTCGGTCAAACATCGTTGTTAAGAATCTTATTGGATACCGGCTTGGCGGCGGCGGGGAAACTCGCTATCTTAGCGTTTAGATTCTCTAGGCTAGGTCAACAGCCGGAGCCGAGACGCGCCACCGGCGGTTCGGTGGCCAATTAGCCCGCTGCGCAGAACGCGATTGGTTCGCCCGCAAGGCGAGCAACAGCGTTCGCTACGACGAAGCAGAACTTCTGGCACGGGGTCGGCGGGTTGATGCCGGCGGAGTGAGCGAACAACGCAACGGATTTGCTGTTCGAGCAGGCCAGCAATATGCGGTCGGGCAACCGAGCATGCGCTCCTGAATCCGAGCCGTGGGGCACGCACAGCAAATTGGAGAACCGGAAAAGGCAATGAGACCAGGTCAGAACAAGCGAATGCGCGGCAGGCCCCCGAACAACCGCCGCGGTCCCAATCCATTGACGCGCTCCTACGAATCAAATGGCCCAGACGTCAAGATCCGTGGAAACGCACAGCACGTCGCTGAAAAATATCTTCAGCTCGCGCGTGACGCCCACACGGGGGGCGATCCAGTCGGCGCAGAAAACTACCTACAGCACGCAGAGCATTATTTCCGCTTGATCGCCGCGGCTCAGGCGGCTCAAGCCTTGGCGCAGAGCGGCCAGCAGCGTGCGCCCGGAGAGGGCGATGGCGCGGAGCTCGAGGACGATGACGATTTCTCCGCCATGTCCGATCGGTTCGCTTCTCCATTTGAGCGCCCCGGGCCGTACCAACCGCAGCCCAATGCTTTCCAAGTGCCCTCGAACGCAGCGCCAAACGCCCCGCAGCCCTATGTCGAGAGGCAGCAATTCGACCCCGATAATCGGAGCGGTCAGAACGATCGAGGCGGCTTTCCGAATCGACAGGACCGGCAGGGCAACCGCTTTCCAGACCGCGGGCCTCGTCCCGACCGACAATTTGGAGAGCGGAATGAGGGGTATCGTGACAATCGATCGAACCGCGATGGCCGGCCGCGCGAGTTTCGTCCGTATCGAGATCCTTCGTCCCAACCCCAACGAGAAACAGGGGGCGAAGCTACATCCGGACCTGCGCTTCCCTCATTCATAACCGGAGAGCCGAAGTCGGGGTTTTCTGACCCGAACGGTCCGCCCGTTTCCGAGCAGGGCCCGACTCCCGCGGTTGTAGCGCCCAATAGCGTTCCTGAGACAAACGCGGAGCTCGCCGAAACGGCGCCGAGCGATGCCATGTTTCAAGGACGCGGGCGACGCAGGCGGCTGAGGTCCCCCTACGGCTTTAACGCTCGTCCGGCCGCCGAAGAAGATCCGGAGGCCCCGGCCACGAAGAGCGACGAAACCTCCGCGACAGAATGAGAATTGAGCGCCAGCGAAGGATGCTTCGTTGATCGCGGAGTGCGACACGAACGCCTTGCGAAAACGCCCAACATTTCTGGAATTGCTCGTTGGGGATGCGTCGGCTGAAGCGTTGCACGGAGAGGATGCAGGGATCGGTTGGCCCAAACTTGCGGAGTTGAGGTCGGCCTTTGGATCTCGTCTCATGAAATGGTTGGGCTAATCGCCCATGTCCCATTTCTCGGCGCTGGCGCCGGCCAGTTCGCGCACGCGCCGCTCGTCGGCGCCGAATTCACGTGCGTCGCCCTCGTAGACGATCCTGCCGTCGTCGAGCACATAGGCGCGGTCGGCGATCTCCACGGCGGCGCGGACGTTCTGCTCGACGAGCAGCACCGAGACGCCTTCGCGCCGCGCCGCGACCACGATCTTGAAGACTTCCGCGACGATCAACGGCGCGAGGCCCTGCGAGGGCTCGTCGAGCATGAGCAGCTTCGGGTTGAGAAGCAGCGCGCGCGAAATGGAAAGCATCTCCTGCTCGCCGCCGGAAAGCTGGGCTCCCTTGCTCGTCTTGCGCTCAGCGAGGCGCGGAAAGACCTCGAAGACGCGGGCGACGGTCCACGGCCCCGGCCGCTCGACCGGGACCATCAGGTTTTCCTCGACGGTCAGATTGGCGAAGATGCGCCGCCCCTCCGGCACATAGCCGACGCCCGCCTCCGCGATGCGATAGGGAGGACGCCCGGTCACGTCGGCGCCGAACAACTCGATGCGACCCTGGCGTGGCGGCGTGAGGCCAATAAGGCTGCGCAGGGTGGTCGTCTTGCCGGCGCCGTTGCGCCCGAGCAGCGTGACGATCTCGCCTTGGCGCACTTCGAGGCTGACGCCGTGCAGAATGTGGCTCTTGCCGTAGAAGGCCTGGATGCCGTCGGCGCTGAGGGCGATCATGCCGCCGCCTTGCCCAGATAAGCGGCCTGGACCTTGTCGCTGCCGGCGATCTCGTCCGGCGTTCCCTCCGCCAAGACGCGTCCCTCGGCGAGGACCATGATGCGGTCGGCCAGGTTGAAGACGACGCGCATGTCGTGTTCGATCAGCATGATCGTCAGCCCCGCCTGCCGGTGCAGCCGACGCACGAGCCGGGCGATGTCGTAAGTCTCCTGGTCGCCCATCCCCGCGGTCGGCTCGTCGAGCATCAGGAGGCGCGGGCGCAGGGCGAGCGACATCATGATTTCCGCCGCCCGTTGGTCGCCATGGGACAGCGCGCCGACGCGCATGCCCGCCTTCTCCAGGAGGCCGCCCATGGCGAGAAGCTCGGCGACGCGCGCATTGACGCCGGCGCGCGCGGCGCCGCCGAGCCATGGCCTCAACCGGTAGCCGGCTGCGATCTCGACCGCGACGCGGACATTGTCGGCGACGGAAAGCTCCGGAAAAATCTCGGTGACCTGGAACGTGCGCGCCATTCCCCGCGCGACCCGCTTTTGCGGGGCGAGCGCGGTGACGTCCCGCCCGTCGAACAGGACCGCTCCCGAGGTCGGGGCAAACAGGCCGCTGACGAGATTGAAGAACGTCGTCTTGCCCGCGCCGTTCGGGCCGATGATGGCGCGCAGCTCGCCCGGGCCGATCGTCAGCGACACGTCGTCGATCGCGACCAGGTTGCCGAAGCGCTTCGTGGCGCTGTTGACCTGAAGCAGGGTCATGCCTTGGCCGAGTTGCGCAGCATGCCCAGGACTCCCCGCGGAAAGAAGCGCACGACCAGCACGAAGACGAGCCCGATCACCGACATCCAGTTTTCGGTGCGGCTCGAGACATAATCCTGCAGCGCGACGAAGATCGCCGCCCCGATCAGCGGCCCCCAGAACGAACGCATGCCCCCCAGCACGGCCATGATGACGAGATTGCCGGACAGGTCGAAGCGCAGCGCACGCGGATCGGTGAAGTTGTTGAGCAGCGCGTAGAGCCCCCCGGCCACGCTGACGAACAGGCAGGAGATGACGAAAGACAGCCAGATGTGAAGCTCGATGGGGAGCCCAAGAAAGCGGGCGCGGCGTTCGTTCTCGCGTATGGCGATCAGCGTGCGTCCGAACGGCGAGGCGAGCAGCATCGCCATCGCGCCGACGCAAACCACGAAGACAACGAGCGCGAAGTAATAGAACGCCTTGTCGCTGCCGGCGATGTCGAGTTTGGCGAAACCGAAGTCGATCGGCAGGCGGCGCCAGCCGGTGAGCCCGTCGTCGCCGCCAGTCACCGAGTTCCAGCGGAAGGCGAGAAAATAGAACACCTGGCCGAAAGCGATCGTCACCATGGCGAAATAGACGCCGCGGCGCCTGACGATCAGCGCCCCGATAACCATGGCGGCGAGCGTCGCGACCAGCATGCCGAACGCCATGGCAGGGATCGTCCCGGCGCCGAGGTACTTGATCGCCATCGCAGCGCCATAGGCGCCGAGGCCGAAATAGGCGGCGTGGCCGAAGGACAGGACACCGGTGAAGCCGAGCAGGAAGTTGAGGGACATCGCCGCCAGCCCCATGACGACGATGCGGCTGGCGAGCTCGGTATAGCCGCCGAGGGCTCCCATCCAGAACGGCATGAACAGGAGAGCCAAGCCGACAGCCAGGTCGAGCGCATGGCGGCGCAGGCGCTCTAACGCGGCCTCGCCCCTCGTCAATGCAGCCTCCCCTCTTCGCCGAGGAGACCACGGGGGCGGATGAGAAGCACCAGCCCCATCATCACATAGATCACCGCCTCGGTGGCGGAGGGGAAGTAGACCGCCGCCAAGCCGGAGGCGACGCCGATCAGGAGGCCGCCGAGCAGGGTGCCGAGCAGGCTGCCGAGGCCGCCAACGATGATCGCAACGAAGCTCGGCATGATGAGCGAGGCGCCGATCGTCGGCGAAAGACCGAGCAGGCCCGCCGCCAGAACGCCGGCGAGGCCGGCCATATAGATGCCGATGCCGAAGTTGAGGCTGCGAAGCACCCGAATGTTGACGCCGAGGGTCGAAACCGTGTCCAGATCGCGCGTGCCGGCGCGGATGCGCATGCCGAGACGCGTATGGTTCAGCACCGCGAACAGGCCCGCGACCGCCGCCACGACGATGGCGATCATGAACACGCGATAGCCGGTGAGGAAGAAGAACTGGCTCGACAACGACGTCGTTAGCCATCCCGGCACCTGGAACGGCAAACTCTGCGCGCCCCAAACGAACCTGGTCATATCCTCGAAAATATAGGCGAGCCCGAAGGTCAGCAGCAGTCCATAGAGGGGGTCGCCGCCGTAGAGCGGGCGTATCAGCAGGCGCTCGATGACGAGGCCGAGAGCCGCGGTCAGGAGCGGCGCCGCGATCAGCGCGCCCCAGAAGCCGATGTAAGGGATCAGCGTGTAGGCGAGATAGGCGCCGAGCGCAAGAAACCCGCCATGGGCGAAATTGATCACGCCGCTGAGGTTGAGGATCAGAGACAGGCCGAGCGCCATCAGCGCATAGAACGCGCCGACGATGAGGCCGTTGAAGATGTTGAACAGAACGACCTGAGTCATGGTAACTGCATAGCCCCCCTCGTCCTGAGCTTGTCGAAGGACGCTTTAGGGCGCACGTATGTTCTCGCCCACTGGATCATCCTTCGAGACGCGCCGCTTCGCGTCGCTCCTCAGGATGAGGTTCTCGTGATGACGACACCGCAGACCAACCACCTTGGGAGCCAACCAGTTACGAGTCATGCTGCGAGGTTCGTCGCTCGCCGTTCGGGGCGGAGGCGGGCAGCTAGCTCCCGCCTCTGCGCACAGGGTTCAAGTCGGCCAGCTCATCTTGCAGCCGCTCTCCTCGAGCGGTCCGGCGGCGTCGGCGCCGTTGACCACCTTGCTGACCTTGAAGAGATCGTCGGGCGCGGAGCCCTTTGCCTGCGCGTCGCCGACGAAGAGCGAGGCGATCAACTGGTTCTGGCCGGCGCGATAGAAGGCCGGATTCGGCCCGAGCGCAATTTCCGGCGGCAGATGGAAGTCCTGCAGGGCCTTCGCCATGTCGACCGCCTTCAGCGACTTGGCGGCCTGGGCGGCATGCGCGCAAGTCCAGGTTGAAACATAGCCGAACCAGGTGCGCGCGGTCGGCACGCGGCCGGTGCGCTTTTTCGTCGCCTCGACGAATTCCGCGACATGCGGCACGCCCGGCTGGTTCCAGTACCACTCGAGAACCCAGGTTCCGATGCGCGCCTCGGGCGGCAGGCCTTCCAGCGGCTCCATTTCCTGCTGCGCCCCGGCGAGGTGGACCTTCTTGTCGAGCCCGAACTGGACCGCCTGCTTCAAGGCGTTCAACATGTCGTCGCCCTGAACGAGGAAGACGATGACGTCGGGGTTCGCCGCCTGCGCCTTGATCAGATAGGAAGAAAAGTCGACGCTGCCGAGCGGCGTCAGGTCGCCGCCGACCCTCTCGCCGCCGAGCGCGGCGATCGCCTTGACCATGCCTGTCTCCAGCGTGTGGCCAAAGGAGTAGTCGGGGGTGATGTAATAGAACTTCTTGCCGTATTCCTTGACGAGCGCGCCAGCGACCGCGTTCGCCTCCATCTGCGTCGTGTTGCAGACGCGGAATACGTTCCAGTGGCAGCTCGCGCCGGTGATGGCGTCGGTGTGGCCGCCCGGCACGATATGCAGGACGCCCTTCTCGTTCGAAACCTGGGCCATGGCGAGCGCCAGCGAGGAGTTGACGTTGCCGAGCAGGAAGTCGACCTTGTCGCTCTCGATCAGCTTGCGCGCCTTCTGCACCGCGGCGCCCGCGTCGCCGCTGGTCGAGTCCTCGACGACGAGCTCGACGGGGCGGCCGAGGATGCCGCCCTTGGCGTTGATCGCCTCGAGCGCCATTTGGCAGCCGACTAGCTCGTTCTTGCCTGGGGCGGCGTAGGTCCCCGTCAGCGGATTGTCGAGCCCGATCCGCACCGCGTCCGCGGCGCGCGCCCTTATGACAAACGGGCTCGCGATCTGGGCCGCGGCGAGCACGAGACTTGATTTGACGAGTGTGCGGCGGTCGATGCCGGCGCGCGAAGCGGACTTGGGCACGTTTCGTCTCCCTTATTGCGACAGGCCTCGAGCGGATGCAGGGTTGCTCAGCGGGCCCGCCGATCGTTGGTCGATTAGCACTGTTGTCTGCTGAACTATCGCAGTCAAGCGTTATGCGAGCGGTTCGGGCTTTGACAGACGGTCCGAGAGCGTCGGTCTTGCCGCCGGTATGCGGCACGATGGCGTGCCCCCGTGTCACCTCACCTGCGGCGAGGGCGCGCGGACGCTGACCGCCGCCGCGGGCGAGAGAGGCGGACTGGTCGCCGCGTGGCCGCATCCGAGGACCGGCTCAATTCATCCCCAGCGCGGCGAGATAAAGGTCGAGGATCGTCTCTTCCTCCATCCTTTTGTCGCGGTCCTGTTTGCGGATCGAGACGATCTTGCGCATGATCTTCACGTCGAAGCCGTTTCCCTTGGCCTCGCCGTAAACGTCCTTGATGTCGTCGGACAGCGCCTTCTTTTCCTCCTCGAGCCGCTCGATTCGCTCGATGAAGGCGCGCAGATGGCCGGAGTTGACCTCTTCCGTCCCCGTCGCGATCTCGTCCATTTTCGCCGCCTCCGCCATCCCGGGTCCCCGTCGTCAAGAAAGGCGGGCGAGGTGGCCTCAAACGGGAGTGCGCGTCAAGCGCGGCGACCGGCGCCTGTGGAAAGCTCTCGCCAAACAGGGCCGGCGGCAATTCCCTGCCCGCGACAAAAATTCCCTGCCTGGCCAGGCAGGGAATTACCGCTGGGCGCGGCTGCCGAAGCAGCGCGGGGCGCGGCCGTCCTTGTCGGCGAGAATGGGCCTGAGCAGGCGGCCGAACCTCTCGGCCCAGGCGGCCGCCCCGGCAGGTTCGTCGATGAGATCCTGCCGGATCTCGATGAGCGCGTTGGCCAGGCCGCGCGCGGTCGCGACGGCGTCGATCGTGTCGCCGGCGAGCGCCCCGTCATAGGGCTCGTTGTCGCCGATCGCGTGCGCCTCGAGGTCCGGCTCCGCATGAAGCGCCTCGAGGAGCGGCTTCGATATGCGATCATCCATATCCCAGAGGACCCCGACCTGCCATCGGCGCGCGACGCCGCGCCAGACGGGCGTGAAGGAGTGGATCGAGACGAGGGCGGGGGGTTCGCCGGTCGCGAGCATCGCCTCGACCGTGGCCTCGATCGTCTTCCGGTAGGGCGCCCAAAAACGCTCGCGCCGGCGCGCGATCTCGGCGGCATCGATCCGCGCGTTGCCCGGCACGATCGCGCCGTCGGAGTAGCGCATGACGAGGGTGGGATCGTCTGCCCCTCGGTTCGGATCGATGAGGAGACGCGAAAAGGTCGACAGAACGGCCGGCGCATTGAGGCGCGCGGCAAGCGCCCTGGTCAGATCGGCGGCGCCGATGTCGTAGGCGATGTGACGTTCGAGCGCCTCGCGCCCGAGGCCGAGCGCGCCGTAGCCGGGAGGTATGACCTGCGAGGCGTGGTCGCAGACGAGGAGAACGCCGGCGTCGAGCGACCCGGCGACGGTTTCGCCTGGAGAGAAGGCCGGTTCAACAGGCTCAAGGTCCGTGCGCGACGTTCGATCCATCGCCGCCTCCTGCTCGACGTGTGAGGCGAGACTGTGGACGCGAAGCTCTCCTTTCGCCACGAGATGACGACGTCGGCGCCGGGCTCCGCCAGCCGCTCCGCGATGCCCGCGTCGGATGCTTCGGGACGAGCCGGCTCCTGCGATCTTTATCGATGGTGGGCGCACAAGGGCTCGAACCTTGGACCCGCTGATTAAGAGTCAGCTGCTCTACCAACTGAGCTATGCGCCCATCAAATTTGCTTGGCGTCGCCAAGCGGCCCGGCGTGTAGCAAAGGGGCGCCGGGCTGTCCAGCGGAAATCGGCCCGGTTTTTTCAGCGCCGATGGCTGAAGCGCCTTAGGTCGAAGCTCAGTTCCGGTCCTTGTCCACCAGTTTGTTCTTCCCGATCCACGGCATCATCGCACGCAGCTTGCTTCCGACCTCCTCGATCGGATGGGCGTTGGCGCGCGCGCGCATCGCCTTGAACGAGGTCTGGTTCACCTTGTTCTCGAGCATCCAGTCACGGGTGAACTTGCCCGACTGGATGTCCTCCAATACGCGCCTCATCTCCGCCTTCGCGGCCGGGGTGACGATGCGCGGGCCGGTTACGTATTCGCCGTACTCGGCCGTGTTCGAAATTGAATAATTCATGTTGGCGATGCCGCCCTCGTAAATGAGGTCCACGATCAGCTTGACCTCGTGCAGGCACTCGAAATAGGCCATTTCCGGCGCGTAACCAGCCTCGACCAAGGTCTCGTAGCCCGCCCGAATGAGCTCGACGAGGCCGCCGCAGAGCACCACCTGCTCGCCGAACAAATCGGTCTCGCACTCCTCCCGAAATGTGGTCTCTATGACGCCGGCGCGGCCGCCGCCGATGGCGGAGGCGTAGGAGAGCCCCAGATCGTGCGCGTTGCCGCTTGCGTCCTTATGGATGGCGATGAGACAAGGGACGCCGCCGCCCCGCTTGTATTCCGAGCGCACCGTGTGTCCCGGTCCCTTGGGAGCGACCATCAGCACGTCGAGGTCGGCGCGTGGCTCGATCAGATTGAAGTGGACGTTGAGGCCGTGGGCGAACATCAGCGCCGCGCCTTGCTTCATATTCGGCGCCAGTTCATTGCGATAGATGTCCGCCTGAAGTTCGTCAGGCGTCAGCACCATCACAACGTCGGCCCACTTCGCCGCGCTCGGAACATCCGTTGCCTTTAGACCCTCGGCTTCCGCCTTCTTGGCCGACCGGGAGTCCGGGCGCAGAGCGACCACGACATCCTTGACCCCGCTGTCGCGCAGGTTGAGGAGATGGGCATGGCCTTGACTCCCGTAGCCGATGACGGCGACCTTCTTGCTCTTGATCAGGTTGAGGTCGGAATCCCGGTCATAGTAGACGCGCATCGCAGTTCCTCGCTGTAGCGTTCCAAACCCTGCCCGAGGCTGAAAAAGGAGTTCGCCGGCCGCCCGAACCTCTGGTGGCCGGCTTTTTAGTTAATGCCGGCGGCGGGATCAAGCTCATGTCAGGATCGGCATGGCCGTGCTGGCGAACAGCCTCTTCGGCGACGCTTATCCTCCGGAGCCGGCGCGGAGCCCGGGAAGGGCCCGCCGGGCCGTTCCGGCGGCTAAACGGCTTTTAGCGCAGGTTTAGGGTCGCGCCCTCGATTCCTCAGAGGGTTGCAACCCCGTTTAGGGCCGCCATTTTTAACCTATATACATTGTAATACTTTTCTTTGTCGCGCCACGGATCGGAATATCGAGCCGCGGCGTTTTGGCCGAGTCCGCAAAGTCCGATTGGAGCGCAGGGAATTGGGCCTCGAGGGATCAAGACGCCTCATGGCGGCCGACCAGACCGAGCAAGGCGACGACGGATCCGAGCCTCTTCCCGCCGGCAAGGAATCTCCGCATCTCGCCCCCGAACAACGCGAGCAGGCGGCGAGCCATGCGCCCTTGCGGCCGCTGGTCATTCACGAGGTGTTGCGCGAGGAAGGCGAATTCGAATTGCGCCGGCCGCCGGCTGCGCTGTTGTGGTCCGGTCTGGCGGCCGGACTGTCGATGGGCTTTTCCTTCCTCACCCTGGCGCTGCTGCAGGCCTACCTCCCCGATCAGCCGTGGCGGCCCGTGCTGGCAAGCTTCGGCTATTGCGTCGGCTTCGTCATCGTGGTTCTCGGCAAGCAGCAGCTGTTCACCGAGACGACGCTGACGGCGATGCTGCCGGTATTGTATCAGCCGAGATGGAAATCCATCGGCATCCTGCTCAGGATGTGGGCGATCGTGCTCCTAGCCAATATCGCGGGAACGCTCGCGTTCGCCTTTCTTCTCTCGAGCCAGGATCTGTTCAGTCCGGAGGTCCGTCAGGCGCTGTCAGCAGTTTCCGCCGCTTCACTCAGCGACCACTTCATCCCGACGACGCTCAAGGCGATGCTGGCCGGATGGATGATCGCCCTGATGGTCTGGGTGCTGCCGAGCGCGGGTTTTTCCGGGCTGTTCGTCATTGTGCTGATGACTTACGTCATTTCGCTCGGCCACTTCTCGCACATCGTCGCCGGATCAACCGAGGCGGCGTTCGCGGTCTTCGCCGGCGCCGCGGGCATCGGCGACTATTTCGTGCGGTTCTTTCTGCCGACCCTGCTGGGCAATTTGTTCGGCGGGGTCGCGTTGGCCGCTCTGCTCAATCACGCGCCTGTCGCGCATGAAATCGCCGCAAAAATCGCGGAGGACGGCGATATCTGAACCGGCGCGGGCCGCCGCTTAAGCTCCATACGCCTTCAAGAACACCTCGACCCCGGCGTTCACCGCGGCCTCGATCTCTTCCGGCTGCACCCGGTCCACCACGCCGAACAACAGGCGCTTGAAGACGTAGCTCTGGCACAAGTCGAGGAAATGCCAGGCGGCGCGTTCCGGGTCGGGGACTTTGAGCGCGCCTGCCCTCTCGAGCGCCGCCAGTTCGGCGGCGAGGCGGGTCGCGCCGAACAGGGGCCCCGCCTCGAAGAAGGCGCGGCCGACATTGGGGAATTTCCCCGTCGCCGCAATCACGACGCGGGCGAGCGCCAGCGTGGCCGGCTCGGACATCCGGCCGAGCAACCGGACGCCGAAGTCGGTCAGCATCTCCCTGACGTCGCCCTCGCGCTTGAACGCGCACAGCCGCTCGGCCGCCTGGGCCTTTTCGGCCCGGATGATCGCCTCGAACAGATCGTCCTTGGAGCTGAAATAGGCGTAGAGGGTGCCCTTGGAGACGCCGGCCGAACGCGCGACGTCGTTCATGCTCGCCCCGTCGAAGCCGGCAGCGAGAAACGCGGCGCGCGCGCCATCCATGATTTGGCGCCTTTTTGCTCCGCCGTCGCGACGGCCGTTAACATCGCCTTCGAGAGTTTCTGCGTCCATAGCCCATCAGCCCTGTCGAACACGTTCAATCTGCGACCGAACGGTTCGGTACGATTGTTGTTGCCTTAGTCCGCGCAGTCGGCTAAGTCAACCAAGAATGACCGAACCGTTCGGTCGACCACGGGGTTCAGGGGTAGAATTCATGGCCGACGATCAAGCCGCCGCCGGGCCCGCGACCGAGTTCCGCTCGGTGGCCGCCGCGCCGGTCGGGCCCGGCTTTCCGGTTCCTGCGACAGGGGCCGGGCTTCCTGCGCACTCCAATCCAGGCGGCGCTCCCGCCATCAAACCCGCGCCGAAGCGTTCCCGCGGCGTCCGGCGGTTCATCGCTCCCCTCGTGTTGCTGGCCGGGATCGGATACGGCGGGAAGATGGCCTACGACTACTTTGTCGAAGGGCGCTTCCTCGTCAGCACCGACGACGCCTATGTGGGCGCGTCGACCGCGATCATCGCCGCCAAGGCGATCGGGCACCTCACCCAGGTTCCGGTGGTCGACAACCAGGTCGTCCATCAGGGCGACCTGCTGGCGCTGATCGACGACGGCGACTATCGCAACGCCGTCGATGCGGCTCAGGCGCGCATCGACACCCAGGATGCGACCATCGCCCGCTTCGGCCGCCAGATCGAGGCGCAGAACGCGACCATCGCCCAGGCCGAGGCGCAGGTGCAGGCGGCCCAGGCGCAGCTCCGCGGGGCCGAGGCCGACGTCGAGCGCTCGTCGCTCGAATACGACCGTTCATTGAAGCTCGCGCAGACGAATTTCGGCTCGCAACAGCGGCTCGAGCAGGCGACCGCGGACCGCGACAAGATGAGCGCGACTCTCGCTTCCACGAGGGCGAACGCCGCCTCGCTGACCGCTGCTCTCGAGGGCGCCAAGGCCAATCTCGACGTCTTGAAGGCCCAGCGTGACGAGGCGACCCGCCAGCGGGCGGAACTGGTGACCGCGCTCGACAAGGCCGAGCGTGATCTTTCCTTCACCCGCGTCGTGGCGCCTTTCGACGGCGTGGTCGGCAACAAGGCGGCCGAAGTCGGTAACCTCGTCCAGCCGGGCACGCGGCTGATGGCGCTGGTGCCGCTGAACTCGTCCTACGTCGACGCCAATTTCAAGGAAACGCAGCTCGCCGACATCAAGGCCGGGCAAAAGGTCGACGTCGCGATCGACGCGCTCGGCGGCAAGGTGGTCGAGGGCGTGGTGTCGTCGATTTCGCCCGCCTCGGGGTCGCAGTTCTCGCTGCTGCCGCCCGACAACGCCACCGGCAATTTCACCAAGGTGGTGCAGCGCGTGGCGGTCCGCATCACCTTCCCCGACGCCGTCCTGAACGAGGTCCCGCTGAGGCCCGGCCTCTCGGTTGTGGCGACCGTCCACACCCGCGATCCCGACGCGCCGCGGCCAACGCTTCTCGGCGCGCTCGGGCTCGAGGCGGTGGCGACGAAGACCGCCAAGCCATGAGCGACGCGGTCGCGCTCCGGCCGCACGCCCTGCCGCTCGCGCCGGCGCGCCCCGTCGGGCCGCCGGGGTTCGCGGCGCCGCATTTCTCGGTCAAGCGGCTCGCGGCTTTCTTCTTCATGGTGTTCGGGATGTTCATGGCCATCCTGGACATCCAGGTCGTGTCGGCCTCGCTGTCGCAGATCCAGGCCGGGCTCTCGGCCTCGTCGGACGAGATCACCTGGGTCCAGACCGCCTACCTCATTGCCGAAGTGATCATGATCCCGCTCTCGGGCTTCCTCTCCCGGGCGATGTCGACGCGGCTCATCTTCGCCGTCTCGGCCGGCGGCTTCACCGCCATGAGCTTCATGTGCGCCCAGGCGACGACCATCAACGAGATGATCGTCTGGCGCGCTGCGCAGGGCTTCATCGGCGGCGGCATGATCCCGACCGTGTTCGCCTCCGCCTATACGATCTTTCCCCGCTCGAAAATGCCGCTCGTGGCCCCGATCATCGGGCTTGTGGCGACGCTGGCGCCGACCATCGGGCCGACCGTCGGTGGCTATCTGACCGACTGGTTCTCCTGGCGCTGGCTGTTCCTGATCAATCTCGGCCCGGGGGTCGTGGTCACCGCGGCGGCGTGGCTCTTAATCGACTTCGACGAGCCGGATTGGTCGCTGCTGACCCATTTCGACTATTTCGGCCTGATGACGATGGCGGGTTTTCTGGGCGCGGCGGAATACGCGCTCGAGGAGGGGCCATCGAAGGACTGGTTCGAGAGCGGGCCGGTGACGCTCGCCATTGTCGTCTCGGCGGTGAGCGGGTGCTTCTTCTTTTGGCGCGTTTTGACCGCCCGCCAGCCGATCGTCGACTTGTCCTGCTTCCGCGACCGCAACTTCTGGAGCGGCACGATGCTCGGATTCGTGCTCGGCATCGGGCTCTATGGCCTGACCTACATCTATCCGGTCTATCTCGCGGTCGTGCGCGGCTTTTCCTCGCTCATGATCGGGGAAACCATGTTCGTGACCGGCGCCTGCCAGTTCCTGACTGCGCCGTTCGCGGGGCGCCTCATGACCCGGGTCGACCCGCGCCTGATGATCGCGACCGGCTTCGTCCTGTTCGCGATCGGCACGTGGCAGGCCTCCTTCATTACCGTCGACTGGGACTTCCAAGAGCTTCTCTGGCCGCAGATCTTCCGCGGCGTCGGGCTCATGCTCAGTATGGTGCCGATCAACAATCTGGCGCTCGGCACCATGTCGCCCATGAAGATCAAGAACGCCTCGGGCCTCTTCAATGTCATGCGCAATCTCGGCGGCGCCTTCGGCCTCGCGGGGATAAATACGCTCCTCGACAAGCGCATGGACCTGCATCTCGAGCGGCTGAGGGAATTGGTCACTTGGAGCAGGCAGGTCGCCGTGGACACGCTCGCGAACATGACCCAAGCGCTCGCCGCCCGCGGCTCGGACGCCGAGCTCGCCGCCACCCGCCAGCTCGCGCTCATCGTGCGCCGCCAGGCGGAGGTCCTGGCGCTCGCCGACGTCTTTCTCGCCCTCACCGCGATCTTTCTCGCCTGCGTCGGCTTCGCCGCGCTGATGCGCCGGCCATCCGGCGCGCCCGGCGGGGGCGGGAGTCACTAGGGATCAGAGCCTGGCGCTTGGCGCGCGAGCGGATGCCTCAATCCGGCGGGAACCGTTCGTTGGCCGAACGGCAGAAGCGAGCGGATAGCAGTCGCCGGCCGAACGGCAGGAACGGGTGCGATAGCTTGCGTACAAGCCCGAGCCTGTACGCGTAGAGACCGCGCGAAGCGGCTCTTCCATTCCTCAACCAGCATCCAGGCGCCAAGCCACGTCGGCGCGTGCGGGCTTGTCCCGTGAAGTCGGAAGCCAATGTGCGCGCTTGCGGCTATGCGCGCTGTTTAGGGAAACCGGGGCGGCGTTTGATCTGCGTCATCGCTTTTGCGCGCCGCTTGCTTAGCTTATTTTCCGTGCGCAGTCATCAGGGCTGGAAAGGTGCCATGAGGGAGCGCCGAAAACTCGCTGCGATATTTGTCGCCGACGTCGTCGGCTACAGTCGGCTGACCGGTACCGACGAGGAGGGCACCATTGCCCGCCTCCGGGCGCTCAGATCTGACCTGTTCGATCCGGCGATCGTGGCCCATGGCGGGCGGGTCGTCAAGCGCATGGGCGACGGCATCATCGTCGAATTCGCCAGCGTGGTCGAGGCGGTTCGCTGCGCGCTCGAGATCGGAGACGGCCTAGCTGAACGCAACATCGGCCTGCCCGACGACAGGCGCATCGAGTTGCGGACCGGCATTCATCTCGGCGACGTCGTCGAGGACGCCGAAGGCGACCTCATGGGCGACGGCGTGAATATCGCCGCGCGCCTCGAAGCGATTTGCGATCCGGGAGGCCTCCGCCTGTCGGAGGACGCGTGGCGTCAGGTGCGTGACAAGATGCGCCAAGCCTTCGTCGATCTTGGCGAGCAGGCGCTCAAAAACATCACGCGCCCGATACGGGTATTCGCTATCCAGCCCCTCCGCGAGAGGGCCACGAACCTCACGCCAGCGGGCGCGGAAACCGTCCGGCCGCAGCTTGCGCTCCCCGACAAGCCGTCGATCGCCGTCCTACCTTTCCAGAACATGAGCGGCGACCCGGAGCAGGATTACTTCGCCGACGGCATGGTCGAGGACATCGTCACTGGCCTGTCGCGCATCCGCTGGCTCTTCGTCATCGCCCGCAACTCGAGTTTCGTCTACAAAGGCAAGGCGGTCGACGTCCGCCAGGCTGGGCGCGAACTCGGCGTGCGCTATCTCGTGGAGGGCGGGGTCCGCAAGGCCGGCGCGAAGCTCCGCGTGACGGCGCAACTCGTCGAGGGGGAAACGGGCGCGCATCTCTGGGCGCAGAAGTTCGACGGCGAGTTGAAGGACGTGTTCGAGTTTCAGGACCAAATCACGGAAAGCGTCGTCGGCATCGTCGAGCCGAGCGTGCGGCGATCGGAAATCGAGCGGTCGCGGCGTAAGCGCCCCGAGAGTCTCGACGCTTACGACCTCTATCTGCGCGCCCTGCCCCGCATGGCGACCATTTCGGTGGAAAACGCGCCTGTCGCGGCCGGCCTTCTGCGCGACGCGTTGAATCTGGACCCGAACCTCGCCGTGGCGCACGCCTATCTCGCCTGGTGTCACCAGATCATCTTCACGCATGCCGGTTTCCACGAAGCCGATAAGATAGCGGGAGTTCGAGCACGCTCGCGCGGCGATCGCCAATGACGTGGACGACGCAACCGCGCTCGCGGTCGGCGCGATGGTCATCGGAATGCTGGGCAAGGATAGGGACGCGGCGCTCGACGCCATCGAGCGCGCGCTGTCGTTCAACCCTTCGTCCGCCGCCGCGCTCTATGTTGGCGGTGAACTCTACGCATGGAGCGGCCACTCGGCGAGAGGCACGGAACTAGCCCGTCGGGCGCTCCGCCTAAGCCCGTTCGACCCGCTGGTCTATCTCGCACACCTCGCATTTGGAATCGCGACGATCCAGGAGGATCGGTACGATGAATCAGCCGCATGGTGGGAAAAATGCGCGCGGGCCAATCCAGGTTTCGGCGCCTTCGCGATCGGTCATGCGATGGCGCTCGCCCTCGCGGGGCGACTGGAAGAGGCGGCTCCAATTTTTGCGCGCGGAATGCAGCTGGAGCCGAATTTTCGACTTCGTACTCCCCGCGAGCTCGGCTACACCCCGGCGCTCGAGGAGAAGTTTGTTCGCGCCGCACGGCTGCTGGGGGCCCAGGAGTAAAGGAGCGGATGATCCGCGCCACATGCTGCGACTGCCGAGGGAGCGCGCTTCCGTCACGCAGTCAATGGAAGGCCCGTCTCCCCAAGAGATTCGTGGACTGCCTCCAAAAGCATCTGCAGCGGCGTGCCCCCTCCTGTTACGATTCGCACGATGCCTTCCGGCCCAGGCGGGAGCTGGAATTGCACGTCGCCCACCT
>CAWGKV010000016.1:0-194283 GCA_963823165.1 uncultured Alphaproteobacteria bacterium | reverse complement strand
TTTTGTTAGGCCTGCGCCGCGGTCCTTTGCGCGAGCGCCGGGACCGCCTCCACCGCGACGGCGCCGATCAGGATCAGCGCGCAGCCGAGCGCCCCGAGCCACGACAGCCGCTCGCCGAGCAAGGCCGCGCCGGCGAGCGCCGCGGACACGCTCTCCAGCGACAGGATCAGCGCCGCCTCGGCCGGCGGCGTGTGCGCTTGGGCAAAAATCTGCAACGTATAGGCGACGGCGCCGGACACGAGCCCGGCGAACAGGATCGAGGGCGCGGCCTCGACGAAAGCGTGCGGATCGACGGTCTCGAAGGCGGCCGAGGTCAGACCCGCCAGCGCGCCGCAGATCGCATATTGTGTGAATGCAAGGGTCAGCGGCCGGCCGCCGCGGATGAGGAAGAGCGGCGTCAAGGCGATGCCCGTCGCCCAGGCGAAATCCGCCAGGAGGACGAAGCCGTCGCCGATCGTCGCCGGCTTGGCTGGGCCGCCTCCCGCTGCGAGCAGCCAGGCCCCGATCAGCGAGACCAGGCTCGCCGCGAGCACGATCGCGCGGGGCCGCGTCCGCGACAACGCCCAGACGACGAACGGCGTCAGCACGACGTAGCAGGCGGTGAGAAAACCGCCGTTGGTCGCGCTCGTCGTCTCGAGGCCAATCTGCTGCAGGCTCGTCCCGAGAAAGAGCGTGAGGCCGATCGCGAACGCGAGCTTCATGGCGCCGGGCTTAGCCTTGCGCCGGGCCCAGCGCTGCTCGACAAGCGCGATCGGCGCGAGCGCCAGCGCCGAGACGGCGAAGCGCGAAGCGACAAAGGCGAGCGGCGGCAGAACGCCGACCACGTCCTTCTGCGCGACAAAGGTCACGCCCCAGAGGGTCGCGGTGATCAGCAGCAAGCCATCGGCGGCGAGGCGGTTCATTCTTCCTCGTTTGAGGTGAGCGGCAGAACAACGAATGGCGAACTGCGGCCGGAACGCAAGCCTGATTTCCGTTCGCTGCCCACTGCTCGGCGCTTCCGGCCATTCGCGCCGGATGCCGGAGCGGCGGCGGGGGGCCATTTCGCCCGGAGCACGCTCGAGGTCCGGCCGGCTCTGCGCAATGTTGGCCGATCGCCGGCAGCGCTTTCGTCCTGTCAGCCAATCCGATCACTCCTCCTTGTACCCGTATTCCGGCATGCCCTCTTGGGCGCCGTAGTACTTGTAGGGGAGGAATTTGCCGCTCATGACGAGCTGCACGCGATCGCCTTTCGCGTGGGGCAGCCGCTCGAGCTTGAGGTCGAAGTCGATCGCCGACATGATGCCGTCGCCGAATTCCTCCTCGATCAGCGCCTTGAGGGCCGGACCGTTCACCATCACCAGCTCATGGAAGCGATAGAGAAGCGGGTCGGCCGGCGGCATCGGCGCGCCGCGCGACGGAACTTCGTTGAGCATCCGCATTTCCTGCTCGGACAGCCCGAACAGGCGCGCGGCCTTTTCGGCGAGCGGCTTCGGCAGCTTCATCTGGCCGAGCAGCGCGCCGACCACGAGAATGGGCGACATGCCACCGATCTCGTCGGTGACGTGTTTCCACGTCCAGTTCTTCTCGCGCTTGATGTCGAGTATCTTTTCGGCAAGCTGCTCACGTTTCATAATTCGATCCTCGCGTTTGCAGTCGCGTCCGGCCTGGCGTTTTCCCCGCTTTCTTGCCATGGCTGGCGCGGTCGGCGCCAGACCCGCGCCTCTCGCAGAAGCAAGGTTTGCGCCAGCGGGCGACGCAACGCGACATGCAGGGGGAACAAGCCAATGACTTCGTTCGCCGCCATTCGCGCCCGCGCTGAAGCGCGCAAGGGCGGCCCAGAGGCGCTCGCCCGCCTTCTGCCGCCGAAGCCGGACTACGCCGCGCTGGCGGCCCTGAACGACGACCGCGTGCTGGCGGAAATGACCAGGCGGGTGTTTTCGGCCGGCTTCAACTGGAGCGTGATCGAGTTGAAATGGCCGGGTTTTGAGGAGGCCTTCCAAAACTTCGAGCCGGCGCGGCTCGCCTTCGAGCCCGACGAGTTTTTTGAAAAGCTGACGGAGGATTCCCGCATCGTCCGCAACGCAGCAAAAATCTTTGCGGTTCGCCGCAACGCGAGATTCGTCCGCGAGATGAGCAAGGAGCACGGAAGCTTTGGCAAATTCCTCGCCAGTTGGCCGTCCTCCGACGAAATCGGTCTGCTCGACCTCCTCGCGGATTGCGGCGACCGGCTCGGCGGGAACACCGGCCAGATGCTGCTGCGCTTGCTCGGTTGGGACGGCTTCGTCACCTCGAAAGACGTTGTCGCCTGCCTGCGCGAAGCCGGCCTCGACGTCGGCGAGCAGGTCAAGTCGAAGCGCGACTTGGGGCTCGTCCAAAAGCAGTTCAACGCGTGGGCGAAAGAGACCGGCCTGCCCTACACGCACCTGTCGCGCATCTGCGCCATGTCGATCGGCGAGAATTACGAGGCATAGGAAGGCGCGCCGTAGCCGCGGTCGTCGACCGCGGCTGACGCGGCCAGCGGCCGCGTCTACAACCATCAGGCATGGCCATTTCCCTCCTGACGACGACGGCGGCGTCTTCAGATTGATTTCACCTCGCGTCATGCGGAGCGTCGGGCCGGTCAGTGCCCCGCCCGGCGACACGAGGACCGCGACCGTCGCTCTGCGGGCCCTGGTCTCCTCCGTTGAATGCCGAGGCGCGGGGCGTCAGGGTTGGAGTCAGCAGGGAAGGAAATCCCGGATCGCGCCAGCAATCTCGGTGGCGTGGGTCTCCAGCGCGAAGTGCCCCGTGTCCAAAAAGCGGACGACGGCGTCGGGAATGTCGCGCTTGAACGCCTCGGCGCCGGCGGGCAGGAAGAAGGGATCGTTCTTGCCCCAAACTGCAAGGAGAGGCGGCTTGTTGGTCCGGAAATACGTCTGGAAGGTCGGGTAGAGCGTGACGTTGCTCTTGTAGTCGCCGAACAGGTCGAGCTGCACGTCGGCCATGCCGGGCCGGGCCAGGTAGAAGTTGTCCAGCGAATAGCCGTCCGGCGAGACCATCGTCGGGTCGGGGACGCCGTGGGTATATTGCCACATCGTGGTCTCGGGCTTCAGGAACGCACGCAGCGCCTCGCGGTTGGCCTCAGACGGATCCTGCCAGTAGGCCCGGATTGGGTTCCAGCCTTCGCTCAGCCCTTCCTCATAGGCGTTGCCGTTCTGCGAGATGATCGCCGTGATCCTATCCGGGTGCTTCACTGCGAGCCGAAAACCGGTCGGCGCGCCGTAGTCGAAGACGTAGACGGCGTAGCGATCGAAGCCGACGACCTCCGTGAATCCGTCGATTTTCTCGGCGATCCGCTCGAAGCTGTGGCCGCGGCCGGGCAGGTCGGAGTTGCCGAAGCCCGGCAGGTCGGGCGCGACGATGTGGAAGCGATCGGCCAGAAGCGGGACGAGGTCGCGGAACATGTGGCTGGCGGTCGGGAAACCGTGCAGCAGCAGCAGCTTCGGGCCGCCGGCGGCGCCCGCCTCGCGATAGAAGATCTTGAAGCCGTCCACGCTGGCGGTTTGGTACCTGATGGCGGTCATCGCGGTTTCCTTTGTTCGGATTGAAGGGGCTGGCGGGAGATTATGGAGCGCTCTCGGCGCGGACCGCGGCGATCGCCTCGCGCAGCACGTCCAAGACGATCGCCGGGGCCGTCACGATCGGCGCGTGATCGACCGCATGCGAACGCACCCGGGCCCGCATCCGCCCGGCCATGAAATGCTGATTGCCCTGGACGATCATCCGGTCCTGCTCGGCCACCAGATACCAGGCGGGCCGATCCTTCCAGACTGGCCGGGGCACGCGGACGGTAATGCAAGCCGGCGAAATCGGCCGCTGAACCGCCGCGAGCACGGCGAGCTCTTCCGCTGTTGCATTTTGGGCGAAGGCCCCGCTGAAGGCTGCGTCGGGTAAGTAAATCAGGCCATGACGATCGGGCGTGAGTTTTGGCGCCAGCGGATGCGGCTTGCCGCGGGTGAAGACGTCCGCGACCGTTTCGCCTTCATCCGGGGCGAGAGCCGCGACGTAGACCAGCGCCTTTACCTTATCGCTCGGCGTCGCGGCGATGACGGCGCCGGCATAGGCATGGCCGGCGAGGACGACCGGGCCTGGCATTCGCTCCAGGGCGCGATCGAGCGCCGCGACGTCGTCTTGAAACGTCGTCAGCGGCAACGGCGCCGCCAAGACCTTGACGCCTTCGGCCGCCAGCGGGCCGATGATCTTCGACCAGCTCGATCCGTCGGCCCATGCGCCATGGACAAGCACCGCGCTCATGTCATTCGAAGACATTGTTTTTCTCCTGAAACGGCCTCCGCCAGGCGTTAAATTCTAGAAGACGGCGGTTATTGAGCGGTCATCCGGCCAATATGTTCACGAGGCTTTCGAGGGCGCCTCTGGGTGCGGCGCCCGCCACGCAAGGGCGGCTCGAAGCATCGTGCAGTACAGGAGAGCGTCTTGCGGTCTTTGCTCGCGGGCGGACGCTGCGGCGTCCGCCCGGACCGGACCGGATCCTCGAGGCTAATTTGACGAATGGCCGTTCGACATGGAGCCGTTCGACATCGAGTCATTCGCCATCGAGTGGGTGGACGACATCTTGTCTTGGTCTTTGTGCGCGTTCGCGCCGGACGTCATCGACCCATGCGTGTTCGATCCGTTCGACATGGCGTCCGTATGGTGCTCGCTCGACATCGAGCCGGAGCTCGAGGACTGCGCGAACGCGAAGCTTGAAACTCCGGCTCCGATAATCAAGGCGCAGGCGATCGTTTTGGCGTGATTGAGCATCGCTCTTCTCCTATTGAGCCGCAACGCCCGGCTCGGGGCATTTCCCAGCAGGGAAAAACGTCGACGCAGGGCGCGGAGCCTGCGGTGTGGCGGAGTGTGACGCCGAGAAGCCTCGCAGGCGAAAGCGACTGCACTTTTTGAGGCTTCGGCCGTGCGTATCCTAGACGCCCGCGTACCATTCGTAGCCTCGGTCCTCCCAATAGCCGCCGCGGCCACCCGCTATGTTCGCGAAGCTGTCAGTGATCTCGATCCGCTCGATGTATTTCGCTTGTTTGTAGCCAAGCTGTCGCTCCACCCGCAGCCGAAGGGGCGCGCCATGGGGGACATCGAGCGGCTTTCCGTTCAGCGCATAGGCGATCAGCGTCTGCGGATGAAACGCGTCCACGAGATCGATGCTCTCGTAGTACTGCCCGGGACTCTGCTCTCCTCCTTTGGAAGGTTCGCCGGTCAGATTGTCGGCGCAGTGAAACACGGCGTAGCGCGCCGATGACGACATACCGGCCGCCTTGAGAAGCAATCCAAGCTGCACGCCCGTCCACATGCCAATGGCGCTCCAGCCCTCAACGCAGTCATGCCGCGTGATCTGCGTGCGCGAAGGCAGGCTTCGTATTTCGCTGACGGAGATCGACAACGGACGAGAGACCATTCCGCCGATTTGCAACCGCCAATTCGCGAAGTTCTGCGCGACCTGAGCGTTGTAGTACTCGCCGCCGGGATTGAAGGTGCCGTTCGGCTTGAATGTCGGCGATATGTCCGCCGCGCTGTATTCCTTGGCGAGTTGGCCCGGCAGGAGCAAACTGCGCTGGCTCACACGAGTCCAGTCTTCCACGGCGTGAAACACGTGCGCGAAACTCGGGCTCAGCGTGAGCGAATTGGCGTTCCAGACGAGGGCGCCGGCGCCGCCGAATCCGGCGAGGATCACGGCCCGGCGTGTAATGTCGCCAGCGCTCATGGCCCGTGCTCCTCTGGCACGACATATCGGCCAGTCAGCATGGAACGCACCTCATTGACCGCGCCCGCCAGCACGACCTCCACGAGATGCACGACTATGAACAGCACGATAACACTGGCGGTGATGAAGTGAATGCTCCGCGCCGACTGACGACCATGGAAGACGACAAGCAGCCAAGGACAGACGGCGTCAAAGCCCGGCGACATCGTTAAGCCCGTAAGGACCATCAGCGCTATCAGGAACATGACGCCGATGTACGCGAGCCGCTGCAGCGGATTGTATCGCTTTGCGGCCTCGCCGGCCGGGTGCTTCAGCTTCACATGCTCGACAAGGGAGGACGGTATCGCCCTGATGTCGGCCCTTGTGGGGACAATGTCCCTCTTCAGGTGGCGGGAGACGATGCCCCAGGTCAAATACACGATCCCGTTGAACGTCAGCACCCATGCGAACAGAAAGTGCCAGTGCCGCGCATCGGCCAGATCCTGAAAGCTTGGGATGGTCATCCAGTCGGGCCAGGCGCGCTCAACGTATTGGCCTTCGGATTTCGACCAGCCGAGGACGCCCGTTGTGTCCACGCGCCAATGCCGGAGCTGGACGTATCCATGCGTGCCGTCGGCGGCGTTTTCGGATCCGATCGAGAAAATCGCCTTGTCGGCGTCCGCGCCGTACTTTCCCCAGTACAGTCTGGGGTGCGCATTGAATATGTTCAGCCCGCTTCCAAGCAGGAAGAGAATGCAGAGGGCGTTGATCCAGTGGGTGATGCGCACTGGCAGCCGGTGTCGATAGAAGGCCTCCCCGGCGGCCGACTTCGAAAACGCCCGCCGAAGTCGCAGACTCAATGACCGGAGGACCTGCTCGACGTCCGGCGCCACCTTCCGCCGAAAATCGACAACCGTCGAAACGAACAAGACGAGCGCTGGGCGCACGTCGACCTCCTAACGGTGTTTGACCGACGGGGTGGCGATTCGGCGGAGGAACTCCGACGGGGATCGCAGCCGAGTCCGTTGTGGGCGCGCAACCGAAATAGCGGAGTTCGTGGTATTCATTGGAGTTGTTTCCTGCGGCTCGCGGAATGAAGGCGGACCCATTACGCGCAGGAACGGCTTTCGAGGTGAAATGCTTATCGGCAATCGACGCGATAGCCGTCGACTATAGAGACGACCCCCGCGTGCGGTTGCGCGCGGTCGGCCCGCACTTGACCACGCCCCATAGCTGACCAAGGCCGCCAGGAACATCATTTTTCAGATTGGCGACGATACGAGCGGCTCAACGATCCGGGCGGTCTATGCAGCCGCCTCGCCGGCGTCCGCTGGCGCGAGCGCGCCCGCGGAAGCCATCTCCCGCTCCGGTTGCCTCCCGAACCAAGCCTTCCGCATCGCCTCTCGCACGAGCGAGCCGACCCCGGGCGAATAGCGACGTCCCCTCACGCTCACGAGAGCTACCTGTCGCCAGAATTCGGGCTCGACGACCGGCAAACCGATCACGCCGGGGTGCTTGACCGCGTTTGCCGGCATGAATGCGAATCCCAACCCCGCGGCGACCATCGCCAAGGTCCAGTCGTCGCGCTCGCTCCAATAGACGGGTTTGCAGGTCACTCCCTTCTGCTGGAGAATGTGGTCGGCATATCCAGCGAACTCGCAGTTCATGCGATGGATGTAGGGCTCGCCATTCATCTCTTGAACCGGAAACACCCCGGTATTGACCAGACGATGGTCGCGATGAACGGCGAGGACCATCTGCTCGCGAAACAGCGGAATCGTATGAATGCGCTCGTCGGGCTCCTCGCCCGGCAGGGCGTAAATGGCGACCTCGAGATCGCCCGCCAAAAGCCGCGCGCGCAAATCCTTTGCATTCGCATCGCAAAGTCTCAGCTCGACCTCAGGATGGCGGGTTCGAATATTGGCGATGAGATCGACGATCTCGTCCGGCGAGATCGTGCTCATGATCCCGAGTTTGAGCGGCCACTTTTTCGCGAATTCCCGAGACAGGCGCTTCACCAACCTCGATTGGTCGTAGACCGACTGAAGGTGCGGACGCACCATGTGGCCAAGATCGGTGAGGTGGGTCGATTCGCGCTCGCGGTGAAAAAGGAGACCGCCGAGCTCCTCCTCGAGAAGCTTGACGGCGCGCGACAGGGAGGGTTGCGTCACATTGCTCCGCTCGCTTGCGCGGGTGAAATTCAGCTCCTCGGCCAACGCCAGGAAATAACGAACCTGATGCATTTCCATGTCGTTCTCACGGGTAAGGTTGGCAGGCGTCCCTTCGCAGACGCGGTTGGAGTTGGATTGGCGTAGTCTCCGGATTGGCTTGGCTGCCCTCTACCTCTGCCCTCCCGAAACCGCGATACGCTCGCCGGTCACCCAGGCGGATTGGTCGGAGGCGAGAAAGAGCGCGACCCGAGCGATATCCTCCGGCCGGCCTATCCGCCCCATCGGAAGAGAGAAGCCCAGCGCCTTCGCCGACTCGGCGCTCAAGCCCGCCGCGGCAAATCCTTCGGTCTCGGTCATGCCGGGCGCGATGGCGTTGACCCGGATGCCCTTGCCGGCAAGCTCGAGGGCCAGTTCGCGCGTGATCGTGTCGATCGCGCTCTTCGAGGCGGAATAGACGAGGGTGTTCGGCGAGGGGTTCGTGCTCGCGATCGTGCTGAAGTTGATCACGCTGCCGCCCGAGCCGTCGAAAGCCTTGACGGCTTCCTGGGTGGCGAGGATCGCGCCGAGCACATTGGTGTTGAACTGACGGTGGAAATCCTCCTCGGTCACCGCCTCGAGCGGCGCGAAGCTGTACACGCCGGCGTTGTTCACGAGGATATTGGGCCGGCCCAGCTTCTCCGCGGTTTCCTCAAACAAGCGCTTCACGTCGGCGCGTTTGGCGACGTCCGCCTGGATCGCGACCGCTTTGCCGCCCGCTTTGACGATCTCGCCGACCACCCGATCGGCGTCCCCCTTGTTCGAAGCGTAATTGACCGCCACCCCCGCCCCCGCCTCGGCGAAGGTTTTCGCGATGGCGGCGCCGATCCCCTTCGACGCCCCGGTAACGACTGCGACTTTTCCGGTCAGCTGTCCCATGATTGCGCTCCTTTGTTCTCGCCAGTCCTGCCGTCGGCAGGACCGTAGACGCGGTCGCTGACCACGTCGGCCGCGCTCCCGTCTTTCGACGGGCTATGGAGCGCGGCTACAGCTTTCTTGACTGTTCTTCGAGAGTTAGGTCGTGCAAAATTGGCGGTTAGCACGACAATCAGTATAAGATAAATGCGGTAAGCGTATGAATGACCGGCTGCAGCAACTTGCTCTCTTCGTTCGCGCAGTCGAGAGCGGAAGCTTCTCGAAAGCCGCGCGCGAGTTCGGCCTGACCCAGCCTTCCGCGTCGCGCGCCATCGCTGCGCTTGAAGCTCGATTGGCCGTCAAGCTCATCGTAAGGACCACGCGGCAAATCTCGGCCACCGACGCCGGCGAGGCGCTCTTCGCGCGGGCGCGCGACGCGCTGGCCGCTGTCGAGGACGCCGAAAACGCCGCGCGGGGCGCCGACCGGCTGTCCGGCGTCTTGCGCGTCGCCCTACCGGCGACCTATGGCGCGCGGCGGATCGCGCCTCTTCTCCCGGCCTTCCTCGATAAGCGCCCGCTCATCAAGATCGATCTGATGATGTCGGACCGCTACGAGAATCTGATCGCCGAAGGGGCAGACCTTGCCTTGAGGGTCGGCGAGCAGCCGGACTCGAGCTTCGTGGCGCGCAAGCTCGAAAGCGCCAGGCGCCTCTTCGTCGTGGCGCCCACCTACCTTGCGCGGCGAGGGGCGCCGAAGAGGCTCGCCGACCTCGCAGAGCATGATCTCATCGGCGGCGGTCCTGCCGCGCCGGGCGATCTGACTTGGGCCGCTCGCCGGAACGGCCTGATAGAAACGGTACCGGTCGAGCCGCGAGTTTGCGCCCGGTCAGCGGCCGGCGTCGTCGCCTGCGCGGCCGCCGGCCTCGGCGTCGCCGTCGCCTCGAGCTGGATGTGCGCCGATGAGCTCGCATCCGGCGCTCTCATGGAAGCGCTGACGGATTACGCGCTCGAACCGATCGTCGCCTACGTGGTCTTCCCCGCCGGCCGGCGGCCTTCGCAAAAGGCGCGCGCCTTCGCCGACTATCTCGAGCGAGCGGTGACGCGAGCGCGGATTTCGTCCTTCGAACACGAAACCGGCGCTCAGCAGAAATCGGAAACATGAGCGCCGCCGATTGCTCCGATGGATCGGTTCCCAAAAGTTTGAATTCGACCAATTGTGTTCGGCGGCGGCAGGGATAGCGACGCTCGATAAATTTCACCTCGCGATCCGCAAGACGCGTTGCGGCGAAAAGCGCCGGGAAGTTCATGTGTGCCGAAGGCGGGGAAAGTCTTCTGAAAGATCAGGTCCATATCCGCAACGCCGAGGCGACCCATCTGGCGCGCGCTCGCGCAACAGACTGGCAGAATGATCAGCGAGGTTGTGCCTGAAACGCTGCGGCAATATCGCCCGGGCCGCCACGAAAACGCGGCCGCGCTCGAGCGCCGGCCGCCCCTACCGCAAAACCTCCGCCACATCGACCACACGGAGCTGCGCCCGCTCGCGCCCGCCGTATTGGTTGACCGACAGCGTCCCAGCGAGGTGGACCGAGGCGCCTCTCAGTCGGGTCAACGCCTCGCCGAGTTTCTTGCCGACCGAGCGGAAGGCCATCGCCTCGACCGTCGAGCCGTCGCCAGCGGCCACCCGCATGCGGAGGTGATCGGCGCCGACGGGCATGACATCGGTCAGCCGGTGGCGCGGCAGCACGAACAAAGGCTCAGGGTTGCCCGACCCGTAGGGGCCGGCGGCCTCGAGTTTTTTGGCGAGCTCGGGTGTCGCGGCGGCGGCGGTCATCGCCGCGTCGACCGCGAGGCTCGCCTCGGCCCGCGACCGGGCGACCGCCTCCCCAAGCCGCTCCTCGAGGAAGGCCCGAAATTCGCCCAGCCGATGTTTTTCGATGGTCACGCCCGCCGCCATGGCGTGGCCGCCCCCCTTGACGAGCAGCCCTGCCTCGACCGCCGCCCGCACGGTCTTGCCGAGGTCGACGCCGGGGATCGAGCGGCCGGATCCGGTCGCATGCGCGCCCGCCAAGGTCAGCGCGAAGGCGGGCCGGTCGAATCGCTCCTTAAGGCGCGCGGCGAGGATGCCGACGACGCCCGGCGGCCAGTTCTCGCCCGCCACCACCAGGGTCGCGCCGCGCTCGTCGAGGCCGAGCGAGGCCAAAGCCTCGGCCTCGGCCTCCGCCAGGGCGGCGATCTCGATCTGCTGGCGGGCGCGGTTCAGCCGGTCGAGCTCGGCGGCGATCTGCCGCGCCTCGAGATCGTCGGCCGCAGCAAGCAGACGCGCGCCGAGGGCAGCGTCGCCGATCCGGCCGCCCGCGTTGATGCGCGGGCCGATCATGAAGCCGAGATGGTAGGGGCGCGGCGGCCCGTCGGCCCCGGCGACGTCGAACAAAGCCGCAAGGCCAGGCCGGCCGCGGCTCCGCATCACCTGGAGCCCCTTGACGACGAAGGCGCGGTTGAGGCCGGTCAGCGGCACGACGTCGGCGACGGTCGCGAGCGCCACGAGATCGAGGCCCGCGATGAGGTCGGGCGGCTTGCGCCCGTTCCAGAAGCCCGCTTCCCGCAGCGCCCGGTTCAGCGCGACCAGAGCCATGAAGACGACGCCCGCCGCGCAGAGGTGGCCGAGGCCCGAAAGGTCGTCCGCCCGGTTCGGATCCACGAGGGCGAGCGCCTTCGGC
This sequence comes from uncultured Alphaproteobacteria bacterium, assembly GCA_963823165.1. Lineage (GTDB taxonomy): Bacteria > Pseudomonadota > Alphaproteobacteria > Rhizobiales > Beijerinckiaceae > Roseiarcus. Next base: position 182,794 of record CAWGKV010000016.1, on the reverse strand, counting down.
AGAATCTCAGGCGCCTGGTGATGGTCGAACACGATGACGTCGAGGCCGAGCCGAGCAGCGCGCTCGAACGGCGCGTGGCTCACCGCCCCGCAGTCGACGGTGACGACGAGCCTTGCGCCGCGCGCCGCGAAGCTTTCGATCGCCTCGGCGTTCGGGCCATAGCCTTCGGTGACGCGGTCCGGGATATGGACGATCGTCTCGGCGCCGCAGGCTTCGAGGAATTCGCTGAGGAGGGCCGCGCTGCAGGCGCCGTCGACGTCGTAATCGCCGAAGATCGCAACCCGCTCGCCCCGTTCGGCGGCGCGGACGAGCCGCTCCGTCGCGGCCTGCATGTCGCGCATGACGAAAGGGTCCGGCATCAGGTCGCGCAAGGTCGGATCGAGGTAGCGGTCGACCGTTTCCGGCGCGACGCCCCGTCCGGCCAGGACCCGAGCGAGCAGCTCGTCGTGCCCCCCGACCTGGGCGATGGCGAGCGCGCGCGTCTCGCCCACCCCGTCGAGCCGCGGCCGCCACGGCCGCCCGAGCGCCGACCGCTCGACATCCAGGAAATACCCCGCCAAACCCGCTCGTCCTCGTCCGGCCGCTGCGCGGCCCCCGAATCGCCTCGCCGCTTCTCAGAGAAACACCATGCCAGAGCGGGCGGCGATCCAGAAGCTGGCCGGCCGGCCGAGCGGCCGGCGAGCATGAGTCCTCCCCAGGCATCTGCAGGCGCGCGACAGCGCGAGACAAAAAAGTCTTCGCAAGTGGCTTTGAGAGAGAATTAGATGACGTGCGACGGAGCAAGCGCACATGCGCTGTTGGGGTCGATTTCGATCTGAACGGTCGCATGGCCAATGCGGTAGCGTGACTTCAGCGCCTCGCAGAGTCGGATGAGAAAGGCGTCGCCCGGGTGGCCGTCCGGCATCACCAAATGCGCCGTCAGCGCCGTTTCAGTCGTGCTCATGCCCCAGATGTGCAGATCGTGAATGGCGTGAACGCCTGGCTGTTCGGCGAGGAAGGCGCTAACCTTGGCGGCGTCGACGCCGGGCGGCACGGCGTTCAAGGACATGGCCGTGCTGTCGCGGAGCAGACTCCATGTTCCCCAGACGATTATTGCGTTGATCGCGAGGCTTACGGCCGGATCGAGCCACAGCCAGCCGGTCAGCGAGATCACAAGGCCCGCGACGACGACGCCAACCGACACGAGGGCGTCCGCCGCCATATGAGTGAAAGCGCCTCTTATGTTGATGTCCCCCTCGCGGCCGGAGGCGAACAGCCACGCGCAAACCCCATTGATGACGATGCCCGCAGCGGCGACGATCATCACGGTTCCGCCGGCGACGGGCTCAGGGTGGAAAAGGCGACGAACGGCCTCCCAGCTCAGGCCGCCGATTACGATTAGAAGAAAGACGGCGTTGAACAAAGCGGCGAGGATCGACGAACCGGCGAGCCCATAGGTGAATCGGGCTGACGGCGCACGCCTGACGAGAATGCTGGCGGCCCACGCCACCACGAGACCCAACACATCGCTGAAATTGTGGCCAGCGTCCGCCAAGAGGGCGACCGAATGTCCAAGGAGACCGAACACAACTTCCAAGGCCACGAAACCGGCATTGAGCGCGATTCCGACGGCGAAGGCTTTGCCGAAGCTGGGAGGCACATGGCTGTGGCCGGCCAGCCCGTCATCGGGCCCATGGCTGTTGTCATGGCCGTGGTTGTGGCGATGATCGTGATCAGCCATGGGAACGGACCGGGGCTGGACAAACGCCATGTTGGCGTCATGCGAATGCTAACCAGATATCCGGCTCGTCAGCGCATGGCTAGGCCAAGGAAAGAGTCTCGTGGGTCAAAGCGACACGCCGTTCAAAATCAGACCCGAGTCGTTGCGTGAGTCGGCGGATCGGATTGCCGGCGGGTGCTTGACATTTAAGCGACACCGCCGCTCCCCTCGGGGGCCTATGCGATTCTCGAGGAGCTGTCGCGACGCGAGGAAAGCAAGTCGCCCCCGGAGTGTACAGCCGGGTCGTGACGGAGGCGCAGAGGCTGTGCCGGCGCTGCGCGGCGACGCGCGATTTGGTCGCCGCCTTCATGGCAATCGACTGCGGAAGGGAGAGCCGCTGGTGTCGTATTTTCTCGTCAACCTTCCGCTATGGGAGCTGATCGCGCTAGTCGTCGTCCTTCCTACGGCGCTCGCGATGGTCGCTCAGGCGCTCATCCACCGGTGGGTCGGCGCCGAGCGGCTCGCCAAGAACAACGAGATCGCCGGCTTCAAATTCGCCACCGTCGGCGTGATCTACGCCGTCCTGCTCGCCTTCTCGGTCATCGTCGTGTGGGAGAAGTTCAGCGCCGCGGAGAGCGCAGTCGACCAGGAGGCTGCGGCAATTGCCGCGCTCTTCCGATATGCGGAGGGGAACGAGCCGCAGGCCGTCGCCCTTCGCGCCGCTCTCGTGAAATACACGACTTCCGCGATCCAGGACGACTGGACCGCGATGTCGCACGAGTCCGAGAGCGCTCAGACGACACGGGCCCTCGGCGCCGTCTATAGCAGCGCGCTCGCCCTCGGCCGAACCGGGACGAGGGAAACGGCCGATATGGCGGAAGTCTTCACCCAGCTCGACAACGCCACTTCCTCACGCCGCATCCGCCTCCACCTTGCGACCGGCCTCGTACCGGGAGTCGTCTGGGCCGCGCTGTATGCCGGCGCGATCCTCACGGTCGCCTTCCCCCTGTTCTTCGGCAGCGAAAACCTGGCGGCCCAGATCTCCATGACCGGCGTTCTATCGATATTGGTCACCCTCGGACTGGTGGTGATCATTTCGATCGACCACCCCTTCACCGGTCCGGTGCATGTGCAACCGGATCCTCTGGAGGCGGTGCTGGCGGAGATGGCGTCGTAGCAAACGGCCCCTCCACTCGGGAGAGGCCGCGTTGCCGGGTCAGTAGCCGCAGACGTTTACGAGCTGGCTCCCGAGGTAGACGCCGTTCGGACTGTAGATCGGCTGGTACTGGTAGCAGCCGCCGTAGCCATAGCCGTAGGCGTAGGGCGCCGCGAGCGCGCCTCCGATGATCGCGCCGGCCGCAAGGCCGCCGATGACGCCTGGGCCCCAGCCGCCGCCATGCCAGCCGCCGCCATGCCAGCCGCCGCCACGCCAGCCCCCATGGAAGCCGCCGCCATGCCAGCCGCCAAACCCACCGTGGAAGCCGCCGCCGCCGCCGTGAAAGACGGCGGCCTCCGATGTTGTCGCCGTAGCTCCGGCCAGCAGCGCCGCGAACGACGCCGCCACAACTTTCGTCAACGCTGGACGCATGATGTTCTCCTCATCCAATGGGTCGGGGGATTGAGATCGCCGCCGCCCGAGCCGTTTCGAGCGATCTGCCAACGCCGTTGTACGACAGGCGTCGACGCTCCTGCCCCGACGGGCGCGATGCCGCGAGAGTCTCCTCCCGAGCCAATGCCTCAACGTATCGCGCGAGCCGGGCAAAAGCGCGTCGGAATGCGGTCGAAGATGGGCAAAAAGCCCGCCGAATTGTCAACTTAACGTGTGCGGGCTGGTTCGGAACATTAAGACAATTCCGAATGAGGCGGCCCCGCAGGAAACGGGACAGGGCGGCCGAACCAAGCGCACTCGTCTGCCGCAGCAAGCGGGTGCGGCGCGGGCAATCGGACGATCACCACCATAGACCCGGCGTCGCCAGCTCCACCAAAGCGCCATCGGGATCACGGAAATAGAGGCTCATCCCGCCGCGCGGCCAGCGATACTCGCCGGCAATCGCGACACCGCGCTCGACGAGCCGCCTGCGCCAGGGGTCGTAATCGGCCGCGGCGATCGACAGCGCCAGATGGAGACGTCCGCGCCCGTCGTGGCCTGGAATGGTCCCGCGGGAGTCCCGGACGTCGTCCTCGGTTGCGCCGGCCTGGAAGACGAGCAAAACGTGCCTCGCCGCGACCTCAAAGGCGACGAGCCGCGGGCTCTCGACCAGCGCCTTGAAGCCGAACAGGTCGCGGTAGAAGGCGGCGGTTCGCCCGATGTCGCTTGCATACAGCGACGTCTCGAGCACTCCCTCGACCGGCGGCGCCTGATCGGACATTCGCTCCTCCTCGCCGGCCTGCGAGGGCGGCTGAGCCGCAGGCCGCTACTCGATTGCGATCGGCTCCAGCCGCGCCCCCGCCCGCTCGCGCAGCGCAAGCCAGGCGCCGCAGGCGACAACCAGCGCTGCGCCGACGAGCGTCGCCGTCGGCGGCCAGTCGCCGAAGATCAGCAGTCCGGACGCGATCATCCAGACGAGCTGGGTATAGGAGAACGGCGTCAGCACGGGCGCGGAAGCGAACTTGTGGGCAACGATCAGCAGCCCGTGGCCCGCCGCGGCGAACACGCCGAGGCCGGCCATGACCAACCAGACATGGAGCGAGTCAGGCTGCCGCCAGACCCACGGCAGGATCGGCGTCAAAAGGGCGACCCCGGCTGCCTGGGTCCAAAGCAGCGTGGTCCGGGGCGAATCGTATCCCGCGAGCTTGCGGGTGGCGAGCACATAGCCGGAGTTGCAGGCGACGCCCGCGATGGCGACGAGAACGATCGGCTGGAACGCGCTCGTGCCCGGCCGCGTCGCCAACAGGACGCCGAAGAAGCCGACGACGATTGCGACCATGCGCTCGCCGCCGACCCGCTCGCCGAGCAGAGGGCCGGCGAGCAACGCCACGAAGATCGGCGTGAGAAAGGAGATCGTCGCCGTCTCGGCGAGCTGCAGCTGGCGCAAAGCGAGCACGACCGAGGAGGTCGAACCGAGCAGCAGCAGCGAGCGAAGCCCCTGCAGCAACGGTCGTTTCGAGACCAGGACGGCCGGGCGCGCCCACGGACGCGCGACCGCGAACGCGATCAGCGTCGCGGACAGATACCGCGCCCAGATGATCTGCATCGCCGGAAGCCGGGGGCCCAGCCACTTGGAGGACGTGTCGAGCCCTGTGAAGCACAGCATGGCGCCGCACATCAGAGTGATGGCGAGGATGCGCATCCGTCGCTCCTCGCGTACGGTCGCAGCGGCGGACGCGAGGGGCGTTTTGGCGATCGCCGGGCTCAAGCCGCCTCGCGCTCGATCCGGATCAGCTGCGGCTTCTCCCGCACGACGCCGTCCTCGACGGCGCGGGCAAGAGCGTCGCGGATGGACGCTTCGGTCGTGCCGTGGGTCATCAGCACGACCGGCACGACCCCTGCGGCGGCGGCCTCCTTCGAGGCGCGCTTCTGCATGATCGCCTCGAGCGAGATCATCCGCTCGCCCATCCGGGCGGCGATCGCGCCCATGGCGCCGGGCCGATCGACCACTGCGAGGCGAATGTAATAGCCGCCCTCGTGGCGCTGCATCGGCACCCGGTCGGCGTCGACCAGCGACGCCGCCGGCCGCCCGAACGCCTGCAGGCGCGTCCCCCTGGCGATGTCGACTACGTCGGCTGCGACCGCCGAAGCGGTCGCGTCGCCGCCCGCCCCCGCCCCGACCAGCGTGAGCTCGCCAACCGCGTCGCCGTCGATCGACACCGCGTTGAGCACGCCCATCGTCTGCGCGAGCGGCGCCGCTTTCGACACCATCGTCGGATGGACGCGCTGCTCGACGCCGTGCGGCGTGCGCTCCGCGACGCCGAGCAGCTTGACGCGGAAGCCCAGTTCGTCGGCCGCAGTAAGATCGGCGAGGGTGATTGATTCGATGCCCTCGACCGAGACCGCAGCGGCGTCGATCTTGGAGCCGAAGGCGAGCGAAGCGAGGATGGCGAGCTTGTGCGCCGTGTCGAGCCCGCCAATGTCGAAAGTGGGATCCGCCTCGGCGTAGCCGAGCCTCTGGGCCTCGGTGAGACAGACGTCGAACGGCAGGCTGTCGGTCTCCATCCGAGACAGGATGTAGTTGCAGGTGCCGTTGAGGATGCCGGAAACGCGCTTGATCGCGTTGCCGGCCAAACTCTCGCGCAGCGTCTTGATCACCGGGATGCCGCCGCCGACCGCCGCCTCGAAGAAGAGCGGCGCCTCGTGCGCCTCGGACAGCGCCGCCAGCCGCAGCCCGTGCGCCGCGATCATCGCCTTGTTGGCGGTGACGACCGGTATGCCGCGCGCCAGGGCCGCTTTGACCGCCTCGAATGCGATTCCGTCCGCTCCGCCAATCAGTTCGACGAACACGTCGATTTCGGCGGTGGCGGCCATCGCCGCCGCATCGTCGAAGAAGCGCGCGCCGTCGAGATCGGACTCGCGTCTATGGCGCGCGCTGTAGGCCGCAACCACGCATGCGCGGCCCGCTCGCGCCGCCAGTCCGCCCTGCCTCCGCAGAAGCTGGGCGAAGCTTGCGCCGACCACGCCGAGGCCGGCGACGCCCAAGCGCAGCGGTTCTGTCATGACGTCCTCGCTCCGCTCTCCGGACGGGAGTTCCCACGGGCCCTTGTGCCCGAGTTCCCGCTCAGGATCAACGAAGCATCGGACGATCAGCCCCAGCGCTCGGCCACGGACTTCTTTTTCTTCTTGCGCTCCTTGCGGGCGGCGTAGCGGGCGTCGCGCTCGAGCTTCTTCTCGTACTCGAGCTTCTCCTGCTCTTCGCGCAGACGCTGGGCCTCGGCCTCGCGGGCGAGCGCCTCGAGCCGCAGCTGCTCCTGCCGGCCTGCTTCTTCGGCCAGCTTGCGGGCGGCTTCGGCGGCGGCCTCTTCTGCCCGGCGTTTGGCGCGCTCGACCTCGCGCAGCGCGCGCGCCTCGAGGATCGCCTTGCGCTTGGCCTCCCGCTCGATCACGGCCGGATCGTTGGGGTCGTACTTGGTTTTCTCCAGAAACTTCTCAGCCATCGACTTCCGCGCCTTGGCGGCGGCCGCCTGGCGGTCAGCGAAGCTGTTGCCATTCAGAAAGGACATCGCATTCCGATTTTTGTTGGGGATGCAGGCTCATGCCACAGCGCGGACGAATCGGCAATGCTTTTCGCTGCAAGGCAGCGATGCGCGTTCCGTGCGGCCTCCGCCCTTTCGCTGCGCCATCGCGTCAGCCGATGAATTGATAGAAAACGTTGCTTGCTCACGCCGAACGTGATTCAATCACCGGAAGCCCGTAAGAGGCGACAGAAACAAGCCGAAAGTAGGGAGTGATTGGATGGGGATTGTGATTGACGCCGGGCCGTCGGCGCCGGGCGCCCCTGCGGAAGCCGGCAAGGCCCCGTTCCGTATCCGCAAGATCGAAATTTCCGATCTCGTGGAGTGCATTGCACAGGGGGTGCGCGATTTCGCCCAGGCGCCGAAATACGGCATGGCCTTCGGCGCGGTCTACGCCGTCGGCGGCTGGCTCATCCTGTGGATCGCCTTTTCGCTCGGCTATTTCTATCTCGCCTATCCGTTCATGATGGGGTTCGCCCTGCTCTCGCCCTTCGGAGCAGCCGGGACTTACGAGATCTCGCGCCGGCTCGAGACCGGCGAGCCGCTGTCGTGGTCGGCGGTGTTGGGCGCCGTGTGGAACCGTTCGGGCAAGGATCTCGGCTGGCTCGCCCTCGTCAGCCTCTTCACCCTCATCATCTGGCTCGATCTCGCGGTCTTCCTGTTTCTCGTGTTCTACGGCGTTCGGGTTCCGTCGTTCCCCCAACTCTTCACCAACGTCTTCACCACGTCGTACGGCCTGACCTTCCTCATCGTCGGCAACGGCGTCGGGGCGATCATCGCGCTGATCGTCTTTTCCTTCACCGCCGTGTCGCCGCCGCTCGTCGTCGACCGCAATGTCGATTTCGTCACCGCGATGACGACCAGCGTGCAGGCGGTGCTCGCCAATCCGCGCACGATGCTCGCCTGGGCGGTGGTGATCGGCATGGATCTCGCGGTGTCGTTCGTGACCCTGTTCGTCGCGCTGCTCGTCATCTTCCCCGTCCTCGGTCACACGACCTGGCACCTGTACCGGCGGCTGATCGACTGAACCCCCGGCTCGGGGCTTGCGCCGGCCCGGCCGCCGGGATAGGTCCCGCCGTCCCTTTGAACGCCGGAGCCGATGGCCTCGATCAATGTTTCGCGCGCAAGCGCCCCGCCGCTCACCCTCGGCGCGCGTTTCGGCGTGCGCGCCTGGCTCGTCGCCGTCGCCGCGCTCGTCTTCGTCATGGTGCTGGTCGGCGGCGCGACCCGCCTCACCGAGTCGGGCCTGTCCATCACCCAGTGGAAGCCGGTCACCGGGGTCGTGCCGCCCCTGAGCGCGGCGGACTGGCAGGCGGAGTTCGATCGCTACAAGCAGATCCCGCAATACGCCCGGCTCAATCCCGACATGACGCTCGCGGGCTTCAAGACCATCTTCTGGTGGGAATGGAGCCACCGACTGCTCGCCCGGATCGTCGGCGCCGCCTTCGTCCTGCCAGGACTCTGGTTCTGGGCGCGCGGGGCGCTGAAGGGCGCGCTGGGGCGGCAGGTCGCGGTCGCGACGGCGTTCCTGGCGCTCGAGCCGATCGTCGGCTGGTGGATGGTGAGCTCTGGTTTGAGCGAGCGCACCGAGGTCGCGCAGGAGCGCCTGGCGCTGCACCTGATGATCGCCGCCGCGACCTTCGGCGCGCTGATCACCGCGGCGGCGGGCTTGACCCAGCGGGCGCGCGCGCCGTCCTCGCGCGCCTTCGCCCTCTCGGCGGCGGCTTTCGCGGCGCTCGTCTATGTCCAGCTCGGCCTCGGGGCCCTGGTCGCGGGCTTGCGCGCCGGGCTCGTCTACGAGACCTGGCCGCTCATGGGCTCGAGCTTCATTCCCGGCGAGGCCTTCGCCTCGCTGCGCGCGCCGTTCGACGATCCGGCCACCGCCCAGTTCGACCACCGGACGATCGCCTACGCCGCCGTCGCCTTCGCGCTCGTCCAGGCGGTCGCGGCGCTACGCTCGGCCCCGCCGGCGCTCGCGCGCCGGGCTTCGCTCATCGCCGGCGTAGCTGCGCTACAGGTCGGGCTCGGCGTCGCGACGCTGCTGCTCGCCGTGCCGATCCCCCTGGCGCTCGCCCATCAGGCGACCGCGCTCGCGCTCTTCGGCCTCGCCGTCTGGCATTGGAAGGCGACGCTGATGGAGCGCAGCGGATAGCTACATCGGCGGCGTGACGCCGTTCACGCCGACCAGGACGCGCCCGGCCGATAACGCCCCGTCCGCGCCGCGCTGGGCCGGAACAAAGACGGTCGCGCCGGGCTTCAGGTCGGCTTCTGTCGCCGGCGCGAGGGTGACGATCGGCGTGCCGTCGGCGACGGAAATTGTCTTCTCCTGGCCGCCGCTGTACGACAGGGTGAGCTTCCGCCCGTCGACCTCCTTGACGGCGTTGGCGACCGTCCCGTTGGTCATGGTGCTGTCGGGCTTGAGGTCCCAGGGGTAGCTGCCTTCGCCCGTGCCCTTCATCGCGGCGGGAAAGATCAAGACTTCGAGGGCGCCGTCGCCGCCCGCCGAGCGCGGCAAGGATGCGACGCCGACGAAGTCCCCCGGCTTGATGTCGGCGAGCGAGGCGGCGACGACGCCCGCCGCCTTCCATCCAGGCCTCAGCGCCAAAGCCTCGGTCGGACCCTGGCGGGTCTTCACCGTCAGCGTCGACCCTTCCAGGCTGACGATCGTCCCGCGCACGCGGACGTTGTCCGCCGCCTCCGCCGGGGCCATCCCCGCAATCGCCGCCAACGATAGAACGGCGACCGCGCCGAAGGCGGCCGACCTCAATCGAATGCTCATCGCCCTGATCCTCCCGTGTGGTTTGCGGACGAGGCCCAATACGGGCTTGACCGCCGCTCGCCCGACATTGCTTTGACCACGGGCGGCCAGCGCTCTACGCCGCCCGCGTCGCCATACTGGCGCCGCAGGCTTCCCCATCAAAATGGCAGGAGCGCGACGGCTGCTTCCGGCGCCTCCTCGCGGGCCGACCTCAGGTCGATGGGCAGCCTGCCCAAGCCCAACCAAGCCAAACCAAGCCGGACCAAGAAAAACCAAGACAGCGGGCTTGGATTTCCTTGGATTTCTTTGGATTCTCTTGGATTCCTTCGTCCGATTCGGGGCTTTTCAATGGGTTACGGGCAACCCTGGCGCAAAATAATTTTTGGCCGGGCGAAGCGCGCGGCTCCTCTCAGACCTGGTCGGCCTCCTCGTCGGCCCAACCGTCGTGGCTCTCCCCCTCCGGGCTGCCGGCGGGGCCCTGTTCTCCGGGAATTGTTCCGGCGTTCTTGGCCTCGTACTCGGCTATGATCTTGTTGTTCCTAGCGATAATCTTGTCGTACCCCAACCGCTCGGCGACCCGGTCCAGCTTGTCGATCAGTTTCTGGCGGTCGGCGTCGGTATAGCCCATGGCGACGGCGATTTTCTGATAGCGGTCGAGCCGGTCGATCGTCTTCAGGTAAAGCCCGCCGACCCTGAGGTCGCCCCGGTCGAGCGCCTCGCCTGCGAAGCGCATCACCCGCTCGAGCCGCGCCAGTTGCAGCTTGGCGTGATCTTCGCCGCTTTCCACCTTGCGCTTCTGCAACTCCTCGGACACGATCTGCCGGATGCGCTCGGCTGTCAGCCCCTCCTCGCGGGCGATCTCGTCATAGGCCCAGCCTTCGCGCAGCCGGGCGAATATCCGCCCCTGCCGCATCGTCCTGCCGTAGGCGTTGAGCCGTCGCTTGCGCGGACTTTTGCCGCCAGTGTCTTCCATCCCGGTCTCGCTTTCCGTTGAGCCGAACCGCGCTCATCAAAAACCACAGAATGGCACGCGCTCCGGCAAATGGCAAGAACAAAACGCGTACACGCATCACTGCCGGCACCAAAAAGCCAGAAAAGTCAACGTCTTCATGATGTATTCTAAACTCTTCTCTGATCAAATCGCCCAATCTTAAGGCCAGAGTCGAGATAGCTCGCATAAGACTCTGATTTGACGAGCTGTCCACCCACAGCCGCCACGGTCACCTCAGTATTTCGGGCCTAAGCGCTGGGGAAAGGGCACGCGGGAGGGTAGAAAGTCGCGGCAATCTCGGACGGCAAGGGAAAAGCCTGGCCGTCCGGCCCGGTACGTGGCCGGGATCATCGAGAATATCCGCGAGCGGCCAAACACTCCTTGCCAACCCTTCTGCGAGAACGTCAATGATATCAATGTTTGGAGCGCTACGGAAAGAGGAGGGTCTTGTCCCGGCAGCGAATACCGGTGAAAGGACTAGCGTAGGCCGGCAGCCCATGGTAGGTTACATGTAACTATATTGGAGACTGTCATGGCCTCGGCGTCAAGCGCCAAGCCCTCGCGAGTCAAGGTGCGAGAACATCGCGAGCGCCTGCGGGAGCAGGGTCTGCGCCCGATCCAAATTTGGGCGCCGGATGTGCGCTTGCCCGCCTTCAGGTCCGAAGCACATCGCCAGTCGGCCGCCATCGCAGCCAGTGCACACGCGCGGGAAGATCAGGCGTTCATCGACGCCGTCGCGGACTGGGGCGATGAGTGAGGCGTGGCGAAGTATGGACCGTCGCCGGCGGCAAGGACTACGCCGGGAAGCCGCGCCCCGTCGTCATCGTTCAGGACGATAGCTTCGACGCAACCGATTCAATCACCATCTGCGCCTTCACCACGGACGAGACCGATGCGCCATTGTTCCGCCTGCCGGTGGAGCCGAACGAGCGCAATGGCCTGTGGGCGGCGTCCCGTTTAATGGTGGACAAGATTACGACAGTCCCCAAGATCAAGATTGGCGCGCGCGTCGGCAGGCTGGACGACGAAGATATCCTGCGGCTCAACCAGGCCGTCCTCGTGTTTCTCGGACTGGCTGTCTCGCCAAGGACAAAGCAGGAGGCGTGACGAGCAATGGCCCTAAGCGTAGCCACGGCTAGCTTGGGTCGTTCCGCTTTTTCTCTGCTCGCGATCCTGGCGCAATGTCTCGGCGCTCATCCCTGCGCGACCGCGCCGCAGCCGGCGAATTGCCGCCCGACTAATATGTCGTGCCCAGTCCCTGCCCGCGCCTTGGCCGTCCCGTCAAACATGATGTCGCGGCGTGGCGTGTCATAGACGGCTGGCCCGCACGCGTGTCGACTGTTATCGCTGCGCCACGGCGGCGATGACAGGCGAAGGCGCTGCGTCGCGCTTGCCCCTCAGCCGGCCAGTACGGCGGCCAAGAGCGCGCGAAGGCCGGCGGCCACCTCCGCCCGATCCGGCGGCGCAAGTTCCCCGATCCGCGTCGCCAGTCGCGCGTCGAGCGTCGTCACCTTGCCGATCCGGACAACGCAGGGGCGCGTCAGGCCGCCGAGGGCGAGATCGGAAACGGGAACATCCAGCGGCCAGCTTTCGTGAGCCGCGCTGGTGATCATCAACACCCAAAGAACCGCGAACGCGTCGGTCGCCGCCGGCGCTGCGATCGCCAGCGCGGGTCGACGCCGGATTGCTGCCTGATCGGCGAAGGGAAAGTCGACGCGGACAACATCCCAAGGAGCGATAACGGCGCCGCGCGGGCCTGCAGCGCTGGTCAAAGCTCGCCGAAGGCTTCGTCGTCTTCAGGGTCTCCGATTTGGAAGGAGGTCGAGGATCCTCGAACGGCGCTATTCCAAAGCGACGTTCGTTGCTCGTGCCACTCGCTGCCGCGATCGCTGCTTTTGCTCGTTCTGCTCGCGGGCGGGGCGTGGTGGTTCCTCGGCGCGAACCGGCCTGCGCCAGCCGCCTTGTATGAGCCTCCGCTGCTTGCGACTCAGCGTCTTTCGCTTGTCGTGCTGCCCTTCACCAATCTCAGCGGCGATCCAGCGCAAGACTATCTCGCCGACGCGCTGACCGACGAATTGACCACCGCGCTCGCGCGCATCCGCTACAGCTTCGTCATCGCGCGCAACACGGCGTTCACCTACAAGGGCAAGCCTGTCGACACTAAGTCGATGGGCAAGGATCTGGGCGTTGCGCTATGTGCTGGAAGGTTCGGTGCTGCCCAGCGGCAATCAGGTCAGAGTCAACGCCCAGCTCATCGACGCCGACAGCGACGCTCACCTCTGGGCCGATCAATTCGACACGCCCCGCGCCGATCTGTTGAAGATGCAGGACGAGATTGTCGCGCATCTGGCTCACGCGATGGATATTCAACTCCCTGAGGCCGAGGCCGCCCTACTCAAACGGACGCCCGCGGCGAATATCGACGCTGAGGATTTGGCTCTTCGGTGCGAGTCGGCCGTACAGAAGGGCGGATATATCGGTAAGGACGCGGATGCTGCATCCCGTCTCTGCCAACAGGCGCTCGTAACCGATCCCAGCAATGTCCGCGCCCTGACCTGGTTGGCCGTCAAAGCCTTTTTACTCAGTCGCTGCCCGTCGGCGATCGCCGACCGCAGAGCCGATCTCGAGCGGGCGGACGAGTTGGTGTCGAGAGCGTTCGCTCTCGACTCAAATTACGCCAGGGCGTACTCCCTTAAGGGGGGCCTACTCAAGATTTCAGGTTCGTATCGACGAATCGATCGCAGAGTACGAACGTGCTCTTTCCCTCTACCCCGCCAAGGCGATCGCCTTTGTTGGCCTAGGCTGGATCACCTGTATCTCTTTCAATTCTAAAAGTAACCTGTAATATCTTGAGCCGGCGCGGCGGCCGGCTTCCATTGTCCCACCTCGCCAACCAACGAACCCGCCAAAGGGAAACCAAGAAAGACCAGAGTGGTGAAACACGGGACTGTCGCCGTAATCCAAGCTTGCAAACGCATCGGTCGCCGTGGCGCCTTCGCGGTCCACGTCGTTCGGGTGCGCCATCAATCTCGCCACGCCCGCCGACTTCGACGACGGCACGCGCGCGGTGCATCGTACAGCCGAAACCGATGGCGTCTTCTGCTACAGCTTCTTCAAGGCCAGGGGGCGAAGAGCGTGATCGCGTCTCATCGTGGTCGACGGGTCGCTCTCATTCGTAGGCGCGCCGCTTGACCGGCGACGCCTGCCGACGGATCTGATAGGCTCTGCTTAAGGAGGCTTGCCCATGACAACCGCCGCCCGGACGACGACGGCCGCCGAAGGCCTGCCGCGACGCCGCTTCACCGTCGCCGAGGTCGAGGCGATGGTCGCCGCCGGGGTGATGGCGGAAGACGAGCGCGTCGAGCTGATCGGGGGGGAGCTGGTTCCGATGTCGCCGAAGGGAAACCAGCACGAGGTCGTCAAGACGGCGATCCTGCGCCAATGGTACCGCGCCGCCCCCGATGATATCGACCTTGCGCCCGAAACGACCTTTCGCTTGGGCGAGGATACCTATCTCGAGCCGGACGTCGTCATCTATCCGCGCGCAACCGGCCTCCGGGGACTGACCGGGGCGAACGTGCTGCTCGTGGTCGAGATCGCGGATTTGTCGCTGCGCTACGACATCGGACGCAAGGCGGCGCTTTATGCGAAGTTCGGCATCCGCGAGCTCTGGGTCATCGACGCGGTCCGGCTGACGACGCGCGTGTTCCGCGAGCCCGCCGCGGAAGGGTATGGCGAAACGCGTGATCATCAGGCGTCGGAACGGATCGTCCCTCTGCTCGCGCCGGAATTGTTTGCGCTCCGGCTGGACGAGCTGGAGATTGCCTGAGCTCAGGCTTGATGGCCTCAACGCTTCCGGCAGAAGCTTGCAACATCGACGGTAGCGCTTGGCTGTCGCCTTCCGGCGGGGCAGCAAGCCGTCGCGCTCGTCTGGACCGGTTCAAGACGCCGAAGAGGCCGCCTCCGCGCGGCCTCTTGCTCGCCGACACTGCTGTTCCGTAGCGATTACCCCGCCGCGGCGCGCAATGCGTCGTTGACGCCTGGCCATTCCCCGGAAGCGCGCGCCCGGACGGCGCCGATGAACCATTGCGGCGCGCGCTGCGCTTCGGCCAGCACGTTGACCAGCGCCGCCAGCGCCTCGAGGGACTTGCTTTCGTCCGCTTTCTGCAAGAGCCAGTTGGCCTGCTCCTCGGTAACGACGCCGGTCGGCCGCGTCTGCCAGACGACGTGGTCGGTGATCAACTCGACGAAGAATTCCGTCCACTCCGGCGCATTGCTCATCCGCGCCCGGGCGACGGCGAAGAGTTCATCCGCGGCCTCCCGCGTCACCTCGCCGTCCGCGAACACCTCTCTTCTGAGCCAAGCGACGTCCTGCGCTGTCACTCGGCGGCCGAGAACGAGCGCGCTGATGATCGTGCGGCTTCTATCGATGGCGAAACACATTTGCTACCCGCTCGTTGCTCAACGCCCGCCCGGCAGGCTCTGTTCCAACCGTCTCGTCGAAAAGCCTGCCCGCCAAAATTTTCCGGCAAGTGAATCCAAACGCAGCGGAAGCGGCAGCTTCGGAGGACGGTTAAGGCGCGGCAAAGCCACATGGTTTCGCGATCATGAAGCGCGCGCCGGAGGAAGAGCGGGCGGCGGCGAGCGAGAGACACGGGTCACGCCAGCGCCGAAACCGTCTTCGCGTCAGGGCAAAAGGCCTCCGACAGGCGCCCTTTGTGTCTTGTCGGCCTGCTCAGGCCGGCTACCTTTTCGGACGATCGCGTTTATTCGTAACTCCCATGCAGGCGGCGAAGATCGCGCGATTCAGTTCCACCGACCTCATCCTGAGGCGCCCTTTGTCGAAGGCAAAGGGCCTCGAAGGATGCTTGACCGGGTCCACGAGCGCCCTTCGAGCGCCGCTTCGGCGGCGCTCCTCAGGGCGAGGGCGGCGCTAGGCTTGGAGCCAACCAGCGCCTATAGCGGAATGTTCTCGTGCTTCTTCCAGGGGTTCTCGAGCTTCTTGTTGCGCAGCATGGCGAGGACGCGGGAAAGGCGGCGGCGGGTCGAGTGCGGCATGATGACCTCGTCGATATAGCCGCGTTCGGCCGCGACGAAGGGCGACAGGAAGGCGTCCTCGTACTCCTTGGTCCGCTCGGCGATCTTGGCCGGATCGTTGATGTCGGAGCGGAAGATGATTTCCACTGCGCCCTTGGCGCCCATGACCGCGATCTGCGCCGTCGGCCAGGCGAGATTGATGTCGCCGCGCAAGTGTTTCGACGCCATGACGTCGTAGGCGCCGCCGAAGGCTTTTCTGGTGATGACAGTGACCTTGGGCACGGTCGCCTCGGCGTAGGCGAAGAGCAGTTTTGCGCCGTTCTTGATAAGCCCGCCATATTCCTGCGCCGTGCCCGGCAGGAAGCCCGGCACGTCGACGAAGGTGACGATCGGGATGTTGAAGCAGTCGCAGAAACGGACGAACCGCGCCGCCTTGCGCGACGCGTCGCTGTCGAGAACGCCGGCCAGCGCCAGCGGCTGGTTGGCGACCACGCCGGCCGTCGACCCCTCGATGCGGATGAATCCGGTGACGATGTTCTTGGCGTGCGCCTCCTGGATCTCGAAGAAATCGCCCTCGTCGGCGATCTTGTAGATCAGTTCCTTGATGTCATAAGGCTTGTTCGGGTTGTCGGGGATGAGCGTGTCGAGCGACAGGTCGATCCGGTCCGGATCGTCGAAGCTCGGGATCGTCGGCGGACGCTCGAGATTGGAGGCCGGCAGGAAGTCGATCAGCCGGCGCATCTGCAGCAAAGCCTCGACGTCGTTGTCGTAGGCGCGGTCGGCGATCGAGGATCGGGTGGTATGAACCTGCGCGCCGCCGAGCTCCTCGGCCGTCACCGTCTCGTTGGTCACCGTCTTCACCACGTCCGGGCCGGTCACGAACATGTAGCTCGTGTCGCGCACCATGAAGATGAAGTCGGTCATGGCCGGGGAATAGACGTCGCCGCCGGCGCACGGCCCCATGATCAGCGAAATCTGCGGGATGACGCCTGAGGCCAGCACATTGCGCTGAAAGACCTCGCCATAGCCGCCGAGCGCCGCCACGCCCTCTTGGATGCGCGCCCCGCCCGCGTCGAACAGGCCGACGATCGGGGCGCGGTTCTTCACCGCCATGTCCTGGATCTTGGTGATCTTCTGCGCATGCGTCTCGCTGAGCGAGCCGCCGAAGACGGTGAAGTCCTTGGCGAACACATAGACCGTGCGGCCGTTGACGGTGCCCCAGCCGGTCACCACCCCGTCGCCCGGAATTTTTGTCGCCTCCATGCCGAAATCGTCGCAGCGGTGCTGGACGAACATGTCGAACTCCTCGAACGAATCGTGGTCGAGCAGGAGATCGATGCGCTCGCGCGCGGTGAGCTTGCCCTTGGCGTGCTGGGCCGAGATGCGCTGTTGCCCGCCGCCCAGGCGGGCGCGTTCGCGGCGTGCGTCGAGGCGGGCGAGGATATGCTTCACGGCGGTTCGAGGCTCCGAAAAACGGGACGCAATTGGGCATAGCACGTCGCAGGCGGCGCCGGAACGGGCCGCCGCCCCTGATGCGCTCGGCGCTCGTCCTCAGTTGGAGAGAGCCATTTCGAGAAGCGTGGGCGCTTCGCGCTCCACTCCTTCCGCAAGTCGGGCTGCGGCCATGATCGGCGTCCGGCTCAGGATCTCGCTCACCCGTGTTGGCCCATTGTCAAATTGTTGACATACGCCCGTGGCAGGTTGCCCCGCGTGGGTCATTTTTGAAAGCGGGGAGTGCGATTTATGAACAAAGTTGGGTTATTCTTGACGTCTGCAATAGCGACGCTTCTCCTTCATGGGCCCGTGTTCGCCGGCACGACAACGATCACCTTCGACGGTATTGCGCCGCCCGGCAGTTTTGTGGCCTATAATAGTGGACCTTTCACTCTTTCCGGCGCCATGTTCTCTTCGAACGACTCAATGTTCATCATCGATCCGAGCTACTATGGCAGCTCCTACCCGAACGGCGGTTTCCTGAGTTTCGATTACGCGACGCCTGACATTCTAACCGTCATGCTTCCCGCCAATGTCCATTCGATCTCGTTCGACTTTGGCGGCCTCTTCGGACCTCAGACCGGTATGGTGGCCATCAACGGCGGCGCCGCTACCGCCATCACCGCACCCGATAGCATCACAGGCACGTCCGCTCTTGACTACTTTTCTTTCTCGTCAAGCACTCCGATCAGCACTGTGACGCTGACAACGCCGGATTCGCCCAATTACAACGCGGTCGACAATTTCTCCTACTCGACCGTGCCTGAAGCTTCGACGTGGGCGATGCTGGCGTTAGGCTTCGTCGGGCTCGCATTTGCTGGCCGTCGTTTCAGCAGGAGCGCCCTACCGGCGTGACGGCGCGCTCAAAAAACTTCGGCGGACGCCCCTGTCTGCGGCCGCCGATATTTCCAGCAAGAGGCGGTCGCGATCCGCTTGTTCCAAGCTCAGACTCGATCTTCGACGCGATAGCGTGCGGCGACACACGATAGCGCGCGGCGACAATTGTCCTCCCGGACTCGCCCGAGGCCCTTAGCCGGATATAGTTCGACCCAGCCGAGATCGCGCATCAAGGCTCCGAGCGAGCCGCCCAACGGGAGGAGCGAACGTGCCGATCGCCCGCATGGACCATTTCACGATCCTCACGACCGACACCGAAAAAACGGTCGCCTTCTATCGCGACACGCTCGGCTTCGAGCCGGGGGCGCGGCCTGCATTCGGGTTCCCGGGCGCCTGGCTCTACAACGACGGCAAGGCCGTTCTGCACGTCGTCGAGCGCAAGGCCATTCCCGAGGGCGCCGGAATCCTCGACCACATGGCGTTCTGGGGGACGGACCTGCCGAGCTATCTCGCGAGGTTCGGAGCGCGCGGCATGAAGTACGATCTGCGGCGGCTGCCGGAGGACGGGCATCTCGGGGGATTATGGCAACTGTTCTTCTTCGACCCGAACGGCGCCCGGGTCGAAATCGACTTCGCCGCGAGCGAGCAGGGCGAGCCGGCGCCGCGATAGACGCGGTCGGCGCCGGCTGCGCCGGTCAAGCTTCTTTCAGCAGCCTCACGGTCGCCGCCGCCGCCTCCATCTCTCGCCAGCGCGCGGCCCGGCGCGCCGCCGCCTCGTCGTCGACGCCCCAGTGCTCGTTCTGAAAATCCTCGTCGACATGAGCGGCCCGCCACGCCTCGGCCGGCGACAGAAAGCCCGCCGCCGTCGCGAGCGCCAGGATCGCCGAACCGGTGAGAGTCGTCATCGCGCTGAGAGCCGCGAGCGCCGCCGGATCCTCGAAGCTTTCGAGCGCGGCGCGGACAGCCTCGAGCGTCTGCGGCGGCTGTTCGACGTGCATCACCCCGGCGATGAGCGCGAAGCGCACGCCGAGCGGCCGGGCGGCCCATTCGAGAATCGGATCGAAGGTTGTGCGCTGCCGCTCGGCCAGGGTCTCGGGGGCCTCGGCTCGGTAGCAGAGCAGGTCCGAGCCGGCGTAGCGGACGATTTCGTCCCGCGTCGCCTCCATCGTCGTCGCAACGCCGTCGATCGCCGCATTGAGGAGGCGGGTGAGCGGCATGTCGGCCGGATCGAGCGTCTCCCCCTGCCGCTCCCATTCTTGCCTGACCCGCTCCATGAGCGGACGGCTCGCCGCGGCGAGCCTATTGCGGCCGGGCGTGCGCGCGGCGCGCCCGTCGAGCGTCAGCGCATAGAGGCCGTTGTCCTCCCGCACGCCGACGCCCTTGTAGAATTGCCTGACCGGCTCGGGCCGCATGTTGGCCTGCGCCGCCCGCATCGGATCCGGTGGCTCAGACATCATGGGCAATCAGTCGACGCCCGGCTCGGCCCGCCCGGCGCTCGGGCGCTCCGCGTCAATCTCCGCTTTTAGCGCCGAGGCGGTCGGCGGCGGCGTCGCCGGCGGAGGTGGAGGAGGCGGAGGGACGGAGGAGGCCGGCTGCTGAACGGCGCTCAGCCGGTCGCCGAGCGCGTCTACCGCGGCTTCCAAAACGTCCGGCCCGACGACGACTCCAAGGCGAAGCGCTACGATGTCCATTTTGATCGCGTCGGGGATATCCGGGTCGCTCAGGATCTTGCCGATCGCATCGCCGAGGTCCTTGCTCGTCTTTTCGTCGACGTTTTGCATCAAGGCGAGACTGTATTTCATGAGCATGTTCGCGATGACTCGATAGTCTTTCACGTGCGCAACCAGCGCCGATACGTCCTGAGCGCGGGACACTGCTTCGCGGCGGTCGACGCCGCGATCAGCGATGAGCAACAGCGTATCCAGGACGGCGGCTGGTCCGATGCCTACATCCGTGTCGCCGACCCGCAACTTGAACAGCGAAGACCTGAGGACCACGAGCGCTCCGAACCCGGCTGCAAGCGTCAATTCGACTGTCCGGCGGTCAACGATGTCCTGAGTTGCGCCGTTGGCGACCGGAAAGGCGTCAAACACGCCCATCAGATAAAACGCAATCCAGGACGCCAGGACGTTGACGAGGATATAGATGTAGCCGCTCCAGGAGAAAGCGGCGCGAACGGGCGCGTGACGATAGCGTCCCATGATTTCGACGGCGCCGACCCCGCCTCCGATCGCCATAGCCGCGATCTGAGGAAATCCGAGCACGCCGCGATTGTACGACCAAAAGAACACTGCGGCGGCGAGAACAACAACCGCCGCAGTCGGCCAATCGTTGCGGATGAAGCGGCCGAGCCCCTCCCTGGTCGAGGCGTGCGCCGCCGCGTTGTTCATGCCGCGGGAGTTGGCGGCAGACCAACGAAAGTCCGCTTGCCTGACCTTACGAAGGTCAGGCGGCCGCGGTCGCCGCC
Organism: uncultured Alphaproteobacteria bacterium; assembly: GCA_963823165.1. GTDB lineage: Bacteria > Pseudomonadota > Alphaproteobacteria > Rhizobiales > Beijerinckiaceae > Roseiarcus. The sequence goes on along the minus strand of CAWGKV010000016.1, from coordinate 162,345 downwards.
GCGAGCGAGCGCGCCCGCGGCGCGATCGGAGTCCCACTTGAGCCGTTCCGCGACTTCGGCGACCGCCACCGGGCTTTCGACGCCCTTCAGCAGACCAGCAATCGCGTCGACGTCGGGATCTTCGTCGGCCCGCGACGTCTGCTCGCGAACTTCGGTGTTCGCGATGTTTCTGAAGCTTTCGACGGCCATTTTTTGAGCGGCTGTGCCGCGCGGATCGAACCCGCCGGGGGAGGGCTTCTTGTCGCCGAACAAACCGGACATCATCTCGTTCCTACCGCCGAAACGGTCAACTTTCTACCATACGCGCCGCCGCCGGGGAAACCGAAATCAGGCGCGCCCATTCCGTCCGGCTCACTCATCGGGCGCATCCTCGATCGGATCCCGCGCCGGCGGCTCGAAGCCGAACATATCGAAACTCTTCTGCATGTGCTCGGGTAGCGGCGCGGTCACGTCGATCGTGCCGCCGCGCGGATGGGGCAGGACGAGCCGCCGCGCCATCAGATGCAGCTTCGGCTCGATCCCCGGCGGCACGGCGCGGAGCGGATCGTTGCGCGCCGGGTCGCTGGCGGACTTTCGATTGTATTTCGGATCGCCGATGATCGGATGGCCGATCGCCTCGCAATGGGCGCGCAGCTGGTGGGTGCGGCCGGTTATCGGCCGCATGGAGAGCCAAGCGAGGCGCGGCGTAACCTTGTCGACGACGGCGTAGAGGGTCAGCGAGTGCTGCGCGTCCGGGTCGCCGTGCTTGGCGACCCGCATCCGCTCCAAATCCGTTCTGACCGCCCCCGCCTTGCCCCTGCCGCGCTCGTCTCCCATGCTCTCGCCCTTGGCGAGGAACATCGAGATGCGCCCCTGCGCCGGCTTCGGCACGCCCTCGACCAACGCCCAGTAGATCTTCTTCGCACGACGCGAACGGAAGATTTCTCCAAGCTCCGCCGCCGTTTTGCGCGACTTGGCGATCAGCAGCACCCCCGACGTATCGCGGTCGAGCCGATGCACGAGAACCGGGCGCATCCCGTTCCTGTCGGCGAGCGCCTCGAGCATGCCGTCGATATGCCGTTTCGTGCCCGAGCCGCCCTGCACGGCGAGGCCGTAGGGCTTGTTGAGGACGATGATGTCGCGGTCCTCGAACAGGATCATCGCCCGTATCGCCTCGGCGTCTTCCGGACTGGCGCGCTTCACCGCCGGCGCTGACGACAAGGGAAGCTTCAGCGGTGGAACCCGCACCGCCTGCCCGCGTTCGAGCCGGGTCGACACGTCGGCGCGGCGCCCGGACACCCTAACCTCGCCTTTCCGCACGATCTTCATGAGGTGGGACTGGGGCAGGTCCGGGAAGCGGCGGCGGAACCAGCGGTCCAGCCGCATGCCCGCCTCGTCCTCGTCGACGGCATAGAGGGCGGCCTTGTCTGATGCGGCCACCGCCGCGGGACGATCCGCCTTGCCACCCTTTTGCATGGGCCGCTCCTTAAACCAGAGGGGAAACGTGCGGAAGGGCTGTCAGAACTTGCTCGATGGTGGCGCGTTGGCTCTCCTGTCCGCCCATGCGATCTAAAACCCTCCGAGGCGCCGCAAGGAACCCGGGCCGCATCGCCCTCGCCTTTGCCGCGATTTATATCCTTTGGGGAACGACCTATCTGGCGATCGCCGTCGGGGTTCAGACAATCCCGCCCTTTCTGCTCATGGGCGTCCGTTCGGCGGCCGGCGGTCTCGTCCTCGTTGCCTGGGCCAGGGCGGCCAGAGCGCGTTGGCCAGCCGTCCGCACGTGGCTCTGGGCGGCAATCTGCGGATTGTTGTTTTTCGTCGGCTGCCATGGCGTTCTTGCGTTCGCGGAGCAACGCGTTCCATCAGGGATGGCTGCCGTCCTCCTGGCGACGATCCCGTTCTGGCTGGTGATCCTGAATTTCGTGTTTCCTGGCGAACGACCCCCTCGCGTCGCGACGTTGGCGGCTTTGATCCCCGGCCTCGCCGGCGTCGCGTTCATCGCCTGGCGGCAGCTCGAGCACGCTCGAGGCGGCTTCGGCGTCGTTTACGTTCTAATGGTGTTGGGCGCAGCGGCGTCCTGGGCGCTCGGCTCGCACGTCTCGCAGCGGCAGCTGCAAGGGACCTCGGCCATCATGCGCTCGGGGCTCGAGCTTGCGATCGGCGGCTTGGTTCTCGTTGCAATGAGCGGCGTTTCGGGCGAGCTTCAGACCTTCAATCCGGCGAAGGTGTCGGCCGCGTCGGTTGCTGCGCTCGCCTATCTGACGGTTGCCGGCACCCTCGTGGCGTTTGCGGCCTACATTTGGCTGCTCGATCAGGTTTCGGAGGCGCTGGTTGCGACATATACTTTCGTCAATCCGGTCATCGCCGTCCTGGTTGGCTGGCTCGTGCTGGGAGAGCGGCCGACGAAGGGGCTTTTCCTCGGCGCGTTCCTGGTCATCGCCTCGATCATCGGCGTCCTGATCGTCGACCGGTCTCCGCGTCGGGCGACGACGGCGGCGCCTCAAGATCCATGCACCGGAGAGTGAATCGCCGGCCGAAAGGAGCTCGTCATGTCCAACCATTTCCATGCGGTCGTCTGGATCGACCACAAACAGGCGCGCATCTTCCACTTCAATGTCGACGAGGCGGACCGGACCAGGATACGCGATCATGTGGTTCGCGACCTTCATTCCCAAGTGAAGGGCAGCGGCCAAAGGGTCCACGAGAACAAGCCGTTCTTCGAGGACGTCGCCAAGGCGATCGCCGACGCGGGCGCGATCCTGATCGTCGGTCCGGCCCAGGAGAAGGACGACTTCGCCAGATTCCTCGCCGAGCGCCATCCGGGGATCAAGGCTCACGTCGAGGGGGTGGAGAAGGCCGATCATCCGACCGACGGCGAGCTGCTGGACCATGCCCGCCGCTACGTGAAAGCCGCCGACCGCATGCGGCCGCTGACGTAAGCCCTCCCGTTTGCGGGGAGAAGGCGCGGCCGGATGAGTTGCGACGACAATTTCTGCGATTTGGCCCAGCCGCTCACTCGGAGCCTTCCCCGCAAGCGGGGCGAGGGGGACCTAAACGGAGAGGTCACATGCCCTATGAACTCTACTACTGGCCGAGCATTCAGGGGCGCGGCGAATTTGTCCGCCTCGCGCTCGAGGAGGCTGAGGCCGAATATGTCGACGTCGCCCGCGAGCACGGGGCCGGACGCGGCGTCAAGGCGCTCATGGCGATGCTGAACGGGGCCGCGGCGCCCTTGACCCCCTTCGCCCCGCCCTTCCTGCGCGACGGGAACGTCGTCGTCTCGCATGTGGCGAACATCCTTCATTACCTCGGGCCGAAGCTCGGACTCGCGCCGGAGGAGGAAGCTCAGCGTCTCTTCGCCCATGGCCTGCAGCTGACGATCACCGATTTCGTCGCCGAGGCCCACGACGCGCACCACCCGATTTCAACCGATCTTTACTACGAGGACCAGAAGTCCGAGGCGACGGCGCGCGCGGCGGCTTTCCTGAAACATCGCGTCCCAAAATACCTCGGCTATTTCGAGCGAGTCCTGAACGACAACCCGGCCGGCGCGGCGCACGCGGTCGGACATGGGTTGACGACCGTCGACCTGTCGCTGTTCCAGGTCTGGGCGGGCATGGCCTATGCTTTCCCGCGCGCCTTCGCCGGCGCCGCAAGGGCCTACCCGGCGCTCGCTGCGCTCACCTCCGCCGTCGAGAAGCGGCCGAACATCGCGCGCTACCTCGCCTCGGACCGCCGCATCCCGTTCAACGAATTGGGGGTTTTCCGTCATTACCCGGAGCTCGATCAGCCGGCGAAAGGGGGACGCGGGAAGTCTTAAAAGCTTCATCGAGGATCTTGACGTCCGCCGTCATCTGCGCCGACGATTATGCACCTGCCCCGACTCAAGCGGGGCGACCGGAGGATGCGATGGCGAAAGGCGAGCAGAGAGGCAACAAGGAAGCCAAGAAGCCGAAGTCGGACAAGCCGAAAAGCTCCGAGTTGGCCTACAAGAAATCGATAGGCAAGGGAGGACAGGCCCTGAGCCCGACCGGCAAGAAGACCTGACGAGCCTTGACTCCTTCCCCGTCCGGGGAAGGAGTCGCCCCGAGCGAGCGCCGCCGCCTGTCTCGTGGTCCCGCCATTGGCATTGGACGGGGAGCGCAGTTGGGGCTAGTGGCGTGCGCATGAGCAACATCGCGTCGCAAACCAGCTTGAGGCCGCGCCCCAAGGCCGGCATCCTCGACATCGAGGCCTATGTGGGCGGCAAGTCCAAGATTGCGGGCGTCTCCGCCCCGATCAAGCTGTCGTCGAACGAGAACGTTCTCGGCTCCTCGCCGCTGGCCGTCGCCGCCTTCGAGAGTTGCGCGCGAAAATTGCAGCTCTATCCCGACGGCGCCGCGGCCGGGCTGCGCGAGGCTGTCGCCGGCAAATACGGGCTCGAGCCCGAACGGCTGATTTTCGGCTGCGGCTCGGACGAGATCTTCAGCCTCATCGCCCACACCTTTTGCGAGCCCGGCGACAATGTCGTGCAGGGCGAGTACGGCTTCCTCGAATACAGCATCGCCGGGCGCGCAGCCCAGGCGGAGGTGCGCTCGGCCGCCATGCCTCACCTGCGCTTCGACGTGGACCAGGCCCTCGCCCTGGTCGACGACCGAACGCGCATCGTCTTTCTGGACAATCCCGGCAACCCCACCGGCGGTTGGCTCGGCGCGAGCGCGATCGAGCGCCTGCACCGGGGCCTGCCCGGGAACTGCATCCTCGTGCTCGACGGCGCCTACGCCGAGTTCGTCGACGATCCAGGCTATCGGGACGGGATCGATCTCGCGCGCGGGGCGGACAACCTCGTCGTCACCCGCACCTTCTCGAAGATCCACGGGCTGGCGGCGCTGCGCGTCGGCTGGGCCTATGCGTCCGCGGAGATGATCGGGGTTTTGGAGCGCATCCGTCCGCCGTTCAACGTCAATCTGCCGGCCCAGTTCGCGGCGGCGGCGGCCTTGGGCGACGACGACTTCCAGGAGCGCAGCAGGGAGCTCGTCTGGCGATGGCGGCCTTGGCTGACCCAGCAGCTCGGCGGCCTGGGGCTGGAGGTCATGCCCTCGCAGACCAACTTCGTGCTGGTCGGCTTCCCGTCGGAAGGCGCGCGCACGGCCCGGGCGGCCGAGGATTTTTTGGCCGGACGCGGCATTTTGGTGCGCGGCTTGGCCAACTACCGGCTGCCGAACCACCTACGCATCACCGTCGGCCTCGAGGAGCACAATCGGGCCCTCGCGGACGCGCTGGCGGCCTTCATGGGCGGGTGACCGGCGAGCGCGCGCGGCGCCGGTTGCCGCAGCGCTTCGCCTCCAGGCGTCCGCCCTGCTATAGGACCGCGCCCATGTCCGAACCCCGGCCTTCGCTTCGCGCGCCGCTCTTCGCCTTGCCCGGCTTTCCCCCGGTCGAATGGCTCGTCTCGCCGGGTCCGACCGGCTACGAGGAGGCGCTGGCGGAGATGGAGGCCCGGGTCGAGGAGATCGCAGGCGGCCTCGCGCCGGAGCGGGTCTGGCTCCTCGAACACCCGCCGCTTTACACCGCAGGGACCAGCGCCAGGCCCGAGGAGCTCATCGACCAGCGCTTCCCGGTCTTTCGCGCCGGCCGCGGCGGTCGCTTCACCTATCACGGCCCCGGCCAGCGGGTCGCCTATGTGATGCTCGACCTCAAGCGCCGGCGGCCCGACGTGCGCGCCTATGTCGCCGCCCTCGAAGGCTGGCTGATCGACGCGCTCAAGGCTTTCGACGTCACGGGCGAGACCCGCGCAGACCGGGTCGGCGTCTGGGTCGCTCGCCCCGACAAGCCGCGCGGCCCCCGCGGAGCGGCGGCGGAGGACAAGATCGCCGCGATCGGCGTCCGGGTGCGGCGCTGGGTGACCTTCCATGGCGTCGCTCTCAACGTCGCGCCGGACCTCACGCATTTCTCCGGCATCACGCCCTGCGGAATCCGGGAGCCTCACTACGGAGTGACGAGTCTCGCCGACCTCGGCCGCGCTGCTGCTTTCGCCGGCGTCGACGGCGCGTTGCGCGCCTCTTTCGAGAAGACATTCGGTCCGACGGCGGAGGTCCACGAGTCGGCCGCCGTCCCCGCTTCGGCCTGAAGACGCCGCCGCCATGTCTTCGCTTGCGCGACGCGCATTCTGGAGCCGCCCCTATGCGCTCCGCCGGTTCGGGACCGAGAGCGCCCACCCGCTCGCGCCGCTGCACTACGCGCTGATCGGCGAGCGGCTGGGATATCGACCCAACGGATTCTTCGATCCGCAGTTCTTTCGCGAGCGCGCAGGGCTTGGAGCAAAAACGAGCGGCCTTCTCGGGCTTTATCTCGCACGAGACGGGACCGTCGGGACGCCGCCCTCGGCCGAGTTCGATCCTGTCTGGTACGCCTCACAGAATCCCGGGTGGCGCAAGACCCACCCGCACCCGTTCCTGCATTTTCTCGAAGTCGGCTTGCCGCGCGGACGGCGCCCGCGCGCCGACATCGACCTGGAATTCGTGCGCGACGTCGTGCGCGGGAGGGGCCGTTCGATCGAGGAGGCCGCGATGCGGGTCTTCGATCCCAAGCCGCGCGACGGCGACATGAAACCGCCGCTCAGCCGCGAGGAGCTGAGGGCGCGACAGGACCGCTTCTACGCCGAGGGGCGCATGCGCATAGCGCGCGAGGCGTCGGAGCGAGGCTGCAAGCTCCTCGTTTTCGTCCAATGCGGCAGGAGTTTCGACGCGGGCTATCTCGCGCAGCCGCGCGACTACGACGTGCTGCTCAATTGCTATGAGGAAACCGCCGTCGATCCCCGCGCCGACACCGTCGTCTTTCAGGCCGGCACGAAGACGACCGCGATCCGTCGCCTGCTCGATGAGCGGCCGGACCTCCTCCTGCGCTACCAGGCGGCGCTTTTTCTCGACGACGACGTCGAGGTCGGCCAGCGCGAGATCGACGACCTGTTCGCCGCAGCGGCGCGCGAAAACCTCGACCTCGCGCAGCCGGCGCTGACGGCGGATTCGTACTCGGCCTGGCCCTTTCTGAAAAGACCACGAGCAGGAAACGGCGTCATCCGGGTGTCGACCATCGAGATCATGGCCCCGCTGCTGACCCGACGGGCGCTCGAGCGCGTCGGCTGGAGCTTTTCCCAGAGCGTAAGCGGCTGGGGAACCGATCTCGTCCTCGGGCCGGCCGCGCGCGCGGCCTTCGGTCCGGACGCCGTCGGCGTCGTCGGCTCCGTCGCCGTCAGACACGCCCGTCCGGTCGATACCGCGGGGGGCGCCTTCTACGCCTATCTGCGCCGCTACGGGATCGACCCGGCCCACGAGGCCAATCGCGTCGTCGCCGACTTCGGCGTGGAGCGATTCTTGCGGCTGCTCGCGCCCGGCGAGCCGGGGCCGGTCTGCCAGACGCCGCAGGTCGCCGGGAGCGCGCATCGGCGCTGACGCTTCCGTCCGCTCAGCCGGGGCCGCTCGCCTCGTCGTCGTCGATGCGCTCGATTCCGAACCGCGAGCATTCCCGGAACACGCGAAGGCTGCACCGGCTGCAGAGCTCGTAATCGAGCGTCTGGTAGATGGCGCTCAGCGCCTTGCTCTTGGAGACGAACACGTTCGACCTGCCGATCTCGTCGACGTAGCCGCCACGCTCGAGAAACTCGAGCGGCCGCTCCTTGATGTTGATCAGAAAGAGGCCGCCGCCGCGCGCCTTGAGCCGGCGCGCCTCGATGGCCAGGGCCTCGGCCCCCGCGAGGTCGATGAAATTGACGCCGCGCATGATCACGCCGTAGCGCATGCAATCCGGCGTCTGGCGTTCGAAGGCGCCCAGCGCGTCCCGGAAGGCGTTGACGGCGCCGAAATAGAGCGAGCCGTCGAGTCGAGCCAGGCGAAACTGCGGGCATTCCGGTGCATTCGGCCCCGCGTCGATGAACTTGCGGCTCTCGTCGACCGGATCGGGGACGCGAGGCCTGAGCTGCGGATTCGACGTGCGGTAGAGATAGACCACCAGCGACAGCACGACGCCGGCGAGGATCGCCGCCTGGATCTGAATGAACAGGGCGACCCCGATCGTCGCCAGCAGCACGCCCCGCTCCGTCATGCCGCTACGCCAGATGCGGGCGAGGCTCTTGCGGTCGATCAGGCTCCAGCCGACGAGCTCGAGCGAGGCGGCCATCGCCGCATGCGGCAGATAGGCGGCGAGCGGCGCGGCGAACACAAGGACGGCCGCGAGAATCAGCCCGCCGAACACCGCCGACATCTGGCTGCGCGCGCCGGACTCGTAATTGAGCGCGCTGCGGTTGAACGAACCGGACACGACGTAGCCCGAGAAGAAGGAACCGATCAGGTTGGCGAGCCCCTGGCCGATGAACTCCTGGTTGATGTCGAGCCGCTGTTCGGAGCGTATGGCGAGCGCGCGACCGATCGAGACGACCTCATTCAGCGCCGATACGCCGATGGCCAGCGCGGTTGGCAGCAGCAAGCCCCAGGTCGCGGGATCGAAACTCGGGGCTGACAACGGCGGCAGAGTCGCCGGCAGCGCGCCGACCGTCGAAACCGATCCGGGGACGATCGCATTGGCGACGGCGCCGGCGAGGCCGCCGGCGAGAATCGCCGGGATCATATAGGGGACTTTCGAGGTGAACCTTCGCGCCGCAACACCGGTCGCCAGCGTCGTGAGCGCGACCGTTGTGATCATGAGCGACGAAGTCGGCAGAGCGAGCACGCTGCCGCTCAGCGCCTCCCAGAACACGCTGGTGCGAGGAACGGGGAGCCCGAAGAAATTGCGCAACTGGGTCGTCATGATGAGGATGCCGACGCCCGCGGTGTAGCCGACCACGACCGTGTGCGAAATGAAGTTTACCAACGCGCCGAGCCGGAAGAAGCCCAGCGCAAGCTCCATGACGCCGGCCATCGCGGCGAGCGTCACCGCGAGCTCCACGTAACGCGGCGTGCCGGCAGGCTCGAATGCGCTGAGCGACGCGAACAGGACGAGCGACGCGGTCGTGCTCGGCCCCGCGACGAGATGCCACGAGGAGCCGAACAGCGCCGCGATGATCGTCGGCACGATGCTGGCGTAGAGTCCGTATTGGGGCGGCATGCCAGCGATCGTCGCAAAGGCCACGCCCTGCGGCAGGACGACCAGCGCTCCGGTCAGACCCGCGAGCAGGTCTGCGCGGAGCTGCCCGACGGACATCCGCTGGGGCCAGGCGAGGAACGGGAAAATCGCCACCGGATGCCATCGGCGCCGCCGCGAAGTTGGTGCGGACTGCGACATGCTGACCCGGCCTCTCCTGTCCCTTGGCGCAACGGTCGCCAGACCGGCGCGAACGCTATGGCATTGGCGAATTCCCTATGGTAGACATATTCGCATATTATGAAGTAAACAAGCTCCAGGCTATCCCTGGCGACATGGTTCGGAGCAGCTGGGCGTCGGCCTGTTGTCCTGGGCTCGCCTCGAGGCTGGCGGACAGGGACAGAAGGCCGATCAGGCGCTCGGAAGGGAGGACGAGGAATGGCGGCGGATTTGAGCGGCGGGGGTGCGGAGAGCCAGACGATTCTGGTCGTCGGAGGCGGAATCGCAGGCGTGACCGCGGCGCTCGAAGCGGCCGAGGCGGGACAGGACGTGATTCTCGTCGAGCGCGAGGCGAGCCTGGGCGGCCGCGTCACCAGACTGAACCGCTATTTTCCAAAACTTTGCCATCCGACCTGCGGGCTTGAAATCAACTACCAGCGCATTCGTCGCAACCAGCGGCTACGCGTGATGACGATGTGCGAGGTGAGCGAGGTTTCAGGCGCCCGCGGCGCCTACAAGGTCACGATCGAACGGCGGCCGCGATACGTCAACGAGCGCTGCACGGCTTGCGGGAACTGCGCCAACGCGACGCAGACCATGGTCGACAATCCCTTCAATTACGGTCTGGACAAGGTGAAGGCCGCCTACCTGCCGCATGAACACGCTTTCCCCATGCGCTATGTCGTGGCGCCGGAGGCCATCGCGGCGGGCGAAGGCGACAAGCTCAAAGCGGCCTGCGCTTATGGCGCGCTGGATCCCGACGACCAGGGCGAAACCTTCCACCTGCGCGTTGGGGCCGTGATATGGGCGACCGGGTGGAAGCCCTACGACCCGAACAAGCTTGACGCCTACGGCTACAGCCACAGCGACGACATCATCACCAACGTCGAGATGGAGCGGCTGGCGGCCCATGATGGCCCGACGCACGGCAAGATCCTCCGTCCCTCGAACGGCGAACCGGCGAAGAAGGTGGCGCTGATCCAATGTGCGGGATCGCGCGATCTGAACCACCTGCCCTATTGCTCGCGCATCTGCTGTCTCGCGTCGCTGAAACACGCGGCTTATGTTCGCGAACAATACGCCGACGCGGAAGTTCACATCTATTATATCGACATCCGCGCCCACGATAAGCTCGAGGCGTTCTACGACCGGGTGCGAGCGGACCCCCAGGTGACGTTCATCAAGTCGAAGCCGGCGCATATCCGGATCGGCGAGGACGGCCGTCCTGTCATTCACGGCGAAACGACGATCGAGCGCGGAATCTATTCCGAGCCGTACGATCTCGTGGTGCTGGCGACGGGGATGCAGCCGAGCGCCGTCGCCGGCTACCGTCCGACGCTCGACATCGCAACCGACGAATACGGCTTCCTCGTTCCTTTGGAAGGAGACGGCCGCGGCATATTTTCCGCGGGGGTCGCCGCGGGGCCGCTCGACGTGTCGATGTCGGTGCAGTCCGCGACCGCCGCGGCGCTGAAAGCCTTGCAGGCCGTTCGAAGCGCTTAGCCTTCGGGATAGCCGGCCGCGAAGCGCCGGACGGCTCAACACTTGAGCGGCGGCGGGAAGCGACGCCGAATTGGGAGACGGAAAGGTGTCCGAGAAGAAACCCGGCGTCTATCTCTGCAAGGGGTGCGGCATATCCGACGCGGTCGACGTCGAGGCGCTCGAGAAAATCGGCAAGACCGAGTTTCGCATCGGCCATTGCGTGGCGGCCGACGCGCTCTGCGCGCCCGAGAACGTGGCCGCCATGCGCAAGGACGTCGACGAGGGCGTGGTGAACCGCATGGTCGTCGGCGCTTGCTCCCCGCGCGTGATGGCCGACAAGTTCCGCTTCGACGGCGTGCCGGTCGTCCGCGCCAACCTGCGCGAGCACGTGGCCTGGTCGCAGCCGCCGCATGCGGAAGACACCGAAATGCTGGCGGCCGACGCGATCCGCATGGCGGCGGCGCAGCTGACGAAGACCGAACAGCCGAAACCCGCCGCCCTCGGCGAAGTTGCGCATTCGATCCTGGTCGTCGGCGCAGGCGTGACCGGCCTCACCGCGGCGCTCGAGGCGGCCAAGTCGGGCTACGACGTCGTGCTGGTCGAAAAGAGCGACGCCCTCGGCGGCTGGTCGGCCAGATGGTCGATGCGGGCGCCGCACGCGCCGCCCTATCGCGATCTTTACCCCAACGATCTCGGCAAGCTCGTCGCCGCAGTGAGGGCCAACGGCCGCATCCGCATCGTCACCGGCGCCGTCATCGCAAGCACGTCAGGCCAGCCGGGCGCATTCAAGGTGGCCATCGCGCGCGCAGGCGAAGAGATCATCGAAACGGTCGGCGCGATCGTCGTGGCGACCGGATGGCGTCCGTATGACGCGACCAGGCTCGGCCATCTCGGCTACGGCGCCTCCCCGGACGTCGTGACCTCGGTCGAACTCGAGGCGATGCTCGCCAAGGGCGCCCTCGAGCGGCCGTCAGACGGCGCGCCGGCGCGCAATGTCGCGTTCGTTCAATGCGCCGGCAGCCGCGATCCAAATCACCTGCCCTATTGCTCGTCGGTGTGCTGCTCGGCCTCGATCAAGCAGGCGCTCCAGGTCGTCAAGGCCGACGAGGAGGCCTCGGCCTATATCGTCTATGAGGAATTGCGCACGCCGGGCACCGCCGAGGAGTTTTATCGCGAAGCCCAGCGGAGCGGCGTCATCTTCATGAAAGGCAAGGTGAAGTCGGTCGACGGCAAGGGCATGACGATCTCCTATTCCGACGAACTCCTCGGCGAGGAGGTTCCGCTCAGCGGCCTCGACCTCATTGTGCTGGCGACCGGCATGGTCCCGAACTCAACCAATGTCGACGCGCCCGTAGTCGAGCCGGAAAAGAGCGCGGCGCAGCTCGCCGACGACATCAACCCCGTCACGCTGATCAGGGTCGCCGGCTATACGAAGGGCCAGGGCTCGGCCTGGCCGCATATCGACAAGGGAATTCCGCCCGGCGGGCCGATCCTCAACCTGCAATATCGGCAGGGTCCGCATATCCCGATCCTGGCGGACGGCTTCTCCGACAGCCATTACATCTGCTTCCCCTACGAGACGCGCCGCACCGGCATCTATACGGCCGGGCCGCTCCGCCGCCCGATGGACATGGCCGAGAGCGCCGAGGACGCGACGGGCGCGGTGCTCAAGGCGATCCAGGCGATCGAGGGATCGGCGGCCGGCGCTTCCGTGCATCCGCGCTCGGGCGACCTGACCTATCCCAAGATCGGCCACGAGAAGTGCACGAAGTGCCGGCGCTGCACGGTCGAGTGCCCGTTCGGGGCGATCGACGAGGACGAGCAGGGCCGTCCGGTCGTCAATTTCGCCCGCTGTCGACGCTGCGGCACCTGCATGGGCGCCTGCCCGGTGCAGACCATCACGTTCGACAACTATAATCCTCAGATGGTCAACGAGATGATCGAGGCCAACGAGATCCCGGACGAGTTCTCGGAGAAGCCCCGCATTCTCGTGCTCGCCTGCGAGAACGACGCCTACCCGGCGATCGACATGGCGGGCATCGCGCGCTCGCGCTGGTCGCCCTTCGTGCGCATCATCCCCGTTCGCTGCCTGGGCTCGGTCACTCTGCAGTGGGTCTCGACCGCGCTGCAGAAGGGCTACGACGGGATCATGATGATGGGCTGCAAGTCGGGCGACGACTACCAGTGCCATTTCGTCAAGGGCTCGGCGCTGGCGAAGGAGCGCCTGGCGAAAGTCGGCGAGACCTTGAAGAGTCTCGCGCTGGAAAAGGAGCGCGTCACGTTCGAGGAAATGTCGATCGCCGATTCTTGCCGGGCGCCGACGGTTCTGAACGCCTTCGCCAAATTGATCGGCGACCTGCCGCCCAATCCGATGAAGGGGTTCTGAAGATGACGACGCCCCCGCCGGCCGCCGCCCGGATCTACGATCTCTCCTTCGCCCGGTGGGTGAGGGACAACGTCAACGGCGGGGACAAGCTCAACCTCTGCATGCAGTGCGGCGTCTGCTCGGGCTCGTGCCCGATCGGAGTCCAGATGGACTACGGGCCGCGAAAGCTTTTCATGATGATCCGCGCCGGGATGAAGGAAGAGGTCCTCTCGTCAAACACGATGTGGAACTGCACGAGCTGCTATCGCTGCGTGGTGCGCTGCCCGCGCGGCGTGCCGGTCACCCACATCCTGCAGGACCTGGCGGCGAAGGCGGCGGAGCTCGGCTACGCCAAGGGGCCGCACGAGAACAGGAACTTCGCCAGGTCGTTCTGGTGGTCGGCAAAATCGTTCGGCCGCACCGACGAGCGCCTGGTGACCGCTCTCTACTATTTCTCGCTCGGCCTCGGCGAAGGCTTTCGCCGCGGCATGGCCAACCTCGGAATCGCGCTCGGCATGGTCAAGGTCGGGCGCATGCATGTCGGGGCGCCGCACCGGATCAAGGACCGCAAGGGGCTGAACGCGATCCTCGCCAAGGCGCGCGAGATCGAAGAGCGGCCTCGAGCGGGGAGGACGGGGACATGACCGAGAACAAGACCATGACCTACTACCCCGGCTGCTCGTCCCAGGGCAGCGGCCGGCACCTCGACGAGTCGCTGCGCGCCGTCATGCCGGAGGTCGGGGTCGCGCTCGACGACATCGACGACTGGAACTGCTGCGGCGCCTCGGTCGGCCATATCGGCGGCGGACAGCTGCCGAACCTCGCCCTCACCGGCCGCAACCTCGCCCAGGCGCGGAAGAAGGGAACGCAGGACGTCGTGACCGGATGCGCCGCCTGCTACCTCAACACCCACGGCGGCAACGAGAAGATCAAGGCCGACGTCAAGAAGCGCGCCGAGGTCAACGAGGCCCTCGACGCGGGCGGGCTCAAGTACGACGCGGACCTCAAGGTGCGCCACGCCTGCGAGGTGCTGGTCAACGACGTCGGGGTCGAGGCGATCGAGAAGCGGGTGACCAACCCGCTGACCGGCCTCAAGGTCGCGGGCTATGTCGGCTGCCAGACGGTCCGCCCGTTCGCGGCGACGCAAGCCGGCGGCGACTACGACTGTTACGACGATCCGACCTTCCTCGACGACTTCACCGAGGCCTGCGGGGCGGAGGCGGTGCCCTTCGCCCACAAGACCTCGTGCTGCGGCGGCTCGGTCGCGGTGATGAGCCCCGACCGCACCCTGCATCTGATGAAGGCCATCCTCGAAGAGGCGGAGAAGCAGGGGGCCGACGTCATCTCCACCCCCTGCCCGCTCTGCCAGACCAACGTCGAGATGTATCAGCCGCTGATCAACGACAAGTTCGGCACGAACTACAAGATCCCGGTCGTGTTCTATTCCCAGCTGATGGCGGTGGCCTTCGGCATGGACGGGCGGAAGGACGCGGCCCTCCAGCGCAACATTATCCGCTCCGAGAAGCTCGAGGCGATGGCGAAGAAGGCCGCCAGGTAGGCGCCGGGCCGAGGCGCCGTTTTCGAGGCCCCCGCGCGCCCCGTGCAGGTTTGTCCGCGCACAGGCGATTTCAAAGGCTTGGGCGCCAAAAACTGTCCCAAGCAGGCGGCGAAGATCGCGGGATTCAGTTCCACCGACCTCATCCTGAGGCGCCCTTTGTCGAAGCCAAAGGGCCTCGAAAGCCTGCCCTGAGCCAGGCGAAGGGGATGCTCGCTGGCCACGAGCGCCCTTCGAGACGCCCGCTTCGCGGGCTCCTCAGGGCGAGGGCGGCGGGAGGCTTGGGCGCCAAGACTTGTCGTAATTGCTCACCCCTCGGCGGAACGTCCCGGAACGCAGCGGGAAGGCTTCCGCTCCCCCGGGGAAGGAAACCCACGCGCCCGGGGAAGCCAAAGGAACGCCGGGGGAAGCAAAAGGAACGCCAGGGGAAACCAGATCCGTTCACCATTCTCGCCTTTTCAGGGACTTACACCAGACGTGGAGAGAACCTCTCCCTCGTGACTTCCAAGCACTCTAGGCCAGGCCCCCTCCACCGCCCTTCGGGCGGGTCCCCCTCCCCCGCTTCGCAGGGGAGGATAGAGCCGGCCAGTAACTCCGAACCTGCGACGGTTTCGTCCGCACCCTTCCGCCACCCTTCGCGTAGTCCCCCCGTTCCGCTAACGCTCCACGGGGGAGGATATGGTCCCTCTCTCCTTCCTCAAGCGTCAGCGGCTCGGCCGTCAGAACAAACGTAGAACATTTGCGGCAGGCTTTGTCAAGAGATTTGTCGGTTCGAGCGCTTCGGCTCTCGGCGCGGGCGTCTCGCTTGCCGGTTGCGCAACGACCATTGTCGGCGAGGTGACCGCTGATTAAGCATGGCCTCGGCTTTGCCGCGCAAAATCGTCGTATCGTGAATAATCTGTCGAGGCGACAGCCGCAATCCGATGCAAGTCTGGATACCCGCTTTCGCGGGTATGACAATGCAGGCTGTTTCAACTGGATGAAGCGAGCCGCTATGCTGGTCCTACGGCGGCAAGGCGTTCGACTTGATGGGTATGGGTTTTCCAAAGCGGCCGGAGTACCTGAGCGCGCCCTTGATCGTGGCGTTCGCTGTGGGCGCGGCCGCATTCGAGGCGCGAGACACAGCCCAGGCGTTCGATTTCTCTTCTCTGGATTTCCTCGGCCTGTGGCCCAAGAGCGAAAGCCCGCCCGCCGTCTCCCGGAACGCCATTCCATACAAAGTGACGATCGACGTCGCCGGCGGCGATGGCGGACTCACCAATGCGGTGAAGGACGCGTCGTCGCTTTACGCGCTGCGCCAGGACGCCCTTCCCGATGGCGAGGCGCTGGCGAGGCGGGCCATGAACGATTTCGTTCCGGTGGTCGACGCCCTCTGGGGCGCGGGCTATTACAACGCCGCGGTCACGATCTCGATCGATCGCGCGAGTCTCACGATCGGCTCGAACGACATCGCGGCCTTCGCGCGCGCCGCCGAGAGTTTTCGCAATCGAGCGGCCGCGCCGGTGACGATCAGGGTCGCGCCCGGGCCGCTGTTCCGGCTTCGCTCGATCCGCGTCGTCGACCTGGCCGGCGCAGAATTCTCCAGAACGGAGCTGCCTGCCCGGGTCGTCGGCCTGAATCCGGGCGACCCCGCCGCCGCCAGCGGCCTGCGCGCGGCCGAGGCGCGCATCGTCGATTATTTCCGCGCCGAGGGCCATCCGCTGGCGAAGATCGACTCGATCGCGCCGGTCGTCGATCACGCGGCGGATTCGATGGATGTGACGATGACGGCGGCGCCCGGCCCGGCCGCGCGGTTCGGCGAGGCGACGATCGTCGGACCAAAACATTTCTCGCCCGCCATCGTGCGCTCGTTCCTTACCATCCAGCCGGGCGATCCCTATTCGCCGCAGGCGCTGGCCGACGCGAACAAAAGCATCCGCCAGATCCCGGCGGTCGGCAGCGTACGGATCACCGAAGGAACGAGCCTCGACGCCTCCGGCCGCCTGCCCTTTGAGGTCGACGTGGACGACCGCCTCCCCTACTCCGTCGGCGCGTCTGCGAATTACTCGACCACCAACGGGCCGGCCGGGCAGGCCTATTGGGAAGACCGCAATCTGTTCGGCGGGGCGGAGCGCCTGCGCCTGCAGGCGGACATGTTCTACGCCCCGCCGAACGCGGGATATTGGCCGGATCTCCAGCACTTCACCACCGGCGGCCTAGGCGGGCGCGTCTCCGCGAGCTTCCTAAAGCCGGCCCTGGGCGGCACGGCCAACGATTTTCTGTTCAACGCGCTCGGCGAGCACGTGAGCACCAGCGCCGTCGACTTCGTGGGCTACGACGTCACCGACGCCGACGCGACGGCCGCCTTGCGCCACCGCTTCAGCGACGTCTTCTCGGTTCAGGCGGGCCTCGAAGGGCAGACGGGCTTTTCCACGGATTCGCTCGGCAGGATCGACTACACGCTGATCGGCGTCCCCGTGGCGCTGAATTATGATTCCACCGACAGCAGGCTCGATCCGACGCGCGGCGTAAGGCTCGTCGCTTCCGCCGCGGGGTTCGGGACATTCCTCGGGTCGAGCCTCGATCTCGTGCGGATGAAGGCGATCGCCTCGAGCTATTATTCAATCGATCCCGATTCCCGCTTCGTCCTCGCCGGCAAGGTCGGGGTCGGCGGCCTGGGTGGCCCTGCGCTCGACGAGATCCCCGCCAACTGGCGCTTCTACGCGGGCGGCGGGGGCTCGGTGCGCGGCTATGCCTACAACAGCCTCGGCCCGACCGCTCCCTTCGGCGCCGTCGTCGGCGGCCGCAGCCTGTTCGAGGCGTCGGCCGAATTACGCGTCAAGGTGACCGACACGATCGGCGTCGTGCCGTTCTTCGACGCAGGAAACGCCTTCGCCTCGAGCTTCCCGAATTTCTCCGAGCCGCTCTACATGGCGGCGGGGCTGGGCGTTACGCTACTATACGTCGTTCGGCCCGATCCGCCTCGACGTCGCCTTTCCGCTCGAGCGTCGCTCCGGCAACGGTCCGCTGGCGGTCTATGTCAGCATCGGGCAGGCTTTCTGATGGGGTCGCTTCTCTCCCGCATCCGATCGAAGGCGCTGGCGATGATCGTCGCGCTCCTGGCGCTTTGCGTGTCGGCCGGCGGGGCCGAGCAGGACAAGGGCGTGCTCGCCGACCTGATCTCGAAGGCGCTCTCCACGCCGTCGACCAGCGTCTCCATCGGCGCCGTCGACGGCGTGCTCTCCTCCGACGCGTCGATCAGCGATATCGTGCTCTCCGATCGCGACGGCCCGTGGCTGAAGATCGACAAGGTCCGGCTGATCTGGAGCCGACTCGCGCTGCTCAAGCGGCGGCTGGAGGTCGACCGGCTGACGATCGGCCACGCGCAGTTCCTCCGCCGCCCGCTTCCATCCGAGGCCGCGCCGCCGGATGCGTGGAGCTGCTCAGTCGATCCTGCCGGAATTGCCGGTCAAGGTGATCGTCAAGCAATTCGCGGTGCAGGAGCTTTCGATCGGCGAGCCGGTCGTCGGCGCCGCGGCGCGGCTCGCCATCGCGGGCAAGGCGACGCTCGGCCCGCCGTCCGAGGGCCTCGATCTCAGTCTCAGCGCCGAGCGGCTCGACGCCCCGGGCGCGCTCACCGTGCTCCTGGCCCTTGTTCCGGCGACCAGCCTGCTCACGCTCAATGTCGACGCCGCCGAGCCTGCCGGCGGACTCTTCGCCCATTTCGCCAAGCTTCCCGGGCTGCCGCCGGTGAAACTCGCGTTCGACGGGGCGGGTCCGCTCGACGCCTTCAAGGCGAAGCTCGACTTCACCGCAGGCCCCGACATATGGGCGAACGGGCAGATCGTTCTCGCCCGCCAGGATGGCGCGCGGCGCCTCGCGATGGACCTAAAATCGCGGCTCGAGGGCCTCGCGCCGGACATCGTCAAGCCGGTCTTCGCCGGCCAAACGACGCTTCAAGGCGATGTCGTCATCAACGACGATTCGAGCGTCAGCGTCCCAGGCCTGCACGTCGTTTCGGCGAGCGCCAGACTGGACATTTCCGGCGCCGCGACCGCCGCTCGCGACCTCGACCTGAGAGTCCACGCCGGCGCTATTCCGGGTTCGGAGACGATCGGAAAACTCGACCTCAATGCGTCGATCAAGGGCCCGCTCTCCGGCCCGACGCTCGACGCCGCCTTCGACGCCGAGCAAATCCATGTCGCCGAGGGATCGCTCGAGCATGTCGCGGCGACCTTCCGCGCCGCCCCGAACGGCCCTCTGATCGACGCGGCGACGCGGATCGCGTTTGCGGGCGACGCAAAGGCGAGCGGTCTCGCCCTCGCCGATTCGGCCCTGAACAGGGCCGTCGGCCCCGAAATCGCGCTGACGATGCGCGGCTCGGCTGCGTCAGGCGGCGAAATGACCTTCGATGCGCTCGACCTCGTCGCGCCGGCTCTCAACGCCCACTATTCCGGTCTTCTCGGGCGGGCGAAGATTCACGGCAAACTGGACGTTGCGGCTGGCGATCTGAGCCGGTTCGCCTTGCTCGCCGGCCGTTCGCTGAACGGCGAGGCCCGCATCGCCGCGGATCTCGACGGGGCGCCGCGATACGGCGCGCTGGTCGCAACGCTCGACGCGCACGTGACGCGCCTGGCCACCGGTTATCCCATCCTCGACAGGATCACCGGCGGCGAACTCGATCTCACCGGGGGCGCCCGGTCGTTGGCCGGCGGCGGGTTCGGCTTCAGCAATCTGCAACTGGTGGGCAAGCACGCATCCGCCCGGCTGGACGGCGCGGTTGCGCGCGACAAGGCCGATCTCGACGCCCGCATCGATGTGCCGCAGGCAGACGTTCTCGACCCGCGCATCGCCGGCAAGGCCGAGCTCGTCGCCGGGCTGACGGGCGCCCTCGACCATCTCGACGCGAGCCTGAAGGCGACTCTCGGCGAGGGACGGCTGCTCGATCGCCCGACATCGGGCCTTGCGCTCGAGGCCAGCGCCCGCGACATCACCGGCCTCGTCGACGCCAGCGCTTCGCTCAGCGGTGAGGTCGATCGCCAGCCGCTGACCGGTTCGGCCCATCTCGCCCGACGCGCCGACGGCGGCTGGGCCGCTGACAACTTCGCGCTGAGCCTGGCCTCGGCGCGTCTGGCGGGCGATCTCAGGATCGGCGCGGACCGGCTGGCGAGCGGCGAACTGAGTTTCAGCGCCGCGGATCTCGACGATCTCTCGCCGCTGGTTCTGACGAAATTGGGCGGCGCGCTTCAGGCGAGGCTGAGCGCCTCGAGCTCCGGCGGCCGCCAGGACGTCGCGATCGTCGCCGACAGCGACAGGATGAGCGTCGGACCCAATACGCTCGAGGGGCTCAAGGTCGACCTGACGCTCGGCGATGTCTGGGGCGCGAGGATCATGGCCGGGGCCGCCAGTCTTTCCCGGGCCACGTTCGCCGGACAAGCGATCGCCGACGTCAAGCTGACGGCGACCGCGCTCGCCGATGCGAGCGATCTCGATCTCGGCGCCTCTCTGCGTGGCCTGGCGTTGAAGGCGCGCGCGCGGCTTTTCGGCGGGTCGCCGAGCCGGCTCGAGCTCGCGAGCTTCAGCGCTGAGGGCGGAGGCCAGCGGCTGGCGCTCGTTCGTCCGGCTGCGCTGGTTTTCGGCGGCGACGGTTTCGACGTCGACAATCTCGCGCTCGCCGTCGGCCCCGGCCGGCTTTCGCTCGCCGGTCACGCGGGGTCGACCCTCGACCTTCGGGCGAGGATGGCCGCAATGCCGCTCTCGGCGCTCGACTTCGCGGCGCCCGGCCTCGGACTGTCCGGCGCGGCGGACGGCGAGGCGACGATCAAGGGAACGCCGGGCGATCCGACAGGCGACTGGCGCGTCAGGTTGAAGGGACTGAGCGCGCCGCAAATGCGCAACCTCGCCCTGCCTGCGCTCGACGTCGCCGGCTCGGGCCGCCTGGCGGCCGGCCGCACGTCGCTCGACATCGCGGTCACCGCCGCCAACGGAGGCTCCATTCGCGCCACCGGCTCGGCCCCCCTTGCGCCTGACGGCGCGCTCGAGGTGAAAATCGCCGGCAGGCTCGACGCGGGCCTCGCCAACAACGCGCTCTCGGTCTCCGGCCGTCATCTCTCGGGCGCCCTGGCGATCGACCTTCAGCTGCGCGGGACCGTGGCGAAGCCGCTGGCGGAGGGCTCGATCGCCATGAGCGACGGCGCGTTCAGCGACGATCGGACCGGGCTCAAAATCGCCTCGATCGGCGGGCTCATTTTGGCCAAGGGCGGCGATCTGCGGATCGACCGCCTCAGCGGGAAGACCCCCAACGGCGGTTCGATCGGCGCGACCGGACAGGCGAGACTCGACCCGGCCGCCGGCTTTCCCGGCGCCGTCCGCGTCACTAGCCAGCGCGCCGAACTCGTCGCGACCGACACCGTCGAAGCGGTTGCCGACATGTCGCTGGACGTGACCGGCGCGCTCGTCCGGACGCCGAACGTCGCCGGCCGCATCACGATCGATTCGATGGACATCACTGTGCCCGAGCGCTTCGCCAGCGTCGCGGCCCCGATTCCGGGAACCAGGCACGTCAACCCGAATGCGACGGCGCGGGCGCTGCTTGCCCTGAAAGCCAAGGCGGGCCGCGCCGCGCGGGCGCCCCAGTTCGACGCGAAGCTCGCCCTGACGGTGTCGGCCAGCCGGATTTCCGTTCGCGGACGCGGCATCGACGCGGCGATGGGGGGCGATCTGCGTCTCAGCGGATCGGCGTCCGATCCCAGGGTGACCGGGGGCTTCGATCTCCGGCGCGGGTCGCTGTCGCTCCTCGGCAAGCGCCTGGTCTTCACGCGCGGCCGCGTTCAGTTCCATGGCGACGTGACGCCCGAACTCGACTTCGTCGCCGAGACGACATCGGCCGACGTCACGGCGCGGGTCAGCGTCACCGGACCGGCCTCGGCGCCGGTGTTCGCGTTCACTTCCGATCCCAGTCTGCCGCAGGACGAGATTCTCTCCCGAATCCTGTTTCAGAAGCCGTCGGGCAATCTGTCGGCGTTCCAGGCGGTGCAACTGGCCAACGCCGTCGCTTCTCTCACCGGCCGCGGCATCGCCTTCGAGCAGTTGCGAAAATCGCTCGGCGTCGACAGTCTGGACATCGGTACGAGCGCCAGCGGCAGTCCGGCGATCGGCGTCAGCCGCGCGATCAGCGACAGGATCAGCGTGAGGGCGACGACGGGCGTCTTGCCGCAGGACAACGGCGTTTCCGTCAATCTCGACGTCAACCGTCACATCCGCCTGCAGGCCGGCGTCGATGCGAGCGGCGGATCGAGCGTCGGCGTAGGCGCCGACTGGGAGTACAAGTAGGCCTGGCAGGGACGCGAACGCTCGCCAACGGATCGGACGCGGCCAGCGTATTGAACCAAAATCCTTTTCCGTGGCATGCTGCCTCCCGTGACGATCAACGGCGCGAACGCCAGATCAGACGGGAGGAACCATGGCAGACCCAACGAAGAGCGTTTCACAGGACCGGCGCAAGCTCCTCAAGGCCGGCGCGATGGGCGCGGGGGCGGCGGCGCTGTTCGGCGGAATGGGCGTCAATCCGCTCATCGCCGCCGAAATGGCCAAGGAGGCCGGCAAGGCCACAAGGCCGCTGAAGGCGGCGTTCTCCAACGCCGGTTTGCAGGCCACCTGGTGCGCGCAAGGCAAGCAGGCGGCCGAATATTGGGGCAAACTGTTCAACGTCGACGTCACCTGGTTCGACGGACAGCTCGACGCGGTCAAGCAGCGCGCGGCGATCGACAACATGGCTTCGCAGAAGTGGGATTTCGTCGCCATCCAGGCGTTCGGCATCGGCACCCTGACCGCGCCGGTCAACAAGATGATCGACGCCGGCACGCCGGTCATCGACATGGATACGCTTGATCGCGCCGCTCGATACGATCAGTGTCCTGACCTTCCTCGCGCCGGACAACGTGTTCATGGGGTCGTCGGTCACCCAGGCGCTGGTCAATGCGATCAACGGCGAGGGCACGATGGTGATGACCCAGGGCGCCCTCGGCCATACCGGCGCGCAGGGACGGGCCAAGGGTTTCCACGAGGTCGTGTCCAAGTTCCCGAAGATTCAGGTGCTCGACGAGCAGCCGGCCGACTGGGACGTCACCAAGGTGGCGCGCATCTGGGAGACGCTGCTCACCAAATATCCGCGGATCGACGCGGCGTTCTTCCACAACGACGACATGGCGCTCGCCGCCTACAAGGTGATGCAGGCGAAGGGGCGCACGGAGACCAAGATCGGCGGCGTCGACGCCATGCCTCCGGCGATCAAGGCGGTGCAGGCCGGTCAGATGTACGCGACGGTCCGCAATCCGTCCTGCCGCATCCATGGCGGAGCGATCATCGCCGGAGTGTCGGCGGTGATCAACGGCGCCAAGACCGGCACGGACATTCCCAAGAACATCGTCACCGACGGTCCGGTCGTCACCAAGGCCAACGCCGACGGCATGCTGTGGATGGAGGAGCAGTTCCTCATCTAAAACCTCCGATGGCGCTGCTCGAACTGACCGACGTCTCGAAGGCGTTTGGCGGCGTCCAGGCGCTTCGCAGCGTCGACTTCACGCTGCTCGCCGGCCAGATCCACGGACTGGCCGGCGAGAACGGCGCGGGCAAGAGCACGATGATGAAGATCATCGCCGGCGTGCATACGGCCGATTCCGGCCGCATGCGCGTCGACGGCAAGGACGCGCATTTCCGCTCGACCCGCGACGCGCGGGCGGCCGGCATCGGAATGGTGCATCAGGAGCTCAGCGTCGCGCCGGAGCTGAGCGTCGCCGAGAACGTCTTCTTCGGCAACCAGCCGATCGACCGCTTCGGCGTCGTCGCCTGGCGGCGGATGGCCGAGACCGCATCTGCGCAACTGAAGAATCTCGGGCTCGACATCGATCCGCGGGCGCGCCTCGGCGACTTTCCGATCGGCGTGCAGCAGCTCGTCGAACTGTCGCGCGTGCTGTTCTCGGGCGCGCGGATCATCATTCTCGACGAACCGACGTCGGCCCTGTCGCCGCCCGAGATCGAACGGCTGTTCGGGGTGCTCGCCCGACTGCGGGAGAGCGGCCGCAGCATCATCTTCATCTCTCACTTTCTCGACGACATCCTGAAAATCTCCGACGCGATCACGATCTTCCGCAACGGCCGCAAGGTCGTGACGAGCGAGGTCACGCCCGCCATCGACAAGGGCTGGGTCATCGAGCGGATGATCGGCGCCGGCCGAGGAGATCTGGAGGAAAGCTACCTGAGCGAGATCACGCTGCACAGCCGGCCCGAGGCGCCGGTCGTCTTGCGCGCCAGAGGGCTGACGCTCTCGCCCGCCTATCGCAACCTGACGTTCGAGGCCCGCGCCGGCGAGGTGCTGGGCGTCTATGGCTTCATGGGCTGCGGCCAGCTCGAGCTGGCGCGCACGTTGTTCGGCCGGCTTCACGCCGACGGCGGCGCGCTCGACATCGACGGCAAAGTCAAATCGCTGAGGAACACCGCCGCCGCCAGGAAGGCGGGCGTCGCCTATGTCGCCGAAAGCCGGCGGTCGATGCTGTTCGCCGAGGAGCCGGTCTACAAGAACGTTTCGATCGCGGTCCTGGAGCGCCTGTCCCGCTGGCTCCTGAAGCCCGATCGCGAGCAGGAGATCGCCCGGGCGCAGATCAAGAATCTGGACATCCGGCCGCCCGAGCCGGAATGGCGCCTCGGCGCCCTGTCGGGCGGCAACCAGCAGAAGGTCGCGCTCGCCAAATGGCTCACCCATTCGCCCCGAATTCTTTTGCTCGCCGAGCCGACGCGGGGGATGGACGTCGGCGCCAAAGAGGACGTCGTCCGGATCGTGCGCGCGCTCCGCGACCAGGGCATTGCGATCATCGTCTTCTCCACCGAGCCGGAGACCGTCCTTTCGCTCGCCGACCGGGTTCTCGTGATGCGCAAGGGCGAGATCGCCCGCGAGTTCGCCAGCGAAGCGATCAGCAAGGATCGCCTGTTGGCCGCAGCCTGACGATAGGATCGCAAATTCGATGAACACGCCAGGCGCCGACGTGAGCACCCCCCGCGGCTTCCAGCTCGGGGATTTCCTGCGCAATCAGCTGCGCAATATCGCGCCGTTCATCACGCTTCTCTGCTTGGTCCTCTTCTTCAGCATCGCGAGCCCGTCTTTCGCGTCGCTCGGCAATCTGGAAAACATCCTGCAGCAGGTTTCGGTCACCGCGATCATCGCCGTCGGCCTCACCTTCGTCATTCTGACCGCCGAGATCGATCTCAGCGTCGGCGCGATCGCCAACGCGACGGCGATCGTGCTCACGTTCTTCACGGCGCAGCCGGATTACGTGAACATCGCGAACCTTCCCCTTCCCGGGCCGATCGCGATCGTCCTTGCGCTCGCCGCCTGTTGCGCGCTCGGGCTGCTCACCGCTTTCGGCGTCACCCGCATCGGCATCCCGTCCTTCATCATGACGCTGGCGATGATGCAGATCGGCGCGGGCGTTTCCGCCGTTCTGGTGCGCGGCCAGATCGCCTACACGGTGCCGGGCCTCGTGCAGACCCTCGGGTCCAAGACGCTCGGCGGCGTCCCCTGGATCATCATCGTCGCGGCGATCTTCCTGCTCGTCGCCCATCTCGTGCTTGACCTACACGCGCTTCGGCCGCTACGTCTACATGGTCGGCGGCAATCGCGAGGCGGCGGAATATTCCGGCGTCAACGTCCGCTTCATCGTCGGCGCGGTGATGGTGATCTCGGCCATGTGCTCGGGCGTCGCCGGCATGATCGGCGTCGCCTATTTCGGCAGCGCCCAGCAGAACGAATTCGACACTTTCCTGCTCGACGCGATCGCGGCGGTGGTGGTCGGCGGCACCAGCCTCTTCGGCGGACGCGGCGGCATCGGCAACACGATCGTCGGCCTGTTCGTGCTCGGCGTGCTCAACAACGGTCTCGACTACGTCAAGATCGACAGCTTCCTGAAGATCCTGATCCGCGGGATCATCCTGCTCGCCGCGCTGGTCATCAATGTCTATGCCGAGCGGCTGCGCACGGCGCGCGTCGGCCGCCAGGGCGGCTGAACGCATGCCCGCCTATGCTCCCGTCGATGGATCGCGGCTCGCCGGCGCGCTCGCCGAACTGCCTCCCGTACGCGACCGTCTCGGCGGCGACGCCGCTTCCTGGCGCATCCGCGAGGTCGGCGACGGCAATCTGAACCTCGTCTTCATCGTCGAAGGCCCCGCCGGAGGGGTCGTCGTCAAGCAGGCGCTGCCCTATGTGCGGCTGGTCGGCGAGTCGTGGCCGCTGCCGCTCGAGCGCTCATGGTTCGAGTACAGCGCGCTCGTCGAGCAGGCCCGCCATGCGCCGGGCCTCACCCCCGCGGTTTTCCACTTCGACCGCGCCCAGGCGATGATCGTCATGGAATACCTTTCGCCGCACGTCATCATGCGCAAGGGCCTCATTCGGGGCGTCGAATATCCCCGCTTCGCCGCCGACATCGCAGAGTTTCTCGCCGCGACCCTGTTTCACACTTCGGTCCTGGCGGGAACGGCGGCCGAGCACAAGGCGCGCGTCGAGCTCTTCGCTGCGAACGTCGCGCTGTGCAAGATCACGGAAGATCTCGTCTTCACCGACCCCTATCGCGACGCGCCGCTCAATCGCTGGACGAGCCCATGGCTCGACGGGCAGAAGCGGGCGTTCGAGCAGGACAGCGCGCTGAAAGTCGCGGCGCAGACGCGCAAGCATCAGTTCATGACCAGCGCGCAGGCGCTGATCCACGGCGATTTGCACACCGGCTCGATCATGCTGACGCGCGAAGACACGCGGGTCATCGATCCGGAATTCGCCTTCGTCGGGCCGATCGGCTTCGACGTCGGCGCAGTCATCGGCAATCTGCTGCTGGCCTTTTTCGCCCAGGAGGGCCACGAGACCGCGCCAGGCGCCCGCGCCGGCTATCAAGACTGGATTTTGCAGCAGGCGCAGGACGTCTGGTCGAGGTTCCACGATCGCTTTCTTGCGCTTTGGCGCGCCGCCCGCTCAGGCGACGCCTATCCCGTCGACCTCTTCAAGTCCGAGGAAGACCGCCTGACGATGGACAAGGAGCGCGCCCGGTTCATGCGCGCCCTGTTCGAGGACACCTTGGCCTTCGCCGGCGCCAAAATGATCCGCCGCATCCTCGGGCTCGCCCATGTCGAGGACCTGGAAGCCATCGCGGACCCGGAACGTCGGGCGCGCTGCGAGGCCAAGGCGCTGCGGCTGGCGCGCGACCTGCTGGTCGACGCCAAAGACTTCTCCGATCTCGCCGACGTCGTCGACACAGCGAGGGCGATCGGCCGCGGCTAAGACTCCGTCGGCGAGCGGCGAAGCCGAGGGCGATCGAGGCGGCTCGACCAACCGAGGCGCGGTTCGGCCGCACTTGGCGCGAGCGGGCGCCTTGCCGTCTCAGAGCAGTCGCCGGATTACCGGGCCGCTTCAGCTCCGTTCAACTCCGTTGGCAGCCTCTTGACACCGCGGAAGTTTAGTGCCTAGTTTCGCTACTAAACAAAAATACTAAACTCCGCGCTCCGCCCTCGCCCGGCGGAGACGAGCGAGGGAGGCGTCCTATGGTCCTTCAGCTTCATGCCTGCACCCCGAGCGCGGCCAATGCCGTCGCCGGCCTCGGCTCCATGAACGCGTCCGCCGACCCCCGAGCGCCAAAGGACCATGAACAGGAGGAAACCATGACGAAATGGCGTAAGCGAACACTCTGCGTCACTCTGGCGACGAGCCTGACCGCCCTTCTGCTGGCGGCCCCGGCCAATGCACAGAACAAGTCGCTCACCATGTGCTGGGCGGCGTGGGACCCCGCGAATGCGCTGGTCGAGCTCGACAAGGATTTCACCAAGCAGACAGGCATCGAAATGAAGCACGAGTTCGTCCCCTGGACGAGCTACGCGGATCACTTCATCAACCTGCTGAACTCGCACAGCAGCGAATGCGACCTCATCATCGGCGACAGCCAATGGATCGGCGGCGCGGCGGAGAACAAGTGGTATATCAAGCTCAACGATTTCTTCGACAAGAACAAGATCTCGATGGACGCCTTCCTGCCGGCGACCGTGGTCGGATACGCCGAGTGGCCCAAGAACACCCCGAACTATTGGGGGCTGCCCGCCATGGCCGACGCCGTCGGCTGGACCTACCGCAAGGACTGGTTCGCCAAGCCCGAGCTCCGGGCGGAATTCAAGGCCAAGTATAACCGCGAGCTCGAGCCGCCCAAGACCTGGGACGAGTTGCTCGACGTGGCGAAATTCTTCACCGGCAAGGAGATCGACGGCAAGAAGGTCTACGGGTCGTACATTTTCACCGAGCGAGGCTCGGAGGGCATCACGATGGGCGTCACCAACGCGATGTACAATTACGGCTTCGCGTACGACGACCCGAAGCAGCCCTACCACATGACAGGCTTCGTCAACTCCCTCGGCGCCGCCAAGGGCATGGACGTCTACAAGGAGCTCTTCAAGTGCTGCCAGCCGCCCGGCCTGACCAACGCCTACATGCAGGAAGGGCTCGACGCCTTCAAGTCCGGCGAAGTCGCGATGCAGATGAACTGGTATGCGTTCTTCCCCGGCCTCAACAAGGACCCGAATGTCGGCGGGGACAAGATCGGCTTCTTCAAGAACCCGGCCGGCCCGACCGGCGATTTCACTCAGCTCGGCGGCCAGGGCCTTTCGGTGGTGGCGGCTTCCAAGGATGTCGACGACGCGCTCTTGTACGTGAAGTGGTTCGCGCAGCCCGAGGTTCAGCAAAAGTGGACCGATCTCGGCGGCGCCTCCGCTTCCAAGGCCGTGCTCGAGTCGGACGCCTACAAGAAGAGCGCGGCGTATGCGCCGTCATTCGTCGAGTCGATGGGCATGGTCAAGGACTTCTGGGCCGAGCCATTGTACGTCCCGCTGCTCCTGGACATGCAGAACCGCGTCCACGATTACATCGTCGCCAACAAAGGCACGTCGCAAGAGGCGCTCGACGCCTTGGTCAAGGATTGGAAGAAGGTCTTCAAGCAGGAAGGCAAGGATCCGTCGTAGCCGGGGGCGTATGACGCCTCTCGTTTGGGCCAAAGCCCACTTCTCCCCCGGCCCCGCCACAAGCCGGGGGAGAGACCCGAGAATCCAGGGCGGACGAATGACCGAAACCAACGCCACCCGGACGCTGGTCGACAGCGTGGCCATGCGGAGCGCCGCGCCGATCGCAGGGCGCGTGCGCGGCATGTCGGACCGTGCGATCGCCTGGCTGTTCATCCTGCCGACGATGGCCCTGCTGCTCGCAATCAATATATTTCCGTTGATCTGGGCGATCCGGCTGTCGTTCACCGGATTCATGGCCAATCTGCCGGCGCCGGCCAAGTTCATCGGCATCGACAATTATGTCGACATCCTGACCGACGAGGATCTTTGGGCGAACTTCCAGATCACCGCGCACTTCGTGTTTTGGACGATCGCGCTGCAGGTCCTGATCGGCCTCGGCCTCGCGTTGCTGATCAACCAAAAGTTTCGCGGCCACAGTTTCTGGACGACTGTCATCCTGCTGCCGATGATGCTGTCCCCGGCGGTGGTGGGCAACTTCTGGACCCTGCTGTTCCAGCCGCAGATCGGACCGTTCAACTACCTGATCGGCTTTTTCGCCCGCGTGGCGCCGAGCTCTTTCACCATGATCGGCAGCGTCGACCTGGCGCCGTGGACAATCGTGCTGGTCAACACCTGGATGTGGACGCCGTACGTCATGTTGATCTGCCTCGCGGGCTTACGCTCGATTCCCGACGACATCTACGAAGCCGCCGAGATCGACCGGGCCTCTCCACTGCGGCAATTCTGGTCGATCACGCTGCCGATGGTCTTGCCCTTCCTGATGCTTGCCGTGCTTTTCCAGGCGATCCAGTCGTTTGAAATGTTCGACATGGTCAACCTCCTGACCTCGGGCGGGCCCGGCTCCACCACCGAACTGGTGTCGATCACGCTGAAGCGCGCCGCGTTCGAAAAATGGGAGACCGGCTATGCCTCGGCCCTCGCGGTGATTCTCTTCGTCACGATATTCGGCGCTGCAAATGTCTACGTGCGCGCGCTCAACTGGGTGAAACAGCAATGAGCGCCGTTCCCTCGCCGCGCCCGTTCTCCGAGCCGTCCCCGCTCGCGCGGCGGCTCGCCGCCGCTCTTGTCGTCCTTTACGCCGTGGTCACGATTCTGCCGCTCGTTTGGATCGGCGCGACGGCCTTCAAGTCGCAGGCGGACGCGATCGCTTATCCGCCGAAGGTGTTCTTCACCCCGACGCTCGAGGGATTCGTCGACCTGTTCACGGTGCAAACGCGCCAGTCGCACGACTTCATCGCCAAACTGCCGCCGCCCAAGACATGGTACGAGAAGATTGCCCGCGACCGTGACATGGTGATCGCGGGTCCGTCGCGGGTCGTCGAGCGCTTCCTCAACTCGCTGATTATCGGCTTCGGCTCGATGATTCTCGCGACTTTCCTCGGCACGCTGGCCGCCTACGCGTTCTCGCGCTTCCGCGTGCCTCTGGCCGATGACCTGCTGTTCTTTATCCTGTCGACGCGGATGATGCCTCCGATCGCGGTCGCCGTGCCGATCTACATGATGTATCGCTGGCTCGACCTCTACGACACGCGGATCGGCATGATCCTGCTCTATACCGCGGTGAACGTGTCGCTGGCGGTCTGGCTGCTCAAGGGGTTCATCGACGAGATTCCCCGCGAATACGAGGAAGCGGCGCTTGTCGACGGCTATACGCGCCTGCAGGCCTTTCGCAAGGTCGTGCTGCCGCAGGCGATGACCGGGATCGCCGCCACCTCGATCTTCTGTCTGATCTTCTCGTGGAATGAATACGCGTACGATCTGCTGCTCAGCAGTGCGCAAGCGCAGACCATGCCGCCCTTCATTCCGTTCATCATCGGCGAAGGAGGCCAGAACTGGCCGGCGGTCGCAGCGGGCACGACGTTGTTTCTCATGCCGATCGTCATTTTCACGATCGCCCTGAGGAAGCACCTGTTGCGCGGAATAACGTTCGGAGCGGTGCGCAAATGACCGGGCGGCCGAAAGCGACGCCGGCGGGACCGACGCGCTGGTTCCGCCGCGGGCCCTGGGAGAGCGGCGCGATGAGCGTCATCGGCCTCGGCATTCTGATGCTGACGCAGCCCTTCTCGCTCGATCTCTACACCTACTCGTTCGTCACGATCCTGTGCGGCACGCTCGGGTTCGTCGTCGTCAGCCACTTTCCGCAGTGAGGCGTTCGTCATGGCGGAGATTCGGGTCGAGCGGCTGCATAAAGATTTCCACGGCTTCGTCGCAGTGCAAAACTCGAGCTTCGTCGTCGAAGATCGCTCCTTTTTCGTCATGCTGGGCCCGTCGGGATGCGGGAAGACGACGACGCTGCGCATGATCGCCGGCCTCGAGCTGCCGACCGACGGCCGCATCCTGCTCGGCGGCAAGGACGTAACGTTCAAGCGCGCTTCGGAGCGCGACATCGCCTTCGTCTTCCAGCTCTTCGCGCTCTACCCGCACATGAACGTGCGGCGGAACATCGCCTTTCCCCTTGTTTCCATGGGCATGAAGCGCGCCGACGTGAGGGCGCGGGTTGAAGAAGCCGCACGCATCCTTCGCATTGCCGACCTGCTCGACCGCCCGGTGTCGGGGCTCTCCGGCGGCGACCGGCAGCGGGTGGCGCTCGGTCGCGCGATCGTTCGCCGGCCGATGGCGTTCATGATGGACGAACCGCTTGGCGCGCTGGATTCGGAGCTTCGCGCGGTCATGTGCGGCGAACTGCGCGGGTTGCACGACCGGCTCAATGCAACGACCGTCTATGTGACGCACGACCAGACCGAGGCGATGTCGCTCGGCGACAGGATCGCGGTCATGAGCCATGGGGTGATCGAGCAGTTGGGCGCGCCGCGCGAGATCTATGACCGGCCGGCCTCCGTTTTCGTAGCCGACTTCATCGGTTCGCCGCCTATGAACCTCCTCACATTCAACGACTCGCTTGAGCCTGGCCAAGACAGCGTGCGGGTCGGCGAGGCCGAGATCAACGTTCCGCCTCTCCGTGAGGCCCTGACACGGCGCGATCTCATCCTCGGCGTGCGCCCCGAACACGTCCGGTTGAGCGACGGCGCCCGGCTCAGGGGCGAAGTCTTCGGGACGGAATATCTCGGCACCACGCAGATCGTCACGATCAGGACCGCACATGGCGTGGTGAAAGCGCGGCTCGCCGCCAATCTCAAAGTGTCGATCGGAGATGCGGTCGGGCTCGAATTCCGGCCCGACCGCATTTCCCTGTTCGACGCCGGCTCCGGCCACGCCATTCGCACCGCACTCCATGATCATGCGCATTCGATGGAGCACGCCTGTGTCTGAGGTCGTGCTCGATAAGGTGTCGAAACGCTTCGGCGCGACGCAGGCGGTGTCCGATCTGTCGCTGACTATAGAGGACGGAGCCTTCGTCGTGTTGCTCGGGCCGACCGGGGCGGGCAAGACCACGACCCTGCGCCTGGTCGCCGGCCTCGAACGGCCGGATGGCGGGCAGATCCGCATTGCCGGGCAGGACGTCACCCGCGCCCCGCCGGCGGAGCGCGACGTCGCTTTCGTCTTCCAGCAATATTCGCTCTATCCGCATCTTTCGGTGTTCGACAATCTGGCCTTCCCGTTGCGCTCTCCAGCGAGGCGGACGCCGGAGCCGAAGATTCGCCAGAAGGTGAACGAAGTCGCGGCGCTGCTGCGCATCGGCGACAAGCTCGAGCAGCGGGTGACCAAATTGTCCGGGGGTCAGATGCAGCGCGTGGCCATAGGCCGCGCCCTCGTTCGCTCGCCGTCCATCTACCTCATGGACGAGCCCCTGTCGTCGCTGGACGCCAAGTTGCGCGCAGAATTGCGGATCGAGCTCAAACGCATCCAAAACGAACTCGGAGCGACGATCCTTTACGTCACCCACGACCAGACGGAGGCCATGACCATGGGCAGCCAGGTCGGCGTCGTTGAAAATGGCCGACTCGTGCAGGTCGGCCCGCCACGGCAGGTATACGAAGATCCCTTGAACGTCTATGTCGCCGCGCGCCTGGGCAGTCCGCCGATCAACCTGGCGCCGCGCTCCCTGTTCCCGGATATCCCGGCGCCCGAAGGGGCGACGACCATCGGCGCTCGCACCGAGCACGCCTGCATCAGCAAAGCCAATGGCCGGCGCGCTTGCGGCCGTGTCACCTGGGTCGAACATCTCGGCGATCAGGACCATTTGCACGTTGATCTGGGCGAGCATGATTTCGTCACGCTCGCCGATCCGGACTCCGGCCTCGGCCAGGGCGATGAAGTCGCGATCGCCTTGACCGATCCGCTGTTCTTCAACGCCGCGGGCGAAAGGGTGCGGGCATGAACCGGGCCCTTCTGCGCTGCGTCATTCGGGCTGCGGCCGACGAAGTGATCGCCCACGCCGACGAGCTCACGTCGCTCGACCAGGCGATCGGCGACGGGGACCATGGCATCAACATGAAGCGCGGCTGCGCCGAAGTCCTGTCCCAGCTCGACGGAATTGCGGAAAAGCCGGCGGGAGAGGCCCTGAAGGCCATCGGAATGGCCCTGGTCATGAAGGTCGGCGGCGCCTCCGGGCCGCTCTACGGCAGCCTGTTCATGGCTATGGGCAAGGCGCTCGGGGACCGGCCGGCGACGCTCGCGCTCTTGCCGGAAGCCTTCGCCGCCGGGGTCGACGCGGTCGCCGCGCGCGGCAAATCGACCGCTGGCGAAAAGACGATGCTCGACGTCCTCGCGCCGACGCTGGAAACCCTTCGCGCCGGCGGTCCGAATCTCGCTCAGCGACTCCGGGAGACGGCGGCGAGCGCCGCTCTCGCCACCGTACCGATGCGGGCAACCAAGGGGCGCGCCGCCTTTCTCGGCGAAAGGAGCGTCGGCCACATGGACCCCGGCGCACGGTCGAGCCAAATCATCGTCGAAACCCTTTCGTCTTTTCTGGAAGCGCGCACGTGAGCGAAAACGTCTCCCTGGTCATCGTTTCGCATTCGCCCGACGTCGCCCGCGGGACGGCCGACATGGTTCGGCAAATGGTCGGCGACGAAGTCAAGGTCGCTTATTGCGGGGGCAATCCGGACGGGGGGCTGGGCACCGACGTGCAGAAGATCCTGAAGGCGATCGACGAGGCGTGGTCGCCTCGGGGCGTCGCCATTCTGGTCGATCTCGGCGGAGCCGAGACCAACAGCGAGATGGCGATCGAGCTCTTGCCGGAAGACCGTCGCAAGCGCGTTGTCCTCTGCAATTCCCCGATCGTCGAAGGCGCGATCATGGCGGCGACGGAAGCTTCGGGCGGAGCGACCCTGGCGGAAGTGCGGGCGACCGCCGAAGAACTGGCCCCGAAATGACATGACAGCGTTCTCCGGTCCCTCCTACGAGTTTGCAACGAGAAGACGCGCGACGGGCTCCGTCCGCCTTCGGCACGCGGCGGGTCTGCATGCGCGCCCCGCAGTCAAGTTGACCAAGCTCGCCAAGAAATTCCTGTCTGAGAATCTCCGTCGCCGTGTCGGCCGAGGGACCGTGGATCGACGCCAAGAGCATCGTCAAGGTCATGGGGTCGAAGACTCCGAGGGACGCCATCCTTCATTTCCGCGCGGAGGGCGATGACGCCAAGGCCGCGGTCGACGCCCTGATCGCGCTCGTCGAGCAGGACTTTCCCGATGACGGTTGAGACGATCAAGTTGCTCGGCCGCCCGGCCGCGCCGGGGCTCGCCGCCGGGCGGCTCGCCCGGATGGCGAACGCGGTCGGCCAGGTCCGCACCGTCGGGTCGCCGGAGTCGGAGCGAACGGCGCTGCAGCGGGCGATCGCCAGAGCCGGGGCCGAGCTCGAGGCGCTCGCGGCGTCGCAGACGCGCGAAGCCGCCGAAATCCTCGAATTTCAGCTCGCGCTGCTCCAGGACGAGGACCTGTGCGGACCCGCCTTCGCCGAGATCGACCGCGGCTCGCCGGCGGCCTCCTCCTGGGAGCGCGCGCTCGACGCGCAGATTGCGGACTATGCCGCGGCGGAGGACGACTACTTTCGGGGGCGCGCTACCGACCTGGTCGATCTCCGCGACCGGGTTTTCCGGGCCCTCGCCGGCGACGGGGAAGCGGCGGCCGCGTTGCCGGACGAAGCCATCCTCGTCGCCGAGGACCTCGCGCCCAGTCGCTTCCTCGAGATCGATTGGACCCGCTCGGCCGGCATTGCTCTCACCCGCGGCAGCGCCTCGAGTCATGTCGCGATGCTGGCCCGAGCGCGCGGCGTGCCGATGGTCGTGGGCCTTGGCGAGATTCCACGCGGCGACGGGGCGTTTGTCCTGCTCGACGGCGAGCAGGGCGAGGTCGAGATCGATCCTTCGGCGGCGCGGGTCACGGAATGGCGCCGCGCGGCGGCGGCGCTTGCCGAACGGCGCGCCGAAGAGGTCCGGCTGGCGAACGCGCCCGCGGTGACGCGCTCCGGCCGCAGAATTCTCACACTGGTCAACATTCAGGGCCTGAGCGATCTCTCGCCCGAGATCGCGCCGGCCGACGGCGTCGGCCTGGTGCGCACCGAATTCCTGTTCGAGCCGGGCCGAGCCCCGCCCGACGAAACTGCGCAATACCGAGCCTACCGGCGGATTCTCGAATGGGCCGCCCCCCGGCCTGTCGCCATCCGCACGCTCGACGCCGGAGGAGACAAACCGATTCCCGGCGTCACCTTCGATGATGAGGCGAACCCCTTTCTCGGCGTCCGCGGATTGCGCTTGTCGCTGCGCCGGCCGGCTCTGTTCAGGACCCAGCTGCGCGCGCTCGCTTGCGCAGCGCCGCACGGCGATCTCAAGGTGATGCTGCCGATGGTGACGACGCCCGGCGAGCTCGCCGAGGCGCGCGCCCATCTCGACGCGGCGATGGCCGAGCTCGAATCCGAAGGGCTGCCCGCCCGCCGTCCCGCGCTCGGGGTGATGATCGAGGTTCCCGCGGCGGCGCTCGCGATCGACCGTTTCGACGCCGACTTCTACTCCATCGGCAGCAACGACCTCATCCAATACGTGACCGCCTGCGACCGCGGAGCAGGCGAGCTCGCGGCGCTCGCCGATCCGCTCAATCCCGCGGTCTTGGAGCTGATCCGGCGAACAGTCGATCATGGCAGGAAGACGGGGGCCCCGGTGAGTTTGTGCGGCGACATGGCGGCCGACCCGCGCTGCCTCCCGGCGTTGCTGAATTGCGGACTGGACCAGCTTTCCGTCGCGCCCTCCGCCCTCGGCCGGGTGAAGGCCGCGATCGCGCGCTGTGAATGAGATGCGCGCGAAACGCGAAGCCCCTCCAGACGGCGTCGCCGATTACAAGCAAGTCCTGAGGACCGTGCTCGACAACCGGCCCTCCGGCATGCGGCAGCGCCTCGCCGAAGCGATCGGCAAGAACCGGAGCTTCGTTTCGCAGATCTCCAATCCGGCCTACCAGGTCCCCATTCCCGCCCGGCATGTCGCGCTCATCTTCGAAATCTGCCACTTCTCGCCGCAGGAGCGCGCAGCTTTTCTGAAAGCCTATTCGCGGGCTCACCCGGGTCGGCTCGGACTCGCGTCCGATGCCCCGCGGATGCGAAAAATCTCCCTGTCGCTGCCCGATCTCGGCAGCGCCGGCAAGAACCAGCAACTGGAAACGCTAATTTTCGACTTCGTCCATCGCCTCGTGCTGCTCATGGGGAAGGCGGATGAATTGGGCGCAGGAGGGACTCCATGAAGAAACTCGTGAACGAAATCGACTCCGTTCTTTCCGAGAGCCTTTCCGGCTTCGCGGCGGCGCACGCCGGCCTCGTAACCCTCGGGGCGGAAAACAAATTCGTGCGTCGCGCTCGGCTGGCGCCGAACAAGGTCGCCGTGATTTCCGGCGGCGGCAGCGGACACGAGCCGCTGCATGCGGGGTTCGTCGGCTACGGCATGCTCGACGCGGCCTGCCCCGGCCAAGTCTTCACCTCGCCGACCCCCGACCAGATGGCGGCGGCCGTCGAAGCTGTCGACGGAGGAGCGGGCGTCCTCTTCATCGTCAAGAACTATTCCGGCGACCGGATGAATTTCGAGATGGCGGCGGAAATCGTCGCGGGTCCGGTCGAGACGGTGGTCACCGACGATGACGTGGCGGTCGAGGCCTCGACCTTCAGCGCCGGGCGGCGTGGCGTCGCAGGCACGCTCATCGTCGAGAAGATCGTCGGCGCCGCCGCCGAGGCAGGCCGGGATCTCGCCGGCCTCAAGCGCCTCGGCGAACGGGTCAACGGGCGCACGCGCTCGATGGGCGTCGCGCTGACGAGTTGCACGGTGCCGGCCGCGGGGCGGCCGACGTTCCAGCTCGGCGAGACGGAAATGGAGATGGGAGTCGGCATCCACGGCGAGCCCGGGCGCCGCCGGGTGTCGCTCGCGCCCGCCGACCGCATCGCCGAGGAAATGGTCGGCGCGATCGTCGCAGATTTCGGCGCCGAAATCCGCGGCGACGGCCTGCTCCTCGTCAACGGCTTCGGGGGCACGCCGCTGATGGAGCTCTACCTCATGTACGACGCCGCGCGCCGCCAGATCGAGAAGCGCGGCGCACGCGTCGTCCGGTCGCTCGTCGGCAATTACGTCACCTCGCTCGACATGGCCGGCTGCTCGATAACGCTCTCCATGCTCGACGAAGAGCACGCTGCGCTCTGGGACGCGCCGGTGGAGACCGCCGCTCTGAGATGGGGCCGGTGAAAAGTCCGATTTCCGATGTCCGAGCGCGCTCGCATGGCCGGCTAGGCGATTGCTCACCGCGAGCGCTTGGAGCCACGGGCGGAGTCCTCGGGCGCAAACGTCCTGGCGAGATAAATGGCGACCGGCGCGGTCACCGCGATACCGGACAAATCCTCCGGCGGCGCAAACCGCGCCCCGACGATCTCGCGATTGTCGAGGTTGAGCGCGGGCGGCTGGTCCAGGCGCAGTTCGAAAAAATGCACCCGGTCTCTCCGCCCGTCCCATATCCCGGTGACTTCGCCGGCGGGAACGAGCCGCTGCGCGACGAGGCCGACCTCCTCGGCCAATTCGCGACGCGCCGCCGTCTCGGGCGTCTCGCCGCGCCGGACGGAGCCGCCCGGGAAATTCAACTCGGTCCGATATGACGAGCGCAGCAGCAGAATGTCCCGGTTCACCGTGACCGCCACGAGCGCGCCTTCATGCTGCGCGCGGCTGAGCCGCCACCAGACTCGGGCGAGCGGGAAACCGAGGCGGAACGCGATCCGGAAGACGGCGTCGAAGCGCCGGGAGCTGGGCATGACTGGACCTTTCTACCCTCAAATCGCTTTCGCCGGCCAAATCGGCAAGGCGAGTGGAAGCAAATTCATCTCCCGGCCATCGACGATCGTCGGATGTCGAAGACTGCTTAAGCTGCGCCGCAGGCGGCAGACGGGCTCGCTTGCCATGCCGCCGGAGAGAGGCGACACTCCGTCCGCAACTGACTCGTGGATTCCGATTTCATGTCCTCCCGATCGCGGCGCGCCGTCTCGAAGCCTCCGCTTGGAGCCGCCGACAAGCCGACGCGCGAGGCTTGGCTCGCGGCGCTCGCCGAGCGCGACGAGGCGCTCAGGCAGCGGACCGCGACGAGCGACATCCTCCGGCTGATCGCCGCCTCCCCGAACGACGTGGGGCCAGTGCTCGACAAGCTCGTCGAGACGGCCTGCCGTTTGTGCGAGGCCTATGAGGCGATCGTCTTGCTCCGCGAGGGAGACGATCTGCGCATTGCGGCCCATCACGGGCCGATCCCCCTTCCCCCGAACATCCGCGGCCTGTGGCCAATCAGCCGGGACTGGCCTCCGGGGCGCGCTGTTTTCGATCGCAAGCCGATCCACGTCCACGACCTCGCCGCCGCCGCAAACGAATACCCGGTCGCAGTCGCGTTTTCGGCGGCGGCGGGCCTTGCCGCATCACAGGACGCCGCCTTGC
Source organism: uncultured Alphaproteobacteria bacterium (assembly GCA_963823165.1). Lineage (GTDB taxonomy): Bacteria > Pseudomonadota > Alphaproteobacteria > Rhizobiales > Beijerinckiaceae > Roseiarcus. The sequence goes on along the minus strand of CAWGKV010000016.1, from coordinate 123,773 downwards.
CAGCTATGGCCTGGCGCACAGCGCTCGCCATGCCTCTTTTGCGCGAGGGCGAGGCGCTCGGCGTCATCGTGCTCGGCCGCGCCGAAGTCTGGCCGTTCTCCGACGCCCAGATCGCGCTGCTCCAGACGTTCGCCGACCAGGCCGTCATCGCCATCCAGAACGCGCGGCTGTTCAACGAGACGCAGGAGGCGCAGCAGCAGCAGACCGCCACCGCCGAGGTCTTGAAGGTCATCAGCCGGTCGGCGTTCGACCTGCAGACGGTGCTCGACATGCTGGTCCGTTCGGCGGCCGAGCTGGTCGACGCGGCGCACGGGTCGATTCATATCCGTGAAGGGGAGGTATATCCTTACAAATCGGGCTTTGGATTCAATCCAGGCATTCGGAGCCTGATAAGGCATAATCCCATATCGCCCGGACGCGAAACGCTGGCCGGTCGCGTAGCGATGTCAGGCAGGGTCGAAAGCATCCCGGACGTGCTCGCGGACGCCGAATTTTCACCATCTCTCAAGGCGGCGATTCAGGTGCGCTCGATTCTTGGCGTGCCCCTTCTGCGCGATGACCAGGTGGAGGGCATGATGATCCTGGGGCGCACCGAGCCAGGTCCATTTACCCCGGGCCAGATCGAACTCGTCCGAACCTTCGCCGACCAGGCGGTGATCGCGATCGAGAACGTCCGCCTGTTCGACGAGGTGCAGGCGAAGACGCGACATCTTCAGGAAGCGCTGCAGCAGCAGACCGCGACCGCCGACGTCTTGAAGGTCATCAGCCGGTCGGCTTTCGATCTCGACTTCGTGTTCAATACCTTAATGGAATTGGCGGTGCGCCTTAGCGGGGCGCGCGGCGGAGCAATTTGCGTGCGCGACGGCGATGCGTTTCGTATCTGCGCCAATGTCGATCCCGACCCCGAGGTGACGCGCAGCATCGTCGGCCGCCAAGTGGCCCCCAGCCGCGATTCGACCTTCGGCAGGGTGTTGCTTTCCCGTCAGATAGAGGAAGTTCCCGACGTCGCCGCAGACCCCGAATACGATTGGCCGCGATGGGGCGCGCGCGCACGGCTCGGCGTGCCGATGCTGCGCGATGGCGAACTGGTCGGCGTCTTCACGCTGGTCCGTGAGGCGCCGGGCCGCTTTGCGCCGCGCATCGTCGAACTGGTGCAGACCTTCGCCGATCAGGCGATTATCGCGATCGAGAACACGCGCCTGTTCGACGAGGTGCAGGCGCGCACGCGCGACCTTCAGGAGGCGCTGCAGCAGCAGACCGCGACCTCCGACGTGCTCAAGGTCATCAGCCGGTCGGCGTTCGATCTGGACAAGGTGCTGGAGACGCTGGTTCAGTCTGCACAACGGCTGTGCGGCGCGCAGGGAGGAATGATCTTCGTTCGCGACGGCGACGTCTACCGCCTTGCCGCCCATGTCGGCATGGCGGAAGCCTTCGTCCGTTTCAGGCTGGAGAATCCTCTCCACGCCGACCGGCGATCTGCGGTCGGTCGCGTCGCGCTCACAGGAGAGGCTGCGCACGTGGCCGATGCGTTCGCCGATCCCGACATTCAGAAAGTGGGCCCGCAACTTGGCGGCTTCCGCGCCGTCCTGTCGATTCCGCTCATGCGGGAAGGCGAAGTGGTCGGCATTTTTGCTCTCAGCCGTCCAGAGCCTTGCCTCTTCGCTCTGGGCCAGATCAAGCTGGTGCAGACCTTCGCCGATCAGGCCGCCATCGCCATCGCCAACGTCCGCTTGTTCAACGAAGTCAAGAGCAAGACCGACGACTTGAGCGAGGCGCTGCAACTGCAGACAGCCACCTCCGAAGTATTGAAAGTCATCAGTCGCTCGGCTTTCGACCTGCAGGCGGTGTTCGACACACTGACGGCCTCGGCCGTGGAGCTTTGCGGCGCGTTCAGCGGTTCGATCTGCGTTCGCGACGGCGACGTCTACCGCTATCGAGGCAACGCCGGCCCCGGCCTCAGCGAGGCAATGTCCCAGTACCTGGCCAGCCATCCCGCGACGCCCGGTCGAGGGTCGATCGTCGGCCGCGTGCTCTTGCTGGGCAGGGTGGAAGAGATTCCCGACGTTGTGGAGGACGCTGATTATCTCGTGCCGCTCGGCGCGCATGGCCAAGTCTCGCGCGCCCTCCTCGGCGTCCCGCTGCTGGGCAAGGACGGAATCGAAGGCGCACTGGTGCTGACGCGCAAGGAGCCGGGACATTTCACGCGGCGCCAGATCGAGATCGTTGAGACCTTTGCCGATCAGGCCGTCATCGCTGTGGAAAACGTGCGCCTGTTCGACGAGGTGCAGGCGCGAACCAAGGAGCTCGCCCTCTCCCTCGACAACCTGCACAAGGCGCAGGATCGCCTCGTCCAGTCGGAAAAGCTCGCTTCCCTCGGCCAGCTCACCGCGGGGATCGCCCACGAGATCAAGAACCCGCTGAACTTCGTCAACAATTTCTCGGCGCTGTCGCGCGAGCTCATCGACGAGCTCGCAAGCGTGATCGAAGTCGGCGCCGCTCGAAAACGAGCAGCGCGACGAGGCGGAAGAGCTGATCGAGACCATCGGGGGCAACCTCGACAAGGTGGTTCAGCACGGCAAGCGGGCGGATTCCATCGTCAAGAACATGCTCCTGCATGCGCGGGAGGGCTCGGGCGATCGGTCGTCGGTCAACGTCAACGCGATGGTCGACGAGGCGCTGAATCTCGCCTATCACGGCGCGCGGGCCGAAAAGCCCGGCTTCAACGTCACGATCGAGAAATCGCTGGACCCGGACGCCGGCGCCGCCGATCTCTTCCCGCAGGAGATTACGCGCGTGCTCTTGAATTTGATTTCCAACGGGTTCTACGCGACGAACAAGCGCAAGCAGGCCGAAGGGGACAGCGCCTATGAACCGACAATTGCCGCCTCGACCCGCGATCTCGGGAAAAGCGTCGAGATCGCCATTCGCGATAACGGAACCGGCATTCCCGACGAGGTGAAGGCGAAAATGTTCAACCCTTTCTTTACCACCAAGCCAGCCGGCGAAGGCACCGGGCTCGGGCTGTCATTGAGCCATGATATCGTCGTCAAGCAGCACGGCGGGACGCTCGACGTATCGAGCGCCCCCGGCTCGACGCAGTTCACTATCGTCCTTCCACGCGATATTGGGGGGCCAAATGCGAAGTGAGGGATTTCCCTTCACCCCTCGCGGGAGAGGGGTCAGGGGTGAGGGGTCGGCGCGCCAGCGCCTTTGTCACGAAACGCGCCGTCCGGCGCGACCCCTCATCCGGCCCTGCGGGCCACCTTCTCCCGCAGGGGGAGAAGGATCATGAGCGCGCTGATCCTGGTCGTCGACGACGAGCCCGACGTCGCCGAACTGTTCCGCCAGCAGTTCCGTAAGGAGCTGCGCGCGTCGCGCTTCGCCATTGAATTCGCCCAATCCGCGAACGAGGCCTTGGAGCGCGTCGGCTCAGAGGCGGCGGCGAAGCTCATTCTCATCCTCTCCGACGTCAATATGCCGGGAATGAGCGGGATCGAATTGCTGCCGCGCGCGCGGGAAGCCCGGCCGGAGGTGCCGGTCATCATGATCACCGCCTATGGCGACGCCGAGACCCGGCGAAAGGCAGTTGAAGCCGGCGCTGCAGGCCTCTTCACGAAGCCGATCGACTTTCCCGAGTTGCGCGGCGAGATTTCGCGCCGCCTCGACGCTGCGGCCGGCCTCTCATGAGGGCAAAGATCCTCGTCGTCGACGACGAGCCCGATGTCGAAGACCTGGTGAAGCAGAAGTTTCGCCGCCAGATCAAGGAGGGATCGATCGAATTCGGCTTCGCGCGCGACGGCGTGGAGGCGCTCGACCGTCTCGCCGAAACCGGCGATTTCGACATGGTCGTCTCCGACATCAACATGCCGCGCATGGACGGTCTCACCCTGCTCGCCAAGCTGCAGGAGGAGGCGACCAGGTTCTCGACCGTGATCGTCTCCGCTTACGGCGACATGGCGAACATCCGCACGGCGATGAACCGGGGCGCGTTCGACTTCCTGACGAAGCCCATCGATTTCGCCGACTTCGAGACCACGGTCCTCAAGACGGTCGCGCATGTGACGGCCTTGCGGGAGGCGCGGGCGCGTCAGGCGGCGGCGGAGCGGGCGCACGCTTCGCTCTCGCGCTATTTCTCGCCCAACCTCGCCCGCAGTCTCGCCGCCGACGCCGGCGCGCTCGCGCCCGGAGGGGAAAGGCGCGAGATCGCGACCCTGTTCACCGACATCGCCGGGTTCACGCCGCTTGTGGAGTTGCTCGATCCGAGGCAGCTCGCGAGCCTCCTCAGCGGCTATCTCGAGGGCATGACCGAAATCGTTTTCGCCCACGAGGGCACGGTCGCCAAGATCATCGGCGACGCGATTCATGTCCTGTTCGGCGCGCCGGGCGAACAGCCGGACGCCGCGAGCCGGGCCATCGCCTGCGCGCTCGCCCTCGACGCGCGCTCTCAGGAGTACCGCCGCGAATGGAACGCGCGCGGCGTTCCGCTCGGCGTGACGCGCATCGGCGTTCATGCGGGGCCGGCGATCGTCGGCAATTTCGGCGGCGGGCGGTTTTTCGACTACACGGCCTACGGCGACACGATCAACGCCGCGGCCCGGCTCGAGGCGGTCAACAAGCAGCTCGGCACGCGGATCTGCGTCAGCGCAGCCGCGGCCCAGCGAGTGGAAGGTTTCGCGGGCCGCCCGGTCGGCGACCTCCGGCTGCGCGGGCGGAGCGAACCTTTGCGCGCCTACGAGCCGCTGGCGCCGGAGGAATTCGCCGGTCCGGCGGCGGCGGCTTATGCGGAGGCTTTCGCCAAGCTCGAGGCGCATGATCCAGGCGCCGTCGCCGCCTTCGCCGCGCTTCTCGGCTCCCACCCTGACGATCCGCTGGCGCAATATCATCTCAAGCGACTGCTGAACGGCGCGTCGGGGACCGAGATCGTGACGCTGTAGGATCTCTCCCAACCTGCCAGGCCGTCGCCGCAGCCCCTCCGAGCTTGGTTGCGGCGTAGGCGTCGACAAAGCGGCGGATTCGAGGACCGGACCGCGCGCCGGAGATTATTTCCACGCCCGTCCAGCCTCGCAATTGACGCAAAGCTCCCCCCAATCTAGCTTTTCGTCGCCCCGGCAGAGGGCTCGGCAGCACCAGACCGAAGTGCAATTTGCGGCCATCGCGGCCCGAAGTGGAGGAAATAGATGCGGATCACGAGGGCGACTGTCGCCGGACTATTGGCATGCGGACTTGCGGCGACAGCCGCATTCGCCGAGCCCAAGACGAACATGCTGCACCAGTGGTCCGAAGGTTCCGACGCCGCGGCGATCGCCAAACTCGGCGAAATGTTCACCGCCGCAGGCGGCAAATGGCAGCAGACGTCCATCGCCGGCCATACAGCCAACACGCTCGGAGCTTCTAATTCATTTTGCATTTCAAAATGTGATACCTCACTTTGAAGCTAGTCACACTGCTTATCAACTGGGTCAGCAAGTACCCAATCTCAATGACGAAATGGGCAAATTCATCGGCTCGGTTCAAGGACGCTATCCACATATCATGATGACAGCACCCGAACTGAATATCCTAGAGCATGACTTTCTGACCCACCTTTCTTTTGCTGTCTCGGAGGCACCGGAGCTATTGCAAAGTGGCAACTGGTTTGTGCATCTATCCCGCGTATTGCGAAGCACTTGCAGGATAGAAATAGGCAAATTGAGATTGCTTGCAGAGAGGCATTGAAGGGTGCCTACTTCAATGAAATAATGAGCACTATTCAAATACAAGAAAGTATTGGTATTGCAGAATGCGTTACAACTCTCCAGTTGTTAGAGCATACGATAAAAATTGGTCATATTTTGGAGCGCACCGGGCGGACGTACAAGAACGCAGGCAAGGCAAAGAAAATTATTCCACCGGGCGCTCTTGCGGATGCAATCGGACGCTTGCGCAGGATCTCTGAGCCGTTCATTGACGGAATGACTGGCGGGCCCGCAAACAGTGACCTAAAAACCTAAGTGAACTTTCCTCAGTGCATCAGGTCAATGTTGCGCAAAGTCCGGAAAGACGTATTTGAATATTATCTCATCGTTAGCAGTCACCATTGTTGGGTTGTCGATAGCAATCGTTTGCCCACGATCCGTTTGAATTGATATTGTGGTCAATATTAGTTTTTTGAAAAGTTTGTCAGATGCGCTGATGATTAGTGTTGACCCCTGGCAAATCAATAGTTGATAACATCTTGTCGTTACGGACGCTCGGAGTAAGATCTTTCGCGAAAGCCACAATATATAGTTGCTTATTGTCCACTTGATAGAAGACATTTATTAAACGACCTTGTGCCACTCTTTCAAAGACATCATTACTAAAGTACCGTTTAGAAACATCAAAATTAAAGTTGGTAAAAGACAAATCACCTGATTCACATAGTAAACAACGGCCGCCAAGGTATTGCTGTAAGCCACTCCCTTCTTTAAAGAATTGTAAATAAATAGACGGTGCGGCTCGCCCTATCTGGCCAGCTCGACCAAACAATGTCAGACAAGCTATAGGAAAAAATGTTGTCATCATGCCACCCTTCTCGCTCCCCTTCCTTTATAGCCGCGTCACAAAATTCCTTAAGTTCCGTACAGTTTGGTCGAAACACAAGATAGACGTTGGATTTTCCCAACGGCTGCAAGACCCGCGACATATCAAGCACACTTCTATTAGTGTTTTCGATGACCTTGAGTATATTATCCTGATATTGCTTGTTACGGCTTGCATCGTTAGCGTTCTCTTGCCATTGTGAATAAAAACCACCTAACATTGACAGGAGGATCAAGCCAAAAAAAATCCTGCCCCAAATTGTTAGTCGATGCGAGGTTCTGTCTTTTACATCAAAAACTGTGCCAGCGATCGCAAAAAGCGCAGCCAAAGCAATTGCTATTTCTTTCCAATACGAAGAAAAACCCAAATCTACTTTTCTCCGGATTGAAAGATCGGAACAAAATGGGGGTCCAGGAACCGCCGCAGTTCCAAATCGCGAGCGCACTCACGGACCGCCTGTCTTTTGATTTGCGGCGGAGGCGGCACAAATGTCAACCGCGTTCAACTTGCGTTCTCATGGAAGATGACACCGGGAATGGCTCGTGAAGCCCAGGTTGGAGGTGCATATGCGGCGCGCTATCGCGAGTTCACAGCGAACAACACTGCTATATGCCGAGGCTGGAGCTACGGGCGCATCTGGGTTATGGCCGATGCAGGACCAGATGCGCCCGCCTTCCCCTGCGTCTAATGGACGCAGTGAGCCCAGACATGGGCGCTGGGCGGGAAGCTGAATTACGCGTGATATATCCTTGATTCATTGTCGGCCATTAGGTGCTCCTAAAATAAATCAAGTTTGGCTTTTGCCATGTACTCGTTATGGCTCTGCATACATTCGTCAAGTGATGACTCTGGTGGCGCATCTTCGGCATACGTCTCAGCTGGCAGAGCATCCATCCATCTATTGACCGACGCAAGATCAACAAGGATGCGCCCATCACACCTTTTGGCCACGATCTGACCAGACCTGATGAGGTCGCGCAGCTTGTAACGACTGATAGAGGTCATCCGTGTGAACGTCGCAGGCGAAATAAATCGTGTTGACGAATGCTCGTCATCTATGCGTGTGATTTCCACAGAAGCGAGTCTCATGGCTTCCTGTTCATTGGCGATGATCAAGGTCTCTCCGGATATGGTCGCTCCTTGCGCATAAGTGAACATGGGCCTCTGTTGTTCTGCGGCTCATCCTTAAAGCCGGTAGAATTCAGATATGTGGCCTCTTCTCGCATAGCAGCTTTAGCGCGATTGTTGATATTGACGGTCTCATCATCTGACAGGGTGGCGCTCCTATGTTACTCTGGCCTTAAACTGCTGAAGTACGTTCTCAGGTGGTTCTAGACCAACAGCGCGATAGGCTTGGGCCACCTTGTATTCGGCTGAATCCATGTATGCAGCGCGCTCTTGGAGCGCCACCAACTCTGGATTGGTCTGCGACCTATTGAAACTATATCGATTTGACGGAGGGTTATCGGGAGTTGCAAAGCCTTTTGATCCGCATGCAACATACGAAATGACCGGGTCTTTAAATGTGTCCATCCAAACTGAAGGGCCGGACTTTGAGTAGAACTCAATGATCTCGCGCCCAGATTGGTCCGGCCTGCGCCGTTCGGTTAAAACGCCCTCACGAAGCGTATGAAATGGACGCTCAGCTTCTTGCCGGGCGATAGCTAAATCTTCTTGAACGAACGCCGCAAGCGCCGCTGCTGGCAGTTGAGTGCGATCGATCCGCTTCCGCTCTTCAGGGCCAAAAACCGCGCAGCATTCACCGAGGCGCGCTAGGTAGTGGCCATCACCTTCATTCGGCTCTGGCGCTGGCGCTCTCATGCCGTGCTGTGATAAAACTTCATCAAACACAGCCTGCGTCTGAATTTTATCAACTAACGGATCAGGAACAGATGGCACAGCTTTGAAGCGCCGAAAGAGCATTGTGTCTTCAAGATCATCTGGCATTGGTGCGCCTCCTAAGCAAATAAATCTCGACCTTGTTGAGAAGCGTGAATAAATTCATCTAATTGATTTTCATAATCATCGTTTACCATTTTTGTACATAATTCCATTTTCGCAACGATGTCTGAATTCATTATTTTATTATAGTGGTATTCATATTCTTTCAATTTGGATCGGTCTGGATCACGTTCTGCGTTTTCCAGTATTTCTGCAGAAATTTTTAGTTCATCAAGCTCAGCTGTTATAGTCTTGGTAAGTGCAATAACATTGTCATTAGGAAAATGTGAATTGAACATGTGCGCCTCTACCGTGTCTTGATGGAAGTTACGCGCCGTGCGACGGGTGGCGCAAATTGTTGAAGCCAAACTCTGGGTGACCCTTCAAAGGTCGTTATAATTCGGCCAGAGTGATCCTTCGTTCTGATCTCTTTCAGGCCAGGCTCATTTATAATCAATGGCTCCGGCAAATGTGCTCTTTGAGGAAGTGGCGCACCCATTATTGTTGTCTCTGAGTTGTAATTCTTAGTATATACTGTTACTTTTAGCACATATTGGGAGTGATTGCAATAGTTTAGAACGCGCGTATATTTAAATTAATCTATGTGGCTAGTTGATATTAGTTGGTTGTTCGCTGTGCGCCGTATGGCTCTAGCAGAGAAAGCAATTATAGGCATACACTTGTTAAATAAGTGAAAAGCGTAGGAAGCTCGCCGGCGGCTTGTAACGCTTCTCGCTCCGGCGGGAGCGCCTAGCGTGCAAGATGCGTTGTAAGGCGTATGCAGGCCCCGGCAAACGCGGATTGCAGGTCGGATTGCGTCGAGAGCAAGGCGAGCCGCGCGCTAGGCGACAAAGCGTGTCATATCCCAAACATAGCTTGCTATTCAAGAGCTAGCAATTTGCAAACCGCCAATTCATTAATGAAAACAATATGTTAGCTGTCCATACAATGCGCAAGGACGGCAAGGCCGTCGACCCGGTGCGCTACCTGGTTCCGCTGTAGAATCAAACGCCACCAGCGTTGACCTCGAGCTCGTCGTAGCGCTTGAATTTGTAGAAGGCGACCGAGCCTAGCCAGCTCAGGAGGAATACTCCGATAATCACGTAGCCCAGAACCCCGAAATTGTCGTCGATGGCGCCGATTGCGCCCCAGAAGCCGCCGCCGTCGGTCAGGCCGAGCTGATCGCCGACGAGGTTAAGGGTTTCGAGGCTGCCGATCAGGACGGCGACGACAACGGAGACCGCCGTGATCGTCATGTTGTAATAGAGCTTGCGGATCGGCTTCATGAACGCCCAGCCGTAAGCGCCCAGCATGAGCACGCCATCGGTCGTGTCGACCAACGACATCCCGGCGGTGAACAGAGCCGGGAACGCCATGATCGAGCTGAACGACATGCCGTTGGCCGCTTGAGCGGAGGAGATGCCGAACAGCGCGACTTCCGTCGCGGTGTCGAATCCCAGCCCGAACAGAAACCCGATCGCCAGCATGTGCCAGCTCTTGGCGACGAGGCCGAACAGCGGACGAAAGATGCGCGACAGGAAGCCGCGGCTGTTGAGCAGGATGTCGAAATCATCCTCCGCGAACGGCTCGCCTCGTTTGACCGCCTGAAATGTTCGGAAGACGGCGACGAGCACCACGATATTGATGAAGGCGATGGCGAACAGGAACAACGCCGACGCGCTCGTGCTGATCACGCCGCCGACCGCCTTCAGCGAATCGAAGCGCGAGGTCAGCGCCGACGCGGCGAAAGCGACCCCGACCGAAAGGATCACGACGACGGCCGAGTGTCCGAGCGAAAAGAAGAAACCGACGCCGACCGGCCGCTGGCCCTGCTGCATCAGCTTGCGCGTCACGTTGTCGATCGCCGCGATATGATCGGCGTCGACCGCGTGCCGCAGGCCAAAGGTGTAGGCGAGCAGAGCCGTCCCCAACAGGACGGGCCGATTGCCCAGCGCGACGAGCGCCCAGAGCCCGATGAGAGCATTGCCGCCGATTAGAACGGCATAGATGGCGATCAACCGGCGACGCAGATCAGCGCCGCCCTCGTTCAGGACAGTCGAGACGATTCCAGGCATGGCGCCCTCGCATGCTGTTTTAGGAAAAACAGCGCGATCGCGGGGCGCGCCCCCGGAGATACAGACCATCGGTTCGCCTCGCCCGAGATCGGCTGCACGAGCGATGGCAGGTCTCCTGGCTCGCGGGTCAACGACGGACGCCGATCTTCCCGGTTTCCCAGTGATCACGAGTGGCGTCGTCTCTCCGCTTACAGTTGCGGGGGCAGCCACGGCCTCGGCCCTTAGAGCCTGCACCGCGTTCCCTTTTGATCCCCGAAGGGAACCATCGGGACGAACGCTACAGGACGACGATTGAGGGCGCAAACTCGCCGCTGCGGCGCCACCCATGTGTGGGCCGGCTGGTACGATTTGTCACATCCCCGCACAGGCTGACAATGTGAGACCATGCCCGGATGAGGAATCCGACCGTGTGTTGCCTTTTCATCAACGCCGGGCGCATCGTCTCATCGATGTTCCTCTCCGCCCGGTCAGAGCGGGAGGCGATCGAACGAGCAAAACAGCTTTCCCTGAACCAGCGCGGCTTCGACACATTCGAAGTCTGGGACGGAAGGCGGTTGGTCTACCGGCACGATCCGCCGGCCACGAAAGCGATCAGCGACGAAAAGGGCAACTGGCATCCGGGTGAGCCGATCTAGTGAGCCTGCCGTGACCGCAATTCGAGCTGCGACGCCGCCGCAAAGCTCGGGCTCGAAAAGAGGCCGCCGTGGAGGGCGGCGGCCGAGTTCACCAGCTGGCTCGCACAACCGCAAGCGCTTGGTCGGGAGCCAACGCGTCTCGGTTTGTGCCGAGCAAATCGACGCTGCCCCCGGACCAATTGTTCCAGTGTTTTCTTCTTCGGGGTCGCTGCAAAAAACACCAATCTTGTCAGGTGAGGTTCCTGAACCTCTAAAACCAAAGGTAAAGTGTCAGGCGGACCGAACGCCGATACGAGCAGCGCAGGTTTTTGTCCGCCTATGGCTCATCTTGTCGCCGTTGACGTTCTTTGCCGGCGAACCAGGTATCGAAGATGAAGATTGTCCCGCCAGCAAAGGAATGCGCCGATCCGGCGCTATTCATTGTCGACGGTCATATCGAGGCAGTGCAAGAGTTTGACGGCCTTTCAGACCAGGAGGCCATAGAGCAATCCAAATTGCTTTTCGAGCAGCAGCTCGACCTGCACCAAACGTTCGAGGTATGGGAGCGTGCGCGCGTGGTCTACCGACACGCTCCGCCAAAAGCCAGGGGAAAACCGGATAGGACTGGCCTAGAGTGAGGCGGGTGTCAGTGGGCGGGCTTCCGCCCACCTCGGGCTCGCTCGTCACCGCCCGACCGCGGGCTTGGTCGCAAGCACCGTCACGCTCTTCAACTCCGCCCCGGAGGCGCGGAATGCGGCGATATCTTCGGGGCCGAGGAACTGCGACAGGATCTCATTGGGCAGGCGGATCGGCTGGGCTTTCGCGGTCCGCACGCCCTCGAAGTCCGCCGCCTCGATCAGGGCCAAATAGTCCTTCTCGGGAAGCGCGCCGGCGACGCAGCCGACATAGAGGGCCGCGACCTTCCGCACCGGGTCGGGCAGCTTAGCTGTGGCGACAATATCCGAAACGCAGAAGCGGCCGCCGGGCCGCAGCACGCGGAACATTTCGATGAAGGCCGGAGCCTTGTCGGGCAACAGGTTCAGCACGCAATTGCTGATGATCGCGTCGACGCTGCCGCTTTCGACCGGCAGATGCTCGATCTCGCCGAGGCGGAAATCGACATTGTCGAAACCCAGATTGCGGGCATTCGCCCGCGCGCGCGAAATCATGTCCGGCGTCATGTCGACGCCTATTACATGCCCCTCCGCGCCGACTTCGTGGCGCGCGATGAAGACGTCGTTGCCGGCGCCCGAGCCGAGGTCAAGCACCGTTTCACCACGCTTCAGCGCCGCATGTTGCGTCGGAACGCCGCAGCCGAGATTGAGATCGGCCTCGGCGAAGCGGCCCGCGACGCCTTCGTAGGCGTCGCCGATCACGTTCAATCCGTCGGGAGCCGTCTCAGGCGCGCAACAGGACGGGGCGCAGCAACCACCCGCCTCCCGCGCGATCGCTCCATAACGCTCGCGCACCAGCGCCCGGACCTCGTGTTCGCCTTGCATGACTCCCTCCGTTTCGGCTCTTGCATTATTCATCACTTTGAGTATTCTCGAATTATGGAAGAAAAGCAAGCCCTGTCCTGCCTGTCCGCCCTCGCGCACGAGACGCGGCTGGCCGTGTTTCGCCTTCTGGTGCAAAAGGGACCTTCCGGCATGCCGGCCGGCGAAATCGCCCTCAGCCTCGACGTGCCGTCGCCGACGCTCTCTTTCCACCTGAAGGAACTCGAGCGGGCGGGTCTCATCCGGGCGACCCGCCAGCAGCGCCAGATCATTTACGCGACCGACTATTCCGGGATGCGGGCGCTGATCGACTTCATCATGCGCGACTGCTGCCAGGGACGCCCGGAGCTGTGCGGCGGAGTGGGCGCCCCGGCATGCGACGCCGCCGTCAATTGCGCCAGGGAGGAAGCCTGTGACTGATGCGCCTTTCAACGTCCTGTTTCTCTGCACCGGCAATTCCGCCCGGTCGATCATGGCCGAGGGCATTTTGCGCAAGGAGGGTCGGGGGCGTTTCAACGCCTTTTCCGCTGGAAGCCACCCGAAGGGCGAGGTGAACCCGCTCGCAATCAAGGTGCTGGAGTCGTTCAACTACCCGACCGACGGCTATCGGTCGAAGCCGTGGGACGAGTTCGCCGCGCCGGACGCCCCGAAGCTCGATTTCGTCTTCACCGTCTGCGACAGCGCGGCCGGAGAGGCCTGCCCGATCTGGCCGGGCCAGCCAATGACTGCGCACTGGGGCATCGAGGACCCTGCGGCGGTCGTCGGCGCGCCCGCTCTCAAAGAAGCCGCATTCGTCACCGCGTTCCGGTATTTGCGCAACCGCATCACCGTCTTCACGGCGCTGCCGCTGCGAAGCATCAGCAGGATGGCGCTGAGCGCGAAGCTCGGCGAGATCGGGCATATGGAGGGCGCGTCGATCGGCGCCGACAAGAAGGCCAGCTGAGCGTGGGCTTCGATCTCTCCCGGCGCGGTCCGCGACACGCCGCCGACCTCGGCGACCTCGATCCCCCTGGCGACGATCGTAGCGCCACTTCAGGCGCAAGGGGTCGCCCCGGACTACGGGGCGCGCTCCAGGCGCGGATGCGGCGGCCATGAGCCAAAGGACAGCCTGATGTCGGTTTTCGAGCGCTATCTCACGCTTTGGGTCGCCCTGTGCATCGTCGCCGGTGTGGCGCTGGGGCATCTTCTGCCCGGCGTGTTTCATCTGATCGGCTCGATCGAGATCGCCAGGGTCAACCTGCCCGTGGCGTTCCTGATCTGGCTGATGATCATCCCGATGCTCGTCAAGATCGACTTCGCCGCGCTCGGCGAGGTCCGGCGTCACTGGCGTGGCATCGGCGTCACGCTGTTCATCAACTGGGCTGTCAAGCCATTCTCGATGGCGGCGCTCGGTTGGTTTTTCATCGGCTATCTTTTCCGGCCTTATCTGCCGGCCGAGCAGATCAATTCCTACATCGCCGGTCTGATCCTGCTCGCCGCCGCTCCCTGCACGGCCATGGTCTTCGTGTGGAGCCAACTGTCGAAGGGCGAGCCGCATTTCACGCTGTCGCAGGTCGCACTCAACGACACGATCATGGTGTTCGCGTTTGCGCCGATCGTCGGCTTTCTGCTCGGACTGTCGGCGATCACAGTTCCATGGGACACCCTCGTCCTGTCGGTGGTCCTCTATATCGTGCTGCCTGTCATCGCGGCGCAGGTGATCCGGCGCAATGTTCTCAAAGCCGGCGGCGAGGCCGCGCTCGCCCTGGTTCTCGGAACCTTGCAGCCGCTTTCTCTGGTCGCGCTGCTGGCGACGCTGGTTCTGCTTTTCGGTTTCCAGGGCGATCAGATCCTGAGGCAGCCCTTGGTCATCGCAATGCTTGCCGTGCCGATACTGATTCAGGTCTACTTCAACGCGAGCTTTGCCTACCTGCTCAACCGTTTGGTGGGCGAGCAGCACTGCGTCGCCGCCCCGTCGGCCCTGATCGGCGCCAGCAACTTTTTCGAATTGGCGGTGGCCGCCGCCATCAGCCTGTTCGGATTCAATTCGGGCGCGGCCCTCGCGACCGTCGTCGGCGTGTTGATCGAAGTGCCGGTCATGCTGAGCGTCGTCTGGATCGTCAACGCAAGCAGAGGCTGGTACGAGGACCAATCGCCCAGCGGGCAGCGCGCGTGAGGGGCCGGCGTCCGCCAGTCGCGGACAGCCCGGCGCTTGAGGCGTCAGCCTGCAAGAATCCGATCGATCCGTGAAACCCGAGGCCAAGCTATGACCATCACGATCTACCACAACCCAAAATGCGGCACGTCGCGCAACACGCTCGCCATGATCCGGCAGAGCGGGGAGGAGCCGGTCGTCATCGAATATCTGAAGAATCCGCCGAGCCGCGCGCGGCTGGTCGAGCTGATCGCCGCCATGGGAATCCCCGTGCGCGCGTTGCTGCGCCAGAAGGGCACGCCCTACGCCGAGTTGGGCCTCGCCGATCCGAAATGGTCGGACGACGAATTGATCGATTTCATGTTGGCGCACCCGATCCTGATCAACCGGCCGATCGTCGAGACGCCGAAGGGCGTGCGGCTCTGCAGGCCTTCGGAAAAGGTGCTCGATATTCTGCCCGATCCCGACATCGGCCGGTTCTCGAAGGAGGACGGCGAAGTGGTCGGCTCGAACGCAAGCGGGGTCCGCGGTCGGGGCTGAGACATGTCGTGGATTTATCTGGCCGGGGCGAGCGTGGTTCTTTGGGGATTGTGCGGCGCGGTGATCGCCGTCGGGCGCCGGATCTGGTCACTAAAGACAACTTTGTATGTTCATTTGATCGCGGCGCCCGCCTTCGCTTATGCATTGTCGGCCCTCCACAGATTCGCCGCGCCGGATTTCGATCCCCTGCTCCGGGCGGTCGTGATGACCTCGATCGTCATGGCGCTGGACGTTTTCGTGGTCGCGCCGTGGTTCGAGCGCAGCTACGCGATGTTTCGCAGCCTCATTGGCACGTGGCTGCCGTTCGCGGCGATCTTCCTCGCCAGCTGGGCGGCCTGAAGGTCCGAGCGCATCCGCGCGCTGGTTTCCGACCGCTTTTCCATTGACCGCCGAACGAGGCCCTATACCATCCGCCCGCCGCCCGACGTCCGGGCCCGACCAGGGGGATTGGAGATGTTCGTTCGCCGACTCACGCTCGCCTTGCTGCTTTCGCTGGCCGCCGTCTCGCTCGCAGATTCGGCGCTCGCGCAGTCCGAAGCCATTGCGCTCTGCAAGTCGGACATTGCGAGGCTTTGCCCGGGGGTCCAGCCGGGCGGCGGGCGCATCATCGACTGCCTCAAGGCGCACAAGATGGAGATGAGCGTCGGCTGCGCCCAGGCGCTGCAGAAGATGAAGGCGAAGATGGGCAAATAACGCCCGACGGCGCTTGGGCGCGCTGTTTGTCGGGTGAGGTCGCGGCGGGGCTCCTGTCATCCGGTCCGCCCGGCCGGCGCCGCGCGCCCCTGCGCATGAATGTCATGATCGTCGCCCGAGCCGGCGGCGGGGCTTGCGCGGGCGACCTTCAGTCCCGGGAAACGTTTCGCAATGAAGACGGCGCAAGAGAGTGACGGCTCCGCCTGGCTGATCTCGACGGCGCCGGTCGCGGCCCTCGGCCTGTTCGGCCTCGAACGCGGCGGCCTGTTGCGCCCGGAAAACGGCTGGGTCGGGCTCCTTTCCGCGCTGTTCCTGCTCGTCTCGGTGTTCGCCGCCGTGCGCCATGCGGAAACCGTCGCGCTCAAGGTCGGGGAGCCCTTCGGCTCCGTGCTGCTCGCCCTCGCCGTCACCGTGATCGAGACGTCGCTGATCGTCTCCGCCATGCTGACGGGCGGCGCGGTCGAGAATTCGCTGGCCCGCGACACGGTGTTTTCCGCCGTCGCCATCGTCCTGAACGGCGTCGTCGGCCTCTGCCTGCTGGTCGGCGGCGCGCGCTATCACGAACAGGCGTTTCGGGTGAGAGGCACCGGGGCGGCGTTGAGCGTCCTTGCGACGCTCGCGGTGCTGGCGCTCGTCCTGCCGAATTTCACCCTGGCGAAGCTCGGGCCTCAATATTCGCCGACCCAGCTCGTCTTCGTCGGCGCCTTGTCGGTCATCCTCTACTGCGTGTTCGTCTTCGTGCAGTCGTTTCGCCACCGCGACCATTTCAGCGCCGAAACCGGGAGCGAGGACGACGCAGAGGGGCCGCCGCCTTCCTTCGCGGCGACCGCCGCGAGCGCGTTGATGCTGCTCGTTTCGCTTCTCGCGGTGGTGCTCCTCGCCGAAACCCTGTCGGAGTCGCTCGAGCACGCCATCCACGCGGCCGGGCTGCCGCCCTCCTTCCTCGGCGTCGTCATCGCCGCGCTCGTCCTCCTGCCGGAGAGCGTCGCGGCGATCAAAGCCGCCGTCGCCAATCGCGTCCAGACGAGCCTCAATCTCGCGATCGGCTCGGCGATCGCCAGCATCGGCCTGACCATCCCGGCCGTCGGCGGCGTCTCCCTCTATCTGGGCCGGGAGCTGACGCTCGGCCTCGACGCCGAAGGCATGGCGCTCCTGCTGCTCACCCTGTTCGTCAGCTCGCTGACCCTGGCGACGGGCAAGGCCACGATTTTGCAAGGCGCGGTGCATCTCGTGATCTTCGGCGTGTTCCTGCTGCTCGCGGCGGTCCCATAAGTCCAGCCCCCCGCCGAAGCGGCCCATCCGCTTGGCGACGAGAGGCTCTGCCCCGCGCCGGTTCGAGCCTGTCCGGCTGACTCCCGCCGCTTCGAGGCGATCACCTCGAGGCGTACGGCTCGGAGACGGCGCCCGACAAGGTCGTGCGTCGAACGTCGCGAATTGCGCCCGGCTCGAACTTTCGCGCTCGATGCATCGTGGTCCGATTGTCCCACATCACGAGATCGCCCGGCCGCCAGACGTGCCGGTAGACGAACTCAGGCTGTGTGGCGTGCTCGGTCAGATCGCGCAGGAACAATCTGGCCTCCGGCACAGTCCAGCCGACGATCGCCCCGGCGTGGGCCGACAAAAACAGCGATTTCCGCCCCGTACGAGGGTCGAGGCGCACCAGGGGATGGCGAACCGGCCGAAAGTGCTCTCGCTCCTCGGGAGAAATGTCGGAAAAACCGATCGCCTCGCGCGAATAAATCAGCGAATGTTCGCAGACAAGATCCTCGATCTCCAGCTTCGTCCGTTCGTCGAGCGCGTCGTAGGCGGCGCGCATGTCGGCGAATTCGGTTTCACCGCCACGCGCCGGGATCGTCCGGCCGGACAGCAGCGAATATTTCGCCGGGACCGGACGGAAGGAGCTGTCGGAGTGCCAGAGGCGGTCGGCGAGCTTGAACAGCCAGATCCGGTCCTGAGCCGACATCAGCGCGCCGTCGCGCGTGAGGTTGGAGAAGTCCGCGATGCCGGGCCCGAGCCGCTCCGCCTCGCGCCTGCGGATATGGCCGGGAGTGTCATAACGTTCGAGATCGCCGAAGCGCCGGGTAAAGGCGATCTGCTGCTCGTCGGTCAGCGGTTGATCGCGAAAGACAAGGACGGAGTGGCGCTCCATGGCGGCGTCGATCGCGCCGACGTCCGCATCGGCAAGCGCGGCCGCGCAATCCACGCCGCGAATCTCAGCGGCGAAAGTCTCGGCAATCGGCAGGACGGCGAGGCTCATTTCAAGCTCCGGGCAGCGTTCGCCCGCGACTGTCCGCCCCCGCGCCCTCGCTTTCAACGCCGGCTCGCGCCGATGTGAAGAGCGTTCGATTTTTTCTCAGTTCATATTATCATGGCCTGTGCGCGGTCCGGCGGGACGCTCGCCGTGGTCCGCTGCGACGGGAGCCTCGCGTTGCTTCCGGGCCAGACGCAAAAGCGAAGCAACAGCCTTTTGCAGGCGTTCGTTTCGCGCGACATGGGAGGAAATGAATGAGCAAGCCGACCGAGATCCCGAAGGCGCCCGTCCGTTCCTCGAGGAGAACGCTGACCCGGCGAAGCGCGCTGGCAAGCGGCGCCGCTGCGGTCGCGGTCACCGGATTTCCTTTTGTGTCGCGCGGCTACGCCGCCCAGACGCTCAAGTTCTGGCAGTTCTACGCCCCCGGCGGAGGCGTCGCGACGCAGGACAAATGGTATGAGGGTGTCGTCAAGGGCTGGAACGACAGTCACGACGTCAAGGTCGAACTCGTCTACGTGCCCAACAACGCATACATGGACGGAACGAAGCTTCCGACGGCGTTCGCGTCAGGCGCGGGGCCCGATCTCTTCATCATCAGCCCCGGCGACTTTCTGCGTTACTACAATGGCGGCGTCCTGCTCGATCTGACCCCCTTCATGAGCGAGGCTGC
This sequence comes from uncultured Alphaproteobacteria bacterium, assembly GCA_963823165.1. Lineage (GTDB taxonomy): Bacteria > Pseudomonadota > Alphaproteobacteria > Rhizobiales > Beijerinckiaceae > Roseiarcus. The sequence goes on along the minus strand of CAWGKV010000016.1, from coordinate 104,798 downwards.
CCGCAACGACTTCTTTCCGAACGTGATCGCCAGCCGGATGGTCGACGGGAAGATTTACGCGCTTCCCTATGAAGTCGAACCCATGGCCATGTACTACAGCGTCGAGGCCTTCAACGAGGCCGGCCTGAGCGAGAAGGACGTCCCGAAGACTTGGGCCGAACTCCTCGACGTGGCCAAGAAGCTGACCAACTCGAAGCGCTTCGGCGTCCTGTTCGAGACCAATCCGGGTTATTACCAGAACTTCACCTGGTATCCGTTCCTCTGGGAAGGCGGCGGAGACTTTCAGACCAAGGACGGAAAGAGCGCCTTCAACTCGCCCGCCGCGGTCCAGGCGCTGAAGTTCTGGCAGGATGCGATCAACATGGGCGTCGCGCCGCGCAAGCCTCTCGGCGGCGGGGCGTGGGACGTCGTGCCCAACCTCGGCTCCGGCTACTGCGCCATGCAGAACACGGGCATCTGGGCGATCGCCAACCTTCGCGAGGGCGCGCCCAACTTCAAGTACGGCGTCTTCAGGCTGCCGACCCCGCCGAACGGCAAGTACATCACGATCGGCGGCGGCTGGGCCTTCGTCGCCAATTCGAAGGGCTTCAATCCGAAGGCGGCCGGCGAGTTCTGCGTCTGGGCGCTCGGGTCCCCCAAGGACGGCTCCACCGGCCGCATCGTCGACTGGTGCACCAAGGCCAAGAGCGACATGCCGCCGACCAAGTCCGCGCTCGAGGCCGGGAAGGATGCCTATCAGAGCGGCTTTCTCAAGGTGTTCGCCGACGAGATCTACCCCGGCGCGCGCGGCGAGCCCCGCATGCCGCCGCCGGTCTACAAGGCGATCTCCGACGCGATCCAGGGCTGCCAGCTCAACGGGCAGAACCCGGAGCAGGCGGCGGCGGCCGCGTCCGAACAGATCGACGCCTTCCTTTCCGGCTACAGAGGCGCGCCGATCATCTGACGATGAGTTGGCTAGTCCAGACCAGGGAGGGCGCCGAAACCCCGGCGCCGACCCGCTTTCCCAGGCTTCAGCTCTCCAACCGCGGGCGGGAGCGGCTCGCCGGCTATCTGTTTGTCGCGCCCGATGCAATCGGCCTCCTGATCTTCGTCGGCGGCCCGATGGTTCTGTCGCTGAGCCTCGGCTTCTTCTCGGTCAGCGGCTTCGGGGGATATACATTCGTCGGGTTCGACAATTACAGACGGATGGCCGGCGACCCTTTGTTCTGGCGCAGCCTCAGCGTGACGGTCATTTACATCGTAACGCTCGTTCCCGCGCTCTACGTGGTCGGCCTCGGCCTCGCCCTGCTGGTGCAGAGCGACACGCGATTCAACGGCGTCGTCCGCAGCCTGTTGTTCATGCCCCAGACCGTCAGTCTGGTCGTGGTGGGGCTGGTCTGGCAACTGCTGCTGATCGACAAGATCGGGATCTTCAACCGGGCGGCCGAGGCGATCGGCCTGCCGTCGACCTCCTGGCTCGGCGACCCGCGTTTTGCCCTCTACTCGGTCGTCGCCATCAGCGTGTGGTTCCTGATGGGATTCTACATGCTGATTTTCCTCGGCGGCCTGCAGGACATTCCGCGCGAATATTATGAGGCGGCGCGCATCGACGGGGCGGGGCCGGTCCAGTCGTTCTTCAAGATCACGCTTCCGCTCCTGCAGCCGACGAGCTTCTTCGTTCTCCTCGTCTCGACGGTGACGGCGGTGTGCGGTTCGCAGACCTTCGACCTGGTCTACGTGATGACCCGCGGCGGCCCGGCGAATTCGACCTCGCTGGCGATCTTCTACATCTATCAGCAGGCGTTCCTGTTCAACGAATACGGATACGCGGCGGCCATGGCCTCGGTTCTGGTCGTCGTGCTGATGCTGATCACGATGCTGATGTTCATGCTGACGCGAGGAGGGCGCTTCATCTATGGCTGACGCGGCGGCGGCCGGAGACGAGGTTCCCCGCGCGCTGGTGCAACCCGTGCGGCTTGCGCTCTACCTTGCCGGATCGCTGCTCTCGTTCATGGCGGTGGCGCCGCTCTTCTGGATGCTGTCGATGTCGCTGAAGGGGTCGAGCGAGCTGTTCGACGCCAATCTGATCCCGCGTCACCCGACGCTCGCCAATTTCATCTACGTCTTCACGAAAGTGAATTTCGTCCGCTATCTCTGGAACTCGTTCTTCGTGTCGACCGTCGTCACGGTGGTAGCGCTGTTTTTTCATTCGATGGCCGGCTACGCCCTGGCGCGCCTTAGATTCCCGGGCCGCGACGCGATCTTTCTGGCCATGTTCGCGACCTTCCTCATTGCGCAGCCGGTCATCATCGTGCCCCTGTTCATCCTCGCCCGGGCGCTCGGCCTGCTCGACAGCTACGCCGGGCTGATCATTCCCTCGATCTTCAATGCGTTCGGAATTTTCCTGCTGCGGCAATTCTATCTCGCGGTGCCGCGCGAGCTGGAGGAGGCGGCTCTGATCGACGGCGCCGGCTATTTCCGCGTCTACTGGTCGATCATCCTGCCGCTGAGCCGACCGATCCTCTCGGCGCTCGCGATCCTGTTTTTCTTGGCGAACTGGAATTCGTTCCTCTGGCCGCTGACGATCACCTCCAATCAGGACCTCTGGATGGTCCAGGTGGCGATCGCGAGCTTCCATCAGCAGTACAACGGTTCGTGGAACTACATCATGGCGGCCTCGACCGTCGTCGCGGTGCCGACGATCGCGATGTTCGTCGTCTTCCAGAAGCGAATCATCGAATCCATCAAGACCAGCGGCATCAAGTGAGCGGCGGTCGCGGCGAAGGACGCGGGCATGACTGAGCGCTTCTCCGGACTTGGCATGAGCCTCGGCAATCTCTCGCGCCTGTCCGACGCGAAGTCGCGCTCGATCAGCCCGGAGAACCCGAACGGCGAGAAGGGCCAGGGCGGGATGGCCGAGGACGGAACCGGCGCCGTCCACGCCCGCGGACTCGGGCGCGGCTGGAAGATTTCGCCCTCCATGCGGATCGCCCCCGGCGCGACCTTGCAGCTCGCAGCGATCGAAGGCTCGGGCGCGATCCAGCAGATCTGGATCACTCCCGCCAATGTCCGCTGGCGCGACCTCGTCCTGCGCATCTACTGGGACGGCCAAGACACTCCGTCCGTCGAGGCGCCGCTCGGAGATTTCTTCGCCTGCGGATGGGGCCGATACGCGCAGGTGACTTCGCTCGCCGTCTGCGTGAATCCGGGCCGCGCGTTCAACTGTTACTGGGAGATGCCGTTCCGCAAGGCCGCGCGGCTCACGCTCGAGAACCGCGATCCGGATTCCGAGGCGATCGTCTACTGGCAGATCAACTATGCGCTGACCGACGTCCCCGAGGATGCTGCCTATTTCCACGCGCAGTTTCGCCGCGTCAATCCGCTTCCGTTCAAGCAGGACTATGTGATCCTCGACGGCGTGCGCGGCCGCGGTCATTACGTCGGAACCTACGTCGCCTGGGGGGTCAACAGTTCCGGCTGGTGGGGCGAGGGGGAAATCAAGTTCTTCATGGACGGCGACGCCTGGCCGACCATCTGCGGCACAGGAACCGAGGACTATTTCTGCGGCGCCTACAATTTCGACGCGGGCACGGTCGATCCCGCGTTCCCCCGCGCCTACATCGAATTCACGACGCCCTATTCGGGTCTGCCTCAGGTCATCCGGCCGGACGGGACCTATCAATCGCAGCAGCGCTTCGGCCTCTACCGCTGGCATATCGTGGATCCGATCCGCTTCGAGGCGGACCTCCGCGTGACGCTGCAGGCGATCGGCTGGCGAACGGAGAAGGACAGCCGCCGCTATCTTCCGCTGCAGGACGACATCGCCTCGGTGGCCTACTGGTACCAGACGCTGCCCACCGCGCCCTTCCCGGCGCTGCCGGACCGCGACTATCTCGAAATTGTCTAGGCGGGAGCCTATGCGAAACCTGCCTCACGATTATCCGGAGCGCGCCTATGCCGCGGTGCTCGGCAAACTGATCGGCGTCTACCTCGGGAGGCCGTTCGAGAATTGGACGCATCAGCGCATCCTCAGCGAACTCGGGCCGATCGAATATTACGTCCACGACCGCCTCGATTGCCCTCTGGTCGTCACCGACGACGACATCGCGGGAACCTTCACCTTCATCCGCGCGCTCGAGGACCATGGGGCGAAGCCCGACATCTCGGCGCGCGAGATCGGGCAGACATGGCTGAACTACGTCGTCGAGAACCGCTCGATCCTGTGGTGGGGCGGCAACGGCAATTCGACCGAACACACGGCCTGGCTCAACCTGAAACGGGGGATCGAGGCGCCGGCGAGCGGTTCGATCGCAACCAACGGCAAAACCGTCGCCGAACAGATCGGCGCGCAGATCTTCATCGACGGCTGGGCCATCGTGGCGGCGGGCGATCCGGCGCTCGCGGCCCGGCTGGCGGGCGAGGCCGCGAGCGTCAGCCACGACGGCGCAGCCGTCGACGCCGCAAAGCTCTGGGCCGCAATGGAGGCCGAGGCCTTCCTTTCGCGCGACGTCGAGCATCTGATCGACGCGGGCCTCGCGCAGATCGATTGCTCGAGCCCGATTGCCCGGCTGATTGCGGACATTCGGAACTGGCGGGGCCGATATCCGGACTGGCGCGACGCGCGACGCGAGATCGAGACGCATTACGGCTACGACAAGTATCCGGGCAACTGCCATGTCGTTCCCAACCACGCCGTCATGATCATGGCGATTCTCTATGCCCCCGACGATTTTTCGCTGGCTCAAACGATCGTCTGCACCTCCGGCTGGGACACGGACTGCAACGCCGGCAACGTCGGATGTCTCATGGGCGCGATGCTTGGCCTCGAAGGCATCGAGGCGGGGAAGGACTGGCGGGGGCCGCTCGCCGACCGGATGCTGATTTCTTCTGCCGACGGAGGCGCTGCGATCAACGACGCCGTGCGCGTCAGCGGCCGCCTCGTCGACCTCGGGCGCCGCCTCGCGGGTCTCGCGCCTTTGCCGCCGAAGAAGAACGGCTCGCAGTTCCATTTCTCCCTGCCCGGCAGCGCGCAGGGCTTCAGGCCCTCGTCCGAAACCACTCTCGAGCTCGCCAACGTTCCTTTCGAGGAGAGCCGTGCGCTGGAGCTCAGATGCTCCGCTCTTCGCGACAATCCGGTCGCGGCGCTGACGCCGACCTTCACGCCCCCTGAGGTCACGCGCATGCGGACCTACGACCTCATGGCGACCCCGCTCGTCTATTCCGGGCAGCAGGTCTCGGCGCGCGTCGTCGCCGACGCGAGCAACACCCGCGACGTCGCGGTCGCCTTGCGCATCCTGGTCTACGGGGCGAACGACGCCCTGCGTGCCGTCGACGGCGAATGGACCGGTCTCGCGCCCGGCGGCGAAGCCGTGCTCGCATGGCGCCTGCCCGATACGGACGGCCAGCCGATTCAATCCCTGGGGCTTGCTCTGCGGTCGGACGCGGGCGAGCAGCGCGGCGCCTTCCTTCTCGATTGGTTGCGGTGGGACGGACCGCCGGACCTTGTGCTTCGTCGTCCCGGCGAACCCGGCGAATTCTGGCGACGCGCCTGGGTGAACGCGGTCAGCATCTTCTCGTCGACTTTCCCACAGGCGTTCCGCATCTCCCAGGACCGCGGCGAGGGCATGATCATCCATGGCGGAAGGGGGTGGACGGATTATCGGCTCGAGGCGGCGCTCACGGTTCACCTGGCGCAATACGCCGGTGTGGCGGTTCGGGTGCAGGGCCTGCGCCGCTACTACGCGGCGGTCCTCGTGAGACCCGGGCTCCTTCGCCTCGTCCGCGCCTACGACGACTCGGTGGTCACCCTCGCCGAAACGGCGTTCGACTGGACCTTCGAGAGGCCTTACGCATTCGTGCTGGAGGCCGAGGGCGACAGCATCGCGGTCGCTGTCGGCAGAACGAAGCTTAGGATCTGCGACGAAAGCGCTCTGGCGCTGAGAGACGGCGGGATTGCGCTCATCATCGACGGCGGGGCCTGCTCGTGCGACGAGGTGCGCGTTAAAGCCCCGGGGTCGCCTGCGGCGGGCGCGACGGGCGGCGAGGCCGCGGCCGCGCCCTAGAGGCCTTGGAGACCCGTCATGGCCGGAGTCAGGATCGAAAACGTCGAAAAATCCTTCGGTACGGTGAAAGTCATCCGCAACGTCGACATTGAGGCGCGCGACGGCGAGTTCGTCGTGCTCGTGGGTCCCTCCGGTTGCGGCAAGTCGACGCTGTTGCGCATGATCGCCGGCCTCGAGGAAGTCACCAGCGGACGGATCATGATCGGCGATCGGGTCGTAAACAACCTCAATCCGAAAGATCGCGACATCGCGATGGTGTTCCAGAACTATGCCCTTTATCCGCACATGACGGTGCGCGAGAACATGGAGTTCTCGCTTGCGTTGAGGCGGTTCAGGAAGCCGGAGCGGGTCGCGCGCGTCGACCGGGCCGCCTCGATCCTGGGCATCAAGCAGCTCCTCGACCGGCGGCCAGGTCAGCTTTCCGGCGGCCAGCGACAGCGCGTCGCGATGGGGCGCGCGATCGTGCGCGATCCGCAAGTTTTTCTGTTCGACGAGCCGCTGTCGAACCTTGACGCGAAGCTGCGCGTTCAGATGCGGGGCGAAATCCGTGAACTTCACCGCCGTCTCGGAACAACCTGCATCTACGTCACGCACGATCAGATCGAAGCGATGACCATGGCCGACCGGATCGTGGTCATGCACGAGGGAATTGTCGAACAGGTCGGAACGCCGCTCGAGCTCTACGACAGGCCGGCCAATGTGTTCGTCGCGTCGTTTCTCGGATCGCCGGCGATGAATTTCGTTTCCGGACGCCTCTTTTCCGAGCCGGCTACGAGTTTCGTAGGGGAAGGCGGACTGCGAATTCCGCTCTCCTCTCCTCCACGGGTTCGGCCGGAGGTCGACGTTTTGTGCGGGTTCCGCCCCGAGGCGATCGTCCCTGATCCGAATTCGCCGATCAAGATGCTCGTCAGCCTGACGGAGCCCACCGGCGCAGAAACGCATGTGTTCGGTCGGCTGGGCGGCGTGGACGTGATCGCGGTGTTCCGAGACCGCGTGTCCTATGCTCCAGGAAGCGAGATCGGGATAACGATCGCGCCCGCGGGCCTGCATCTGTTCGACGCCTCGACGGCTTCCAGGCTGAACTAGTCAAACCGAGATCGTGAGTCGCGCCCTCATGGCCCCGGGATGGAGGATCGTCCGGCGCAGCCGCCCTGGCCGCGTGGACGAGAGGCGGCTGCGAAGTCGAACGTTTGCGCAGGCTGTCGAGGCAACGGCTTCGAAGGTTCGATGCATGAAGCGAGAAGCGGCGCCCAAGCCATTGCAGTCGCCCGCGCGGACTTCTCCGCGCGCGCTCCGGCGGCAGGGGCAAAGCGGCTTCAGAAGACCGCCTCCACAAAGGCCGGATCGACCGACCGGCGCCACGCGCCCTCGTAGCGGTCGATCCAATCCTGCGCAGGCGAGCGCCCGCTTTCGGCGATCGCCTCGAGCGGGGCGAGCCAGATTGTTTCGTCCTCGCCGTTATCGTTACGGCGCCCGCGCCGCTCGAGGCCGCCGCGGGAAATCGCCAGCATGTCGAGCGCGACCGAGCGCAGGTCGCGGCCGCGAATCTTCGCCGCGAGCCCGGCGCGCGGCGCCTCGTCGCGCAGCGTCTGCCGGTCCTCCGCGCTCCAGCCGGCGATGAGATCCTGAGCCGCCGCCAGCGCGCCCGGATCGTAATAGAGGCCGATCATCAAAGCCGACATCGCCACGATCCGGTCGGGCGGCCCGACGTCGGCCCCCCGCATCTCGAGGTAGCGCTTCAGCCGCACTTCCGGAAAGATCGTCGACAGATGGTTCTCCCAGTCGGCGATCGTCGCGCGTTCGCCGGGGAGCGCCGCGAGCTTGCCGGCGAGCAGGTCGCGAAAACTCTGGCCGGCGACGTCGATGTAGGCCGAGCCGCGCTTGACGAAATAGAGCGGCACGTCGAGCGCGTAGTCGACATAGCGATCGAACCCCATGCCCGGCTCGAAGACGAATGGCAGCATGCCGGTGCGGTCCGGGTCGGTGTGGCGCCAGATCTCGGACCGCATCGAGAGAAAGCCGTTGAGCTTGCCGTCGGTGAAGGGCGAATTGGCGAAGAGCGCGGTGATCGCCGGCTGCAGCGCAAGCCCGACGCGGAGCTTGGCCACCATGTCCTGCTCGTCGCGGTAGTCGAGATTGGCCTGGACGGTCGCGGTGCGGAACATCATGTCGAGGCCGCGGGTCCCGACCTTGGGCATGTAGCGCCGCATAATGTCGTAGCGGCTTTTCGGCATGACCGGGGTCTCGGCCAACGTCCATTTCGGGCTCATCCCGAGCGAGAGGGCGGATATGCCCAACGGCTCGGCGACCGCTTTGCAGACCTCGAGATGGCGCTCGAGCTCGGCTGCCGTCTCGTGCGCCGTGTCCAGCGGGGCGCCCGACAGCTCGAATTGTCCCCCCGGCTCGAGCGAGATCGCCGCGCCGTTCTCGGCGTCGTAGAGCCCGATCAGATGGCCGGCGTCCTCGATCCGCTCCCACCCGAGCCGGGCATTCATCCTGCCGAGCAGCGCGCCGATCCCCCTTTCGCCGGCGTATGGAACCGGCGAAAAACCGGCGCGGTAAAACAGGATCTTTTCATGCTCCGTGCCGACCCGAAGAGGGCCGGACGGCTTGCACCCCGCTTCGAACCAGGCGGCGAGAGCATCACGCGATTCGATAATTTCACCGTCGACGACGTCGCGAGCCATAAAGCCTGGCGCCCCTGCGGCCGGCGAGCCGGCGAATGGCGGCTAGATAGGCAGGCCCGCGGGACAATGCAAATGAACGCCTTACGCGGTGGGCGGCGGTTGGGTGAGCGACTGAGCGACCGCGCCGAGGCTCGCCTGCTGGGCCTGCGACGCCTGGACGCCGGAAACGAACATCGCGCTCAGTGCGGTCAACCCGGCGACCGCCGCTGCGGTCTGGGTATTGCCCGGCTCGTGCGCGCCGCCGAAGAGCGAGCCCATGATCGAGCCGAAGAAACCGCCCCCCGACCCGGTCGCCGGCTGAAGGCCGCCAGGCGCCGCGGTCGCCGCGACGAGCGCGCCGAGCGCGCCGGAATGGCCCTCCCCCGCCATCGCATGGGCGAGACCGCCGACCAGCATCGAGCCGGCGACCGGCAGCATCCCCTCGATGACCTCTTGACTGACGCCCGACGCTTGAGCCACGTCCTGAACCACCTTGTTCGCCGCGTCGGACGACCCGAACACATGTCCCACCGCCTCGGGACTCAGCGAACCGGCCGGCTGGCCAGGATCGGCATAGGATGCCGAGTGCGCGCCGTTGGCCATTTCCGTCAGGAGGCCGCCGAGGCCGCCTGGTCGAGTCGACAAATTCTGCAATGCGGCCGAAAACGCCGGGACGAGCGCCTGCGCCGCCGCCTTCACCTCGCTGTCCGAAAGCCCGAACCGGGCCGCGAGATTGTCGAGCGCCTGGCCGCCCTGCGCGCTTTGCAGGATGTCGGTGAGAGTCATGGCTTTCCCCTTTTGCGTCGTCCTCCCGGGGCGCCAGACGACGGCGTCGCCTGCAACCGTTCCGACAGGCGGGCCGTCGCCGCGTAAGCCGCGGCGACCGCGACGAGGCCAAACACGGCGCAGCCGAGCGCGACGCCGATGAGGCCGCCTTTCACTCCACCATAACGCGCGCCGAAGGTCACGAACGGAATCGTCCCGAACGTCGCCCGGCCCCAGTTGAAGGCCATCGTCAGCACCGGAAAGCCCAGGTTGTTGAACGCCGTATTGGCGACGAACAGGCAGGCGAGAAAAAGCCAGGCGACGACCCCGTACTGGCAGTAGAACGTGACGTAGTCGGCGCTGTCGCCCTTGGCGTCGAAGGCGGAGACGAGCCAGGGCGCGGCCAGCGCCAGCAGGCTCCAGGCGATGAGCACGTAGCCGATCGAAAGAATGAACGAGTCGGTCAGCGCCCGCTTGACCCGGGGCATCAGTCTCGCGCCGTAGTTCTGGCCGATGATCGGACCGATCGAGCCGGTCAGCGCGAAAATGATGCCGAAGGCGACCGGGGTCACCCGGTCGATGACCGCGCCGGCGGCGATCGCCGCCTCGCCGATGTCGGAAAAGACGCGGATCGTATAGGCGGAGCCGACCGGGGTGGCGAGATTGGCCATGATCGCGGGAAAGCCGATCGCCATGACCGGACCGAAGTCGTCGCGCGCGGCGTCGAGGCTCGGCTTCGCCACCATGTCGTGTATCGTCACGGCGCCGCGCCAGCCGACGACGAAGAAGCAGAGGCGCGAGGCCACCGTCGCCCAGGCCGCGCCGTAGACGCCGAGGCCGAGGCCGTAGATCAGCGTCGGATCGAGAATCGCGGTGACGATCGCGCCGGACAGCGTCACATACATCGCGCGGCGGGCGTCGCCGACCGCGCGCAGGATGCCCGACATCGCCATGCCGAGCGCCATCGGCACGTTCGCCGGAAGGGTGATGGCGAGAAAGACCGAGGCGACCCGCAGAGGCTCGCCGCTCGCATGGACGACCGTCGCCAGGGCCCAGTCGCGAAAGGCGAACATCAGCGCCGCCACGAGCGCGGACATCATCGCCGTGATCGTCAGCGCCGAGGCGGCGAGCCTCCGGCCGCGCGGCCGATCGCCGGCGCCGATCGCCCGCGACACCGTGGCCGAGGCGGCGATGGTGAGGCCGATGTTGATCGACATGGCGAAGAAGGTGGCGAGGCCGACATAGCCGACCGCCGCCTTGAACGCCTGGTCGCCGAGCCGGGACACCCAGAACAGCGACAGGAGATCGACGGCGAAAATCGCCATGAGCCCGATCGCGCCGGTCGCGGTCATGACCGCGACATGGCGCATCAGCGACCCCTGGGTGAACACGGGCCGGGCTTTTTCGCGCGCGGCGAGCGGAGCGTTCAACGGGCCCCGTCCCTTCCCCGGGGGACCGGACTCTTAGAGGCTGAAAGCGGGGGAGGCTAGAGCTTGCGGAGTCCCGGCCTTGACTCCCCGCCTCCGCCCTTCCAAGGGTGGCCCCGCATGTTCGAGCCCGCGCCAGCTTCGCCGCCGAAACCCCGCCTTCGCGTCGTCCTCTGCGCCCCGCGCGGCTTCTGCGCCGGCGTCGTGCGGGCGATCGATGTCGTCGAGCGGGCGCTGAAGCTCTATGGGGCGCCGGTCTATGTCCGGCACGAGATCGTCCACAACCGGTTCGTCGTCGAGCAGCTCGAGGCCAAGGGCGTCGTGTTCATCAAGGAGATCGCGGAGGCGCCGGCGGGCGCGCATCCCGTCATCTTCTCCGCCCACGGCGTCGCCAGCTCGGTGCCGGAAGAGGCCGAGGCCAGAAACCTCTTCACCATCGACGCCACCTGCCCGCTGGTGACCAAAGTTCATCGCGTGGCGCAGGCGCATTTCAGGCGCGGGCGGCGGATCATTCTGATCGGTCATGCCGGCCATCCGGAAGTGATCGGCACGATGGGGCAATTGCCGCCAGGCGCGGTGACGCTGGTCGGCTCGATCGAGGACGTCGACCGGCTTCCTGCCGACGACGGCCGGCCGATCGCCTACGCGACCCAAACGACCCTGTCGGTCGACGATACTCGGGAAATCATAGCTGCGCTGAAGCGTCGCTTTCCGGGAATTCATGCGCCGCCGATGGACGACATCTGCTACGCCACGACCAACCGGCAGGAGGCGATCAAGGCCGCGGCGCACCAGGTCGAGGCGGTGATCGTGGTCGGAGCCGCGAATTCCTCGAATTCCCAGCGACTGCGGGAAGTCGCCGAGCGAGAGGGCTGCGCCGCGCAGTTGGTGGCCGACGAACGGGGGATCGACTGGAGGGCGCTGAAAAACGTGGGCTCGGTCGCCCTCACCGCCGGGGCTTCGGCGCCCGAGGCGCTGGTCGAGCGCGTCCTCGCCGCCCTCGAGGCGCGCTACGAGGTCGCGCTCGAGGTGTTGACGACAGCGAACGAGTTGATGGCCTTTCCCCTGCCGCGCGTGCTGCGCGAGACGGTGTAGTCGGAGGCCGGACGGCAAATAGCCGGGGCGAAAGCATCGGCCTGACGCGCCCGCTGTTCCCGTTCGCCATGTTCGACATTTCACCCTTGCGCTCCGCCCCCCTTTCGCGTATCAGGCGGCGCTTCAGAACCGCCCGGCCGGAAGGGCTGCCGTGGCGGTTCTTTTCGCTCATTTCGATGCGAACGGGATTCTCTATCCCGCTGACATTCCAATAGGGCGCCAAGCCCAGGAGAGCCAAATGCCCAAGTTGAAGACGAAGTCGGGCGCGAAAAAGCGCTTCAAGATCACCGGGACCGGCAAGGTCGTCTACGCCCAGCGGGGCAAGCGCCACGGCATGATCAAACGCACGACCAAGCAGATTCGCAATCTGCGAGGCACGGCTATCCTGTTCAAGACCGACGGCGACAACGTCAAGAAATTCTTCCTGCCGAACGGCTGACCCCTTTTCCCGGAGTTTTGAACGATGTCACGCGTCAAGCGCGGCGTAACGTCCCACGCCAAGCACAAGAAGGTTCTCAAGGCCGCCAAAGGCTATTTCGGCCGGCGCAAGAATACGATCCGCGCCGCCAAGGCCGCCGTCGACAAGTCGATGCAATACGCCTACCGCGACCGAAAGAACCGCAAGCGCGAGTTCCGCGCTTTGTGGATCCAGCGGATCAACGCGGCGGTGCGCGAGCATGGCCTGACCTACAGCCGGTTCATTTCCGCCCTCGCGACGGCCGGCATCGAGGTCGACCGCAAGGTGCTGTCCGAGCTCGCCATCGCCGAGCCCGCGGCCTTCGCAGCGATCGTCGAGCAGGCCAAGGGCCACCTGCCCAAGGCGGCGTAAACCTCCTCTCCCGCTTGCGGGAGAGGGTAAGGGTGAGGGCAGGTCCCGCCCCTGCCAACCCTCATCCGGCGCTGCGCCACCTTCTCCCGCAAGCGGGAGAAGGGACCGGGCGCGGCGCCGCAATCAGGCACGCCATGTCCGACCTCGCCGTCCTGCAACATGAAACGCTCGCCGCGATCGAAAGCGCTACCGACGAAGCGGCGCTCGAGTCGGTCCGGGTCGCCGCCCTCGGCAAGAAGGGCTCCATCTCCGCCCTCCTCTCCACCCTCGGCAAGCTCTCGCCGGGCGAGCGCAGGACGCAGGGGGCAGCGATCAACGCGCTCAAGGACGCGGTGGCCGAGGCGCTCGCGGCGCGCCGGACGGTGCTGAAGAAGGCGGCGCTCGAGGCGCAGCTCGAGCGCGAGACGCTCGACGTGACGCTGCCTGTCCGCCTGCCCGGCGTAGAGACCGGGCGGATCCATCCGATCAGCCAGGTGATGGACGAGATCGTGGCGATCTTCGCCGAAATGGGCTTTGCCGTCGCCGAAGGGCCGGACATCGAGACCGACGACTACAATTTCACCAAGCTCAACTTCCCACCCGGCCATCCGGCGCGCGAGATGCACGACACCTTCTTTCTCGAGCCGGACGCGAACGGCGAGCGCAAGCTCCTGCGCACCCATACGAGCCCGGTGCAGGTGCGCACGATGTTGAGCCAGAAGCCGCCGATCCGGGTGATCTGCCCCGGCCGCACCTATCGCACCGACTTCGACCAGACCCATACGCCGATGTTCCACCAGGTCGAGGGGCTGGTCATCGACGAGAGCGCGACGCTCGCCAACCTGAAATGGGTGCTTGAGGAGTTCTGCAAGGCGTTCTTCGAGGTGCCTCGGGTCGGCATGCGCTTCCGTCCGAGTTTCTTTCCCTTCACCTCCCCGTCGATGGAGGTCGATATCCAGTGCCGGCGCTCGGGCGGAGAAATCCGCTTCGGCGAAGGCGAGGACTGGCTGGAGATACTCGGCTGCGGGATGGTCCACCCGAACGTGCTCAGAAATTGCGGCATCGATCCCGAGACCTACCAGGGTTTTGCCTGGGGACTGGGAATCGACCGTGTCGCCATGCTCAAGTACGGGATCCCGGACCTTCGCGACTTCTTCGACGCGGACCTCCGCTGGATCAACCACTACGGCTTCAAGCCCCTCGACATCCCGACGCTGGCAGGGGGCTTGAGCGGCTGAGCGAAAAACGGCTATCGCTTTTTCCTCTATTCTGCGGACGGCAGGGAGCCTCCACAGGTTCACGTCACCAGAGGGGACTGCGAAGCCCTAGGTCTGGCTGAACGACTGCACGATTGCAGTCAACCGCGGGTTCAAAGCAGGCTCGATGCGCCCGAGACCAGGGCGTGGTAAAAATCCCTTGTGAAAGGTATGCGGAAGCAAATCGATGTCCACAGTTCAACGAGACATAGAGGCCGAGCGGGCGATTTCGTCCGTCGTCAACGCCGTGATCGGTCAGTCCGAGATCGAAAGTGTTCGGGTGAACGCCGCGGAAGACCACACCGGCGAACAGGCGCTTTACGTCTGGATTAAACTGAATAACGGGCGGGCTCGTCCGTCGGGGGCCGAGTCGATCCGGCTCGTGAAGGCGATGCTGGACGCCCTTCAGGACATCGGCGACGATCGTTTCCCCTATGTGAGCTTCAGCGCTCCGGGTGACGAGCAGGCAGAAGACACGCGCAGCGCCGCGTAGTCATCCTGCCCATGTGGAAACTGATCGCGGACCAACTGGATATCGCCGAGACCTTGGCGACCAAGGTCGACCCCGGCAGGCCGAGACAGGCCTCGTTGCGTCGCGCCGTGTCGACCGCTTACTATGCCTTGTTCCAGGCGCTGTGCAAAATGTGCGCGGACCGGCTGGTCGGCTGGAACCAGCCCTGGGAGACATTCACGCCGGTCTACCGTTCGCTCGATCACGGTTGGACGCTGAACGTTCTGAGCGAGCGCGGACGCGATAAGACTCACCCCCTCGGCGAGGACGTCCAAAGCATTGGCATCGCCTTCAAGGAATTGCAGGCGGCGCGCGAGTGGGCCGATTATAATCCGGAGCCGCACCCCGAGCCCGGTCTGACTCTCGAAGGCGAGGTTTTCTCGCGCGACGACGCCTTGACGCTCATTGCGGCGGCGCGCACAGCCATCGAAGCCTTAAACAATCTTGACGACGCGAAAAGGCTGAAGCTTGCGACTCGTCTTGTCACGCGGTCAAGAAAAGAGGCACGGCGATGAAATTCACCCTCTCCTGGCTCAAGGACCATCTCGACACTTCGGCCCCGCTCGCCCAGATCGTCGATACGCTGACCCGCGTCGGGCTCGAGGTGGAGAGCGTCGAAGATCCGGGCGCCAAATACGAGGGCTTCGTCGTGGCGCGCGTCATCGAAGCCAAGCAGCACCCGAACGCCGACCGGCTGAGGGTGTGCATGGTCGACGCCGGCGGCGAAGCGGTGCAGGTGGTGTGCGGCGCGCCGAACGCCCGCACGGGAATGAAAAGCGTGTTCTCGCCGGTCGGGACCTACATCCCCGGGAAGAAGATGACGCTCGCCAAGGGCGTCATCCGGGGCGTCGAGTCGAACGGCATGCTGTGCTCGGCGGCGGAGCTCGAGCTCAGCGACGATCATGAAGGCATCATGGTTTTGCCGGACGACGCGCCGGTCGGCGCTCCTTACGGGCGCTGGGCCGGGCTCGACGACCCGGTGATCGACGTCGCCCTGACGCCGAACCGCCCCGACGCGACCGGCGTATCCGGCATCGCGCGCGACCTGGCCGCGGCGGGGCTCGGGACCTTGACGACGCCTGCGCCGAAGCCGATCGACGGCGCCTTCGACTGCCCGACGGGCGTGCGTCTCGATTTCGCGCCGGCCGACGCGCATCTCTGCCCGGCCTTCGCGCTTCGCCTCGTTCGCGGAGTCCGGAACGGGCCGTCGCCCGAATGGATGCAGAAGCGCCTGCGAGCGATCGGGCTGAGACCGATCAGCGCGCTGGTCGACATCACCAATTACGTCACCTTCGACCGCGGCCGCCCGCTGCACGTGTTCGACTTCGCCAAGGTCGATGGCGATCTCACGGTGCGGCGCGCGCGCCAGGGGGAGAGCGTGCTGGCGCTCGACGGAAAGACTTACGCGCTCGACGAGAGCATGGTCGTCATCGCCGACGCCAGGGGCGTCGAGTTGATCGCCGGAATCATGGGCGGCGAGCACTCGGGCTGCAACGACGAAACCCGCGACGTGCTGATCGAAAGCGCGCTGTGGGACCCGACCAACATCGCCCAGACCGGCCGCCGGCTCGGCATCCTCACCGACGCGCGCTACCGCTTCGAGCGCGGCGTCGATCCCGACTTCTGCGTTCCCGGCTGCGATCTCGCGACCGAGCTCGTGCTCGAGATCTGCGGCGGGGAGCCGTCGCGGATGATCGTCGCGGGCGACCCGTCGGCGCCGAAGCGGACGATCGACTTTCCCTACAGCGAGGTCAGGCGCTTGGTCGGCGCCGACATTCCGCGCGAGGAGGGAGAGGCCATCCTGACCCGGCTCGGCTTCGGCGTCGAGGACGGCAGGGTCAGCGTGCCGTCCTGGCGGCCGGACGTCCATGTGAAGGCCGACGTCGTCGAGCAGATCCTGCGCATCGTCGGCGTCGATCGAGCCCCGATGGCGCCGCTGCCCCGCCTCGACGACGGGGTGCCCCCGCCGGTGCTGACGCCGCTGCAAAAGCGCACTCGCCTTGCCAGGCGGACGCTGGCCTCCTTGTCGCTGCGCGAGGCGGTGACCTGGTCCTTCATCTCGAAGTCCGCGGCCGAGCTGTTCGGGCAAGGGCGGCCGCCGCTCGCGCTCGCCAACCCGATCGCCTCGGACCTGTCGGACATGCGCCCGAGCCTCATCCCCGGCCTCGTCGCCGCGGCCGAACGCAATGCCCGCCGGGCGCTGAACGACGTTGCGCTGTTCGAGGTGGGACAGATCTTCCTCGGCTCCGGGGAGAACGACCAGCGCGTCGCGGCGGCCGCGGTGCGTCGCGGCCGGGCGAAAGCCGGCGGCGAAGGCCGGCACTGGAGCGGCGGCGGCGGCGTCGACGCATTCGACGCCAAGAGCGACGCGATGGCGCTCCTCTCGGCCCTCGGCGTCGCCAACGCGGCGCAGGTCGCGCCGGGCGGTCCCGCCTTTCTCCATCCGGGGCGCTCGGCGACGCTGCAGTTCGGGCCGAAGAACGTCGTCGGCTGGTTCGGCCAGCTGCATCCGAGCGCCTGCGAAGCGCTCGACGCCGAGGGGCCGATCGTCGCCTTCGAGATCGTTCTCGACGCCGTGCCTCAGCCGAAGGCCAAAGGCGTCAAGGCGAAGCCGAGGCTCGAGCGTTCCGGCTTCATGCCGGTCGAACGCGACCTCGCCTTCCTGGTCGACGCCGGCGTGCGGGCCGGCGACATCCTCAAGGCCGCGCAGAGCGCCGAGCGCACGCTCGTGTCGGAGGTCGGCGTGTTCGACGTCTACCAGGGCAAGGGCCTCCCGGAGGGAGCGAAATCCATCGCGGTCAGCGTGACGCTGCAGCCGCGCGAGCGTACGCTGACCGACGCGGAGATCGAGGCCGCAATGGCCAAGATCGTCGCCGAGGTGTCGAAGAGGACGGGAGCAACCCTGCGCGGGTGAAGCCATGGCGAAGCGCGCCGCGTTCCTGGTGTTGTCTTTGGCGGCCGCGTCGGCCGGTCCGGCGTGGGCGGCGGACGATCCGGCCTGCGCCAAATTCGAGGACCCTCTCGCCTATAACGCCTGCCTCGCGAGCCATGGCCCGAAGGCGAACGACTTGGCGACCACCGGTCGGCCCGTGCAGCAAAATCACCCAGCGGCGCCGGCTCAGGCGGAGAGGAGCGGGCCCGCTCCGGCGCGGGCGGTCAAGTCCGCTCCGGCGCGGAGCGCCGGAAGATGGCGCCGCGCCACCTGGCGCCGCGGCAGGGTCCACATGGAATTTGAGGTTAAGTAGGCGCGTCTCGAGGTTCGACACAGGCTGCGAGCGCGGCGCCTAGGCTCGCGGATCAGCCCAGGCGCCGCGCCCTTCACCTCCGCGCGGTGGGAGGTCCGCCGCGGAGCCGCATCGCACGCAACCCCAGGCGCGCGACGCGGAGTTCCTCTCGGCCGGAGCGAAGGTTTTTCTCTCTCCCTACGGCCTTTGTCTCGCCGTTTTATACGAGTGAACGCACGCCCGCTGTGAGCAGCGTCACACTGAAATCACATTTCCCCGAGGGCGGTCATCGGCGGATGGAGCGCGTCCGAAGTGTGAGGTCCGTCACAGCGGTCTTTCGGTCGCGGGCCTGATGTTGCACTCGGTCAAGGCCGCGCCTTTCCCCGCGGCCGACTTCGGCTTCGATCCGCCGCCCTTGGAGGCGGGGCGGGTGGTTTTGCTTCGGTGCCGCTTGACGAAAGGGCAAACCTCGTCCACCGTCTGTTCGACTGGACGGGCGGAACCGATGTCGGCTCCCAACACGCTCGCGGCGCACCCGTGTTTCAAGACGCTCGACCCCGGCGTAATCCGGGTTCTCGACCGTCAGTGCTTATGGCTCAAGACGTCTGCCGGCGCCTGGCTGGTCGATCAGTCGGCGCACGACCGCGACGTCTTTTTCATCATGAGCGGACACCTGCGGGCGGTTTACAACATGGTCCGCCAGGACGTCATCTTCAACGAGATGCTCGCCGGTTCGATATTCGGCGAAATGGCCGCCTTCGATGGTGCGCCGCGCGCCGCGAGCATCTTCGCGGTCACCGATTCGCTGGTGGCGAAAATGCCGGCGTCCGTTTTCGTCGAGACGCTGTTCTCCCATCGCCCGCTCACCGAGGCGGTCATTTCGACGCTTATCCAGCGGCTTCGCGCGATGTCCGAAAGGGTCGGCGAACTCGGCGCGCTCAACGTTCGGGCGCGCGTCCACGCGGAGCTCCTGCGTCTTGCGCGTCCGGACCGCGACAACCCGAAGCGCGCGATCATCATCACGCCCCCGAACCAGTCGGAACTCGCCGCGCGCATCAACACGCGCCGCGAGACCGTGTCGCGCGAGATCAATGCGATGGAGCGCAGCGGCCTCATCGAGCGCCGACGCGGAGCCATCGTCATCAACGACGTGATCGGGCTCAGCGCGGAGATCGAGGCGGCGAGCAGCGGCTGACCCGCCCCCTCAACAGACGGGCGACGGCGCAAGACGCTTGTCCATCAACAGGCGACGATCCCATTGGCGACGGCGCGGACATTGGGCTGTCTGGCGTTGATCGGGCTCGCCGCGGCCGGGCTGACGAATGGGGCTTCGCCGCGGCCCCACCCGCATCCCTGGGGGTTGGAGGCCTCGGGGGCCGCGCCATTTCCGGGCGCGGATTCAATGACCTCAAGCCTTTGCGGCGCCGTTTCCGGGCGATCGTTCGGCGCCGAGGGGAGCGCCTGGGGGTTTTGCTCCGACTCTGTGAGATCGGGCGCGAAGGCTTCGCGGAGGCAGGGCGCCGCGTCTTCGGGGTCCGAGGCCCCCGGGCCAATGCCATTTCCAGGCGCGGATTCAATGTTCTCAAGCCGTTGCGGCGCCATTCGCGGGCCATCGTTCGGCTCCGAGGCGAGCGGCAGGCGATTTTGCCCGGACGCCGCGAGATCGAGCGTGCAGGCTTCACTGTGCCCGGCGGCTGCTTCGCTGGACCCCGAGGCTTCCAGGGCCATCCGATTTCCGGGCGCGGAATTGATGTTCCCAAGGGTTTGCGGCGCCATTTCGGCGCTATCGTCTGGCAGCGTCAGGAGAGCGAGCGGCCGCTGGGCGGGCGCTTCGAGACGGCAAGCATCGGGGAGGGAACGGCGCTCCGCGGCGGCGAAACCGTGATAGCGGTCGAGCTCGCGCACGATCCTGACGACTCGATCGACCGCCTTGAGGTTGAGCCCGGACATGGCGCTGTAAGCCACCAGCAGCGCCTCGTTCAGCCGGCTCACCTGCATCGCCGCGAATTCAGCCGGCGGCGCAGGCATGCGGCGGGCGAGAATCTCCCGAACGCGCTCGCGCATGCGCTTGTCGGTTACCCGCACACGGGCCGCAATCTCGGGAATCGAAACGCCCCGGTTGAGACATTCGACGATGATCTTATCGCGCTCGAACTTCGCCAGGCGAGCCTCGCGTCGCGCCTTCTTCGAGCGGCTGCGAGGGGGGACGGCGGGCGGATCGGATTGAACGCATTCAGACACGCGGAGCGCTCCTTCCAGGACTGCGCTTTGAACATATGCAGAACATATATCTCCTTGTCAAGACATTTCCGTGTTTCCTGCCGATGGCGCCGATGCGAATGGTTAAAGCGAGGCAGCGGGGCCCGGGGTTTGCCCCTGGCCGAATGACTGGGGCCGCCCGGCCATCGGCGAGCCGGACGGCAGTCACCGTTATGGCGCCTTTTTCGTGTAATCCCTTCCAAGAAGCTGTTGCGGACGAGCGAAGCTGTTGCGGACGAGCAACGCCGCCTCCCCCACCCGTCCGCGACCGCCGTCCCGGGAGCGAAAAGATGCGCACCGAAGACCGCAGCGCCCGTTTCGAGGATCTCGACGCCTGGTCCAGCCTGGAGGCCCTCCACGCGATGTTCGAAGGGCAGCTTTCGGCCGTCGCCGCCGTTCGAGCCGCCTTGCCGGATATCGTCAAGGCGGGCGAGGCCGCCGCCACGTGGCTCGCCGACGGCGGACGCCTGGTCTACGCCGGCGCCGGAACCTCGGGCCGCATCGGGGTGCAGGACGGGGCCGAGCTTTCGCCGACTTTCGATTGGCCGGAGGAGCGGGTCGTGTTCGCCATCGCGGGCGGCGAAAAGGCGCTCCGCACGAGTTCAGAGGGGGCCGAGGACGACCGCGACGCGGCGCGGCGCGCGCTCGCGCATTTCGCGATCGGCGCGCGCGACGTGGTGGTCGGATTGGCGGCCAGCGGCGCGACGCCCTATACGATCGAATTCCTCGAGGGCGCGCGCGCCCGGGGCGCGGTGACGGTCGCGATCGCCAACAACCCGGGCGCGCCGCTGCTGGAGGCGGCCGAGCACGCCATCCTGGTCGAGACCGGGCCGGAAGTTCTTGCCGGGTCGACGCGGATGAAGGCGGGCACGGCGCAGAAGGTCGTCCTCAACCTGTTCTCCACCTTGGTGATGATCCGCCTCGGACGCGTCTATCGCGGGCTGATGGTCGACATGCGCGCCCGCAACGCCAAGCTGCTCAGGCGCGCGACGGCGATGATCAGCCATCTCGCCCACTGCGACGACGAAACCGCCAAACAGGCCTTCGACGCCGCCGACGGCGACCTCAAGGTCGCAGTCCTGCTCGCGCGGGGGATCGACGTCGACACGGCGAGGACGCTGATCAGACGCAGCCGCGGGCACTTGCGGTCGGTGCTGACGCATCACAAGGGGTGACGGCGTCGGCGTGGAATTGCGCCGCAGCCGGCAATCGGCCTTCCCGCCGTACCGGTGATGCGATATAGCTGTATTACAGTCATACAAGGAGCAGTCGAGTGGCGCTGTCAGTGCGGCTTGACCCGGTTCTGGCCGCGCGGGTCGAGGAGGAGGCGAGGCGTTTGGGCATTTCAAAAAGCGATCTCGTGAAGGACGCGCTGGAGCGGAGGCTCGGCCTCAAGAATGCCTACGACCTGCTGCGCCAAGTCCGCAGCGCCGGGCCGATGGGCAATCCGACAGCCTCCGAGCGCACAGGCGCCGGACTGAAAGCCAGGTTGCGTGCGAAACGTCCTCATTGATGCCGGACCGCTGGTGGCGCTGTTCGCAACCGACGACAAGCATCACACTCGGCTCGACGCCCAGGTGCAGACGCTGGCGGAAGAGGGCCTGCGGCTCTTGACCACCTGGCCCTGCGTGGTCGAAGCCGCGTATCTCCTCGAGGCGCCGCAGCGGTTCGAAATGCTGCATTGGATCGAACTCGGCGGCGTCCAGATCTACCCGTTCGAGGCGCAGAACCTCAAGGACATGGTCGGCTGGATGCAGCGGTACACGGAGCACGGCAAACGCGAGATGGATTTGGCCGACGCAACGCTCTATTGGCTCGCCGCAGAGACGGGAGTGAGGGACATCCTCACCGTCGACGTCAGGGATTTCCTGCGCTACCGACTTCCCGACGGCCAGCCTTTCAATCTGCTGTGACCAGTCTGCAGTGATCGTCCCGCTCGCCTTGGGGCTGAAAACGGGTATCGCGAAACCCTTGTTGTCGCCAAAAAGGCCAGCGCTCTTGACCGCCGGCGGAGCATCCCCCTAACCCAGCCTTACCGAGCCTCCGCCTTGCCCGACGTCGCCGCGGCGACTTCGGCCGGCTGGCTCACGGCACGCGGACGCCTGGCGTGGGTGACCACGAGCGCAGCCAGCGTCGCGACATAGGGGGAGATGTCGGTCAGCTGACTCGGCAGGCCGAGGCTCTGCAAATGGATGCTGATCGCGTCGGCGAAGCCGAACAGGACGCAGGCGGCGGCGGCGTAGAGCGGGTTGTTGCGGCCGAGCATCACCGCGACGACCGCGATCCAGCCGCGCCCCGCGCTCATATCCTCGGCGAAGACGCTGACGACGCCGAGCGACAGCTGCGCGCCGGCGAGGCCGGCGAGCGCGCCGGAGACGAGCACGGTTGCGATGCGATAGCGGGCGACGTCGACGCCGAGCGTTTCGGCGGCGCCGGGCTCTTCCCCTACTCCGCGAAGCCTGAGGCCCAGCGGCGTCCTGTACACGACGACGGCGACCAGCGCGGTCAACGCCCAGGCGGCCCAGGTCAGCGCCGACTGGCGGGCGAAGGCCCAGCCGACAACCGGCACGCCGATGAGCGGGGCGATCGTGACGCGGCCGATTCCGACGATGCCGGGATCGCTGAACGTGCCGCTGACCCCGAATATCACCCGCAACAGATACGCGGTGAGCCCCGACGCGAGCAGGTTCATGCCGATGCCGATGACCACGGGATCGCCGCGAAAGACCGTCGCGCCATAGGCGAGGACGAGCGAAAAGACGACCGCCCCGGCCATAGCCGCCGCGACGCCGGCGAGCGCGCTGTGGGCGAAATAGCTGCCGGCGACGCCCGCGAAGGCGCCGACCAGCATTTGGCCCTCGAGCGCCAGATTGAACACGCCGGCCAGCCCGCACAAGGTCCCGGCCAACGAAGCGAGCAGGATCGGCGTGATCGACTGCACCGCCGCCTGGAAGAGGAACGGGGTGAAGAGGCCGCTCATCCGACGCGCCGGCCGACGCCCTGCCGCATCGCCAGGAAGAGGATGACGATCGCCTGCAGGACGAGCGACAGCACGCGCGGCACCGAAGTGTCGCGCTGCATGGCGAAGCCGCCGGTCTGCAGCGCGGCGAAGAAGAAGCCGGCGACAATGGCCCCGACCGGCTCGCCGCCGACCAGCAGCGCCGCCATCAGCCCCGACCAGGTGTAGGCCGGGGTCAAGAGGGCGCCGTCGATGAAGCGGAACTGCGAGCCGAGCACCACGATCGCGCCGACGAGCCCGGCGATCGCTCCGCTCAAGAACATCGTCAGCACCGCCTGGCGGTCGAGCCTGACGCCGCCATAGCCGGCGAAGCGCAGGTTCTTGCCACGCATGCGAAGCTCGTACCCCGCGACCGTCCGCCGGTCGACGATGACGTAAGCGATCGCTACGCCTGCGATGACGAGGCTGCCGACGTTGAGCGCCCCGCTTAGCGCGTAGAGCCGCGCCGCGGCGGGAACCATGGCGGTCTGCGGCAGCCCGGTCGTCACGTCGCGCAGCGGAAAGCGCGCGAGATACGAGGTCACGCCGACGGCCGGATAGCTCAAGAGCAGGCTCGAGATCAGCATCGGAATGCGGTGGCGCGTCTCGCCCCAGGCGGCGAGCGAGGCGTAGAGGCCAGCGCCGATTGCGGCGGCGGCCAGCGCCGCGGCGGCGACGAGCGCGCCGGGACCCGACAGCACGAGCGGGACGAGCGCGCCGATCAGGCCGCCGATGACGAGCTGCCCGTCGCCGCCGAGGTTCACCATGCCGCCGCGCAAGGGAATCGCGGCGACCAGCGTCATGCCGACGAGCGGCGTCGCCCAGTTCAGCGTGTCCGGCAGGCTGCCGAGCGACAGCGAGCCCTGAACGATGTCGGCATAGGCGCGGACCGGGTTGTGGCCGGAGGCGAGCACCAGCGCCCCGCCGGCGAGCGCGGAGAACAGGACGGCGAGCGCGACCGGCGGCGGCCTCAGGCGGAGAGCGAGCGCGCCCCATCGCCGGCCGCCGTTCATGCGGCCTCCGCGGCGCGCCCCGCCATCAAGAGCCCGACGCTCTCTTCGTCGGCCTCGTCCTCGGAAAGGTCGGCGAGAATGCGCCCTTCGAACATGACGAGGACGCGATCGGACAGCGCGAGGATCTCGCTGAGCTCGGCCGAGACGACGAGCACCGCGCGGCCCTTGTCGCGTTCGGCGACGAGTTGCTCGTGGATGTATTCGGTCGCGCCGACGTCGAGGCCGCGCGTCGGCTGCTCGGCGATCAGCACTCTTGCCTCGTGCGACAGCTCGCGCGCGACCACCACCTTTTGCAGGTTTCCGCCCGACAGCGTCCCGACATTGACCCGTTCGCTCGGGATGCGGATGGCGAAGCGGCGGATGAGCGCGCGCGCCCGCGCGGCGAAAGCGTTCGGGACGACGAAGGGCCCGCGCGCCAGCGGCGGCGTCCGATGGAAACCCATCGCCAAATTGTCGGAAGCGCTGGCGGTCTGCGCCGATCCAACGGCGGCGCGGTCCTCCGGAACATAGGCGATCCCGGCGGCCCGGTGCGCCTCGACGTCCGCCCGGGTCACGTCGGCCCCGCAAACTTCTACGCGCCCGCCATCCGGGCGGCGCAGGCCGACCAGCGCCTCGACGAGCTCGCTCTGCCCGTTGCCGGCGACGCCCGCGATCCCGACGATTTCGCCGCCGCGCACGGCGAGGCTGACGTGGTCCACCACGAGCCTGCCCGCCGATCCCGCGACGGTCAGATCGACCGCGTCGAGCAGCGTCGCGCCGGGGCGCGCGGGCCCTTTCTCGACCTTCAGATTCACGTTGCGCCCGGTCATCGCGCGCACGATCTGGCGCGGGCTCGTGTCAGCCGTGCGGAGGCTGGCGACCGTGCGGCCGTCGCGTAAGATCGTCACCCGGTCGGTGATCGCCGCCGCCTCGTGCAGCTTGTGGGTGACGAACAATATTGTGCGGCCCTCGGCGGCCAGGCGACGCAGAACGCCGAACAGCGCGTCGCGCTCAGGGGGCGTCAGGACCGCGGTCGGCTCGTCGAGAATGAGAACGCGCGCGTCGCGATAGAGCGCTTTCAGGATTTCGACGCGCTGGCGCACGCCGACCGACAATGCGCCGACCGTGGCGTCGGGCTCGACGGCGAGACGATGGCGCTCCGCGAGTTCGGCGACGCTCGCGCGCCCGGCGCGCCGGTCGATGAACGGCCCGCGCCTCGGTTCGACGCCATAGACGATGTTCTCCCACACCGTCAGCGAGGCGAAGAGCTTGAACGACTGATGCACCATGCCCATGCCGGCGGCCATGGCGTCGATCGGCGAACGGAATTTCACCGGCGCGCCGCGCAGCCGGATCTCGCCTGCGTCCGGCGCCTGGAGGCCGAACAGGATGCTCATCAGGGTCGTCTTGCCGGCCCCGTTCTCGCCCATCACCCCGTGGATTTCGCCGCGCTCGGCCGACAGGTCGACACGGTCGTTGGCGACGAGGCCGCCGAAGCGCTTGACGATCCCGGCGGCTTCGATCTCGGGCACGAGAGACGCCTGAGGGTTGCTATTTCGCCTTCATGGGGTCGGCGATCGTGATCGAACCATTGACGATCTGATCGCGCAAAGCCTTCACCTTGACGATGACCTCGGGATAGTCGGCGATCGTGCATTTCGAAGCCTTGACGTCCGGGTCGAGGGCGGTCAGCGACATGCCCCCTTCCTTCAGGCCGAGCGCCACGATCGGCGGCTGCGTCCCCGCCATGATGCCTTTGACCGCGAGCTCGATCGCGACGTCCGTCTTCTTCTCGACGTTGTCCATGACGTAGCCGGGGGCCTGCGGGCACTGATTGACGTCGACGCCGAAGGCGTTGACCCCCTCAGCGCTCTCGACCGCCTTGAAGATGCCGCCGTTCGATCCCGCGCCTGCCGCCAGGATGCGGTCAGCGCCGTCCGCGACCATCGCCGCCCCGCGCTCTTCTCCGCGCGCCGGATCAGAGAACGGGTTATTGCCGCCGACCCACAGGGTCGGCGAAATCTTGACGTCGGGCTTGACGTGCTTCGCCCCCTCGATGAAGCCGTCGGTGTAGCGGTGCAGGAAGGGGATATCGAGCGCGCTGATCGCGCCGACCTTGCCGGTCTTCGTCGTCCAGCCGGCCTCGGCGCCGGTGAGATAGCTCGCCTCGTATTCGCGGAACACCGAGCAGTGGATGTTCGGCTTCATCTTGTCGAACGGGCAGCTGTCGACCTGCAGAAACTGCACGTTCGGATAGGCGGCCGCCACTTCCGGCAGCATGTCGTTGAACTCGAAGCCGACCACGATCACCACCTTGGCGCCCGCCTTGGCCGCCGCCTCGAGGTTCTGGCGCTGGGTGGTCGGGTCGGAGCTTTCATAGGTCTTCGCTTCGCCGCCGAGCTCTTCCGCCGCCTTCTCCGTGCCGACCTTGCCGAGCTTGAGGAAGTCATTGACGCCGAGCGGGTTCGGCGAAACGTAGATGAAGAGCGGCTTGTCGGCGGCGAAGCTCGCGCCGGCGAAGAAAGCGGCGAGGGGGAGGAAGGCGAAGGCTGCGGCTCGCTTCATGGGTTGGCGTCCTTGTGGCTGATTTCCTTGGGCCGAGCGGTCGTGAGCCTGGCGTCGCAGCCGCCCGCGCCGATTGCGCGCCCGCGAATGATAATCGCGTCCTCCCTCGAAAGGAAAGAGACAAGGCGCTTGGTTTACCGGGAATAAGGCTGCGCCGGCAGACCAGCTCAGCCATTGAGGGCCGACCAGAACGACACTATTCTGGTCGCACAGGATGAAAGGCGGCCGCAATGGCGACGTGGCAGCTCCAGGATGCAAAGACACGGCTCAGTGATGTGATCGAGCGCGCCCGCAGCGAGGGGCCGCAAACGATCACCCGTCACGGGGCCGAGCGCGCGGTCGTGCTCTCGATCGAGGACTATCGCGCATTGACGGCGTACAAGCCCGATTTCAGGGCCTATCTGCTCGGCGGACCGAAGGTGGACGATTTCTCCATCGAGCGTGACGAGGATGTGGGCCGCCATGTCGAGCTTTGACCCATGGCGACAGGTTATCTTCTTGACACCAATGTCATCTCCGAGACCCGGAAATCCCGCGCCGACCCTGGCGTGATCGCCTTCCTCTCGGCGGCGGATTCGGCTGGTTTGTTCCTGAGCGTTCTGACGCCAGGAGAACTGCGCAAGGGTGTAGCAGCCAGGCGACGAACGGACTCCGAAGCCGCCGACAAGCTGGGTGCCTGGGTGGACGGTATCGAGACCAGCTTCGCCGACCGGGTGCTGCCCGTCGACGCCGCAACGGCAAGATGCTGGGGCGAGTTGTCCGCCCGCAGGAGCCTCCCTGTGATCGACACGCTGATCGCGGCCAGCGCGATCAGCCGCGGCCTCACGCTGGTTACTCGCAACAGCCGCGACGTCCAGTCGACCGGTGTGCCGCTCGTCGATCCCTGGCAGGCGCGATAAGCGCGGGAGCGCATCGAAGACTTTCCGGATCGTCTGCTGAGAGACGAACGGCGGGGAGTCCGCGATCGCCCCTCCTTAGAAAGAAACTGACTGCCGGTCACGCGGCGCTTGACCGTCGTTTCATGCCCAGCGGGTCGGCAAGCTGACCGGCGATCACGCGGCGCTGGCGTGCCACCGTTTCATGCCCAGGGGGTCGGCAACGCCGGTGGCGAACTAATACGGCGTGTCGCCGCCGTCGGCGCTGATCGCCTGGCCGCGGATGATCAGGGCCTCGTCGCTCAAAAGGAAGGAGATCGTGCGGGCGACCTCGACCGGCTCGATGTGCCGCAGGAGCTGCGAGCTGACGAGCCGGGGAAACACCTCGGCTGGCGCCGCGTCGATGAGACTGCCGTAGGCGGCCGCGACCTCGCGCAGCATGTCGGTCGCCACCCCGCCCGGGCAGACGCAGTTCACATTGATGTCGCGCGGCGCGAGCGCCGCGGAGAGCACGCGCGTCATGTTGATCAGCGCGGCCTTGCTGGCGCTGTAGGCGAGCGACTCCATGTGTCCCTTCTTGCCCGCCTCCGAGGCGACGCTGACGATCGCGCCGCGTGTCCCCGAGGCGATCATCGATTTCGCCACGAGGCGCGACGCCTCGTAGGCGCCGAACAGGTTTATGCGAAAAATCCTCTCCCAATCGGCCCATGCGGCCTCGAGCGGGTCGGCATGGACGACGATCGCCGCGCAATTGACGAGGCCGTCGATCCGGCCGAGCCGCGCCTCGGCGGCGGCGACGGCGCGCGCGATCGAACCCGGGTCGGAAAGATCGATGGGGACGGCGAAGGCCTCCGCGCCGCGGGCTGCCGCGACGGCCGCCTTGAGCGCCTCAGGCCTGACGTCGGCGAGCGCCACCCGCGCGCCCTCGGCCGCGAGCAGTTCGGCGGTGGCGCGGCCGACGCCGCCCGCCGCGCCGGTGACGAGAACGCTTCTGCCTTCGTGCTTCTTCCAGCGGGCCGGGTCGCGGACCGGCAGCGGAGGATGCGGCGGACGGGTCGAGAACTGGGCCATGGTCGAGGCTCCTCATGGCGCGCGGGAGTCGGAGCCGTCGCCCGTAAACTACCCCAGGGGCGGAAGCGCCGGCCATATATCGTCGCCGCGAAGTCGGCGCCTTTGAACAAGAGCGGAAGGTTGCGCGCCTTTGCGAGCGCGTAGGCGGCGCAATCAATGATGTTGAGTTGCGCCTTATGGCCCCGTCCCTTGCCGTAGCGCTTGAAGGCGTCGAAGGCGGCCTCGGCCATCGGTTCGTCGAATGGGACCACCGCGATCTTCGCGCGCTCGATCAACTCATGCAGGATAGGGATGGAACTGCCGCTGCTGCGAGAAAACAGTACGATCTGCGCTTCCAATGGAGTGACGGCGGAAATGAGCCGCACGGGCGCCGAGATGATCGCGGCTCGGTAGACGCTGCTGTCCGCCTCTCCGGCGATGGCGGCGAAGAGGGCGGATGTGTCGATGACCATCAGAGCGGAAGGCCGTCGGCGTCATAGCCGATAATCTCATCGGGAGAGCGGCGGTCGAGAACCGGGAGCCGCGCTAAGCGGTCGAACAGGGCCTCGATCGCGGCAGCGTCGCCCCGGGCGCTCTGACCTGGCGTGCGCGCCAATCGTTCCTCGATGGCGCGGAGCACGGCCGTATCGATGTCTTCGCCAGTGGCCGCGGCGAGTTCGCGGGCTAATGCATCCGCCTCAGGAGCATGAATTTCGAGGCTCATGACCGTTTCCATGTAGCTGCTCGGCTCGAGCGCGGCAGGTCGGCGACCGCGTCTACAAAACCCAAGATACCACGTCCCGCGGTCAGACTGGAACAGGCGCGAGAGGGCCATAAACGCCGGCTTCGTGACGATCGTGGATGGCGGACCCATTCAACTCAGTATGGGCTCGCCATACAACAGACGCCCCCTGGGAGCGCCATTGTGTTGGACACCGTCTCAAGGCGGTCACGATTGCCGCATCTCAATCCCCCGCCTCCTCGGCCAGCCTCCGCCACCAGGACTCGTCGAAATTCCACCCGGCGGTCGGCGAGGGCGAGGGCAAGAGCCAGACGCGGGTTTCGCCGATACGCGCGCCGCTGTCGCCGAAGCCGGCCGCCCGGCCGAGCCAGCGGCGGCCGCCCGTAAGGCTCGTGAAGGCGAGCAGCTTTGGCTGCGCGGCCAGGATTTTCGCCGTCAGCGCAGAGCAGGCGTCGAAGCCGAGGGCGCCGGCCGGCAGCTCGCGGTCCATGCCGCTCGCGTGCTTGGCGATGTCGGTGAGGCCGAGGCCCCATTGCGGCAGCTCGGAATATTCCTCCGGCCTGACGAGCCGGGGCGTGAGCCCGACCGCGTGCAGAATGCGCCAGAACCTGTTCTGCGGATGGGCGTAATAGGCGCCGAGCCTCGCCGACACTGTCCCCGGGGCCGTTCCGCAGAAGACGATTTTGAGGTTCGGGGCGAGGACGTCCGGGAGGACATGCGGTGTTGTCAAAGAGCGCCTCTTTCTTGCCTCGAAGCGAGCCGTGCGCGCACGCTCATCCCGAGGAAGGCCCATGAGACTTCAGCGAGCGCGCCCGGCACGATAAACCTGTTTCAAGCGTTGACGGCGAAGACCTTCTCGTTCCGATTGCCAGGAGGCGGGGTTTGTCTGGCCGGAAAGACCTCAGAGCCGAGGCCGATGCGGCGACGGCCGGAATTGGCGCTCGAAGAGCGCGCATCGGCGCCTTTCTCATCGCCGCAATCGCAGCCTTCTCGACGGCGCGGGCGGCGGCGGAGGAGGCCGCGCCCATGCCTGGCCCCGCGCTCGCGACGCTCTGCGGGATCGTCGAGACCGCGGCCAGGCAAGAGGGGCTGCCGGTCAATTTCTTCACCCGGCTCATATGGCGCGAGAGCGCGTTCCACTCCGGCGCGGTCAGCCCGGCCGGCGCGCGGGGAGTGGCCCAATTCATGCCGGACTCCTCGTCCGAGCGAGGGCTCGCCGACCCGTTCGACCCGGCGGCGGCGATTCCGGCGTCGGCGAAGCTCCTGGCCGAGCTGGCGAAACGCTTCGGCAACCTCGGCCTGGCGGCGGCGGCCTACAACGCCGGGCCGAACGCGCTCGCCGACTGGCTTGCCGGCAAGGGCGTCCTGCCGCTCGAGACGCAAGACTATGTCCTTGCGATCACCGGACACGCGGTCGAGGAATGGCGCGGCCCGAACCCGCCTGCCCCTGCCGCTCCCGACCCCGATGAACCCTGCCTGACATCGATCGGAAGTCTCCGCATTGCGCGCGGTCCCGACGCCTCGCCCTTCGCTTCCGGCCCATTCGCGACCCGGAGCTCGACCCGTGCGCCGCCCGGTTATTATGATCTCGTCGGACGAAGGCAATTGCTTCGTCTTGCCGCCGACGCCAAGTTGACGCCGCGGGCCTACGTGCTGCTCGCGCTGAAGGAGCGCGGCCTCGATGTGAAAAACGGCCATCCGCTCGATCCGAGCAAGCCGCGCGCCAAGTGATCCACGAGCGGGAGACGAAGCCTGAATTCCGGCGCGGCGAAGTTGAAGGCGCCGATCATCCCGCCATGGCCTGCATCAGGATCAATCGGCCGTTTTCCTCATGGATTGCAGTCTAGCCCTCAGATCCTGGCAGGCCTGACACAGGCGGTTGTGTTGAAACGCGACAGCCGAGCGCTCGTCGCGGAACAGGTGATAGGAGCCGCGCGGCCGGCCCCAGGGAAGGACGCTTTGCGGCTGGCTCGGAGGCCGGCCGCAGACAGGGCAGTCCGAGAAGCCCCAGACTCTGTACGGATGATCCGGGCCGAAGGCGAGCGGCGGAGGGGCGTCGATCATTGCGGCCTCCTTGCGCGTCATCGTCAACCCGATCGTCTGTGTCGGCCGCTTCGCGATTAAGCCACCCGCCCCATCCTGCACAGCCATTCGGCTTCGTTGAGGGGCGTCAGGTTGATCGGCACCAACCCAGCGCGGCTCAAGATGAACACGTCGGCGCCGACCGATACCGGGATGCTGTCGCGTTCGTGGATCCTGCTGCAGAACTGGCGGAAGTCGGATGAATCCCGCACGATGTCAATAAACGCCTCGCCGAGAAGTCTGCTCCGGGAATCGGAACTCGATGATGTGGCCATCCTCGTCTCCTCCGCGACCATTGTTTTCGGGAGGCTGAGCGCCTGGTCGCCGAGCGCGAGCGCCAGCCAACTACTTATACCAGCTCGTGCGCTTGGTGTCGCCGGATCACGTTGTCGCGCCCCGCGGGCCGGTTTCGCTCCGACTTGCACTCGAGGCGCCGGTCAGATCGTCTGGTTGTAAGCGCCGACTTCAGGGTTCTCGCGCAGAACGCCGTCGACCGCCCTGAACATTTCCCGCATCCGCACCTCGGAAATTGGGCTCTCGACCACGACCACCAGCTCGGGCTTGTTGGATGAGGCTCGCACGAGGCCCCAGGTGCCGTCCTCGACCGTCACCCGGACGCCGTTGACGGTGACGATGTCGCGGATTTTTTGGCCGATGATGGTCTCGCCCTTTTCCTGCATCGCCCTGAAGCGCGCCGTCACCCTCTCCGCGACCGCGTATTTCACTTCGTCGGGGCAATGGGGCGACATGGTCGGCGAGCCGAAGGTTTTCGGCAGGTCGCGGTAGAGGTCGGCCATCGACTTCTCGGGATTGCGGTCGAGCATATCGAGCACTGCGATGGCGGTGACGAAGCCGTCGTCGTAGCCGCGTCCGATCGGCGCGTTGAAGAAGAAATGGCCGGACTTCTCGAACCCGGCGAGCGCCTTCAGGTCGCGCACCCGGCGCTTGATGTGCGAGTGGCCGGTCTTCCAATAATCGACCTCGACGCCGTTGGCGTGCAGATCCGGGTCGGTCGCGAACAGGCCGGTCGACTTGACGTCGACCACGAAGGTCGCGCCTTTGTGCAGCTTCGACAGGTCCCGCGCCAGCATGACGCCGATCTTGTCGGCGAAGATCTCCTTGCCCTCGTTGTCGACGACGCCGCAGCGGTCGCCGTCGCCGTCGAAGCCGAGCGCCACGTCCGCGCCGGTTTCCTCCACCGCCTGCGCCATCGCGTGCAGCATGTGCAGGTCTTCCGGGTTCGGATTGTAGCGGGGGAAGGTCCAATCGAGATCGCAGTCGAGGGGCGCGACCTCGACGCCGAGCGCCTCGAGCAGTTTCGGCGCAAAGGCGCCGGCGGTCCCGTTGCCGCACGCGGCGACGACCTTCATCCTGCGGCTGAACTTCGGACGGCTGGTGAGATCGGCGATGTAGCGGGCCGGAAAGCCGGGCACAAACTCGTAAGCGCCGCCGGGCTCGGGCGAAAAGTCGCCGCCGATGACGATGTCGCGCAGGCGCGCCATCTCCTCGGGTCCGAAGGTCACCGGGCGCGCCGCGCCCATCTTGACCCCCGTCCAGCCGTTGTCGTTGTGCGACGCAGTCACCATCGCCACCGCCGGCGCGGGAAGCGCGAACTGGGCGAAATAGGCCATCGGGGTGATGGCGAGGCCGATGTCGCGCACTCTTGCGCCACCCGCCATCAGGCCGGCGACAAGCGCGAGCTTGATCGAAGCAGAATAGGAGCGGAAATCGTGGCCGACGACGACGTCGCGCGGAACGCCGAGCTCCTTCAGCAGGCGCGCCAGCCCGAGGCCGAGCGCCTGCGCGCCCATGAGATTGATCTCCTTCTCGAAGAGCCAGCGCGCGTCGTATTCACGAAAGCCGGTCGGCTTGACCATCGGCTGCGATTCGTAGGCCAAGGTGTTGGGGAAGAGTTCGGGCGAGGGTTTTGGAAACAAGGCGGGCGATTCTCGGCGTTGGAGACTACGCCAGACTAGTCCGAAGGGGCGGGCGCGGGCTACCCCCAGCGGCGAAAAACCCCTCACTCTGGCGGCGCGAGCGCCTGCCGCAGCGCCGCTGGAAGCCGCGCCGGCCGGCCGTCCCGGATTGCGGCGACCCGCACTGTGGCGGCGGCCAGCTCCCTCTCGTCGCGAAAGATCCGCTGACGGAATTCGATCGAGGCGCCGCGCAGGGCAGCCAGTTCGGTCTCCACCCGAAGGAGATCATCGATCCTCGCCGGCGCCAGAAAGTCGACCTGCAAGGAGCGCACGGCGAAGACGACGCCCGAGCTTTCGGCAAAGCCCTGATGGGTGAAGCCTCGGCCGCGCAGCCATTCGGTGCGCCCGCGCTCGAGGAAACGCAAAAAGGAGGCGTGATAGACGACGCCGGAAAAATCGGTGTCTTCGTAATAGACGCGAACGGAGAGCTGGCTGTGCTCGGATGACATTCTTCGGCTTTCCGGTTGCAGGCGGACCGAGGCTCGCCGCGTCATTCCATCCGCAGGCGACGCGGAATTGCCGGTCGCGGCGGTTTACGGCAAGCTCAAGAGGGGCGGTTGCCGCATACTGCCGGATGAGCGGATAGCGGTTCAGCAGCGACTTGAACAGGGCGAGATCGGTGGACGCATGACGACCCTGCGGGTGAACGATTACGAAATGGCGTTCGTCGAGCGTGGCGCGGGCGTTCCGCTGCTTCTGGTGCACGGCACGCTCGGCGATTACCGACATTGGGCGCCGCAGATGGAGCCGTTCGGAGCTCATTACCGAACGATCGCCGTCAGCTTGCGCCACTGCTGGCCCGAACGATGGGACGGCGAAGGCGGCGATTTCACGGTGCAACAGCACGCGGCCGACGTCGTGGCCCTCATCTCCGGGCTGCGGTCGGGACCGGTCCATCTGCTCGGTCTTTCCCGGGGAGGTCATATCGCCTTCCGGGTGGCCCAGGCTTTCCCCGCGCTCATTCGCACGCTGGCGCTGGCCGAGCCCGGGGGTGTGTTGGCCCCGGACCTGGAGAAGGGCTTGGCGCGGGCGGCGCCGCTGATCGACTTGGGTCCGCTCTACGCCAAAGCGGCCGATGCAATTCGCCAGGGCGAGGTCGACGACGGACTAGCGCCGGTGGTCGAGGTGATCGTGGGGCCTGGCGGCTGGGACCGGACGCCGGAGGAGCACAAACAACGCCTCAGGGACAACGCCCGCACGCTGCTCGGGCAAATCAAGGAGAAGCGCGCCCCTTTCTCACGCGCCGACGCCGAGGCCATCAAGGCGCCGACCCTGTTGATCGGCGGCGAACGGTCCCCGGCGTCTTTCCACCGTATCCTCGACGGGTTGGAAAGCGCCATTGCCAACGTCCGGCGCGCCACCATTCCCTCCGCCTCCCACGCGTCCAACCTCGACAACCCCGAGGGCTTCAACCGGGCGGTGCTGACTTTTCTGCAGAGAGGCTGAGGCGCCTATTGCCTGAGGATCAGCATCCCGTCGCGCTGCTCGACGCTGAGGAGCCGCTTCAGGAAGCTCGTCCCGAGCAGGTTCACCTCGCCCGCCTCGGGCGCGAGGATCAGGGCCTGGACGCCGTTCATGTAGAGGCCGCCGAAGCTCACGCTGTCGAGCGTGACCGGCGAGGCGACCGACTCGCCGTTGGCGGTCTTGATCGTCCATTTCGGCCCCGGGGCGGGAGAGAGGCCGAGCCTGGCCGCGGTCGCGGCGGAAACGGCGACGAAGGTCGCGCCGGTGTCGACCATCATCCGCACCTGGCGCCCGTTGACCAGGGCCTCCGTCACATATTGCCCGCGCGGGTCGGCCTGGATCGCCGTCTCCCGGTATCCCGACCCCGGCCGCTCGACGGGCTGCGGGGCGGCCACCTCCGCCGGCGCGGCGGAAACCGCGGCCGGCGCGGTCCCCGAGACGGCGGTCGCCAGGCGATCGAGATAGGATGGCGCAAGCAGCGCTGCGCCGACCGCCGCGACCGCGAACAGGATAACGCCCTTGACCATGCCGATCCCCGAACGGCGCGCCGGTCTCCGGACGGCGCTGAAGCGGCAGTCTTGTCATTGAGCAATCAAGATCCGGTAAACGCGCCCCACCGAAAGCCGGCAAGCGGTTTGAACTTCAGGTTTGGGCGGGAAGCGGGCTTTCCCTGGCGACCTCTGTAGGTCGGAAGTCCGCCCAAATCGAATGAACGAGAATCGGCCATCGTTCGGCCGCTGGAACAGGGTATAGCGTTACCCTGTCGCGTTGGTCTTGGACCCTTGAGCGACACAGCTGACAAAGGAGGAAGCGATGCGCTGGTCGAATTTGGCCCGAAGCGCACTTTTCAGCGTCGCCATTTGTTGCGTCGCTATGCCGGAGGCTGATGCCATCGAGATTTTTGCCCCGCCGGGGCTAGCGGCCCACGTGGCCGATGGCATGGTCACTCAGGTTCGAGGAGGAGGTCGCGGAGGAGATCGCGGCGGCGTGCGGCATGGCGGAGGCGGCATGAGGGGCGGCGGCATGAGGGGCGGCGGCGCGTATCGCGGAGGCGGCGCGCGCGTCGCAGGCGGCGGGTATCGCGGTCGCGCAGGCTATGGCTATCGCGGCGGCGCGCGCGTCGCAGGCGGCGCTTACCGCGGCGGCGCAGTTTACCGCGGCGGTGCGTATCACGGCTACGGCTACCGTGGCTACGGCTATGGCGCGGCGGCGGTCGGCGCGGCGGCGGTCGGCGCGGCTGCCGCGCGCCGTTGCTGGATCGACGAGTACGGTACCCGAGTCTGTAACTCCTACTAATCTTACGGCCCCGACGTCGTAGGTTAAAGTCGGACGCTCGAAAGGCAACGTCCGCGCGGACTGGCGTGACCATTCCGCTTTGACGACCCGTAAAACAACGCCTTGCACCTCCTCGGCTGGAGCAACGTCGTTGGATGCAGCTCAAATGCCCGCTTCGGGTCGGAAGCCGAAATTCAAACAGACCCATACCGGCAAGCGCCACCCCTCCCCTTGCGGAAGAGAGCCTTGTAAGAGGTCGGCGCGACGGCGCCTTGCGCCTTGCGGCGCAGACCCCCGCGCTCCGCGCCCGCGACTGGAGAAGGCGCGTCACAGATACCGGTTCACCAGGTTCTCGAAGAACTCCTGCCGCCCGGAGCGCGGCTTCGGGTCGATCTTTTCGTCGGCGACGCGCTTGGCGATCGCCTCGAGGCTCGCGCCCGGCTTCAGCATCTCCTGAGCCTTGGAGTCGTTCCAGCCGGCATAGCGCTCTTTTCTCAGCGCGTCGAACTTGCCGTCCTCGATGAGCGCCGCTGCGGCGACGAGCGCCTCGGCGCAGGCGTCGATGCCGCCGATATGGCCGAGCAGCAGGTCGCCAGGATCGATCGACTGACGCCGCACCTTCGAGTCGAAGTTGAAGCCGCCTGGCGCAATGCCGCCCTGCTTGAGGATGAAATAGAGCGCCGGCACGAGTTCGGGCGCGTTGTTGGGGAACTGGTCGGTGTCCCAGCCTGACTGGTAGTCGTTGCGGTTGGCGTCGACCGAGCCCAGAAGCCCGAGCGAGGAGGCGAGCGCCACTTCGTGCTCGAACGAGTGATGCGCGAGCACCGCATGGCCGACCTCGATGTTGAGCTTGACCTCGCGCTCGAGGCCGAAGCGGCGCAAAAATCCCGCGACCGTGGCGACGTCGTAATCGTACTGGTGCTTGGTCGGCTCCTGCGGCTTCGGCTCGACCAGGAGCACGCCCTTGAAGCCGATCTTGTGCTTGTAGTCGACGACGAGCGACAGGAAGCGGCCGAGCTGCTCGAGTTCGCGGGAGAAATCGGTGTTGAGCAGGGTCTCGTAGCCCTCGCGGCCGCCCCAGAGCACGTAGTTTTCGCCGCCGAGCTTGTGCGTCGCGTCGATGGCGTTCTTCACCTGCGCCGCGGCATGGGCGAACACGTCGGGGTCGGGATTGGTCGCCGCGCCCGCCATGTAGCGCGGATGGCTGAACAGGTTGGCCGTGCCCCAGAGGAGCTTCACTCCGGTCGACTGCATCTTGGCCGCGAAAACATCGGTCATCTCGGCAAGGTTTCGCCCGAATTCGGCGAGGTTCGCGCCCTCCGGCACCACGTCCTTGTCGTGGAAGGCGAAGAACGGGAAGCCGAGGGTCGAGAACATGTCGAAGGCGACGTCGGCCTTGAGCTTGGCCGCCCTGATGTCGTCGCCTTCCCACGGCCGCTCGAAGGTCGGCGCGCCGAACATGTCCGAGCCCATCCAGGCGAAGTTGTGCCAATAGCAGACGGACGGACGGAGATGCTCCGCCATCGTCTTGCCCATGACGACCCGCGCCGGATCGTAATGGCGGAAGGCGAACGGATTGTCGCTCTTCGGGCCCTCGTAGCGCACCGGACCGATATCGCCGAAGAATCGCTTGCTCATGGTCGTTTCCCTCGCTGCTCCGGTCTGAAACGGGCTTTCTGAGCCCGTTCCTCGCGCCGAAACGCCTGCGGCCTGGGGCGAGGACGAAGCGAGACCGGACTCGCGTCAGCTTAGCTCCGGACGGCAAACATGTCAGCGGCTGGCGGGAACTTTTGCGCGGGCGCGTCTCGCGCACCTTGGGGCGGCGAGACGCCGCCCCTCCGAGGGTAAGCCGTCATGCGATGCGGAAATCACGCACGTAGCGGGTCAGAGCCGCGAGTCCGTACGCGCAATCCTCGGGGGTGATCGATTCCAGCGGGTTGTGGCTCACCCCGCCCTTGCAGCGCACGAACAGCATGCCCGCCGGACACAGGCGCCCCATGACCATCGTGTCGTGCCCCGCCCCCGACGGCAGGAGCCGCGGTTTTACGCCGACCTCTTCGACCGCCCGCGTCAGCCCCGCGACGACGCGCGGGTCGCAGACGAAGGCGTCGGCCTCGTGCGTTTTGGCGACCGTCGCGCGCACGCCGCGCGCGGCGGCGATAGAATGGATGCTCGCCCTGAGATCGGCGAGCGCGGCGGCGCGGCGCGCGTCGTCCGGCGCGCGAAGGTCGACGGAAAACTGGACATGGCCCGGGATGACGTTGGTCGCCCCCGGCCAGACTTCGAGCCTGCCGACGGTAGCGACGAGATCGGCTTCGCCCCTTGCCCGCGCCTCGACCGAAAGCGTCATTTCGGCGGCGGCGGCGAGCGCGTCGCGGCGGAGCGCCATCGGCGTCGCGCCCGCGTGGCCCGCCACGCCATCCACCCCGACCTCGAGCCGCGTCGCGCCGTTGATGGCGGTGACGACGCCGATCGGCAGCCCTTCGGCCTCGAGCAGCGGGCCCTGCTCGATATGCGCCTCGACGAAGGCGGCGACAAAGTTCGCCCGAATCGATCCGGCCCGCTCGGGATCGCCGCCGAAGGCCCTGAGCGCGTCGCGCATCCGTACGCCGCCGCTGTCCTTCTGGTCGAGCGCGTCCTCCTCGTAGGATCCGGCGAGCGCGCGCGAGCCGGTCAGCGTCTTGCGGAAGCGGACGCCTTCCTCGTCGCCGAACGCGACGATCTCGACGGCGTGCTCGAGCCGCTCGCCGCGGGCGGCGAGCTGCTCGACCACCGCGAGAGCCGCGAGCGCGCCATAGTTGCCGTCGTAGCGCCCGGCGTCGCGCACCGTGTCGATATGCGAGCCGACCATGAGCGCCGGAGCGCCCGCCTGCTGGCCCTCGTAACGCGCGACGACATTGCCGGCGGCGTCGATCTTCGCCTGAAGGCCAGCCTCGGCGCACCAGCCGATGAAAGCCCGCGCTGCGGCCTTGTGCGCCTCGGAAAGAAAGAGGCGCGTGAGCCGTCCGGGCTCGTCGGTGAAGGCTGCGAAGGCGTCGAGCCGCGCCATCAGCTTTTTGCCGGCGGCGAGATCTTCGTCGGAAAGGCGGGCCTCGGTCATTTCCGGGCCAAATCGAGCTTCAGCCAGTGCGCGAGCACGGCCCTCTCCGCGTCCGTCATCTGGGTGAAGTTGTTGGGCGGCATCGCATGGGTCAGCACCGCCTGCATGCGGATCGCCGGCGCGAAGCGCGCGATATGCTCGGGCGTGTCGAGCAGCACGCCCTTCGGCGCTTCGCCGATGTCCTCCATCGGGGCAGGCGCATGACACATCGAGCAGCGCATCGTCACGATGTCGACCACCTCCGGCGGCGCCTTGGGCTCGGCGGCGCGCGCGACGGCGGTCGGAAGGTCCTTGAGCCCCATCAGTTCGCGCATGCCGGGGGAAGCGGTCGCGGCGAAGAAGAAAGCGCAGACGATCGCCAGCGCCGCCGCCGCCCAGGCCCACCACGGCGCCTTGTCGTGATCGAGATGCCAGACGTTGTAGAAATAGCGGACGAGCGCGCCCGCGACGATGACGCAGGTGACGATCGCCGGAATGACCCTCGGATTGGAGAAGGTCATCGGGTAGTGGTTCGACAGCATCAGGAAGATGACGGGCAGCGTGATGTAATTGTTGTGGGTCGAGCGCGTCTTCGACGTCTTCACCCATTTCGGGTCGGGCTTCCGGCCCGCCTTGAGCGCGGCGACGCTCTTGCGCTGGTTGGGCATGATGACGAAGAAGACGTTGCCGGTCATCATCGTCGCCATCAGCGCGCCGGTGTGGATGAGGGCGCCGCGGCCGGAGAAGAACTGGGTGAAAACCCAGCTCGTCAGGACGACATAGCCGAAGCCGACGAGCGCCAGCAGCGGATCGTTGTCGCCGAGCGGCGAGCGGCAGAGAAGATCGTAGACGATCCACCCGAGCGCCAAGGCGGCGACGCCGATCGCCGCCGCCTGCCAGGGCGTGAGCGGCATGACGGCGGGATCGATGAGGAAATAGGTCGACTGGCCGTAATAGACCCAGCAGAGCAGCGCGAAGCCGCTCATCCAGGTCCAGTAGGACTGCCATTTGTGCCAGATGAGCGCGTCCGGCAGCGCGGCCGGCGCGAGCATGTATTTGCTCATCTGGTAGAACCCGCCGCCGTGCACCTGCCAGGACACGCCGGCGAGCGCCGGGTCGTCGCGGCCGTGTCGGCGCAGGGACGCGTCGAGATGCATGAAGAAGAACGACCCGCCGATCCAGGCGATCGCCGCCGTCACGTGCAGCCAGCGGATGAGCGCCGACCCCCATTCCCAGGCGAAGGCTTCAAGCGCCCCCATCGAGCAGACCTCCCTCGCGCCGAACGAGGCGCGCGTCCGGAGGCCACGATAGCGGGGCGCTGGCGCTTTGGGTAGGGAGGACGGCGGAGCCGAAGGCTTTCGCCTGGATCGGTCTCCGCGGGCGGGGAATCGGGCGGATCTGCAGGCGCCGCCGGCGGGCAAAATTCCAGCTATTCCCGGTTTTGGGCGGAAGAACAGGGAAATGGACCTTTTGACCACCGGGGTCCCTGGAGACGATCCAAGCCGCGGGACGTTCCGCCAAAGCTCGGGAGCACCGGAGCAAAGCCTGGGATAGCCGAATCCAAGCAAAAGTCTTCCAGGAATTGGCTGTTCTCAAGGGGTTACGCCGGAATCCAAATTCTTTTAAAAATGCAACTCCCAAGCCGTCGCGTATCCCTCGCCCGCGAAGCGGGAGAGGACAGGCGCGAAGCGCCAGGTGAGGGTTGAGAACGCCGAACGGCGGGCGTTGATGGCGGCCGCAAGGTTCGTCGGTTGCCCGTCCCCCTCACCTGGCGCGGCTTCGCCGCGCCGTCCTCTCCCGCTTCGCGGGCGAGGGGGTCGCCGAACTTCACAGCTTGGGAGTTCCATTCTTTTTCCCGTCCGCTTCGCGCTGACGCCTCCGCTTGGTCCGCGGCCTGCCCGCCGATGCACTCCGCCGGCAGCCAACCCGCTCCCTGCCTGCCGACCGAAGACAACGCCGTCGAACCCGTTCGGCGGCTGGTTCGACGGCCCAAGCGAGGCGAAGTCAATCCTCCTCAGCGCAAGCGGGCTCAGGCGGAAAGCCGCCGCCGCCACG
This sequence comes from uncultured Alphaproteobacteria bacterium, assembly GCA_963823165.1. GTDB lineage: Bacteria > Pseudomonadota > Alphaproteobacteria > Rhizobiales > Beijerinckiaceae > Roseiarcus. The sequence continues at coordinate 63,593 of CAWGKV010000016.1, read as the reverse complement.
TCGCGCCCCAGGGCGGCCGAGCTGCAGGTTGCGGTGAGCTTCGAAGGCGCCTCCATGCCGACCTCGCTTTCCACCCCGACGCCGTTGTGATCCGATCAACCTCTTATGCCACGAGTTACGAAACAAATCAAGAACAAATAAGGGCTTTGAGGGGCGCGCGGCGTCGGATGGGGTTACGGCCCGCTGCTTTCGGGGCAACTCGCATTGCCCGAGCTGCAACGCCATACCTGCGCTTTCCGCACCCCACGGATCGGAGCGACGGCGCCGGAACCTACGCTTGAGCAGGCTGTTTCGGCCTACATCGCTGAGGATGTCGGTCGAGCGCCGTGGCGCCAAACGCGCGGATCAGGAATTTGTTGGACGCGGCGTCGCGGGCTCTCCTCGCTTTCGACGCCTGGCTCGATTTATCGACCTTCGCCTGCCGCGAGAAGGTCAGCGGCATTCTGCGGACGATCGATGAGGCGTCCGACCGGCTTCATCTCTTCGGCGCGCCGCGCGTCTGCGTCGAGCTGGCCTGCGAGGCGCTGACCCTCGGGCTGGCCGGCTTCCTCGTCGCGTTGACCCTGGCCATTCCTGCGTTCCGAGACACGGCGAACGACAATTGGCTCAAGAGCAGCGATCTCTCAGTGACTTTTCAGGATCGCAATGGGGTCGAGATCGGCAGGCGAGGCGTCAGGCATGAGGACGCCGTGCCGCTCGACGAGCTGCCGGACTATTTCGTCAAAGCGGTGCTCGCGACCGAGGACCGCCGCTTTTACAGCCATTTCGGCATCGACGTGGTGGGCTTCGTCCGCGCTCTCACGGTCGACGCCAGGGCCTCCGGCGTCATCCAGGGCGGCTCGTCGATCACCCAGCAGCTGGCCAAGAACCTCTTCCTCACCAATGAGCGCTCGATCAAGCGCAAGATCGAGGAGGCCTATCTCGCCCTGTGGCTCGAGCATCACTTCACAAAAAAGGAGATCCTCGAGCTCTATCTCGACCGGGCCTACATGGGCGCCGGCGCCTTCGGCGTTCAGGCGGCCGCGCAGACCTATTTCGGAAAATCCGCGCGCGACGTCAACCTCGCGCAGGCGGCGATGCTCGCCGGCCTGTTCAAGGCGCCGACCAAATATTCGCCCTTCGTCGACCTGGCGGCGGCGAGGGCGAGGGCCAACGACGTATTGAGCAACCTCGTCGATGCGGGATTCATGACCGAGTCCCAGGTCTACGCCGCCCGCCGCAATCCGGCGACGCCCATCGAACAGAGCGTAGACGCCAGTCCCGACTGGAGTCCGGACTGGTATCTCGACTTCGCCTTTTCCGAGATCAAGGCGCTCGCCGCCGCCGGCAAGCTCGGCAGCGAGCGCACACTTGTCGTTCGCACCGGCCTTGACCCGGTGCTGCAGACCAAGGCCGAGACCGTCATCGAGACCATGCTGCGCGACAGGGCCCCCGCCTACCGTGCGCATCAGGCGGCGACGGTCATCGCGACGACCGACGGACTGGTGCAGGCGATGGTCGGAGGACGCGATTATGGCGAGAGCCAGTTCAACCGCGCGACCGAGGCGGAGCGCCAGCCTGGCTCGTCGTTCAAGATCTTCGTCTATATGGCGGCGCTCTTGACCGGAAAATACCACGCCGAAACGCCGATCGACGCGTCGGGCGTCTGCATCGGCCGCTACTGCGTGCACAACTTTCGCGGCGAAAGCGCAGGGATAATTCCCCTTTATCGGGCGCTGGCGGACTCGCTCAACACAGCCGCTGTCCGCCTGTCGATCAAGATCGGCGAGGCCTACTGGCCGCGGAAGCAGAGCCATGACCTGGCGAGGAGCGCTGCGCTCGGCCGCGCCAAGATCATTGAGACGGCCCGCGCGATGGGCGTGACGACGCGGCTTGTCGACGCAGCGTCGCTGCCGCTCGGCGCGGACGAGGTCAAGATGATCGACATGGTCGGCGCGAACGCGACGCTGGCCAGCGGCGGCGTGCGAGCCACTCCCTATGCGGCGATCGAAGCGCGCAGCTCAAGCGGCAGGCTCGTCTACTCCCACGATAAGGACAGCGGGCCGCCGGTGCGCGTGCTTCCGGCCGACAAAGTCGCAGAAATGAACAATATCCTGACCCATGTCGTAACCGAGGGCACCGGCCGCGCCGCTCAAATTCCGGGTCTCGCGATCGCCGGCAAGACCGGAACCACCAACAACTCGACCAACGCCTGGTTCAACGCGTTCACCGGAAATTTGGTCGGCAGCGTCTGGTTCGGCAACGACGACAATTCGCCCTGCGCGAACATGACCGGCGGATCGTTGCCGGCTCAGACATGGCGGGAAATCATGGCCTTCGCCCACCAGGGGCTGGAAGCCAAGCCGCCGTTTGGAGTGGTTGCGCCGGCGCGTGCGCCAGGCAAACCCGCCTCGGTCGCGTCACGTCAGGCCGCGCCCGGAGGCGCCGACCCCCGGCGGCCGGCCGACGGCCTTTCGCCGAGCTTGCTGAAAGCCATTCTCGGCATCGGCGAGCTGGCGCGTCAGGCTCAGACGAACTCCGAGACGTCGGTCGTTCGGCGGTCGGCAGATCGCCCGAGAGCAGGGCCATAGGCGGAGGCTGAACCTTGCCTGAAAGGGGCTCCGCGAGAGAGCGTCGGGCGCCTCGTGATACTCGGAAGAAGGTTCGGGGTCATTCGATCTCGACCAGCGCCTTTACCAGGCCCGTCTTGTCTGTCGTCCATCGAGGGATGTCGGCGGCGGCGCGAGCAAGGCTCGTGCGATGCGTGAGCATGCGCTGCAGCGGGATCCGCCTCCCTTCGATCGCCGCCATGACCCGTTCGAAATCCGCACGCACGGCGTTTCGGCTCCCGAGAACAGTCATCTCACGCTTGTGAAGCTCCGGATCCGAAAAAGTGATGTTTTCGTTCACCACGCTGACCAGCACCAGCGAGCCTCCATGGGCCACGTGGCGAACCGCCTCCTCTATCGAGCCTCGCTTTCCGGTCGCGTCGAACACCACGTCGAATCCCTCGCCATTGGTCGCCTCGGCGACCCGCTCGTCCGTCCCGTCGTCGGCCGGAATGACGCGCCCCGCGATCCCGGCTCGTGTCACGAAATCGAGCCGCCTCGCAGTCGAGGTCGATGACCGTCATGTTCCCGCCAGCCAGGCCAGCGAAGAGAGCGACGCCGAGGCCGATCGGCCCGGCTCCAACCACAAGCGCGCGGTCGCCGGGCTTCAAGCCCGAACGTGCGGCGGCATGGGCGCCGATCGACAGGAACTCGACGCTCGCCGCCTCGTCGAAGGTGAGGTTCCCCGCCGGATAGAGGTTGCGCTCCGGCACGCTGATCCGCTCGCACATGCCGCCGTCGCGATGCACGCCGAGCACCTCGATCCGAACGCAGCAATTGGGCTTGCCTTTGCGGCAGGCGATGCAGGCGCCGCACGAAACGTATGGATTGACGACGACCCTCTGGCCCAAGGTAAACGCGCTGCCTGGCGTCGTCTCGAGCACTTCACCCGACAGTTCGTGGCCGATCACCCGCGGGTACTGCAGGTAGGGGTGAGTGCCCTCGTAGATATGATAATCGGTGCCACAGATCCCGATCCGTCTTACGGCGATTAGCGCCTCGCCCTCGGCACGCCTTTCCTCTGGCCTCTCCACGAGCGCAAGCTCTCCTGGTCTGCGACAGACGACCGCTCGCATGATCCTTGTCCCGCCTTTCGGTCAGCCGGCCCCGCGCGAGGTGGAGACAGGCGTTGGCCACCCCTGTTCTCCAGGCTGCCGCTTGCAACGCAACGCGAAGGCCGCCGCGTCCTTCAAGCGCCAGCGCGTCGGCGTCCGCAAAAGTGAGAGCCGGCGGTTCACCGGCTCTCGCTCATCTTACTTGAATTTGTCCATGTTGGCCTTGGTGACCAGGGCGGCGCCTGAATCGATCAGCGACTCCACTTTTTCTCCTTTGAGCGACTTCACGAGCGCGTCCACGCCGAGTTCGGCCATCTTCGCCGGGAACTGCGCCACGGAGGCGTCCTCGATTCCGGCTGCCATGGCTTCCGCCTCGCCGCAACAGAAGTCGAAGCCAACGAGGATGACGTGGTGGTCGAGCTTCGCGTTCTTGATCGCCTGAGCGGCGCCGGCCGCAGGCGGCCCGCACGCCGAATAGATTGAGACAAGATGCGGATTCGCGGTCAGGATGTCCTGGGCGACGTTGATCCCCTTTTCTTCGGTGCAGCTCGTGGCGCCTCTGCCGACGATCTTGACGTCGACGCCTTTCAAGCCTTCGAGCATGCCGTTCACGCGATCGTCGAGCGCGGGTACGCCCGGCACGCCTTCAAGAACGCCGAGCGAGTCGCCTTCCTTCAACACCGACTTGAGATATTGGCCGGCGATTTTACCGGCTTCGAGATTGTTGGTGGTGGCGAGCGCGGTCTGGCCCTTCCAGTCGGGAATCTTGTTGTCCATGAGGACGACCTTGACCCCCTGGCCGACCGCCTTGTCGAGCGTCGTCGCCACCGTCGGATCGACGGGCGTTATGGCGATGCCCTGCACCCCCTTGGTCACCATCGACTCGATGAGCGCGATCTGACCTTCGATATCGGTCGCCGAGGTTCCTTGGCCGAAGACGATCTCAACTCCGGGATGAGCCGCCGCATAAGCCTTCGCGGCGTTCTCCATCGTGTCGTAGAACGGCACCGGAAACTTGGTGATGAAGCCGATCTTGATCGGCTGGTCGGCCAGGGCTGGCCCGGCGAGCGTCGCCGCAAAGGCGACGGCGCCGATAATCGATGTCACTCTCATGCTTTCTCCTCCCTCTCCGTGAACTCGCTCCGAGGCGAGCGACCTCTATCCGCCCGTCCAGGCGGCTTGAGCCTATTCAGTCCTCCGCGCCAACGATCATGGCGACGAGCTCCTTCTGGTTCGCGCGGTCCGGCTTCAGCTCTCCGACCTTGCGCCCCTGGCGCAAGACAATCGCCCGGTCGGCGAGCCCGACGACGTGCTCCAGGTTGTGGGTGATCAGAATGACGGCGTTGCCTTCCGCACGCAGTTGCGAGATGAGGTCGAGGACCTCGCGGGATTCGCGCACGCCGAGCGCGGCGGTCGGCTCGTCGAGGATGACGACCTTCCGGGCGAACACGGTCGCCCGCGCGACAGCAATAGCCTGGCGCTGGCCGCCCGACATTCGCGCCACCGGGGCGTCGAATTTGGGCAGCTTGACCTTCAACCGTTCGAGCACCGCCGCGGCTTCGCGATCCATGGCCCGACCGCTCAAGAACCTGAGTCCCCGGGGCAGCCATTCGGGATAGGCTATCTCGCGGCCGCAGTAGAAGTTTTGCGCCGGCGTCAGGTTGTCGAAGAGGGCGAGGTCCTGATAGACCGTCTCGATTCCCGCGCGGCGAGCGGCGGCCGGCGAATGAATCGCGGTCGGCGCTCCGTCGAGAAGGATCTCGCCTTCGTCGAGCGCGTAGACGCCGCTGATGCATTTGATCAGCGTCGACTTGCCGGCGCCGTTGTCGCCGAGCAGGGCGAGCACTTCAGCGCGATGGGCCTCGAGGCTGACGCCTTTGAGGGCGCGAACCGCGCCAAACCTCTTTTCCGCATTGCGGATCGCGAGAATCGGGACTTTCGCCGTCGGGTTCATCTAGGCGCCCGCCGCCTGAATGACCCGCGCACGCGCCTCCAGATGACTGCGCAGCACGTCGGCCTCGACCGCCACGACGATGACGAGGCCGATGGCGATCATCTGGAAGAATACATTGACGTCGAGAAGATTGAGCGCGTTGCGGATCACGCCGATCATCACCGCGCCGATCAGCGCGTGGCCGATATGGCCTCGCCCGCCGAGAAAGCTCGCCCCGCCGATGATGACCGCGGCGATGGTGTCGAGCTCGAGCAAATTGCCGTAGAGCGGAGAACTGGCGGCGGTGCGACCGGCGAGGACGACCGCGCCGACGCCCGCGCAGAAGCCGGAAATCACGTAGTTCGAAACGAGCACCCCTTTGACCGGGATGCCCATCTCAACGGCTGCCTCCGGATTGCCGCCGACGGCGTAAATCCAGCGGCCCCACACCATCGCCTTGGCCATGAACACCCCGGCGAGGGCGACCACAAGGACGACGAAGAAGGAGTTCGGCAGGCCGAAAGTCTCCGACCCGCCGATCGCCACGATCGCGTCGGGCATGCCGCGCATCGTGGTGTGGCCGATGGCGAGCTGAAGCGCGAGGCCGCGGCAGATGCTCAAAGTCGCGAGCGTGATGATGAAGGGATGGGGAAACCGGCCGTAGACGTAGACGGCGCCGTTGACGGCGCCCACGAGCGTGGCAGCGCCGAGCATCGCGACGGCCACGACGAGCGCCGAATTGTCGATACGAAATACGAGACCGCCGATCACCGTCGCGAGGGCGAGATTTGAGCCGACCGAGAGGTCGATGCCGCGGGTGAGAATGACGAGGTGCTGCCCGACCGCGACGATGGCGATGACGGCGGTTTGCGCGAGGATGTTGCTGATGTTGACCGGCTTCAGAAAATACGGCGTCGCTTGGCTGATCGCGGCGATGAGCAGGATCAGGATCAGCAGCGGGCCGAGGCCGAGCAGCGTCAGGGCGCCCGAAATTGCCGACGCGCCACGGGCGCGACGCTCTTTGGGAGAGGAAGCCTTTTCCTGACTTTGGCTCGCCGCTTCCGCCACTTCACCCCCATCATGTTTTTTCTTATTGACAAAAGCTTATTCGCGGGGACCGGCGATTGCCGGGGGACACTGGCCGCCTTTTGTCGCTATTGCGCAAATGGTTCCTTGTCCATAAAAGACCACTGGATGCCCGGACGGTCAAATTGTTTTTTGTCGACAAATAAACAGACAGAGGTCCTGCTCGGTGAAGACGGACGCCGTATTCAAGCGCGCCTTCAATGACGCCGTCGACCTGATCTCCAAGCTCGAAGACGGCGAACCGCTGCCGTCCGAGAACGCGTTGCACGCGATGCTGCGGGTCAGCCGCACGACGGTGCGCAAGATCATCGCGACCCTCGCCCAGCGAGGCGTGGTGGCCGGAACCGGTCGCCAACGCACAGTTCGATCAATTCCAGAGCCGATGCAGCGGTTTCCCGACGCAGAGACCGTCGCGGCGTACGCTCAGCTCGAGAAGAAGTTTATGGAATGGATGTTGCGGGAAGACACGCTCCCCGGAACGACGATCAACGAGCTCGAGTTGGCGCGCCGGTTCGGCGTGGCGACGACCGGCATCCGCGAGTTCCTGAACCGCTTCCAGAGGTTCGGCCTCATCGAGAAGCGACCGAACGGGGGCTGGGTGCTGCAAGGTTTCACGGAGAGCTTCGCCCTCGAACTCTTCGAGATTCGGGAAATGTTCGAACTCCGGTCAGCAACGGCCTTCGCCGCGCTGCCCGAGTCTTCTCCTCTGTGGCGGCAGGTTGAAACGCTACGCGGAGAGCATCTCTCGCTGCTCAGCGAAATTGAGGGCCGCTACCATGACTTTTCCTACCTCGACAGCCGGTTCCACCGGCTCATCAACTCGGCCGTCCACAACCGGTTCATAGACGGCTTCTACGACATCTTCACCCTCATCTTCCATTACCACTACCAGTGGAACAAGCGCGACGAACGACAGCGCAACGAGGTCGCGATTCGGGAGCACCTCGCCTACATCGAAGCGCTGCTCAGCCGGAATGCCGCCTCCGTCAGACGCGCCTGCAGAGCGCATCTCGCGTCGGCAAAGACGACCCTGATCGGCTCCACGTCGCAGCAACGCCCTTCGTCGTAGAGCCGCTTCCGGCGCAACCTGTGCTTCAGCCTGAGCCTGGTTTGTGGCGCATCCGGCTCTTTCATCGGATGAGATTGGAAGGTCGGCGCTGGGTCGATTCCGCCCATCTCGCGGGCTTCTCCCGCAAACCCCAGGACCGGGGAACCTGCCTCCCTTTGCGTCCCCGCCCCAAGGTAACCCGCCCTTAATGCTATTGGGGCCTTAATCGGCGCCGACAAAGTCGGGCCATTCCGTCGCCCGGCGCAGCCCAAGTTTCGGCCGAATTGGAAGGCAGACCGCGCGCCGTTCCAAATTCTGCCGCCGTTAGCCATGCGGCCAGGATGTCAAAAAGGTTCTGTCACGCTCATGACACCCGCCGACGTAGCCGCCGCAGCCGCGACTCCGGAGACGAGCATCTTCGAGATGTTCTGGTCGGCACACATCGTCGTCAAGGCGGTCATGCTCGGCCTCTTTCTCGCGTCCCTGTGGTGCTGGACGATCATTTTCGACAAGAGCCGTCTCTTCCACAAATTCAAGAACGAGCTGGAGAATTTCGAGCAGGTGTTCTGGTCGGGCCAGTCGCTCGAGGAGCTCTACACCTCGCTGTCCAACCAGCCGAACGCCGGCGCGGCGGCGCTGTTCGTCGCCGCGATGCGCGAATGGAAGCGCTCGTTCCAGCAGGCGGCGGGCTCGTTTCGCGGGCTGCATGCGCGCATCGACAAGGTGCTCGACGTCTCGATCGCGCGCGAGGTCGAGCGGCTCGAATCGAATCTCCTGGTGCTGGCGACCGTCGCCTCGGCCGGCCCGTTCATCGGCCTTTTCGGCACCGTGTTCGGCATCATGAATTCGTTCCAGTCGATCGCCGCCTCGAAGAACACCTCGCTCGCCGTGGTCGCGCCGGGCATCGCGGAAGCGCTGCTCGCGACCGCGCTCGGCCTCTTCGCCGCGATCCCGGCTCTCATCGCCTACAACAAGTTCCAGGGCGACGTGGCCAAGGCGCAGGCGCGGCTGGAAAGCTTCGCCGACGAATTCTCGTCCATTCTCTCGCGGCAGATCGATCATCATCTGTCGGCCGAGAAGGTTTCCTGAGGCCGGGGGCGCCGGGGCATGGCGGTATCGGTCGGCGGGAAACGCAACAGCAACCGCGGGCGGCGGGGCGTGCCGCGCTACGGCGCGATGGCGGACATCAACATGACGCCGTTCATCGACGTCATGCTGGTGCTCCTGATCATCTTCATGGTCGCCGCGCCGCTCTTGACGACCGGCGTTGCGGTCGATCTGCCGCAGACGAGCGCGTCGGCGCTGAACGTCGACCGGAAACCCATCGCCGTCTCGCTCAACGAGCAGGGCCAGCTCTATCTGATGGACCAGCCGATCGCCGACGCCGATCTCGTGCCGAAGCTCCAGTCGGCGTCGCAGAACGACGTCGAACAGCGGATTTACGTCCGCGCCTCCAAGGTGGTCCCGTACGGCAGGGTGGCGCAGATCATGGCGGCGATGACGCAGGCGGGGTTCAAGAAGGTGGCGCTGGTCACCGAGCCGATCAATCAATAGCCCGGAGCGGCTTTGGAAGAGCGGCGGTCATACTGGGCTTGGGCGGCCTCGAGCGCGCTGCACGCGGCGATGCTGGTCCTCATCCTGCTCGGCCTCGCCTCCGCGCCGAAGTTCGACGACAGCCCGGAATCGATCCCGGTCGAGACGGTCTCGCTGAGCGAGGTCAACCAGATCATGAACGGCGAGAAGGACGCCCGGCCCGCCCCCGAGCCGCCGGCGAGGCCCGAACCCCAGCCGACTCCGCCGAAGCCGCCCGAGCCGCCGCCCGACCTGCGTGCGGCCGAAGAGCCCGCGCCCGCCCCGCCGCCGAGACCGGAGCCTCCCCCGCCGCAGAAGGAGGAGCCGCCGCAGCCTCCGCCGAAACCCGCCCAGCCTCCGCCGCCGAAGTCCGCCGAGAACGCGCCGAAGTCGGTCGAGAACGCCCCGGAACCGCCCGAGCGCCCGAAGGAGCCCGAGAAGCCGCAGAAAGAGTCAGAGAAGCCGAAGCCGGACCCAATCGCCAAGACGCTCGAGCGGGAGAAGAGCGAGCCTCAGCCGAAACCGGCCCGGGTCTACGATCCGAACGCCATCGCCAGGCTGATCGGCCAGCCGAAGCCGTCGGCGACCTCGGCCGCCTCGAACGAGGGAACCGCGGCGCCGCAGGGCCTTCCCCATCACGACGCGCCGCGCATGTCGATGTCGCTGGCCTCGGCGCTCGACGCCTGGCTGACGGAGAGCTACCTCAACTGCTGGACTCCGCCGCCGGTCATGCCCGACGGCGACGTCTACGTCGCCCAGATCAAGGTTGTCTTCAATGCCGACGGCTCGCTGTCGGCGCGCCCGGTTCTCCTCAATCCGCCGACCGACCCGGCCTGGCGGGCGCATGCCGAAAGCGCGATGCGCGCGGTGAGGAAATGCAATCCGCTGCGCGTTCCCCCGGAATACGCGCCCTATTTCGAAGAATGGAAGGTCGAGACCATCCACTTCGATCCGCGCGAGACCCAAGGCTGAGCCTGCCGCCAGGCTGATGACGGAGACCCGCTCATGACTGTGCAAACGACCTCCATCGGCGTCCTAGTGCTCGCCGTCGCGCTGGGCGCGGGGATTCTCGAGCGCGATCGCATCTGGCGGTCTGCGACCGGCGTCGCCCCGCGGAGCGCCCTCAAGCCGCATGCTCCCCTTCCACCCGTCCGGCCGGACGCCGATGCGGCTCAGTCGGCGGCATTCGCCCCGACCGCCGTCGCCGCCCTGCAGCCGGTCGCGCCGTCCGCCGCCTCTGTCGCGCCGGTTCCGCCCCCGGCGCCTCCGGCGCGCATGACGCTCGCCCAGGAGGCCGACTTCGACTCCTGGATGGTGAAGACCTATCTCGGGTGCTGGAAACCGGCGGCCCAGGCCGCCGACGCCGACGCTTACGTGGCCAAGGTGCGCCTCGCCTTCAAGCCGGACGGATCGCTGAAGAAGCCGCCGAAGCTCGTCAACCCGCCGTCGGACCCGGCGGCGAAGCCTCAGGCGAAGAGCGTTTTGCAGGCGGTGCGGGCCTGCAACCCCCTCCCGGTTCCGGCCCAATATCGCCCCTTTTATGAGCAATGGAAGACGAAGACTGTTCACTTCAATCCTCAGATCGCTGCCCGATGACTCCGGACGGCGCCTGTCTTACTTGTCGCCGCGAGACCGTTTGATGCCTTATTCTTGGTTCGTCCTTCGCTTTTCGGCTCTCGCGGCGCTGCTCTTGGCCCCGTTGGCCGCGGGCTTGGCGCCGGCGAGGGCGGAAACCGGCGACGTTTACGTCCACGCCGGCGCGAACTTCAAACCGGTGACCATCGCCGTCACGCCTTTCGTCGGCGAAGAGGGGGGCGACAAGATCGGCGGCGTCGTCGGCAATGATTTCGCCCGTTCGATCTTCCTTTTGCCGGTCAATCCGACCAGCTTTCCCGAAACCGTCTCCAATCCGGACGTCCGCCCGAACACCGACGCATGGAAGGCGGCCAACGCGCAGTTCGTGTTGACGGGCCGCGTGCTTCGCCCCGACAGCGGGCACGTGACGGCCCAGTTCCGTCTGTGGGACACCTCGACCGGCGAGCAGGTCGCGGGCGAGCAATATACGACAGAGGCCGCCAACGCGCGCCGGGTCGCGCACATGATCGCCGACTCGGTGTTCGCCCGGGTGACCGGCGAGAAGGGTTTCTTCGATTCGCGGATCGTCTTCGTCGACGAGACCGGCCCGAAGGAAAAGCGCCGCAAGCGGCTGGCGGTGATGGACATGGACGGGGCCAACGTGAAGACGCTGACGAGCGGCGGCGAAGAGCTCGTCGTCACGCCGCGCTTCTCGCCGTCCGCCCAGCAGGTGGCCTACATGTCGTTCGGCTCGGCCGACCCGAAGGTCACGCTCCTCAATCTCGAAACCGGACAGCGCGAGCCGGTCGGCAACTTCCCCGGCATGACCTTCGCTCCTCGCTTCGCGCCGGACGGCCAGCAGATCGTGATGTCGCTGTCGGAGGGCGCCAGCAGCAACCTCTACAGGATGGACCTGCGCACCCGCGCCACGACCCGGCTCACCGACACCTCCGCCATCGACACGTCCCCGACCTTTTCCCCCGACGGCACGCAGATCGCCTTCGAATCCGACCGCGGCGGCTCGCAGCAGATCTATGTGATGAGCGCCAGCGGCGGCCCGGCCAAACGCATCTCGTTCGGCGAAGGAAAATATTCGACGCCCGTCTGGTCGCCGCGCGGCGACCTCATTGCCTTCACCCGCATCAAGGGCGGCATGTTCGGCATCGGCGTGATGAAGCCTGACGGCTCGGGCGAGCGGATCCTGGTCGAAGGCTTCCACAACGAGGGCCCGACCTTCGCGCCGAACGGGCTCTACGTGATGTTCTTCCGGGACTCCGGCGGGTCGGGCGGACCAAAAATCTACATGACCGACATTTTCGGCCACGGCGAGTTTCTGGTCCCGACCCCGGACTACGCCAGCGACCCCTCCTGGGGCCCGTTGATGCACTGAGGCCGAGCCGAGGTCGGCTTTGGTCTGCCATCTCGATTAGGACGCATCCTCTCGATCGTTCGGAGCGCCGGTTTCCGCTTGCTCCAACGCGTTCGGGTCAGTCACCCCCGCCTCTCTGCGACGTACGAATTCCTTCCTCTGACGAAGAAATTGCAGCATGTCCAGGAAGACCCAGACGAACCGGAAGACCGGCGCCTCTCTGAGACCGGCGGCTGTGGGTTCGACAATCGGGAGTTCGTGCGGCCGGTCCCGTTCGACCGCCCGGCGATAGAGCCGCCAGGTCGCATGCCCAAGGACCGGCATGACGACCGCGAGGCCGATGAACAGCGGCAGCGAGCCCAGGACGAGCGCCAGAGCGACGATCAACCCCCAAAGCGTGACCGCGCGGGGATTGTCCCGCGCCGTGCGCAGCGAGACGACGACGGCCGGAACGACGCCGACGTCGCGATCGAGCATCAGCGGAAACGACACGATGCTGAGGCAGAGCGCCAGAGCCGCGAAGCCGAAACCGACGAGGCAGCCGATGACGATGAGCGCCCACCCTCGTCCCGTGGTCAGGACGTCGGCGAGAAACGGCAGCGCCGCGGCGGGCGGGTTCGGGCCATAGAGCCATCGGTAAAGCAGATCCGCAATGCCGATCCAGATGGCGAAGAGCGCCAACAGCGCAGCGCCCAGCGCGACGATCGAAGGCAGCGCGGGCGAACGTGACGCGGCGAACGAATCCCGCCACGAGGCGGGAAGGCCAGCCTCGCGCCTCCTGCTCATCTCGTAGAGGCCGACGGCGAAAAAGGGTCCGAGCAGCGCGAAGCCGGCGGCGAACGGGAAGACGAGGTGGAGAGCGTTGCGGAACGACGTCAGCCCGACAAGCACGATTCCCGCGATTGCATAGAAGATTCCGACGAAGATGGGATAGGTCGGCATCGCGAGGAAGTCGTCGAGCCCCTCCCTCAGCGCGACAAAACAGTCGCGCGGCTCGATCTTGCGAAGCCGGACCCGGGCGTCGAGCACCTCCGGGCCGAAATAGACGTGCAATGTGGACGCCATGGCTTTCCTCCGCAGGCGAGCGGGGGCGGCGTCCGGCTTGGCTCCAAGCGCCGCCGTAAGGACCTTCTAGAACCGGGACGCGGCGTTTTTATGGGTGGGCGACAGGTTCTCGCCCTATTCCGCCGGCGCCGCGCCGAGCGCCTTGCGGGCCGGCGCGCGACGCGGTCCGAACGTCTTCGTCAGCACCACGATGACCGCCAGCGTCCCGGCATAGACGACGACCTGCAACACCGACGGCTGGTCCGAATAGCCGATCAGGGTGTGCAGGACCCGGCCGAAGAGGCTCGTGTCGGAGAGGATCGCCGAGGTGTCCCAGGCGGTCCCCTCGAGGACGGCGAGGACGCCGGCCTGCTGGAGGAAGAGGACTGCCTGCGCCGCCAGGCCCGCGGCGAGGAAGCTGATCAGGAGCGTGGTGACGGCGAACAGCCGGCGCTGAGGAATGGTCACCAGCCCGAGATAGGTGACCGCGGTGACGCCGACGCCGGCGGCGAGCCCCAGCGCCGAGCCGATCAAGAGGTCCGCGGTCGTCGATCCGGCCGACGCGGCGAGGCCGTACATGAAGAGCGCGATTTCCGAGCCCTCCCGCATCACCGCCACCGCGCAGACGACGCCCAGGGCAACGATCGAACGCCGCCCGGTGCGCACCGCGTCGCCCACCTGCTTCACCTGGGCAGCGAGCTCGCGGCCGTGGCTCGCCATCCAGACGTTGTGCCAGACGAGCATGATCACCGCGACGATGAGAATCGAGGCGTTGAAGATCTCCTGGCCTATGCCCGCGAGAGCCTGGGCGAGCGCGCCGGCGAAGGCGGCGATGAGGCAGGCGCCGATCACCCCGGCCGCGACGCCCCCGGCGATGACGAGCCTGCTGCCGTGCACGCCCTGCGTCACAGCGAGCACGATGCCGACGATGAGGCCGGCCTCGATGACTTCGCGAAAGACGATGATCAGCGCGCCGAGCATCGCAAATCCTTTATCGCCCCTTGCCTCTCGCCCTACTTCGCCACCAGGAAGCCTTCGGTCGATTCTTCGCGGTAGTCGTCATAGAAACGGTAGCGCCCCGGCTTGAGCGGGCGCACCTGAACCGTGATGTCGCCGCCGCCCGAGACGACCTTCTCGACGCGAAGCTGCTTGCTTTCGAATTCCGCCGGCGTTTCGTCCTTGTTGAGGACCTCGATGATGATTGGCTTGCCGGCAGGAACCGTCAGCTCGGCGGGCGAGAATTTGTGACCCTTGAGCGTGACGCTCACCTTGGCCGGCTCGTCGGCGAAAGCCGCCGGCGCGAAAGCGAGCCCGAGCGCCAGGGTCGCGCAGAGAAGAGCAACCTGTCGCGCCGCAATCATTCGGAACTCCATCGCCGGCTTGCAAATCCGGCCGAGGCGGCCGAGGCGGCCGGGAGCCTCTCGCGACCGCCGAGAGTTCGATAACAAGGCCCGGCTTTCTCAACAAGAACGACGGGGCCATTTTAGAATCGATTCAAATCGCCCGGCGCCGCAGTCGCGCCGTGGGCGCCTGAAGAGGGGGTCCTTCGGGGCGTCCTGTCGAGCGTCTGACGAGGGTCGGCGGCCGCGTCGTTTCCGAGCGGCAGGGAGGTCGCGCAAATTTATTCGGCCCGGGCGAAAAAAACCGCTTGCGCTTCGGCGCGATTCGCCCAAATTAGCGTTTGCCCAATACGCACGTGCCTGTGGTCGCGTGTCGGTCGGCGGGGATCTGGACAAGAGGCCAGTCAACCGCCCGATGGAAGACCGGCAACCGGAGGCGAACCGGCGAACCCCGCCCAACGGGGGACGCGACTTGAAGCAACGACGGACCGGGCTTTTTTGGTCTCTGCAGGCCCTCCAAAGGTCGGCGATCAAAGAGGCTTGTCTATCTTGCCGGGCGTGCGGACGGGACATTTCCTCGTCCAAACGATGGCCCTGAACGCCGGAGCGATCCTTCGCTCGGGCGCGTCATGGCTACGGCGCAGCAGCTGATTGCCCCGAGGCCCTCGCCGGCGGATGTCCGCCTTCCGGGGCCAACGAGCGATCGCGTCGGCGGGTCAACGACGTTGCGTCGCGTCTCCAACGCGCGAGCGAACGGCCGTATCGCCGATATCCTTCATTTGCCAGGCGCGGACGCTCTCCGCGCACTTGGGGGATGCCGCTATGACGGACCGCATCAAGCAATTCCTCGCCGTGAACCGCGAGGACGGACCGCGCCTCGTCGTCGACCTCGACGTCGTGCGCGACAACTATTCTTCCTTCGCCAAGGCTTTGCCCGACACGCGCGTGTTCTACGCGGTGAAGGCGAACCCGGCGGCGGAGATTCTGGGCCTACTCGCCGATCTCGGCTCGTGCTTCGACACGGCCTCGGTCGCCGAGATCGAGCAGTCGCTCGCGGCCGGCGCGACGCCGGACCGCATCAGCTTCGGCAACACGATCAAGAAGGAGAAGGACGTGGCCCGCGCCTATGCGCTCGGCGTCCGGCTCTATGCGGTCGACAGCGAGGCGGAGGTGGAGAAGGTCGCCCGCGCGGCCCCGGGGTCGAAGGTGTTCTGCCGCATCCTCTGCGACGGATCGGGGGCGGAATGGCCGCTGTCGCGCAAGTTCGGCTGCGCGCCGGAGATGGCCCCGCGCGTGCTCGAGCGCGCCCAGGCGCTCGGCCTCGTTCCGCATGGTCTGTCGTTCCACGTCGGTTCGCAGCAGCGCAACCCGCGCATGTGGGACCGCGCGCTGAAAGTCTCCGCCATGATCTTCCGCGACCTCGCCGAGCGCGGGATCCAGCTCTCGATGATCAATCTCGGCGGCGGCTTCCCGACCCGCTATCTGAGGCACGTCCCGGGCGTCAAAACCTACGGCCAGACGATTTTCCGGGCCCTCAGGCGGCATTTCGGCAACCGCATCCCGGAGACGATCATCGAGCCCGGGCGCGGCATGGTCGGCAACGCCGGGGTCATCGAGGCGGAGGTGGTGCTGATCTCGCGCAAGTCGGAGGAGGATCGGGTCCGGTGGGTCTACCTCGACATCGGCAAGTTCAACGGCCTCGCCGAGACGACCGACGAGATGATTCGCTACCCGATCCGCACGGAGCGCGACGACGACGCACTCGGCCCTTGCGTGCTCGCCGGCCCGAGCTGCGATTCGATCGACGTCTTGTACGAGAAGGAGCCCTATCTCCTGCCGGTCACGCTCGAGATCGGGGCCAAGGTCCTGATCGAGGGAACGGGGGCCTATACGACCACCTATTCCTCGGTCGGCTTCAACGGCTTCCCGCCGCTGAAGTCGTACGTGATCTGAGAGGATCGCCGGCCCGCCTGCGCGATGTCGCGCAGGCCCGGCGGAAGGCAAGCGTTCGCGTCCGACGCGGAAATTGAGACCACGCCGGCGCATGTGCAGATCGCGCGTTTGTGCTCTAATGCCCGCATGAGCGACGCTAGCCGACGCGAAGTGCGGTTGGGGCTCGAGCAGTGCCTGGCGCGGCTCTGGCGCTACGCCGTCGTGTTGTCCTCTTCGCGCGACGTCGCCGACGACCTGGTTCAGATGACGTGCGTGCGCGCCATCGAGCGCGCCGACCAGTTCGCTCCGGGAACAAAGGTCGATCGCTGGCTGTTCGCGATCCTGAGGTCGATCTGGCTCAACGAAATCCGCGCTCGGCGGGTTCGCGAGCGCGGCGGGTTCGTCGACGCCGAGGAGGCTCTGACCGTTGACGGCGCACATGAAATGGAAGTGAATATTCTGACCGCCCAGGTGTTAAGAGCGGTCGGGCAATTGCCGGAGGCGCAGCGCGAGACTGCACTCTTGGTCTATGCCGAAGGCTACACCTACGCCGAAGCGGCGAAGGCGCTCGGGATTCCGATCGGCACGATCATGAGCCGACTCGCCTCCGTGCGCGCGTCGCTCGCGAAACTAAAATAGAAGGAGCGTCCGAGGTTCGATGCCTGACGACGACGAGCGCCTCGCCGCTCTGATCGACAATGAACTCCACGGCGATGAGAAGTCCGCCCTGCTCGCGCGGCTGGCGCAGGACGAGAGCTTGCGGGCCCGCCTCGAGGCCGTTCGACAGGATCGCGCCCGGCTCGTCGCGTCCTTCGACGAGCTGCTCGGTCAGGCGCCGTTGGCCCGGCTGCGGGCCGCCATTCCCGACGCCGACGCCGAACTGCCGCTTCGTCAGAAGCGGGCGTCGATCGGCTGGCTCGAGTTCGCGGCTGGTATCGCCATCGGCCTTCTTCTCGCGGGCGCGGCGTCATGGGTCGGATTCGGCGCGGGCTCGGGCTCCGAGCGGGAGACCTGGCGCTCCGCGGTCATCGAATATATGGAGCTCTACACACCCGACACGTTCGCCCTCGCCAATCCGGACAGCGCCGTCCAAGCCAGGCAATTGCAGGCCGTCAGCGCAAAGGTCGGCGTCGATCTCACGCCCGACAAGGTCGCCCTCCCCGGCATGCGCTATCGCATGGCGCAGAATTTCTCCTACGACGGCCAGCCGCTGGCGGAAATCGTTTACACCGACGCCGGGGGCGGGCCGGTCCTCTTCTGCGTCATCGCCAACGGCAAACCGGACGCAGAGCCGCGAACGGTCACGCGCGAAGGGCTGTCCTACGTCACCTGGTCGCGCGGCGGACGCAGCTTCATGTTCGTCGCGCGCTTGCCGGAACAGCGGGTCGCCGAGCTCGCGCAACCGCTCGTGGCCCGTTTCTGACTCGCCCTCCAAAGGCGCGGGAAGGCCCCTACCTCGGCGAGAATCTCGCGAAATCGCCGGCGTAGGGCTTGGCGAGCGGCGGCGCGTAGGTGTTCCGCTTGGACGTCCTCACGCCAAGGCGCACGAGAGCCTCGGCGAGGGCGACGGCGCAGGCGACGCCGTCGAGCACCGGGACCCCCGCCTTGCGTTCGAGATCGCGCGCGAGGTCGGTCATGCCGGCGCAGCCGAGCACGATGGCTTCCGCTCCGTCGTCGGCCAGTGCACGTCCGATTTCGGCTTCGATCGCGCGGCAGGCGTCCGAGCCCGGTTCTTCGAGCGCCAGCACCGGCACGTCGGCGGCGCGGACGCGGGCGCAGCGCGCCGAAAGGCCGTATTTGACCAGGTTCCGCTCGATCGGCGCAATCGAGCGCGGCAGCGTTGTGACGACGCTGAATTTCTCCGCGACGAGGCTCGCCATGTGGAACGCGGCCTCGCCGATGCCGACGACTGGCGCGCCGGTCGCCGAGCGGGCGGCCTCTAGCCCGGTGTCGTCGAAACAGGCGACGACGAAGGCGTCGGCGTCCCGCGCCCTCAGGATTTCGGACAGGAGCGCGGGGACGGCGAAGGCCTCGTCGTAATAGCCCTCGATCGACGGCGGGCCGAACTCCGGATTGACAGCCAGAACCTCGACGCCGGGCGACGCGGCGGCCCGCGCCGCCGCCCCGATCTTCGCCGTCATCGAAGCGGTCGTGTTCGGATTGACGACGCAGATCCGCATCGAGCGTCCCTCAGAGATCGCCGCCGAGATAGAGATGCCGCACGCGCTCGTCAGTCGCCAGTTCGGCGGAGAGACCGGAGAGCGCGACCGATCCGGTCGCCATGGCGTAGGCGCGGTGCGAGACGCGCAAAGCCATGCGCGAATTCTGCTCGACCAGCAGCACGCTGACCTTCTCGTCGCGATTGATGGCGACGATCGAGCGGGCGATGTCCTGCACGATCTTAGGCGCGACGCCGAGCGACGGCTCGTCCAGCAGCAGGAGTTTTGGCTTCGCCATGAGCGCTCGGCCGATCACCAGCATCTGCTGCTCGCCGCCGCTGAGCGTTCCGGCGGCCTGACGCAGCCTGTCTTTCAAGCGCGGAAAGCGATGCAGCACGTCGTCCAGCGAAGCGCGCACGCCCGTCGGGTCGGAACGCGAGAACGCCCCCATCATCAGATTGTCGCGCACGCTCATGAACGGGAACACCCGCCGGCCCTCGGGAACCATGGCGATGCCGAGCTTGACGATCGCCGCTGGATCGAGGCTGTCGATGCGCCTGCCCTCGAAGGCGATCGAGCCCTTGCGGATCCGGTTGAGGCCGGTGATCGCGCGCAGGATCGACGACTTGCCGGCCCCGTTCGCGCCGATAAGGGCGACCGTCTCGCCCTTCTCCACCGCGATCGACACGCCCTTCAGCGCAAAGACGTGATCGTAGTAGAGCTCGACGCCGGCGAGGGAGAGCATCGGCTCCATCGCTAGAGCCCGATCGCTTCGTCTTCGACGCCGAGATAGGCTTCGATCACCTTCTCGTCGGCGCGGATCGCCGCCGGCGTCCCCTCGGCGATCTTCACGCCGAAATTGATCACGACGATGCGGTCCGAGATCTTCATCACCGCGGCCATGTCGTGCTCGACCAGGAGCAGCGTGACGCCGCGGTCGCGCACCGCCCGAACCATCTCGACCGCGCGGTCGGTCTCGTCGGCGTTCATGCCGGCGAAGGGCTCGTCGAGCAGCAGAATCTTCGGATTGGCGGCGAGCCCGATGGCGATGCCCAGCGCCCGCAGATGCCCCTGCGGCAGGTTGCTCGCGAGTTCGTTGCGGACCGGCCCGAGGCCGAGAAAGTCGAGAATCTCGTCGCTGGAGCGGCCGAATTCGGCCTCGTCGCGCTCGGCGGCTGAGGTTCCGAGATAGAAGCCGACCAGCGTGGCGCGGGCGCGCAGATGGTGCGCCACGATGACGCTGTCGCGCGCCGTCATCCCCTTGAAGATCGTCGTCTCCTGGAAGGTGCGCACGACCCCCTTGCGCGCCACGATGTGGGGGGCGAGCCCGGAAATCACTTCGCCGTTGAACCGCACCTCGCCGCGCGTCGGCTTCACGAAGGACGAGATGAGCTTGAAGATGGTGGACTTGCCCGCGCCGTTGGGGCCGATGACGGAGAGGATCTCGTTCGGCTCGACGTCGAACGAGACCTCGTTGACCGCGGTCAGTCCGCCGTAGCGCTTGGTGAGGTTCCTGACCGTCAGGATCGGCGCCATCGTCAGCCCACCCGCTTCGAGCGCAGGCGAGCACCGGGCAATCCGCTTCTCGGCAGACGCAGGCTGAGCAGGCCGTTCGGCAGCAGCACGATCAACAGGATCATCACCCCGGAGTAGATGAGCAGCTGGTATTCGCCGGCCTGGAACAGGAGGTCCCAACCGAAATAGAGCACGAGCGTGCCGAGCATCGGGCCGAACACGTAACCGAGCCCGCCGAGGAAGCAGTTCAGCATGAAGTTCACGCTGTCGTTGACGGTGAAGCTCGACGGATAGATCGACTGCGCGATGGCGACGAAGATCGCCCCGCCGACGCCGCCGAGAAACGACGAGATCGCATAGGCGAGGACGCGCAGCATCGGCACGTTGAGGCCCATAGAGGAGGCGAGCTCCTCGTTCTGCCGCAGCGCCGCGAAGAGCCGCCCAACGCGGGAATTCACGAGCCGCCACAGCGCCGCGAAGGTCAGGACCATCATCGTGACGGAGAGGAAATAGAAGGCGAGGTTCTTGTCGGCGAAGGAGTTGAACGACGGCACGATCGTGACGCCGAACAGGCCGATCCGGCCCGGCGAGGGGATGCTGGTGATGCCCTTGGCGCCGCTGGTGATCGGCAGCGCCAGCGCCGTGAGCCGGGCGACTTCGGTCAGCACCAGCGTGACCATGGCGAAATAGACGCCGCGCAGCCTCAGGATCGGCAGGCCGACGAGGACGCTGGCGGCGGCGCAGAACAGTCCGGCGAGCGGCAGGCTGAGCCAGAAGGAGAGGCCGTAGGTGGCGACCAGGATCGCCGAGACGTAGCCTCCGGCGAGCGCATAGGCCCCCTGGCCGATGTTGATCCGCCCGATGTAGAAGGTGAGCCAGACCCCGCCGCTGGCGATCGCCAGCAGCGCGACGGAGCTCAGCGTGTAGAGGAGGTCGGTCCGCCCGGTCGCGGCGATCATCCAAGGCGCCGCGACATAGACAAGGGCGAGAAACGCCGCGACCGCGGCTGCCCGCGTTCCCCGGTCCATGCGCGTCATCGGCTCATCCCCACGGCTTGCCCATGAGCCCGTTCGGGCGGAGGGCGAGGAAGATCATCAGCGCGACGAAGATCGCGAGATAGGTGATGTCGCCATAGGAATGCAGGACTGTGAGGCCGACCGATTCGAGCATGCCGAGGATGAAGCCGCCGGCGATCGCGCCGCCGACGACGCCCGCCCCGCCGATCATCACCATCATGAAGGCCTTGATCGAGATCGGCCCGCCGATGCCGGAATTGACGCCGGTAATGGTTACCAGCAGGCCGCCGACCAGCCCGGCGAGCATCGCGCCGAGCGCGAAGCCGACGAGCCCGTAGAATTGGACCGGCACGCCCATCAGCTGCGCGGCGACCCGATCCTGCGCCAGCGCGCGCATGGCGCGACCGGGCTTGGTGAACTGCATCATGAGGATGAAGGCGACGATGAAGAGGATCGCGAGGCCCGCGACGAGGATGCGGTCCCAGGGCAGGATCAGGTTGTCCCAAAAGAAGATGCCGTTGACGATCTTGGGCACGCCGCGCTGCTTCTCGCCGAACAGGATCAGGATCGCGGCGTCGAGGAAATAGGCGACGCCGGCGGCGAGCAGCATGGTGCTTTCTTCCCGTTCGCTGCGGCGGATGACGGTGCGGAAGAGGAAGCGCTCGATCAGCGCCCCGAGGACGGCGAGCGTCGCAGCGGAGGCGAGGAGCGCCACGACGAAGGGCAGCTTCATCAGTCCGTAGACTTCATAGGTGACGAAGCCGCCGAGCACGTACATTTGTCCGTGGGCGAAATTCAGCACGTTCATCAGGGCGAAGATCAGCGTCAGGCCGAGCGCGATCAGCGCATATTGCGCGCCGAGGTAGAGGCCGTTGGCGATGACCTGTTCCATGCTTCAGGTTCCTCCGCACCCTCACCCCGACCCTTTCTTGCGGACGGGAGAGGAGCAAATCCCCCTCGCCCGCTTGCGGGGAGAGAGAGCAAATCCCTTCTCCCGCTTGCGGGAGAAGGTGTCGCCGAAGGCGACGGATGAGGGGTTCGTGCGCCACCGACGCCTCCGCCATCGGCGTGGCGGACCCTCACCTGGCCGCTTCGCGGCCTGTCCTCTCCCGCAAGGGGAGAGGAGTCCGCTCAGTCGACGTTGGCGACGAACAAAGTCTTGAACTTGCCGTTCTCGTACTCGTTGACGACGAGCGGCACGGCGAGCTGCCGCTTCTGGCCGAACGACGTCATGCCGACATAGTGCAGCGTGGCGGAGGAGTCCTTCAGATAGGGGTTCGGCGCGGAGAACGTGTCGATCGTCTTCTTGAAGTCATCGACGTTGTCGATCGCCTTCGGGTCGGCCTTCAGCGTGTCGACGATATATTGCAGCGCGTAGACCTTGGTGTTCGACTTGTCGTTGTACTCGCCGAACTTCTTGGTGTAGCGGGCAATGAAGTCCTCCATCGCCTTCGAGCGGATTTCCGGCGTCGAGGCGCCGCCGACCGAGATGAAGCCGTTGGCGAGATCGCCCGCCCCTTCCTCGAGCACCTTGGCGTCCTGCGCCGTCTCGGTCGAAATCAGGCCCTTGAAGCCGAGCTCGCGGGCGGAGCGGATCAGCAGCGGCGCATTGGCGGGGGCGACGCCCGACAGCACGAGCAGATCGGGCTTCAGCTTGACGATCGGCGTCAGCACCGGCGTGAAGTCGCGGGTGTCGTTCTCATAGGTGTCCTTGTCGGCGACGACGTCGAGGCCCAACGCCTTGGCCGCGGCGACGCCGTTGTCGCGCTGGCTCAGGGGATCGGACTCGTTGGCGGCGACGAACGCCACCGTCTTCACGCCCTTGTTGTCTTTCAGATACTTGTAGATCGCCGGACCGGACTGGTAGCTCGCGACCATGCCGAGGATCGCGTTCGACGCCGGCTTCTCGTAGAGCGTCTTGGGGAAGGCGTAGGGGAAGTAGATGATGCCGGCCTTCTCGGCCACCGGGCGGACCGCCGCCGCGCCGTCGTCGACGTTCGGGCCGACGACATAGTGGATGCCCTCCTGGGCCATCTTTTCCATGCCGGCGATGGCGCGCTTCGGGTCCTTCTGGTCGTCGAAGGTGACGACGTCGATGTCGTAGGTGTCATCGCCGATCTTGACCCCGCCGGTCGAATTCCACCAGTCGGCGAGCGTCTGCATCGAGCGCACGTTGGAGGTGCCCCAGGCGGCGGCCGGGCCGCTGGTCACGCCGACGAAACCGATCTTGAGAACCTTGTTCGCCGCCTCGGCCGGCGCGGCGGCGGCTGCGAGGGTCATGACTGAAGCGAGACCCAGGAGGGCGGCGCGGAACGACGGTGCTCGGTATGCCATGATCAAATCCTCCCATCTGCGGCCGTCCGGCGCGCCCGGGACGGAGCTTTCGAGCGCGGAGCCATGCACGGCGGCGGCGAGGGTGTGGCGGCGCAACTTTTTTGTCAACATCCTTCCAAGCTTTTGTCGACAATCAGCTATCATTTGTGCAAATTAGCAGGACTTGGGGCGCGATTGCCGTATTTTACGGCACAGGGAATCCGGCGGACGCAGCCGAAACGCGGGCGGGGACGCGATGGACGACGGGGGCATGACATCGGCGACGCCGGACGAGCTCCGCCCGCCGCCTTCGGACGGGACGATCTTCGACCGGATCGTCGGGGCCATCATGGAGCAGAAGCTGCCGGGCGGCGCGAAACTGCCGGAGGCGGCGCTCTGCGAAGCCTTCGATTGCAGCCGGTCGCAGATCCGTCGCGTGTTGGTCGTGCTTGCGGAGCGCGGCGTCGTTACGCTTCATCCCAACCGCGGCGCCTTCGTCGCCAAACCGAGCGCGGACGAGGCCCGCGACGTGTTCGAGGCGCGGCGGGCGATCGAGCGCTCGATCGTCCTCACGGCGGCGAGCCGCATCGGCGCCGACGAATTGTCGGAGCTTCGCGCCAACGCCCGCGCCGGCGGCGGAGCCGAAGCCTCGGGCGACCGCAGCGAGTTGATCAGGCTGTCCGGACAGTTTCACCTTCGCCTCGCGGAGGTTGCGGGCAACGCGGTGCTGACGCGGTTCCTCGAGGATCTCGTCACCCGCACCTCGCTAATCATCGGCCTCTACGGCTCGCCGAGCGCCCGCTCCTGCTCCGAGTCCGAGCACGACGCGCTGGTCGACGCGCTCGCCCGCCACGACGGACCGGCGGCGGCGGCGATCATGGAGCACCATCTCAAGCACATCGAAAGCGCGCTCGACATTCGCGATTCCACGCAAGGGCGGATCGACGTGCGCCGCCTGTTCGGACCGGCTTGAGGGCTTTTCTCGATTCCACCGTCATCGCGAACGAAGCTCGGACCTCGCAGACCGCGGCCCGGGACGCCCGCACCTAGGTGGAAAGCAGTCACTCGCGCCAGAGACCCCCCAACTTCGGTTATTCGTCGAGATCGAACGTCGCGAGTTGTGAAGCGGACATTGCGGATCACGGTGGAATGGCCGTGGCCCCGATAGCTGACTGAAGGCAAAGGAGATAATACCTAATCCTCCTTAGGGCTCAGATCCAGGTCTGAGCTTGTCGAAGACTGTATTATCTTTGTTAGCCGTTCATCAGTATCCTTTGTGTCATTTCCGTGATAGTAGGCAACCAATGATCCTTCATTCCCGATGAGATAGATCGCTTTGTCTAGATTCACCCTGTTGTCTGTGTCACTAAACATGCCCAATATTGACAGACGGATGCCTCGTAATTTACCCGCCCATTTGTCTCCGTCGAATGTGTTTGTCTCCTCCCCCAACTCACTCTCAGCATGCAATAATGCTAGATAGGCGATCCGAGCTAGTTCTCCAACCTTTTGATTACTTGATACAGCCATTATCGCTCTCCTTCCTTGCTATGTTTCGCCTTCTCAACCAATCCTGATCTCCACCTTCTCAGCTTCTCCTCCTCTTTTGGACGTCATGCCGCGAAGAACGCGCAACGCCGAAGATTTCCGCAATTTTAGAAACTTGCCCGGAGCTCGCCAACTGAAATGCTCGTTCCAAGGGGGTCATTTCATGATCGTAAAACTACTACGGGGGTCGCCAGCGAAGGCGGGGTCCGCCCAAGTGCGACATCGCCCCTCGGGCGCCAAGGGTTCGATTTGAGCCACCAGGGCGATGACATCTCAGGTCGGACTCTCTTTCGTCAAAATCCTTTCGTCAAAATCGCCTCGCCACGAAACGACGCCGCCCCGCAGCCCGAAACGAGCTTCGCCTACGCGTTGCAGAGCCTGGGGAACCCTCGTCTCGAAGATTGATCGGTTCATCATCTTGGCGGCGTCTCCTGTGATCAAGATCACAGCCACGTATTGACGTTTGAAGGTATAACGGCAAGCCAAACTATCGGGGACGAGACGCATAGCCCCCAGCAGGAGAAAGGCGAATGCGGCTCGCCACGATTTTTAGCGCTGGGTTTTGTCTGACGGCGGTTTGCGGTGGAGAGGTCGGCGTCGCTCAAACGACCGGTCCCGCGCCGAACTGTTGCGGCAGTCTTCCGCCGGTCCACGACTCCTCGCAGAAATCCATGGTCGGGACGGCGGTCAATTCCGCGGCCTCCACCGTCTATTTCACCGGCTACCGAGGCGACGTCTCGGAAATCTATTATCCGACCGTCGACACGTTGGCCACGGCGAACATGGAGTTCCTGGTCGGCGACACGGCAAGAACCTTCCTCGACGAGGAGAAAAACCAAAGCTGGACCGTCACCCAGCCGGATTCAAGGTCGATGCGCTGGCAGGCCGTGACCACCAACCCTGACCACAATTGGAAGGTCACCAAGACGATTTTCTCCGATCCGTCGAACAATACGCTGATTCAGAAGACGACCTTCCAGGCCTTGAACGGCAAGACCGTCGGCGAGTTCAATCTCTACCTTCTCTATAAGCCGTATCTGAAGAATGCGGCAACGATCAACGGCGCAACGACGGTCAGCTCAGGCAGCCAGACCTATCTCGTCGCCAACAGCATTGACAACTCGGAATTCTCTGCGGTCGGCGCGTCGCTCGGCTGGACCGTCGAAAACGGCGTGACCATGGTTTCAAACGGCTATTACGGCGTGAACGACGGCTGGCAGGATTTGAATGTGAACAATCCAGCCCCGTTCACGATGCGATGGGCCTTCAACTCGGCGCCGCACGGCAATGTCGCCCAGATGGGCTGGCTGAACACCGCCGGAAATACGGCGACCTCGGTCGCCTTCGATGTGGTGGTGGGGTTCGGCCCGACTCAAGCAGCCGCCATAGCGGCGGCCAGCAACACGCTCGGCGAAGACCTCTCCGCCCAAGAGTCCCTCTACGACAACGCTTGGCACGGGTATGCGGCAGGGCTGAGCACCCAGAACGGGACCGCGGACGACCAGTATTATCTGTCGGCGATGACGCTGAAGACCATGCAGGACAAGACCACTGGCGCGATGATCGCGGGTATCGGAACCCCCTGGGGTTACGCGGCAGGCGACGACAACTTTGGCTACCACCTCGTCTGGTCGCGCGACATGTTCAAGTTCGCAAATGCGCTGATCACCGCCGGCGACACGGCATCCGCCGAAAACGCCGTGAAATGGCTGTTCACCAAGGATATCGAGCCGGCAAACGGCCGTTTCCCGCAAAACGCGTTCGTCAGCGGCGTTCCCTATCGAGACGTCGTGCAAATGGACGAGCAGGCGATGCCGATCATCCTCGCCTACCGCCTGGGCCCGGCGGTGTACAATCCTTTGTGGCCGCAGATCAAAGAGATCGCCAACTTCATCGTCGGCAATGGTCCCTGGACCAAGCAGGAGCGCTGGGAGGAGACCTCCGGCTATTCTCCGTCGACCATCGCCGCCGAGATCGCGGGCCTGGTCGACGCCGCCCAAATCGCGCTCGAAAACGGCGATGCAGATGACGCGGGGACATGGCTGAACGCCGCCGACTACTGGCAGCAGAACGTCACCGGTTGGACCTATACCACTCAGGGCTGCCCGAATATCAACGCGTATTGCAACAACACCTCGACCTATATCCGGATCAACACGTCGTCTGCGCAAGGGGGGCCACTCCCGACCGGGTGGAATCCGACGGCCGATCCCAATCCGAACATGGTCGTCAACATCGCCAACAATGGCGGCGCCCACCGCGCGATCGACATCGTCGACGGCGGGTTTCTCGAGCTCGTCCGCATGGGCGTGAAGCCGCCCAACGACCCGACCATTGCGGTGAGCCTCGCCACCTATGATAACGTCATCGGGGAGACGGTCGGCGGCAACGTGACCGCGTGGTTCCGCTACAATTTCGACGGCTACGGAGAGACGAACGACGGCGGCCCGTTCCAAAACAACGTGCCGGGCCGCGGCAGGCTGTGGCCGATCTTCGACGCCGAGCGCGGCAACTACGCGATCGCGGCGAGCGGAAGCGGGTCGGCGGGGGCGCCCTACCTCTCGGCGCTGAAAACGCTGTCGACGGCCCAGGGCTTCCTATCCGAACAGGTCTTCGCCCCGCCAGTCACCCTGCCCGGCGACATCGACGACCCTTCCGGATGGGTCGTCGCCGATCCGCCGGGTCAAACGGCCGGGAGCATCACCGGCTCGATGGAGCCTCTCAACTGGGCGCAGGGCGAGTACATCAACCTGCTCGCCGACATTGCGGCCAACAAGGTGCTCGATATCCCGCAGGCGGTCTGCTCAAGATATCATGCCTGCGTTTTGCCGCCGGGGCCCGGTCAGGTCGAGGTCGATCTCAATGTCGACGCCGTCACCGGGTGGGGCCAATACATGTATATGACCGGGAACACGGCGGCTCTCGGCGCCTGGAATACCAACCTCGGCCTGCCCGTCGATTCGTCGAGCTATCCCGTGTGGAAGAACTCGATCAACCTCGCCGCCGGCGGCGCGATCCAATACAAATATTACCGCAAGAACCCCGACGGCAGCGTCACCTGGGAATGCTACCCCGGAAACGGCGATTGCAGCGGCAACCGTTCGCTGACGCTACCGTCGTCCGGACACGTGCCTGTGGTCGACAACGTCAGCTGGAACTGATCGGAGGCGAAGCGTGCGGCGCGGACGCCCCCTCGTCAGCCAGCCACGGCGTACGGGTCTGGGCACGACCAAGCAGGAAGCGAGTGGTCGCTCGTGGCGCATGCCTTTAGGGTGTCCGCGTCAACCGGATGGTCTATCGAGCGAATGTTTGGACGAGAACGTTCAAACAACCTTCGGCGTTTGCTGCCGGGATACGTTCGGATTGCACGAGGACGACCATTCCATGCAACGCGCTCCACAGCACTTCGGCCAAAAATACCGGCTCCTGCCGATCTGGCCCAAGCGCGCTGACCAACTCGGCGAAGGCGGCACGGAGCGCTGTCGGCGTTTCCTCGCTGGCGAATTTGATCTTTGTCGGCGAGACGAACATCGCCTCGTAGATAATCGGCCGCGAACGGGCAAAATCAAGATAGGCGGCGCAGACGTTGCGCAAGACGTCCGGAGCGCCAGTGTCGTTCGCCGTTCTCAATCGCGTCGCAAGTTCCTCGAATCCTCTCGTGGCCACCGCGGCCATGATGTCGGCCTTGCCCTTGAAGTGGCTGTAGAGAACCGGCTGGCTATAGTCGATTAACCCCGCGAGACGGCGCGTGGTGACGGCGTCCCAGCCCTCGGCTTCGGCCAGTTTGCGCGCGGCCGCCAGGATGAGTTCATAGCGTTCCGCACGCTGGCGCTCTCTGCGCTCGGCGATCGACATCGAGTGAACCTAGCCACGCACTAATTTTTGTCAACGCTAGATTACTCTTGACACTGACGCTAGCAGCGCTAGTGTTTCTGCGACTGACAGGAAATTCCCAATGTCAACCGAGGAACGAAACATGACGACCCCAATGTCGACCGATCCGATCAAACTTGGCTGCCTCTTCGCCGAGATTGCGTCGGGCCACGACGTGTCGCGCTTCGCGGAGATCGTCGCGCCCGACTATGTGAACCACAACGCCTTCGCCGAGCCCGGCCTGGAGGGTGTCAAGAAGGTCTTTGCGGGCATCCTCGCGGGCGTGCCCGATCTCGAGGTGTTCGCCGAAGACGTTTTCGTATCGGCGGACGGTTCCCGCGTGGTCGGTCGCTACCGCTACGAGGGCACGCACACCGGAAACTTCCTCGGCTACCCCGCGACGGGCAACCCCTTCGCCATGCGCTCGATCGATATCTGGCGGGTCGAGGACGGACGCTTCGTCGAGCATTGGGACGAGCTCAACACCCTCGACGTCTTCATCCAGGTCGGCGCCGTGCCGCCTCCGAAACAACCGTCATGACCCCGCGACTCCCAACGGTCCACAGAACGAGAACCAGGCCCGTGCCGGGCGTCCGCGTCTCGTCATCAGGGCGCGCGATGACGCGCGCCCTCCCGAGGGGCGCCGTTCGCCGCCTTATCGTCCAAGACTTTCATCCCCGTGCAACGCGTATGCAGCAAGCCTCGCTATGACGGTCAGGGATCGACCCGGCTCGCCTCCGGCTTCTTGCCCAGTCCCCGGTCGCGCTGCCTCAGATATTCCCGCACGTCCCCGATCGAGTCGCTGAGCAGCTCCGCCATGCATGACCGGGCGAGCTCCGGATCCCCGTCGCGGATCGCTTCGAAGATGCCTTTGTGCTGGAAAAGCCGGTCGTCCTGGATGCGCGCCGCGCCCTGCCAGCTGAGGCGGAAGGTGCATTCGAGCGCGGTATGGATCAGGCCGCCGAGCGCGGCCAGGAAGCGGTTGCCGCTCGCCTCGAGAATAGCCATGTGGAAGTCGAGATCGGCGCCGATCAGGTCGCCGGCGCCGTTCTTGAACTTGTCCATCCGGCCGTAGGCTTCGGCGATGCGCTCGACCGTCGCCGGCCGGCGGAGCGAAGCCGCGAGCGAGGCCGCCGCCGGCTCCACCATCTGCCGCAGCACGAACAGGTCGTCGACGAAATGCTCGTTCGGCGTCGCCTGCAGATGCCATGCGAGCACTTCCGAGTCGAGCAGGTTCCAGTCGGACTTCGGCCTGACCCGGGTGCCGATCTTCGGGCGCGCCAGGATCAGCGCCTTGGCGCTGAGGATGCTGTAGGCTTCGCGCAGCGCGGTGCGTGAGACGGAAAAGCGGGCGCACATTTCCGCGGCGTTGGGCAGCAGCGTGCCGGGGGGATAGAACCCGGCCACGATTTCCTGCCCGAGCCGCGCCGCGACCTGGCTGTAAATGCTGCGCCCGAACGCCGGGTCGTCCCGCCCGTGCCTCGCCATTCGGCCGAGCAGCACCCTCCCGGACGTCGAGCGGTGGCGCGTCAAAGCGCCGGTCGATGGCTTGGCGATGCGCCCCACGCTTGCTTGCGCCTCAGGTTGTGCTTCCCAGCCGCAACGAGCCGACGATCGAGCGCTGCAGCACGATGAACAGGAAAAGGAGAATTCCGCCGCTGATCATGATCCAGGCCCCGTTCAGGGAGCCGTTGAAATTGATCAGCGTCGCGATCAAGCCGAAAATCATTCCGCCGAACAGCGTGCCGGCGACCATCCCGACGCCGCCCGTCAGCATGGTGCCGCCGAGCACCACGGACGCGATCGCCGTGAGCTCGTTGCCCGATCCGGCGAGGGGATAGCCCGAGGAGGTATAGAACGCGTAGATCACCCCGCCAAGCGCGCTGTAGAATCCGCCGAGCGCGTAGATGGCGACGGTCGTGCGGCGCATCGGCACGCCCATCAGCGCCGCCGACGCGCGGTCGCCGCCGATGGCGTAGACGTTCGCGCCGAAGCGGGTGAAGTGCGCGACCGCGATGGCGGCGAGGAGCGAGACGAGCATGACGATCGCCGAGCTCGCAAGAAAGCCGCCCCCCGGCAGGGGGATGCTGGCGGCCGCATAGGCCGCGACGAACGGATGCTGGATCGGAACCGAGTCGAGGTTGATCATGAAGCAGCTGCCGCGCAGCAGGAAGAGCCCGGCGAGCGTGACGATGAACGGCTGGATCTCGCAAAAGTCGATGATGAGCCCCTGCAGCGCGCCGAAGCCCAGGCCGAAGACGAGCATCATCGCGGCCGAGACGAGCGGATGCCATCCGACGACGTCGAGGTTGGCGATCACGACGCCGACGAAGCCGATCATCGAGCCGATCGACAGGTCGATGCCGCCGGAAAGGATGACGAAGGTCGTGCCGATGGCGGCCGTGATGATGAAGGCGTTGTCGGCCAGGATGTCGCCGAGGACCAGGGTCGACATGAAATTGTTGTAGAGGAACCCCCCGGTGACGAACAGCGCGACGAAGACGGCGATCGTCGCAAGCAGCGGCAGGTATTTCTCGTTCATCGCGCTTTCCTCGCGAAGCCGGCGTAGAGGGCGTTGCGCAGGTTGTTCGACTGCAGCAGGAGCACGATGATGACCACGACCGCCTTGACCACGAGATTGTATTCCGGCGGCAGGCCGCTCGTCAGGATGGACGTCGTCAGCGCCTGGATGACCAGCGCGCCGAGCACCGTCATGCCGAGGTAGATGCGCCCGCCGGCGAGCGAGCCGCCGCCGATCACGACGGCGAGGATCGCGTCGAGCTCGATATAGAGGCCGATGCTGACCGGGTCGGAGGTATGCGTGTCGGCGGCGAGGATCACGCCCGCCCAGGCCGCGCAAAGCGCGCAGATGATGTAGGCCGCGTATTTGATCAGCCGCGCGTTGATCCCGGTGAGGTCGGCCGCCGCCGAGTTGCCGCCGACCGACTCGAGGAACAGGCCGAGCGCCGTGCGGCGGATGAGGAGCCAGAGCGCGCAGAAGATCGCAAGCGCGAGGATCAGCCTCGTGGGCACGAGGCCGAGGTGCCCGACGCTGAGGCCCTGCAGCAGGGGGCTGGTGAAGCTCGGATTGGTCCCGCCGTACACGAGATTGATCATGAGCCCGATGCCGCGGCCGGACACCATCAGGATCAGGGTCGCGATGATCGGCTGGATATCGAGGATCGCAACCAGAAAGCCGTTCCACAGCCCGCACAGGACGCCGACGCCGAGCGCGATCAGGAGGATGACGAAATGCGGGTCGCCGGCATGGATCCGCCACGAGATGACGGCGCCGACGATGGCGATGACGGAGCCGACGGAGAGATCGATGCCTTTCGTTCCGATGACGATCGCCATCCCGAGGGCGACGAGGGCCGTCGGCGCGGCGCGGTACAGAATGTCGATCAGGTTGCCGAACAGCCGGCCCTCGACGATCCGGATGTGAAAGAACCCGGGCGAGATCAATCCGTCGACGGCGAAGATGAGCGCCAGCGCGACGATCGGCCAAACCGCCCGGTGCCGGACGATCGCCCGCAGTCGCGACAGGGACGGCGCCTCCGCTTCGATGCTGGCGGCATGCTTCACGCTTTCGCCCCCGCGATGGTGCGGATCACGTTCTCACGGGTGATCTCGCGCTCGGCGATCTCGCCGATTTTCCGCCGGTCGCGCAGCACTGCGATCCTGTCGCTGACGGCGACGAGCTCGTCGAGCTCCGACGACGCGACCAGGAGCGCCATGCCCTGCGCGCACAGGCTGCGGATCAGCGCCACGATTTCCGCGTGCGCCCCGACGTCGATGCCGCGGGTCGGCTCGTCGAGAATGAGGATGCGCGGCTCGGCGACGAGCGCGCGCGCGAGCACCACCTTCTGCTGATTGCCGCCCGACAGCTGGCCGACCGGCTTGTCCGCGTCGGGCGTCGCGATCCCCAGCGCCTTGATCATCTTCTGCGCCAGCTCCTCCTGCTCGTCGTGCGACAGGCGCCGCAGCCATCCGCGCTTGGTCTGGAGGGCGAGGACGATGTTCTCGCGCACGGTGAGTTCGCCGATCAGCCCCTCCGCCTTGCGGTCCTCCGGGCAGAACGCCATCCCGTGGCGCAGCGATTGCCCGGGCGAATGACTCGTCATCGGAGCGCCGCCGACGCTCAGGCGCCCCGTATCCGGCCGGACCGCGCCGAAGATCAGCTTGGCGACCTCGGTGCGCCCGGAGCCCAGGAGTCCGGCGAGCCCGACGACCTCGCCGGGGCGAATGGCGAGGTCGAACGGCGCCATCAGGCGCCGTCGCCCGACGCCTTCGGCGACCAGAATCGGCTCGCCCTTCGCCGCCGAGGCCGACGCCGCGGCGCGCTCCTCGGTGCGCTCCAGCTCGCGCCCCAGCATCAGCGAGATCAGTTTCAGCGGCGGCAGGTCGGCCGTCGCCGCCGATCCGACCAGGCGGCCGTTGCGCAGGACCGAGATGCGGTCCGCGACCTGGTACACCTGGTCGATGAAATGGGTGATGAACACCATCGCGATTCCGCGGCGCTTGAGGTCGCGCATGATGCGGAACAGCAGCTCGGTCTCGTTCGCGTCGAGGCTCGCGGTCGGCTCGTCGAGCACCAGTACGCGCGTGTCGTCCTCGAGCGCCCGGGCGATGGCGACGAGCTGCTGCACGGCCACCGAATAGGAGCCGAGCGGCCTCTCGACGTCGATGTCGATTTTGAGCCGCATCAGCCGCTCTCGCGCGCGCTTGCGCGCCTCGCCCCAGGCGATCAACCCGAACTTCCGCGGCTGGCGGCCGAGCGTCAGGTTCTTGGTCACCGACATGGTCGGGATGAGGTTGACTTCCTGGTAGACCGTGCCGATCCCGAGCGCCCGGGCTTCGCCCGGCCCGCCAATCGCGACCGGCCGGCCGTCGAGCCGGATCTCGCCCTCGTCGCCGCTGAGCGCGCCGGTCATGATCTTGATCAGGGTCGACTTGCCCGCGCCGTTCTCTCCGAGCAGCGCATGCACCTCGCCGGCCTCGACCCGAAAATCGACCCGCTCCAGGGCGCGCACGCCGGGAAACGCCTTCGAGACTCCCAGCATCTCAATTCGCGCAGTCAAGGTTTTTGTCCCGTCGGCCGCCCGGCGAAGATTGAGCGGACTATCGCGCGTGCTCGGCCATGGCACAAGACGGCCCGGATGCGGCTTTCGCTCCCGGTTGCGGGAGAGGGCCGGGGTGAAGCGACGCTGGCAAAAACGGCGACGTTGGCCGCGCCGCCCCTCATCCGGCGCTGCGCGCTGCCTTCTCCCGCGAGCGGAAGAAGGCAAACGCGATCAGCCTCGCCGTCAGCTGCCCGGAGTCGCTGCGGTATGCAGATCCGAGGGGATCTTCACCCACTTCGGCAGCTGCTCCTTGGGGTCCTTCAGGTAGTTCGTGACCACCGGATAGATGTACTTGCCGATCGCCGAACGAAGCTCGACGGAAGCGTTCGAGTCGCCCCCCGCCAGGGCCTCTTTCATCGCCGGCACATAGTCGACCGAGACCATCAGGTAATCTTTGCCCGGCTTGAGGCCCGCTTCCTTCATCGCCTGGATGGCGCCGAGCTGCATGTTGTCGTTATGGGCGAACACGCCGCAAATGCCCTTGAGGTTGTCGGTCGACTTGATGAAGGCCTCCATCACCTTCTTGCCGCCGTCGGTGGTGAAGTCGCCGCTCTGCGTCTTGACGATCTTCATTTCCGGAAAGTTCGAGATGATCGCCTCGAAGCCCTTCTTGCGCTCGATCGCCGGCGCCGAGCCGACGGTCCCCTGCAGCTCGACGATGTTGCAGGCTCCCTTGCTCGCCTGGGCGAGCCAGGCGCCGGCGAGTTTGCCTTCGAGATTGAAGTCGGCGGAGATGCGGGTGACGAACAGCGACTTGTCGGCGACGTCGACGTCGCGGTCGGCGAGGAAGACCGGAATGTTGGCCTTCTTGGCCTCCTCCAGCACCTGGCCCCACCCGGTGACGACGACCGGCGCGATGATGATCGCGTCCACCTTCTGCGCGATGAAGGCCCGGACCGCCTTCAGCTGCTCTTCTTCCTTGCCCTGCGCGTCGGCGAACTTGAGGTCGATGCCTTCCTTCTTCGCCTCCTCCTGCATGTCCTTGGAGAAGGCCGGCCGCCAGTCGCCCTCGTCGCCGACCTGTGAGAAGCCGATCGTGACGGCGAACGCCGACGATGCGCCTAAAAGAAGCGTCGCGCCCAGCGCCGCGCCGCCCAGCCATTTCATGAGCTGCATGAGATCCTCCCTTTTTGCACCACGCCCTTGGCGCGTCAGCCGCCGTGCAAGGCTTTTCGTCGTTGATAGGGCCCCGCCCCGAGGGCCGACCGCCAATAGTCATACAATAAGACTATTATTGCGGGCCGGTCAACGCCCGTCGCGCCCGGCGATCGATTTTGAGGATAAGTCAGACTGGGAGGAGCGCGGCTTTCCGTGTTGGCGAAGCCCTGACAGGCGCGGTCGCCGCGGGCTTTGATGACCGGACGGCCGGGACCGCCCAAGGGGCGCGGCGGATCGTCGCATCGGCCCAACGCCCCGGCCAAGGAGCGTCTTTCGTGTCGCTTACTCCGGCAGGCCGGCCTGGCGAAGGCCCCCGATAAAGCGCTCGAGGACGGCTTGGTCGCGATAGGGCGGGCGCTCGCGCCATTCGCGGATGGTGAAGTTCGGGTGCAGGCGCAAAACCTCGCGCGCCGCCGCCTGCGCCTCGTCCATCATGCCCAGCTGGGCGTAGTTGGCGGCGGCAAGCCGCTGTCCTTCCGACGGATCGTGCATGCGCTGGATCGTCGCGATCACGTCTTCGTGGCGTTCCATCACGTCATAGATGTCGGCCAGATACCAGAGATACCAGTCGGGGTAATAAGGATTGAGACGCATCGCTTTGTGCAGAAGCTCGACCCCCCGTTGCGGCTGCTCGGCGTAGGCGAGCGCGTCGGCGTATTCGGCAATGATGTCGCTGTCGTTGGGGTTGAGCGAAAGGGCGCGCCCGTATTCCGCCAGCGCCTCTTCGTGCTCCCGGCAATAAAGCTTGGCGTAACCGAGTTCGGAGAAGCCGCGGGCGTCCAGATGATCGAGCTCCTTGGCGCGGCGCGCGAAGGCGACGGCCGCGGCGAGCGAGTTCTTCGGCTTCGGCGACCATGCGTAGCGCCAGTCGAGGTTGTGCGTCCGGGACAGCGCGCTGAAGGCGCGGCTGTATTCGGGGGCGTAGTCGGCGGCCTCCTCGAACAATCGGCGCGCGTGCCAGTTCGACTCTTTGGTGAATTTCAGGATCAGGTGCTGGCCGCGCAGCACCAGCCCATAGGCCCGCATATCGCGCGGAAAGGCCGACTCGCGCTTCTGCTCGGCGAGATCGATCTGGACCGAGAGGCGGGCAGCGACCGCGCCGGCGATCTCCTCCTGGAGATCGAACAGGTCCTCGAGCTCGGCGTTGACCCGGTCCGACCACAAAACGCTGTTCGACGCGGCGTCGGTCAGTTCGACCGCGATGCGAAGCCGCTTGCCGGCCCGGCGCAGGCTGCCGCCGAAAATGTAGCGCACGCCGAGCCGCTGACGAACCTCGTCGGCGGAACTATCGACGAGATTGAACAGGAACGCCGAATGACGCGCGATCACCATCAGGTTCCGGAACCTGCTCAGGCTGCCGATGATGTCCTCGGCAATTCCCTCGCAAATGTGGTCGTTGCGCGGATCGCCCGACAGATTGGTCAGCGCCAGCACCGCAATCGAAGGAAAGCGCACCGGCTCGCCCGCCGGCGCCTCGCGTTCGGCGAGCGCCATCCGAGGCTCGCCTGCGCTTCGCTCGACCGAGAACACCTCAATCGGCTCGGAAATGTTCTTGAGGCGGGGTTGCCCCAGCGACTGCAGCGACACGCCGGGAAGCGAACGGGCGGCGGCGCGAAACGCGTCGGTGACCAGGATCCCGCTCGGCGCGGCCATCGCCTGAAGGCGCGCCGCGACGTTGATGCAATGGCCATAGGCGACCGATTCCAGAACGGTGACCTCGCCGACGTTCAGCCCGACTCGAAACTGGATCGGCTCGCCGTCCGCCCACACCGACTGATCGCGAAACTCCGTCTGGATCTGGATCGCGAATTTGAGCGCCATGTCGGCGTCGTCGAACAAGGCGAGGATTCCATCGCCGCTGACGTTGACGACCCGGCCGCCATAATCGCCGATCAGGTCGCGGAAGAGCTGAATGGAGCGGTAAACCTGACCGGCGCTGCCGGCCTGATCATGCTCCATCCGTCGGCTGAAGTCGACCATGTCAGCGATCATGACCGCGGCGCGCTGTTGCCGGCGTTCACTCGCCTTGGCCAAAGCTTGCGTTCCCCCCGACTCCATGCTCCGCGCCAGCCACCGTCGGACCATCAATCTTTGGACAATAGCCTACTTCCGAAGCGGCGCAACGCTGCTTTTCGCCGGTGCAGCAAATTGCTGTGGCCGTTGTTGCGCCAGTTGCGCGCCGCCTCCGGAAGGAGGACAATTACGGGACCGGTTGAAGTGCAAAAGTATTGGCCGCTGGGGGACGGAATGGCCGAAAGCAGCGGGTTGCCGGAGGATTTCTGCCTCCGAGCGGCGAAACCGCGCGATTTCGACTTTGCAAGAAGACTTTATCTCGACGGCGCGCATCGACATCTGGCCAAGATCGGCAGGTGGAATCCCCGGCGGATCGGCTCCAAGTTTCGGCAGGGATACAGACAGCATCAGGCGCGGGTCATCAGCGTAAAAGGGAAGGTCATCGGCTGGATCCAGGTGGCCGAGTTCGTCGGCAGGATCCACCTTCGCCAGCTCCATCTCGTCCCGGGCTATCGGCGACGCGGGATCGGCAGCCGGCTGATCAAGGACTTGCAGCAGCGCGCCGCCGCGCTCGGCAGACCGGTGACGCTCGACGTCATCCACGGCAACCCCGCCCGCTTGCTCTATCTGCGGCTCGGGTTCCGGCAGTTCAGCGCCGACGCGGACAAGGCGCAGATGATCTGGCGCCCGCCGCATCGCTGAGCTGTCGACAATAAATACGGGCCGAAAATGCGGGCCGACTGGTCGCGCCGCAGGCGCCGATGCAGCCGCGCATGCCGGCGCGGCTGTACCTGGGTTCGTCCCCTTCGCCTTTCAGCGACCGTTGCGGTTGAGACTCGCCCCGGCGAGACTGGCGCCGCTGAGGCTCGCGCCGCTGAGACTCGCCCCGCTCAGACTTGCCCCGCTGAGGCTCGCGCCGGCGAGGCTCGCGCCGCTGAGGCTGGCTCCGCTGCGGTCGGCGGCGCCGGCCCGCAGCGCGGCCATGAGCAAGATTTCCTCGAACTGCCCGGCCTCTATGTCAAGGCGGAGCGAAAAGTCGCCCTTCTCGTATTCCCAGTATCGAAGATCGAGATTCTCCGGTGAATCGGGCGCAGCGAATTCCCACTCCCTCGCGATCACACCCGACTGATCCAAATCGGTTCGGCCGACGCCGCCTCCGCCAGGCCAACGGTGTCGATCGTGCCCCGTCGCTTTCCAACGGTTTCCGCCCGTAACGTTCACCGCCTTCCCCCACCCGTGCACCAAAAACAACGGCGGCCTCGGCAACTGGTAGATTGCGCCTTCGAAACTGAACGCATAAATTCTTGCAAACTGCGGTGCGATCACAATCTTGAACTCGATATCTTTTCCCGCCTTCAGAGGCGTCGGGTAGACAATCGCCGTCCCGTCGACTATATCAACACGTGTAATCTTTGTAGGAGCTTCTTTCCTAAAGAAGTCTTCCGGCGCTTCTATCACCATGCCCTTAATCAGGTCGTTGACGGCTGAGATATTGGTAATTTTATTTTTTTCGGAATCTCCATCTGGTATTGAACCGTGGAAAATGGCGTGCTTAACGCAAGATAACTGATGCTGAAGGAAGTTATTGCAGCCCAGCTTTTCCCCCGCGGTGTCATCGGTATAGGTGAGGCTGTCCATAATACGGCCGAATAGTTTTATACTTGACGGCGTCAATAATGTCTCCGGCATTTTGCGCTCCCGCAAACAATCTCGAGCGAACTAACCAAGTCCAGCCGCGATCGCCCTCTCGCGGTAACTCATTCTGGGCAGCCCATGCGCTACCTCCGGCGTGATCGTCCGCGCCGAATGAGTGTGGCTGCGCGCGTCCGGCGGCTTCAGCCGCGGTCCGACGGTCGCAATCCCGATCTCCCGCCATTCGAAGCTCTCGATCAGCGCCCGCCGAAACCGGCCGCGGCTCATCGTCCGGTCCACCTCGACGAGGATCAGCGCAACGTCGAGATAGGCGAAATCGTCGGCCCTGAGGCGCTTCCAGGTCTCGGCCAGCGCCGAACCCATGTAGTCGCGCGCGCCGATCAGCGCCGCACGGAAGGCCTCGTACTGTCCCTGGTATGCGCCGTCGAAAACAGCCTGGACCCTTGTCGCCAGCGCAGGCTCGATGCGCACATTGCGCGTCGCCTCGGCGATGTCGCGCGGGATCAGCCCGCGCTCGACCAGCAATTCCTGAAAAATGTCGACGACGATGTCGAAAAACGCGCCGGTCAACGGCTGCGACAGCGCGTGCTCGTCCTCCCAGCCGGCGGAGAACTGGGAAAGCTTGACGTCGTTGCTGGCGAGCCGGATCTGATCATGCGGCGACAGTTCGGCGAAGCGGTCGAGCTCGTTGTAGGTGTAAAGGTTGCCTCGCGTCTCCTCGAGCAGACGGGCGATCAGCGACTCGAAATGCAGCGAGGCGATCAGCGCCGTCGTGTCGGCGGCGGCTTCGTGGAAGCCGTAATATTCGCCCCGCGCCGCGTTGGCCGACGGCAGGCCGATGGTCGAATAGATGATGAGGTGCCCGAGCTCGTGCGCCATCACGTCGAAATTGAGCGCATAGGGGACCACGCTCCCGTCCGGCCTGGGGTGGGCGCCGACTTCCATGAAGCCGTAGCCGGCGTAGGCGTTGTCGACGCTTGGCGCGATGACGATTTCGAGCCGGCGGTAGTCGCGTGCAAAATGCCATTCGACCGGCCGGCCGAAATAGCGCTCCCAGATGTCGAGCACGAACCGCACCGTTCCGAAGACATGCGCTTCCGCGAACTCCGGCGCGCCCGGCGGGATCTTGTCGAAATTGCCCTCTTCGTCCGGACAGACGGGGCGATGGATCGAGCCGCGGAACGGCGGCAGATCAAGGCGCGGCGTGCCGAGCGGGCCGCGATTGACGCCGTAGGGGTAGGGCTTGTCGACCGGATGGATGAGCACCATCCGGGCGTCGGACGGCCCCGGCCCGATCGCGCCGGGCGGGCTCGAAACGCTGACCGTCTCCGGAGGCCATTCAGGATGCACATAGGGCGGTTTCGGGAAAAGCCGGAACCTGACGCCGCCGCAGCAATGCCCGTCCACGTTCCCCCCTTCCCTTCGCGCATTAAAAAACAGTTCATTCATTGTTGTCAAATCCCGCCTCATTATTGACAAACAGCCATTCGCGCCGGACCGCCGCGTCGAAGGCCGAGGCGTCGGCGAATCCGAGGCGGGCGGCGAATTGCGAAACGTCGTCCGGCGCCTGCCGGCCGAGGCGGCTTTCGAAGTACCAGAGCCTGAGGACCACGCTCGAGATCGGCGTCGACGATCCCACGGCAAGCGCCGACCCCGCGATCGCCTCCTCCTTCCTGCGGGCTCGCTCCGATAGGCGGCGGTAGTCGCCGCCAAGCCGCAGCGCGTCGAGAAGACGACCGTCGAGCGAGCGGCCGAAGCGCTCGCGCAACGCCTCGGCCCGCGCCTCGTCCTCGACCAGCGCCTCGAGAACGGC
The DNA here is from genome assembly GCA_963823165.1 of uncultured Alphaproteobacteria bacterium. Lineage (GTDB taxonomy): Bacteria > Pseudomonadota > Alphaproteobacteria > Rhizobiales > Beijerinckiaceae > Roseiarcus. Next base: position 22,867 of record CAWGKV010000016.1, on the reverse strand, counting down.
CGGTTCGAGATCGTTCGCCGTCATCCAGCGTTCGAGATCGGCGCGGGCATAGAGTCCGAACGTCTCGCGGATCCTCGCGAGCATGGCGCGCGCAGTCTCGCGCGAAACCTCGGCAGGCCGGTCCACGCCGCTTGCGGCGACCGCCCGCACGAGCGCGCGCGCTTCGACGCGGCCGTAAGCGTCCGGCCCTTCGAGCCTCAACTCGTCGAGAATCCGCTGGCCGGAGAGAGGCAGGGTCGATTCGACGACCGCCGACCTGGCGACGAACGAATCCCACAAGGACGTCCATTCGAAATGGAAGGCCGCCTGTGGCGGGGTCGCGTCCTTCATCGCCGCGAGCATCGCGAGCGCGTCGAGCCGCTTCTGATCGACGCGGCCGCCCGGCAGCCAGTCGCTGAGCGCGGCGCGTTCGGATTGCGCGACGCCCTGCGCCTCGGCCGCCGACATGAGCGCCGGCCAGTTCCGCTCGCCGAAGAACATGGCCTTGGCTGAAGTCTCGAGCGCCCGCCTCGAAGCCTCGCCGATGACGCCCTCCGCCTCGGCGAGCGCGAGCGTCGCCCTGATGTTGACCATCGGCTCCGAAGCCGGGAGATAGCCGATCTCGGCAGGCCCGTGCACGACGGCGACCTCGTCGTCGTCCTCGAGATTCCCGTCCCGGAACGCCTCGAAAATGCGGCCGACGCCGCGCATCCCGAATTGATGCAGTTCGGCCGCCCGCAACGCGCCCATGCTGGCGGCGCCGAACACCGGAACGTTTTGCGACAGCGCCCACAGGATTTCCTTGTGCCAGACCGAGGGCGCGCCGGAAAAATAGCCGTCGACCACGCCGACGGCGCGCGCCCCGCGGCGCACGGCGCGATAGACGTCGCCCTGGGCGACGGGCGGCAGGCAATGGAAGTCCCCGGCCGCAGCCCGGTCCCGAGGCTCGAGAGTCGGACCGACGAAGACGACGGCCGTCACGACCGCCCCTCTCGCGCCGCCCGCGCCCGCGGTCCGGGCGAATATTGGGACCGATGATGATCCGACCCTTCGAGGCCCGGAACGACGACGCGGACGACGGGTATCGCGTATTCGGGCCTGGTCAGATCGACGACGATCGCCTGGGCCAGCCCGATCGACCGGAGCCGGTCCAGAATCCAGCCGACCTCCTGCTCAGCCGACGCGAAGGCGGCGCTTGGCGAAGAGGCGAAGGTTCGCATCCGCCCGCTTGGCCGCATCAATGCGCGGGCCTCGGCGTTCCGTCTGGCGAGGGTCGCCTCGTCGTAGTCGGCTTCATCGATGTCTTCACGCGATCCGATGATATAGGTCGTGCGCACCTGGGCGGCTTCGAGGACCGTGCCCAGGAACGCCATCTCCCTGCGCGGATGGCAGGCGGCGCCGATTCCGACGTGACCGATCTGCCCGGTGGGGTCCCACAACAGGCATTGATAGGCGCAGACTTCGACGTCGGTCGTGATGTCCCAGACGCCGGCGTCAAGGCCGGCCTTCGCCAGGAGGTCGAGGAGCGCGAGGGACTCCACGTCGTCGATCGTCGTGAGGTCGATTCGCGCCGCATCCTTCTCCGCCGGCGGGCCTTCATGCCAGAGGCTGGTCGCGTCGCGCTCGATGACCTCGCAGAGCGCGTGCCGAACCGCGCCGAAGAACGATTCGCCCGAAGACAGGCCGTTGGTGCTCGTCGCAAAGCAGCCGCTTGCCGGGGGGCCGCATGCCCGCCAGTCGGCGTGCACGATCTCGAACGGCAGCCAAACCGCGCGCCCGTCCATGAGATTGCGGCCCTCGATCCAAAGCATCGGCGCGCGCCGGTCGAGCTGCGCTCCGGGGATTCGCGCCAGGCCCTCGAGGTCGACGAGTTCGAGCCGGGTCTCCAGATCGGCTGCGCTCGCGAAGCGCAGCGGCAGGGCGATGTTCTCGGCGTGCCAGGTCTCGACGGCTTCCATCACGCCCGAGGCTTTCGCGGCGGCGGCGTCGAGCCCCTTGCCGTTGAACACCGCGCTCGACCGGGCGTTCGGCCGGCAGACCATGACCACCGGGACGCCCGTCCGGTCGAGCCCGGTGAGGTTGGCGATCCGGGTGATCCCGAAGGCGCTCCTCAGCGCGACGGCGCGGGCGACCACGTCGTCAACCATCGGATTTTTGGCCTCCCCGCAATGAACCGTCGCCTCCTGCGTCAGCGAAAAGGCGGCGTCCAATCTAGCAATCGGGCCGCGCAATGTCCGGCCAATTCCGCAATCGCCGACCCTTCTCCCGATGCTTCGACAAGCTCAACGGGAGAAGAGAGCACGCGCGGCGCGCCGTCGGACAGCTCGTCAGTGGTCGGAATACGGTCTATTAACTACTGCGTTGTTTTGTTCTTAAAGCCGATAGCGTCGACGCCGTCGCCCCTGCCGAGGGCGCTTTTCGACGCGACCCTAAACGGGGATCCAAGCCATTGAATTTCCTGGGGTCCGACCCTAAAGCGGCGCTAAACCGGCTTTTGCCCCTGCCGCCCTCGCCGAGCGCCGCGACGAGCTCCACCTCACCCGTGGACGAGGCCTTCGACGAACGCCTCGATTCCGTCCTCGAGCCGAGCCGCCTTGAGCCGCTCGGCCCTGACGATCGCCAGCACGTCGGCGTAGGCCCGCTGCAGGTCGTCGTTGACGATCACGTACTGGTAGGCCCGCCAGCGTTCGATCTCGTGGCGGGCGGCGTCGAGCCGCTGGTCGATGGTGGCGGCGGAATCCTCGGCGCGCCGCTCGAGCCTGGCGCGCAGCTCGCGTAGCGACGGCGGCAGCACGAAGATCGACACGACGTCGTCGCCGAGCCGCTCGCGCACCTGCCGCGCCCCCTGCCAGTCGACGTCGAACAGCATGTCGCGTCCTTCGGCGAGCACTCTCTCGACCAGGGCGCGCGGCGTGCCGTAGCCATTGCCGTGCACTTCCGCCCATTCGAGCAGGTCGCCGGCCTTCTTCATCCGCTCGAACTCGCGCCGGTCGATGAAGCGGTAGTGGATGCCGTCGACTTCCGAGGAACGGCGCGGCCGGGTGGTGACCGAAACGGACAGGGTGAGATCGAGGGCCCGGTCCTGCATCAGCATGCGCGTCAGCGTCGTCTTGCCTGCGCCCGAGGGCGAGGACAGGATCAGGATCATCCCGCGTCGTCTGGGCTTAGCCATCTTCGATTCTCACTCGACGTTTCGCGCCTGCTCGCGGAATTGCTCGATTTGCGCCCTGAGATCAAGCCTCTTCGTCGATAGAGTCAAACCGTCCGACCGGGCGATCCTGCCTCAGCTCGAATTCGCCCCGACGATCCCGCCGGTTCTGCCGCGTGCGAACGCTCCCAGCGCGAGACCGGGCCGTCACTCGACGTTTTGCGCCTGCTCGCGGAATTGCTCAATTTGCGCCCGGAGTTCGAGCCCCTGGGCGGTCAGGGTGACGTCGTTCGCCTTGGCGCACAGGGTGTTGGCCTCGCGGCCGAACTCCTGGGCGAGGAAATCGAGCCGCCGGCCAATCGCTCCGCCTTCGTCGAGGAGGGCCCGAGCGGCGGCGATATGCGTCTTCAACCGGTCGAGCTCCTCGCGGACGTCGGCCTTGGCGGCGAGGAGGATCGCCTCCTGGTGCAGCCGGTTCTCGTCGAAGCCGCGCCCCGCCTCGGTCAGCGCGGCAATGCTCTCCGCGAGCCGGGCCCGCACCGCCTCCGGGCGGCGCGCCGGATTGGCGTCGGCGGCGAGCGTCAGCCGCTCGATCGCGTCGAGCCGCTGGCGCAGGAGGGCGGCGAGCGCCTCCCCCTCGACGCGGCGGACCTCGCCGAGCGAGGCGAGCGCCGCGTCGAGGCTCGCGAGCGCGCCGGCGCAGGCCACCGCGACCGCCGCCTCGTCGTCCTCGGCTTCCGAGATCTCGACGATCCCGCGCACGCCGAGGAGCCCGTCCATCGTCGGCGGCGCGAGCCCCGCCGCATCAGCAGCGGCGCGGGCGACGGCGGCGATCGAGGCGAGCGCCGCCTGATCGATGCGGGCCGCGCTCGACGCCCCCTCGCGCTGCGCCGTGAGAGTGGCGAAGCAGGTTCCCCGGGCGAGCGCCTTGGCTAGCCGCGCCCGGGCCTCCGCTTCGACGCGGTCGAAAGGCGGGGGCATCCTCAGGCGCAGGTCGAGCCCCTTGGCGTTGACGCTCTTGACCTCGAACGCCCAGCGCCAGGCGCCGCTCGATCCGGTCGCGCGGGCAAAGCCGGTCATGCTGCTCACCGCCATCTTCGCCCATCCTTTTGCCAGGCATGTCGCTTCGCAGCCGCAGTACGCAATAATTCCCAACAGATGTCACGCGCGGAGACTTAGTTCATCTTGAGTTCAGGCAGCGGCGGTCAGATTGCCGCCCGAAGACCGCTGGGGTCTTTTTCGAAAGGATAGATTACAAATGATCAAGAGCCTTGCCGCCGTTGCTGCTCTCACCCTCGGCCTGGCCGGATACGCCGTCGCGCAGGAAGCGGCTCCGGCCGCCCCTGCCGAAGGCGCTCCGGCTGCGCCGATGGCCCATCCGATGCATCACCACCACCACGTCACGCACCACCATGTGCATCACATGCACCATGTTGTGCATCACACGCACCACATGACCCACCATCATACCATGGCGGCTCCCGCCGAAGGCGCTCCCGCGGCCGGCGCGCCTCCGGCCGGCGCCCCGCCCCCGCCCCGCAATAACGGGCCAGCCAAAGGCGGCGAGCGCATCCCCATTCGGTTCACGCTGAGTTCAGCCCTTCTGCCTAAACTTCGCCGAGGGCTGGGTCATTTTCGATCCGAATGGAGGAGCCAATGATCAAGAGCCTGCTCGCCGCCGCCGCTTTGACCGCCGGCCTCGCTGGATACGCCCTCGCCCAAGAAACGACGACAGGCGCGCCGGCCGGCACGATTCCGGAGACGCAGGAGCCGCCTCCGACGATGCGCCATCATGTTCATCATCACCTTCACCACTACGTCCATCACGTGCATCACACTCATCACATGGGCCATCCGGCCGGAATGGCTCCCGGTCCCAGTGGCGAGGGCGCTCCCGCGGGCGCCGCTCCCGCCAGTGGCGCCCCCGCCCCGGCTCCCCAATAAGGAGCAAATGGCCGAATTCGACGCTTTCGGCTCTCCAGACACCCGGAGAGCCCGCCTTTCTCGGCGCCGTCGACGGGACAGTTGAAGTTCGATCCGTCCGGACTGCGACCCGAGCCGGAGCCAACGATCACTCGCCGGACTTTTTCGCTCGCACTCGCCTGCGGGTCTGGACGTCGACCCGCGGGCCCTCGACCAGGCGCACGACCGCGCCCCACAGCGTCCGCACGTCCTGCTGCGTCAAGTCCATCCGATGGAAGATGTTGCGCAGGTTCCGGCGCATTCCGGGCTTCTTTGTCACGGGGCGGAAAAATCCGTTCTCATCGAGCCTTTCTTCGAGATAGTCGAAGAAGGCGAGCAACATCTCGCGCTGCGCCGGCGGCGAGGCGGCGCGCGGGATAGTCGACGCGGGCGGCCTGTCGCCGTGCGCAGCCTTGAACCATTCGTAGCCGCAAATGAGCACCGCCTGCGCGAGGTTGAGCGAGGCGTAGGCGGGGTTCGACGGAAACGTGATGATAGCGTCGGCGACCGCGACCTCGTCGTTGTCGAGGCCGGTCCGCTCCGGCCCGAACAGGATCCCCCGCTTTTCCCCGACAGCCGTCGCGGTCGCGGTCATCGCCGCGCTCGGCGTCAGGACTGCCTTCATCTGACCGCGCTCGCGTGCGGTCGCCGCGTAAAGGGCGTTGAGATCAGCGACGGCGGAGTTGATGCTCGGAAAGACGCGCGCTGCGTCGAGGACCTCTGTCGCGCCGGCCGCGGCGGAATAGGCGACGTCGCGATAAGCGTCGCTTCTCGGCCAACCCTCACGCGGATTGACGAGTCGCAGGTCCTCGAGCCCGAAATTGGCCATCGCCCGCGCGCACATGCCAATGTTCACCGCGAGTTGCGGCCTGACGAGGATCACCGCCGGGCCGCCCTGCAGCGGCGGCTTCGTCTTGTCCGTGCCCGCGCCGACCATCGCCGCGCGCTATGACGCCGAAGCGACGAACGCGGTCATCCCCTGACTCCGGTCACTCCCGCTCGGCCGAGCGGACATGCCGTTAGAGGCCAAGCTCTTTGGGAACCCAGCCCGCAAAAGCCCGGGTCAGCTGGAACACTCTGTCGTAATTGGCCTGTACGACCAGCGCCTGATCGACCGGACTTGGATAGTACGACGTCGTCGCCCGCAGAGTCGTTTCAGCCGCGATCGCACCGCGCGGTCCGCTGACGAGCACGACGCCCGTCATCCAGTCCGGGGCGGCGCCGCCCGGCTGGACTCCGCCGCTGCTAGGCCCGAGGTAAAGGTTGTCGACCCGCGCAACCAGGATCGCGCCGTAGCTACTGGCCGGGGCCATGTATGGGGCCAACGCTTGAGCCAGCTCTCCTGGCAATATTCTCTGCACCCATGCGGCCGTCGGATCGCCGACTCTGGCGCGCAACGGCGCGACGTCGACTTCAATCGCGCGGAACCGGACCGGGGGTTGCGCCAGCGCGCTCTCGACGGCGATCGCGGACGGCAGCGCCAATACGCCGATCGCTGCGAGCGCGACCCGGCGCGTCAAGAGCGGGGTGGACATGGCATACCTCCGATTGCGCGCCTTCGTCCGGGCGCAAATTCCCGTGCTATCTACGCGCTCTATATATAAGCGACCTTGACGATTTCATAGCTCTTGCCGCCGCCGGGCGTGTTCACCTCGACGCTGTCGCCCGCTTTCTTGCCGATCAGCGCTCGGCCGGTCGGCGACGAGATCGAAACCTTGCCGGACTTCACGTCCGCCTCGGTCTCGCCGACGATCTGGAACACCCGTTCCGCCTCGGTGTCTTCGTCGATCAGCGTCACCGTCGCGCCGAACTTGACGGTGGCGCCGGTAAGCTTCGACACGTCGATCACCTCGGCCCGCTGCAGCAGGTCCTCGAGCTCGACGATGCGGCCCTCGTTGTGCGACTGAGCCTCTTTGGCCGAATGGTACTCGGCGTTTTCCGAAAGATCGCCATGGGACCGGGCCTCGGCGATCGCGGCGATGATGCGCGGGCGCTCGACCTGCTGGCGGCGGAGAAATTCGGCTTCGAGCGCCGCATGGCCAGCGGCGGTGATCGGCAGTTTGTCCATGAGTAGACCTGTCAAAAGAGGTTGCCCGCGGCGGCGTCTTGGCGCGCCGTCACGTCAAATAATCCTGTAGAGCCCTGACTTCGAGTTCGCGCGACGAGGCGGCTTTTATGCCCTCGGCCGCTGCGATCGCGCCTGAAAGTGTGGTGTAATAGGGCGTCTTTTGCAAGAGGGCGGCGCGGCGGAGCGGCTTCGAATTGGCGAGCGAGGTCGCGCCTTCGGTCGTATTGAACACCAATTGAACAGCGCCGTTGCGGACGATGTCCGCGGCGTGCGGCCGTCCCTCCGAGACCTTGTTGACCTTTTCGGCCTTCAGCCCGCGCGACGCCAGATAGCGCTGCGTCCCGTCGGTGGCCAGGATCCTGAACCCCAACGCCTGGAGCGTCCTGAGCGGCTCGACTATCCGCTCCTTGTCGGCGTCGCGCACCGAGACGAACACGGCGCCTGACGTCGGCGGCCGGGACCCGGCGGCGATCTGGCTCTTGACGAAAGCGACCTCGAACGAACGATCGAGCCCCATCACTTCGCCGGTCGAGCGCATTTCCGGGCCCAGCACAGTGTCCACTCCGGGAAAGCGGGCGAACGGGAACACCGCTTCCTTGACGCCGACATGGTCGAGTTGGCCGAGGCTGAGGTCGAACGAGTTGAGCTTTTCACCCGCCATCAGCCGGCTCGCGATTTTGGCGATCGGCTTGCCGATCACCTTGGCGACGAAAGGCACCGTGCGCGAGGCGCGGGGGTTCACCTCGAGCACATAAATTACACCGTCCTTAAGCGCGTATTGCACGTTCATCAGCCCGCCGACCTCGAGCGCAAGCGCGAGCTTCTTCGTCTGCTCCTCGAGCCGCCGAATTGTGTCCGGGCTCAGCGATCGGGGAGGCAGGGAGCAGGCGCTGTCGCCAGAATGGATCCCGGCCTCCTCGATGTGCTCCATGATCCCGGCGACGAACACGGTCCTACCGTCGCAGAGCGCGTCGACGTCGATCTCGATGGCGTCGGACAGATAGCGGTCGAACAGCAGCGGGTTCTTGCCGAGCACCGTGTTGATCTGGCCCGTCTTGTCGTTCGGATAGCGGGCCTTGACGTCCGACGGCACCAGGCTCGGCAGCGCGCCGAGCAGATAGTCGTCGAGCGCCGTGTCGTCGTGGATGATCGCCATCGCCCGCCCGCCCAGCACATAGGACGGACGCACGACCAGGGGCAGGCCGAGATCGGCCGCGACGAGTCGCGCCTGCTCGACCGAATAGGCGATGCCGTTCTTCGGCTGCTTGAGGCCGAGTTTGTCGAGAAGACGCTTGAACCGGTCCCTGTCCTCGGCGAGATCGATCGAGTTGACCGAGGTTCCCAGGATCGGGGCGCCCGACCGCTCGATGACGTGGGCGAGCTTCAGCGGCGTCTGCCCGCCGAACTGGACGATCACCCCCTTGAGCGTCCCCTTCTCACGCTCCTTGTCGATGATGGCGAGCACGTCCTCCTTCGTCAACGGCTCGAAATAGAGCCGATCTGACGTGTCGTAGTCGGTTGAAACCGTCTCAGGGTTGCAGTTGATCATGATCGTCTCGTAGCCCGCCTCCCTAAGGGCGAAGGAGGCATGACAGCAGCAGTAGTCGAACTCGATCCCCTGCCCGATGCGATTCGGCCCGCCGCCGAGGATGACCACTTTCTCGCGGTCGGTCGGCGCCGCTTCGCAGCTGGTCCTGCCGGCGAACGGCGTTTCATAGGTCGAATACATGTAGGCGGTGGGAGATGCGAACTCGGCCGCGCAGGTGTCGATGCGCTTATAGACCGGCGCCACCCCCAGCTTGTTCCGGGCGGCGGCCACATCGGCCTCCGTTACGCCCGAGAGCGCCGCGAGGCGCACGTCCGAAAAGCCCGCGGCCTTAAGGGCGCGCAGGTTCCCCGCGTCGGGCGGCAAGCCGTAGGTCCGCACCCTGTGCTCCAGCGCGACGATGTCTGCGATGCGTTGAAGGAACCACGGGTCAATCTTGGAGACATCGTGGATTTCCTCGACGCTCATATCCATCCGCATCGCCTGGGCCACCTTGAGGACCCGATCCGGCGTCGGCGTGCCGATGGCCGCGCGCAGGAGGTTACGGTCGTCGCCCTTGCCCAGGCCCTCGATCTCGATCTCGTCGAGGCCGTCGAGGCCGGTCTCCAGCGAGCGCAGCGCCTTCTGCAGCGATTCAGCGAAGGTGCGGCCGATCGCCATCGCCTCGCCGACCGATTTCATCGCGGTCGTCAGCACCGGCTCGGCGCCGGGGAACTTCTCGAAAGCGAAGCGGGGAATCTTGGTCACGACGTAGTCGATCGTCGGTTCGAACGAGGCCGGCGTCGCGCCGCCTGTGATGTCGTTGGCGATCTCGTCGAGGGTGTAGCCGACCGCGAGCCTGGCCGCGACCTTGGCGATCGGAAAGCCGGTCGCCTTCGAGGCGAGGGCGGAGGAGCGTGACACGCGCGGGTTCATCTCGATCACAATCATGCGCCCGTCTGCCGGATTGACGGCGAACTGCACGTTCGATCCGCCGGTCTCGACGCCGATCTCGCGCAGCACCGCGATCGAGGCGTCGCGCATGACCTGGAATTCCTTGTCGGTCAGGGTCAGCGCCGGAGCGACGGTGATCGAATTGCCGGTGTGAACGCCCATCGGGTCGAGATTCTCGATTGAACAGACGATGATGCAGTTGTCCGCCTTGTCGCGAACGACCTCCATCTCGAATTCCTTCCAGCCGAGCACGCTCTCCTCGATCAGCACCTCGTCGGTCGGAGAAGCGTCGATGCCGCGCTCGACGATGTCGATGAACTCGCTCTTGGTGTAGGCGATGCCGCCGCCAGTGCCGCCCATGGTGAAGCTCGGGCGGATGATCGCCGGCAGACCGATGTCTTCCAGGGCGGCGAGCGCCTTCGGCAGCGTCTTGACATGGTGCGAGCGCGGCGTGGCGAGGCCGATCCTGGTCATCGCCTCTCGGAACAGCTCGCGGTCCTCGGCCTTGTCGATCGCCTTCGCGGTGGCGCCGATCATCTCGACCTCGTAGCGGTCGAGGACGCCCATTTTCTTCAGGCTGAGGGCGCAGTTTAGCGCCGTTTGGCCACCCATCGTCGGGAGGAGCGCGAAACCGCCGGGCGCAATGTAGCGCTCCTTGGCGATGATCTTGGCGACGATCTCCGGCGTGATCGGCTCGATGTAGGTCCGGTCCGCCATCTCGGGATCGGTCATGATCGTGGCGGGGTTCGAGTTGATGAGGACGATGCGGTAGCCTTCCGCGCGCAGGGCCTTGCAGGCCTGCGTTCCCGAATAGTCGAATTCGCACGCCTGGCCGATGATGATCGGCCCGGCGCCGATGATGAGAATGGTGGAGATGTCGGTGCGCTTCGGCATTCAGTCCTCTGAGCTTGCGCCCCGCGCCAGCAAGGTGGGCTTCAAACACACAAAAAAAGGCCGCGCCGCCAACCGCGACGCGTCCTCCAGGCTATTCAGTCGCTCGGGGCGGCGGACCGCCCGTCGCGGCGGCGGCCGCGTTAGCGGCGCGCATATCGGCTCCCCTAACCGAAATTTCGGTCCCGGGAAAGAGCGCGCCCCGCGCGCTACCGTCGCCGTGGTCAGAACTTGTAGCCGACCATCACGCCGAAATCGGTGTCGCCCGGATTCTTGCTGGTGCAGAAGCTTGCGTGCGAGGCATGCGCGACGCTCGCGATGACGTCCCAGTTCGGAGTGAGCTGAAGGCCGAAACCGCCGGATTCGCGGAACGTCAACGGGCAGCCCATATCAATGCGGTTAGGTCCTTGCCAGTCGGGGGAGTTGTTAACCGCGCCGCCGAACTCGCCTTCGAAGAACAGCATCTTCCAGATCGGGATGCGCCAGTTGAAGTCGGCGAAGGCGTAGCTCGTCTTGCCTCCGGTGTTGACCATTGCGCCAAAGGCTAGGCGAGGGCTGAGAAACCAGTTGACGTAAGGATTGGAGAAATTGGCGAACGGCAGGTTGGACGAGAGGGTCTCGACGGACACGTCGACCGGCGCGTTCTCGTCGTGGTTCGGGTTGTGGGCGAACGCGCCCACCCGCACTTCCTGGAATAAGGTGATGTAGGGCGCCGGCGGGGCGGGCCACGGGTTCGAGCCGTCGATGTCCGCCGCCAAGGCCGAGCTGCCGAGGACAGCGGCCGAGGCCAGACCGACAAGAACGCCCCGCGACCTCATCAAGCGGCTCCGCCTACAGACTCTCGCGCCATCTTCCCTGATAGCGCGCCTCAAGCGCGGGCGGCAAGTGGCGGACGCGACGCGGCGCCCAAACTCCTCCGGCGCTGTTGCCTTTCTGCAACTTTCGTAAGCAAAGCGGTTTTCGCGCAAGCGCATGCCCGCCTCCGCCGATTGTGCGTCCGCGACAAGGAACCATCTTGACTCGCGCCGCCTTCGGTCGCGAAAAGGCGCCCGTCGAACTCCGCGCTCCTCCCCGGCAGGCCGGAGCGCGCAAAAGAAACGCGAGCTGAGGCATGGGCATCGAAAGCAAGATCAACCCGGCCGCGACGCAAGACGCCGGCGCCGAAACCCCGCCGTCCGGTCCCAGCCAAAACCCCTCGCCGTTCCCGCGCGCCTCGATCGTCATCTCCACCCCGTTGCCTCCGCGCAAGGCCGGGCGCGCCGCTCGGCCCGACGAGCCGAGGCCCGAGAGGGTCGACGTCCAGTCCCTGCGGCACGATCCCGACGCGATCCGCCACGCCTTCGAATCCGGCGACTATCCCTACAGGTCGAAAGTCACCGAAGCCCACTACGTCGAGCGCATGCTGCCGCTGCAGGCGGAGCTTCTGAAGGCGCAGAACTGGGTCAAGGAAAGCGGCGAGAAGATCGTCGTCCTGTTCGAGGGCCGGGATGCGGCCGGCAAGGGCGGGACGATCAAGCGCTTCATGGAGCACCTTAATCCGCGCGGCGCGCGCATCGTGGCCCTGGAGAAGCCGAACGAGCGCGAACGCACGCAGTGGTATTTCCAGCGCTACGTCAACCACCTGCCGGCCGCGGGCGAAATCGTGTTCTTCGACCGGTCGTGGTACAACCGCGCGGGCGTCGAGCGTGTGATGGGCTTCTGCAAGCCCAATGAATATCTCGAGTTCATGCGACAGTGCCCGGAACTCGAGCGCATGCTCGTCCGCTCCGGCATCCGTCTCTACAAGTACTGGTTCTCGGTGACGCGCGAGGAGCAGCGACGCCGCTTTGCGGCGCGCGAGACCGATCCGTTGAAACAGTGGAAGCTTTCGCCGATCGACAAGGCCTCGCTCGACAAGTGGGACGACTACACCGAGGCGAAGGAGGCGATGTTCTTCAACACCGACACCGCCGACGCGCCCTGGACGATCGTCAAGTCCGACGACAAGAAGCGCGCCCGCATCAACTGCATGCAGCACTTCCTGGCGTCGCTGCCCTATCCGAACAAGGACCGACGCATCGTCGTCGGTCCTGACCCGCTGATCGTCGGATCGTCGGCGCTGGTCATCGGCGCGGCGGAGAACATTCTCGAGACCACGCTGCACCCGGCCAAGCGCCGGAAGCAAGAGAGGTCTGGGTCGTAACGCCCCGATCGTCGTCCGCGAAGCATGTGGATGAAACGCGTTTCCGGGATTGACGGCGCTGAGCCGCGGTGGCTGCCTCTCGGTGAAGGAGATCCGCCATGGCGATCGAGGACCAGCTTCGCGAGCGGCTAAGGAAGGTCGAGGCCTTGTTCTTCGGCGCGGCGACCGCCGGCGAACGGAGCGCCGCCGGGGCCGCGGCCGAACGGCTGCGGGCGAAGCTCGACGAGGGAGCGCGGCGCGATCCGCCGGTCGAGATGAAGTTCACCATGCCGGATCTCTGGTCGGCGCGCCTGTTCATCGCGCTCTGCCGGCGCTACGGGTTCCGGCCCTTCCGCTACGCCCGCCAGCGCTCGACGACGGTGATGGTCAAGGCGCCGACCCGGCTGTTCGAGGAGGTCGTCTGGCGGGAGTTCGGCGAACTGCACGCGGATCTGGCGGCCTATCTCAACGAGACGACGGAGCGGCTGATCCGCGAAACGATCCACGCCGACGGAGCCGACGCCGACACCGCGCCCGAGCCGCTGGGGATGAGGTAGCGACCATGGTCACTCGAACCACAGCGGCCGCGCCGGCTCGAGTTCGCCGGTGATCTCGAGCTTCAGCTCATGGAAGCGGCGCCCGAGCGCCGCCAGCGCTTGACCCTGTTCCGATCTCTCGACAGGCTAGACCGCTTCGTCGAGCATCGCCCGCATCTCCGCCTCGGTCGAGCGACTGTGAGGCCCTGGCGCGAGCTTTCAGGCCGCGGTGCGCTCAGTCGATCCTGTTCTCCTTCGTGCGCCTTCTGGAGTTCCGTGGTAATTGCGTCGACGCATGTCGAAACACCTTTTCGTCCTGACCGGCGCCGGAATCTCCGCCGAGAGCGGGCTCGGCACGTTCCGCGACAAACACGGCGACGGGCTCTGGGCCCGGTTCGATCCGATGAAGCTCGCAACGCCGGAAGCCTTCGCGCGCGATCCGGAGACCGTGCTCGCCTTCTACGACGCGCGGCGGCAGAACCTGATGAACGCCAAGCCGAACGCTGCGCATTTCGCCCTGGCGCGGCTCGAGACCGGTCTCGCCGCGAGGGGCGGCCGCCTGACGCTGGTCACGCAGAACATCGACGACCTGCACGAGCGGGCGGGCTCGAGAGAGGTCGTCCACATGCACGGCGAACTCATGAAGGCGCGCTGCCTGGACTGCGGCGCCGTGCACGTCTGGCTTGACGATCTCTCGCCTTCGCACGTCTGCCCGCGCTGCGGCTCGGCCCGGTCCTTGCGCCCGCATGTCGTGTGGTTCGGCGAAATGCCGCTCCACATGGACGACATCGACCGAGCCTTGCGCCTCGCCGACTTGTTCGTCGCGATCGGCACCTCGGGCGCGGTCTATCCTGCGGCTGGCTTCGTCGCCGAGGCGCGCGCCTATGGCGTTGCGACCTGCGAGATCAACCTCGAGGCGGCTGACAACGCCGATTGTTTCGACGAGGCCCGCTATGGCCCGGCGAGCGAAACGGTACCGGCCTGGGTCGAGGAATTCCTCGGAGCGTAAGTGAAAGGCTGCTCCTTCGCACGCGATTTGGCCGCGTGTCCGATGACGACGATCTTGTCGGCGCTTTTCCTCGGCTGTACGGTGGAGCCGGCGCGGATCCGGGGGCGTCTCCGGATCGCAGGGGCTTTTGGGCAGTTCAAGCCCGCAAGTGATCGCGCAACGATAGAAACTCATGGGAGGACGACATGAAGGACGGCTTCATTGGTCTTGCGGTTTTGAGTTTGGCGCTTGCGGCGCCTCTGGTCGCGATCGCGCAGCCGGGGCTGCCTGAAATCAAGCGCCAATCCTCTGCCCAGGCGGTGTTGGACGAGCATCTCGATGCGCTCAACCATTGCGACTGGAACCGCATCGTCGCGCAATATCCGGACGACGCGCAAATCAACCTTCCCGGCGGGACCATCGTTGCCGGGCGCAAGGCGATCGGCGAAATGTTCGCCGGCTTCTGCAAGGATGCGAAAGACGGCGGGCTCAAGGGGCTCACTTTCAAGGTCGAGCACAGCAGCACGATCGGCGACACGTTCGCGACGCAATGGGTGGCGACGGCGGACTTCCTTCTCGAGCCTTACCGCGGCTCGGACGCCTACATCACCAAGGATGGTCTGATGCAGGCCATGGTGACGACTTTTGACGGCGGCGCGCTCAAGATGAAAAAGTAACGGCTCGGCGACCTCGCGGGCTTCGTCGTCTGCCCGGTTTGAAGCCTACTTTGTGCGGCCCAGGCTGCCTGTCGCGCCGCTGCTGCCTCTTGCTCGCGATGGGATGCACGGGCGAGTATGTCGCGTCCTACGCCGGGCCAAGCTGCGAGATCAGCCTCGAGGCGGCCGGCAGCGCCGCCTGCTTCGGCGAGGAGGTGGTCTCGACACGGGTTGAGGAATTCCAGGGAACGTGATCGAAATAAGGGGCGCGCCTTCGGCGGCGCCGCTCAGACGCAACTCGAACCCAGGCCGGATCGAATTCGTTGGCGACGGACCCGTCCATACGCTTCAGCTTCATTTCGACCAACGGGGTCACCCTGCACTGCGCCGAGGCAGGCCCGGACGACGGGCCGCTGGTCGTGCTCCTGCACGGCTTTCCGGAATTCTGGTTCGCCTGGCGCGAGTATTTCGAGCCGCTGGCGAAGCAGGGTTTTCGCGTTGTCGCGCCGGACCAGCGCGGCTACAACCTGAGCAGCAAGCCGGAAAGCCCGGACGCCTATCGGCTCGAGGTCGCCGCGGCCGACGTCTTCGGGCTGGCCGACGTGCTGGGGTGCGACCGGCTCCATGTCGTCGGGCACGACTGGGGCGCGGCGGTGGCGTGGACGATGGCGAGCCTCGAGCCGAAAAGGCTCTCGAGCGCCGCGATGCTCCAGGCGCCCCATCCGGCGATCTGGCTCAACGCCATGCGCACCGATCCCGACCAGCGGCACAGGAGCCGCTACGTGCAGATCCTGCGGCTGCCGTGGCTGTCCGAAATGACGCTGAAGATCGGGAATTACGCGGCGCTGGCGCGAGCCTTCAGGACCTCGACCCGCCGCGACGCCTTCTCGCCGGAGATTCTCGAAACCTATCGCCAGGCCTGGCGGCAGCCGGGCGCCGTGACCGGCATGCTGAACTGGTACCGCGCGCTCTATGTCTCCGAGCCGCCGACGCCGGCGCCGGCAAGCCTGAATACGCCGACGCTCGTCATCTGCGGCGACCGGGACGAGTTCGTCGCTCCCCGCTTGGCCGACGACAGCGCGGCTTTGTGCAAGAACGTCCGCGTCCGGCATCTGCCGCAGGCGTCCCATTGGGTCATCCACGACGCCCCGGACGTGGTCCGCGACGCGTTGCTCGACCATCTGTAGCGCGTGTTGAGATTCCCCCTCTCCCCGGTTACGGGTAAGGCGCCGCGCGTGCGCGTCAGCGAACCGGCTCGGCCGCCGGAAAAGTCCATGCGCCCTTGAGGATCTCGGGGCGCGGCCGGTAGAGGCGGACCATGTAGCTCCAGTCCGGCGGGGTCGGCAGGCAGTTCGCGATCTTGGCGTCGCAGCCGCCGAACTGGACGATCGCCGAGCCGTCGGGTTCCTTCTTCGCGGTGACGCTGTTGACCGTGTAAGCCTTCTCGGGGTTGGGGGCGAAGCGGCCGTCGGAGTCGTAGACGCTGATCGACCAGAATCCGTCGACCGGGACGTCCTTGAGCGTGAGCCTGTAGACGGTCCTGCCGTCGTTGCTGACGGGCGCCAGATCGAGAAAGAGGGCGTCCTTTTGGGGAACGCCGCCCCAGGCTGCGCCGGAGCCGATCAGCCGCCGCACCGCGTCAACCGCTCCCCGCGGACCGAACATCCCCTTGACGTCGGGCAGCGTCTCGGCCAGCACCATCAGCGCGGTGCGCACGTCGACCTGGGTCGAGGCGTCCCAGTTCGTCACGTGAAAGACGCCCGGGCCGCCCGGCTGCTCGACCTTGATCGCGTCCTGCAGGGCGTTGACGGCGGCGACGTCCTTCGGATCGTCGGCGTCGACAAAGATACGCACGGCGGCGAGGACGTAGCGCGTGCCGATTTCGCTCTTCGACAGCGTATAGCGGCCGGGGCCGTAGACGACCTTCGGCGTATAGGCGTCCTCGTCCACCACCTGCATCGACATGAAGCGGCCGCCGGCCTCGGGAAGCGTGATCGTCACGGGGCCGGCGTCGAGATCGAAGACGGCGCCGGAATAGAGCGTGTCGCGGTTCATCCGCGTGACGGTCTGCCGGTCGAGCGCAGTCGGTTGGCGGCGGTGGAGGAATTTGCCGAGCCCGCCGTCCTTGACGGCGCTGGCGAAATAGAGGTCCAATTCAGCGCGCGGAAAGGTATCCGGCGTCACGGGCACGGCGGGCTCCGGCGGACGATGGGGCGCCGCCACCGCCAGGGGCGCGGCCGCGGCGAGCAGCAGGGCGATATTCATGGGCGCCTCCGGCATGAGTGCGAGCGTGTCCCGGATCCGGCGGCTAGCGGTGAATTCTGTCGGTTTGACGATGAAACGGCAATGGGAAGCGTATGTGCGGGCGAAAGAACGCCAGCGCGTCGGTGTCAATCCGCAAGTTGATATGCTCCTTGCGCTTGGGGAACGGTAGCTGCGTTGTCGGCCGATCGAGGCTCCATGCTGTCGCAGGGGTCGACGCCTCTGGTCCGAATCGCGCCGGCCCAGGGCATTTTGTTCTTGTTGTGTTCGAATTCTTGAGCTAACGTCCACCCAAGTGGGGTGATGAAGAACGGGCTAGCTGTTACACACGTGTTTGGGGGTGCCGATTCGAATGGCTACCACAGAGCATACAATAAACGATGCCGTAGCGGAATTCCTTCGATCCACCCGGGCGAGCTGGAAAGCGCACGGCCATATTTCGTCTGAAAACACGAAAAAGCTCAGCGGCACAACAGCACGGCCGGACATTCTGGTGACAGAGCCGAACACCTCGCCTGTTGTAGTCGAAACAGAAGTGCTGCCGGCTTTAACAGTCGAAACTGAGGCGCGAAGCCGTTTAGGCCATAAGTTGGCTTCTAACGGTGCGTTAATCCTTTCCGCGATCGCTGTCCGTATGCCCGTCGTGCTGCGGACAAAACAATCCACGGCTCTAAAAAAGGAAATTGAATCCAACGATAAGTTCGAGTTTTGCCTTTTCACCGGCGAATCTTCTGTGGACTGCCAACGATGGCCGACCAGCGGGTGGCTCGTTGGAAGGGCTGAAGAAATCGGACTTATGGCCCAAGCCGCGGCAGTCCCGCCCGCAGTTATCGAAGCTGCCGCGAACAGTCTGGTCGAGGGCGTCTCTGAAGCCGCGGGGACGCTTGCCGAGGTTGCCTCAACCCATCCTGGAGTGACGAGTCAGATCGCTTTGGCCCTGCACCAAGAAGACGGCGAACAAACCCGTCGTATGGCATGTACAATTCTTGCCAACGCATTCGTGTTCCAAGAGACACTCGCAGGCGGACCGGGTGCCTTGGAAAAAATAAAGACCTTTGAGCAACTTCGGGGCGCTAAAAAGCTCACAGGAGCTGAGATCATTAGTGAATGGCGGGCAATACTAGAGGTCAACTATTGGCCGATATTTGACGTCGCACGGCGAATTATTGAGGTGATACCGCCCACACACATGAAGGCCCTTGTTAAAGGATTATCTGCGACCGCGGATAAGCTCTTAGAGAATCGCCTGATGCGGTCGCACGACCTAACGGGGGCCGTATTCCAAAGATTGATTGCAGATCGTAAGTTCCTCGCGGCCTACTACACGACCCCCGCCTCCGCCGTTTTCCTAGCCAACCTTGCAGTGAGGCGCGACAAGCCGCCCGGCGGCGGCTCTTGGAGAGATGCCGCTGCGCTCGGCTCTATCAAGGTCGCAGATTTCGCTTGCGGAACCGGAACTCTCCTTTCGGCTGCCTATCAACGCCTTGGCCAGTTGCATGAGTTAGCCGGCGGCGATGCAGAGAAGCTGCACTCGAAGCTCATGTCAGAGTGCATCTACGGATGCGACGTGCTCCCGGCAGCGGCGCACCTGACGGCTTCCATGCTGGCGGGCGTTCATCCAACGACGACATTCGCTGACTCCGGCGTCATGACACTCGAATATGGAAAGCAAGGCACGAAAGGGAACCTCTCGATCGCGTTGGGATCGCTCGATCTGCTGAATCAACAACGCATGATGGACATTGTGGCGGTCGCCGGGTCAGCGCTTACCGGAAAGGGTAAAGCTAAGAAGGAGGTCTGGAAAGACCTACCCGACAAATCGTTTCATCTGGTCATCATGAACCCCCCATTTACTCGACCGACAGGGCAGGAGGCTAGCAAGATCGGCGTGCCGAATCCGATGTTCGCGGCATTCAGTTCGTCGGAAGAGGAACAACGCCTCATGGGCGCAGCTATGAAGCCCCTAACGGCTGATACGTGCTATCACGGGAATGCCGGCGAAGGATCCGCGTTCCTAGCGCTAGCAGACCGTAAGGTCACGATGGGCGGCACCATCGGACTCATATTGCCGCAGAGTCTTCTAACTGGCGAGGCTTGGCAGAAGTCGCGGTCCCAAATCACGAAGAATTATGCCGAAGTTGTGCTTGTGAGCATCGCTGGCGAAGGAGGTGGGGAAGTCTCATTCTCTGCTGACACCGGTATCGGTGAATGCATTGTGGTAGGGACGCGAAGCGCCAAGGGGTCAAAGCGGGCAAAATTTGTGGTACTCAAGAATCGCCCAGCATACCCGCTCGAAGGTCAGTACGCCGCTCGCCAAGTCATTTCCTTATTGCACGGGGGTTCAGTCCGGCGGCTCGAAGATGGTCCGGTCGGTGGAACCGAAATAAAGTTTGGAGACGATGTGATTGGTTCACTCATTGATGCGCCTCTACCCGCGAATGGAAGTTGGAATCTTTCGCGCGTAAGTGACTTTTCGATAGCCCAGGCCGCACACGCGCTCGAATCTTTCGGAAAAGTTTGGCTGCCGTCAATCGTCAAAGCCGCCGCCAAAACGATCAACGTATCCACCATCGGTAAGATTGGTCGGATCGGTCCGTACCATGCCGACGTAAACGGAAAAGATAGCAAGGGCGGTCCCCGCGGGCCATTCGAAATAAAGGACTGCACCAATCAAGCAGCGGCAGCATATCCCGTCCTGTGGGCAATGGATGCGGAGAATGCTTCGACAATCAGATTCGATGGCGACTCCGAGGGAATCATTAAGATCGGTAAGGACAAGCATCAGCGCGATATCATCGCGAGCAAAGTGGCAGAGATCCTTGCAACAAGTTCACACTGCCACTTCAACCGTGATTTCCGCTTTAATAGTCAGGCGTTGAGCATGCAATTCACGCCGCGCCCGACCATTGGGGGCCGCTCATGGCTTTCTATCAAGCTGGCCTCGGAAAAACACGAGAAAGCGCTAGCGTTGTGGGCCAATACAACTCTCGGTCTAATGTTGCATTGGTGGCACAGTAACAAGAGTTAACCAGGACGGTCATCTATTGGCAAGACGGCGCTTGAAAGCCTGCCAGTTCTGGACGTGACGACATTGAGTGCATCGCAACTCAACGAAGCCGCGCGGGTGTTTAGCAAGCTTGAGACCAAGCCGCTTAAACCAATGCACGAGATCGATATCGACGATAACCGTCGTCTGTTGGACACCGAGTTCCTCTTCGGGGTTGTAGGCTTGGACAAGTCACTATTCGACGCCCATGGCCCAATGTCCGTAATGCGGGCGAAGCTCGCAGCTGAGCCGAGCATCCGTGGACACAAATGAGCCACGACTGCAGGGTGCCTTGCTATCCGAGATATACGTGGCGGCTTTAAGACCCACCAAGATCCTTAGACGATAGCGTCCGCGATGCGGGCGGCCTCGATCCCGATCTCACGCAACTGGCCGGTCGGCGACGCAATGGCCCCGCAGAAGAAGAGGCCGCGTTCGGCCGTCGGGGCGCCGCTGACGAGCGGTTTGCCTGCCTCGTTCAGCACGCCCTCGGTGTCGGGCAGCAGCGGACGCAGGTCCGGGCGGAAACCCGTGGCGAGAATGACGGCGTCGAAAGGCTCCGGCGGCGAATGCGCGAACACGACCGCCTTTGGCGTGAAGCGCGCGATGTCGCCGCGGACCTTGATCCGCCCCGCCCGGATCTGCGCGACCGCGCCGATGTCGAGAAGGGGAATCCTGCCGTCCTCTGCGATCATCCGCAGCGGCCCCTTGGCGGCGCGGGTCATCCCGAGCTTCTCGATCGAGCCGACGGCGAGGCGGATGACCGGCGCGTTGAGCGCGTCGGCGACCCGGGCCGGCAGTTTGCTCTCGGCGATCGCCCAGACCAGGATCGGCAGGCCGAGCAGGTCGCGCGGCAAAATGTTCACCGGGCCGCGCACCGAGACCGTCACGTCGACGCCGGCCTCCGCGAGATCGAGCGCGATCTCCCCGCCGGAATTGCCGAATCCGACAACGAGCGCCCGCTGGCCAGAATAGGCCTGGGGATTGAGGTAGCGGCTCGAATGCACAATCGAACCCTCGAAGGTCTCCATGCCGGGCCAAGTCGGCGCGTAGGGGTAATCCGCCCAGCCGGTCGCGACGACGACGGATGGGGCGCTCTGCGAGTTCTCGTCCGCCTCTGCGAGCCAATTCCGCCCATCGCGACGGACCGCAACCACCCAGGCCCCGAAGACAGGCTTCAGGTCGAACCGGGCGGCGTAGCTTTCGAGGTAGTCGACGACTTGCGCCCGCGACGGATAGCGCCCGTAAGCCGGCGGCATCTTCAAACCCGGCAGGCGAGAGTGGCGGCGGTCGGTGTGCAGATGCAGCCGGTCATAGTGGCGCCGCCAGACCGAGCCGACCGCGTTCGCCTTCTCCAGGATGACGGGCTTCAGGCCCCGCTGCTTGAGGCAGGCCGCAACGGCGAGTCCAGCCGGACCGGCGCCGATGACGATCGCGTCGTATCTCTCGGTTATGCGGCCTTCTCCGTCGTAGGTCCCGTCAGTCTAGCATTCCGACCGGCCGTGGAACCAGCCGCCTTCGTGTTTGTGCCCCCGCGCTCCGGCCTTCGTGCGTCTCGCCGGGATTGTTGGTCGGCTGACGTTTTCAATATTCCCGACGATGGGCTAGGCGTTATCGGGCGTTGAACATGTTTCAAGGAAACGCCGGTGCCTGCTCTCGACCAATGCCTGACCATCGACGATCTGAAGGATCTCGCGCGCCGGCGGACGCCAAAGATGTTCTTCGACTACGCCGATTCGGGCAGCTGGACCGAGTCGACCTATCGCGACAACGAGAGCGATTTCCAGAAGATCAGGCTCAGGCAGCGCATAGCCGTGAACATGGACGACCGAACGCTCAAGACCGACATGCTCGGGGCGCCCGTCGCCATGCCGGTCGCGCTCGCGCCGACGGGCCTCACCGGCATGCAGATCGCCGACGGCGAGATTTTGGCGGCGAAGGCGGCGGAAAAGTCCGGCGTTCCCTTCACGCTTTCGACCATGAGCATCTGCTCGATAGAGGACGTCGCGGAGAATACCCGCGCGCCGTTCTGGTTCCAGCTCTATGTGATGCGCGACCGCGGCTTCATCGAGCGGCTGATCGACCGCGCCAAGGCCGCCAAATGCTCGGCGCTGGTTCTGACCATGGATCTGCAGATCCTCGGCCAGCGCCACAAGGACATCCGCAACGGCCTGTCCGCGCCGCCGAAACTCACGCTGAAGAACGTCTGGCAGATCGCCACCCGGCCGCGATGGGCGCTGGGAATGCTCGGCGCCGAGCGCCGCACGTTCCGCAACATCGCGGGCCATGTCGAGAACGTCGGCGATCTCGGTTCGCTCGCCACCTGGACGAACTCGCAGTTCGATCCGACGCTTTCCTGGAAGGACGTCGGCTGGGTCAAAGACCGGTTCGGCGGCAGGATCATCGTCAAGGGCGTGCTCGACCCCGAAGACGCGAAGCAGGCCGTCGCCCACGGCGCCGACGCGATCATCGTCTCCAACCATGGCGGCAGGCAGCTCGACGGCGCGCCGTCGACGATAAGGGTGCTGCCGGAAATCATGGATGCGGTCGGCGGCCGGACCGAGGTCTATCTCGACAGCGGAATCCGCTCGGGACAGGACATCCTGAAAGCGCTGGCGCTCGGCGCGAAGTCGACCTTCATCGGCCGCGCCTTCCTGTACGGACTGGGCGCCGGCGGCGAGGCCGGCGTGA
>CAWGKV010000015.1:0-83839 GCA_963823165.1 uncultured Alphaproteobacteria bacterium | reverse complement strand
CGAAGCAGTCGCTCACGACGGCGGCTTCGATCGCGATCCGCTCTTTGCGTAGGTTCTGTCGGTGCCTCGAATATCAGAAACTACTCGAGACCAATTGGGCATCAATCTCACGCAATTTTGCACCGATAAAACTTGACCTCAAGCCTCACTGATTGCTCAGGTTATCTTTGTGAACCAGCCCCGACCCATCCGCTACGAAGATCATTCTGAACTGATGACCAGAACTCTCACTGAGTTCTTTGGTCCTCAGTATTGCGCGCGGAGCACGACCGGACCTTCGCCGAGGCAGCGGACGCCGAGGGTCCTCAGCCGGGCGTCGCTTTCCGGCGAGGGGTCGCGGTTGCCCGTCAGATTGGCCCTCAGCGTCGCCATGTCGCCGCAGGCCGCATAGGGCAGCGTCGGGGCGACGCTGTAGGGGACGCCGGGCCCGGTGGGGGCGCAGCCGCAAAGCGAGCCTGCGAGGACGATCGGGAAAAGCGCCGCCAGTCGGTTCCTCGGACGGGATTCGCGCACGCCGGCTCTCCAGTCGCCTCAGCTGGCTTTCGCCGAATCGCGTCGGTCGACCGCCCCGGCGGACACTCGATGCGCCTTGGCTTGGGCGAGGCTTGCCGCGCCCTTGGCTGCGTTCCGGCCTCCTGCCGCCGAACGGAGCGCCTCCTGCCGGAGGCTGGCGCTTCAGCCCGGCTGGCTTAGCCGGACGCATAGGTCCGCCGACTGTTGCAGGAACGACACATTCAGGCAAAAACTTGCATATTAGACAGTTTAATGCCGGCATAAGTTATCCAGAGACTCGTCGCCCTTTGGTTTGGCGCACGGTCGATAAGTTCCCATGAATATAACGACTTGCCGCGCCGGAGCCTGCAAAATCAATTCAACCGTTTGCTGTTCGTGGCTCCACAAACCCACGAGAATCCAAGCGTTTCTCGCCCTTGCGCCGAAACTAAAATCTGCTTCAGTGACTGCGGTTGCGCAGTCTCGGCCGCTTGCCGGTCGCCCGACGGAAGCTGGCCGAGGAGGGGGATGCGATGAACAAGCCCGGAATTTGCCTGCTGGCGACGGTTGGACTGACGGGCCTGGCCCACGCGGCCGATATCCTGCCCACGACCAAGGCGCCGCCGCCCCCGCCGCCCGTGAACTGCTACGCCAGCTTCTGGAGTTGGCTGGATTCAACCGCCGCGGATTGCCCGCTGAGCTACGCGGGATTCACAGTCTACGCGACTCTCGACGCCGGCCTCATGTACAACACCAATGGCGCGCCCTGGAACCCGGCGTTCGTCAACGGCGCCCAGGGATTGATCAGCAAGCAAAGCCACGGCGTCAAGTGGCTGTGGTCCCCGAACAACATCAACCAGTCCGTCATCGGCATCAAGATGGTCGAGCCGATCGGCTATGGCTGGTCGCTGGTCGGCACATTGGAGGCGGGCTTCGATCCCTTGTCCGGCTACTTGGCGAATTCCCAGCGCTCGCAGGTCGAGAACAACGGCAGGGCGCTTGTGCTGCAAAGCGCCAACGGCAATTCGAGCCGCGCCGGCCAATGGGACAACTCGCAGGGCTTCCTCGGCGTCAGCAACAAGACCTATGGCACGCTCGTCTTCGGCCGCGTGAACGCTCTGCCGCTGGACGAGCTCATTGCCTACGATCCGCTGGGCGCCGCCTACGCCTTCTCGCCATTCGGCTTCACCGGGGCCTATGCGGGCTTCAGCGACACCGAGCTCGCCCGCTCCAACACGGCGTTCAAGTACCGGGTGGACATTTCCAACTTCCGCGCGGGGGCCCTCGCTCAGGTCGGAGGATACGATCAGGGCAACGGCTCGGCGTCGATGTGGCAGGGTCAGCTCGGCGGCGACTTCGGCGCCTTGTCGGTGGACGGCGTCGTCAGCTACGCCAAGGATGGCGTCAACACCGGCCTGTTGACCGGCAGCTGCGCCCTCCTCGCCAAGGGCCCCTTCGCGGGCCAGACCGGCTGCAGCTACGCGATACCGTTATATTACACGGCGGAAGATCTGAAGGCGACGCTGTCGAACAACACCGGCGCCATGCTGGCCGCCAAGTACAAATGGGGCGCCGCGACGCTCTACGGCGGTTACGAGTCCTTCAGGCAAGCCAATCCGAGCGACACCTATCCCAACGGATTCAAGACGATCGGCGGCTACAGCGTCCCGGGAAACGTCCTGAACAACAAGAATTTACCCGACCGTCTGGATCACGAGCAACGCTTACAATATCAACAGGATCGAGAACATCTTCTGGGTAGGAGCGAAATACGCGGTCAACGATCGTCTCGACGTGATCGGCGCGTTCTACTATATCGCCCAGAACAATTATTCGACGAGCCCGTGCACCGGGACCGGAATCCACATCAGCAGCGCCGCCTGCGCCGGGTCGTACGACACGCTTTCCTTCCTGGTCGACTATCGCCCGGTCAAACGGATCGATATTTACGCCGGCGTCGCGTTGTCGAACGTGTACGGCGGTCTCGCCAACGGTTACCTCGCGGCCCAGAACATCGACCCGACCGTCGGCCTGCGCATCAAGTTCTGAACCTGGAAATGTAACTCCAAGCCGGGGCCGGCTCTCGGCATGCCCCCTCCACCACGCTTGCGCGAGGGGCGCATCCCCCGCCCGAAGGGCGGTGGAGGGGGCTGCGCCCGGCCTGCTTGGCAGTTAGGTGCGGATTCCGATCAATCCGAGACCACGCCGTCATTGCGAGCGAAGCGACGAAGCAATCCAGAGCCGCTGCACAGCGGCTGGATTGCTTCGTCGCTTCGCTCCTCGCAATGACGATCCAATATGATCGGAAAGCGCTCGTTTGCGGCGAAGGGGAGTTTCGGTCGAGGTCAGTCGATGCCGACCATCACGTCGGACGCCTTGATGACCGCATAGGCTTTCTGGCCCTTGACCAGCTTCAACTGATCGACGGCCTCGTTGGTGATCGCGGCCATCAGCTTGGCGCCGCCAACGTCGATGACGACATGCGCCGTGGTCGCGCCTTTGTGGACCTCGTCGATCGTTCCGTGAAGTTGATTGCGCGCGCTGATTTTCATCGGGCTTTCCTGTTTGCAGTTGGCAGGGGACCGCGCCCGAATAGTACCACAGGATATAACGCCGGAGAAAGACGCTATCTGCAGGACGCGGCGTTGTGTTGGCGAAAATCAAGCGCTCGGAGGTCATTTTGAAGCCGTTAATGCTGGTCGTCGCGGCATTCGCATCGTCGGTCGCGCCTCGCGCCGAAGCCGCCCAAACCAATGTCGCCGTCGCGGCCAACTTCACCGAGCCGGCGAAGGAAATCGCCGCGGCAGGCGCCTCGGCCGCCGCCTTGACCGCGCCCGGCTCAAGGACGGACGATGCGGCGGAACCTCCCGGGCGCTCGGCCGCGCCGGGTTCGGCCTGATCGGGCGGCTCATGATGGAACGATGACGATCAACCGGGCCGACAGCCTCGCGCGCTTGCGGGACGGGCCGCCGCTCGACGCGCTCATCGTCGGCGGAGGCATAACCGGGGCCGGCGTCGCGCTCGAGTTCGTCCGCGCCGGGCTCAGGGTGGCGCTGGTCGAGGCGCGCGACTATGCGAGCGGGACGTCCTCGCGCACCACCAAGCTGGTGCACGGGGGCTTGCGCTATCTGGCTGAGGGCGACATCCGCCTGACGCGCGAATCGGTGCGCGACCGCACCGCGCTCATGCGGGCCGCGCCGGGCCTCGTCGAGCCGCTCAGGTTCCTTCTGCCGGTGCGCGCCGGCGACAGGTTCGGCCGCCATGTCCTCGGCCTGGGGCTGGCGGCGTACGACTTCTTCGCCGGCGCCCGCACCCGCCGCTGGCTCGACGCCGGATCCGTGCTCGCCAGCGCCCCAAGCCTGTCGCCGCAGGGGTTGAAAGGCGGCTGGTCGTATCTCGACGCCGAGACCGACGACGCGCGTCTCGTCCTGCGGGTCCTCGCCGAAGCGCGGCGCCGCGGCGCCCTGACCGTCAATCGCCTGGCCGTCGAGTCTCTCACGCTCGGGGCGAAGGGCGTCGACGGGGCAAAACTCCGCGACGGCGTCGACGGACTGTCGTTCGCGGTCGGGGCGCGCTGCGTCGTCAACGCCGCCGGCGCCTGGGCCGACCGGATGC
The DNA here is from genome assembly GCA_963823165.1 of uncultured Alphaproteobacteria bacterium. Lineage (GTDB taxonomy): Bacteria > Pseudomonadota > Alphaproteobacteria > Rhizobiales > Beijerinckiaceae > Roseiarcus. The sequence goes on along the minus strand of CAWGKV010000015.1, from coordinate 79,732 downwards.
GCGCCAAGGTCGGCGGCAAGCCCAAGCTGCGGCCGCTGCGCGGCAGCCATCTCATGTTCGAGGCCTCGCGCTTTCCGCTCGCCGAGGCCGTCGCGTTCTTCCATCCCGACGACCGTCGCCTGCTGTTCGCCGTTCCCTGGCAGGGGTCGACCCTGGTCGGCACGACCGACGTCGATCACCGCGACGATCTCGACCGCGAGCCCTGCATCACGCGGGCGGAGTTCGACTATATCCTGCGAGCTGCGCGATCGGAGTTCCCGGACCTCGGCCTTTCCGAGGCCGACGTCGTGTCGACCTGGTCGGGAGTGCGTCCGGTCGTCGCTTCCGGGTCGAACGTCGATCCGTCGAAGGAAAGGCGCGACAGCCTCATCGTCGAAGAGAACGGCCTGATCACCGTCACCGGCGGCAAGCTGACGACCTTCCGCTCGACCGCCCTCGCGACGTTGCGGCGGGCGGCCGACCGCCTGCCGGAGCTGAAGGGCGCGCAGGCGGCGGCGCAGCTGTTCGCTCCGCCCTCCCCGGCGACCATGGAAGCCCTCGGCGGCGCGCCGCCCGAGCTCGCCGAGCGCTGGCTCGCGCGCTACGGCGACGACGCGGCCGGCGTGATGGCGTGCGCAGGCGCGGACGGGTTCGCGACGATCGGCGAGACCGGCGCGGCCTGGGCGGAGGTGCGGTTCGCCTGCCGATGCGAGCAGGTCGTCCATCTCGACGACCTCATGCTGCGGCGGACCCGTCTCGGCCTCCTCAAGCGCAACGGCGCGGCAGAGCTCCTGCCCCGGGTGAGGGAAATCGCGCAAGGCGAGCTCGGCTGGAGCGACGGCCGCTGGGCCGAGGAGGTCGCGGCGTACCAGGGCCTGATCGCGCGCTGCTACGGCCCGCCAGGGCCGGGTCCGTGACCGTCAAGCGTCCCGCTTTACTCGGCCGCTTCGCTTCGGTCGGGCGGCGATGTGGCCGTTTCTCTCCCTTCCTCCCGCTTCTTTTGGATTTCGGCGAAAAACTCGCGGGCGGTCGCGACGTCGCGGGGATAGGTTCGGCTGAGCGGGACGGCGAGCAGGCTCGCGACGAGGAGCGGGATCAACATCAGCAGGAACGCCCACTGGAGGCCTATTTCGCCGCCGCCGAGCCAAATGGAAACCACGCCGACCAGCAGGGGCGCCCCCCCTTCGAGCGCGCCGCGCAGCGCCATCCGGCCCGCCTCCCCCCGGCCCCAGAGGTTCGGCAGGAGGATGTCGAGCCTCGCCGCGTCGATCGGCGGATTGGCGGCGGCAAGGGCTATGGCGCCGACGGTGAAGAGCCCGGCGCCGAGATAAATGTTCTTCACCCAGATTGCAGGCCCGAACGCGAGGGCCGCCACGAACAGCGCGACGCCGGGCAGGATGATGCGGATCCTCGGCCACCCGCGCTCGAGCAGCCACTCCGCGATGCGGCCGCTCGCGACGCCGCCGACGATTGCGCCGACTCCGACCAGCACGACGACCCAACCCAAGGTGGCGCGCGACACGCCGTAGTGCTGGGTGAAGTAGATCATGCCGAAGGCGCGCACCGCGGAGAAGAAGTACCAGGCGAGCGCCGAGGCGATGATCAGCAGCGTATAGGTCGGAATGCGCAGCAGGTACGCGATCGTGCCGAAGAGCCCCAGATGGCCCGGATCTCTGCGCAAGACCAATCGTTCGCGCGGCTCTGCGCCGGTTTGGGAGGTCACGATTCTGCTCGCCTCGCTCAGTTCCTCCTGGTCGCGGTCCCCATGAGCCGGCGCGGCCTCGCGCCCACGGTTCCGTGTCGGGATCGATCTCTGGCCGAACTCGATCCAGCTTTGTCCGCCGCGGGCCGGCTCCGGCAGCCATCGCCAGAGCGCCAGCAGGAACAGCGCCCCGGGCGCGGCAGCCAGGAAAAACGGCCATCGCCAGTCGAGCGCCGAGGAAATCTCGCTGGCGAAGACGAAGCCGATTCCCGTGCCGATCAGTTCGCCCGCCAGGATCAGCCCGTAAGCCGCCGCCCGGGTTCGCGCCGGAAAGTAATCCCCGGTCAGCGAAGCGACAGCCGGCGAAACGACGGCGGTCAGCAAGCCGACCGCCAACTGAGCGCCCAACAGGAAAAAGTAGGAGGTCGCAGCGCCGCTCACCGCCGTGGCGACCGTCCAGCACGCGACGCCGATCATCAGGAGGCGATTGCGCCGGGTGAGGTCGACCAGCACGCCCGCCGGCAGCGTGAACACCGCTCCGACAAAGGACGTTGCGGCGATCAGGAGTCCGATCTCGGCGTGGCCGACATTGAAGACGTGCTCGAGCCTGCCGGCGACGGCGGAGATCATCGCCTTGTCGCCGCCGTCGAGGCCGAGCGCGCCGGCCAAGATCAGGATGATCTGCAGCCGCGCCGGGCCGCCGGCCTTTTGCTCGAGCCGCTGAGCCGCAGCTTCAATCACCTTAGGCGCCGCCATCCACCTTTCGATCCTTCGCAAGAAGCCGGCCGCCCGGGAAGAGCGGCTAATCTACCCGCGTCAACCGCGCAAAGGCGGGCAGGTTCCGCGCTGGGCCGCGCGGGATTGCTTGCTTCCCCGCCAGTTGGATGAAAGCCCGAAGCTCGGGCGGCGTCCGGCCATATTTGGCCCGGCTGCTCGGTCGAATGTTTAAATGTCTTCGTGCGAGAAATTGGAAATCGTCGCGGGTCCCCGCGTCTGCTCTCCTGATGCTCAACGGATGAAAAATAGTCTCACGCTGTTTGTTGCGGCCGCTATCCTCGGGGTATTGGCGGCGTTCGCGGTTGTTGAAATAGCCAGGTTGCCGGCCATGCTTGGCCCCAAATTCAATGATCTGGATTTCAAGCTTGTATTGGCCGGATGCGGGTCGATATTCATTGGTCTTTTTCAGCTGGCGTTCGCCAGAGGCGGGAGAAGTTCCCCTTTGGTCTTCCTCGGGCTGGGAGCAACGCTGATGTTTGCAGAAATTTTCAATGTGGGATTCATAAAGTTCACCGCGTGCGACGTTCTGCTATCCGGCAAGCACCGCCACGTGGTTCGCGACAGCAATGGAGCGCCCGTAACGACGGGAGAGCGATGCCGAAAGCTCGTCTACGATTGACGCTGCCACGCCTCTGAAGCCCTGGCGCCCCTCACGCCTGCGTCTGAAGACCCGCCTGCTCGACCCGGATCGCGTCGTGCACAAAGTCCTCGCCCGACCCGTGGGCGCTGCGGACGAAAGCGCCGTCGCGGGCGTCGAAGCCGACGACGACCCGCACGTAGCGCTCATCGGCGCAGATGCAGGCGGTCGGGTCGAAGGCGACCCAGCCCAGGCGCGGCGCAAAAGCCTCGGCCCAGCAATGCGCTCCCGTCTCGCCGCCGGCCTCGTCGGCCGCGCGGTAGCCGCCGATGAAGCGGGCCGGCAGGCCGAGGAAGCGCGCGCAGGCGATGAAGACATGGGCCAAGTCGCGCGCCTTCCCGCGTCTCAGCGCGAAGGTTTCCACGGCCGATTCCGGATCGTCCCCCTGATGCGGCTCGGAGCTCACCGCGCCGTGCAACGCGCTCATCAGCCGGTGCATGGCGTCGAGCGGATCGGCCGCTCCCGCGGCCGCCTCGGCGGCGAAGTCCCGCAGCGCCCCGTTGAGGTTGGCGAGCGGACTGTCGCGCAGATACATCTCCGCCGGCAGCCGCTCGATCGCGCCGCGCACGACTCCCGCCGCGTCGCTGGTCTCGATTTCCCCGTAGGCCGACACCGTCAAGCGTTCGATCGGGGACCCATGATGGGAAAACGCCGTCACGACGTTGCCGTGCGCGTCCTCGCTCTGCCGCAACGCGCTGTCGACGTCGACCTCGATGCGCCAGCCGAGCGCATATTGGCTGTCGAAGCCGTGCGGGGTCAGCCGCAGATTCTGGATCAGCATCCTGGCCGGCGGCGCATAGCGATGCGTTATCTCGTGCGAAATTTTGATCCGCATAGGGGCCGCCCCGCCGGCTCAGGTGAAGAGGTATTGCTCGGAGATCGTGTTCGACAGCCGGGCGTTGTCCTCGATGAAGTCGGTGATGAACTCGTGCAGTCCACCCTGGAATATCTGGGTCATGCTCGCCCGCTCGAGCTTCGCGTGCGTCGCGCGCGCCTGTCGTTGCGCGACCCCGCTGCGTCCGTCATCGCGCGCCAGGCTGTCGAGCGTCCGGTCGATGCTCTCGTAGCAGGAAATGAGGGAGCGCGGCATCGCCCTCTTCAGTATCAGGAGGTCGGCGATGAGCCAGGGTTTCACCCGATCGCGATACACCCAGTGATAGGCCGTGGCCGCCGAGACCGCGCGGAGAATCGCCACCCACTGGAAATAGTCGAGCGAGCCGCCGACCGGTTCGGTCGAGGGCAGGAGCAGGTGGTATTTGACGTCGAGGAGACGCGCGGTGTTGTCGGCGCGTTCGATGAAGACGCCCAGCCGGTTGAACCAGTAGGCGTCGTTGCGCAGCATCGTGCGGTAGCAGGAGCCGTCGAAGTCGAGCGAGGCCTTCTTCACGTAGTCGAGGAAGCGGGTCAGGGCGAGCCGGTCGAGCGGGCGGGGGAAGCGATGGCTCGCCTCGAAGCGCTTGAGCTCGAGCCAGGCGTCGTTGATCGCGGTCCATGTTTCGGCGGTCAGCGCGGTGCGGACCGCGCGCCCCGCTGTCCGGGCGTTTTCCAGGCAGTTGCAGATCGACGAGGAATTGGCGCGGTCGAAGGTCAGGAACTCGATCGCGGTCTCCTCGTCGAGGTCGCCGTGGGCGGCGACGTACCCGTCATAGGCGCCGGCCGCGTTGAGCGCGCCCTCCCATTCGCCCGTCTTGTCGCCTTCTGATTTCGGCAGGTATTCGAGCCTCAGCGTCGCTTCGATCGTCCTGGCGATATAGTCGGCGCGCTCCATCGAGCGGGCGAGCCAGAAGAGATTGTCCGCCGTGCGGGCGAGCATCGATCAAGCCTCGCCTTCCACGTCGTCGACCACCCAGGTGTCCTTGGTCCCCCCGCCCTGGCTCGAATTGACCACCAGCGAGCCCTCTTTCAGCGCCACCCGCGTGAGGCCCCCGGGGACGATCCGTACGCCGTCGGCGCCCGACAGGACGAAGGGCCGCAGGTCCACGTGCCGCGGCTGGACGCCGGTCTCGAACGAGGCCGGGCATGTCGAGAGGGCGAGCGTCGGCTGCGCGATATAGTTGCTCGGGTCGGACTTGATCTTCGCGGCGAACTGCTCGCGCTGGGCGGCGGTCGCGTGCGGCCCGACCAGCATGCCGTAGCCGCCGGAGCCGTTGACCTCCTTCACCACGAGCTCGTCGATGCGCGCGAGCACGTACTTGAGCCCCTCCGGCTCCCGGCAGCGGTGGGTCGGCACGTTCTTCAAGAGCGGCTCTTCGGACAGATAGAAGCGGATCAGGTCGGGGACGTAGCTGTAGATCGCCTTGTCGTCGGCGACGCCCGTGCCGATTGCATTTGCTAGCGTCACGTTGCCCGCCAAATAGGCGCCGACCAGTCCCGGCACGCCGAGGAGCGACGACGGATTGAATACGAGAGGATCGAGGAAGTCATCGTCGACCCGGCGGTAGATTACGTCGACCCGGCGGGGACCGAGCGTCGTGCGCATGAACACCTGATCGTCCTCGACGAACAGATCGCGGCCCTCGACCAGCTCGACTCCGAGCTTGTCGGCGAGGAACGAGTGCTCGTAGTAGGCGGAATTGAAAAGGCCGGGGGTCAGGATGACGATCGTCGCCTCGCCTCGTTCCGCTCGCGGTGCGACCGACCGGAGGCAGGCGAGCAGCTCGTCCGGGTAGTCGTCGACCGGCGCAACGTGGTGGCGCGCGAAGAGATCCGGCAGGAGCCGCATCGTCACTTCGCGGTTTTCGAGCATATAGGACACGCCGGACGGCGTGCGGGCGTTGTCTTCCAGCACGTAGAACGACTGGTCGTCGACGCGCACGATATCGATCCCGGCGATATGCACCCAGATGTTGTGCGGCGCACGGTGGCCGATCATCTCCGGCCGGTAATAGGGGTTGCGCAAGATGAGTTCGGGCGGGACGATCCCCTCCTTGAGGATGGCGCGCCGGCCGTATACGTCCTCGAGGAAAAGGTTCAGAGCCCGCACCCGCTGGATGAGGCCCGCCTCCAGTTTCCGCCACTCGGCGCGCGAGATGAGGCGCGGCACGATGTCGAATGGAATGAGCCGCTCGGCGGCGTCCTTGTCGCCGTAGACGCCGAAGGTGATCCCGATGCGACGGAACATGTATTCGGCCTGGGCGCGGCGCGAGGCAAGCAGATCAGCCGGCGTCTCGTCGAGCCAGCGGGCCACTTTTTTGTAGAGCGCCCGAGTTCGGTCGCCGGCAGGCCCCATTTCGTTAAATGTCTCGACCGCCGTCATTCCCGATCCGTCATCGCAACGCAGGACGTCCCGCCTTATCGCAGACCTGCTTCGCAACTTCCATGCCGGGAGCGCGAGCAAGTTCGAGCGCCCGCGCGCCCGGCATCGCCGCCTCCGGCGCCCAGGCCGCGAAATCGCCCTCTCCCGCCATCGCCTCCTGAAGCAGCAGTCTGAATGTTTCTCGCGATACGGCGACGGCGCCGAGACTGGCCAGGTGCTCGGTCAGGAACTGGGTGTCGAGAAGCCGATAGCCGCCCGCGCGCAGCCGGGCGAAGAGGTGGACAAGTGCGACTTTCGAGGCGTCCCGCGCGCGGTGGAACATGCTCTCGCCGAAGAAAGCGGCGCGCAGGCTGACGCCGTAAAGACCCCCGACCAGCGCCCCGCTGTCGTAAACCTCGATCGAATGGGCGTGTCCCATCTCGAAAAGGTTGCAATAGAGCCGCAGGATCTCGTCATTGATCCAGGTGTTGTCGCGCTCCGCGCAGGCGCGCATGACCGCCCCAAAGTCGCGATCGGCGACGACGCGAAACCGATCTGAGCGGACGGCCTTGGCGAGGCTGCGCGAGACGACGAGCTTGTCGAGAGGAAACACTCCCCGCTGGTGCGGCTCGACCCAGAAAAGCTCCTGGGCGTCCCGGCTCTCGGCCATTGGAAAGACGCCGATCGAGTAGGCCCTAAGCAGGATGTCCGCCGTCAGCTGGAATTTGCGGGGGCTGCTCTTCATGGCCCGATGGTGGAGCCGGCCAGTCGGCCCGTCAAGGCGATCGGGGCCCCTCACGATCGCGGGAAGCTGGCTCGTCTCCGCGCTCGATCTGTCGCGCGATGGGATACGATCTGATGCGGGCGCGCAAGCTTCATGATTGCGAGGGGACCAGCGAGCCATTCCAGGAGCGGCAGCGAGTCGCACGGCGCACCGTTTGCGCAAGCGTTCCGCAGCTTGGGGGCCCGAACAGAGGAATCTTCTTGTTGAATGCGTCCAGACCATCAAGAGGCACGCTATGTCCTTAGCGCTGTTGCTCTACAATTCAGTCGCGAAGTTGACTCAGCTTGCACAGCAGCCTAAGCGCTTAAACGCCTGTTTGGCATGTTGACTGGATGGCAAGTTCCTTTCGGCTTTCTTGAGGAGAGTCTGCAACTGTTCGGGGTTGTAAAGCACTACTGGCGGTTGTTAGCGGAATTACTAGGTGGTTCAATAATGGAAGCGACTCTATCGACGAAACAGCAACTCCTTGTCGCTGCGACTGACCTGCTCGACGAGGGCGGTCCGGGCGCGGTGACTCTGCGAGCGGTTGGCGACAAGATCGGCGTGTCTCAGACGGCGCCTTACCGGCACTTCAAAGACAAGCGCGATCTCTTGGAGGCTATTGCTCGCGAGAGCTTCAACGAGGTATCCGAGGTCCTCGGAAACGCGATTGGGCGAGCCAATTCTCCGCTGGGCGCTTTGCGGCTCGCAGTGCGGGAGTATCTCGATCTCGCCCGCAAGTACCCGCTCCGCCATCGCCTGCTGTTCGACCTCAGCGAGGAAGGCGGGCTGCAAGCCGAGGCGCGGCGCGCTTTCGAATCGGTCAAGGAATTGGTGGCCGCCGCGCAGCAGGCGGGTGAGCTTCATGGCGGCGATGCGTCGAAAGTCTCAGCGCTGGTCTGCAGCACAGTCCACGGACTCGCGAAGCTGGAACGGATGGGGGAGCTGAAGCGCGCCTCAGTCCTGAACGACGTCGATGCGCTTTCGCTTCTCTTCATCGACCTGATCGCCATGAGGGTCAGCGAAGTCACGAAAGCCGCTGCGCTCGCGTAGGGCGTCCGGACGAGCGCTTCGATCCGCGGAGGCGAAAGGGACGGGTTGGGCGCGCCCCGCGCGGTTGGGGGCGCTTCGGCGTCTCAGCCGAGGGGCGCACTCCAATGAACTGTCACCGGAACCCCGAATCCCGGAACCCGAAGTGGGCAGTCCGAGGCGTCGGTCGTCATGGTCGTTCAAGCGGCTCGAGGCTGGATATCGCGCTCTATCGTCTTGCCGTTCTCCTGCCGCGCCCTGGTCAGGTCGTACATGGCCTGCATGTTGACCCAGAATTCCGGGCTGGTGCCGAAGAAGCGCGCCAGCCGCAATGCGGTGTCCGCCGTCACCGCGCGCTCGCCCTTGACGATCGCGCCGATCCGAGTTGCCGGCACGCGGAGCGCGATGGCGAGCGCGTTGACCGACAGGCCCAACGGCTTGAGAAACTCTTCCCCCAGCACTTCCCCTGGATGTGTTGTCACGCGGCCCGGGGTCGCGACCCCGCTAGTGACAATCGACGATTTCGACATGCTGGGGACCCTCCTTCGTCCAGGTGAAGCAGATGCGCCATTGATCGTTGATGCGGATCGAATTCTGCCCCCGCCGGTCACCCGCCAAGGCTTCCAGCCGGTTCGCCGGAGGCGCGCGCAAATCGGCCGGTCACTGCTTCGTCGGGATGCATGGCCAGCTTGCGCGTCAAGCCTGCTTTTCAATGCCGCCCAGACGCCCGTCTCTTGTCCCTGGGAGCGCCTCCCTACTCCCCCGCCGCCGCCAGCCTGGCTGCGTCGCGCAGCGTGTAGAGGCCGGCCTCCGGGGTCATTTCGAGGTGGCGGCGGTGGAGGGCGACCACCGCCGAGCGGTGGCCGATCGACATGATCGTCGTCCCCGGCAGCCGGCGCGCCAGGACGGCGTAGAGCTCCGCCTCCATCTTCTCGTCGACGGCGGAGGTCGATTCGTCGAGGAACAGCCAGTCCGGACGCATGAGGAGGGCGCGCGCCAGCGCCAGGCGCTGCTGCTCGCCGCTCGACAGGCGCTGCGACCAGACTTCTTCGTGGTCGAGCTCGCCGGCGAGATGGGGGAGAAGGGCGTCCGTGAGCGCCGTCCTGATGTCGTCGTCCTTGTAGGTTCCGGCGACCGCCGGGTAGGTCACCGCCGAGCGCAGCGTGCCGATCGGAATATAGGGCTTCGGCGGAACCACCATCACCTGCACGCGCGCCGGCCGCGCGATCCGCCCTTTTCCGAACGGCCAGATGCCGGCGATCGCCCGGAACAGCGTCGACTTGCCGGACCCGGACGGGCCGGAAAGCGCGACGCTGTCGTGCGCCTTGAGCTCGAGATGGCCGACTTCGACGATCGGCCCTCTTTGGGGCAGCGACAGTTCGAGGTCGTCGAGGTCGATGGCTGAGGCGCCGGCGGGCGCAGCGACCCGCGCCGGGCCGGCGTCGACCAGCGTTTGCGCCGTGTCGATCGCCGCGTCGAAGGAATTCAGACGGTCGACCACCGATTTGAAGGCGGCGAGATTGGTGTAGTAGTTGACGAAGAAGGTCAGCGCGGTGGAAACCTGCCCGAACGCCTGCGCCGTCTGGGTCATCGTGCCGAGTTCGATCTTGCGGGCGAAATAGAACGGCGCGGTGAAGATGAACGGAATGATCGGCGACAGCTGGCCGAACATCTGGGTGAACGCGATCACGCGCATGCGCCGGTAGATCACGGCGAGCCAGTTGGCGATCAGCGCCCCGAACCGCCCGCCAAGAATGTTTCTCTCCGCGTTCTCGCCGCCGAGCAGCGCGACCTGCTCGGTGTATTCACGCAATCGCGCGAGCGAGAAGCGGAAGTCGGCCTCCATGTGTTGCCGCTGGAAATAAAGCGGGATGAGGGTGCGCCCGATCCAGTGGGTGATGAGCGTTCCCGACGCGGCGTAGACCAGCGCCACCCAGAACAGGAAGCCGGGCACGAGGATATTCGTCCCAGGCACTGTGAATTGCGACGACAGGCTCCACAGCACGACGGAAAACGAAACCAGCGTGGTCACGGTCGAGATCAGGAGAATGGAGAAATCATACAATCCGTAGGCCGTGTTGGCGCCGTCGGAGCCGCCGTTGATGAAGCGGAAAATGTCCTCCTGGATGCGCTGGTCGGGGTTGTCGGTCTGCCCCTCGACCAGGCTGATCCGGTAATGATTGTGCTGGTTCAGCCAGCGCGAAACGAAATGGTCGGTGAGCCAGGTGCGCCAGCGGACGACCAGCATCGACTGCACGAAGAATTCGACCACCGTCATCGCCACGAAGGTGAAGGCGTAGGGGGTGAAGACGAGCAGAAGCTGCTGCCAGAACACGCCCTCGTTGCGGTTCTGGATGGCGTCGAACCAGGTGCGGTTGAAGAAATTCAGCCGCACGGTGATGGCGACCTCGGCCTGGTTGATGAGGACGAGAAAGACGACCATGGCGATCGCGATGCTCCGCTCCTCGGCGCGATAGGAGGCGAAGGGCCAGATGCGGGCGCGAGCCGTCTCCGTGGCGTCGAAGTAGCGGTCGGCGATGCGCATGATCTGCGCGACCGTCGGAAACTGCGCCACCACGTAGACCAGAATGGAGAAGATCTCGACGGTGAGCGGCAACGATTCCGGCGGCAGCTCCGCGGCGAAATAGCTCGGCCAGAATCCGCCGCGCGCGGCGACGACGGCGATCCCGAACACCAGCGTTTCGGCGGAAAAGATGCCGACGAATATCTTCAGGAAGCTCGATATGCCGGTCGAGCGCCAGGTGGTGACGGCGCAGACGATGGCGACTGCGCCGAGGACCGCGGCGGGGAGGTCCATGTGCAGCAAGGGCTGCACGAGCGCCGCAAGGCCGAACAGCGCGACGGCGATGCTCAATGCTCTCATGGGCGTTCCAATTCCCTAAAACATGTGATTCGGAGGGCGCGCCCTGGACGACGGGCGCACCTGCGAGCCATAAGTTCAAAAAGGCCGGCCGCGTTCCCGAGCGCCGCCGGCCGTCGACCGACCGAGGCCGACGCTTTGTATCATATCAACGCGTTCGGCATGAACCGCGAAGGAGCGCGCAAAGCGACGAAGGCCGCCCTCGACAGGCGGCCTTCGCATCTTCAGATTTCAGCACGAGCCTAGGCGAGCGCGGGCGCCGCTGCGCTTACCGCGGAAAATTCACCAATAGCCGCGGTCCCAGGGGCCCCAGCCGGCGCGATCCCACGGGCCCCAGCCGCCGCGGTCCCAGGGGCCCCGGCCGCGGTTCCAAGGGTTCCACCAGTTGTCGCCGTTGCCCCAGCCGTTGCCGAGCATGTCGGCGTCGCCGCCCATCGAGAAGTTGAAGCGGCCGCTGCCGTGTCCACGGCCGTAGCCGCGCCCATAGCCGTAGCCGTAATAGTCGTCGTATGGGCCATAGCCGCGATACGGATAGCCGTATGCGCCATGGGGGTAGCCGCCATAGGGGTAGCCGTAGCCGCCGGCGTAAGGACCGTAACCGCGCCAGGCGGGCGGGGGTGGCGGAGGCGGAGGCTCCCTCGCCCAGGCGGGTTCGTTCGGGTCGTTCATGCCCCACGCGTCGTCCTCGACAGACCTCGCCGGATTGGCTTGCGCGGGCGCCGCAGGCTTGGCCGGGGCCGAAGCGCCGGCCGGGGGGGCGGCCGGGGCCGCCTGCTGGGCGACCGCCGCCGACGCCAGAAGGCTGGCCGCGCCAATCGCGATCAAACTCAATGCTCGCAAACTCGGTTCACGCATGACGCTCTCCCTGTCTTTTCTGGCAGGGCCGGGACCTTCGTCTCGGGCGGACCCGCTCGGTTCTCGTCCCCGCCTGCGGTTGGAAATAGGCCATCGCCGCGGCAGGGGAAATGAGACAAATTGTCACATTCGAATATAAGAATGTATGTCAGGATGCTGACGGGGGCCACCGACCGGGCTGCGACAGCCCGAAGAGATCGGCGGGCGCCGGCGCTGGTCAGCCTTCCAGGCTTCCGACGTGCCTCTGGGCGTAGAGCTGTACGCCGAGCTGATCGATCAGGGTGAGCTGCGCCTCGAGGAAGTCGATGTGCTTCTCCTCGTCCGCCGTCAGCTCCTCGAACAGGTTCTGGGACACGCGGTCGTTGACGGTGAGGCAATATTGCGCCGCCTCGAGATAGAGCGTCCGGGCGCCCATCTCGGCGGCCAGGTCGCATTCGATGATTTCCTTGACGCCTCTGCCGATCCTGAGCTGATCGAGCGACTGCATGTTCGGCTGGCCGTCGAGAAACAGGATGCGGGCGATGATCCTGTCGGCGTGGCGCATCTCCTCGATCGATTCCTCCCGCCAGGTCTTGGCGAAATCCCTGTAGCCCCAGTTGTCGAAGATCCGATAGTGGAGCCAGTACTGGTTCACCGCGGCGAGCTCGTGCCGGAGGGCCTTGTTCAGATATTCGATGACCTGCTGATCGCCGCGCATGGCTGGCCTCCGCTGCCTGCGGCGCTGAAGACGCCAGCGCTCGCAACGCGTTCATTGAACGTCGAAAACGAGGCCGGCGCAAGGCGCGCCGCGGCATGCGGAAACGTCTTTGCCGCGAGCCGCCGTTCGACTAACCTCTGCGGCATGGCCCGCTTCTCCCATAAGCCGCCGCCCGACGCGGAAGCCCGGAGGGCCGCTCGGCCCGTCATCGTCTACGACACCAGCCGGCTGCCCGCCTGCGACGCGGCCTTCTACGACAACGCGCGCGCCGGCATGTCGAGAATTGGCGAGACGATCGTGCCGCCGCGGGAGGCGAAAACCTTCGACGTTCCGGCGGGACATGTCTTCCGCATCGTCAGCGTCGAGGGGCCGCAGGTTGGCGACCTGAACTTATGGAACGCCGCCAATCTCGCCGAGCGCTTTTTCAGCGGCAAGACCCGGGCGCTGCACGCGACGCATCTGAGCACCGGCGACCGGCTGTGGAGCGCGCCGCCCTATCTGAGGCCGATGGCCACGATCACTTGCGACACGCTCGACTGGTACGGTTTCGACGCCGACGGCGCCGGCGTTCACGACGTGATCGGCACGCGCTGCGACCCCTATACGAACCGGCTCCTGACCGGCGTCGACTACCACCACTGCTGCCACTCGAATCTGACGCGCGCCCTGGCGGGGCGGTTGAAGCTCGCCTTCGACGAGGCCGAGCCGCACGTTCACGACGTGATGAACGTCTTCATGTGCACCGGCTTCACCCGCGACGAGCATCGCTATTTCATGAAGGCGAGCCCGGTCCGGCCGGGCGACTTCATCGAGTTTTTCGCCGAGATCGACCTGATCGGGGCGCTGTCGGCCTGTCCGGGCGGCGATTGCGGCTCGAGCCATTCCAGCGACGAGGCGCGCTGTCACCCGCTGAAGGTCGAGATTTTTCGCCCGCGCGACGAGGCGCTTGTCGGCTGGCGGCCGCCGCCGGTCAGCCCTTATTCGGCCGGGCCTCGCTGAAGACGGCTTGACGCCGCCGGCCGCGCTCGCGCGCCTCGAGCGCTAAGGTCTCGCGGTCGCGCGGCGGCGCCCCGCTGCGCAGGGAGGAGATCAGCTTGCGCGCGGCGTCGGCGACTTCGTCGACCGCCCGGTCGAAGGCCTCGGCGTTGGCCCGCGAGGGCTTGGAGAAGCCGCTCACCTTGCGCACGAACTGCAGCGCCGAGGCGCGGATCTCCTCCTCGCTCGCGGGCGGGTCGAAGTTGAACAGCGGGCGGATGTTGCGGCACATGGGCGGCCTCGTGGCTAGTCGGTCAGTTCGAACCGCGCCGTGACGGAGACCGTCAGGCGGTCCTCGCCGGGCTCGATCGGCGTCGGCGCGGCGGCGGACCGAGCGTAGGCGCGGGCGGCGAATTGCACGGGCTGGGCGCCGGTCTGCTCGTTGAGCTGCATCAGCCGCCCGAGTTTTGCGCCGCCGGCGGTGGCGTAGATCTCGGCCTTGCGCCTCGCGTCGGCGACCGCCAGCGGCCGCGCCTTGTCGAGGAGCGCGCCCGGGTCGTTTTCGCCATAGGCGACGCCATACATCGCATTGGCCCCCGCTTCGACCGCCTTGTCGATGAGCGAGCCGAGGCGGGACAGGTCGCGGACCGTCACCGTCACCATGTCGCTGACGTTGTACCCGGTGATCGACGGCTCGTTCGGGTCGCCGGGACGCGGGTTGGAGAATTGCGGGTTGATCGAGAGGCTCGACGTCTGGATGTCGGCTGCGGCGACGCCCTCGCCCTTGATGAGGGCGATGAGCGAATTCACGGCCTTGGCGTTGGCCGCGACGGCCTGCGCGGGCGTCCTTTCCCGTCGTCGTCGCGCCGAGCGTCACCCGGGCGAAATCGGGCGCCGCGCTGACGCTGGCCTCGCCGCCGACCTCGACCCAGCGCGCATGATCGGCGTCGCCCGCCTGGGCGGCCCGCGCCCCGACGGGCGCGACCACGGACGCGATGACGCAAACGAGCGCAAGAGCGCGCATGACCTTCTCCCCTCTGTCCCTCAGCCGCCCGGCTCCGTTTCGCGCACCCGGTAGCGGAAGTCGCAATGGCTCGCGCCGCCCATGATCGTCTGGGTGCGGGTCAAGGATATGCGCGGGTCGTATCCTTGGCAAAAGGCGCCGTCGCGCCCGCACGAAAGAAGGTCGCCGATCCCGCCGAGCCCCATCGCGCGGTAGGTCTCGGCGTAGCGGCAGCGCGTGACGTTGAAGTCGAAAACGTTTGGCTCGTCGGCGAGGACCTCGATCGTCAGCGCGTCGTCCCTGGTCCAGAGATGCAGGATCGACTTGAAGCTTTCGAGGTCGGCGCCGCCCGGCGCGCGCGCCGCCATCTCGGCCCCGGCGGCGACCGCGGCGCGGCGGATGGCGGCGCCGAGGATCTCGCGCGCCTTCGCCTCGCCGAGCGCCTTGACCATCTCGTCGTAGATCGGCGCGATGACCGCGGCCTCGATTTTTCGCCGGGCGAGAATGCCGAGGTCGTCCGCCGTTTCGTCCTTGTCCATGACCTACCTCGCTGGCCCGCGTGCCACGTTCGGCTCAGCACGGGCGATTTCAAATGGTTGACTGTGAAAATCTGTCGCTTTTGCGCCTCGTGACGGCCGCCGGCTTCCGGCGGAGGCGGGGCGTCATATCCGGGCGCGGATGCAACATTATCAGCCCTTTGCGACGCCATTGCCAGGTGATTGTAGCTCCCGAGCCGCGGTCGGTTTCGCGGCATGCCCCCTCCACCACGCTGCGCGTGGTCCCCCTCCCCCGTTCCGCTAACGCTTCACAGGGGAGGATATGGCCGGCGCCGGCGCCGCGTTCTCCTCCCCTGCGGAGCGGAGCGCAGCGGGGGAGGGGGACCGCCCAAAGGGCGGTGGAGGGGGTGGCGCCCCAGCCTGCTTGAGTTACAGGCGATCTACGGGCGCGGGCGTAAATAGTAGTCGGCGCAAAGCCTTGGTTCTCCATTCGGCAAAAACACATATGAAAAATGGTATAATGGCGGGCGACAAGATCATGCGCCTGCACGCCGAGATGGCGACGATCGAGAACGGTTTCGTCCGGCTCCCCGACGAGGCGCAAGGGGCCAGTGTCACCCTGGGCCGCGCGGGACGTGCATGCGCCCAAAGCGCTTGGCTCTTGCGAAATACGTGTCCGCCTCGCCCGAGCCAACGGCGTCGACGACAGCCCGGGCTCGAAGAAGGTCGATCGTCCAGTAGGTCCGAACTTGGCCGAAGCGCTCTCGCAAGATGCGTCGCGCTTTTCTGTCATCGATCACGAGGTCCAGGTTACGCGAGACAGCGACTGCGATGGCAGCCGATTCACCGTCTCCGAGCCCGTCTCCCGCCGGCGCAGCCACAATGTCGAGGAACAGATCGAGTTCCGAGCCTTCGAGCGAAACGATCGAGACCGCGTTCACCGCGCACAGCGGATGGTTGTCGGTCGTCAAAGCTGCTCCAGTGACAGGATGCCGCCTCACTTCTGCGAGCACCTGTTCGGGAGCATGGCACGGGACAGCCAGCGCCCCGAGGATTGCGTCAATCGCCTCGGTCGCCAATAGATTGATCCAAACGCTGGTATCGAGCACGAGGCCCACGCTGTCAGCCGGATCAGGCATGCAATGAAATAGCTTCCTCGGCGACGAACGGCAGCAGAGCCTCCCTCAGCTCGAGCCGGTCGACGGCCAGAAGGTCACATAGCTGCCCTTCCGAAAGGATCTCCCGCTCCAGGCCGGTCGAGGCCAAATAGGCCAAGCGAGCGGGTATCAACGGCGGCGCCGGTTGCATGCTCGCTTCGCCGATCACGCTGCGCTCGAGATCGCTCGCGAAACCACGCTCGCGTATGGAATCCCATGTGCCCTGCGGCAGAAGAGCGAGATCCTCCAGCCGCCTGCACATAGCCTCGGTTGCGACGCCGAACTGGTGCGCCAAAAGGATCAGTTCTCGGACTTCAAACCGGTTCTCGGCGCCGGCAATTTGGTCGTATCGCGCGCGCACCCCCGATGCAGGCATCAAAAAGGCTGATCCAAACCGCTTGGCGAATTGCTCCTCGATCGAGAGCGAGATTTCTCCTTCCTCAAGGATGTCCGCATGCGACCGGTCAGACACGAAATGCCCGGTTTCGTGGGCCCCGGTTTGGACCCGCCGCTTCCAATGATGGTTGGCGTTGATGAGGATACAAGCGCCTATGGACGGATCATAGGCGTACAGGCCCGAAATCTGCGCCGACAGCGGGCGGAAAAATATCCGCAGGCCGAGTTCATGCTCCAGCAAGTTGATCGGATCGGGAATTGGCCCAAGGCCCACGCCGAGCCGCGCCCTGAGATTGTTGGCCGCGTCTTCCGCTTGCTGATTTACAAAGTGGGGGTTGATGCGGATCGGCGGCGGGAAGTCGGTTCTCAGCTCATGACCGAGCAATCGCTCCAACTGCACAGCGCCGGTGGCGAGACGGTTGAGCAGCGCCAGCGCTTCGGTGGCGGCGAGAGAGGCCTCCTTGCCTTCCGCGCGCCGAAACTTCGCGGCGAAATCGACATGAACCGCATCGGTCGAAACAAGTTTGCCCGCGCTCACCCCATAAAGGCGAGCAAACGCCAACAGCTCGCTCGGCTTGACGACGCGCTGCCCCTTTTCGATTGCGACCAGCGTCGTTCTCGCCATGCCAAGTCGTGCAGCGGCTGCATCTTGCGTCAGATTGACGCCCGACCGCGCGCCGCGGAGTTGCTCGCCGAGCTCAGTAGGGCCGAGGTTGATGCTCATAGCAGGTGATCCACAATATCCCGAAGCCACGACGTTTTCGGCAAAGTTTCAAGAAAAGCGTTCCACTCCGACCGAGTGGGAACCAATCGCAGGAGCGCCGCCCGCGAGATGCGGGGTCACTCGGACCGGTCCAACGGGCTTAGCGATCCTGCGAGAGTGGCTAAATGTTGCGACATTGTCAAACCAACAATTGACTTGGTAGATGACATTGTCTTACCACCACAAGGTTGTGGGTTGGATGGACCCGTCTGTGAGGTGGGCCGAAACCCGCATGATGACAACTTGCCAATGAGGCCTTCTTGCCTCAAACAGCCGCCCCTGCCGCCAAACGGATCGTGAGATGCGCAACAATTCCATCGTTCAGGTCGGCCGGGGGCCGCAGGCGGCGCGGTTCGGCGCGAAACTGCCGCTCGCGCTGATCGCCGGTCCGTGCCAGATGGAAAGCCGGGCGCATGCGCTCGAAACGGCGGCGGCGCTGAAGGAGATTTCGGCGCGCCGGTCGATCGGCCTCGTGTACAAAACGTCGTTCGACAAGGCGAACCGCACGTCCGCTTCGGGCGCGCGCGGGCTCGGGCTCGAGGCGTCGCTGCCGGTGTTCGCAGACATCCGCGAGACGCTCGGCCTGCCGGTGATCACCGACGTGCACGAGGCCGCCCAGTGCGCGCGCGTGGCCGAGGTCGTCGATGCGCTGCAGATTCCCGCCTTCCTCTGCCGCCAGACCGATCTGCTGGTGGCCGCGGCGCGCACGGGGCGGGCGGTCAACGTCAAGAAGGGGCAGTTCCTCGCGCCCTGGGACATGAAGAACGTCGTCGCCAAACTCGACGCGGCCGGCGCGGCCGACATTCTGGTGACCGAGCGCGGGGTGAGCT
Source organism: uncultured Alphaproteobacteria bacterium (assembly GCA_963823165.1). Lineage (GTDB taxonomy): Bacteria > Pseudomonadota > Alphaproteobacteria > Rhizobiales > Beijerinckiaceae > Roseiarcus. The sequence continues at coordinate 61,556 of CAWGKV010000015.1, read as the reverse complement.
TCGGCTACAACACCCTGGTGTCGGACATGCGCGCGCTGCCGATTCTGGCGCGCGAGACGGGAGCGCCGGTGATCTTCGACGCAACCCATTCGGTGCAGCAGCCGGGCGGGCGGGGGGCGGCCTCAGGGGGCGAGCGCGAGTTCGTGCCGGTGCTCGCACGGGCGGCGGTCGCGGTCGGCGTCGCCGGCGTCTTCATCGAGACCCACCCCGACCCAGACCATGCGCCCTCCGACGGGCCGAACATGGTGCCGCTCAGGGACTTCGAGGCCCTCGTCGCCGAGTTGCAGGATTTCGACCGGCTGGCGAAGCGGCTGTAGCCGCGGTTTGTAGCCGCGCGCCTTGTAGCCGCGCGCGGTGAGCGCGGCAGGCGCGGTCAGCGCCCGCGCTCTGTAGCCGCGCGCGGTGAGCGCGGCTGGCGCGGTCAGAGCTGGCGCCTACAAGAGCCGCGCGGCTGGCGCGGTCAGGCGCGGCCGGCGCCGCTGTAGCCGCGCGCGGTGAGCGCGGCTGGCGCGGTCAGAGCCGGCGCTTTGTAGCCGCGCGCGGTGAGCGCGGCTGGCGCGGTCAGCGCCGCGCGCCTTGTAGCCGCGCGCGGTGAGCGCGGCTGGCGCGGTCAGAGCCGCGCGGCTTTGCTAGCCGCGCGCGGTGAGCGCGGCTGGCGCGGTCAGCGCCCGCGCCTACAAGAGCCGCGGCTGGCGCGGTCGGCGCCCGCGCCTACAAGAGCCGCGCGGCTGGCGCGGTCGAGCGCGTAGCCGCGCGCGGTGAGCGCGGCTGGCGCGGTCAGAGCTGGCGCTAGAGCCGCGCGGCTGGCGCGGTCAGAGCTGGCGCTGTAGCCGCGCGCGGAGCGCGGCTGGCGCGGTCAGCGCCCGCGCCTACAAGGGCCGCGCGGCTGGCGCGGTCGGCGCCCGCGCCTACAAGAGCCGCACCGGCTGGCGCGCGGGGCCCGCGCCTTGTAGCCGCGCGCGGTGAGCGCGGCTGGCGCGGTCAGAGCTGGCGCGGTCGGCGCCCGCGCCTACAAGAGCGGCGCGGCGGCGGGGTGAGGAGGCCACGTCTGCAGCGGCCAGGCCGAAAGCGGCTTGTCATATGCCAGTCGCGTGCGTGAGATATTTGAGATACGCGGGTGTTATCGATTCACCATCATGGACAAATATCTCTTCAGCTACGCGACGGCGAGCGATCCGCCCTTGAAGCGCGGCGTCATCCGGCTGGTCGAGAAGGCGACCGGCCAGCCGAGGCTGAAGCGGATGTATCTTCACAACCAGCGCTTTCCCCGGCCCGACGAAACCTTCTGGCAGGCGGCGGTGCGCTCGCTTTCGCTCGACGTGCGCTATGACACCGACGCGCTGGCGGCGATTCCGGAGGCAGGCCCGGTCGTGGTGGTCGCCAATCACCCGTATGGCGTGCTCGACGGCATCGTCATTTCCTGGCTCGTCAGCAAGGTGCGCTCGGACTTCGTCGTGCTGACCAACGCCATCCTGATGCGGGCGCCGGAAGTGAACGGCTTCATCCTGCCGATCGACTTCAGCGAGACGGAAGAGGCGCAGCGGACGAACCTGGCGTCGCGCGCCGCGGCGCGGGCGCAGCTCGAGCGAGGAGGGGTGGTCGTGGTGTTCCCCGCCGGCGCCGTCTCGACCGCCCCCGACAGGCTCGGCTTGAAGCCGGCGGTCGACGGGCGCTGGCAGCCGTTCGTGTCGCAGCTCATTCAGCGCTCGAAGGCGGTCGTGGTGCCGATGTGGTTCGGCGGTCAGAACAGCCGCCTGTTCCAGATCGCGAGCCACCTCAGCTACACGTTGCGAATCTCGCTGATCTTCCACGAGGTCCGGTCCCGCATCGGGACATCGTTGCCGGTCGCGATCGGCGCGCCCATTCCCTTCGCCGCCATCGCGGGGATCAAGGACCGGCAGGCCCTCGCCGACGATCTGCGCGCCCGGGTCTATGCGATGGCGGCGCTCGCTCCCGCCCCCGCAAAGCCGCGCCGCCCGGGCGGCAAGCTCCTGGCACCTGCCGTGCGGGCGGCGCTCAACTCGCAGCGCGCAGCGTAGAGTATTGAAACGGATCACTCACGGGGAGCTGTTGCGCCGAACCTGCCCGTTCGATTGCGCCTCGGCCCCGAGCTTCTTCATGCCGTCGAGCAGCGTCAGATGCTCGTGGATGACGGCTGAAGCCATCTTGGCGACGTTCGTCTCGTCGAGATTGTCAGGGGCTTTGAGATAGGCCTCTTGGATTGCGAGCAGCTTCTGGTGCCCTTCGATTTCCAGTCGGATATACTCCATGTCGAAATCGTTGCCCGCGCGGGTGTCGCGCAGCGTCTGGATCGCCTTTTTTCCCTGCTCGTCGACATTTTGCATCACTTGGTCGTCGCTCGGCGCCGGAATTGCGCCGTTCGGCGCGGCGCGGGTCTGAAGCGCCTTCAGGACATCCGCGACGGTCTGCTGCTCGGCGATCTCGAAGTCGGCGAATTGCTTCAACGGGGAGAAGGCGATTTTCGGCTTGGCGATGCGGCTCAGCATCAGGGACAGCGATCCCCAGGTCAGCGTGTCCTTGATGTGCCTTTGCTGCGCCTCCGACAGATTCCCCTGTGGCTGGTTCGCGGCGTTGTTCGCCTGGTTCGGGGCATTGGAGGCCGGCGCCTGGCCGTTGGTCTGCGCCAGGACCGGCGAAGCGGCCATCACGGCCATGGACGTAAGTAGCAAGCGGCGATTCATCTTGGCTCTCTCCTTGGAACTCGGGACGCGACTGTCGCGACCGAGGTCCGAACGAACGCCGCGCCGTTGGCGCTCGTTCCCCAAGCCGATGTGCTGGAGCCCAGATCACGCCGCAGCGAGCGGCTTTGCCCGTTCGATGCGCTTGCGCTGGCGGGGACTGTTCATCGCTTCCCACAGATCGCTGCGTCGCTGCACGTTCAGCCAGAAATCTGGGCTGTTGCCGAATACGCGCGCAAGAATGAGCGCGGTTGCCGCAGTTGCATTCCGGCGGCTGTTGCACAATTCATTGACGTGTTTGCGTTGAACGCCCATCGCCTCGGCCACGGCGGCCTGCGTCAGTCCTATGGGCTGCATGAACTCCTCGACGAGGATCTCGCCGACCGTCGCCGGCTTGCGCTTGGTCGTCAGCATGGTTCGCCTCATCTATAGTTGTTATAGTTTCTAACCCCTGCCGCGGTAGGGCGGGACGCCCTGGTCGGGGACCCATACGCCGTCGGGAAGCTTGCCGCTCTGCCAGAAGACGTCGATCGGCATGCCGCCGCGCGGGAACCAATAGCCGCCGATCCTGAGCCAGCGGGGCTTCAGGAGGCCGACGAGGTCCTTGCCGATGCGCACCGTGCAATCCTCGTGAAAGGCGCCGTGGTTGCGGAAGCTCGCGAGATAGAGCTTCAGCGACTTCGACTCGACGATCCATTTGTCCGGCGCGTAGTCGATGACGAGATGGGCGAAATCGGGCTGGCCGGTCATCGGGCAGAGGGAGGTGAATTCCGGCGCGGTGAAGCGCGTGACATAATCGGTGTCGCTATGCGGGTTCGGCGCCCGGTCGAGCGTTTTTGCGTCCGGCGCGTCGGGGATGCGCGAGGGTTTTCCCAGGTGGGCGAAGGCGGGTTCGGCTTTCTTCTTCATCGGCCCCATTAGACCGGGGAGCGTTCGGCGGGCAAGGCGGCACGGCTAGGGCCATGCGCTGGCCGCCCCGCGGTTGACAAGCAAAAAACTCGGACGCTTCAATGCGGGGAGGCGACGTTTGAGGGCGCGGCGCGCCAGCGGATCAAAAAGATGGTCGATATCGTCGTCGTTCTGGCCGTATTGTCGAGTCTGCTGGTGGTCGTGGCCCTCAGCCAGCCGCTGGCGGAGCGGCTGAGACTGGCGCCGGTCGTGCTCCTCGCCGTGATCGGCGCGGCGATCGGCACGGCTTCGGGCGTTCTGGAGCACGGCGCGCTCTCATCCTGGTTCGGCGAGGTCGTCAAGCCGTTCGCCGAATTGCCGCTGGGATCCGAGACGTTCATCTACGTCTTCCTGCCGCTGCTCGTCTTCGAGGCCGCCTTCACCAGCGAAGTCCGGCGCATTCTCGAGGACGCCGCGCCGATCCTGATGCTCGCGGTGATCGCGACCGTAGTAACCGCCGTCATCGTCGGTCTCGCGCTCTGGCCGATCGCAACCGCCCCGCTGGTCGTCTGCCTGCTGCTCGGCGCGGTCGTCTCGACGACCGACCCCGCCGCGGTCATCGCCGTGTTCCGCGATGTCGGCGCGCCCGCGCGGCTGACGCGGCTCGTGGCCGGCGAGGCGCTGCTCAACGACGCGGCGGCGATCGTGCTCTATACGGTCCTGCTCGGGATCATCGTCTCGGGGCGGCGGCCCCACATCGGCGACGGCGCGATCGAGTTCGTCCGCTCGTTCATCGGCGGCGGCCTGCTCGGCGTGGTCGCCGGCCGCGCCTTGCTGCAAGCCATTCCATGGACTCGCGACGACCGGCTCGCCGAGGGGACGCTGACGGTGGCCCTCGCCTACCTCGCCTTCATCGCGGCCGAAAACCTCTTCCATGTCTCCGGGGTGGTCGCGGTTCTCGCGTCCGGAATGACGGTCAGCGCCTTCGGACGGACCCGCATCGGGCCCGACAACTGGACTTTTCTCACCGGCCTCTGGGAGCAGATCGCCTTCTGGGCGCACTCGCTCGTCTTCCTCCTGGCGTCGATTCTGATCCCGAAGCTCTTGTTCGATGTGCGCCTGCACGATCTGACATTGTTGGCCGTGCTGATCGTCGCGGCCTTCGGAGCCAGGCTCGGCGTGCTGTTCCTGCTCATCCCGATGCTCAGTCTCGCGAGGCTCACGAAGCCGATCAGCACCCTCTACAAGCTCGCGATCGCCTGGGGCGGGCTCAGAGGCGCCTTGACTTTGGTGCTCGCGCTCGGGGTCACGGAGAACTATGCGCTGCCGCTCGAAGTCCGCCGCTTCGTCGGGGTGCTGGCGACCGGCCTCGTGCTGTTCACGCTGCTTGTCAACGGCTCGACCTTGCGGGCGGCCATCCGGCTGCTCGGGCTCGATCGCCTGTCGCCTGTCGCCCGGCTGTTGCGGGACAGGGTGCTGGAGCTGTCCTACGCCGACACGAGCGAGATGATCACCAAAACCGCGGCGGAGTACGGTCTGAACCCCTCGGCCGCCCAGCACGCGCTCGAACCCTACGAGGCCTGGGCGAAGGCCGAGCGCGCCCGCGATCCGGACGGCGACAGCGAGCTGACCGAGCGCGCGCGTCTGGCGGTCGCGCTGGTCGCGCTCGGAAACCAGGAACGGATGCTGGTCCTCGAGACCCTGGCGCGGCGCGCCGCTTCGCCCGCCGCGCTCCAGGCGCTGATGCGCAACGCCGAGGCGCTCATCGAGGGCGCGCGGAGCGGCGGACGGCTCGGCTACAAGCGCGCCGCCGACGCCGCGCTGGCCTTCCCCCTCTCGTTCCGCGCCGCCTATTTCTTCTATCGCCGCTTCGGGATCCGGCGTTTTCTCGCCGACCGGCTCGGCGAGCGGTTCGAGACCCTGCTGGTGACGCGCCTGATCGTCCAGGACCTGTCGGGCGGCGCCGCCAAGCGCTCGCGGTCGATCTTCGGCGACAGGGCGGTCGCGCTCGTCGACCACATGCTCGAAGCCCGCCTGCAAGCGACCAAGGCCGCGCTCGACGCGCTGCGCCGCCAATATGTGGACTACGCAGCCGCGCTCGAGGCGCGCTTCCTGCGGCAATCGGCTTTGCGGCGCGAGATGGGCCGGTACCAGGCCCTGTTCGAAGGCGGCCTGATCTCCGCCGAGGTCTATCGGGACCTGGTGAGCACGGTCGATAACGTGCAGCGGGCGGAAGCCCCGCCGCGCTTCGACATCGGCCTCGACAAGCGCGATCTCATCTGTCGCCTCGAGCTGTTCAAGAGCCTCGACGCGCGGCACCTGGAGGCCGTGCAGAAGCTGCTGCGGCCGCGCTTCACCGTGCCCAACGAGCTCATCATGCGCAGAGGCGAGCGCGGGGACGCCGTGTACTTCATCGCCTCGGGGGCGGCCGAGGTGGTTTTTCCAAAACATCGCATTCCGCTCGGCAGCGGCGACGTGTTCGGCGAATTGTCCCTGCTTACCGGCGAGCCGCGCCAGGCCGACGTCCGGGCCCTGACCTATTGCCGGCTGCTGGTGCTGCGCAAGACCGACTTCGACCGCTTCATGCGCGACAACCGGGACGTGCGTCTGAAGATTTACCAGATCGCCCAGGAGCGAACGGCGCTGAACCGGACGGACCAGGCGGCGGAGGCGTAGGGCGGGCCGCCTGGGCTAGAGGCGCACGCCAATTCACATTGACGAGCACCGCGAAAGCCGTCACATCGCGTCGCCGTCCGCGCCGGTTTTCACCCGCGCGAGATAATCCATGAGCTTCTTCGGCGCCGGCATCGGCTCGCAGACGAGCGGCCCAAGCGTCCACAGGATCAGCCCCTCGTCGCTGTTGTCCCGGGTCAGGAGCAACGCCCCGTCTCCGGGCGGGAGGCCGTCTGGCGTCGTCGGATTGAGGACATAGACCCCTTGCAGGAAATGGAACTGCGCCGGCGTCAACGGCGCAATCGCCGTGTCCTTGCCGGCAGCTTTCTCCGCCTTTTCGAGGCTCCCGCAGCGTGGACTCTCCGCGGCGACGGCCGAAGACGCGAGACAGGCGAAAGACAACAGCGCGGCGGCTTTCAACATGGCGGCAACCTCATATCGACGTCGGCTTCGGACAGAAGCTTGATTGCGCTCCGCGCGGGCGAACCCCTCGCGATACCCGTCGTCTCCGGGCGGCAGCGTGGCGCCCGGAACACGCAGGAACAGGTTCCTGTCGTGGAACGGGTTCCCTCGCCGCACAAAGATCGGCTCGGCGGCAAGGCTTGGGCTTCTCATGCCGCCCTCCTCTGCGTATCCGCCGTGCGGAACACCTTGGCGCGTTCCCCGCGACTGACAAGGCGAGCGGCGAGAATGTCGGCCGCGCCGCGGGTCGAGAACGTCGCGCGCAAGCGCCACGTATCCTCTAACACATATACAGCGTACATTTGTGGTCTCCGACAAATGGGATCCGAGTCCACGCCGCCTCGCCATGCGACGCATGCGTCGGTCGGCAAATGCGGGAGGCTCTGAGCATCGCGCGGCCCATGTCATCCGCCCCTCGACGAGGGACTGATCATCGTGGCGGAGAGCGCGACGCCGGCGAGAAAGCCGAGGGTGAAGATCAAGGCTGCATCGATCATCCGGCGCGCCTCCTTGCCGCGCCCAACCGAGACGCGGTTTTGAGGGAGTGGAGGCGACAGGCTTCAAGCAAGTCGTCCTCTACTTCTGCCCCAGATGGTACCACCGCTCGATGGGCTCAGCCCAATGGGCAATGGTCGCGCGCATCTGACCTTTTGGCTTCATGAAATCACATCGAGGTGCAGGGCGCTCATGCTTTGGTTTAGGGACAGGCGACGTCTGGCTTAGCGCCGGCTCTCGCGGGACACGAAGGTCTCGTCTTGCGCTTCGGCAGTCGAATCTTTTCCAAGACTGCGCGGGCGGCCGGCCCCGCGACGCGGGAACATCATGAATGACCCGCCGCCCGCTCCCGGAGCAAAGCCTCCAGCGCCTCCGGCGTCGCCACGGGCAGGCTGCAGGTTTGGCCCTGGCAGAGCATCGCGACGGGCGAGTCGGCGTGGGGCAGATCGCTGCGCGGCGGGCCGTTCGGCCACCGGCTGCGGTCGAGGCGCAGAACCGTCAGCGACGGGTCGGGGGCGCGCAGGGCGACCGCCGCGAGCTCTTTGGCCAGCGGATCGTCGAGCGGCCCGTCGACGACCACGCAGCCGCCGCGCTCGAGCATGTCGGCTCCCATCAGGAGGAGCGGGCTGCCGCCCACGCCCTCCGGGGCGCCGGAGAAGGCCTGGATGAGCCCGTCCGCCGCGGAGCGCCAGCGCGGCTCGTCGGTCAGATGCCAGAGTCGTGCGAAGACCTCGAGCAAAAGGCCGACGCCGGACGGCGTCGCGCCGTCGTGCGCGTGGCGGGGCCGCGCTCCCGGAACGTCGGCGGCGTCTGCCGCGGTGAGATAGACGCCGCCTTCGCCGTCGCCGAAAAGATCGAGCGCGTCCCCCGCCAGCCGCCGCGCGGCGTCGAGGCGGACCGGATCGCCGCCGCCCTCGAACAGCGCCAGCGCGGCGCGGGCGAGCGAAGCATAGTCGTCGAGCATTCCGCGGGCGCCTGGACGCCCTGCGCGCCAGGCGTGCAACAGCCCGCCGTCGGGCCCCCTGAGAGTCCCGAGGATGAATTCGAACGCCACGCCCGCCTCGGCGAACCATTGCGGCTCGCCGAACACGGCGCCTGCGCGGGCCAGCGCGGCGATCATCAGCCCGTTCCAGTCAGCGAGGACCTTGTCGTCGCGAGCCGGCCTCGGCCGCTGCTCGCGCAACTGAAAGAGCGTCGCCCGCGCATTGGCGAGCGCGATTTCCTCCTCGTCCGAGCCGGGGGCTGCGAGGCGGCGCAGGACGGTGCGGCCCTCCCAGTTGCCGCCGGGCGTGACGTCGTAGGCCGCCTTGAACAGCGGGGACGCTTCGCCGAGCGCCGAATCGACCTCATCTTCGCGCCAGACGTAGAAAGCGCCTTCCTCGCCGTCCTGGTCGGCGTCGAGCGAAGCGGCATAGGCCCCTGCGACCCGCAACTCCCGCGTCAGCCAGCCGACCGTCTCGCGCGCCCGCTCGGCGAAGACGGGATCCGGCCAGAGGGAATGGACGAGCGCCAAGAGCTCGAGGATCTGCGCATTGTCGTACAGCATCTTCTCGAAATGCGGCACGAGCCATTCGGCGTCGGTCGAGTAGCGCGCGTAGCCGCCGCCGAGATGATCATAAATGCCGCCGGCGTTCATCGCCTCGAGCAGGCTTTTCAGCGCCTCGCCGAATCTCGGGTCGCGGCGGCGAAACATCTCGTTCCAGAAGAAGCGGAAGATCGGCGCGTTGGGGAATTTCGGCGCGCCGCCGATGCCGCCATGGACGGTGTCGACCAAGCCGAGAAGACCGTCTCCGACCCGGGTCAGGTCGTCGGGAACGAGAGCCCGGCCGGGGCTCGGGGCGGACAGTTTTGCCAGGTGATCGGCGAGCGCGGCGCCGTTCTCCTCCATTTTTTCCCGGCGCGTCCGCCAGGCGGCGGCCACCGACTCCAGGATCTGCCGGAATGAGGGACGGCCCCAGCGCGGCTCCGGCGGCCAGTAGGTGCCGCCGTACATCGGCCGGCCCTCCGGGTCGAGGAACATGGTCAGGGGCCAGCCGCCCTGTTCGCCCATCGCATGAAGGGCGCTCATGTAGATATGATCGATGTCCGGCCGCTCCTCGCGATCGACCTTCACGTTGACGAAAAGCTCGTTCATCCGATCGGCGATGTCGGCGTTCTCGAACGACTCGTGCGCCATCACATGGCACCAGTGGCAGGCGGCGTAGCCGATCGAGATGAGGATCGGGCAGTCGCGGCGCCTGGCTTCCGCCAGGGCTTCCGCGCCCCACGGGCGCCAATGGACCGGATTATCGGCGTGCTGAAGGAGGTAGGGCGAGGTCGCGTCGCCGAGGAGGTTGCGGCCGTCATCCATCGTCATTCTCCGTTCAGTCGGGTCGCCGGCGCGACGTAGAGGCGGGCGCCGACCGCCAGCGGCCGCGTCGACCAGGCCGGGCGGCGCAGGCTCGCCGACGTCAGTTCAATCGCGTCAATCCGTCCGCGTTCCAGTTTTCGCTGCCGACGCCCGTGATAAACGAAGAAGAGGCCGTCGGGATCGTATTTGTCCTTGACCGCGCGAAGCCGGGCGCGACGCGGAACCGTTCAAGAATGGAGTTAACCGGTGCTTTGCTTGCCATCTTCCACATATAGCACTTTTAGGGTTGTACTCGCTACTTTCGTTGTTTTGTCATGCACTGCAGCCGCCGGCGGGGCGGCGCTTACCGCCGTACGTATCTGTTCATAAGCTTTGAATTTATGCACCGCTCGAAACTCGCTGATCCGCGAACTTTTGAAAGGCAGGAATCGGGAATGAGTTTAAAGAGGGCGGGCTTGGTCTTTGCACGTCAATCGAGCGGGACGCCCGAACCTCTGGCCGAGCGGGCTGAGGCGGCCGACTGGCGGCCGCCCTGGCCGAAAGCATCGGCTGAGGCGGGCCCGCCCTATCCTCAACCGCTCGGCAAACCGGGAATGTTCACGCCGAACGTCTGCATGAGCAGGACGGCGTTCAGGGTGAGGATCAGCAGGGCGCCGACGACCGCTGAGACATTGGTCAGGCGGCTGTTGGCGAAATCGCCCATGATGTCCCTGCGGCGGGTGAATATGAGCAGGGCGATGACTGGCGCGGGCAGGGCGATGCTCAGCACGACCTGGCTGATGACCAGCGCGTTGGTCGAATTGACGCCGAGCCAGACGACGACGAAGGCCGGAATCATGGTCACCAGACGGCGGACCATGACCGGGATCTTGAAGCCGACAAAACCCTGCATGATCAACTGACCGGCCATCGTGCCGACCGCCGAGCTCGACAGGCCGGAGGCCAGCAGCGCGGTCAGGAACGCGCCCGCCGCGAACGAGCCGAGGAGCGGCGTCAGCGTCGAATAGGCGGTCTCGATTTCCGCGACGTCGCTGTGGCCTTCGTGGAATGCGCTCGCCGCCATGACCACCATCGCCATATTGACGAGACCGGCCACCGCAAGGGCGATAAGGACCTCGATGTTCGAGAACCTCAGCAACTGGCGCCTTTCGCGGTCGTCGCGGGCCGGCGCCCGGTTCTGGGTGAGGCCGGAATGCAGGAAGATCGCGTGCGGCATGATCGTCGCGCCGACGATGCCGACGGCGATCGTCACCGCGCCTGCGTCCGGCAACAGCGGAACCACGGCGCCGATCCCCGCCGCGCCCCAATCGACCGGCGCGATGAACAATTCGGCGAGATAGCAGAGGGCGATGGCGGCGACGAGGGCGCCGATGATCAGTTCGATCGGGCGAAAACCCCGCCCTTCGAACATCAGGAGGCCGTAAGTCAGCACGGCGGTGACGCCCATGCCTGCAACCAGGGGGATGTGCAGCAACAGCGACAGGCCGATGGCGCCGCCGAGGAACTCGGCCAGGTCGGTCGCCATCGCCGCCACTTCGCTGACGATCCATAAGCCCCAGACCACCGGTCGCGGAAAATGCTCCCGGCACATTTCGGCCAAATTGCGCCCGGTGACGATGCCGAGCTTGGCCGATAGCGCCTGGTACAGCATGGCGACGACGTTCGCCACCAGCACCACCCAAAGCAGCGCGTAGCCGTATTTCGCGCCGGCCTGGATGTTGGTGGCGAAATTTCCGGGATCCATGTAGGCGATCGAGGCGATGACTGCGGGGCCGGCGAACAGCAGCGGGCTATGCCAGCGCATCTTGCCGTCCAGCACCGCGCGAATGCCTTCGACGGTCCGGTCGGTCATTCCCGGTCGCGTGGCCGTCAAATCACTCATCGCCATTCTCGACCCTTTCGAACGCCTCGGCTGCATAATGTACCCTTAGCTACCTAATAGTCAATAGGGTGTAAGGCGGCGCAGAGACACATGGTTGCATTTTGCAGTCGAGGCTGCATAATGAACTCTCGGTGATGTTTTTTTGTTGCAGCGGGCTGGGCGAGGGCTGGGTGGTCACGAAGAGTCGCGGGAAGAGTCCGCCGTCAGAAGGGGCGGAACTCGCAACCGAGCCGGTCCAGGCCCGACGCTTCATAAGGGCGCGTTCGGCCCGCTCGACCTCTATGCTCGAGGATTATACTGAGCTGATCGCCGATCTGATCGCGGTCAACGGCGAAGCGCGCACGACCGATATCGCGCGGCGGCTCGGCGTCGCCCACCCGACCGCCAGCAAGGCGATCGGCCGTCTGAAGCGGGAGGGGCTCGCGAAAGCGCAGCCCTATCGCGGGATATTTCTTACCGAGGCCGGCGCCGCGATGGCGAAAAGCGTCCGTCAGCGCCACCGGCTCGTCGTCGATCTGCTCGTAGCGGTAGGCGCGCCGCGCGAGGCCGCCGAGGCCGACGCCGAGGGCATCGAGCATTACGTCTCGCCCGCTACGTTGCGGGCCTTCGAGGCTTTTCTGGCCGCACGCGGCCATCGATAGCCGGCAGCGCCGCCGTTGCCCTCAGGCGCCTGCCGGCTTGCTGGCATCGAGCCTGCGCCTGAGATAGTCGGCCGCCAGGACGGGCGGGTAGCGGGCGAGGTCGCCCAGGGCGACGCAGGAGGGGATGGCGGCGACTTCCGCGTCTGGATTGGGGTCGTAGAAGAAGGCGATGGAATAGCGCTCGCGGCCGCTGCGGTTGACGACGCGGTGCGGGGTCGAGACGTAGACGTCGTTTGTCCAGCGCATCAGGCAGTCGCCGATATTGACGACGAACGCGCCCGGCAAGGCGGGGGCTTCGATCCAGTCGCCGGACCGCGTGCGAACTTCGAGGCCGCCCACGTCGTCGGTCGCGAGCAGGGTCAGGTTGCCGTAGTCGGTGTGCGCGCCCGCGCCGATCTTGTCGCCCGCGGCGGCCGGATAGCGCAGCAGGCGCAGCGTCGCCATCGGGCGGTCGAACATGTCGGCGAAGAAATTCGGATCGACCCCGAGATCTCTCGCAAAGGCGCGGTGCAGACGGCCGCCTAGCGCGGCGCAGGCGTCGTAATAGGCGAGCAGCGTCTCGCGGAATCCGGCGAGCTTCGGCCAGGCGTTGAGCGCGCGGAACGGCTTGCCGGCGAGAAGCTCCGGGTCGTCGGGCTCGAGGTCGAAGCCGACGTTGAACGCCTCCTTCATGTCGGGTCCGCGCGCAGGATCGAGCGCCTCGCGCAAAAGGCCGGAATAGCCGCGGTTGCCGCCGACGGTTTCGATTGCGATTCTCCGCTTGTCGGCGAGCGGCAGAGCGAAGAAGCGCCGCGATTCCGCGAAGGCCTCGTTCATCAGCGCGCGATCGACGCCGTGATGAACGACGTAGAAGAAGCCGATGTCCCGACAGGCGATCCCGATCTTCTCCGCAAGGGCCGCAGGCGCGGCTCCGTCCTCGCTCCCTTCGCCGAGGTCGATGATGGGCAGCTCATGGGTCATGGTCCATTCTCCCTCTCGGAATCGAGCCGCCGCCCTTCATCCGGCCGACCTCGTCGCCCGCATTCACCCGCAAGGATTCGCCCCCTCGCCCCGCTTGCGGGGAGAGGGCCGGGGTGAGGGGCGGGGCCACGCGGCGGAGATCGGCGTCGCCCCTCATCCGGCGCTTCGCGCCACCTTGTGTCCGCAAGCGGGGCGAAGGGGACTGCCGCCCTCAGCAACAGCCGAGTCCGCTTCGGTAATGCGCGGCGACGGCCGGCTCGAGATCGCGCCATGCCTCGAGCAACGCCGACCGCGACGGCATTTTCTCGCGGTATTCGCAACGCAGCGCGGCCTCGGCCGCTTCGAGGTCGACGCGGGTCAGGCGGCCGTCTCGGACGATCTCGTTTCCGGCGACGTAAAGTTTCGCCACATGCGCCGCCGTCGCGCGGGCGAAGACGAGATCGATCGGCTCGACGGGCATGACCGCGTCGCGATCGAGCGCGTCGAGGTCGAGCACGAGGATGTCGGCCGGCGCGCCCGCGCGGAGCGCGCCGTCGCCCGGCGCGCCGTTTGCGAACCGCCCGTCGGCGACCGTCCGCGCGAGCCATTGGCCGCGCTCGATGACGCCGTCGAAGCCCCAGCCGCCGTGCAGGAAATGGCCGAGCCGCAGTTCGCGCAAAACGTCGTCGTCCTCGTCGAAGGCCGAGGCGTCGACGCCGATCGCGACGCGGCAGCCGCGCTTGATCGCCTCTGCGATCGGCGCGACGCCGCTCTTGAGGTGCAGGTTCGAGCTTGGGTTCGTGGCGATGACCGCGCCAGATTCCGCGATCAAGTCGAGATCCTCCGCGTTTGCGTGAACGCAGTGGGCAAGCGTCAGACGCGGCGACAGGAGTTTCAGCGCCTTCAGGCGTTGGACGGCGCCCTCGGGGTAGGCCCGGTCGGCGAAGGCGCGCTGATACCGCGTCTCGAGCAGATGCATGTGGACCCGCCGGCCCGTATCGCGTGAGCGTTCGGCGACGGCGGCAAGCAGCGCGTCGGAACACCATTGCGGGCCGCGTGGGCCGAACTGCACCGAGAATGCATCGCTCGCGGACGCCTCGGCGATCGCCTCGACCCGGGCGATCTGGTCCTCCATGCCCGGCGTGGGAGCGAAGAACTGGGCCTCGACCGTCGCGCGCGATCGCGGCGGCAGTTCCGTCAGAACGCGTTCGTCGAGGCTGTAGACCAGCGGATTGCGGTCTTGCAGGGACACCGCGAAGGTCACGCGCACGCCGACGTCGGCTGCGGCTTTGGCGATCGCACGCGCCTCCTCGACCGGCGGCATGGGCCCGTGAAAGCGGGTGTAGTGGGCCATCACCGAGGCGGCGCCGGCCCGCGCCGCCCGCCCGAAGGCGGCGAGCGCGCCGAGATAGGGGTCGATCGGCGGCATCGCGGCGAGACGCAGGAGCCACGTCTCGAGCGGCTTGCCCGCCGCGCCGAACGACGTCGGCGACAGCGGGCGGGCGTGGTCGTGCGCGTTGACCGGCGCCGGCATGGCGAGGAGCCGTCGCTTCGGCGCTTCCGCCGCCGACGCGATGGCAGCGATGCGGCCGTCTTCGATCGCGACGTCGACCGGCGGGCCGGCGAGCCCGCCATCCGTCGGCAGCAGTACGACGCCTCTCAGCAGCTCGCTCACGGCTCGACGCCTGCCGCGCGCTTCCGGCTCTCGATCGAGCGGCGGAGCGCGCTCAAAAAGGGAATGTCGGCGAACTGGTCCGGGCGGACTTTCGCCCAGGCGACGCCTTGCGGCTGAGGGTAGGGGGTGCGGGTTTCGATCAGCTCGAGCTCGGTCGCAATGAAGTCGAGCGCCGAATCGTGGCTCTCCATGACGATCTCGGAATCGTCGACCACTTGCGAGGAATGGACCGTCGTCGCAATCGGCGTCGAGGAATCGACGAGGCCGAGCTCGCGAAAGACGCCCTGTTCGAGATCGGCGAAGCCCGCGCCCTTGCCGGTGCGGCCGCCGCTCCGTGTGACCGCGACGCAGCCGACGACGCAGAAGTCGAGCTTCGGCATGTCCTCGAAGCCGACCGGCTCGCCGAATTGCATGAAGCCTTGCGAGGTGGCGGCGGTCTCGAAGTCGACGCCCTTCGCCGCCAGTTTTTCCGGGTCGATGCGCAGGTAGGGAAAGCCCTGCGTGAGATGCGGCACAGGCGAGAACAGGAGCTTGCCGTCGTACAGCGCCCGCAGGCGGACCGGGATTTGCGGCGGATCGGGATTGCACTTGACGACCCGCGCCCGCTTCCACTGCTCGAGGCCGCTCAGCCTTTTCGCCGCGGCGTCGGCGCCGACGAAATTCGGGATGCGGTC
The DNA here is from genome assembly GCA_963823165.1 of uncultured Alphaproteobacteria bacterium. Taxonomy (GTDB): domain Bacteria; phylum Pseudomonadota; class Alphaproteobacteria; order Rhizobiales; family Beijerinckiaceae; genus Roseiarcus. The sequence continues at coordinate 46,178 of CAWGKV010000015.1, read as the reverse complement.
GAAGGCCGGGCCGACGCCGACCCCGGTTTCGACGAGGCGGCTCCACACGCGGTTGCGGACCGCGGCCTTGGCGCTGTTCCGCGCGGCCCATCGGGATGCGCCCGGATTCCCTCCCCCCTTGTGGGGGAGGGCTAGGGAAGGGGGTTTCGCCATGCTTTTCCGGCTATAGGCCTTGTAAACGCGAAACGGAAAGGTCCGCGAAACCCCCGACCCCGGCCCGCCCCCGCAAGGGGGGCGGGAGAGATGCGGCCCCGGCCGCGTACAAGAAACCGCATTCCCTGCAGCGCACCGTCCAGCCCCTCTCCACCATCAGTGTCCCGCCATGTAGCGGCCGATCGTCGTGCGGTCGGCGCCCGCCGCCTCGGTCAGATAGGCGACCTTGCCGCCGGACATGACCGCGATGCGGTCCGACAGCTCGAGGATCTCGTCCAGGTCCTCCGACACCAGCAGGACCGCCGCGCCGCGGTTGCGCTGCTCCATGATCTGCGCCCTGATGTCGGCGACCGAGGCGAAGTCGAGACCGAAGCACGGGTTGGCGACGATCAGCACGTCGACGTCGCCGGAAAGTTCGCGCGCCAGCACTGCGCGCTGCACGTTGCCGCCCGAGAGATCGCGGATCTGCGTTTCGGTCGACGGCGTTTTCACGTTGTAGCGGGCGATGAGGTCGCGCGCCGTGGCGCGCATCGGCGCGCCCGACAGCCAGAAGCCGAGGCGCGACATCGGCGCCTTGTCGAAGACGCGAAACGCCATGTTCTCGGCGACCGTCATGGTCGGCACGGAGGCGTTCTTCAGCGGCTCCTCCGGCAGGCCGAACACCTTGAAGCGGTCGTAATGGTCGCGCGTCGGCTCGAAGTCCACGTCGCGGATCAGCACCTGACCGAGCTTGATCGGCCGCTGCCCGGACAAGGCTTCGACCAGCTCGCTCTGGCCGTTGCCCGACACGCCGGCGACGCCGACGATCTCGCCGGGGCGGACCTTGATGTCGAAACCGTTGACCGCGTCGCGCCCTTCGTCGTTCTCGGCGAACAGGCCGGCGATCTCGAGCGTCGCTCCGCCGTTCTGCGGGGCCGACGCGCGCGCCGCCGAGGGGCGAACGACCGCGTCGCCGATCATCATCGCCGCCATGTCGCGCGTCGACACCGCGCCGACCTTGCCGCCGCCGACCCTCGCCCCCCGTCTCAGCACGGTGAAGTCGTCGCAGAACGCCTCGACCTCGCGGAACTTGTGGCTGATCATGGCGACGGTGATCTCGCCCCGATGCGCCATGGCGCGCAGAAGGCCGAGGATCTCGTCCGCCTCGCCCGGCGTCAGCACCGAAGTCGGCTCGTCCAGGATGAGAAAGCGCTGGTTGAGGTAGAGGAGTTTCAGGATCTCGAGCTTCTGCTTCTCGCCCGCCGCCATGGCCGACACCGGCTTCTTCAGCGGCACGCGGAACGGCATCCCATCGAGGAACGCTTCGAGCGCCTTCCGCTCCTTGCGCCAGTCGATGACCCCCGGCGCGTCAGCGCGGCTGACGACCAGGTTTTCGGCCGCAGTCAGGGCGGGAACGAGGGTGAAATGCTGGTAGACCATGCCGACGCCGAGCGCCTGGGCGTCGCGCGGGTTGCGCACGATCGCCTCCTCCCCGTCGATCAGGAGCTGGCCGCGGTCGGGTTTGTAGAAGCCCATGATGCATTTGACGAGGGTCGACTTGCCGGCGCCGTTCTCGCCGAGCAGGGCGTGGAACGAGCCCGCCGGAACCTGGATGGAGACGTCCTGCAGCGCCTTCAGAGCCCCGAAGGACTTGCTCATGCCGATGGTCTCGAGCGAAGGCGCGCGGGCGGCCTTCATGGCATCGCCTCGATGAAAGGCTTCGAGGAGCCGACGGCGCCGAACACGCCGCCCTGCATCGTCACCATCTTGATCGCGGCGAGATGATTGCCGGCGTCCGTCGCGCCGCAGCAATCTTCCAGAAGCAGACATTCGAAGCCGCGGTCATTGGCTTCACGCATCGTCGTGTGGACGCAGACGTCGGTGGTGATGCCGGTGAGAACGAGATTGTCGATGCCGCGCGTCCGCATGATCAGTTCGAGGTCGGTGGCGCAGAACGAGCCCTTGCCGGGCTTGTCGATGACCGGTTCGCCCGGCAGCGGCTTGAGTTCGTCGATGATCTCCCAGCCCGGCTCGCCGCGGACGAGGATCTTTCCACACGGGCCCGCATCTCCGATGCCGGCGCCGATCCGCTGCGAGCGCCAGCGCTTGTTGGCTGGCAGGTCGGCGAGATCGGGACGGTGGCCCTCGCGGGTGTGGATGACATGATAGCCCCTGCCGCGCGCCGCTTCGAGGAGAGCGCGGATCGGCTCGATCGGCGCCCGGGTCAGCGTGAGATCGTAGCCCATCGCGTCGACATAGCCGCCCTTGCCGCAGAAGTCGGTCTGCATGTCGATGACGATGATTGCGGTGTTGTCCGGCCGCCAGTCGCCGTTCCAGGGCCACGGATAGGGGTCGGCGGCGAAAGTCGGCATGCGCGCGCTCCTACTTGGCCATCGACAGCTCGCCCGGCATGTCGCGCGCCGAATGCTTGGCGCTCGAGGTCGCGATCATGATGGCGAGGGTGAGGATGTAGGGCGCGGCGTTGAAGAAGTAGTAGCCCTGCGTGATTCCGACCGACTGCAGCGACGGGCCGATGGCGCCGGCGCCGCCGAAGAGAAGCGCCGCCGCCACGCAGCGCAAAGGGTTCCAGCGGGCGAAGATGACCAGCGCGACCGCCATCAGCCCTTGTCCCGAGGACAGACCCTGGTTCCAGGAGCCTGGATAGGAAAGCGACAGGAAGGCGCCGCCGACGCCGGCGAGAAAGCCGCCGACCGTCGTCGTCAGGAACCGCACCCAATTGACCGAGATGCCCATTGCGCGGGCCGCCGCGGCGCTGTCCCCGACGGTGCGGACGACGAGGCCCCAGCGGGTGTTGCGCAGCGACCAGGCGAGCAGGACGGCGATCACGATGCCGACGAAGAACAGCGGGTTGACCTGCAGCGCGCTCTTGAGATTGGGGCTGTGGCTCCAGAATCCGAGCGGGATCGAGGCGAGCCTCGGCGCCTCCGGCTGGATGTAGGGCTTGCCGAAGAAGAACGCGACTCCGGTGCCGAACAGCATCATCGAAATGCCGACCGCGACGTCATTGACGCGCGGCAGGCCGCAGATCGTGCCGTGCATCGCGCCGAGAAACGAGCCGGCGACGCCGGCGAACAGGACGCCGACCCACGGCGACCCGGTGTGGTAGGAGAAGGCGTAGGCGACCATGGCGCCGAGCACCAGCGTGCCCTCGAGGCCGAGATTCACCCGGCCCGATTTCTCGGTCAGGCACTCGCCGAGCGCGACGAACATGAAGGGCGTCGACACCCGGATCGCGCCGCCGAGCATGGCGACGAGGACGGTGAGGACGGCGTCGTGCATCATGTCCGGTCCCTTTCGCCCCGCGGCTTGAAGATCGGGAAGCGGCCGTAGAGCGTTTCCGACGTCAGGAGCACGACGAAGATCAGGCCCTGCAGCACCAGCACCGTCGCATCCGGCAGGTCCATGCGGCGCTGGATGAGGCCGCCCGACGCGACCAGTCCGCCGAACAGGATCGCCACAACCGGAATGACCAGCGGATTATGGCGGGCGAGGAACGACACCAGGATGCCGGTGAAGCCGTAGCCGGCCGCGAGCGAGGCGTTGGCCCGCCCCTGGATCGCGGCCACCTCGAAGAAGCCCGCGAGCCCCGCGCAGGCGCCGGCGATCGCCGAGCAGGCGACGATCAGCCGTCCGACAGGCAGCCCCTGCGCCAGCGCGGCGCGGAAATTTCCGCCGGTGACGCGCGCCGCGAAGCCGAAGGTGGTGCGCGACATCAGGAAATAGAGCCCGACGCAGAGCGCCAGGCCGAAAACCAGTCCCCAATGCACTTCGGTGCCGGGAATCGTGCCGATCATGTAGGCTTTCCCGAGCGGCTTGGTCGACGGCTTGTTGGGATCCGTCAGGTCGCGCAACGCGCCCTCGACGAAGAAGTTCATGATCGCGATGCCGATGTAGGTCAGGAGCAGCGACGAAATCGTCTCGTTGACGCCGCGCGCGTAGCGAAGATAGCCGGCGAGGCCGACCCAGAAGCCGCCGACGGCCATGGCGAACAGCCCCATGACGATGAGCGTCGGGATGGGCGGGGCGTGGCCGATCATCGGAATGGCGAGCGCGGCGGAGGCGAAGCCGCCGAGCACCAGCGCGCCCTCGCCGCCGATCATGATGAGGCCGATGCGCGCGGGAATGGCGACGGCGAGCGCGGTCAGGATCAGCGGCGCCGAGCGCTGCAGCGTGTTCTGCAGCGAGAACGCCGTGCCGAAACCGCCGCGCCAGACATAGGAGACGAAGTCGACCGGCGACTTGCCGAGCGCCACCAGGAAGATGGCGAACAGCGCCGCGGCGATGGCGAGCGCCAGCAGAGGAATGACGACATATTCCGAGTTGGCGCGCAGCCGAACGGCGAGGTCGGATTCGGCCGCGCGGGACGCGGCCGGCTCGATCACGTCGCGCGGGACCTCGGTCGCCAGGGGCGCGTCCGACACGGGCGCTCTCCCCGCCTTCAGGTCGTCGAGCCGACGACGCCCTCGAGCAGGTAGTCCATCTTGTCGAGGAACGGATCGAGGTTGTCGTAGGTCTTGTCGATCACGACCTTGCCGGTCTTGTTGTCCTTGAGCGGCCCGACATAGATGGGCTTGCCGGCCTTCAGCCCCTCGATCGCGGCGAGCGCCGCCTTCTGCCCTTCCGGCGACGCGCCGGCGCCGAACGGGGTGTTCTGGACGAAGTCGTGCTCGTATCCGCCAGCCAGGAAGTTGGGGAGCGCCTTGCCGGCGGCGAGGTCGTCGGCGTAGCCCTTGTAGATCGTGATCCACTTGTATTCGGCGCCGGTGATGAAGCCCTTCGGCGCGAGCGGCGCCTGGCTCGCGTTGTGGCCGCAGCTCTTGACGCCGCGCTTTTCCGCCGTCTCGATCACCACCTTCGGCCCGTCGACGTGGCAGGTGATGACGTCGCAACCGGCGTCGACCAGCGCGTTGGCGGACTCCGCTTCCCTGACGGGCAGCGACCAGTCGCCGGTGAAGATCACCTGCACGGTCGCCTTCGGGTTGACCGACCGCGCCCCGAGCATGAACGAATTGATGTTGCTCAAGACGCTGGCGATCGGCTTCGCCGCGACGAAGCCGAGCTTGTTCGTCTTGGTCGACAGGCCCGCCGCCACGCCGTCGACGTAATGCGCCTGATTGAGGTAGCCGAAATAGGAGCCGGCGTTTTTCGGATCGGTGTCTTTGTTCCAGAGCGGCGCCGCGTGGCGGAACTCGACGTCCGGATATTTCTTGGCGACGTCGAGCACGAAGGGTTTGTAATAGCCGAAGGAGGTCGCGAGAATGAGCCCGGCGCCGTCGAGATTGATCATCGACTCCATCGACTTGGAGACCGCGTCGGTCTCGGGCACGTTCTCTTCCTCGACCACCTTGACGCCCGGCACGTTCTTCAGCGCCTTGATGGCGACCGCGTGCGCCTGGTTCCAGCCGAAGTCGTCGCGCGCGCCGACATAGACGACGCCGACCGTGAGATCCTTGGCGGCGAACGCGCGGCCGGCCGCGCCCACGGCGAGGGTCGCGCCCGCGACGCCGAAGGCGGCCGTCCTCAGGAGCGTGCGGCGGGAAATCTCCGTTGCTGTCATCGTCGACGACCTCGTGGTTTGAACCAATGGCGCGGGAAACCCGCCGCAGCCGTTCCGCCGTTTCGCAAGCTTTATGCCGCGCGCCGCGCGGCGGCGGCGCGAAGGCCCTCGCTTCGAATCCCGAAGCAGCAAGCCTGAAGATTCGGCGGGGCGCCTGAATGTTATGCTGCGGCCGCCCAGCATTTCCGCCGTCAGTCGCTTCGGCAGGCGCATTGGGCGCCTCCTACACGGCCGCGTCGTAGGCGCTGGCCGGCCTCGGAAGAGGGAAGCCTTGGCTGCTTCGATCGACGAGCGGATTGAACGCCAGCGAGGACAGCCGCCGGCGCCCCGCCGTTTCCTCCGCTTTCCGAGGGCAGGCGGGCGTGACATTTGTCAGCCCAAATGGACCTCGCCGATCAAGATGACCGGCTCGACGTCGGTGAAGTTGCGGATGTCGGCCTGCGTCTCCGCCCCGTGCGCCTGGAGCGCGCGGCTTGCGCTGTCCATATCGTCGAAGCGAAGTTCGGCGGACAGTCGATAGGGCTGCGGCGGAGCGGCAGGATCCATGGCGCGCTCGACCGTGTAGGTCAGCGACCGCATCCCCATCGGCTCAAGACGGTCCCTTACCAGCGGCAGATGCCGATGAACATAATAGTCAAGGTCGAACTTCGAATCCGCCTTGTTCGGATATAGGACGGCGACCGATATCATGGCCTCTCCTGTCGATAGATCGCGCCGCACTATTGGCGAAGGCGGACCCGCGCCGCAACCCCGGCCTATTTTGTCCGACAAAAATGTTCTCCAAATCGTTGACCAAGCCGCAGACCCCGACTAATCTCCTCAGATCGAGACCGCGTCATTCAAAAAAAGCCACGCGGCCGGCGGGATGAGGAAACGGTCCATGCGCCGGATGTCCCAATTAACCGATCGCGGTCCGGTAAGCTCGACCGAGACGGCAGCGGCTTGGCCTAGGCGGCGAGAGGCGCAGACGCCACGGTCCACCATCTAGAAGATCCAGAAACCATCGAGGGAGGAACTGATGACTTCAGTTAAAACTACAATGCTTGCGGTCGGGGCGTCCCTGTTGGCGCTTGCTGGGCTTTTAAGCGGAGCGGTTGCGGCGGATAAATCGAAGGGGCCGATCAAGGTCGCGATTTTCTCGGTGAACGGCGCGTCGCCCACGATTTACACGATGATCGATTCGGCGACCGAGGCCGCCAAGGCGCGCAGCTGGACGGTCGAGACTTACGACGGCAACGGCGATCAGGTGGCGACCAACAACCAGGCCAACACCTTCATCACCCGTGGCTTCGATGCGTTGATCAACATCGCCTCGGACAACAATCAGATGGGCGGCGTGATCGCCAACGCCGCGAAGGCCAAGATCCCGTTCGTCTCGACCTTCTCCGGCATGGTTCCCGGCATCACCGTGGACATCGGCTCGAACAATGTCGCCGACGGCGTCTTCTCCGCGTCCGAGCTTGTCGCGCGCATCAACGGCGAAGGCGAAGTCCTTAAGATGAACTGGACCGTTTTGCCAGCGCTTCAGGAGCGCGACGCGGGCTTTCATGCTGTGGTGAACGAGTACAAGAAGGTCAAAGTGACCGAGATGGAGATCAAGGTTCCGGGTCAGGTCGACGACACGTTCAACAAGGTCACCGACTATCTGGCCGGCCACAAGGATGTGAAGGCGATCTGGATGGGATGGGACGAAGTCGGCGTCGCCGCCGCGCGCGCGGTGCAGCAGTCGCATCTCGAACACAAGCCTTTCGTTGTCAGCATGGACGGAAACGACGCGGCGTATGATATGATTCGGGGGGGCACACCGCTGATCTTGACGGTGGCTTACGACGTTCGCGGCATGGGCGTTCAGGCGGTCGAGGCGGTGGCGGAGGCCGTCGACGGCAAGACGTTTGAAGAGCGTCAGATCTTCAAGAAGCCGTGCCTGATCACCAGGGACACGGTACCGCCAAAGGGCCAGCTGCCCGACTTCAAGACCTGTCCGCTCTACTCGGCGGACGTGGTAAAGTAGTGAGGCCGAACGATTGAAGACATCGGGATGTGACCGTGTCTTCGCCTGAAACCAGGCCCGCCCGGTCCGCGTCGGACGGGGCGGCTCTTCTTGCGAAGGCCGATTCCGAGATCGTTCTCGAGGCCAAGGGTCTGGTCAAGGAATACCCGGGTACGCGTGCGCTCGACGGCGTCGATCTTCAAATCCGCCGCGGCGAGATTTACGCGCTGCTTGGCGAAAATGGCGCGGGCAAATCGACGCTGATCCAATTGATCTGCGGCGCGAGCCGGCCGACCGAGGGGCAGATCTTTTTCGAAGGGCGGCCGGTCGAACTCAATTCGCCCCAACAGGCGCAGGACCTTGGCGTCGCAGTCGTCCATCAGCATTTCAATCTGGTGCCGCAGTTGTCGGTGGCCGAAAATTTGTTCCTTTCCCAGACTCTGCCGCGTCGCGCCTGGCTCTTTGTCAACTGGACGGTCATCGAGAGGCGCGCGGCGAGGCTGCTTGATCGCGTCGGACTCAAGATCGACCCGTGGACCGAGGTCAGCGGGCTAAGGCAGGATGAGAACGCCATGGTCGCGATCGCCAAGGCGATCGGCAGCGACGCGCGGATCATCATCCTGGACGAACCGACCTCGGCGCTGCCGCCCGCGGAAGTGTCGATCCTGTTTGGGCACATGCGGCGGCTGGCCTCCGAGGGCCACTCTTTTCTCTACGTCAGCCATCGACTGGCGGAGGTGTTCGAAATCGCCGATCGCGTCACGGTGCTCCGAGACGGGCGCCGGGCCGGGGCCTGGACGCGCGAGCAGATGTCGCGCAAGGCCATCATCAAGGCCATCGTCGGCGGCGACAAGCCATGGACCGACGATGCGGATCCCGGGCGGCAAGGCCACGGCGAACCCGTCTTCGTCGCCAGCGCCCTGGCCGGCGGACGGGTTCGGAACCTCAGCTTCGCATTGCGATCGGGCGAAATCCTCGGCTTTGCGGGTCTGCCCGGAAGCGGCGCCGAGGAAGCCCTCGACCTGCTCTTCGCCCGATCGGCGGCGTCAGGCGGCCAATTGACAGCGCACGGGAAGGTGCTGACGCTTCGCTCTCCGCGCGATGCGAAGAACGCGGGCATTGCGCTCGTGCCGAAAAACCGCCACGTGGAAAGCCTGCTGTCCGGCGCCAGCGTGCGCGAGAACATCTCGCTTCCGAACCTCCACCGTTTTGTCACCGATCCGGTCGCCCGGTTCATTCGCCGCAGCAAGGAACGCGCGGAGGCCAAGGAGATCGCGGCGAGGCTTGCGATCAAGATGTCGAGTATCGAGGCTTCGATCGATTCCCTGAGCGGCGGCAACCAGCAAAAGGCGATCCTCGGCCGCTGGCTGGCGAGCGGCGCCAAGATCTTCATGCTGAATTCCCCGACCGCGGCGGTCGACATCGGGGCCAAGGCCGACATCTACCATCTTATTCGCGAGATCGCGGCGTCAGGCGCCGGCGTGATCTTCACGTCGACCGAGGTCGAGGAGTTTCCGCGCGTTTGCCATCGAGTCATCGTGTTCCGGGACGGCGTCATCGTCGGCGAATTGACCGGCAGCAACGCAACGGAGGCGAATATCATGCACTTGGCCGTTGGAGGCGAAGATGAGCGCTAGCGCGGGCGTGAACAGTTCGGATCCGAAGGCCCGCTTCGACCTTCCCGCATGGCTCGCCCGCTATGGCACGCTGGCGTCGCTCGCAGCGCTGATGATCATCTTCTCGCTCGCACGTTCGGACGTCTTTCCGACGGTCGACAACCTGCTCAACATCATGAACCAGGTTTCAATTCTGGGAACGATGGCGTTCGGCCTGACGGTGTGCCTCGTGATGGGGCTTTTCGACCTGTCCATCGCGGCGATGGCGACCCTCGGCGGCTATGTCGCGACCCTTCTGCTCGTCCAGTATCCGGACACAATCAGCGTTCCCGTGGCGGTTCTGATATCGCTGGCGGTCGCGGGCGCCATCGGCGTCTTCAACGGCCTTATCGTCAGCTATCTGGGGATCTCGGCGTTTATCGCAACGCTGGCGACCGGATCGATTATCACCGGCGCCATGCTGGGCATCTCGAATTCCAAGACGATCATCACGGGCATTCCGGACGAGTTCCTTGTGATTGGCCAGGGCTCGGTGTTCGGCGTTTCGAATCCGATCCTCATCATGCTGGCCATCGGCGTAATTTTGTGGCTCCTGCTGGAGCACACCCAGCTTGGCCGTCATCTCTACGCCATTGGCGGCAGCGCGGAGGCGTCGCGCCTTTCAGGCATTGCGGTCAAGCGTTATGCGCCGATCGCGCTTGCGATCTGTGCGGCTTGCGCCGGACTCGGCGGTCTCATCGCCGCCTCGGTTCTCGGGGCAGGGCGACCGCAAGGCGTTGGCGACACGTATCTCCTCAACGCCTTCGCAGCTGTCTTCATCGGCGCCTCGTCGCTTCGGCCGGGAAAGTTCCACATTCTCGGCACCTTCATCGGCGTCATGCTGATCGGCATCATCAACAACGGACTATCGGTCATGGGCGTCCCGACCTATTGGCAATATATCGTGCAGGGGGCGCTCCTGATCATCGCTCTCTTCAGCGCGGGGCTGCTCACGATGCGACGGCGCTGATGTGAGGCCGCTGACCCAGGACGCCTCCGGCAGTTTCAGCAAGGCGACGCCTGGCCGCGCGAGCCGACGCCCCTCGCTTCGATTGCAGCGGGAGCGCAACGGCGAACGCGATGCCCACTGACGCCCCAAGTGTTTCAGACTAAACTTTGGCGGGCCGCTTCTTGAGCCGCGGTCTTGACGCTGGGAGCAATGAATTGAGGCTATCCGATAAAGTGGGCGTGGTGGGCGCGGGAATGATGGGGTCGGAAATCGCGCTGATGTTTGCGCTGGCCGGCCATCCGACGGTCCTTTCGGACGAGGAGCGGGCTCAGGCGGACGCGGCGCTCGACAGGCTGCACGGGCTCATCGAGCGCGGAATCGTCCGCGGTTTCTGGAATGCCGAGCAGGCTCAGGCTGCGCGAGAGAACTTGCGCGCGGTCAGCGGACTCGAGGATCACGCGGACCGCGATCTCGTCATCGAGGCGGTGTTCGAGAACGCGGAGCTGAAACGAACAATATTCGCGCGCCTCGATTCGATACTCCCGCCGAGCGCGGGCTTGGCGTCCAACACATCCTCCATCTCGATCGCGTCGCTGAGCGCGTCGCTCGCTCAGGAGCGCCGTCGACGCTTTCTTGGAACGCATTTCTTCTCGCCGGCCTCCAGAATGAAGCTGGTCGAAGTGATCCCGACGATGGATACGGATACGGCCTTCCTCGATCAGGTGACTCAAGCGCTCACCGGCATTGGAAAGACGCCGATCCGGGTCAAGGATGTGGTCGGCTTCGCGGTCAACCGGCTGCTGCACGCGCTGGTGATCGAGTTGATCCGGCTGGTCGAAGAGGGGGTGTGCTCGCCCTCCGATATCGACACTGCCTGCAAACTTGGACTCGGCCATCCGATCGGGCCGTTTGAGCTTCTCGACAATACGGCGAATTCCCTATCGCTGAGCGTCCATGAAATCCTCCATGCAGCTTACGGCGAGCGCTTTCTGCCGAGGCCGCTACTGCGTCAAATGGTCGACGCCGGTTACAATGGACGGAAGGCCGGCCGCGGCTGGTATCGGTACGACGCGGACGGCAAGCGGACGTGAACGACGAAGCCGACCGAGGGGAGCGGCTCGCGCGACCGAGCGCTGATTCCAGTCGGTCGGAACCTGCTCCGGAGCCTGGCGGAGACAAGACCCCCATCACCGTGGCGCGCGTCGACCGCGTTTATCGCCCCGTCCTTCCATCTGCTGTAACTTCTTTGAGGAAATTCAACATGAAGCCGTTCGTTTCATCAGGCCGTTCCTGTTGCGTCCAATGTCCGCAATTCGGGATGATCTGGTTGCCGCGAAGATGTGGAACCTCCTTCGGAAAATTCTGCACAATGTCTGGATTCGCCAACACCACGACGTCGTGATCGCCCGCAATGAATGCGGCGGGCACTTTGATATGCGCGCCACGCCAGGGCGCCATCTCATGCCATGTCAGGTCCGCCGCGCGATAGAAATTGAGTGCAGAGGCAAAGCCCGTGCGCTCGAATTCAGCGGCATAGTGATCGAGATCAGCGTCTGTCATCCAAGCGGGCCGGGTCTTCGGCCAGGCGAAAGCATCCTCGAGACGATCGCCATTTTTGAGTTCAGCGAGCTTGACCTCTTCGGGCGGGGCATCAGCCGAGAGCGTATGAAAGAAACCTCCGAGCCAGCGGCGTACGTCTTTCTCAATATCGGCTTCCGCGCGGCCGATCTGGCTGAAATACAGTTGATAATGGAAGCCATCGGGTCCCACTTCGCGACGCATGGACTGCGACGGCGGGATGGAATGGTCGTAGGTAAAAGTCGTGCGAGCCCCGTAAAAGGGCACTGACAATCCGATAACCGCGGGGAAAAGGTCCGGCCTGAACAGCGCCGCGTTCCACGCTACAGGCGCGCCCCAATCATGGCCAGCGATCACCGCCGTCTCGTGCGGAAGTGCAGCGAGCAGTCCGACCATATCGCCAACAAGCTTTGGCTGGGTGAATGCCGAAACCTCGAGAGGATGCGACGACCGGCCGAAGCCCCGCATATCGGGCGCGATGACGTGATATCCTGCTTCGCCCAGCGCCTTCAACTGATGGCGCCACGAATACCAGCTTTCCGGAAACCCGTGGCAGAGGATAACACACGGACCGTCGGCGGGTCCGGACTCAGCAAGATGGAGCCGTATGCCATTCGCGGTCACCGCGCGATGCCTGATATCGATCATCTATTCCTCCTGGCGATCGCATTTTTTGCACTGTCATTATTGTCCTACGAAGCACCATCATTCAGACGGCGAGGCGCGCACACCTGACCGTCCGCGCATGACGCCGTTAGGTGGTCACGGAAGCAACGTATGATGGGTGTCGGCGAACACCGACGAGTTGACGCGCCATTTGCCGTCAATCTTGGCGAGTACGAAGACCCAGTCAGCCGAGACGCTCTGTGTCTTGCCGCCAAGAAGAAACGGAAACGAGGTCGGCACGACAAGCCAGGCGCGATCCTCCGTCGCCAAAATGTAACGGGGCTGGTGGCGTTGGAAGCGCCAATCCGTGATGCCGTACTTCGTCAAGACGGCCTTCAGGTCACGGGAATAGTCATCGACAGCGGTTTTGCCTGACCAGAGGAACGGCGGAAAATCGTCGATGATGGCGGCTGGCGAGTCGGTATATGCCGCCTTTGCGTCAGCGACCGAACCGGCATTGATGGCCGCGATCGCCGAATCCACTGCGGCGAGGATGGCTGGATCGGTCTCGGCAGCCCAAACCGGAGGCGCTGCCGCTAGAACGAGCAATGCCAGAAGGGCGAGAACCGACATAATGCGCTTCGACGTCGTCACAGAATTCCTCCCATTTTGCATTTTTTGTACTGCAAGATTGTATTACGATCTGGCGGACGTCAAGGACTATCAGCCGACGCCGATCGGCGCCGAATCCGGTGCACGGCGACGACAGGGAGCGAGACGGCGATGGCGGTTCTCATCACGGGTGGAACGAAGGGAATCGGCCTCGCGATCGCCCGTCGTTTCGCCAAGCCGGGCGTCGACATTTTCATGGCTTACAAACGCGACGACGACTCGGCTGCCGCGGCGAGCGCCGACATCGCGGCGCTCGGCGCTCGACCGCATGCCATCCAAGCGGACGTCGGCACGCCGGCAGGCGCGCGCGCACTGCTGGCAAAAGTCGGGGCAGTCGTCGACCGGCTCGATGTCGTGGTGCATGGAGCGGTCAAGGTGCTGGTGGGGCCGATCCTTGACGCCGATCCCGAGGCCTTCGCCGAGGCGATCACCCTCAACGGGATGTCGCTCGTTTTTCTGGTGCAGGCGGCGCGACCTCTCCTGAAGCGCGGCAGCAGCATCATCTTCCTCTCTAGCCGGGGCAGCCGCCAGGTCGTGCCGGCCTACGCGGCCATCGGGGCGGGCAAGGCTCTTGCCGAAGCTCTGGCCCGTTATCTCGTGCCCGAACTCGCTCCGCTCGGGGTGCGAATCAACTGCGTCGCGCCGGGCACCCTCGACACCGCAGCCGTGCGCAATCTTTTCGGTGGAGAGACGGACGCCTTTCTCGCCAGCGAAGCAGCAGGCAATCCGAGCGGACGCAACATCGCCCACGACGACTACACCGGGCTCGTCGCCTTCCTCGCCGGCCCCGAGGCGTCGATGATTTAGGGACAGGTCATCTTCGTCAATGGCGGCCAGTACATCATCGCCTGAGACAATCGCGACAGTACGAGAGGGGAGAACGGGCTTGGCCATGAAAGGACGACTGACCCTCGACAGGCTCGGCTATTCGATGCCGTCCGACGCGCCCGCTTTCCAGGCGCCGCCGTATCACTACCGGAACGCACAGGCGATATCGATCAAGTTCGAGACAGATCCCGAATTGGCGCTCGAAGTTCTTCCCGCGCCTCTGGAGCTGATCGAGCCAGTTGCGGCGAACCTCTCCTTCTACTGGTATCCATTCACGACCTTCGGCCCCTACCACGAGGCGATCCTGCGCCTCTACGCCAGGCACGAGGGTAAGCCGCTGACCTATATCGCCCACATTTTCGTCGATACCGAACCGCCGATGCTCGCGGGCCGGGAGGTCTGGGGCTATCCGAAGAAGCTCGCCAAGATCGGATTCGAGCGCGACAGGGACATGGTGGTCGGCTGGCTCGAACGGCCCCAAGGCGTTCGGCTGGCATCGGCAATCATGCGTCCGGAACAGCCCGCCAGCGCGTCTGGCTCCAACGGCCCGACGACCGGCCTCAGAATCATTCCGTCCGCCGAGCCCGGCGACAGACGCCCGGCGCTCGCCGAACTTGTCGCGGCTGACACGCAGCACACGATTCGCGAAGCGTGGGAAGGGCCAGGCTCGATTTCGTTTCCGGATCACTCCTTGCTCGACCCGGTCAACCGTTTCCCGATCAAGCGAATTCTCAAGGCTGTCTACATGGAATACGACATCACGCTGCCGGCGGGGCGGGTCATTGCGCGGCTGTGAAACGCGGGCAGTTTGACGCCGGGCGTGGCGGGCCAAAGCGGAACGTGAGCGATGCAGACAGACGAGCGGCGACGCGTGCTTTTCGAGGGCGCGGTCAATTTTCGTGATCTTGGCGGCTACCGCGCTGGGGCTGGCAGACAGACGCGCTGGGGACAGGTCTATCGCGCCGACAATCTAGCGGGACTGACCGAAGCCGACCTGATTCGCCTCGAGGGCCTTGGGTTAAGGACCCTCATCGACTTTCGCCTGCCAATGGAGCGCGAGGCCAGCCCAGACAGGCTACCGGAGGGCTCGTCGGTCCGGCGCGTGGAAGCGGGCTTCATCCCAGCCGGCACGCTCGAAATGCTGGCGCTCGTCAAAGCCGGAACAATCCCGGCCCCGGAGATCGAACGGCGGGTGATGGCGCAATATCGCCTGTTTTGCGTCGACCACACAGAGGAATACCGACAGACTTTCGTCGTCGCCCTGGACCCCGAGAGCTATCCGCTGCTGCTTCATTGCACCAGCGGGAAAGATCGCACCGGGTTTGCGGCGGCGCTGCTTCTGCTGGCGCTCGGCGTATCGCGCAAGACGGTGATCGAAGATTACAATCTGACCAATCTCTTTCGCCGCCCCGTGCCGCATCTGTTCGGTCCGGAGACTCCGGAGGAAGTCACGACAATCCTGCTCTCCGCCCAGCCGAAATATCTCGAAGCCGCGTTCGAAGAAATCGACAGGATTTACGGCTCATTCGACGTTTTTCTCGACCGGGCGCTGGGTGTCAGCGAGACCGACCGGCGCCGCCTTGTCGACCTGCTGACCGAGCCCATCATGTCCCCGTGAATGCGCGATCAAGCGCTTGGCGGAACGCCTTCGACGTGAAGTCGAGGTGCATCGGTGTGACCGATACCTCGTTCTCGTCGATAGCCTGCAGGTCAGTTCCCTCTTCGAGCTCGCCAGTCTTGTACGTCAGCTTGATCCAATAATAGGGAAAGTCGCGCTCGTCGACGCGGCGGACAGGTCGGAACGACCCCGGCAACCGGCGGCCTTGAGTTGTGACCCGCGTGCGGCCGACCTTTTCCGGCGGGGCGTCGGGAAAGTTGACGTTGACAAAGCTCCACGGCTCCCAGTCGCAGGCGAGCAGCCGCTCGAGGATCGGAGGCGCGAAATGGCGAGCAGTCGACCAGTGCACTTGGCGGCCAATCTCGAAGACCTGGCTCAGCGCAATTGACCGAATGCCGAGGAGCGCGCCCTCCATCGCCGCCGCCGCGGTGCCCGAATAGGTGATGTCCTCAGCGAGATTGGCGCCGCGGTTGATTCCGGAGAGCAGCACGGTCGGCGGCCGCCCGCCCATGAATTCGTAGATCGCGAGCAAGGCGCAGTCGGTCGGGGTGCCTTTCACTGCGAAATGGCGATCGTCGACCTTCCGAACGCGGATCGGGATAGTCATCGAGATCGAATGCGAAAAGCCGGACTTCTCTTCGTCCGGCGCGACCACCCATACGTCGTCGGTAAACTCCCGCGCAATCTCCTCAAGCAGCTTGATCCCGTGGGCCTCGATGCCGTCGTCGTTGATGATGAGGACGCGATGATCGCCGAGCTTCGCCGGCGGTTTGACATCTGACATACGCTGCCTCCCACTATGGCGCCGCGCCCGACTTGATCGCCGGCCGAATTGCAGCGATCATAATACAATCATGTCAGACAATATCAGCCTCCGGGAGGAGCGCGGGAGGAATTGATGCGGGAAACCTTCATCGTCGGCGTCGGAATGACGCCCTTCGGACGCTTTCCCGAAACGCCGCTCGGCGAATTGGCGGCGCAGGCCGCTGCCGAAACGCTCGCGGACGCCAACGCCTCCCCGAGGGAGGTGGGGGCGATTGTCTTCGCCAATGCCACTCAGGGAGCGCTGGAGAGCCAGCACGGCATCCGCGGCCAGGCCGCGCTCGACGGCGCCGGCTTCGGAAACGCGCCTGTCTTCAATGTCGAGAACGCCTGCGCATCAGCCTCGACGGCGCTCAACCTCGCGCATGTCCTCGTCGGTTCCGAGACACACGACTGCGTGCTTGCGATCGGAGCCGAGAAAATGGTCATGCCGGATCCCGCGAAGAGCATGGCCGCCTTCGAGGGTAGCTGGGACCTGTCACGGCGCCAGCAGACGATCGACGAGCTCCTGGCGATGGGGCGCGGGATCGCGCCACCGGCCGGGGCTGAGGCGAACGAGCCTCACAGTGTGTTCATGGACGTCTATGCAGCTTTCTGCCGGCACCACATGGCGATGTTTGGCACGACGCAGCGGCAGATGGCGGCCGTCAGCGCCAAAAACCATCAGCATTCCGTCCACAACCAGCGTTCGCAGTACCGGCGGAGCTTTACCATCGAGGAGGTGCTCGCCGCTCGTCCGATCGTCTGGCCGCTGACGCTTCCGATGTGCAGCCCGATCAGCGATGGCGCGGCGGCGGCGCTCGTCTGCTCCCGCGCGTTCGCGGAAAGGCTTGGCGTTCTGTCGCGCGCCGTACGCATCCGCGCATCCGTGCTGATGTCGGGCGACCATCGCGACCCCGACCGGATGGAAAGTCACGTCGCTCGCAGGGCGTCCCGGCGCGCCTATGAGGTCGCCGGGTTGGGTCCCGAGGACATCGATGTCGTCGAATGTCATGACGCGACCGCGTTCGGCGAAATCCTCCAGAGCGAGTTGCTTGGATTTTTCGAATTCGGTGACGCGGGTCCCGCAGCTGAACGCGGCGAGACAAGGATCGGGGGACGCATTCCCTTCAACCCCTCGGGTGGCCTCGAGTCAAAAGGTCATCCGATCGGAGCAACTGGCCTCGGCCAGGTGTTCGAGCTCGTCGGGCAGCTTCGCGGCGAGGCGGGACTGCGTCAGGTCGGGAACACCAGAATTGCGCTGGCCGAGAACGGCGGCGGACTGCGCGGCGTCGAAGAGGCGGCGGTGGCGATCACCATTCTCGAACGCGCCTGACCGGCACGTCTCGCGATGAACCTCGCGCTCCTTCTGTCCAGCGCCGCCAGGAGCTTTCCCGACCGACCCGCCGTTTCGGTCGGCGACCGGCGGCTCTATGACTACGGCGCGTATGGCTCGCTCTCCGCCCGAATTGCCGGCGCATTGAGCGGCCGCCTGGGCTTACGTCCCGGCGACCGCGTCGCCCTGGCGATGACCAACAATCCCGAATATCTGGCGATCCTGTTCGCGATCTGGCGGGCAGGGCTTGTCGCGGTGCCCGCCAACGCCAAACTGCATCCGCGGGAGCTCGCCTATATTGTCGCGGATTGCGGGGCGCGCGTCTGCTTCGCGACGGCGGACGTCGCGGGGACCCTTGCCGGCGCGCTGACGGGAGATGTGCGCCTGCTTGTGCTTGGCCACTCAGAATGGCGCGAATTGACCGGCGCCGAGCCGATCGGCATCGTCAACTGCGGGGCTGACGACCTCGCGTGGATCTTCTACACCAGCGGCACCACGGGAAAGCCGAAAGGCGCAATGCTGAGCCATCGCAATCTCGCGGCGATGGCGATCAGCTATTTGGCGGACATCGATTTCCTGTCACCCGACGATTGTCTTTTCCATCTGGCGGCGCAATCTCACGCAACCGGGCTGTTCGGCCTCTCGCATATCGCCAAGGCGACGCATCAGATCCTGCCCCCGAGCGGGGGATTCGACCCCGCAGAGATTGCGGACCTTCTCCTGCTTTATGGCTCTGCGACCCTGTTCGCGCCGCCGATCGGCCTGCGCCGTCTCGTTCGCCATCCCGCTTTCGCCCGCGCCAAAATCGAGAACATCCGGACGCTGCTTCTTGGCGCTGCGCCGGTTTACTCCGCCGACCTGAAGGCGGGTTACCAGCTTCTGGGCCCGCGTCTCTGGAACGGCTACGGGCAGGGCGAAAGCCCCTGCACCATAACCGCGATGCCGAAGGCCTTGCTGGCTATGGCGATCGAGGCTGGCGACGAGCGACGCATGATCTCCGTAGGCCTCGCGCGGACGGGAATCGACGTTGCGATTTTTGGCGAAGAAGACAGGCGGCTCCCTCCTGGCGCCGTCGGCGAGGTTGTCGTGCGTGGCGACACTGTCATGGCCGGCTATTGGAACCTGCCCGAGGCGTCCGCTGCGGCCCTGCGCTCAGGCTGGCTCCGCACCGGTGATCTCGGCGTGCTCGACGATCGCGGCTTTCTGACACTTCTCGACCGCGCCAAGGATCTCATTATCTCGGGCGGCTCGAACATCTATCCGCGTGAGATTGAGGACGTGCTGCTCGAGGATCCCGGCGTCGCAGAGGTCTCGGTGATCGGGCTGCCCGATCCCGAATGGGGCGAGAGCGTCCTGGCCGTCCTGGTCGCCGCGCCCGACCATTCGCTCGATCTCGGCCGCCTCGAAGCCTTGTGTCTCGATCGCATCGCCCAATTCAAGCGGCCGAAGCATTGGCGTATCGTCGACAGCCTGCCGAAAAACAGCGCCGGCAAGGTCTTGAAGCGGGAGCTGCGCGAGCGCTTCAGGAAGCAGGAACCCGCGACGTCTTGACAGGATTGTTCGACAAGAATGTCCTAACTTCTGTTGACTTCCCTTTCGCTTGCCGCCAAACTTGCGTTCAATGAGCGGGCTGGCGCGACGCGTCGGAAAGCCGCTCCAAGCGCGCGACCGCAGCGTCCGGGGAGGAAGTCGTGGCCAAACTCTACATCGACAGCGACAAATACGGTGATCAGGGCGCGTCGGCCTTGGTCGACGCCTACCACGGCGCGATCAAGGAGCTCGTCCGCCGTCGTCTCGATGAACTCGGCGGCGACTGGGCCAGTTTCGTTTTCGACAAGTCGTATGAATTGGTCGCCGCCAAGGATTTCATTGCTGTCGAGAAGAAGCTTTTATCGACCGGTCACCGGTTCGACTGGTCCGCCATGATCTCGGTTCGCGAGCGGCCGGACGTCTATAAACCGGCGACCGGCGTCGGCGAGGACCTGAAGACCTTCAGCTTTGAGCACCCCGAAGCGGTCGTCGCGCCGAAAGACTTGGATGGCCGCGAGCAACGGGGCATCGGCGACAATGTGGTGAAATACCCGAAGAACCTGATCGGAACGGCGCGCTACATCCGATCGAGCGACCGCGTGTTGGAACTTCTGACGAATGGCGTTCCCGACGAAACCGTCGCGATCATCGACGACAGCGGCGGCACGCTGACGGCGCCCATCCTCGAGCGATTCAAGGGCGTGATTTGCGCCGGCGGAACGGTGCGTTCGCACCTCGGCATCCTGACGCGAGAATACGGCATTCCCTGTTTGATGAACGCCAAGATCAGCGGGATCAGGGAAGGAGACCGCGTCGAACTCGAATGCACCGCCGCCTCCAAGACCGCGGAAGCCTACCAGACCGGCGCCAAAATGACCGCCCGGGTCTGGCGCCTGAGCCAATAGCTCGTCCTCGCCGCGCGTGCGTGAATTCAGGAGTCCCAACGATGAGTTTGAATTGCATTTCCTATGCGCAGCTGCTCGAGACCAACAATCTCATCCAGATGAGCGCAGACGAGACCTATTGGCTCTGCGTGACTCGCACCGTTCAGGAGTTGAAGCTGTTCCCGGTGCCTGCGTATATGATGTTGTCGTACATGATGTGTTACTATCGCTATCCGTCTCTGCTGCGCAAAATCGAGTTGCGGATGTCCGCGGAGGAGATAGGCGACCGGGCGCGCAACGCCGGCATCAAGATCCAGAATCCGTCGATGGGTTGGGCGCTGCCCGGCTTCTATCTGCTCGGTCGCGAATGGCTGATCAATCTCGGCCTCATCCGGCCGCAGGATGCGGTCGAAGACCTCATGTACGTGATGGACTTCTGGAAGCGGTTCCAGCTCTCCTGGCACCGCAACAACGGGCATATCACCAACAAGGAATTTGGACACCGCGGGCAGTTTCTTCCCGAGCGGCGGCTGCAGGTGTTCCATGCCGATATGTTCGACTGCCAGGCGGGCGACGAGCTGCATGAGGCGGCGCAGGGCTTCATGGCGGCGGCGTCGCAGTACGGCTTCCTCATCTCCTGCGAGAGCCGCATCAGCCTGCACAATTCCGGCCCCTATAAACTCGCCGACGATCGCGAAATGATTGTGCGCGACTTCATGGACCTATCGGAGAGTGATTTTCCCTGGCTCGATGATGTGGCGAAGGAGGTTCCTTACAACAACCTCACTGTCACCATGGCGGTGAAGGACTGCCATTTCTATCTGGTGGACGATTGGGGCAGTTTCGAATCGAAGCCAGAATTCACCTCCGATAAGCTGGTTGGCGTCGGCCTCTACACGTCCGATTCGCTGTCCGACGGTTACCTGCCCGTAGCAATGGGATCGCACGAAGAGCTGACCACCTGCTTCAAGACGCTGACGGACAAGATCAAAGACGCCAACAATAAGCTCTGGCGGCGAATTGCCGGCTGGACGCGCGACCAGATGATTGACGCCGGCGCGGTAACCTATTTCTCGATCATCAAGGACCTCGCACATGTCGCCGGCGTCTATGACGTCTCCGACTGGATGATAGTGGACGAACGCGCGGAGCGATTCCGGCCGCTGTTCAACGACGAATACAGCCGCGACGCTCTTGTGGGGCTTTGCATCGGCGCCCACCAGTCGCACCGGGCGAACGAATACACGATGATGCAGCACTCCGATCTGCCGCAGCGCCTTTATTCGCTCATTCCCTATTCGATCCTGCAGGGCGAGGACTACACGTCGAGCTGTGGCCCGGTCTATCCGGGAACCAGCCATCTGCCGCAGAAGGTCGACCGCTACAACACGACGCGGGGCGTGATCGGGCTCGCCGAATACAATCACCTCTCGCGGGAAGCGCGGCCCCCGGTCCTCGAACCGCAATTCCGGCATCTCTGCGAGACCTGGGTCAAGTATCATGCCGGCACGCCAGAAGCCGACAAGCTCTACGGTCTCGAACAAAGCAATTCGCGCCTGCTGAAAGGCAAAGGCTCACGCCTGAAGCGCGCCGACGTCGAAAAGCTCCGAACGGCAAGCCAGTGAGGTCGGCAGGACCCGGGTGATGCAGATCGGCGCGCTGATCCGTCGAGCCGCGCTCTACTACGGAGACGCGTCCTGCCTTGTCGAAGGCGAACGCGTGGTGAGCTTCCGTGAGTTCGACGCGCTGACGGACAGGCTCGGCAACGCGCTTCTCGAGCGCGGCTTTGCCGCCGGCGACCGAATCGGCGTGCTTCTGCCGAACGGCATCGACTGCCTCGTCGCCTACTATGCGCTGGCCAAGGCGGGTCTCGTGCGGGTCTCTCTCAATACGCGGGAGACGCTCGCCGATCACGCTTACAAACTGTCGCACAGCAGCAGTCGCGGGGTCATCCACAACGACGTCCAGGGGCTGGACGTCGAGATCGCGATCGGCTCGCAGGAGCTCGACGAACTGCAGAGATCGGGATCGAAGACCCCATGCGCGATCGATCGCGAGCTCGACGCGCCCTATCGCCTCGGTTTCACCGGGGGAACCACGGGCAGGTCTAAGGCGGTGACGCTGACGATGCGTGGCGAACTCGCCGAGCTCTCCGCGTTCCTCACCGATCTCATGCCGGAGATCGGCGAAGGCCAGACGTTTCTCCATGCCGCGCCGATCGCGCACGCGTCCGGAGCCTTCTTTCTTCCCTCGCTGGTCCGCGGCGCGCGCTCGCTAGTGATGGCGAAATTCGACCCGGAAGAATTCGTGCATCTGGCCGCGGCCGAACGGGCGGAGCTCACCTTCCTCGTCCCGACAATGCTCGCGATGGTGCTCGAGACACGTTCGATCGACGAGGCTGCCTTCGCGCTGCGCGGCATTGCCTACGGGGCTTCGCCCATTGCGCCTGCGTTGCTTGAGCGGGCTGAGGCCCGGTTTGGGCGAGTTTTTGCCCAAACCTACGGACAGGCGGAAAGCCCGATGGTCATCACCTGTCTTCGGCCGAAGGACCATGACCGGATCGGCTCCTGCGGGCGCCCTTTCACGATCGTCGAGGTGGCGGTGTTCGACGAGGAGGATCGACCGCTCCCGGCTGGCGAGCGCGGCGAGATCGTCTGTCGCGGGCCGCAGACGATGGCCTATTACTGGGACAATCCGGAGGCCACTGCGGCTGCTTTCCGTGGCGGGTGGCTTCACACCGGCGACATCGGCTACATGGACGAGGACGGGTTCTTCTATCTGGTCGACCGCAAGAATGACATGCTCATCTCCGGAGGCTACAACGTCTATCCTCGCGAAGTGGAGGACGTGCTGCTGTCCTGCGAGGGCGTCGTCGAAGCGGCAGTCATCGGTCTTCCTGACGAGAAATGGGGCGACCGCGTTTATGCGGTCATCGCGGGCCGCAACAATCTCTCCGCTGAAGTCGTCATGGCGCACGCGCGCAATCGGCTTGCGGGCTACAAACGGCCCAGGGGTGTCGAGATCTGGTCGGAGCTGCCGAAGTCCTCGGCCAACAAGATACTGCGCCGCGCGGTGCGCGATCGGGTGATCGCGCGCCAGAGCGCCGGTATCGACATTGCCAAGGTGACGGAGGACCGAACGTGACGGTCAGCGAGACCCATCTCGTCATGCATGGACTGGCGATCAAGAAGCACGCGACGCCTGAGGCTGTCGCCGGCATCGTCGGTCTCGATGTCGGCGACGTTCGGGCGGCGCTCGGCAAGCTCGTCGAAGCGAAGCGCGTCGTCGAGGCGCACGGAAAATATCTTCTGGCGCCCGCCGCGCGTATGGCGCTCGACGCGGAATATTCGCGTCTCTACGAGGACGTGCGCGCCAATCCGGACTTTGTCGCCGGATACGAGGCGTTCGAGCGCCTCAACGGCTCGCTGAAGCAACTGATCACCGAGTGGCAGACGATCGATGTCCGCGGTCAGGGCGTCCCCAACGATCACACCAGCAAGGGCTACGACGACAAGATCATCGACCGTCTCGGCGACCTGCACGAACGCGCCGAAGACGCATTGGATCGACTTGCGCGCGCGCTGCCCCGCCTTTCGATCTATCGCGACAAGCTTGGCAAGGCGCTTGAGAAGTCGGAGGACGGGGCGATCGAATGGGTCAGCGACGCGAAGATCGAGAGCTATCACACCCTGTGGTTCGAGCTGCACGAAGACCTGTTGCGCCTGATGCGGCGCGAGCGGGAAGAATAGGCCCGGATCGACGATGACAATTCGTTTCGGCGAATGGACGATTGGACTGAATGGCGAAGAGGCGCCGGGTCGGCATCTGATCGGGGGCAAAGCTTGGTCGGTGGCCCGGATGCAGGCGCTCGGCCTCAACGTGCCTCCCGCCATCGTCATCACGACCCGCGCGTGCGCCGCTTTCATCGCTGGCCGTGAGACCCCCGGCCTCGAGGACGAGATCGCCGCCGGCGTCGCTTGGCTGGAAGAGCGGACCGGTCGACGTTTCGGCGCCGGGCCGCGCCCGTTGCTCGTGTCGGTGCGGTCGGGCGCCCCGGTGTCGATGCCCGGCATGATGGACACGGTGCTCAACCTCGGAATCAACGACGAGACCGAAGCGGCGTTGGCCAAAGAATGCGGCGACCCGGCTTTTGCGCGCAACACCCATCGGCGCTTTCTCGACCTATACGCGCACATTGTCCTCAAAGCGCATTCGCCAGCGCCCTCGGAGCGCGGCAATCCGGGGACATGGCGGGCTGCGATCCATGCGGCGACAGGCCTCGACATCCCGCACGAAGCCACGGCGCAGCTCCGCGGAGCCATTCGGGCGGTGTTCGAAGTCCTGGAACTCACGCCGCGCCCGGCGCTATCGCCAGCACCACGACATCCCGGAGGACCTCGGGACAGCGGTGACCATCCAAGCGATGGTGTTCGGCAATCTCGACGCCCGCTCGGGAACTGGCGTCCTTTTCTCGCGCAACCCGCTAACCGGCGAGCCGGCGCCCTTCGGAGAATACCTTCCGCGGGCGCAAGGAGAAGACGTCGTCTCCGGCAAGTTCACGCCGGAACCGCTGTCGGCCCTCGCCGACGAACTGCCTGAGGCCCATGCGGGCCTGCTCGCCGCAGCCGAGACCCTCGAGCGCGCTGGACGCGACGTTCAGGACATCGAGTTCACCATCGAACGCGGTCAACTCTTCTTCCTGCAGTCCCGCGCAGCCAAGCTTGCTCCGCATGCCGCAGCCCGGATCGCCGTCGATCTCGTCCGGGAAGGCGTGATCGACGAGGACGCCGCCCTCCGGCGTATTACGCCCGATCAGGTGAGAATTCTGCTGGCGCCTCATATCAGCGAGTCTGCGCTGCTCGGCGCACAGACTGTCGCCTCCGGAGAAGGCGCCTCGCCTGGCGTCGGCATCGGCCTTCTGGTCAGCGATTCCGACGAGGCTGAACGACGCGCCCATGCGGGCGAGGCCGTCATTCTTGCGCGGCCAACCACGAGCCCTGACGACCTGCACGGCATGATCGCATCGCGCGCTGTCGTTACAGAGCTCGGCGGCAGCACGTCGCATGCCGCGGTGGTCGGCCGGGCGCTGGGCCTGCCCTGCGTCGTCGGTTGCGGCAAGGGGGCGCTCGCTGGCCTTGCCGGACGCACGGTCACGATCGACGGTCGGACCGGCAAGGTCTACGACGGCGCGCTCGCGATCGAGGCGCCCGACGAACGCGATCACGAATCGCTCGCGACGCTAGGCGCCTGGGCCGCCTCGCGCTCCCCTCTGCGCGTTCTGTCGCCAACCGCACCGGAAGCCCGGGACGCCGTTGACTTGTCCGAGAACGTCGCTGCGGCTGATCCCGCGAAGATCGCGGACGCGCTGAAACTCATCACCGGCGCGCGCGGTGTGCGCGGCGGAGCGATCGCCTCGGACGAGGGTGTGCGAGCGGCTCTGGCGGCGGGGCTCGAGTTCATTGTCGCCGATCCCGTGTTGCCGCCTCTGCTCGCCGCACTTCGCGCGAAGCCCGAAGCGGCGACGCCCTCCGACGTGAGTGAGAGCGCATGAGCGACATCAGGCCGCAAGACATCGAAGCGCTTCTCGAGACCTTCGACAATTCACCGTGGCAGGAAATGCGCCTTAGGATCAAAGGCTTGGACCTGTTTCTGTCGAAGACGCCCCGAGCGGTGGCGCACGGGGCGCCGGCCGCGCATCACGTGGCCGAACCGGCGCCGTTCGCCACGACACACGCGACCGCGCCCTCCGCGCCGCCGCACCCGATCACACCCGTCTCCGGCGGCAGCCAGGCAAAGGTGGCGTCCGCCCGCGTTCCCGATCATTGGGTGGCTGTGCGCGCGCCGAACCTCGGCACGTTCTACCGCGCCCCGAAGCCCGGCGCGGCGCCATATGTCTCGGTCGGCCAGACGGTCGACGCCGACGCCGAGGTGTGTCTCATCGAAGTGATGAAACTCTTC
The DNA here is from genome assembly GCA_963823165.1 of uncultured Alphaproteobacteria bacterium. Classification (GTDB taxonomy): domain Bacteria; phylum Pseudomonadota; class Alphaproteobacteria; order Rhizobiales; family Beijerinckiaceae; genus Roseiarcus. The sequence continues at coordinate 20,063 of CAWGKV010000015.1, read as the reverse complement.
ACCTCGGTACTGGCTGGCGTCGCTGGCACTGTGCGGAAGGTGCTGGTCGAAGATGCGGAACTCGTCGAATACGATCAGCCGCTCTTTCTGATCGAGCCCGCCTGAGGGGCGCGCCATGGCGCTGAGGCGCATCCTAGTCGCCAATCGCGGGGAGATCGCGCTGAGGATCGTACGAGCCGCCCGTGGTCTCGGCATCGAGACCGTGCTCGCCGCATCAGCCGCCGATCGCTACAGCATGGCGGCACGCGAGGCCGACCGAGTGGTCGTCATCGGACCGTCGCCTGCACGCGATTCCTACCTGAAGCCGCGCGTGATCGTCCACGCCGCCGCGGCGACCGGTTGCGATGGGCTGCATCCCGGCTACGGCTTTCTGTCGGAACGTCAGTCGCTCGCCGCCCTTTGCGACGAGGCCGGCGTCGTTTTCATCGGGCCGACAGCAGACTCGATCGAGGCGGTGGGCGACAAGCTTTCGGCTCGCCGCATCGCCAAGGCGGCGGGCATCGCGATGACGCCGGGCAGCGAAAAGCTTGCGACGCCTGCCGAAGCTGTCACGTTCGCCGTAGGCATAGGATTTCCGGTCGTCACCAAGGCCTCTGCGGGTGGCGGTGGCCGAGGCATGGTCGTCGCTCGCGACGCGAAAGCCCTCGCCGACGGCTTCGAGCGCGCCTCGATCGAAGCCAAAGAAGCCTTCGGAGACGGCACGCTTTATGTCGAGCGCTACGTTGAGCGCGCGCGGCACGTCGAGGTTCAAGTGCTGGGTCTCGGCGACGGGCGCGTGCTGCATTTCGGCGAGCGCGATTGTTCGCTGCAACGGCGCTATCAGAAGATGGTGGAGGAAGCGCCCGCCGCGGCGCTCCCGCAGCCGACACGGAGCCGATTGCACAAGGCCGCGGTAGAGCTCCTGGCCTCGATCCGCTACCGTAACGCCGGAACGGTCGAGTTTCTCTACGATGTCGAGCGCGACGATTTCTATTTCATGGAAGTCAACGCGCGCATCCAGGTCGAGCACCCCGTCTCGGAGATGATCACTGGCGCCGAGCTCATCCGGTTGCAGATAGAAGTCGCAGGCCATGAGCCGCTTCGCATTCAGCAGCGCGATATCGTCCCCCACGGCCACGCGATCGAGGCGCGCATTATCGCCGAGAATCCGGACCGCGGCTTTGCGCCATCGCCGGGACGCATCCGGGTCTGGCGTCCTCCCCACGGACCGGGCGTACGGCTCGACACGGCAATGGAAGAGGGCGCCAGCGTGCCTCCCTTCTACGACAGCATGATCGCAAAGCTCATCGTCCACGCGTCCGACCGACCAGCTGCGGTCGAGCGCATGCGCGCGGCTCTGGAATCCTTCATTGTCGAGGGTATTTCGACCAACATTTCTTTCCTTCGCGCCATCGCCGCGCATCCGGATTTCATCGCCAATCGCGTCGACACACGATGGCTTGAGAATGTGTTCTTGCCGCAATACGGCCCGCCAAAGGACGCCTGACATGGCCCATATCGAATTCCTCGACGAAACCATGCGCGACGGCCAGCAGAGTCTGTGGGGCATGCGCATGCAGGCCGGCATGGCGCTGCCCGTCGCTCCGCTCATCGACCGCAGCGGCTTTCGCGTCATCGATCTCGCGGGGTCCTCGCTGTTTGAAGTCATGATCCGAACTTGCCGTGAAGATCCGTGGGAGGGACTCGACCTTCTGGTGGCGGCAATGCCGCGCACGCGCATTCGCGGGGGCATGCGATCGAATGCGTCCGTCACTTTTGGCGTGACGCCTGACTCCCTCATGGATGCCTGGATGCGGCAGCTCAACCGGCACGGGTGCCGCAGTTTTTGGATCTACGACGTCCTCTTCAACATCGACAAGATGCACCGGCTCGCCAAGGTTGCGAAGGAGTTCGGCTCGGAGGTGGCGGGCTCTATCATGTTCGCGCTGTCGCCCGTCCACACCGACGCCTATTACGCCGATAAGGCCGACAAGCTCTCCGCCTCGTCGGACATCGATACGCTCCTGCTCTATGACACCGCCGGCGTCCTCGACAAGGAGCGGTTGAAGACGCTCGTTCCTGCGATTAAGGCAAAGTCGCGAGGCAAGCCGATCGAGTTTCACGCCAACAACCTTCTCGGCCAGTCGGCCAAGGCCTATCTCGACGCGATCGACCTCGGGATCACGATCCTCCACACCGCGAGCCGCCCGATGGCGAACGGTCCGTCGGTGCCCTCCACTGAAATCATGCTCCACAACATCGAGCTGCTCGGCCACACGCATTCAATAGACAAGTCACGATTACCGCAGGTCGCCGAACATTTTGAGAAAGTCGGCAAGGCTGTCGGGTTCCCCGTCAATCAAGCGAACGAATATGACGTGCTGTCGATCCGCCATCAGATTCCCGGCGGCATGACCGGAACGCTCAAGGCGCAACTTGCCCAACACAACATGACCGACAAACTCGACGACGTCTTGCGGGAGACCGCCGAAGTGCGTCGTGATCTCGGCTATCCGGGGATGGCGACGCCGTTCAGTCAGCTCGTCGGCATTCAGGCGGTGCTCAACATCGTCACCGGCAAGCGCTACAGCATCATCCCTGACGAGGTGATCCAGTACGCCGCTGGATTCTACGGCGAGACGGTTGCCCCGATCGATTCAAACGTCCGCGACATGATCATGGCCGCGCCCCGCGCGAAGCAGGTTGCCGGTAATCCGCCAGAACAGCCGACGATCGAGGAATTGCGCAAACAATACGAGACCGCCGACGATGACGAACTGATCCTGCGCGCGCTCGTGCCCGAGCCGGATCTCAAGAAAATGCGCGAGGCCGGTCCGGTCAAGCGAGACTTTCCGCTGCTGTCGTCGCCTGAACTCGATCAGGTCCAGCGCCTTATGCGCATCGCCAAGTCGCCGGTCGTGCAGATTAACTCCGCTACGCTATCGCTCGACCTGCGGCGCGAGGCGGGCTGAGCGGAAGGGAAGAGCGATGCGCAGAGCCGTCATTGTCGACGTCGTGCGATCGCCGTTCGGGCGTGGGCGTCCCGGCGGCGTGTTGGACGGCGTGCATCCGGTCGACCTCTACGCGCAAGTCCTGCAGGCTCTCATGCGACGGACGGGCGCCGATCCGGCGATGGTTGAAGACGTGATTACCGGTTGTGTGATTCAGGTCGCGGAGCAATCGGGCAACATCGGCCGGCAGGCAGTCCTCGCGGCAGGCTTTCCCGAAAGTGTGCCCGCGGTGACGCTCGATCGCAAATGCGGCTCAGCACAGCAGGCATTCGATTTCGCCGCCCACGGGGTCATAGCCGGGGCGTACGACCTCGTCATCGCCGGCGGCGTGGAGATGATGAGCCTCGTGCCGATGCGTATGAATCGCATGGGAAAGGATAACGAAGGACCAGCCTTTCACCGCCGCTTCCCCAAAGGGCTCGTGCGCCAGGGCGTGTCGGCAGAACTGATCGCGGCGCGATGGACCATCGATAGAGAGGCGATGGACGCGTTTGCGCTTGAATCTCATCGGCGGGCCATTGCGGCGGAGGATCGCGGAGCGACCGCCCGGGCAATTGCGCCCATTGATGTTCCCACGCCTGAAGGATCGCAGCGCGTCGAACGCGACGAAGGCCCACGGCGAGACACTTCGCTCGAGAAGCTCGGCGAATTAAGGCCGGCCTTCGAAGACGCGGCCGCTTCGACCCGCTTCCCCGAGATTTGTTGGAGCGTCACCGCCGGGAACTCGAGCCAAGTCACCGACGGAGCGGCGGCGATCCTGATCGCCGAAGAGTCCGTCGCCACGCGGCTTGGCCTCAGGCCGCGGGCGGCGATCACGCATTTCGCGCTCGCGGGCGACGACCCGGTCATGATGCTCACGGCGATCATCCCGGCTACGCGGAAGCTTCTCCGCCGCGCCGGCCTACCCCTCAACCAGATCGATTGTTTCGAAGTCAACGAGGCTTTTGCTTCCGTCGTCCTTGCATGGCAAAGGGAGACCGGGGCGGATCCCGATCGCGTCAACCGCTGGGGCGGGGCGATCGCGCTCGGCCATCCGGTCGGCGCATCGGGTGGACGGCTTCTCGCCAATCTTCTTGGGACACTCGATGAGACGGGCGGCCGTTACGGCTTACAGACGATGTGCGAGTCCGGGGGCATGGCCAACGCGACGCTGATCGAACGTTTATGACTTCGAGTTCAGGCGCTCAGATTCGCGCCGCCGTTGACGAAAATGACCTGCCCTTGAATGAACTCGGCGGCCGGCGAGGCGAGCCAGCGCATCAGGCTGGTGTAGTCCGCGTCCGTGACGCCTCGACCGGACGGATTGTGGCTGGCGGCGGCGCGAATGAGCTTGCCCGCTTCCGCCCCGAACAGCGTCCGGACCGCGTCGGTATCGACAACAGCGGGCGCGATCGCGTTGATCCTGACACCTCGCGGCGCGAGTTCCACCGCGAGGTAGCGCAACAGGCTTTCCGCCAGAGCCTTGGCGACGCCGACGGCGGCGTAGTTAGGCACGACGATCCGTCCGCCGCGGCTGGTCAAATAGAAGACCGTGCTGCCGCGAGACAGAAGCGGCAGGACCGCCTGAACCAGAAAAAGAAGGCTCGTTCCGTTGGTTGTGACCGCCCGAGCAAAGCGGGATGGATCGGCCGAGAGGGCAGCCGAAGGGTAGGCGTCGACTGCGCAGTGAACGACCTGGTCGAGCCGGCCGGCGACTGCCCGAGCGGCCTCGGCCATTGCGGCGCAGCCATCCGGCGTTCCGACGTCCGCCTTGACGAGATGGGGCCGCCCGCCGGCTTCCGCCACCGCTTCCGCCGCCGCGGCCGCCGCAGCCGTGTCGCCATGATAGCCCAGGAACACGTCGCCTGCGTCCTTGGCGAAGGCCTTTGCAATGGCGAGCCCGATCCCCTTGGTTCCGCCTGCGACGAGGAGAACCATGGCTACATTCAGTCCGCAACGCGAATGGTAGGGAAAGCCTCGTCGGGCAGGCGCATGAGACTGAGCCGCGTGCGACGGATGTGCAGCGCCGCTACCTTCTGCGCCCTTAGGGAGTCGCCCTTCAGGATCGTCTCGGTGATGGTCGCATATTCCTTGAATTGCTTCTCCCGGTCGCGGGGGGTGATGTAGGCTTGGAACTGCATGCGCAGCAGATGGATCTGCATCAACGGCAGCATCCGCTTGAGTTCGAGGTTGCCGCCAATCTGAATGATCGTGTCGTAGAAGCTGCGCCGCTCGTCGAGAAAGGCCGCCGTACCCCCGTCGTCCTTAAACGCCAGCAGCCGCCGATAGGCCTCGCGCATGCGATCTGCGCTGTCGGCCTCGCCAATGTGCCGGGCGGCGAGGTTCGCCATCAGCCCGACCAGCGCCTCGAGCACCATGAGACTGTCGCGCACCTCGTGCCGCGACATCGCGCGCACATAAGCGCCGCGGTGGCGCGTCAGCGTGAGAACGCCCTCGGCGGCAAGACGCTTGAGGGCCTCGCGCACCGGTCCGCGGCTCACATGGTAGTCGCGGGTGAGATCGGCCTCGATCAGCCGCTGGCCGGGCACATAGACGCCGGTCCGAATGCTTCGGACGATCGCATCGACGACGCGGTCGGGCGACGTCATTTTTGCGGTCGCGCTTGCGTTAGCAGCACTTTTTTTGACTGCCGGGCGGCGCTTGGCGGGCGATATGACGGTGTCCATGTTCATTGTGTCCGGCTTCCGCACTCTCGTCCCGCGTTCGCTTAAAGACGCATCCACGCAGTCATTTACGGGGTTTGTCCTGCTTATCCCGCGTCGCCGCCACAATCAACGCGGACCTTCGGCCCGACCTCCGACGCGCAAAATCCAGGCAGCGACGGCGCCGCAAACGCCGCCGTGCTAGCTATTGGGCCGCAACATCACCTTGATTTGCGTTGTCGGCTTCCGAAGCGCTTCGAACGCCTGCGGGAGCTGATCGAGCGTAACGATGTCGGTGATCATCGGCCGGGGATCGACGCGCCCCGAGTTCGAGGAGATCGAGCACGAGCCGCCAGTCCGGCCGCCCGTAACCCAGCACATACTGGATATTGACCTCTTTGAAGATCGCCGAGATCGGCGTCATCGTATCTTCGACCATGCAAACTCCGACAACGACGATGCGGCCGAAGGGTTTGGAGAGATCGATGCACTTCTGGATCATTCCCGGGACGCCGACGCATTCGAAAATCACGTCGGGGGGGCCGCCGGCCTTTTTCAGGAAAGCTTCCGACACATCCTCCTTCGCAGGGTCGATGGCGGCCGTCGCGCCGAGCGCGCCGGCGGCCTCGCGCCGGGCTGGCGCGTACTCGCTCACAACCACGTCGCGGGCGCCGGCGAGTCTTGAAAACACGGCCGTCGCCAGCCCGATCGGACCGCCCCCGATGATGAGAACGCGTTCACCGACCGTCACCTTGCCGCGATTGACAGCGTGGAGCCCAACCGCAAGCGGTTCGACGGCAGCGCCTTCGCGACTTTTGACCGCGGTCGGAAGCCGCAGCGCCTCCTTGGCGCTGAACTTGACGAACTCCGCATAAGCGCCCTGCGCCGAGGGATGGAAGCCGGTCAGGGTGTTCTTCGGGCACATGATCCCGAGATTGTCTTTGCACTCGCCGAGACCCAGTTTGCGGCAATCCTCGCAAGCATTGTTCGGAAGCGCGGTCGCCATTTCGCCGACTTTCCAGCCAGGCGCGCCGGATTCGACGATTTCGCCTGCAAACTCGTGGCCGAGGATGGTCCCGTCGGGAACCACGAAGACGCCGGGGTGGGTGGAGTGGAGGTCGGACCCGCAGATCCCGCAATAGTGAACTTTGAGAACGATCTCGCCGGGTCCCGCCTGAGGCCTGTCCACGGTCTCGACGCGAAGCGGCTTACCCAATTCGTGAAAGACGGCGGCTCTCATACCTGTCGCTCCTCCCGACTTCGGCGGGCCCGTTCTCGGTGGACCTCGCCGCTTTTTCGTCCTACAATCTCAGCCTACAATAGGTTGGCCGGCTGACGTTGTCCATAACGCAATCGAACCGCCGGTCCATTCTGGGAGGAGAACGATGGATCGCTTGAAGGGCAAGATCGCGTTGATCACGGGGGCGGGAACCGGCGTCGGCCGCGCCTGCATGAAACTGTTCGCCGCCGAGGGCGCAAAGGTGGTCGGGGTCAGCCGGACGAAGGCCAACCTTGACGAAACGCTGGCGCAGGTCAAAGCAGCAGGCGGCGAAGGTCAGGTTGTCGCGGCCGATCTCTCGAGGCCGGAGGGGGCCGAGAAGGCAGTCGCCGACACGCTCAAGACTTTCGAACGGATCGACATTCTCGTGAACTCCGCCGGGGTCGGCTATAGCTGGCTCGAGAAGAGCCCGGGATCGATGGGCCCCGTCGACGACACGGCGCCTGAAAAATGGCACGAGGTGATGGCGATCAACCTCAACTCGCTGTACTACATGTGCCGTCTCGTGATTCCCGAAATGAAGAAGCAGGGCGGCGGATCGATCGTCAACGTGACCAGCATTTCGGGATTTCAGGGTCTGCCGGCGGCTCATACCTACACGGCCGCAAAAGGGGCGGCGATCAACCTCACCCGTTCACTCGGAATCAGCTATTGCGCCGACAACATCCGCGTCAATTGCATCGCCCCGGGCTTCATCGACACCCCTATGGTCGCCCCGGTGCTGGGGCTTTTCAACGATCCGGCGATGGCAGACCGTCTGACGCCGATGAAGCGGCCAGGCACGCCGGAAGAGATGGCCTTTGGGTGTCTCTACCTCGCGTCCGACGAGGCCAGCTATTGCCAGGGCACGGTGCTTGTCATCGACGGCGGCACGACCGCCCGGCAGTAGATGCGGAATTCATTCAGCATCGCCGTTGACTTCAACGCCCTCAAGGGCGCCGGCGCAGTCTGAGGGCGAAGCGCCATCGAAGGCTCAGGACGGCCGCCGGGGCGACTCGGCGGCCGTTTCGTTTGGGACTGGCGCAGGTGGCCCAACCCTTGCCCGGTCGGGACATAGCCCCGCCGCAGTGTGCCAATCGAGAACAATATGTCCCGACAGACCGCTTTCCGCTCCGCGATGATCGTACTCCTCTTTGGAGCCTTCATGGCGTTGATCGCGCTGACGAACCCGGTAGGCACGAGCTTGGCCATGGCTACCCTCCTGGTTGGCGTCCTGATGATTGCAGTCGCGTCTTTCGCCGGCTTGTGACCGCCGTCACTGCGCGAAGGAGCCGAATCCGCCAGAACCTAGCATTCAGAACTCTCAAGGGGAGTTTTTGTCATGTCATTCGTTAGCTCATCCGTTAGCGTATGCCTTCCTTGGCCAGGCGACCCCGGGCCAGGCCGATCGGCGCTCGACCACAAGCGGGCAACCTCGAGCGAGCCCGCCGGGCCTCCGCTTAGGTCTGGCGGACGATGGGACAGGCCGGCGATCACGCTTCCGACAAGCGCTGGAGAGTTTTCCCGGCTGCGAAGCTTGGAAGATGTCGAGACCGAACCGATTTCGGACTAGGCGCTTGCGGCGGGCGATGGGCACGCCCGGCCGCATCCATCTCGACCAGCCGCGTCGCTGTCGCTCTCTCCGCGCCAGGGCATTGCCGCCCAGCCGGTCGACGACGGCGCCCTCATGCTCAGCGTAGGCTCATAGGCGACGCTGCCCAGACCCCGCACCCGGGCCACCCGCTCTCAAAGGAACAACCCGCCGATTTCCCGATTGGATCTTGCGGCCGGTCGGGTGGTGGGCGCCTGCAACGCTTGCAGTATGGCTGGGGGTCGCTGCGGCGACGGCGGCAGAGATCGACGCTGTCGCGTCTCCTGTCTCCTGTTCAGTTTGTCGCGCCGCGCCGGCTCCTGTGATCGGCTCGGTATTCCGGTTGCCCTTGTCATCGGCGGCGCGCTGCTCGCCACTAAGCTTTGGACGCGTTGGCGCCGATCGTAATCTCCTCGGGGGCTGGGCTTGCCGCCCTGGTTGGGCGCAAGCCGAACGACGATGCGCTGATCCGCGACCATGGCGGCGAGGGCTATTCCGAGGTCCGCCAGCGCGAGCATGAGTTGGTTCTATCCGATGGGGCAACCACGCCGGCCGAATCCCGGCGCACTGGCGGTGCGCCGCGCTCATTGTCGCGAAGCGGGTCGGTCTCGACATGGCGATCCGGATGCTTGGCGGTAAGTGGGCCAAGCCCGGCGCCGCATTTCGAGTTCGTGAATACTGGGCTTACGCCCAGCAAGCGTAAGACGAAAGTATAAGAGAACCGCGATGAACAGGCCGATGGATTGCCTTGACCCCGTCTCATTTTGGAAAGAGTAGATGTTTCGTTCACGACCGGACGATTTCTGGGATGTTCGACGCGTCGTGAACGGGGATAAACTTTCGTTTTGCAGCGGAATTGATCGTACCCTGCTTTGCGGGGCACGAGTTCCGCGCCATTCTGGGGAGACATGATCATGCTTGCGGCCCTATCGATTGAAACCTTTGATTCCGCTCCCGATGCTTCCCTGGACCGAGCGCCAAACTTCTCTCGGCCTTCGCCTGAAGAAGGGCATCGCCTGATCCAGGATTTTCTCCGCGTTAAGAGAGCGGACCTTCGCGAGGACGTATTTAAGTTCGTGGCGGAGATTCTGAGGGTTCAGGACGAAGGCTAGCCCGGGCCTTCTTGGCCTCCATAATCGCCATCTCGATCATGTAAACAAGCGCGGCGTCATCGGCTTGCGCCGCCATGGCCCGTATTCTCTTCAATTCAATTTCCACGAGTTCTAAGGTCGTCTCGGGTCTTGGCTTCATCCTCACGCTCCTCACTTCGGGGATGATAGGTCGCTGCTTGCCCCGAGATTGCAACTATGCAGCCAATGGAGACCTTGATAATGGCGCGAGCAATGTGGCCGCCTACAGCGCCCGCGCCACTGACAAAGAGGGCTGATAGGGATCTGCGCGGCGGCCTCTGCTCGCGCCCATCGCGCTCATCGTCGACGCAGAATGCCGCCTCAAGCCGTAACCATGCGCGTGCTCGACGCCTACGGGCGCGAGCTTCATCCGCGACCAGGGGCGAGGGGACGGGTCGACGCTGGTCTGCCGGTTGCTCGAAGGCTCTGTTATCCCAGCGATATCCCGGCTGAAAGTCGCCTCAATACCTTGGTCCGGTTCCTTCCGTAACACTTTGAAGTTATTGGCGCGCCCGACAGGATGAAACTGGGCACTCGTATGTGATTGTTGTTTCGACCGTTTTCTGATCACGGTTCCGTTGGTCCGTCCGGGTTGCGTCTGCTGACGACCCGGAGGAGAGGTTGAGGGTCAGCCGGAAACGCGCGGCGCACTTCAGAATGCTGCCGTAGACACTACGGTTGCGTCGGGGCGGCTATGGCGGGCCCGAAGTGAAACCCGTCCACGGTGTCCAGCGGGACATTTGTTCGGATCGCCGGGCTGGCGGTCGCCGTCGTCCCGCCCGCTGCTCTGGATGGAGCCGCCGCTCCGGACGCCGCGGATGTGAGCGAGGCGGCCGCCGCGGCGAGGCCGAGGATCGCCTGGGTCTGCTGCGCCCGCGCCGCGTCGTCGTCGGCCTGGTGCGCCTCGCGCATCAGCCGATCGACCTGGCTCTTCACCTGTGCCTGCCGCTCCTCCGCCGCAGCCAGATCATGCCGGATGTTGCGTGTTGCATCCGACGGCGGCTTGATGCCCTGGGAGGCCGCCGCCGCCTCGGACGCATCGTTGCTCAGTCGCTCGGCCTTGCCGAACATTTCGCCGATCGGCGTCGGGTTGGCTTTTGCGGCCCTCAGGAAGTCGAGCAACCGGTAATAGCTGACCAAGCTTCTCAGCGTCCCGTAATTCGCCAAGTTCGCCTTCATCTTGGCGACGGCCTTCGCGTAAGCGTCGCGCAGGCTGTCCGCGGCCCCGGCGCGTCGCCCGACGGCGTCGTACAGCGAAGTCGCGACATCCCCCCACAAATATGCGTAGGAATTCCCCGTGGCCGCGTTGAGGAACGCCCCCGCCATCGACGTGTTGATTTCGTTCAACTTGTCCGCAAGTTCGTCGACGCGCGCCTTGGAGGCGTCGCAGTCCCTGGCGATGTCTTCGGCCTGCCAATTCTTGTCCTCCCACCGCGCGATGGTCGCCTCGTATTGCCGGACATTGCCTTCAATCGCTGCAAGCGCATTGCCGCGCACCGACGGATCAGCGCTGTTCAGGTCGGCTTCCGCCACCCCGCGCAAGGGTTGGACATCGAGCGGAGGTGAGAGGGAGTCCTTCAATTTCTCCAGTCCGACCGCCTGGGCCTTTATGCCGTCGACCAGTTCATGGTCGATGATGACCGGATCCCCGATCGATATCTTCAGACCCTTCAGAAAGAGGCCCGAGAGCTTCGTTGTCTGGTCCACCGTCTTCCATAGACTGTAGTATTGATTCGCCTTCTTCAACAGCGCGTCCAAGGCATCGTTGGCATTAACCGACACGCTGTGACTGATTTCCGGATCGACGTTTTCCGGCGCGCCGGTGGCCCGATAGGCGACCAAGATCCCTGCAAAGACAACCGTCAGCAGGATCAATCTCGACTTCGCCATTTGTTCGTCTCCTGGACCACCTCGATCACTGAAGGCAAAGGCCCCTCGCACGCCTTCGTCAGCGCGGAAGGGACATCAGCGCCACCGCACTTTCGATCTGGGTTGCGACTGCCCGCGCGTTGTTCAAGGCGGCGACATTGGCGGCCGCCTTCGAGAAGCTTAGGGCGTCGGGGGTGAAGTCGGCGAGGGACTCATCGATCGACTTCTTCGGCGCCGGGGCCGCGCAAGTCTCCCCGCCCTGGGATTGAGTTTCGCTCCCGTAGACAAGGGACTTGGTGAGGTAGTCGTTCCCGCCGGGGTCCGACAGCGTGACGGCGTCGACCGTGAATTGGCGGTGATGCAACAACGGCGTCTGATAATATTTGTACTCATAGTCGCAACGGCCATGATCGACTTCATTCCTAATAGGTCCAACTGTACAATGTTCCCCCACGGCCTCTTTGTGCTGAATGTATGTAATGAGGCATCCATCAAACTTCTTTAAACCAGGACCGCTCGCAATGGCTTCAAAAAACTCTGTTGCCCACGGATTGTCCTTCAGACGCTTCGCCTCGGCGTCGCGGATCGAGGTTTGCCCCGCATACAGTGGCGGGAGCCTCTGCGTCTTCAAAGTCGCAAGTACCGACTTTAGGCCACTGCGAAGTTGGGAGAATTCGTTGGCGGCGTCCCAGCTCGCCATCTTCGACTCGTCCAAGAGCGGCTCGATCTTGCCGAGCACCCAGCATTGCTCCGCAAGCATCGTGATGCTGCACGCGGCGTAGGCCATCGCAACTACACCGGGATCGCCGTCGACCGATTCCAGCGTCGTTTGGTCGAGCCTCGACAAGGCCGACCGCGTGGATTGGAACGCGTGATAAAAACGATCGAAGTCGCGCGGACCCAGCGGCCGGCCTGGCATTTTCTGCACATCTTCCCCGAACCTCTTCACTTCGTCGTTGGCCGTTCCCACCTCCAACTTCGCATTGAAATACTCCTGTTTCGTCAGAAGGTTGGGTATCAGCTCCCCCAGTTTGATGACGTTGTTGTTCACCTCATTGACGGCGGCGAGCGTCTCCACCTGCGTCTGGAGTATGGCGTCCAGCTCAAGCTGGATCACCTCCAACCGCTTGTTCAGGCCGCCGGCGCTCTCGGACACCTTGGACAGCGAGTTCGCCAGATTGGCCGCGGCCTCCACGACTGCGAACATGATCCCGAAGTCCGCCCTCGCCGGAAGAGCGCCAAGGGCAGTCAGCGGCACCCCGAAAGCGAAGGGCCAAGCCAGGTTGAGGCTGGTCCGCAGAAAGCGACGACGGGTTACCGCGTGGTCAGACAACAGCATCGAAGTGCACTCTTGCCTTGGCATCGAAGCTAGTGGATGAATTTGACGCTTCCATCACCTGAAACCTGCGATGCTCGCGGAAATTTGGGGCCCCGGCTCGGACTTAAGCGTCTGGTTTTGAACACTAGCTGCCCGTCTAGCGCCGCGCAACTGGCGAACGTTGCTCCAAGCGTTGTTCGCTGCAACTCTGGCGAATGCGCGCCTCGGGCGGACTTGTCGCGATCGATCGGCTCGACGAACGAGACCGATGCGCACGGAAGCTGCCGTAAGGCCTTCGGCGGGTTCCCGCCCACAGCCGACCTACGAGATACTCGCGGACCATAGCCATCGTCCGCAAGCTCGCTGCGGTAAAGTTCGCGAGCCCCATAAGCCTCTGAAATCACGCAACAAAATCCGCCAGTTTTTGGTTCTGTCAGGGGCCCACGTACAAAATCAAGCGATTACAATGAGTTGTGGGTGGCGCGCCCGACAGGATGAAACTGGGCACTCCTATGTCATTGTAATTTCGAACATTTCATGAGGACGGATGCTTTGCCGAGTGATGGCCTTTGGTCAGCAGTCGACTTGAGTGGGCCACGTAGTTAGTGCCTCCGCAGGTCCTATTGGTTTAAGCACACCCAGTTCGTACCGACGCTTCGGCAGTTAAGGCTCTTCAACACGCTCGGATCGGTTACAACGTGATAGGCCTCTCCACAGTTCTCTGGTGTCGGATTCCGTAGGCATTCCCCTGGATTAGGCATTGCTTGTATAAATTTTGAGAAATCCTCCGGCTGAATCCGAAACTGTTCTGCCGCGAGACATGTCGATGACTGCAACATAACCGAGACTAGAGCGACTTTCACCAAGAAAGACCAAGACATTAATGTTCCTCCATGGATCAGAGGTGCCGCGCCGACAGCTCCGACAGCTCCACCACACGAAACCTGTTGAAAAAGCACATCAAGACCTCAAAACCCTTAACACACGATATCAGGCCGCCGCGAGCGTCGCTACTTTCGTGATCCCACGATGAGAGATTGCGATGATTCGATCTGCGGTTCTGCCCTGGGCCCTCTTTGCCCTCGTTCAATGCGCCGGCTGCGCTACGGTTGATCAGTACGGCGCTCGAATCAATGATGCTAACACCAACTCGCAAAACGCCTTGAACGACGAGATATTACTGAACATTGTCCGCGCAAATCGTTATCAGTCGCCGAACTTCATTGCGATTAGTCAAGTGACCGGTGGTCAAACGGAGGCGCTGACAACCGGATTCCCGTCGTTTTACGTCGGTGTGCACTCTGGAAACAATCCTCTTACTAACGGTTTAGCTAGCACTGTCACTGGGGGTTACCAGTCAAATCCCCTTCTATCGACGGCCTTTCAAAATGGTATGCTGTCGCCTGTAAGTCCAAGAACTGTGGCCCTTCTGGTTGGGTCTCATCCGCGCGAGGCGGTATTTTCATTGGTTTTGGAAGGATTCGAAGTAACCCTCCCGGGCGGTAGGCACGCGTTCCTCAACAATGATCCAACCGACGACGATCCGAAACAATCCGGAAAGACGTGTGCTGAGATCCTGAATTCACCCGGTCCCGCCCCTCTATACCCGGGTCTACAGTGTAGCTTCTCCAAATTCCACAGGCTTCTAATGGGCCTTGTCGCGAACGGGCTCTACGCAGAGCTCACATCCAACTCGAGCCCCGGTTCCGCCTCCGGCTCGGCTCAAGGTGGCACCAGCTCGACTGGGGGAAGCTCGACATCCGGGGCACCGGGCAGGATCTGTTTCGACCCGGCGCGCGCCGGCACGAAAATCGAAGCCTTGATCGAAAAAGATCGTCGGAACATCTGTGGGTCCGATCAAAAGCCGCTTCAGAAAGAACAGGATACTGGCGTCACAAGAACCCTTTCTGTCAAGCGGAGCGTGTCTGGGACGGAGACGACAAATACCGACACGATTACCGGAACATTACCTCCTCAAACTAGTGGGACAACCCAAGGTAAAGGGTTTGCGTACCCAGGATTGGGAGGCCCGATCCAAATAGATCTAGTGTTCCGATCGCCGGACGGGGTTATAAAGTATCTTGGCCGATGGCTTGACGTCAGAAATAAGAATTTCTCTTACTTCACACAAGAAGCTAAGAATCTCCTCAGGGGAGAGCCTTATCTAAACGTTATTGGTATCGGATCTAGCTGCTATGCATCAATAAATTATTACGGGAATTCTTATTGTGTTCCGTCGAGCTCTGCGCATACAGCAATGTTAATGGATATGGTAGAAGATTTACGGAACCTAAATATCCAACCGACCGACTTAAACTCTGCCTTTACAGTTAGGTTGGCCGATTAGAGCGGATCGCAAGCACAATATCGAAGGTACGGTGCGCAAAGTGGGCCTGGAGCCTGGAGCAGGAACGCGAGCTATTGGCTGCGGACCTAAACTAGGCGCGCTGACGAAGAGCCGGAATCAGCCGAAGCAGACCTCCTGGCCAAGACAGTGCCCACCTTCATCCTGCATGGTGGAGGATTTGGCGCGCCCGGAGAGATTCGAACTCCCGGCCCCCAAATTCGTAGTCTGGTGCTCTATCCAGCTGAGCTACGGGCGCACTAGACCGCCCCCGGGCGGCGGATGCGCCCCGGATGCGGATGCGGGCGTCTATCCGCTTTTTCGGGCGCCGGCAAGAGCAATTTGCCGGCGCGCAGCCGGGGCGGGCGCTTCGCTTTGCGCCGGCGGCGGCGTTCCCCCTGACGGCCGGCGCTTCGGAAAGACGCGGCAAAGAGCCGCCGGCCGCTGAGGCCCCTATGGGCAGACGTCCCAAAAACCCTGCCTGCGGCTCGGGTCGGTGTAGAACCAGCAGAGGCCGGCCTGCGGGGGCGCGCCGGCCCAGGCCGACGCCGTCGCCGCGGTGACGAAACCGATCGCCGCGCCGGCGGCCACGGCGCCGCCGGGGCCCCAGCGGTACGAGGCCGGACGACCAACCCAGACCGCGCCGCCGCGGTATCCCGGACGATAGCCGGCGCGGTATCCCGGGTGGCCGGGGCGGTATCCCGGATGGCCGGGTCGATAACCGGGATGGCCGGGACGATAGCCCGGCTGCCCGGGCCGATGGCCCGGTTGGCCCGGCCGATGGCCCGGGACCCCCGGTCGCTGCCCGCCGCCGCCTGGACGATGAGCCCCGCCGCCGCCAGGACCATGCCCGCCGCCGCCTGGACGATGTGCTCCGCCGCCGCGATGGCCGCCGCCGCGATGCACGGCGGCGGTCGTGACGAGACCGTCCTCCGCATGCAAAGCGGGGCCCGATCCCCGCACGATCTCGATCGCCTCCGCCTGTGGCATGCTGAAGCCGATCAGCGCGAGGGCGAACAGCGCGTTCTTGAACGGATTCGTGCAACTCATGGCTCTGTTCCCCGCTTGGAATGTCTCGCCGGCTTGCCCTGCCCCCGGCCCGTTCGCGGCCGGGGCCGCCCTTGCCCAAAAAATCGCCTCCGCGAGCCGCGCGACGCAGATATTCGGCGAGAAAGGACAATGTGACAAGACTGGGCACGGGGAGGCGTCTTCATGGCCGCCGGCCGCCTCTTTTCAGCCGCGGCGGGACCGCTTATCCCCCAGGCGTCAGGGGGCGCGAAGCATTGCGGCAATTCTCTTCCGACGGCGTCCACATCGCCTATATCGACGTCCCGCCCGAGGGCCACGATCGGGGCGAGCCGATCCTGCTCGTTCACGGCTTCGCTTCCAACCATCGCGTCAACTGGGTCAACCCGCGCTGGGTCCAGACGCTGACCAGGGCGGGCCGACGCGTCGTGGCTCTCGACAACCGAGGCCATGGAGAGAGCCAGAAGCTCTACGCGCCGCATGACTATCGCTCCGACCTGATGGCGCGCGACGCGGCGAACCTGCTCGAACATCTGGGGATCGGGCGGGCCGACGTGATGGGCTACTCCATGGGCGCGCGCATTTCCGCCTTCCTGGCGCTGGCGCGGCCCGAACGTGTCCGCTCGCTCATCCTCGGCGGCCTCGGCGACCGGCTGGTGCACGGGGCCGCTCTCCCGGTCGGAATCGCGGAGGCGATGGAGGCGCCGTCGCTCGGCGACCTATCCGACCCGATGCAGCGCATGTTCCGCGCATTCGCCGATCAGACGAAGAGCGACCGCGCCGCGCTCGCCGCCTGCATCCGCGGCTCCCGCCAGAGCCTGACGCCGGGGGGCGTCGGGCGCATTGCCCAGCCGACGCTGGTGGCCGTCGGCACGCGCGACGTGATCGCCGGCGATCCGCGCAAGCTGGCGGCGCTGATGCCCAACGCCGCGGCGCTCGACATACAGGGCCGCGACCACAATGTCGCGGTCGGCGACAAGGTTTTTAAGGCCGGCGTGCTGGCGTTCCTCGAGGGCCGCGCCTGAGCCGCAACAATGATAGGGCTCTGGGGGTGGCCCGCCGGGCAGTTTTCGCCTCTGAATTCTGTTTTTCCGGTCTTTTTGCCAAGCCCGCTAGCGGAGTTCGAACCGAAAGGCCGGCCGCGCCGAAGCGCCCGCGACCGCCGCTGGCCGGAATTGAGGGAGGGGGCCGTCGCGCGTCATCACCTCGACGGTGACTTGCCCCGCGGCTAGGAGGGCTTCGCCTTCGGCGCGGCCCTCCGGGGAGACGCTGCGCACAGGGATTACCGCGCTCGCCTGCAAGTGAGTCTGACAGTTCGCACAGCCCTCGACGTGCCAGCGACTGAGCACGGCTTCCGTTCCGAGGTGCTGCTTTTTCCCATCCACCACCGCGAAAGCTGAAATCAGGAATGAGCCGCGGATCGCGCCACGATTGATCCCAGTTACGTGAATTCGCTTGACCGGCCCTGTGGAAGGCTGGGCGAGGAGCGGTTGGACCGCCTCGTCCTCCGCGAGAGACCCCCGACCGTATGTGTAGCCAAGTTGGCTCTCGATGTTCATGCAGTCCCGCGATGTGTACGGGATTCCGTCTGCCTTACGGAAAGGATCAAGCGCCGAATCCAGCGTCAGCCAGGAATTCGGCGTAACGCCAGGCGCCGGCCCTTGATTATCGACAGAATTCGTCCCGGGATATCGCTCGATGATGTCGAAATCGTCCGTCGCGGCATGCCTCTTCTGCCAGAGCCAGAAAACACGGTCCACAAAGCAATGATGAAAGTAGAAAATCGGGTCGAAAGAGGCGGTATCGTTTTCCCCCATATCTCCGTTTGCCCCGGCAATCGGCGAATAGTCCGGCTGATTGGGAACATCGAACCCGCCGACAGACAGGTGGATGCTGTTGTGCGGAGACTCGAGGGGGACGACCGGGTCTGCCCCGGCGGCCAAGTTGTCGTTCCATTCGGCTGCCGAGGTGGTGTTTGAAAACACTGTATAGTTTGGCGCCGTCAGGCAGTCGACGTATTTTTTGATGATGTTTGTCGGCCTTCTCACCGCCTTTCCATCCTGGATAACGTCGATGTAGGAGGTCAGCCAGTTAATGACATTGGCGTTCAGAAGACCGACGTTCTGGTTGTAGTTTGGATATTCGGCGTTATGCTTCTCTGTCTTCGCCTCGTAGTCCGGGCCGACCAGTCCCGACAGGGGATAACGGACAGTCTCGTAACCGGCGGGCTTGCTGTAGTCCGGATTGTCCCCGCCGATGTGATCCCGGATGTTCCGGTTGAGAACAGAAGAGCGCAAGGGATTGGCGATCGTCTTTCCGTCCAGATCGAACGTCTCCCTGGTGAGCGCCCATGGGATGCCATTGTATGTCGATGCAACGCTCGTTTCGTCCCAGAAGGGGAGAGACACGTCGCCGCAGCCGGGAATGCTGCGCAGGGCGTCCTCGAGCCGGAGCAGATACGCGCGATGCCAAGTTGGAAACAGGACGTTTCCGTGGTTGCAGTAGCCGCCCCAGAAGCTGGCGCTGCCCCATCCCGCCCCGCGGAACGGCTCTCCGTGATAGCCGCCGATCAGGAAGAAGGAATTGGGATCCTCGGGCGGAAGCTCCATTATGCCCTTCCAGGCCCGCATGAGGTTTTCGAGCGGAGTCTTGTCGCCGTGCTCATAGGCGGACTGCAAGTCGTCGATTGATTTTCGAATTCTCAATTGCCCCATCGCGTCCTCCTCCGGCCGTCGATTGCGCGAGGTCATTTTTGCCTGCAGCCGGTTTCTCGCCGCGGTCAGTCCGCCGCCCGCTGCGGGTAGAAGATCGGGGCCTGCGGGTCGCGATGCCAGTCGTATTCCGCGGCCGCCACAGCGTTCTCCGCGACCGCGCGGCCGGCCAGCCTGGCGACCAGGTAGAAGCCGAGGTCCGTGCCCGCGGAGACGCCGGCGGACGTCACGTGACGGCCGGCGTCGACCCAGCGGGACACGCTGTCCCAAAGAACTTTCGGCCCCTGCTGGACGACCCAGTCGAAGGCGTTGTGGTTGGTCGCCGCTGGCTGGCCGTCGAGCAGTCCGGCGCGGGCGAGCACCGCCGCGCCCGTGCAGACCGACGTCATGAGCTTCACTTTTTCATCCATGCGGCGCACCCAGTCGAGCAGCGCCGCGACCCCCTCGGGGTCGGCCTTCTCGTCAAGGAGGGTCCGCGTCCCGCCCCCGCCGGGGATCATCAGCAGGTCCGGAGGCTCCTGGAGCGCCTGGTCCATGTCCTGATCGGGAAGAACCGCGGGACCGTTGGCGCTTCTTATCCCTTCCCGGCTACGGCCTATGAGGGTCACCGCAAACGGATAGGGCGGCGGATCCGCATATTGCGTGCGGAGAAAACGGGCGATCGTGAACGCCTCGGCGAAACCGAAGACGTCGATGGGTTCGAAACACTCGAAGACCAGGATGCCGATCCGCTGCGTCGCCGGATAGGCCGAATCAGCCACATTGCCAATCATTGCAATCGCCAAACCATCTCGTGGAATTGACTGAAGTTAAAATAAGGGTCGGTAATGTTGGTGTGAATTACGTGGCCGATTGCGTAGAAGCTCCGCAACTTCAGTTCTCCTTGAGAAAATGCCTTGCGCCAACCAAAATCTATCGTCGTCAAAGGTCATGTTCACAACCAAGACAGTAGTGATCGGACGTTCCATGATTGTCAAGACAGGACACGCAACATCCTAGACATTAATTTACGTAAGATAAATGCGGACTCCCACCGTGCCTCGGCGATCCCCGGGTGTCTGCTTTTTGAAGGGAGGAGCGTATTGCTTATTGCGTTGGAACCCCAGGGCATTGAGCGCCGTTCGCCCCGAACAAGGCAGGTGACAATTCCGCCATAACCGCCGATGTTATATAGGAGAAGCGCC